>JAWKPM010000009.1:0-180938 GCA_041390625.1 Dehalococcoidia bacterium | reverse complement strand
GACGCCCAGCCTCGAGCGGCGGCAGAGTGCGTCCATTCTGCACTGCATCGGGTGACGGCCGGACGCCGGTGGCCCCACTCCAACCCTGGCAGGGGGCCGCAAGTGAACGACCACGGCGCCTCGCGCTGGCTGCTGGCTGCGCTCGTGCTGGTCGCCCTGCTCGCGACCGGCTGCGGTGGCGACGACGACGGCGCCGCGAGCGCCACGACCGAGGCCTCGACGACGACCACGGCCTCGAGCGGTGACGGCGGGGGCACCCCCTCGGACGGCGCCACGAGCACCGCCACGGCGACCCCGGACGGCGGCAACAACGGCGGGACGGCCACCCCAACCTCGACGCCGACCGAGGAGCCGACGCCCCTCCCCGACCTCGCGCTCGACTGGTCGATGGCGCCCCGCTACGGCGTCGACCACAACGGCGACGGCTTCATCGACTACGCGTGCAACGGCGGCGGCGCGATCTTCACCCGGCCCAACCACGGCGACGATGGCGGCTGCTACGAGATCGATCCAAATGGCTTCACCGTTACTCTCGATGCGTGCGACGGAGCCGCCGAGGGCGCCGATCGCATCGGGTGGCGCGTCGATGGCGAGGACCTCGAGGGGGCCGACTGCACGATGAGCCTCGAGCTCGCCGAGGGCACACACGAGGTCACGATCTCGGCGGAGGCGGGCGGGGAGCTCGTGGCCGGCCCCACGACTCGGACGATCGAGGTGGACGACATCCTCATCGTTGTCGTCGGTGACTCGTGGACAGTCGGTACCGGCGCGGCGGACATCCCGGGTGACAGCGACGCGTACGACGCCTGGATTCGGGCGGTCGGCGACTGGCTTGATGCGCAGGCGGCGCAGCAGCGTGCCCAGCGCGCCCTCGATGACGCAGTGCGGGCCGCGCGAGATGCCACGATCATCTTCGATGAGGCCGACAAGGCGGTCGACGACGCATACGACGACTGCTACACGACGTTCCTCGGAAGGCGCGTGGTGAAGGTCAGCGGGCTGACGAAATGCCTCGCTGCGCTCGGCGACCTCGGGGTGGCCTTCATCGAAGACCTGACGAAGCTCGACGACCGCATCGATGACGCGCTCAGCGACGCAAGGCGCGCGCGCGACCGTGCCGTCGCGGCAGAGGCGAACGCGCGCCGCGCCGCCACAGAAGCGGTCAACGCCCTCGAGGCGGCGAACGAGGCGCGTCGACTCGCCGAGGGCGTCTCTGCAGGTGCGTACCAGCACGACGACTGCGCGCGTTCGGCGAAGGCTGGACCGGCGCAGGCCGCCCGCCGCATCGAGGACGCGGACCCGCGCACCTCGGTGACGCTCGTGCACCTCTCGTGCTCGGGTGCCCAGGTGACCGATCTCATCGGCGAGAACGACCAGCTCGGCTTGGCCGCGGCCGTCACCGGCGACCGCACCGTGGACCTCCTGCTCATGGGCTTCGGCGGCAACGACGTGCAGCTGAACACCATCCTCGGCGACCTCTGCGTCCGGCAGAAGGAGTGCGGGAGCCTCGCGCCGCCCTCGAACGTGAGCGGGACGATGAGCGCCTTCTGCACCGGCTCCGCCACGATCGCCGAGTTCAGCCTGCTGCTGCAGGACCTCAACGTCGGCGACGTCTGCGCGGGCCTCTACAACGATGCGATCGCGGACCTCAAGGAGTCCGGAGTGATGGCCGATGCGCCCATCGACACCAGCGCGCGTGCCTGGTTCGAGGAGCTCCTCGCCGGCACCGTGCCGCGCGACCTGTGCGCCTCGAAGTACAGCGCCGAAGACCTCCACCGGGCCGGCCTCGCGACGCGATTCGACTGTGCGGCGGCTGAGATCGAGGACCGCTTCAAGGACCGCGTCGCGCCCGAGCACGTGGTGGTGTGGGAGTACATCGACGTCGTCCACGGCAGCGGCGGCGGCATGTGCCCGCCCGGCATCCCGGAGAGCTCAGGCAACGCATCGGCGCGCAGCCTTCCCGGCTTCAGCGCCGCCGAGCTCGAGTTCGCCTCGAACGTCTTCGACACGGTGAACGGCGAGATCAGGGAGGCCGCGACCCGCCACGGCTGGACCTTCGTCGCGACCAACGCGGGCTCGAGACAGCACGGCATGTGCGCGAACGACAACTGGATCGCCCGCTTCGACCAGTCGATGTTCAAGGCCCCGGGCGCCTCGACGATCGCGCACCCGACCCTCAGCGGGATGAACTACCTCGGGCGTGCCCTCGCGGACGGAGTGGGGCGGCTGCTGCCGTAGGGTTTGGGGGCAGCGTGGGCGGGAGCTAGCCGCTCGTCCCGTCGAAGAACGAGACATTGTCACCAGGGGTCGCCACGACGAACACGCCTGGGTGCTCCACATTCCATGACTCGTACTTCTCGTCGTGGCCGTCGAACCTAAGTCGAGCGCCGGTCTCGAACTCGATCGTGAGGTCCGGTCGCGAAGCGCCGAGGCTCGCGCTCCGGATCGGAGAGCGCCCGAATTCGGCGAGGAAGGCGGCGAGGTACCCGACCGAGGTTGGTTCGTGGATTCGAGCCGCCTCGACCCGCGCCACTTCGCCACCGGAACGGTCGAATCCCGACCAACCACTCTCGACAGTGAGGTACGCGTCCCGCTCCGCGTCGAATGGCGACGCCGGGATGATGACGACGACCAACGACGACCACCAATGTGCACCGAGGACGAGGCCGCCCTCCATGAACCGCTGCAGTAGCGCCTCGGCCTCGTCCCGAAGCGCTGGGTAGTCGGACCTCGGGCCAGCTCCAACCCTTTCGCGCAGTCGGGCCGTTGCGGTTCGGATCCGGTCGCGCATGGCAGTCCCGATTCAGGCACTGGCTCCAGTGGCCTCGTTGGTCAGGAGTTTCGTTGTGAACCATTGGCTCGCGCTACATCCCACGATCTTGTAGGGCATCGTGGCCGAGCCCGTTGACGCTCCCCGCGCGCCTCGATAGCGTCCCGGGCGCGGCGAATCTGCATCGACCGTAGCCACATCGATGTCGGGCGGCGCCTCGAGGCGCGCTCGCTGGACCGAGGTGCCACATGCGCTTCTTCGAGTTCGAGGCGAAGGAGATCCTGCGTCGCGCGCGCGTGCCGCTCCCCAAGAGCGTCATGGCCCGCACCCCCGAGGAGGCCGAGGCCGCCGCACAGGACCTCGGCAGCGTCGTCCTCAAGTCGCAGGTGCTCTCCGGCGGCCGCATGAAGGCCGGCGGCGTGAAGTTCGCCGACACCCCCGCCGAGGCGAAGGCGGCCGCGGCCGAGATCCTCGGGATCACCATCAACAACCTGCAGCCCGTCGGCGTCCTCGTGGAGGAGCGGCGCGCGGTGGCGCAGGAGTACTTCGCCGCTGTCACGTGGGACGGCCGCGCGAAGCGCCCGGTCATCATCTTCAGCGACATGGGCGGCATCGACATCGAAGAGGTGGCGGAGACGCACCCGGAGCACCTCTCGCGGACGCACTTCTCCTCGCTGGTGCCGTTCTCGGACTACATCGCGAAGGTGGCGGTCTCGGGCGTCGGAGTCACGGGCGGCGAGTTGAACGCGCTCTCGCGCATCGTCGCCGCGCTGGCGCGCACCTTCCTCGAGTACGACATGACGCTGGCCGAGGTGAACCCGATCGGCCGCCTCGAGGATGGCTCCTTCGTCGTGCTGGACTCGCACATGGACATGGAGCAGGAGGCGCGCGGCGCGCACGCGGCGCTGCTCAAGGGCCTCGAGATCCCGGACGAGGACACGCGCATGGCGCGCCCGCCCACGGAGTTCGAGATCGCGGCCGCCATCATCAACGACAAGGACACGCGCGGCGTCGCCGGCAACCTCGTGGAGTTCGGGGGCAACCTCGGGCTCATCATCGGGGCGGGTGGTGGCTCGCTGACGCTCTTCGACGCGGTGCGCTCGGTGGGCGGCAACCCGGCGAACTACTGCGAGATCGGCGGCAACCCCTCGGTGTGGAAGGCGGCGGAGCTGACGAAGCTCGTGCTGTCGAAGCCGGGCGTCGAGAAGATCGCCGTCATGATGAACGTCGTCTCGAACACGCGCGTCGACATCATGGCGCGAGGCGTCGTGAAGGGGTGCATCGACGCGGGCCACGACCCGGCGGACAAGATCGCGATCTTCCGCATCCCGGGCTCGTGGGAGGAGGAGGGCTTCGCCATCCTCGAGAAGTACGGCGTCGAGTACGTCGATCGCTCGGTCTCGATGCACGAGGCGGCGCGTCGCGCCGTCGCCAAGCTGGCGAAGTAGGAGGGCGCGGGCGATGTCCATCCTCGTCGACGAGAACACGACCTTCATCATCCAGGGCATCACCGGCCGCGAGGCCGTGACGATGGCCCGCGAGGTGCTGGACTACGGCTCGAAGCTCATCGGCGGCGTGACGCCGGGGCGCAAGGGCCGCAACGTGCACGGCGCCCCCGTCGAGGACACGGTGCGCGCCTTCACCGAGCGCGAGCGCGTGGACGCCTCGGTGGTGGCGGTGCCGCCGGGCTTCGCCGCCGATGCCGTCCTCGAGGCGATCGAGGCGGGCATCAAGCTCGTGATCATCGTGACGGAGCGCATCCCGCGAAAGCAGGTGGCGCAGTTCGTCGAGTACGCGCAGATGCACGGCACACGCATCATCGGCCCGAACTGTCTCGGCGTGATCTCGCCCGGCAAGTCGCGCGTCGGCGGGGTCGGCGGCGCGGCCGAGTCGACGAAGCGGGCGTTCGTGCCGGGCTCGATCGGCGTGATGTCGAGGTCGGGCGGCATGACCGTCGAGATCGCGAACTCGCTGTCCGAGGCGGGCCTTGGTATCTCGACGGCGGTCTCGATCGGCGGCGACGCCATCATCGGCTCGACCTACGCCGAGCTGATGCCGCTGTTCGAGGCGGACCCCGACACGAAGGGCATCGCCATCTACAGCGAGCCGGGCGGCCGCGCCGAGGCCGAGCTGGCCGACTACATGGCCGCGAGCGGCTCGAAGCTGCCGGTGGTGGCGTTCATGGCCGGCCGCTTCATGGACGAGATGCCCGGCATGCGCTTCGGCCACGCCGGCACCATCGTCGAGGGCAAGGCCGACACCACCGCGGACAAGATCGCGCGCATGGAGGCGGCCGGCATCGGCGTCGCCGAGCGGATCGAGGACATCCCGCGCATCCTGAAGGAGCGCATCGGCTAGCCAGCCGCGCGAGCGAGGATCGAGAACCAAACCTACGCAGCGGCACGCATCGAGGCACCTCGAGCGTCCGGCGTCGAAGGGGGCCCTGCCCGATGGCGATGTTCATCAGCGTCGAGATCGCCGACGCCGTCCAGTCGAACGACGAACTCAAGCAGCAGCTCGTCGAGGTGTGCCCCGTCGACATCTTCAGGCTCGACGACGGCGGCCGCGTGGGAACGGTCGAGGAGAACCTCGACGAGTGCACGCTATGTCGCCTCTGCCTCGATGCCGCGGGCGAGCAGGTGACGGTGATGCGCCTGTACTCGGGCGAGGCGCTCTAGCCCTCGACCGGCCGCCTTCGCTCGTCGTTACGTCGCGTAGCCAGTCGCATCGAGGCGCCTCGAGCGCTGGTACCCTCCTCGGCACACCACGCGTGCGAGGAGGCCGCGATGCCCGCTTCCGAGGTCGATGCCTACTTCGAGGCGCTCGATCACCCGCTCAAGGACGTGATGCTGGCGGTGCGCCGTGCCATCCTCGAAGCGGATACGCGCATGACCGAGTCCATCAAGTGGAAGTCGCCGACGTTCGAGTACCGGGGCAACCTCGCGAGCATCAACCCCCGCGCGAAGAGCCACGTCAGCCTGATGTTCCACACCGGCGCATCGATCCCGGGCGACTTCCCCCACCTCGAGGGTGGCGAGAAGGTTGCCCGCTACATGCGCTTCCCCGACCTCGATGCCGTCTTGTGCCTCGAGGGCGAGCTCGCCTCGATGGTGCGCGCCTGGTGCGAGATGAAGGGGTAGCTCAGCCGCCTCGGACAACGTAGGTGTCGGCCATCTTGTCGTGCCAGGCCTGTTTCTTCGCGTCCCACGCCACCCATAGGTAGCCGAGCCCGACCGCGACGCCACTCACCCAGGTCCCAATGAGGCGAGCGAAACCGGCACCGATGCCGGGGTTCGAACCGTCGCCGCGGATGATCCGCAGACCGAGGGCCTGCTTCCCGGGCGTCGCGCCTCGCGCGTACCCCCACCAGTAGTAGCTGACGCTGAAGAGGATGTAGAGCAGCCATCCGATCGCTCCGGCAACCCCCAGTGTTTCGTCCGAACTCGCGCCCGCGTCCACCTGATCCCAGTCCGTGAACGCCAGGCCGATAACGAAGAAGATGGCGAACGCCACGATGGCCTGGACGATCCAGTCCACGAGCAGCGCGCCGACGCGGACCCAGAACCCGGCCAGCTCGTAGCGCGTGTCGGCGATGGTGATCATGCGACCGACAGACCATGGCTGCGCCGCGACGAGCGTCGGCGCCGCGGACCCCGGCGCTCCGAGGCTCGGGGGAACGGCGCCCGAAGTCGGCGGTGCGTGCCCGGCCCAGCTCGGCCCCGGCCCGGCGTCGCCGCTCCACGCGGGACGCGAATCTGGCTGCCTCGTCGCCACGGCACGGCCGCAGCTCGAGCAGAAGGCGGCGTCCTCGGGAAGCTCGGTGCCGCAGGCGGTACAGAACATGACGCACTCCAGTCATGCGCATCGTCATGACGAGTGTGCGCCCTCAGTCGCCGGCCTGCACGGGGGATTCCCCGATGCCCGTGGGCACCTCGCGAGGGCTCAGCCGGCGGCGGCGCCCGCGGTGCCGAGCTCGGCGGAGCGCGCGAGCTGCTCGCCCCAGGCGCGGGCGCGCTCGAGCTCCCCCTCGGCGAGCGGGCCCTTCGTCGCAGTCACCTTGAAATGCTGGCCGCGCCTCGCGAGGAGCATGCCTCGACGGCGCATACGCTTCTCGATGCCGCGCGCGCACCACGCGAAGAGCTTCAGGAAGCCGGGCTTCGCGAGGATGGTGTCGAAGGCGGCCCCGGCGGGCGGGTCCTGCCCGGCCTCGAGGCGGTCGAACCACTCGCGGAGGCCGATGCCCGCCGACACGAGTCCCTCGGGCGCCTGCTTCGCGGCATCGAGGCGGCTCTTCGCGCGGCTCATGCCGAAGGCGTGCGTCGGCGCGCCGGCCACGAGGAGGTCGACGCCATCGAGGTTCACGGGGGCTTGCCCGACCTCGACGCTCTCGACGTCGAAGCGGCTCGACAGCCCCTCGGCGATGGCGAGGGCGACGTCGCGCGTGTTGCCGAACATCGATTCGTAGACGACGAGTGCATGCATGGCGGGACCTCCGGCTTCGGCTGATCATCCCCGCAGAAGGCCCGGCGCCCGAGTGGCGCGCGATGTTCGCGCGGGCGACGAAGGTCCCGAACGTGCGCAGACCTGGAGAGCGCGGACCTCAGCCGATGAGCGGGTGCCCGTGCTCGGCGATCTCGGCGTCGCGCTCGATGCGGCGCAGGGCCTCGCCGGAGCAGCCGAGCAGGCGCAGCTGGTGCTCGAACTTGTCGCGCTCGCGCACGGCCTCGAGGACCTCGGTGCGGCCGAAGCGGCCCGAGGTGTCCATCACGGCGACGTGGTAGCGCTTCCACTCGCGATAGAGGAGGGCGCAGTCCTCGGTGTGCTCGTGGCCCTCGGCGAAGGTTGGCAGCTCGGCCATCGAGGTGCGCTCGCTACTGGTGCAGCCGGTAGAGGCGGAAGAAGTCGTGCTCGACGGGCAGGATCTCGACGCTGCTGAAGCCCGCCTCGGTCGCGTAGCGCCGCAGGGTGTCGGGCCGCATCACGGTGCCGGTCGCCGCCGAGGGCTGGTGGTTCATCCCGTCCGGCAGGCACATGAAGATGCTGAAGCCGTAGAAGAGCCGGTCGACCTCGGAACCCGGCGCCTCGAATTGTTCGGCGACGTTCTCGTCCATCACGAGGACGGTGCCCTCCGGTCCGGCGAGCCGGCGCATGTTCGCGAGGACTTCGACGGGCCTCGGCATGTCGTGAATGGCCTCGAAGACCATGACGAGGTCGAACTGGCCAGCGAGATCGGGGGCGCTGGCGTCCTGGTGGTGGAAGTGGACGCGATCGGCCACGCCGGCCTCCTGGGCGTGGCGCGTGGCGAGCTCCACTGAGTCGGCATCGATGTCGTAGCCGTCGACCTGCGCCTGCGGGAAGCGCTCGGCCATCGCGATCGAGGACCAGCCGCCACCGAAGGCGATGTCGGCGATCCGGCTCGGCCCGCCATCGAGGCGGTCGCGCAGGTCGGGGACGGCGTCCATCCACTCGTTCACGAGCAACTGCTCGAAGACGGGGCGGTTGGCCGCCGCCTGCCCCTCACGGGCATCGGCACCGAAGTCGGCCCAGCCCACGCCTCCGCCGGTGCGATACGCCTCGAGGAGCGCATTAAGGGGACGGGTGGTGCTCACCGTCATGCGGGTGAAGGGCGAGAAGTAGTTGAGGCTCGACTCGTGGAGCAGCGGCTCGGCGTGCTCGGGCGGCAGGCGGTAGCGCCTCGCACTCGGGTCATCGGAGGGCGTCTCGACCTCGAGGTAGCCGCCGACGGCCTGCTGCTCGAGCCACTCGCGCGCGTAGCGCTCGTGGATACCGGCGCGCGCGGCGAGCTCGGCCGGGGTGGCCGGCCCGCCCTCGTTGAGCGCGGCGTAGAGGCCGAGGCGATCGCCGAGGTAGCAGGCGAGCGACTCCATCGCGCCGAGGGTGTTCATGAACAACCGCTCCACAAACGCGTCGCGGCGTGCCTCGTCGAACGTGGTCATGGGGCCTCCCGGCGGGCTACTCCTTCGCCGCGGCGGCGAGCAGGGAGCGGCCGATGACGCGGAGCTCGAGGATGGGCTTCACGCCCTCGAAAATCGGGAGCACGAGCGCATCGACGGTGTATCGGGCGATCGGGTCCTCCTCGGAGTAGCCCCAACCGCCGTGCAGCTGCTGCGCCTCCTGGGTCGCCTGGACCGCGACGTCGCATGCGAGGAGCTTCGCCATCGAGGGCTCGACCGCCCTCGTGTCGAACTCGCGCGCGGAGGCGTACGTGAGGTGGCGCGCCGCCGCGATCCTCGATGCCATCATGCCGATACGGTGCTGCGTGAGCTGGTACTCGTCCAGCGTGCGCCCGAACTGAGAGCGCTGGGTGACGTACTGGCAGGCCTTCTCCAGCGCCGCCTGCGCGACGCCACAGGCGCGACCGCCGGTCTGAAGACGCCCGGCCGCGAACCCGCCCATCTGGAGGAAGAAGCCCTGGCCGACGCCCTCGTCGCCACCGACGAGGTTGTCGTGGTCCACGAAATAGTCCTCGATGGCGAGGGTGAAGGAGTGCATGCCTCGGTAGCCGGGCGTGGGGTTCGCTGTGCCGGAGATCACTCCGCCCTCGGGCTGCTCGTGCCGCCACTGGTGGCCGTCGAACGAGGCCTTGGGGACGATGAAGAGCGAGAGGCCTCGGTTGCCCTTCGCAGGGTCCGGGTCGGTGCGGGCGAGCAGTGCGAGGACGTTCGCACGCCCGGAGAACGTGCTCCACGCCTTCGCGCCGTTGATCCGCCAGCCGCGTCGACCCTCGTACTCGGCCGGCTCGGCCCGCGTCTGCAGGCCGGCGACGTCCGAGCCGGTGTCCGGCTCGGTGACGGCGACCGCCACGAGCACTTCACCGCTGGCGATCCGAGGCAGCCACTCCTGGCGCTGCTCCTCGGTGCCGCCCGCAAGCAGGGCCTTCGACAGGATCTCGGGGCGGGTCGCGAGCGAACCGGCGGCGGCCAGCGAGGCCTGCGACAGCTCCTCGGTGATGATGATCATCGGCAGGTCACCCATGCCGGTGCCGCCGTACTCCTCGGGGATCGAGGAGCCGAAGAAGCCCTGGGCCGCGAACTTGTCGAGGAGGCTGTCGGGGACGAGGAGGTCCTCGCGGTGAATCTGCTGTGCGATCGGCACAACCTCGACCTTCGCGAAGTCGCGCGCGGTCTGGCGCGTCAGCGTCGCCACCTCGTCCTCGAGGTCGACGTTGTTGACGCCTCGGGTGGCGATGACTTCGGTGCCGATGCCGCGCACGAACGCCTCGTCGAGGCCGGCGCGCACTGCGTCCCGCACCTCGGGCGCGTGCAGCGTCAGGAACAGCGTCTCGTCGAGACCGTAGTCGCCCCACGCCGCCTCGATGGAGGAGCGGAGCGCGTGCGTCGCCTCGGCCGCGTAGACGAGCGCCATCGACTCCGCAATGGAGTCGGGCGTGCCGCGATCGATGAGCCGCTCCGTGTAGGCGACCAGCTCGTGGGCCGCGCGCACCTGCGTCGCGAGGTAGGCGAGGCGCTCCGTGTGCACCTGGTGCTCGTCGACGTCACGGCCACCGGTCGTGACGGCAGCGTGATGGCGCAGGGCGGCGTCGACGACGCGCTGGGCGGCATCGACGAGCGTGCGTGCGGTGGTGGACATCGTTGCTCCTTCGCGGCTGGGGGCGGTTGGGGTCGACGAATCGCCTCGACGCTAGCGCGCGCGAGGCATCAGGACGGTGTAGTCGAGGTCGAGGACGACGTTCGGGTGATAACGCTCGCGACCGTCCTCGTCGACCTTGAACGGCTGGTCCTCGACGTGAGGCTCGGCGTTCTTCACCCCGACGAGGCGCAGGCGCAGCGCTCCGGCGTCCGGCCGCCCGAGGTCGATCCGCTCGATGACATCGGTCCAGGCGAAGAGCGTGTCGCCGGCGAACGTCGGGTTCGAGTGCGTGCCCGCGTTGAACGCGAGGACGCGCACGGCGTTCTCGAGTCCATTGAAGGACAGTGCGCGCGCCACCGAGATGACGTGGCCGCCGTAGATGACACGACGCCCGAAGCGCGTGCCCTGGAGGGCATGCGCGTTGAAATGCGCGCGCGCGGTGTTCTGGTAGAGGCGGGCCGCCATCTGCTGCTCGGCCTCCTCGATGGCGACGCCTTCGATGTGGTGGATGCGCTCGCCCGGCTCGTAGTCCTCCCACCAGGCGCGGCCGCCCGTCACCTCGGTGGAGAAGCGCGAGAGGTCGAGGGTGTCTGGCACCTCGAGGGCACCGGAGTCGACGGCCTCGGGCGTCGAGGGTGGGTCATCGACGCCGGTGTTCTCGGACGTGTCGCGCTTGTTGACCAGCACCCAGCGGATGAAGGTCAGCACCTCTTCGTCGCGCTGGTTGAGGCCGGTCGTGCGCACCCAGACGACGCCCGTGTCCCCGCCTCGCGACTCACGGCGTCCCAGGACGGTGCTCGAGGCGCGGAGCGTGTCGCCGGGGTAGACCGGCACACCGAAGCGCAGGTCGGCGTAGCCGAGGTTCGCGACGGCATTGAGCGAGACGTCCGGCACGGACTTCCCGAAGACGGTGTGGAAGACGAGCAGGTCGTTGATGGTCTCGCGCTGGAAGCCGAGGCTCCTCGCGAATTCCGCGTCACAGTGGAGTGGGTAGCGGTCGGCCGTCAGCGCGATGTAGAGGCTCGCGTCGCCCTCGGTGAGCGTTCGAGGCACGGCGTGCTCGAGGCGCTGCCCGGTCTCGAAGTCCTCGAAGTAGTTGCCTGTGGTGGCCTTGCTCACATGTACCCCCCGCCGCCCCGCATTGTAGGCAACGGCAGGCTTTCGAGCAGGTGTGGAGCGCGGGCCTCGATGACGCGCGTGGAGTACGAACGAACGAACCCGGCATTACTGCCGGGCTCGTCGGTTCATCGAGCAGAGTCGCTCTTGCGAGCGGTGTCGCTCCTAGCGGGAGACGTTGGGCGCACCATCGTCGAGCCAGATGGCTCGGGCCTGCTGCGCGTTGTAGCAGGTGAACGGGCCCATCAGGCCGTGACCGCGGTAGTTGAGGACGTAGTTGTGCCAGTTGCGTCGAGCGTTCGACTCCGGCCACCAGAAGTCCCACACCTGGTCGTGGATGATGTCCCAGACCTGCTGCCAGATGGCCTTCTTCTCCTCGAGGTTGCTCGTCGCGCGCTGGTCGTCGAGCAGCTTGTCGAGTTCGGGCGTGCCCTTGGCGTTGTAGTTGAGACCGCCGGTCGTGTAGTACCAGGGGTAGATCCACTGGTCCATGGCGTAGCCCGGAGGACCCCAGACGATACCGATGGTCTCGTCGAAGTTGCGGTCCGAGAGCAGGGTCACCTGCGTCGGGTTGTCGACTTCGCGGAACGAGATGTCGACGATGCCGTTCAGCACCTCGTTGATGCCCGGGATGATCACCTGCGACGAGGGCAGGCGGTCGTACCAGGTCACGTGCTCCCACTTGAGCGGGTTGTCGGCCGTGTAGCCGGCCGCGGCCAGCAGGTCAACAGCCTGCTGGGGGTCGAACTGGTACCACGGGCCGTTCGCGGCCTGGGTGGGCTGCTCGTCGTAGAGGAACGCCCACGGCATCGGCGGGTTGGAGAACGCGCCCTCGGGGTTCTGGTTGTCGCCGGCGTTCTGCGCCAGGTCGAACTCGTTGCGGTCGAACGCCAGGTTGATGGCGCGGCGGACGCGCTCGTCCTGGAAGACCGGGTTGGTCATCTGGAAGTGCCAGCCGTTGACGTTGGCACCGCGGGAGATCGGCAGCCGCCAGGCGACGACGTCGTCGGCCTGGTTCTGCATCGACTCCATGTCTTCCTGGTTCTGGGCGTTCCAGTCGAACCACTGGTCGGTGATGAAGCCGGCGCGCAGGGTGGCCAGGTCGTTCTGGACGACGGTGATCACCTTGTCGACGTACGGCTTGCCGTCCTCGAAGTAGTCCGGGTGCCGGTCGAAGACGGACCGCTCCTTCTTCGTCCACTCGGACTGGATGAAGGGGCCGGTACCGATCGCCTGCTCCTGCAGACGGTCGTCATCCTCGATGAGCTCCTTAACCCACATGAAGGACCACGAAGAGATGGAGGCCGGGAAGTCGCTGTTCGGCGCACCCAGCGTGATCTTGACGGTGTTGTCGTCGGGCGTCTCGAGGCCGGTGACGCCGGAGTAGACGTCCTTCTGCGAACCGCCGGCCATGTAGCGCTCGAGCGAGAGCTTGATGTCCTCGGAGGTGTAGTCGCGGCCGTTGGTGGGGTCGACGTTGTGCGTCTTGATCCCCGGGCGCAGGTGGAAGGTGAACTCGGTGTTCTCCGGGTTGGCCTCCCACGACTCGGCCATGTCCGGCTCGACCTCGACGAGGAACGGGTGCGCGTTGGCGCCGGAGCGGCCGCGCAGGAGCTTCGCGTTCGTCAGCTCCATCGTCTCGTAGATCGTGCAGGACAGCGTGCGGTTGATGTCCATGCGCGGCGGGTCGAGGTAGCGCGCCATGAGCGTGCCGCCGTACTTGGCGTTGACCTCGACGTTGGCCTCGGCCGCGCTCGGGGGCACCGGCGCGTTGTAGATGCCGGGGGTCAGTCGAACCTGGTCGGCCGGAACCGGGGTCGCGGCGGCGTCAGACGTCGCGGTCGCGGTCGCGGTCACGGCACCGGCCTGGCCGGCGCCCGTGGCGACGGTCTCGGTCGCGGCCGGGCCGCCATCGTCACTGCCGCCGCAGCCGATCAGGGCCGCGCCAGCCAGACCCGCGATGCCGATGCCGGCACCGCGGAGTGCGGTTCGACGGTTGAAGGACCGTCGAGCCCAGTACCTGCTCTCCACTCAGTTCCCTCCTCGATGGGGCAACGCTGCATCGGAGGCCCAACGGCGGACCTCCGAACCGTGCAGCAAGATACAGGATTTACGAGTTAGCAACTGTGTTGGATGCCATCTACGAGTGGTATCGCCGAAAGACGATTACGTTTTCGATGGGCGCACTTCCTCGCTCGGCCACCGCCCTCTCACGGGGCCACGCCTGTGGCTGCCTATACTCTTCGGAACACACACGAACAGGCGCGCATACATCCCGCGCAACGCACATCGAGGAGGCCGGCCGTGGGCACGAAGGAGCTGGAGGCGCTGGTCGCTGTGCTTCAGGAGCAGATCGCGCAGGGTCGCGATAACCACGCCCTGGGGACGTGGACCATTCGCTTCGACAAGCAGCGGGCGGCGTTTACCTTCGACAAGTGTGAGAACGAGGGGTACTGCGAGGAGCGCCCCGCGGTGATCGGGATCGACCGAGCGGTCATCGATCCGGGTGGGCCACTCTTCGGTTAGTCTCTGCCCTCGGGTCGAGGTGGCCCGCACGAGCGGCTCGAGGGGAGATGGCGTGCTCAAGTTCAAGCACTACACGGTGGCGGTCCATGATCTGGACGAGGCGGTCCAGAACTACCAGGCCCGCCTGGGGATGTCGATCACGGCCGAGAAGGCCCACAACAACATCGGCAACTTCGACTACGTCCAGCTGGGCTACGACGGTCAGACGATGCTGCACGTGATCCAGCCCTCCTCTGAGGAGAGCCCGATCTACCGGCTGATGCAGGACCGCGTGAACCCGCTGAACCCGCACGGCGAGGGCATCTACCTGCTCGCCTTCGAGACGCCGGACACGGACGCCTTCGCGAAGCAGGTGGAGGCCGGTGGCGGGCGCGTGAACCGCGCGCCGAACTCCACCAACGTCTGGGTGCACCCGACGTCGACCAACTTCGTGCTGATGGAGCTGTTCCAGCCCTCGAGCTGAGCGGTCGGTCCTAGCCGGCTGCGGAGGTCCCGGCGGTCGGCGGTCCGGGAATCGTCCGATATTCCTCGGTCAGTGCTCGTGGTGCGGTCGCGGCCAGCGCCACGGGCACGGCGAGGAGCCCGACGGCGCCGCACACCAGCCAGCTGGCGGTGTAGTCGCCGGTCCTGTCGAAGAGCCAGCCGACGAGGAGCGGGCCGCCGAAGCTTCCGAACGTCGCCAGCAGCATGAGGATGCCGTTGAGCGTCCCGAAGTATTTCGTGCCGAAGTAGTCGGCAAGCAGCGCAGGCCGCACGGGGATCGCCCCGCCGAAGCCGGGCGCGATGATCAGCAACGCGAGGACCGCCGTCCAGAAGTTGCCTGCGATCGCAAGCAGCGGCAGGCCGAGGCCCGCGAGCCCGATCGACCCCGCCAGCACGATGCGCTTGTCGTACTTGTCCGCCAGGAATCCGGCACCGAGCCGCCCGACGATCGAGGTCGTGGTGAACACCGCGACGCTGGCGCCCGCCAGCCCGCTCGAGACGCCGATCGACTCGAGGAACGGGATCTGGTGCACGATGATCGCGGTCGTCGCGAAGCCGTTCGCGACGAGAGCGAGCGCAACGAGCAAGAACGCACGCGACGTGACCGCGCGCCGAATCGGTACACCCCAGTCGGGCAGCTCCTCGTCGTCCTCGCGGTAGTCGGCGCGGCGGATGCCGTCCATCGGCTGGTGGTGCCGCGCAGGCCTCGCGCGGACGTTCAGCGCCGCGAGCGTCCCAACCACGATGATGACGCCGGCCATCGTTCGGAGCGCGCCGCGCCAGCCCAGCGCCTCGACGAGCAGCGCGACGAAGACGACGAAGATGCCGGCCACACCTCCACCGATGGTCATGAAGGACATCGCGCGCGCACGCCGCGCTTCGAACCACGTCGCGATCGCGACGAGACCGACCTGCCCGCCTGCGGAGCTGGTGCCGATCGCGATGACGAACATCGCGACGTAGAACTGGAACAGGTTCTGCATGAACGACATGCCAATGACGCCGATGGAGACCATCGCGAGGCCGAACAGCAGCACGCGCCTCGGCCCGACGCGGTCGATGGTCATGCCGATGAACGGCGCGGCGATGCCGGAGGTCTCCTGCCGCAGAGAGAACGCCAGCGACGTGGCCGCGCTGCTCCAGCCGAACTCGTCGCGGAGCGGGTTGAAGATGGTGCCGAAGCCGTAGAAGAAGGAGGCGCCGATCATCGTGACGATGAACGCCGAGGAGCCGACAACGATCCAGCCTTCGTAGACGTTCGGCAACCAGCGTCGGACCACGTGCGCTCCCCGTGCGCCCACTCTAGCGAGGCGTCCACTACGTGCATGAAGCCGCACCTGCGGCCTTGAGGACGCGCACGAGACTCGATGCGGGATCGTCGGCTATGCTCCGACGACGGCGCGGGAGTAGCTCAGCTGGCAGAGCATCTGCTTCCCAAGCAGAGGGTCGCGAGTTCGAATCTCGTCTCCCGCTCCAGAACCATTTTCCCTCGTGATTTCAGGGGTTTCCGCGTGTTCTGTGGGGCGCGCTGGGAGTGGTCAGAGGGGCCCGATTTGCGCCAGTCCCGCCCGTGGTCCCGCCCGCGGCGTGTCAGCGCTCGCCCGAGATTCGCGTCCAACGTCCTCTCCCGACTCGCCAATTCGGCTCCCCGATCTCAACCTCCCGGCCCGTGATCACGATCGAGCGGGGGCCCGATATCCCTCTGGACGACCCCAGCGAGACGCGAGTGCGCCATGTCGTCTGGCAGTGCTCGACCCTGCTTCGTTGTGGGCACCGGAAGCGGACGAGAGTACGGGCGTCCATCCTTCCGGGCAGGTGCCGGGCTTCGCAATGCGGCGTAGCCTCCAAGCCGGACACCCTGGTTGTTCGGGAGGCTGGAGTCCCCGCCAGCTCGAGCTGGTGGCGCTCGTCGCGCCGACGCTCTTCCTCGGTGCCGTCTGTCTGCTCGTGCTCGGGCCCCTTCACCCGTTCGCAGCCCCGGTTTCAGTGCAGCTCACCTGCGTCAACATCACCCGCCGAACCGCGCCGACAACGTCGAACGGTCCGGTCTGACACTCGAGCGCGACGAAGTGCGGCATGCGGGGGCATCTTCCGACTGATCATCGCGCGCCGGGACTGACTTGGCCGCGCGGGGCACCCGACGGAGAGGGAAGCCCGACGCCGCCTGAGCGAACCCGCCGAATCGAGCCCGCGGACCCTCTTCGATGAGCAGGACGTGCATCTCACCGCCACTCCAGCTGGCGGGCTGCCTCACCTCATGCCTCGTCTACGTGCGATTCGAAGCGCCGGCTGAAGCGCAGGCGCGGCCGCGGTGTCTGGCCGGAGGCGGTCTCGTTGGCGACCTTCTCGACGCAGTAGGCGTAGAGCGCGTCGTACACCGACGCGGTCAGCCGCAGCTTCTCGTGGTCGTCGGCCGTCGGAAGCTGGAAGCCGCGCATCAGAGCGTCGAGGCCGGCGGCCTCGCGCCGGCGCGTGCGCCGGGGCAGGACGTCTGCCTCGCGGATGACCCGCCCCATCTCCACGAGGCCCGCATCGGACTCCAGGCCGTGGCGTAGGACGATCTCCTCGAAGGTGCAACGCCCCTCGACGTGTGTGTACTCCGCGTCGCGCATGTCGAAGGTGTGGCCGTCCACCGCGCTTGGGTCCGTGCCGGGCTCCACGAACGCGAAGTCGGCTTTCGGGTCGACGAAGCGGCGGACGAGCCAGGCGCAGGCGGTCCGGTCGACGTGGAGGTTTCGACGGGTGACCCACTTCACGACTCGCGGTGCTCCTGCTCGTAGGTCTCGTCGGCGAACGCGGCAAGTTCTGCCTCGCAGCGGGCCAGCGCCTCGTCGACCTCCGCGGCCTTCCCCACCGCCGTGAAGTCGCGCCCCTGCACCTGGGCCGACCAGCGCTGGAGCTTGCCCACGTCCGCCTCCAGCTCCTGAAGCTCGCCGAAGGTGAACTCCCGATGTTCGCGCTCGCGTTGCAGGTGGGCCCGGAAGCGATCGATCTCTCGCAGGATGTCCTCGTACTCCGCGTCGCGGGCGGCGGCCGCCTCGGCGATGACCGCCTCGGCGCGCTCGCCGTCCACCAGTGCGGACCGCACGAGCGTCGCCCGGCCGCCCAGCTCGAAGACCTTCGCCGCGATCTCCTCGAAGGCGCGCAGCTGCGGTGGCCGCTCCGGCAGGATGCAGACGCCGTCGCGCAGATAGATGGCCCCGGCCTTCTTGACCTCACGCCACACGGTCGCCCGCTTGCGCGACGGCTGCGCCGGGATTGTGTAGATCAGCAGCAGCCAGCGGTCCGCCACCTACGCGCCCTCCAGCAGCTCGGCAGCCAGGCCCGGCAGGTCCCGCAGGGCGGCCTCGCGTCGCTCCGGGCGGTTGCCGCCCGGACCGACCCCGGCTATCGCCGCGAGCACACCTCCGAGCGCCACGACCAGCCAGGCCGCCTCGAAGCCGGCGCTGAGCGGCGCCTCCGAAGCGTAGCCCCGCATGAGCGCGGCGCGGTCGTCCGGCGCCGTCCAGCGTCGCAGGTCGAAGGCCGGGTGGCTCACGTAGGCGTCGCCGAAGTCGATGAGGCCACGAAACGCGAAGCGGTCCGGGTCCACGTACACGTGCTCGGGGCCGGGGTTGGAGTGCAGCGCCACCCGTGGGAGGCCGTCACCCAGCGGTGCGAGCGCCCGCTCGGCGAGCGCCTGCGGCGCGACGCGCAGCGGCCACGCCGCAGCATCCTGCGCAGCCACAACCTCTGCGACCTGGCTGAGCCCGTCCACGAGCCGAGCCCGCACGGCGTCGCTGTCCGCGTCCCCGGGGAAGAGACCGCTGTCATCGAACGGGGCGATCGGCAGGGAGTGCACGCGGCGCAACGAGCGACCGAGCGCGACCAGCACTTCGCGGCGGGCGTCCCCCTCGGGTCGCGCCACTCTCAGCGCCACGCCGGCCATGCGTGTCATGAGGATGTACTCCAGGTCGCCGTCCTGACAATAGCCGAGGACGCGCGGCACGCTGAGTTCGGGCGCCACCTGCTCCAGCTGTGTCAGGAAGAACACTTCCTTCGCGAGACTCGTGCGCGGGCGCAGGCGGTGCGGGCGCTGCGTCTTGAAGACGTACCCGTCATCGATGAAGTAAGCGCGCGCCTCGCCGCCGGACTCGTCTACGGCGGTGACGGCGGACACCGACGGTAGGTGAGTGCGCGCGTGCTTCAAGACCAGGTGCGCGTCCAGGACAGGGTCGGGCTTGTCGGACTGCCCGTACGTGTCCGCTGGAATCATCGTCTCCTCCTGTCAGTCCGGCGCGGCGGATCGCCAGTCCCAGCCCGCCGCCTCCAGCTCCAGCAGCGCCGCAAAGCGTCCTCCGCGCGCGATCAGGTCCGCCGGAGCACCTTCCTCGACCACGCGTCCGTGGTCGAGAACCACCACGCGATCGGCCTCCCGTGCCGTCGACAGCCGGTGCGCGACCGTCAGTACGGCCGTGCCCGCAGGCAGGACACGACGGCGTAGCGCCTCGCGCAGCGCGGCCTCGCTGGCGCCGTCCACGGCCGAGGTCGCCTCGTCGAGCAGCAGTACGGCCGGCCGGAAGACCAGGGCGCGGGTGAGCGCCAGCAACTGCTCTTGGCCGGCGGAGAGCTGCAGGCCGGCACCGCGGCCTGAGCCGCGCAGCGGGGTGCGGTAGCCGTCCGGCAGGGCGCGGATGAACGCGTCCGCGCCGCTCGTCCGCGCCGCCTCCACCACGACCGCCTCGGACACCTCGGCGTCCTTCAGCGTCAGGTTCTCGAGCACGGTGCCGGTGAAGAGCTGCGACGACTGCGGCACGATGCCGAGCACATGTCGCCGTTCGGCATCCGACAGCGCACGCGGCTCACGTCCCGCGACGCGGACGGTGCCGCTCCACGGCGCGTACAGCCCGGCCATCAGCTGAACGATGCTCGTCTTGCCCGCGCCCGTGCGGCCCACCACCGCCACATGCTCCCCGGGCCGCACATGCAGGCTCACTCCGTGCAGGACCGGTTCGGTCACGTAGCCGAACCGCAGATTTTCGCAGGCGATGCCGAACTCTGGACTGGTCGTGCTGTCGGCCCGCGCGGCGGCAACGGGGGTGGACCGCTCCTCCGCCGGCAGCGAGAGCACGGCGAAGATGCGTTCGGCGCCGGAGAGCGCGCTCTGCAACGTCTGCCATTCGTCGCCCAGCGCGGTGACGGGTGTGAAGAAGCGCTGCATCAGCAGCGCGAACGCCGTGAGCGTGCCGATCGAGATACCCAGCGCGCCGAACGCGTCACGGGTGCCGGCCCAGAGCAGAAAGGCGATCGCGCCGTAGGTCATGAGCGCGGTCACCGGCGGATAGAACGACGAGTAGAACGCCGAGCGACCGTAGGCCTGCAGCACCCGCCGGAGGACCTGCCGGAAGCGCGCGACGAAGCTCGCCTCGCGGCCGAACGCCTGGATCACCTCCACGCCGCGCAGGGTCTCCTCCAGGTGCGCGTTCATCGCACCCACGGCCTGGCGGTTCGACCGCTCGGCCTCACGGATACGCACCTGGAAGAAGCGCGTGATCAGCACCAGTGGCGGCAGCACCAGCGCGGCAGCCAGCGACAGCGCGGGGCTCAGGATGACCATCGCCGCGGCGACCGTCACCAGGCGGAAGAGGTTCGCCACCAGGGTCGCGACGCCGCTCGTGAAGACCGTGTCCAACGTGTCGATGTCGGCGGTGCAACGGCTGATCACGTCGCCCATGGGCGTGCGATCGAAGTAGCTCACCGGCAGACGCTGCGCATGCGCGAACAACCGTACCCGCAGGCTGCTGAGGATGCGCTGCGCGACCGCCGCCGCGAGGTATCCGTAGATGAAGGTCAGCGCCTGACCCAGGCCGGCCGCTGCCAGGTAGAGCAGCGCGAGCCACAGGAGCCCCTCCGCCTCGCCGACGACCAGGTGGTCGTCCACGATCGAGCGCACGAGGACCGGCGGTATGAGCTCGAACAGGGCGCTGGCCAGCACCAGCACGGCGATGGCCAGCAGGGCGAGTCGCCATGGCCGCACGAGGTCGGTGAGCTGGCCGCCAACACCTCTGGCCACGGCTGCAGGTTCGAACGCGACCGCGGTCATCGGTCGAGCTCCGCCGCGGCCAGTTCGCTGCGGGTCTGCGCACGGTAGATGCGCGCGTACAGTCCCCCGCTCGCCAGTAGCTCCGCATGTCCCCCCTCCTCCTCGATCCGGCCGTCGGCCAGGACGACGACGCGGTCCGCGTGAGGAAACGCCGCCAGCCGCTGGGAACAGAGCAGGATGGTCATGCGCTCACTCACCGGCCGCTCCTGCCCGAACGACTCGCGCAGGGCGCCGACGATCCGCACCTCGGTTTCCACGTCGACCGCCGCGAAGGGGTCGTCGAGCACGAGCAGGCCGGGGTAGCCGGGGGTGTGCGCGGCGAGCGCCCGAGCCAGGGCGACACGCTGGCGCTGCCCGCCGGAGAGACGCACGCCCAGCTCGCCGATCGGGGTCTCAAGGCCCTCGGGGAACTCGGCCACGTCGCCGTCCAGCGCCGCGAGCCGCACTGCCTCCTCGACGGACTCCGGCGTCGCCGTCGTGGTCGCCATCAGGACGTTCTCGCGGATCGAGCCGGCGAACAGCTGCGGGTCCTGGGGCAGGTAGCCGACGACGCCCGCGCGCGGTGACGCCGCGATGGACGAGCCGTCCGGCAGGAGGAGCCGCACCTCGCCCGACTCGATGGGATAGACGCCGAGCAACGCCCTGGCCAGGGCGCTCTTGCCGGCACCGACGGCGCCGGCCACGGCGACGAGGCTGCCGGCTGGGAGTTCGAGCGACAGGTGCTCGAGCGCGGGCCTGCCGGCGCCGGGATACGTGAAGGTGACGTCGAGCAGCGCCGCGCCAACCGGTCCCGGCTTCCGCGCGCCGCGCGCGGCGTCCACGCCGTCGATACCCGCGACGCGGCCCGGCTGGAACGAGGCGAAGCGGGGCTCACCCCGCACCGCGAGCGCCGGAGCGAGCAGGGGCGCCAAACGCGCGTACGCGGCACCGCCGCTCTGGATCGAGTTGATCATCTGCGGGACGCGAAAGCCGCGCTCGACGAAGCGGATGAAGAGCGCGAGGTAGCCGACGAACGCGCCCAGGGTCATTGCTCCACTCACGACACGCTCGCCGCCCTGCCAGATGACGAAGAGGACGCCCGTCATCATCAGAGTGCTGTAGAGGGGGCGCAGACCCAGCGTCAGCCGTGCCGCGCTCAGGTTGCGCTCCGCGAACGTCTGAGAGAGCGCCTCGACCTCTCTGGACGCCGCGGCGCCGCGGCCGAAGACGCGCAGCACGCGCACACCGGCGAGGAGCTCCTGGATGCTGGACGTCAGAACCGCATTCGCCTCGCGGGCGCTGGTCGTGCGGGCAGAGACCCAGCGGCCGGAGGCGCGCGCGATCACCATGGCAACCGGCACGGGCGCCAGCGCCATGAGCGACAGCTCTACGTCGATCAAGAACATCGCAACGACGAACGAGCAGGAGAAGAGCACCGTGTCCCACGTCTCGATCGTGAACTCGCGGACGCCGACGCCAAGCACCTCGACGTCGCCGACGATGCGCGCCATCTGGTCGCCGATGGAGGTGCGGTGGAGGTCGGCGAGCGGACGCGAGAGGGTGCCGCGCAGGGCGTCAGCGCGCAGGTTGGCGCGGATGCGCGCGTTGGCGGTCATCAGGAACCAGCGCTTGAGGACGCGCGGCCCCTCCGTCAGGAGGGTCCCGCCGACCAAGAGGAGCGCGGCCAGCGTCACGTCGTCCGGGGTCGCCTCGCCGCGCTCCAGCGCCAGCGCCTCGTCGATGGCGCGGCCGAGAAGGAGCGCCGGCAGGATCACCGCCGTGTTCATGACGATGCCCGCCAGCGAACCGACGACCAGCTGCCCCGCCACCTGACGGAAGTACGGCCGCAACTGCCAGAGATAGCTCACGGGCGACCTTAGCGCATGTAACGTGTGTTAGAATCCTACTCGCCCTCGTCCAGGTCAACCCGGTTTGCGGGGAGGTAGTCATGAAATGGGTGACACGCGCCAGGCCGATGGTGGATCGCGTCGCCTGTCCCTGGCTGATCCGGCGCTTTGTCGACCCCGATGCCGAGTTTCTCTACGTGCCGCCCGAGGAGGTGCTGGCGGTGGCCGAACGCGCAGGCGCGATCCCGTTCGACGTACCGGACGTGGAGCTCGGTCATCACGGCGCTGAGTGCAGCTTCGACGCCATCATCGCGAAGTACGGCCTGGACGAGCCCGCGCTCGGGCTCCTCGCCCGGATCGTCCGCGGCGCCGACACCGATGCGCGCGACCTGGCGCCCGAGTCTCACGGCCTTCATGCCATTGCCGCCGGCTTCCGGCTGGCCTATCAGGACGACCACGAGCAGCTGGCTGCGGAGCTGCCCGTGTACGACGCGCTCTATGCCTGGTGCCAGCAACAGGTCGACGCATGAGCGAGCCGATCGGCTACGACGAGCTCCGCACGGACGCGGTCCTACAGGCGGCGAAGCTCATGGCAGGGGCCGCGATCACGGCGCCGAAGTCGGGCGGTCAGCTGTTCCTGCAGGGCGCCAAGTCGTTCATGGAAACGGTGATCGTCAACGACCGGGGGACGCTGACACAGCTGGCGACCTGGATGCGAGCGAGAGGCAAGGAACGTCGCGAGACGATCTGGTTTCGCGATGCGGACGTGGCGGAGGCCGTGGACGCGGTGCTCTTCGTCGGCCTGAGCGGCTGGTATCCGCCAAACTACGACTGCGGCGCTTGCGGCTACGCGACCTGCGCGGAGTTCCTTAACGCGACGAAGGAGCTGCGGCAGGACTCAGAGGAGCTCGAGTTCGCCGGGCCACAGTGCAACCTGCGCGACATCGACCTCGGGATCGCGGTGGGCTCGGCCGCGAAGACGGCCGCGCTGCTGTCCGTCGACTGCCGCTGTCAGACGCGAATCGCGGTGGCGGCCCGAAAGCTGGGCATCATCGAGGCGGACGTCGCGGTCGCGCTGTCGCTGTCGCTCACGCACAAGAACGTCGGCTTCGACCGGTCGATGCCCCCAGTGGACTTCGACGCGCTCGACCTGCCGTCTACGAACACGTTACCGATCGCGGCGGCGACCGGTGTGCTACACGGCGGTGCGCGGCATCGCCAGCAGCCTCGGCGCCCCGAGTGAACTGCCGCGGGTCATAGCGCTGCTCGAACGTCGTCCCGAGGCAGCTCGAGGGGAGCTCGCCCGCCGCGCCGGCCAACACGCGACATCGGCGTTGTCGCGTGCCACGTCTTGCAGGGCGTGAGCACCTTCGAGGAACGCATCGGCTCCGGTCGCAATCCCGATGTTTGTGCTGTGGTGAGGAAAGGCGAAGGCATTCCCTTCTGCCTAGAGGTCGTCCTGCTGGATTGACTGCGCACCTGATGGCTGAATCGTACGCTTGCTCATCATGACTGGCGTTTGCTCACCTGGACGAGACTGTTTCTCCCAGGATCATCCGGTGCTCGCAGCGAGGTCGTGAACCATCGCGCGTTGGGGACGATACCACCGGCACCGGTTCGGGACCCTGCTAGTGCTGAGATGGGTAGTTGTACCGGACAACTAACAGGCTTACCCTGCGGTCATGCAACAGACCGGCGCCGCGACGGCGGACCCGAGGACGCTGCAGGAGCGGATGACCACGTTCGTGCGGGCGTTCGGCCTGCACCGGCCCGAAGAGACGCCCTGCGGCCAGCCGATCCCCGCATCGGAGGCGCACGCGCTGCTCGAGCTCGCGGGTGGAGTGCCGCTGTCGCAGAAGGCGCTCGGCGCGCGCATCCGCCTCGATAAGAGCACGGTCAGCCGCCTGGTTGCGCGCCTCGAGGAGCGCGCGTGGGTACGTCGCGACCCCCACCCCGGGGACGGCCGCTCCGTGCTGCTGTGCCTGACCACGCAGGGCCGGCTGGCGGCGGAGCGGCTCGCGGCCGCGCGGACGGAGAAGTTCAGCGAGCTCTTTGCCGCCATCGCAGAGGAGGAGCGAGGCGCGGTGCTCCACGCGCTCGCGACGCTGACCCGCGCGCTGGACGAGGCCTTGCCGCCCGGCGAACACGCGATCGCGAACGAGGACTGACCGATGAGCGAATCGGCGCAAGGAGGCGAGATCGTCCTACGCCCCATCGGATCCGTCGCCAGCGCGGTGCGCGAGATGAAGCCGATGCGGGACGCCTGGCCCGGAGGTTGTGAGCGAGGTGCGGGTCGCTCCCGAGTTCGCGACCGGGCTGGAGAGACTGGACGGCTTCTCGCACGTGCTGATCGTGTGCTCGATGGACCAGGTGCCTGCCGAGCGGCGCCGGGCGGTGGGCGCCCCCGCACCGGGCTCGGCCGGCCCGGCACCTTCGCGTTGCGCACCCCAAAACCGCCCCAACCCGGTCGGGGTCAGCATCGTGCAGCTGCTGGGTATCACCGGCAACGTGCTGACCGTCCGAGGACTGGACGCGGTGGACGGCACGCCGATGCTCGACATCAAACCGTGCTGCGCTAGGCATGACGTCGCCGCGGACCCGGTGCTCTCGGATTGGGCGCAGCGCCTGTGGTGAGCTCGCCCGCACCCGGGACGATCCTCGTGATCCAGCCGCACGCCGACGACGTCGACATCAGCAGCGGCGCGTCCGTCGCGCGCTGGTGCCGCGAGGGCGAGCGGGTGGCCTACGTCACCTGCAAGAGCGGCGAGGCGGGCAGGAGCGAGCCGCCGCTGCCTCCGGAGGAGCTCAGCGTGCTCCGCGAGCAGGAGGAGCGGGCCGCCGCTGCGATCCTGGGCGTCGCCGGGGTCCACTTCCTGCGGCACCCCGATGGCGGCCTGACCGTCACGCCCGCGCTCGAACAGGAGCTCGTCGCCCTGATCCTCGAGTACCGGCCCCGGCGGCTCGTCACGCACGGCCCGTGGTCGAACGGTGAAGGCCGCCCCGATCATCTCCATGCCGGGGAGGCCGCGCTCGCGGCGATGATGGCCGCAGCGCGCGCCGGCCACCGCGGCCCGGAGGTCTACCTCTATCGGAGCGACGAGCCGAACACCGCCGTGGACGTGACGAAGACGCTCCATCTCAAGCTCGCGGCCGTCGAGCCGCACCGCACGCGGCGCTCGATCGGCGAGGCCCCCGCCAGCGCGATCGAGGCGTGGGCGGTCGCAACCGGCGAGCGCTGGGGACTGACTATGGCGGAGTCCTTCCGGGTGGTCGACTTCGACGCGTGCGCGCCGCTGTTCGCACAATCTGGGGAGACTGCTCCATGAAGCCGCGCGCTACGGGCATCGCGCTTGCGGCGGTGGTCCTCGGCATCATCGCCGGCGCCTGCAGCGGCGACGCGACCCCGCCAGCCATGCCGGCGGTGACCGCGACGGCGAACGCGCAGCCGTACGCCGGCTGGGAGACGCGGCCGATCGCCGCCCTCGCACCTGAGCAGGTCGACGACCTGCTCGGCGGCCGGGGCGCCGGCTTCGCGCTGGCCGCGGAACTCAATCACTATCCCGGCCCTACGCATGTGCTCGAGCTCGCCGGCGAGCTTGCCCTCAGCAGCGAGCAGGAACGTGCCATCCGAGAGACCCTCACTGCGATGCAGCGTGAGGCGCAGGCGCTCGGGCGAGAACTGGTCGAGCTCGAGGCGACACTGGACGAGGAGTTCCGCAGCAAAGCCGTCACGCCGTCGCGGCTGGGGGAGCTCACCGCGGCGGTCGCCGAGGTGGAGGGACGCCTGCGCAACGTGCACCTCGCGGCGCACCTCGAGGTGACCGCGACGCTGACCGCGGAACAGGTGAGCCGCTACGACGCGCTGCGCGGGTACGCCGGAGACGGCTCCGAGCACGACGCGCCGGCGGGCCACGACTCGCACTGACGAGAGCGAGTCGCAGCTGAGGACGGGGCGCGCGCACGGCGGACCGTCCTCGGTCCCTCTCCTCTGGCTTCCATTGCAGGCCCGGCTCGCTGTTCCGCCCCTCATCGGACGTTGACACGTGACCCGCGATCCTTCCATAGTTGCGCAGGGATTCAAATGAACCGAGTCTTCGACCAGTTCGCCCGCATGGCCGCCGCGCTTTCGACGCGCAGCCGCCTCAAGCTGATCGACCGCCTCTGCCAGGGCGAGCAGACGGTCGAGGAGCTGGCGGAGGCGGCCGAGCTCACGGTCTCGAACGCTTCGCGGCAACTGCGCGTGCTCGCCGAGGCGCGCCTGGTCGTCGCGCGGCGGGAGCCGCCACGCGTCTACTACCGGCTCGCGAGCGAGCAAGTTGGCGCATTCTGGTTCGCGTTGCGTGACCTCGCCCACGAGCAGATGACCGAGGTGGACCAGGCGGTCGCCGAGATCCTCGGCGCCAGCGACCCGCTCGATCCGATGAGCCGCGACGAGCTATTGAGCCGCCTCGAGACGGGCGACGTTCTGCTGCTCGACGTGCGGCCGGCGCCCGAGTACCGGGCCGGGCATCTGCCAGGCGCGATCTCGATGCCCCTTGCCGAGCTGCGCGCGCGCCTGCCTGAGCTGCCGCCCGATCGCGAGATCGTCGCGTACTGCCGCGGGCCCTACTGCGTGCTCTCGGCTGAAGCGGTCGGCGAGTTGCGGGCACGCGGGCTGCATGCCGTGCGGCTGGAGGACGGATTGCCCGAGTGGCGGGCGGCCGGATTGCCGGTGGAAGTGAGCGCTGCTGGATGAGCCCGCGCCGGCGGGATGCCGGTGCTCGACGGACGGGGGAGCGATGAAGTACGCGCTGGTGATCAACACGGACGAGACGGAGACGGTGTGGAACGCGCTGCGCTTCGGTTCGGCGGCGCTCTCGCGCAGCCACGAGGTGAGCATCTTCCTGCTCGGCCCCGCGGTCGCAATCGAGAGCATCGGCGATGAGCGCTTCGACGTGCAGTCGTTGCTGCTGCGCTTCGATGAGCTGGGCGGCGTCGCCCTCAGCTGTGGCACCTGCCTGCGCCTGCGGACGATGGATGCGAGCGCCGTCTGCCCGATGTCGACGATGGACGACCTCGTACGCCTCACCGAAGAGGCCGACCGGGTGCTGACCTTCGGCTAGGAGCGGCGATGAGCGACAAGACGGTTCTCGTCCTCGGCGGCGGCATCGGCGGGCTGACGGCGGCCACGCACCTGCGACGGCTCGCGCCGGAGCACCGGGTCGTGCTGATCGAGCGCAGCGCGACGTTCGCGGCGTGCATGTCTCACCTCTGGGTGATGACAGGCGAGCGGGCAGACGTCAGCGAGGGCGAGCGCGAGCTCGCGGCGCTCTCGACGAAGGACATCGAGGTCGTGCAAGCCGAGATCACGGCGTGCAGGGCGGACCGCCGAGCGCTCCGCCGTTACGATGGCGCCGGGCGGCGCCGGTCGCGAGCATAGGGAATTATCGGTGGCCGATACAATACTGCGCGAGTTCTTCCTTGGCTTCGTGCGCATCCACATCCTTCACCACGCGGCGGAGGAGGGCGTCTACGGCCTGGGGATGATCGGGGAGCTCGGGCGCCACGGCTACAGCCTCAGCCCCGGCACCATCTACCCGCTGCTGCATTCAATGGAACACGCGGGTTATCTCACCTGCGAGCCGCGGCACGTCGACGGCCGGCCGCGCAAGTACTACACGATCACGCCGCGCGGCCGTGAGGTGCTGGCCGAGGCGCAGCAGAAGATCGGGGAGCTAACGGGCGAAGTCAGCCCGAAACCGCGTCGCCGCAAGCGAGCGAACTGACCTGCGCGGCCGCCGGTTCAGCCGCATCGTTGCCCTTGGAGCTTCGCGGCAAGATGGCCGGCTCGATGGTCGGCATCGCCTTGGGCAGGATGACGGCGACCAGTGTGCGCATCCCCGGAACGAAGGCAGTGCATCGTCAGTACCGCAGCCACGCGCGCCGTGACACGACTGCAGTTGTTCCCGGGCACTCGACCGCGGAGGCACTAATGGTATAGTCCCCCTGGCTATTCACGGAAGGTCTCAGCGATGGCCCACATCGTCCGCGACAAGCAGAAGCTCATCGCGCGCGTGCGACGCATGCGCGGCCAGCTCGACGCGATCGAGCGAGCGCTGACCGAGGAGCAGCCCTGCGACGAGATCCTGCGTCAGACCGCGTCCTGCCGTGGCGCGATGAACGGGCTCATGTTCGAGCTGCTCGAAGGGCAGATCCGCTACCACCTCGCAGCCAATGTGACCGACCCCGCCTCCGAGGAGGCGCAGGCGCTGGAGGAGGTCGTGGACATCGTCCGCGCCTACCTGAAGTAACGCGACCCCTTCCGGAGCCATGCATTAGCGACATTCGGGACCTGGAGTTGGCCATGACCGCCGCACCGGCAACACACGACCACGTTGCACCCGGTGATGCCGGCGCAGAAGTCGAGGAGGGGCATCGCGTCGAGCGGAGCGACCTCGCCCGCATCGCGTTCCTCGCGGTCACCGCCGCCGTTGCTTGGCTCCTGCCGTCGGAGCCGGCCTGGCTCGTGATCGGCGGCGGAGCCGCCACCGTCGCGCTCGGCGCGTGGCCGGTCCTGCGCGAGGCGGGCGAGAACGTACTCGAGCGCCGCATGACGACCGAGCTCTCGATGACGATCGCGCTGCTCGCCGCGCTCGCCATCGGCGAGGTCTTCGTCGCGGCCGTGATCGCGGCGTTCGTGGTCGGCGCCGAGGTGCTCGAGGACATGACCGTCGCCCGCGGCCGCCGCGCTATTCAGGACCTGCTGCGCTACCTGCCGCGCATCGCGCTCGTGCGGCGCGAGGGCGAGGTCGCCGAGATCGCCATCGACGAGCTGCGGCCCGGCGACCTCGTGCTGGTGAACCCGGGCGCCGCCATACCCGTCGACGGCACGGTGGTGGCGGGTGCCTCGCACGTCGACGAGGCGACGATCACCGGCGAGCCGATGCCGGTGGAGAAGGGCAGCGGCGACCACGTCTACGCGAGCACGGTGAACCAGTCCGGGGCACTCGAGGTGCGCGCGGAGCGGATCGGGCGTGACTCCACCTTCGGCAAGATCGTGGAGGCCGTGGAGCACGCCGAGCGCTCGCGCGCGCCGGTCGAGAAGACCGCCGACCGCTTCGCCGGCTACCTGGTCTACTTCGCCCTCGGTGCCGCAGCTCTGACCTTCCTGCTCACGCGCGACGCGCGCTCGACGATCTCAGTCGTGATTGTCGCGGGCGCGTGCGGGATGGCGGCGGGCACCCCGCTCGCGATCCTGGGTGCGGTAGGTCGGTCGGCGCGACAGGGAGCGATCATCAAAGGCGGCCGCTACTTGGAGACGCTGTGGGCGGTCGACACGGTGGTGCTCGACAAGACCGGCACGCTCACTTACGGCACGCCCGTGGTGCAGGCCATATACGCCGCCAACGGCACTGCTCCGGACTCTATCCTCGCCGCGGCGGCGGCCGCCGAGGTGCGCAGCGAGCATCCGCTCGGGCGCGCCATCGTCGCACACGCTCGAGCCACGGGCGTGGCAGTGACGGAGCCGGAGGAGTTTGCCTACACGCCTGGCAAGGGCGTGGTCGCGCTGTTCGAGGGCGTCGAGGTCCTCGCGGGCACGCGCGCATTCACGCAGGAGCGCGGCATCGCGCTGGCGGACCTCCAGGCGCCCGAGGGCGCGGCCTCGGAGGTCGTGGTCACACGCGGCGGCCAGCTCCTAGGGACGATCGTGATCGCCGACACGCTACGGGACGAGGCCGCCGGGGCGGTGCGGGACCTACGGACGATGGGCGTGCAGACCGTGCTGCTGACCGGCGACCGCCCCGCCGCCGCCGAGGCGATCGCGAGCGAGCTTGGCGTCGACGATTACGCGGGGGGGATGCTCCCGGACCAGAAACTCGAACGTGTGCGGGCCCTTGTTGCGGCTGGGCGCACGGTGGCGATGGTCGGCGACGGCGTAAACGACGCGCCGGCGCTCGCGCAGGCCAGCGTGGGCATCGCGATGGGCTCGGGCACCGACGTGACGCGCGAGAGCGCGCATGTGGTGCTGATCGGGAATGACCTCTCGAAGTTCGTGGAGACCCTCCGCGTGGCCCGGCGCACGCGTCGCATCATCCTCCAAAACTTCGCCGGCACCATCGGCATCGATCTCGCCGGGATGGGCTTGGCCGCCTTCGGCCTGCTCGGCCCCCTCGTGGCCGCCGCAATCCACGTCGTCTCCGAGCTGACCTTCCTGCTCAACTCGGCTCGGCTACTTCCCGCACGTGCGCCAGGCGACCAGAGTGAGCGGGGCACCGACGCGTAACATCCTCCGTCATGCGGCGGGGGAGGGCGTGTGCGGGCTCGCGATGCTCGAGGAGCTCACTCGTCACGGCTACAGCCTGAGCCCCGGCACGACCCTATCCACTGCTGCACTCGATGGAGCGAGCAGGTAACCTGACCTGTGAGCCGCGATACGTCGGCGGTCGGCCGCCCAAGTACCTGCACGATCAGGCCGCGCGGCCGTGGTCCTTGCTAAGGCGGAGCAGGAGATCCGGAGTTGACCCGTGAGGTCACCCCGCGGCCTCCCGAGCGGTCACGCCGTCCGGGATGAGCGTCGGCAGACCTGCGATCTGTGCTCATCGAGTCGCCCGCCCTCCACGCTTAGCGACATAGACGAGGGCTGAGTGCAAGCCTCGTGGTCCTGGCGGAAACGGCGCCTCCCCAGGATGACCGCTACGTGGCAGCTACCGGGTGATCTCAGGTCACAGCGCCCCTTCCCGAGCAGCGGGTCGCGCGTTCGAATCCCGTCTACCGGTCTAGGACTACCGAGTGTTTTCACGGGCTTCTGGGATGCGCGTTCAGGGACGTCGGAGCGGCCCGATATGGGTTCGTCCCGCCCGCCGCCTTCCGCGCGGCCCCTAGGATCGCGTTCATCCGCTCCGCCGACTCGCGCCGCATCGGCTCCGCGATCTCGACGTAGCGGCGCGTCATCACGATCGAGCGGTGCCCGAGATCCTCTTGGACGACCTCCAGCGGCACGCCGGCGGCGAGCCGGAGTGTCGCTCCGGTGTGGCGGAGCTGGTAGAGGGTGACCGCGGGGAGGCCCTTCTGCTTCAGCACGTGCCGCAGTCGCCGGTAAGCAGTCGGTCCGTAGAGCGGCTGCCCCTTGCGGTTCGGGAACACGAGGTCACCGGTGCGCCAGGCGAGGCCCTCGCGGCGAAGCTCGGCGCGGTGGCGGCGCAGGAGCTGCACAATGTCGTCCGGGATCGCGACTCTGCGCTGCTGGTCGGTCTTCGTGGTGCGCTCCACCGGCCCGACCCCCGGGTCGTGCTGGATCGTGCGCCGGAAGGTCGCCACGCCCTCGCGGAGCTCGACGTCGCGCCAGCGCAACCCGATCGCCTCGGCCGGGCGTACCGCCATGGCGAGCGAGAACTGCCAGAACGCCGCCAGGCGCTCGCCCTCGATCGCCTCGAGGAACGTCGGAAGGGCGTCGAGGGCGATCACCTTCGGCGGCCGGCGCCGTATCACCGGTACCTCCGCAAGCTGCGCGACGTTGCGGTCGAGCTTCCCTCGCCGGATGGCGAGGTTGAGGGCCGCGCGGAGGGAGTTGCGGACGTGCCGGAGGGAGTTCGGCGTCGCGCCTTGTTCGATCGCCCGGGCGATCAGGTGCTCCACGTGGTCGACCTCGAGCCGGTCGATGGGAACGTCCGAGAGGTAGTCGAGGTGGCGGTCGATCGCCCAGCGCGTCGTGGCCCGGTGGCGCAGGGACCAGCCCTTCACGGCGCAGCCATGCTGGTACCAGTCCTCGAGCAACTGGCCGACCGTCTCCCGCTTGGAGCGCTGCGTGCTCTGGACACGGCCGGTGGCGAGCGTGACCCGCAGCCACTCGTCGCGGTCGGCCTCCGAGCGGAACCAGCGCTCCTCGCGATCGCGCCGGCCCGGGATCGGCTCCTCGTACCGCACCCACGCGCCATAGCTCTTCCAGCGCCGCCCGCCTCGGTTGTAGGTGCGCGAGCGCTTACCGAAGTTCACGATGGGTCGCCGCGCGCTGCCGCCTTCCGCCATTCCACACCCCCGCTCGCTAGGTCGCGCAACTCGACACCGCGGGCGCCAGCGCCAGGGAACCCGGGGCGCCTGCCTTCAGGCATGAATGTACTCGGCGGTCAGCCGACGCGGGCCTGACGTGGTCCGCGTCCATCGGAAAGCAGTCCATGCCGGCGACGACGCTCTGCCTCTTCCTCCTGACGCATCCACTCGTCGAGCGCCTCGCGACGCACCAGCCATCGGCGTCCGGATCGGCGCCCTTGGATGACGCCGGCTCGAAGCAGATCGCGCAGTCGGTTCACCCCGATGGCGCAGTATGCTGCGGCCTGCTCCGGATTCATCGCGCTCGTTACGCCGTCGACGACCTCGCCCCGCCCCAGCTCGCCAGCATCCTGATGGGTCCGCGCCGTGCTCGCGAGCGCCTTGCTCACGGCCTCGCGGACATTGGCTGCGAGCAGCTCAGCAGCGAGCGCGGCCCGCTCCTCGGGCGTCAATTGCGCCACGAGCGCAGCATGGCTGACCGTCAGCGGGGGAGGCTGCTCGCGCATAGCCCTACGCGTCGCCGGACTCGAGTCTGGCGATCAGATCGAGCAGGCCAGCCGCCTCCCAGATTCGATTGCGGCGTGAGGCGGTCACCGGGATCAGTACCCCTGCGCGCTCCAGCTCCACGATCCCGTTCGTAACCGCCGGCCGCGTCCGACCCGTCGCGATCACCGCGATCGGCACCGTCACCATCGGGTGCGCAGGGAGAACATCGAGCAGTGCCCAGGCCGCGGCATCGCTGCGTGGATTGGATCGCTCGCGAAGTCGCTCTCGCCACTCGCCCTGAAGATCGCTAAGCCGTCCCCGGTAGCGATTGGCCAGCTGCGCCGCCGCCGCCGTTGCGCACGCGAAGATGAACACCCACTCCGCAAGGCGATCCTCTCGGAACGCCGTCAGTCCGCGGATGTACCGGTCCCGCTGCCGCGAGAACACGACGCTGATCGGCGGGACGAACGCAGGCGCGAGCCCGCGGCGCCGCAGGATCGCTTGGACGAGCGCGCGCCCCGTCCTGCCGTTCCCGTCCACGAACGGGTGAATCGTCTCGAACTGCGCGTGCGCGATCGCGGCCTGCAGCAGCGGCGGCAGCAGCTCCTGGTTGCAGAAGCGGCAGAGATCCTCGATCAGGCCCGCAAGCTCTTCTGGAGGCGGCGGGACGAAGTCCGCCCCGCAGGGGTTGTAGTCGTTCCCTCCAATCCAGTTCTGCGAGTGACGAAACTCGCCGGGCCTCCGCCCTCCTGAGTCGTGGGCGAGCAGGACCCGGTGGATGTCTAGCAGGTCCTGCGGACCGATCCCCTCGGCGGCTGTCGGCTGCTCGACGGCCAGTTCCATCGCGTCGATATTGGCGAGGATCTCGACAGCCTCCGGGCCGACCTGGCGGTCCGCCCGCCGGCGGGCCTCGGCGAGGGCGAGGATGCGGCCGTCGACCTGGAGGCCCTCGAGCTTCGACGAAGCGATCGACTCCGTGCGCAGCAGGAGACGTGCCAGCGACGCGAGCTCGAGCCCGCCCGTGCGGTTGAGATCGGCGACTGCCCTCTCGGCTTCGGAGAGCATGCCCACCAGGTCGCCCGGCAACTCGACGCTGAGCTCGGCGACCCGGCTCGGGACGAAGGCCTCGTATTCGCACGCCCCGCGGTAGACGGCGGGCACGTACAGCGTGCGATCGTAATCCCAGCTTCGACGGAGGTAGCGGCCTCGCATACGAGCCTTTCTCAATCCGGCCAGGTAGGAAAGGGTGGCGCGTATCCTTTACTAAGGAGCCGTGCGAATGCAAAGTTCCCGGCGTTCCTTCGGGGGGTCGCTCGCGCGTTCAGGCGCGGTTTGGCTGCCTGGTCCGTCTCGCGAACCCCAACCGGAACGGCGGATCGCGGCAGCGAAGTCGGGGCGCCCAAGGAGCGATGTCTATCCGCCGTCACCGGCTGGCTCGCCGTTCGACCCGCGGCCGGCGCGGAACGTCCGGCCGCGGCCCCGTCGGTTTCTTGCCTCACCCAGCACGGGTCCCAGCGCCCCGGCGCCATCGCCGCTGCCGCTCAGGTACCGCCACTCGCTCGTCAGGAGCATTGGCAGATCGGGAGCCACAGACCTCGCCGCGCGCGCCACGCGCTCCTCGGCGCGATCGTCGGAACACACGAAGAGCAGCACGGGCTCGCTCGGGAAGTCGCCCTCCCACTCGCGGCCGGCGTAGTACCGGCGGTAGCCCTCGAACTTCGCGCGGTAGTCGCCTGCGTCGAGCGTTCCGCGGTCGTACTCGAGAAGGAACGGTCGACACTCAGTGCCTCGTACGAGGACGCCCGAGCCGTCCGGGCGGATCCAGGACGTGCGACCGGCCTGCGTGACGAAGCGGCGCGTCGACTCCGCCTCGTTGCGCCACTCTGCCAGGCGCCAGCCGGAGCGCCGCGCGTCCTCGGCCAGCCGCGTGAAGAAGCGGTTGACGCCGATCGCGTGTTCGCGATGACGCGGTACCCGTCCGGCGTCCGACTCGTCGCGACCGATGAAGGTCACGCCGCCGTGGCGTGCGAAGGTGGCGGCTGGCACGCCGGTCTGCGCCGCCAGATATCGCATGCCCAGCTCGGTCAGCACGTAGCGCGTTTCCTGTTCGTCGTTCACGGGTTGGTTCCTTTCGCTTCAGTCGCATGTCGCTGCTGCGGAACGGATCGCGCCGCAGCGCGTGAGCCACTCGAGGCGGCGTTTGATCAGCGCCTCGGAGGTGTCCAGCAGCGCGGCCAGATCGGCTGCGGAGAGGAGCGGGTGCCGAGCGACCCACTCGATCAGCGCCTTCTCGGCGGGGCCCGTCGCGAGTGCGAGGACGCCGAGGCGATGCCAGAGCGGTCCGCCGTCATGCGCGGTAGCACCCGCGAGTGCCCGTTCGCGGAGAGACGCACCGCGCCGATGTGGCGGCGGTCGCTGCTCGAACGGCTCCGCCAGCCGGGTGGCCGCGACCGGAGGCACCTGACCCCAGCCGATCAGCTCCACGAGCGGCGACGCCTGGGTGCGGCCCGGCGATCGCCATGTCGCCGCCCCCGGTCCCTGGCTGCGCAGCTGCTCGCGTGTGGCGAGCAGCACTTCGAGCTGCGCGCCCTCGGTGTCGTACTGCTTGGAGAGCGCCTCCTCCCACACGCGCAGCACGCGGGTGGACGGGCAGACCACGAGCACAGGCGGCAGGCCTTCCGCGCCCCAGTGCCGGGCGACCGCCGCGCTCGCCGCGAACCAGGCCGCGACGCGCCGGCGGCGGTACAGGTTCGGTGCGGCTGCTCGGTCCCACGCGAGCAGGAACGGGGCGTGCAGCGGACCGGCGCGCAGGCAGCCGTACCCTTCGACGAGCGGGAGCCACCAGCGCTCCGGCGGCGGCAGCGCGAGCGGGAGCGAGCGCGCGTCGGCGAGCTCCGCCAGCCCGGAACGCTGTACATCCGCGGCAAGGCCGGCGAGGACGCGATTCACACCAACGGTGATCTCGACGCGCGTGATGCGTTCGAGGGTGTCCCTGAGCCGCACGGGAAGCGCACCGGCGATCTCCGCCGGATCGAGGCAGAGCGCGGCCGCGAGCGCGGGGATCGCATCCTCGCGGACGAACGCGAGCCGCCGCAGTTCGAGCTCGGGAGAGCCTGGCTCCACGGTCTCCACCCAGCCGCGCCGCGCGAGCTCGTGGATCAACCGACGGGCGTCGTGCCCGTCCACGCCGATCAATCCGGCCAGCTCCGGATCGCCGCAGAGCGGCAGCCTCGCGATCCACGCGAGCGCCTGGACCAGCCGCCCATCCCCTGTCACTGCGGTTTCCTCCCCGACTGGGAGCGCTTCCGGTGGTCGTTACCGCGCGCCGGCGGTTCCCCGGCGCCCGCGCTCTCGGACTGCTCGGCCTTGCCGGTCGGCTTTGTGGCGGCATCGGCGGACGCCTCGTTGGCGTCTGCCTTCGCGGTTTCCTGCAGCTCCGACTTCGACTTCTGTTGCCGGCCTCCTGGCTGCTCGGCCGGCGAGCGTTCCGAGAGGACGAGCATGATCTCCTCGACCACCTGGTCACGGGGGCGGCCAAAATGCGCCGCCGAGCGGCGTGCGATCGCGGCTGCTCGCCCGGGCGTGGTTACAGGCGGCGGGTCGACCCGGAACGAGAAGGCAGGTGGGCGGCCGCGGCCGTCCCACCAGCGCGCGTAGCAGGTGAAGTCGTCGAGCGAGACGAGGTCCTCGACCTCGATGTTGTTGCCGAGCTCGGGGGTGAGCTTGCGCGCGTCCTCGGCGCTCACCTGGAAGACCGTGAGTCCGTCCGAGTTTGCGAAGATCGTGGGCGCGAGGTTGCGGTCGATCGCGTCGAGCTTGGCGAGCGACTGCGTGACCAGCACGAAGCTCGCGCCGTACTTGCCGAGCTCGGAGAGCATGCGCGGGTAGTCGACCGCGCCGAGCGTGCTCGATTCGTCGACCAGCCCGACGAGCTGACGCCGGCGTCCGGGCGCGAGCGCCACCTGCTCCTCCACCAGCAGACCGATCAGGTTGAGCAGCGTCGCGCCGACGAGCGAGGCGGCGCCTTCGCCGAGCGCGCCCACGGCCGTGTTCACGACCAGCACGCCGCCGTCGCGAATGATCGAGCGTGGGTCGAAGGTCGAGCGCGCCTGCCCCAGCACCAGCCGCGAGGCCTCGATCACCGTGAATCGCCCAATCTTCGAGGTGACGGGATTCGCGGTCTGCTGCTGCAGCACGCGGCCGGCGCGGTCGTAGTTGTCACGGAACCACGCGCGTAGCGCGGGGTCCTGGACCTTCGCCAGCACCTCCTCACGGAGCTTCCGGTCTGTGAGGAACGGCGCCACGTCGAGCACCGTGAACTGCACCTCGCGTTCGAGCTGAGTGTTCGCTTCGAGCAGCGACGCGAGCGCAGCCCGTAGCGCGCCCTCCATGCGCGGGCCCCAGTTGGCCGGCCAGAGCCGGTTGAGCATCGTGACGATGTGCTCGGTGGTGCGGTCGCGGTCCGGGAAGAGCGCGACGTCGATCAGGTTCAGGCCGATCGGGCGCTCCAGGTTCGCGAAGTCGAGGTAGACGGTGCGGTCGGCGAGCCCGTCCGGCACCGCGTCCAGCACCGCCTCGGCGAGGTCCTGGTGCGGGTCGACGACCACCAGCGCCCCGTCCTCGGTGCCAGAGGCGACCCGCTCCATCAGCCCGGCCGCGAGGTGCCGCAGCAAGGTCGACTTGCCGCGGCGCGTCTTCGCGACGATCAGCTGGTTGCGATGCAGCAGGTGCGAGGGCATGTGGACAGGTGCGCGGCGCTCCGTGTCCGAGACGCCGACGCGTACGCCGCGCGTCGCGTGACCGGGCGCCGGCACAAGCCGCCGCGCGGTTGTGCGGCGCGCGCCCTCCGGGCCGTCCTCGTGGTCAGGCAGGTGCCAGAGCGCCGCGAGCTCCGCGGCGTTCAGCAGCAGTGGCAGGCGCTTCGACGACCGCCGGCGGACAGGCCGCGGGTCGCCCGGGCGTAGACCGCCGCCCGCCTGGTCGTCGTACGCGCCGTAGGCGGCGGCCGCCTGCAGCGCCAGCGACTCGAGGCGGTCGATCGGCGACCTCCGTTCGCCGGTAGCGATGACTTCCAGCCGGGCCGCGGTCAGAGGTGCCTCGAGCTTCTGCTCGACGACGCTCGCCGCAAGCGAGTCCTGACCTCGCAGCAGCCGCACCGCCACCGCCCCGATTAGCGGGAGCCCGACGAACATGGCGCTGCCGCCGGCTGCGAGGCGCAGCCACTCGCCTGCCTCGTACCAGCGCCAGCCCTGCAGGCCCGCGGCGCCGATGCCGAGAGCGGCGACGAGCGGCAGCGCGCTCGGTCCCACACGTGAGTCTCGCTGGTGTGGCCACCGCTCCGGTTCGCTCCGGCGGCGGAGGCGTTCCGCCGCCCGCCGGGGCGCTGAGGCGAGCGCCAGGCGGCAGACGATGCGCTCCCCGTCGACTGGCGACGCAGCAGCGAGCACGCCGGCGAGCGGGTCGTGTTCGTTTCGCCAGTCGGTGCGCAGCGGGAGTACGGCTTCGCCGGACGGGAGCAGCTCGACGGCGACCGCCCGCTCGCCGGTGAGCGCGAGGGCGGGGTCGAGATCCGGCCAACCAGATTCCAGGCGCTCGACCGCGGCCTGCGGGTACGCCGCGCGCAGCTGGGAAAGCGCCCGCTCGAGCCCATTGTCTGACGTGGAGCGGACGTACCAGCGCGGTCCGCCAGTGCTGACGACGACCTCGAGCGAGAGCGTCTCACCAGCGAGTGCTGCCAGCATCCCGCGCGCCCCGGCCATACCTCGCTCGAGGGAGCGCGGCGGGACCACTTCCGCGAGGAAGAGCTGCTCAGGACGCCGGCGCAGCATCGCGCACCCTCCCCTCGGTCTCGTCGAGCAGCCGGAAGAACGTCTCGCGACCGTCCGGGAGTGCGCCGAGCTCGTTCACGTCCTTCACGCTCTCCGGCAGCTCGAGCACACGCGCACGATCGCCGAGCGCAGTGGCGAGGTGGGCTGCGGCCTCGCGCCCCGCCTCATCGCCGTCGAGCACCAGCACCACGGAACGGGCACGGCCGAGCAGCCGCAGCGTGTCGCGGCCCGGCTGCGTGCCGAGCAGCGCGCAGGCCGGCAGCCCCCAGCCGACCAGCGTCAGCCAGTCGAACGGCCCCTCGGTGAGGAAGACTCGCGCGTGGCCGCGGGCGCGCTCGTAACCGAGCAGCGGGCGGGGCAACGAGAGCCCGCGGTACTTCGGCTGGCGCTTGCCGTCGAGCACGCGACCGACCATCCAGCCGCAGTGCGCGCCGCGCAGGTCGGGGATGACGACGCGATCAGTCATCGTCTCGTCGTCGGAGCGGAAGAGCAGGCCGAGCTCTCGGGCGCGTTTCAGGCTCAGGCGCCGCCTTCGCAGGTAGGGGACGAGCAGGCGGCCGTCGCTGTAGCCAACCCGGCACAGCCGGGCGGCCCATGCGGGCACACCGCGCGTCTCGAGGTACTGGAGGATTCCCGGCGTGCGCAGCAGCGTCTCGTGGTAGAGCTCGCAGGCCGCGGTCAGGATCAGCCGATCGTCGAGCGAGAGCCGGCGCCGTGTCTCCGGTTGCGTCCCCTCGCTGGCCGGCTTCGGGATGGGGGCTGCCACGTTGGTTGCCCCATCGAGCCGCGCCACGGCTTCGCGGAAGCCGAGCCCCTCCGCGCGCCGCACGAAGTCGATCACGTCGCCGCTCGCCCCGCAACCGAAGCAGTGGAAGGACTGCGTCTCGGGGTAGACGCTGAAGCTCGGCGAGCGGTCCTCGTGGAACGGGCACAGCCCGACCAGCCGCCGGCCCTCACGTCGCAGGCGCACGCCATGCCGCTGGACCACGTCCGCGATCGCGTTGCGCCGCTTCACCTGCTCGACGTCGACGCGGCTCACAGTCGGGCCTCCTCGGAGTCTTCCGACTCATCGAGCGAAGCCACGAACCCTGGGTCTGTCCGAGATAGAGCGTCCTCGAGCGGGCTCGCCTCGACCTGGAGCGCGATGTGGTTGCCGCGTGCGAGGAAGAGCCCCTCGCCCTTGCGGCACGAGAGCAGGAACTCCCGCTCCCCGGAGGAGAGCCCGAAGGTCTCCGCGACGATCCCGATGGTCGAGCTGTCCTGGCGCATCAGCAGCTGGACGGAGCTGTTGGCGAGCACGGTGTGGCCCTCGGGCGAGGCGAGGAAGTCCTCCACGTCCTGCGTCACGGTGGTGAGCCCGAGCCAGCGCTTGCGCGCCTGGCGCGCCATCTGCGCGAGGAAGCGTGCGCCTTCCGGGTAGCGCATCAGCGACCAGGCCTCGTCGATCAGCAGCACACGCGGCTTCGGATCGCGCCGCACCCGCTGCCAGACGTGGTCGGCGATCAGGTAGGTGGCGAGCGGGCGCAGCTCCTCCTCGAGGTCGCGCACGTTGAACACCACAAACGGCCGGTCGAGCGCCGCCGTCGTCCGCTCGGAGAAGACGCGCCCGAGGCTGCCGTCGACGTAGCGCTCGAGCCGGTCGGTCAGGCCGTGGTCTTCACCTCTCTCGCGCAGCACCGCGAGCAGGTCGCGCAGCACCGGCGCCGGGCGGCCGTGCGTCGTCGGGTCCTCGGTGATGCCCGCGCGCCGGTAGGCCTCGTAAAGCGCGGTGTCGAGCGCGCCTTTCTCGCGCTGCCCCAGCGCCTCTCCCGGCTCGGCGAGCATCAGCCCGAGCAGCCCCTGCAGCGCGAGCACGCGCTCCGCGAGCGGATCGCGCTCGCCGTCGACGCTGCCACCCTGTGGCAGGTCGAAGGGATTGATGCGATGCGGCGAGGTCCCGGAGAGCCGGACCATCTGCCCGCCCACGGCCTCGCAGAGCCGGGCGTACTCGTCCTCAGGGTCGATCACGTAGTACTCGACGCCGAGCAGCAGCGCGCGCAGCGCCTCGACCTTGCACGCGTAGGACTTGCCGGCGCCGCTCTTCGCGAAGACGACCTTGTTCGCGTTCTCCTGGTCGGCGCCGAAGGGATCGAAGATGACCAGCGAGCGGTTGTGGACGTTCACGCCGTAGAGCAGCCCGCGCTCGACGGCGAGGTGGCTCGACGTGAACGGGATCATCGTCGCCACGCTCGAGGTGTCGAGGTTGCGGCGGCGCCCGAGGTGGTCCTGCCCGGCAGGCAAGCAGGAGAGCAGGCCCGGCAGCATCTCGTAGAGCGCCGGGCGCGCCCCGGCCATCATCCCGCCGAGTGTGCCCTCGAGCCTCGCCGTTGCCTGGTCGAGCTCGTTGACCGTGCGCCCGTGCAGACGCAGATACAGGCTGGTCGAGAAGACGCGTTCGTCTCCGCGTTCCAGCGCGTCGCGCAGCCGTTCCACGTCCTCGTAGGCGACCTCGCGCTCGACGCTGGCGATGCGGCCGCCCTTGGCGTCGAGCATGCGGGAGGACTGCAGCTCGACCATGCGGTGCGTCAGCATGCGCACGACCTCCTTCGAGTCGAGCGGCTCTAGGTGGAGGCTGAGGTCGAGCGGCTCTTCGAAGTCGATCAGCCTGCCGAGCCAGTTCGGGCTGACGTGGCGTGGGTAGTCGGTGAGCGCGAGCACGCGGCTGAGCTGCCCGTCGATCGCGAGCTGCCCGCGCGTCTCTTCGATCGCCGCCGGCGCGATCAGATCGGCCGTCGAGCGGTCGCCGGCGGCGAAGCGCCGCGCGTGGGGCGAGTGCGCGTCGACCCACGGACGGCGGCGCAGCAGCGACGCGGGGCTACGCACCGGCGGCCGCCTCGGCGACAGCGGTGCGCGTCACGACCGGTGATGCCGTCAGCGACAGGCCGCGTAGGGGCGAGGCGGAGGAGCCGAGCGTCTCGCGCCAGAGCGCGGCAAACTCCTCGCCATCGAGCCGGCGCGTCATCACCCCGAAGGCGTCGAGGCCCTGCACCACCTCGCTGCAGCGGAAGGCGAGCCGCCGGCGGGCCGCCATCAGATCGGCCCGCAGCCGCTCCCGCCGCGGCGACCGCCGCCAGGGCCAAGCGGCCCTGCGACGCTCGAAGGCGCCGTCCATGCCCGCGGGCACGACCACAAAGAAGCGGCGGTCGAGCAGCGTGCGCTCGCGCGCGATGCGACGCACGAACGCCTCGTGGTCGACCGCGAGGCGACGCAGCGTTTCGGTCCCGGCGCGGGCGTCGCGCAGGCCAGCCAGGTAGCCCTCAACGTCGGTCGGGACGACGCGCACCAGCACCTGCAGCGGGTAGGAGAGCCCGTTGAGGAAGCGCCGGTACCCGGCGAGGATTGCCTCCTGCTCGGCCTCCGACTTCAGCGCGAAGTTGACGCTGCCCGCCTGCAGCACCGCGCGGTAGTCGCCGCCGCGCAGCCGCAGCACGTCGCCCGCGATCTCGTCGAGCGGCAGCAGCTCCTGCACGCTCGCCGGCCGACGTCTCCTATGGTTTCGACGGTGTGAGCGCATGCGCGCCTCCCTTCCCTGTCAGCTCCACTGGTTCGGCCGACTCGACCGGCAGCCGCAGCACGACCTCGTGCGGCACTCGTGCCAGCTCGCGGTGTTCGCGCGGTCGCCAAACGGCGACGCGCGGCGTGGCGCGGTAACGCAGCAAGACGAATACCCAGTCCTCGAGCGGGCGCCCGGCGGGACGCCAGAGCACCAGCAGCAGCGTCGCGACCACCACGAAGGCGGCGGCGGCGAGCCGCACCGCGAACGGGATCGGCAGGTCGCTCGCCGCGCCGTAGGCCAGTGCTAGTCCAATCGCAGCCGACAGCAGCTGGCGCATCGTCAGGCCGCCGAAGGCACGGTCGGCGACGTTGAGGTGGGTGGGAATCTCGTGCCGCCCGTTCACGCCATCGCCTCCTGCACCAGGCCGGCGATGACGCGGGCGAGCAGCACGATCGCCAGACCCGCTAGCGCGTTGACGATCGCGGTCTTGCCCGACTCCATCTGCCGCGGCGAGCCCGCAGCGGACATGTAGAGGAAGGCCCCCCACATCACGAAGAACGCCGAGACCGCCACCGCCACCCCGATGCCGATGTTCAGCAGGTTGGTGAAGAGGGTGTTGATCTGGTCCATCTCGCTCCTTTCCTCAGCGGGCGCCCTGTGCGTCCGCCGGTTGCTCTCCCAGCACCAGCAGCTCCGCGACCGGCCAGCGTTCGCCCTCACGGACGAGCCGCAGGCTGACGTGCTGCGTCACCCGCTCTTCGACCAGCCGGCCCGACGCCGGGTCGCGCCAGCTCCGCTCGTGCGTCGCTCGCACGGTTGCCGTCGCGGCGACGTCGGAGAGCGCGGTCACGGAGACGGACTCAATGCGCGCGGTCGAGGCGCGCTGCTGCGCGACGGCGGCCGGGTCGATGTCGGCCTCGGCGATCGCGGTTCGCAGCTCGCCGGTCGTCAGATCGACGAGGCGTGCCGAGTAGCCGTCGGGGTCACGGAAGTCGAAGGTTCCATACGCCGTGACGAACGCGGCTGCCGACGCCTCGACCTCACCGCGTTCGTCCTCGCGATCAGCCAGGCGCGTCGCGCCGCTCCACCCCGACGAGATCGCGATTGCCACCAGCAGCCCGGCGAGCCCGAGCAGCGCGTACGCCGGCCCACGCCCCGCGATCACGACGCCACCTCGATCGGCCCCGGCGGGGTAGGTTCGGGGGTCGCGGTCGGCACGAGCTCACCGGCGGCGTAGTAGCTCGCGCGCCCGAGCACGAGCGCGACGTACTCCCAGGAGTGGTTGTAAGCCCAGACCGCGTTCGGGATGTCGGTGGCGACGCCGGCGGCGACGAGGTAGCGCGCCATCGCAGGGATGGCGTCGTGGTAGTCGTAGGGATCGCCGCCCTCCCCGAACGCCTCCCAACTCGATGGCAGGAATTGGCCGTAGCCGATCGCACCGGCAGAGGAAGTCGCCATATTCGCGCCGAAGCCGCTCTCCACCGAGGCGATCGCGGCGAGCAGCTCCCAGGGCACGCCCGTCTCGGCGCTCACCTCGAGCATCACGGCGAGGTGTTCCGGCGGGACCGGCGGCGGGTCCGAGCTGCCGAAGCCGGGGAAGCCCCCGAGCAGCATCGCGACCAGCGCCGCCGTGGCGATCACCACCAGCAGTACCGGCAGCAGGAACAGCAGCGCCAGCGCGCCGGCGATGCGCAGCCCCTCGCGGGGGAGATCGCCGAGCACCGAGCCGGCGACCAGCGCGGCCTTGAGCATCGCTATCTCCCGCCCGCGCCAGCAGTGCCCGCTGCCGCACCCGCCGCGGCGCCGCGATGCGCGAGGCCGCCGGCGAAGCGGCTGAGCACGACGAGCGAGACGACGGTGGAGAGGCCGGCCTGCCGCACCTGCCCGTGCAGCAGCGACGGCACCTTGAGCGTGAGCCAGGCGACGGCGATGCCGAGCAGCAGCGTCAGCAGCGCGTTCGAGACGGAGCCGGGCGTGAGCTCGACCATCAGCGTGGCGCCCAGCCGCAGCACGACCATCTGCACTGCCTGCTGGAAGACCGTGATCGGGAAGAGGTGCGCCCACCAGCGCGTCCAGCCCTGCGTCTGTGGCAGCACCCAGAGCAGCACCATCACCGGCGAAAGCACGATCAGCACGTCGATCAGCGCGAGCCGCATCAGCATCTGGAAGACCAGCAGCAGCGCCACCACGCCGTAGGTGATGGCGACGAAGACGAGCGCGATCCCCTCCTGCTCCGCGCCCGCCTGGTCGTAGCCGGGCAGGCCGACCTGCCCCACGGCGCCGGCGAAGGCGTTGTTGGCGTCGATCAGCAGGCGCGCGAGCTCGAGCGTGAGGTTGACCGCGAGCGCCGCGAGGATCACCCGCGGCAGCAGCTCCATCGCCTCGTGGTAGGGGGAGCGGATGTGCTCTTTCACGATCACGTTGAAGCCGCCCCACATCACGATCAGCGCGAGGCCGGCGTTGGCGAGGGCGCGCGAGAAGTCCCAGAGTGAGCGCACCGTGGTGCTCTCGTACGTCCCGGCGGCTGGGGTGCGCGTCACGAAGTTGAGCGAGGAGTCGCCGAGACCGAGCGCCCAGTCGATGAAGCCGCGCATCGCCTCGAGCAGCGCGCGGCCGATCGCGGTGACGACGCCGTCGAGGATGTCGCCCGCCCACTGGCGCGGATCGAGCCCGCTCAGCAGGTCGAAGGGGTTGGGAATGTCGGGCAGCCCGACCGCGGGCGCGGTGCCGGGCTGGGTGCCGGGAAGCGGGCTGGCCGCGGAGGCCGCCACTGGCGTCGCGGGCGCGCTCCCGGGCCCGGCGGACGTCGACGGCGTCGGGGCGACCAGCGGAGCGCCGGCGCCGACGAGGGCCGCGAGCGGACTCGGCGACTGCTGCGCGTGCACAGGCATGGCCATGAGCAGCCAGCAGACCAGCGCACCGGCAACGGCGAACGGCAGACCTCGCACGACCAGCCCCTTCCGCATCGCCCGCCTCCGCCGTTCGGCGGCGCGGTGCGATGCGGGGTTAGCGTGCGATCAGGCGTTCACGGGGAGTTCCAGCTGCGTTCACTGGGCGTTCCAAACGCTCCAGAGTTGTTCCAAACGTTCCGGATTTGTTCCTAAACGACGATCGCAGCAGTTGAAGTCGCCGTCGCAGGCCCGACACCGAACGCCCGCAGTCCTCACACGTCCGAGCGGATGGCGATCACGACACGTCCGTTCGGATACTATGTTCTGGCCTCACGCTCGCCCCCGTAAGTCAGAGGAAGTAATGACCACGGAACGCCGCGGCCCGTTTTCCTTCGAGCGCCCGTTCTACTGGAGCCTGCAGAAGCTCGAGATCCTGGAGAAGTACGCCACGGCCGCCGCGCGCATCCTCGGGAAGTACCACAGAGTCACGTTCGTTGACCTCATGGCAGGTGAAGCTCAGTACAGCTCGGGGGACCTTGGCTCTACAGGCCACTTCGCCGCGATCGCGGCAGGCAACGCGGCGCTCGGTCGTCAGGTTCGGTGCATCGCATACGAGGCGAACGATCATGCGTTCGCGATGCTCGAGGCGAACACGGCCCAGGTTCGCGCGCTCGTTGAGGTTCGGCACGCTCGTTGGGAGACAGAGGTCTCAGGCCTACTAAGCGATCTCCGAGGCGACTTCGCGCTCTTCTTCGTTGATCCGATGGGGCTGCGTGACATTCCGTGGTCAGCGTTGGAGGCGATTGTCCGAAGGGATGCGTCAGAACTCCTCGTTAACTTCGCGTCGCCAACCGCCGCCCGCCTCGTCGGCAAGTGGCGAACCGGCACTCCGACGGCGGCGGGTGACAAAGCTCGGCTTAATGCGGTCTATGGCGGGGACTCATGGATTGTCGCGGCCGGCCAGTCGACCGTTAGCGGCGGTGAGCTTCACGAGCGTCTTGCCCGACACTACGCAGAACGACTGGCCAGCATCGGGAGTTATTCGGTCGCTCGGCAGACAATTCGGCAGGCCGGAGCGAGGGGTCGACCGAAATACCACATCATGTTCGCATCGAGAGCGCCGCTCGCGTTCGAGATCATGAACGGCGTGCTCGCCGGACAGACTGAACGCCTGAGACTCGAGGCGCTCGCGGCGACGTCGCGTGTCCCTGAAGGCCAGCTGTCGCTGAATCTCGATACTGAGTCAGTTGAGGAAGCCGCAAGACGACTGCTCGTCGAGCGGCTGGCCTCGTCGTTGGTCCACGATGAGTCACTGCGGGGACGACCGATGACTGTCGAGCAGCTCTTCCGGTCAGCGTTTAGTTCCCGCTTCGGCGAGTACCGGCGGGCGTTGTATCGGGAGGCCCTGTCTCTCCTTGATCGCCAGGGGCGCCTTCTCGTTCAGGATCGCCGGATGACCGGCCAGATGCTCCAGTGGGCCGCGGTCATCGAGCTGCCGCTCTAGGCGGCATCTGCTCAAATCGTTGACCGTCGAGCTCCCTACCGGCCTTCTTCTTCCCGACCCGCTTCCCAGCTGCGTCATGCGCTCCCCACTGCTTAAAGAAGAAGGGGACGTCGGCTGCGAGGCACTGATCGCGAACAGCCTTCGCCCACTCCATTCGCATCGGCCGCGCTCTGGGGCCACTCTCGCCGCCAAGGATGACCCAGTGGATCCCGCCGAGGTCTAGCGACAGAGGCCCAAGCAGCGGCTCACAGGATAGGAAGCGGACGGCCGCCGGGATCGCACGCAACTCATCGACTCTGGAGGTCCAGCGCTGATTCTCCACTGAAACGCCCATCCATACGTTCTCCGGCCAGGGCAGTTCCTCAGCCAGTTCCGCCGCGCGCCACGCTCGCTTCGTTAGCACTTGAAACGTGTGGTGCCGCGCGCGCTCCATCACATCGAAGACGTCTTGGATGTAACGGAGCGGCACGGTCTCGTGGAAGAGATCGCTCATGCTGTTCACGAAGATCATCCGCGGCTTCTTCCAGAGCATGGGCTGCTTGAGGCGCTCAGGCCGCAGTTGCATGTCGAAGCCGTACTCGTAAGGGTGTCCGGGCACGCCCCGAAACCGCTCCGCGAAGGTCTTCGCGTAGCAGTGCGCGCACCCGGGCGACACCACCGTGCATCCAGTCACGGGGTTCCATGTCGCCTCAGTCCACTCAATCGCAGAGCGGTCGCTCACGTCGGCGTCCTCCATCCGGCCCCGCCACCCCGCGCCTGTCCTCTACTGTGCCCGCGATGCCGTTCATCGTCTCAGCATAGAACGTCTGTTCGCAACTACTCGCGGACACGAACCGTTCATCGCTCAAGCCAGCAGCGCCACGACGGCACCGAAAGCGATGAACGGACCATACGCTAGGCTGGTAGTCCCCCGGCCTTGTGGATCCGCCAGCGTGGCTGCGGCTGCGAGGCCGCCCGCAAAGACCGTCGCGATCCCCGCTAACATGATCGTCTCGCCGCCGACGACCGTTCCGACGAGCGCCGCCATCTTGACGTCCCCACCCCCGAGGCCGCCGCCGCCAAGACACCGGATCGCAGCGGAAGCCACGAAGGCGCTGACCCCGCCTGCGAGCGCATCGGTGAGTCCACGGTCAGGCCAGAGTCCTGAGACGGCGAGCGCTAGAGCCAACGCTGGATAGACGAGGCGATTCGGGATAACTCGGCGCTCGAGATCACTCCAGGCGAGCGCCATGAAGATCGAGCCGAAGGCTGCGACCAGCGCGCCCTCGATCGGCTCGCTGCCGCGCATCACAGAGATGCCCCCGACCGCGACGCCAACTCCAATCAGCGCTGGACGCCCGGCCCGCGAGCGCATCCGCCCAACGGGCCAGCCCGCGGATTGCGGCGTGCGCGGGACCGCCGTCACGCCACTCCCCCCTCGGCCTCCGAAACGAGCTCCGCGAGCAGGGACCGCGTCTCCGAAGCCGGGCCCGCTCGCGGGTCGTCCAACACCCGCTGCAGCGCTTCGGTGAGCGCCTTGTAGACCTTGCGGGCTCCGTTGATGTCTCCCGCGGCAGCGAGATGGCGCATCCAGCCGCGAGCCGCCTCCTCATCCGCCGGCTCGCGCTCGAGGATCACCTGGTAGAGGCGCGCCGCTCGCTCCGGCTCCCCGAGCCGCTCGGCGATCGCCGCGGCACGGCGTGCGCCGTCCACCAGACGTTGCTCGTAGTCGGCCCGGTAGGCGTCCACCCACGGGAACAGCTCTCCTTCGAGAAAGTCGCCGCGGTAGAGCGCGGTCGCGCGCTCGTACTCCTCGAGCGCGTCCACGTCGGGGAGCCCGGCAGCGCGGCGAAGCGACGACTCGAACGCGTCGAGGTCGATGCGGAAGAGCGCGGTCTGGAGCTGGTAGCGCTGGTGGGCGGTCACCACCGGCTGCAGCTTGTCGTCCCCGGCCGCGGACCGCACCGCGCCCCTCAGCCCACTCACGGCGTTGGCGAGCATGTGCCTCACGCTCGCGTCCCACGGGTACCCGGGCCACAGCGCCTCGGCCACGGTCGCCCGCGGCACGGCGTCGCCTCCGTGCGTCGCGAGGAAAGCGAGCAGCTCGCGTGCCTTCTCAAGGGTCCAGCGATCGACCGGCGACTCGCCCAGGCGCATCTCGAACCGGCCGAGGCACCGAACAGAGAACACCGGCCCCGCCTGCTCGGAACTCGCTTCTGCCGGCGGAAGGTCTTCGTGGGTCAGGAGCGCGGCCTGGCGTGTCGCGACCGGCGGGCGCTCCGAACCGCCTGCTGTCGCGTGCCTCGGCTCGGGCGACGCTGGGGAGTCCTCGCGCTGCGCCGTCGTTTCGTCGCCCCCAGCGGTCACGCCTTCCGTGACTTCAGGCGCTCCGACGGCTTGCTCCGCCGCCGCCTCTGCCGGAGCTGACCGCTCTTCGGTATCGATTGCGGGCTCGCCTGCCTCTACGGCCGGCGCGTGGCTTGGTACCGCAAGCGCGTCAGTGCCGGCGTTCGCCTCATCCTCGGCGTCAGCCGCGAACTCGGCGCGCGGAACATCCGTCAGGATCGTGTCGGGGGCGATACCGGCGTCTTGCTGCGTTCGTTCGAAGCTCAGTCGCTCAGCCTCGCGCGCCCCCTCGCCTGCTTCCGGACGGCGCAACGCGTCATCGGACGCTGAGCCGAAAGGGGCGGAGAGCGTCGCGACCTCCGCGCTCTCGCTCCACCGTCTCGACGTATCCCTCCGGACGTGTACCGGCTCGAGCACGAGGGGCTCGTCGCGACCAATCCTCAGCAGGATCTCGCCCGGAGCGGTCCCGTCCTCGTCTCCGTCCGCCCCGTCTCCCGGCTCGCTGAAGGCGATCGAAGCTGCGAACGCACCAAGGCGATCCGGCGGCTGACCCTGCGGCGCCCCGGCGATCACGAAGACACCGGCCGGCGGTCCGTACCGCAGCACCCCCTCGAGCGGCTCCGCGCCGTCCTCGGCGAGGTCGAAGACGGCGACAAGCGGGTGGCCGGCCACCCCGCCGGCGCCCCGGCTCTGGACGACCTCATCGAGCTCCTCAGCGAGGTCGGACGCATCAGACTCGACATCGGCGCCGACGAAATGGGGCAGCCCGAGATCGGCCTCGAGCAGCCGGGCGGCCTCGGACTCCACCCGGAACGACAGCTCTTCCGGTGAGCAGGTCGTCGAGAGCGTCGCCACCCACGAGCGCAACAATTGCTTCCGCTGCCCGACTGCGCCGGCCACGGCCACGGTTCCGGCCGCCGCGAGGTTGAGGTAGGTCACGCCTTCGGCGTCCGCACCGACCGGCACGACGAGCGCGGGCGGCGCGGTTGCCTCCCCGGCCAGCAGTCCTGCCAGGCGCTGGAACCCAGAGAGCGTCAGCGTCACTCGGGTCGAGCCGATCGTCTCTGCCGCGACGTCGCAGGCGAGCCGCCGCGCCAGGTCGTAGCGCAGCGCGGCCAGCGCCTCGGCATCACCGGCCGGACACGCCACGGTGAAGTCGAGCCGGCGACCGGATTCGACGACGAGCAGCGGCGAGGAGTCCGCGAAGCCGTAGTCCGCGAGCGCCGCCTGTAGCGCCTTCGTGGCCAGCGCCACGCGTCCCGCATCGCCGGTGCCGTCGCCGCGGCCGGCGCGACGATGCAATCGCAGCGCGCCCGCGCGGCGCAGCCGCTGCACGAACAGAGCGGTCCCGCCGATCACGACAAAGCCCGCGGCCGTGATGAGCACCGGTCGAGGTAGCGACGGCCACTCCCAGTCCCAGCCGCCTCCAGCGCCGCCGTCGTCGGCGTCGGCGCCGTCCACCTCGACCGCATGGGGGCTCGCCGTCGCCGGAATCACCGTTGGTTCAGATGCAACCGGCGTCGCGGTCGGTTCGATTGGAGCGGGCGTCTCCAGCCGCGGCGGACCGTCGCCGATCTCCAGCGGGAGCTCCAGCAGCCAGCCCGGGTAGATCAGATTCGGGTCGACGAAGCGCCATGCGCCTCCCATGTCGCGGTCCCGGTTCAGCTCCCAGATCTCGACCCAGCGGAAACCGTCTCCGAGGAAGCGCTCAGCAATCCCCCAGAGGTGGTCTCCGCGGCGCACGCGATAGGTGACGATGCCATCGTCGACGCTGAGGTTGAGCGCCGGCAGCGGCACGCGGAGCACCCAGCCCGGCCGGATCAGCCGAGGATCGTCGAATACCTCGCCGCCGAGCATCGCCCGACCGCGGTTGGCCTCGAAGATCTCGACGAAGCGGCTGCCGTCGCCGTAGAGCCGGCGAGCGATGTCCCACAGGTAGTCGCCGCGCACGACGGTGTACTCGACGAAGCGCTCGGGCGCGTGCTCTTGACGGGGGCCGGCGTCCTGCAGTGTCGGGCCCTGCTGTCCCACGAAGTCCGCCGCTGGTCGAGGCGCAGCCACAGCCATGACCGCGGGTTCGGTGGCCAGCGCCGCTCGCGGGGCTGCCGGGGCCCAGCTGGCGAGCAGCAGCGTGCCGGCGACGCCCCCGTCGACCACCCGGCGCACCGCCGGGATCGTGACGAGGTTGCTGAGGCGCATCCCCGTCCGCGCCCAGCGTGCGCCGCCGCTGATCCGGTCCGCGAGCGCGACCAGGAGTCGCAACCCGACGGTGAAGGCCAGGTAGCCCAGTGCCAGCCAGGCAACCGTGGTCGCCGCGGCAAACACGTCCGCGTCGGCCAGCTCCGCGCCGGTCAGCACCTCGCGGATGTGCGCCCAGTCCGGCGCGCCGGACGCGAGCTGCGGCGGCCCGTCGATCCGCCAGAGCAGCAGCCCCAGCGCCGCACTGCCCGCGAGCAGCGCGACCAGCGAGAGCGGCCCGTACGCGTTATCCCTTGAGCGCGCGCGCGCTGCTCGCCGTCGCTTCTGGAGTGCTCCCGCCATCGCCTGCTCCGATCCGCTATTGGCTCGACGTCAGCACGGACTGCAGTTGCTGCACGGGGTAGTCGCGCGTGTACGTCTGCACGACCGGCGCGAGCGGCAGCCAGGCCCCGCCGTTCACGCGGTATCGAGCGCTGAAGGTGATGTCGAGCTGCACCTCGAACGTGCCGCCGGCGATCAGCGACGACTGCTCGTACGTATGCCGAATGTCGCTCTCGATCGGGTAGGGCCGCCCGAGAGAGAGTGTGTCGAGCACGGCCCCGTCGCCGAAGGTCCACTGGTACCCGGCGGGGGTGATTTCCACCTCAATAGTTATGAGCCCGAGCGTGCGCGAGCCTCGGAGGGTGGAACCGTCGTAGCCGTCGACCCAGAACCAGGCCGGCATCGCGACGAGCCCGACATCGGGGTTGGCGCCGACCTTGATCGGCGGGAGCGGCACGATCCCGAGCACCGACGCCTGGACCGCCACGGGGTCCACGGCGGGGATGGGCGGTTCGCCGACGACCACATCGGGCGCCGCAGGGGCGTCGGTCGGCACCCAGGCGATCCCGAAGTAGCCGTTGTCGCAGTTGACCGACCAGGGAACGGTGTCCGGGTGCGCTTCGAGGCCCTCGCGCACCCACCCCACGCTGGCGTTGCCGATGTTCATCGGCGTGGCGGTGCAGTTCGGTCCCTCGGTCACGCTGATCGTGTCGTCGTCGCCGGGGCTGCCTTCGCTCCCCGGCGCTAGCTCGACCAGTCCGATGTAGATGGTCACGCCATCCGCATTCGAGACGACGTTGATCTCTGTGGACACCGTGGGCGACGACGGTTTGGGTGTGAATCCTCCGCCATTGGGCGGATCGTCGGCGCGCGCAGTAAGCGTTGTCGCCAGCGCGAGCAAGACACCCAGACCGATAGCCGCGGCGCGCCACATGCCTACTCAACTGCCTCTCGCGTCGCACGAACGACGACCCATCGACCGTCGATGTTCTCGAAGAAGAACGTGTATCGAAGCGTCTCGCCGGTGCCCTCCCCGTCGATCGGCTCTTTGGTCACGGGATCGACGAGGACACTGTTGTTAACGACCTGATCGATGACGGTCGCAGAGGTCTCCGACGCCTCGACGACGAGGAAGTCGTGGTCTACATCGATGCGTGCCGCCACTCCGTCCGCGCGAAGCATCTCGATGTCTGCCTTGATCGAATCGAGGTCCTCACCGGCGGACAGTCCCTCGACGAACGAGGCATCCAGATTCAGCACCGCGTCGCTGTACGCGTCCCAGTACGCGAGGTACGCCGCAGCGACCTCATCCTCGATCGACGGAGTCGGCGTCGCTGTAGCCGGGTTGGTCGGTGACGCCGTCTGGGTCGCGGTCGGCGTGGGTGTCGGCGTCGCCGACTCGTCGTCACCGCCACACGCGGCCACCATGACGGTCGCAAGCGCCGCGACGGCGAACAGGAGGTGCTGAACCGTTCCCCGCATCATTACCGCACCGCCGCGACGACGCCGTGCCGCGGCTCCGCCGCCGCGCTCGCGCTGATAGTCACGCTGTCGATGCCGAGGACCCGGAGGAATGCGGTCGAGGCTCCGCGGGAGACCTGGACCTCGACGCGCGCCACGGTCGCGTTCACGGCGTAGGTGATGCCGTCTTCCGCCGACAGGTAGCCGACCGCCGCCGAGTAGGCCGCGGCTTCGTCCAGGGAGACATCCTCCCCGCCCGAGGCGCGATAGACGGACTCGTCGAGCTGCATCGCCCCCGCGGCGGCCGCAGCGTCTGCGACGTTCTGCAGGTCCCGGCGCTGCGCCAGCACCATCCCGCCGTCGGCGACGAGCCCGGCGACGGCCACCAGCCCGAGCAGGAAGATCGCTACCAGCACCATCGCCTGGCCGTCCTCGTCGCGATGCAGCCGCCTCAGTCCTGCGCTCACGGTACGGCCGCCGTCCTGCTGCGGTAGAGCTCCACGCGCTCCTGGTGGCTGCTCGAGACCGTGACCTCGATCTGGCCGAGCAGCGGCAAGTCGCCGAGCTCCACCCGGTACGAAACCTGCGCGCGCACGGTGCCACCCCGCTCGAAGTCCCCGGCGTCGAGCGCGAGTCCCAGCCGATCCGCCGAGAGTCCGTGACCGCCGGCGACGGCGAGTGCGCGGGAGCGCGCGTCGTCGAGGCCTTCGGGTGCCGACGGGGCTGAGGCGAGTGTCCGCCCAGCCTCCCGGGCGACCGCCTGCACGCCGATCTGCGCGTGCGCGACGCGCCCCGCCATGACGACGCCGAACGCGATCACTAGGACAGCCGGGATTACGAGCGCTGCTTCGATCAGCGCGCTCCCCGACTCGTCGGCGAACAGGCGACGGACGGCGGCGACGGCCTCACGGACCACTGCGAAACTCCTCCTTGCGGACCTCCGAGCTCGACTCGATGGTGATCGCGAGGCTCGTCACCCAAGGGATGAACAGCCGGTACTCGCCGCTCGCCTGCGTCACGACCGTCTCCCCGCGATCCTCCGCCGTCACCGCGAAGGCTGAGCCGGTCGGGCCGAGCCCCGCCTCCAGCACCGAGCGCGTCCGCACTGCGCCGTCCAGCAGCGAGTTGCCCTCGCCGGCGGCGAGCCGCGCCCCCTCCGCCGTCGCGGTGTTCGCCACGTTCTCGGCGTGGTGGACCAGCGCGAACTGCACCGCGCCGATCAGCACGATCAGCAGCACGGGCAGCGCGAGCGCGAGCTCGACGGTGCTCTGCCCCGACTCGTCGCGGAGCAGGCCGTCCCGGCTGGACCGGCTAGATGGTGGTGAGCGCCGCGACAATGTCGTTGAACACGCCGACCACGCTCGTGCCGACGGCCTGCGCGGCGGTCAGTGCCACGACCGCGATCACCGCGGTGACGATCGCGTACTCGACCATCGCCGCACCGCTCTCGTCGTCGTGGAGCGTGCGCACCGCTCCGACCATTCTCCTGAGCATCACGACACCCCCTTCCGGTTCATGACGTCCGTTTCAACTACCCAGGCCGAGCAGCTCGACCCCTGCCGGGTAGAGCAGCACGACCAGGAACACTGGGAAAATGAAGAGCGCGACCGGGAACAGCATCCGCACCGCCGCCTTGCCGCCCTCCTCAAGCAGCCGCACCCGCCGCCGGTCGCGCACCGTCTCGGAGAGCGCGAGCATCGCCGGCGCCAGCGGCAGCCCTTGCGCGTGCGAGAGCCGCCACGCGTCGGCCAGTGAGCGCAGCTCCGGGATGCCCTCGCGCTCCGCGAGCGCCTGCAGCCCGTCCGCGTAGCCCGCGGTGCCGAGCCCGGCCTCGCGCACGACGCCGCGCAGCTCCTCGCCGAGCGCGCCATCGACCTGCCGCCCGGCCTCGACCAGCGCCTGCTCGGGAGAGAGGCCGGCGCTGGCGGCGATCACGAAGAGGTCGAGCGTCACCGGCAGCTCGGCGAGCAGCGCCTCGCGGCGGCGGCGCAGCCGCGCGTTGAGCTGCCAGCTCGGCGCCGCAAAGCCCGCGACGAACGCCCCGACCCAGAGCCAGACCGGCCAAGGCCCGAGCGGGTGCACGCCGAGCAGGTTCATCGTCGGGAACGCCAGGAACAGCACCGCGCCGGTCGCGAGCTGCTGCCCGCGGAACTGCGGCGCGCTCATCGCCGGCCAGCCAAGCGCGAGCCGGCGATCGAGGTCGCCGCTCTCGATGCCGAGGCGGCGCAAGAGCCGCCCGATCTGCTCGCCGGCGTCATCGAGCAGCGGGCGCAGCAGTCGCTCGAGTAGCGCCGAGCTGAACATCGCCGCGCCCGCGCCGCCGGCTCGCTCCTCCAGCTCGAGCCGCCCCTGCGCCGAGAGCCGCCGCAGGCGGGCGACGAGGCTGGGACGGGGCCGGCCGAGCGGCTGGGCCATCACCAGCAGCCAGAGCCCGGCGCCGAGCGCGCCGCTGAGCACGAGCGCGCCGGTCACCTCAGCACTCGTCCTGTGCCCGGCAGCGCCGTCGCGCGCAGCATCGCTCCGTAGCCGGCGGCGACGCTGAGCAGGCAGAGCGCCAGCACCGCCTGGCCGCCCGGCGAGGAGAAGACGTCGAGGTAGCCGGGGTTGGTGGCGCGGATCACGAGGATCAGCACGAGCGGCAGCGCCGCGATCACCCGCGCCGAGAGCACGTTCTGGGCCTGGTTTGCTCGCACCTCGCGCCGCGCCTGCACGCTGCCGCGCACCGAGCGGCTGAGCCCGTCGAGCACCGCGGCGAGGTTGCGGCCGCCGATGCGGTAGGCGGTGAGCAGCGCCACCGCGAGCGTGTCGAACAGCGGATCGGCGACCCGCTCGCGCGCCCGCCGTAGCGCCTCTTCGAAGCCGGCCAGGCGGAAGTCCCGCTCCATCTCGCGGAAGACCGGTCGCAGCGCGTGCGGACCGGTGCGACCGAGGGCGCGCAACGCCTCCTCGAGCCCGAGCCCGATGCGCACGGCGTCCCGCAGCGCCTCGACCGCCTCGCCCACCGCTTCCTCGACCTCCACCCGCCGCCGCTCCGCGCGCTGGCGGAAGTACCACGACGGGAGGAGCAGCCCGACGCCGAGGGAGGCAAGCGTGACCACCGGCCAGCCCAGGAACAGCTGCGCGATGAGCGCAGAAGCGATGCCGGCCCCCGCGCTCGCCAGCGCCAGCTCGCGCGTGCCGATGCCGTCTGTCGCGCTCCGCTGGAACAGCCGGCCAAGCCAGCTCGCATCCGCCGCCGGGCGCGACCGCCTGTCCCCGCGCGACGTGAGCGAGAGGTAGACCAGCAGCAGGCCGGCGCCGAGGCTCAGGCTCAGGAAGACGTGCACGGGCGGCTCCTCAAACCGGCATTCTGGCGATCGCCGTTCCTGGAAAGTTCCTGCTGCGTTCCGTGAGCGTTCCAAACGTTCCTGCGGCGTTCCAAAATCGCTCCAAACGCTCCAAATTCGTTCACACGACGCATTACGGGGCGCTCCTGCCCGGTCCTGCGTAGCCGGCCTCGAGCAGCCGCGCCTCGCGCCGAGGCCGGATCCCGGTCCAGCGCAGCCGCCCGCCCTCGAGCGCGAAGAGCTCGCTCGAGGCGACTGCGTCGCCCTCCAGACCCGTGACCTCGTGGATGCTCGAGACGAGGCGTCGCCCCGCGCTGTCCATGCGCAGGTGCACGACCAGCTGGATCGCCTCGGCGATCATTTCGGTCACCGCCTGCGCTGGCAGCGCTTCCTCCGCCATCAGCGCGTAGGTGCGGAGCTTGGTGAGCGCCTCGCGCGGGCCGTTGGCGTGGATCGTGCACATCGAGCCCTCGTGGCCCGAGTTCATCGCCGTCAGCATGTCCAGCGCCTCAGGACCGCGGACCTCGCCGACGACGATCCGCGTCGGGCGCATGCGCAGCGCGTTCTTCACCAGCGAGCGGATCGCAATCCCGCCAGCCCCCTCGACGTTGGCGAGGCGCGCCTGCAGCGCGACGCAGTCCGGCAGCACGGACTCGAGCTGGAGCTCGGCCGTCTCCTCGATGGTGACGACGCGCTCGTCGAGGCCCGAGATCGCGGCGCCGAGGGCGTTCAGGCAGGTGGTCTTGCCGCTGCCGGTGCCGCCCGAGATCAGCATGTTCAAGCCCCCGCGCACCGAGGCCTCCAGGAAGGCGGCCGCCTCCGGGGTGAGCGTCTCGAGGGCGACCAGGTCGTCGAGCGTGCGCGCCCGCAGCAGGAACTTGCGGATCGTGACGTGGGTCGAACCGGAGGTGAGCGGCGGGATCACGGCGTTCAGGCGCGAGCCGTCGGCGAGCCGTGCGTCGACCATCGGACTGGTCTCGTCGAGGCGGCGGCCGAGCGGGCCGATCGCGCGCCGCACCAGCTGGAGGAGCTGGTCGTCGTCCTCGAAGAGGACGTCGGTCAGCCGCTTGCGCCCGCCGGCGATCGCGAAGACGCGCTGCGGACCGTTGACGATGATCTCCTCGACCGCGGGGTCGTCGAGCAGTGGCTGCAGCGGGCCCAGGCCCAGCAGCTCGTCGAGGATGCGGCGCGCGAGCGCCTCGGGTTCCCCGAGCGGCGGCTCGCCGAGCGTCGCCGCGCGGCGGTTGGCCGCGGTGATGCGCTCCGAGACCAGGCGTCGCGCTTCCTCGAACTCCCCCGGTCCCGGAGCGAGCAGCGCCTCGACGTCGAGCAGGCGCCGCAGCTCCGCCTGCACCTCGGCGCGGATCGCGCGTTCGCGCTCGTCGAGTGTGATCGCGCCGGCCACCGTCAGCGTTCCCCCGCCAGCGCCCGCTCGGCGGACGGCAGCGCGACGTGCGCGGCGCGCTTCGCCGGCCCGAGCTCCGCGGCGAGGCTCCGCAGGTCGCGCGCGGCCCTGCCGCCGGCCTCGCACAGCGGAATCTGCTTCGCGATCGCCCGGCGCGCCGCCTTGCGGTCCTCGCGCACGACGCCCAGAACCGGCATGCCCAGCGCCCGCTCGATCTCCTCACGGTCGTAGTGCTCGCGCCCCTCGCGGCGGTTGACGACGGCCGACAGCGCGTCGCCGCCGATGTGCTCGCGGATCGCCCGCAGCGCAATGCGCGCGTTCCACACGGAGACGAGGTCGGCGCCGGTGACCAGCAGCACCTCGTCCGCCGCGCGCAGCAGCGCCGGCTCCGCCGGCACGCCGAGATCCACAACCACCGCGTCGCACCGCTCGCGCAGGGCCGCCACGAGCGCGCTCAGCGTCTCCTCGCGCAAACCCGCTGCGAGTTCGGGACGCTCCACCCCCGCCAGCACCATGAACCCGGGGCCGCGCTGCAGCTCGTCGCCGAGCCGCCCACCCGAGGCCGTGAGGCCCACCAGCCCGCGCCGCGGATCGAGGTCCAGGTAGGGCGCGACGTTGCCGCCCCGCAGGTCCGCGTCGAGCAGGGTCACGTGTGACCCGTCGGCAGCGAGCAGCGAGGCCAGCGCGATCGCGACCGTGGTCTTGCCAGGCGCACCCTTGCCGCTGGCGACGACGATCACGCGGCCGTCGCGTTCGTGCTCCTGCTCGCTCGCGCTCGACGCCCGGTCGTCCTCTAGGCCTGCGAAGTGGGCGCCGCGAGACTCCGCCTGCCGGAGCGCGGCCGCGATGATCGCGCCGCTGGACGACGCGGGCAGCACGCGCGCCAGCGCCGCGAGCCGCTCCGCGTCGTCGGCATCGGCCGCCAGCAGCACGACCGGCAGCCGCCGCTCGCGCAGCGCCGCCAGCGTCGAGTTGGTGAGCCGGTGCAGGTCCGCGGAGGCCAGCACGACATCGACGCCAGCCCCCGCGGCGCGCTCGAGCAGGCTCGGTCCGTCCAGACAGCGTGCGGCGATGGCAATGCCCGCGGTGGCGAGCTCACGGGTCAGCCGGCGCTCAAGGTCGCGGTCGCCGACCGCCAGCAGCACTCGCACCGCGGAGTCGCCGGGAGCGGTCACGGCTGGCTCCCGCCGGACTGCGCGGGCGCGAGCAAGAGCAGCGTGAGCTCCGCGTTCACCACCGCGTGCGCGACCCGCTCCGCCTCGGAGCGCGGGATCAGCAGCGTGACGTTGGTGAGGCGGCCGTCCTGCTCGTCGCTGCCGCCGCCCAACGAGACGCGAGAGGACTCGATCGCGACGTCGTAGACTGTGGCGCGCTCCAGCAGCGCGACCGTCAGGCTCTGCGGCTTCCCCTTGTCGCTCGTCGCCATCACGGCGACCTCGTCCCCGCGTCGCAGCCGGGCGTATACGGCGTCGGCCTTCACGGGAACCGTGACCGCTACGTCGTTCGGCCCGATCACCGGGCCGCTGCCCAGATCGGCGCGGAGCACGAGTGCGCCAGCATGAATCGGCGCGGTCGCGGTGCGGCCCACGATCGACGCCAGCTCCGCTTCGCCGAAGGCCAGCGAGGCGAGTGGACCCTCGAGGCGCGCGTCGGCAAGCCCGAGATCGCCGCTCTCGATCACTTGGCCGGCCGGGATGTCGCGGACGGCGACGACGACAGGCGCGGTGATCTGCGCCTGCCGCCAGAGCGTGATGCCGCCGGCCACGGCGACGGCCACCAGCAGCAGGCCCGCCAGCAGGCGAACGTCCACGCGAGGGAGCGCGATCGGGCGCAGTCTGCCTCGGGAGGTTCCCGCCGCCATCTGCCTTAGCCCTCCGCTTCGTCGCCCGTTACGTCGTCGCCGTCGTCCGGTCCCCAGCGCCGCTCCGGTGTGGACCGCTCCCCGGCCTCCCAGCGATGCAGGAGGTTTTGCAGCCAGCCACGCACGAAGGAGGCGGCGCCGTCCGCATCGGCGAACGCTTCCTCGGGCGCGGGCGCGCCCGACGGGTCGTCCGGGTGCTTCACGACCACACGCAGCGGCTGCTCGTGGTCCGGCTCGACCCACGCTCGCAACAGCAGCCAGTCGACCAGGGAACGCGAGCGCTGCGACATGGCGCGCACGCTACGAAGCGGGCGTTGCAACCGGCGAAACAGATCGGCGCGATCACCGGCTGCGGGCGGTGCGTCACCGCATTCGCCACGGGCTGGCGTGTGCGCGAGAGTGGGCGAAACAGGTTCGGCGCAGGGCTCGGATTTGTTTCGCGATCTGCAACGGGTTTCAGCGCTGGCTGCAACGCTCGCCGCTGAGAATCCCGTGAGTGGCGGCGCGACAGCGCTACGTGTTATGACTCACGACAACGGCCGCGATGGCCCTCCTCCCAGCGGCGGGCGCGGCCCAGGCGGGGGAGTGCCGTGCGCGTGGATGCCCCGGCCGAGGGGGCGCCCCAGCGGGTCCGCAACGCCCGCACAACGCGAAGCCGCGCATCGGCCCTCCGCGTCTCGCTGCTTGGTGCCTTCTCCGTCAGCGAGGACGGCGTCACTCGCGACATCCCGAGAGGGGCGCGCCGCCTGGTAGCGCTCGTAGCCCTCTACCGCCGCGGCATCAGCCGTGCGCGCGCGGCGACGCTGCTCACGCCGCACCTCGACACCGCGAGCGCGACCGGCAGCCTGCGCGCCACGCTCGCCCGCTTGCGCGCGACCGGTCCGCCCGTGCTGGCCGCAGACGCGACCACCCTGACCATCGCACCCGGCGTGAGCGTGGACGCGTGGGAACTGGAGAGCCTGGCAGTGCGAGTGGCGGCGAGTTCTGAACCGCCACGGGAACCCATCGACCTCGACAGTCTGGTGCTCGAGCTTCTGCCCGGCTGGGAGGACGACTGGGTGATCTTCGAGCGAGCTCGCCTCCAAGATCTCTTCCTGCACGCGCTCGAGGCGTACGCGCGGCAGCTCGCGAGTGCCGGCAGCGTGATCCCTGCGCTCACCACAGCCTACGAGGCGTTGCGCGTCGACCCGCTTCGCGAGAGCGCGGCTCGCGTGCTGATCGAGCTGCAGATGTCCGAGGGGAACCAGGCGCAGGCGGCCCGCTCTTACCTCGACTTCCGTCAGCGCATGCGCCAGGCGCTAGCTGTTGAGCCATCGGAGGCGATGCGCGCGCTTGTTGCGCCCCTACTGGCAAGGCGATCCTCGGTGTAGGCAGCCGCAAGGCTCGTGGTTCACCCACTATTGGGGGGCCTGTACCCCAACGCTCATCGCGCGGTGGACAGCCATAGCGCTTGCCAAGGTGGCGTACTCCGCGGCGCCTGTTCCGGGGGGCATCATTGGCGTCACCGGTCGTTCGCGTCGGGAGCCTGAGTGAATTCGCGGAAGGTGCGGCGCGTGACGCCTCAGAAGGAGGCGCTGGTCCACCTCGTCGGGTTTGTGGCTTTCATCGTGCTCACCATCGTGGCTCGGTCCAAGGCTTGTGATGCGCCACGCCGATCTAGAGCCTCTGTGTCGGGTAGTGCTTGCGTTGGCCTGGCTGCTTAGAGTCGGAGCCATGAGACGGGTGTCCCCAACTGTCCTCCTCGCGCTGCTGCTGGCTGCGTGCAGTGCCGGTGGCGATAACTCGACGTCGACTGCGACCGTCGAGGCCGCCGCGGCGCCAACGTCGACCTCGCCCGTCGCGCCAACCGTCGAGATCACTCCTCATCCCGAGTGGACGCCCGCGCCGCAGCCTTCGCTCGAGGAGTTGTACGAGGTGACGCCCTACTTCGAGATCGAAGGTGGCGGTGGCCAACTCGAGATCACGCGTATCCCGCCGCCGAGCATCGAGGCCGCTGAGGCCGAAGGACCGCGCTGGCTCGGAAACCATGCCTACACCGGCGGTCTGCCGCGGTCGTTCGAGGGGGTCCCGGGCTCGGCCGAGCCGCACTGCGTCGAGGTCGGGCGTGAGTTCGACGAGGTACGCATCGCCCGCTCGAACGACTGGGTGCTCGATACGTCTCGCTGGAACACGCGCTTCGAGTGGCAACTGATGCCCGTGAACGGCGAGGCGCTGCACGGGCGAGGACTTCGGCACCCGCTACTGCTACGAGCGACCTACCTGGCCGGCGAGGCGGCGACTCATGTCATCGAGGTGGACGGGGGCTCGCCGGCCGCTTCTGCACAGCACGTGCGCTACGTCGTGCCGGTCACGCTGCCGCTCGAGGGTCGCTGGCTCGTCGCGGTGACCGCCGGTCCGCAGTGGGGCTGCTTCGTGGTCGACGCCCCGGCGCCGTTGAGCTGGGCAAGGCACGGCGCGAGCATCGAGGAGATCGAGGCTGCAGGCGCGCTCTATCCCGCCGCGCCGCCACCGGATGAGTTGCCGTCGGCGTTCTTCACACAGCCGCTCCCGTACTCTACGCCAACCCCTCCCACACCGATCGCCGGCTTCGATGAGCGACGCTGCGTTGACGGGACGTACCCGCGCCGGTCGGGCGAGTTCGTGTTCTATGGCCTCGAGTATGAGTCACAATGGCGACCAGATGTCCCCGGAATGAAGACCGCGTTCACACCGCTGCACCAGCCGGAGGACGTGCGCCGCATGGACCGGATCCTCGCTATCCGGGCGACGCTCCTCGACGATCCCCGCCACACTTACGTGCACTACCCGTACGCGGTCTACGGGATCAACCCCGAGACGAGCGAACGAGGCGACGCCTCGTGGATTTCGTCGTTCGTCCTACCGCGTGAGGGCCGGTGGGCGATCGTCGCGACGGCCGGACCGGACTGGGGCTGTTTCGTCCTCGACCTGCGCTGGCCTCGGACTGGCGGTGGGGGCTGATGCGCGTCGGCCTCGTGCTGCGCAGACGCACAACGCTTTCATTCGTCGCTGGAGGGAGCTAGAGCGATCGGGCGCGAGGACGTTGGAGGTCGCACACCCCCGACAGCGACGCGATCCACGACGAGGCTCGCCCATTGATCCCCGGCGGACGTCGGCGGCTCTCCAACACGCCAACCTGCTCCGCTGCGTCATGAGCAGCTGACGACACGATCGCTCCATCGAGGAACGGCCAGCGCGAGCTGGCTTCGAACGGCTGCGGGGCGCGGCGTGATGGGCTGGCTCGCGGCGAGCAAGGCCTCCCGTGCAAGCCCGTTCAGGCAGACCAGATACCAAATATCCGCGTTCATTTTCGTTCCTAAATCGTTCCAATCGTTCCTCAAGCCGGGCTCCCAGGTTGCCGAGGGGTGCTGCGGTGGGGTTCGCGGCTGTCCCGCGACCGGCGGGCCGGCCGGGAAGTTGGAACGATTTTGGAACGTTTGGAACTCCCAGTGAACGCAGCGGGAACGCTGTGTGAACGGGCCGGCGTAGCCTCCCGCCCGTAAGCAGTGCGTTTCGTCGGTACCGCCACTCCAAGGAGCAGAGAAACCGACACGGACCGCTCATCCGAGACACCGAGACGGATCACCCTCATCGAGGAAACGAGCGGCGCTCTCCGCACCAGGCGTCGAACCGAGCGAACAGGTCAATCCAGAACGACGAGGCAGAAGAGGAGGTGCACCAGCAGCGAGACGAACGGAAGCAAGACATCGGACGGCGACGTTCGACCGGAAGAGGAGGACGACAGAGCAGGAAGACGCAGACGCGGACCAGCACAGGCGGGTTCGCCACGGACAGATGAAGCGGAGACCAGGACCTGAGCACTCCTGAGTGCGAGCTACGGCATCGCGCGCGGGTTCATGCAGTCGTGGTCGCCGGCGGAGCAGCCCCGCACGGCCCTCATGCCACGGGGCTTCTCTGTGCCAGAAGGGAGACGGACTTGGACCGGTTCAACGGCAGGTGGAAACGCGATCGACGCCAGGCGCCGGCAGTGCGGCTCGCCGCGGTGGTGTGCCTGGCGATGTCGTTCGCGGTGATCGCACTGAAGGTCGCCCCGCTCGGGTGAGTCGGGGACCAAGCAGACAGGAAGGGAGAGTCGGATGGCCAGCAGAAAGAGGAGACGAGGCCGTCGTGTGGCGTCGCGGATCGCGTCGCCGTTTGCGAGCGCATGGACCTGGTGCCGCAGGCAGCTCTCAGCGGTTCGCCGCGCGGTGGCTGCTCGCGTGCGGCCGTGGCGGCCGGCGGTCGCGGCGGACGTGAACGGGCAGCGCGGCCGGCGGTTGCGCGGAACGGTCGCGCGCGTGACCCGGTCGCACTTCGCGGCGCTCGGGGTGACACCGCCCGCGCACCTGCTCGTCGTCGTGCAGCGCACGGTCGTTGAGGAGGAGCGTCCGTTGGCGGCGCTGTTGCAGGTGTTCGAGGACGGCGCGGGCCGCACGCGGCACGTGCTGTTCCTCGCGCTGTCGGTCGACGGCCACCAGGTGAGCGATGAGGAGGTGATCGCGACGCTGCGTCAGCAGCTCCAGCGCGTCGTCGGCGACGAGCTGGGGACGCTGCGGTTGAGCGTGCCGCTGGAGCCGGCGCGAGCCCGGCCGGCGGCTGCGGTCGTCCCGATCCGGAGGAGCCAGGAGCCGCCGCCCTTCGAAGAGGACGTGCCGCCTCCGGAGGCATTCGAGAGCTACAACGACGGCGCCTTCGCCGTCGCAGCGGAAAGGTAGAAGGACCGATGACGCAGGGATTGGTGCTCACCAGCCTGAGTGAGCTGGCACGGGTCCGCGACCTGTTCGCGGACGACGACGGGCCGGTGCCGGAGGAGCGGGCGCTCGTGCCCGTGATCCGGGGGACTGGACCGGAGGAACTCGAGTCGCTGGCCGCGACGGCGCGGCAGGCGCTCGACGAGTTGCAGGAGCTGCTGGCGAGCGACGGCGAGCGCCGCCGGGAGGCGGAGCAGGGCCTTGCCCGCTGGCGGCGGGTCAGCGATGAGGCGCTGCGCGTACGGCGGATCGCGTCGGAGATGGGCGAAGCGTCGCAACGCGCGAGTGCGCTCGCGGAGACCGCGTTCGAGGGTTCCGCTCGCAGTCAAGCCGAGAGCGTCGCTGCGACGGCCGGCCGCCTCGCGACACAGGCCGAGGCGCACGCCTCGGTGCTGGAGCGGGAGGCCGTGGCCCTCGCGGAGCGCGAGGACATCGCCCGGCTGCTCGCCGAGGAGGAGTCGAAGGAGCAGGAGATGGAGGTACGGGAGATGCTGGCGCTGGCCGGGAGACACCTGGACGGCGGCAGACATGAAGAGGCCCGGCGACTGCTGGTTTCCCTGGAAAAGAAGATCAGCAGCGTGCCGGACCTCAGTCGTACGTTCGAAACGCTACGGCGGCGCGAACAGGCCGTCAAGGCCCGAACGGCAGAGGCGGCGCTGCGCGAGGCGCGGCGTCTCCACCGCCGAGAGCCGGTCCAGGCGATCGACCTGATCGAGCCGGTCGAGCTGGAGGGGCTGCCGGAGGAGCTGGCGCGCCACCTCTACGGGTGCTGGCTCGCCGCCTGCCGCCGCATTGGGCTGCTTGCCGCGATCCACTACCGCGCCGGCTTCGGCCGGGGCGCCGTGCTGATCCCTACTGAGGACGGCTGCTGGGAGGTCGTCTCCGCGCTCGGGCTGCGCCGCTGGGAGCGCGGTCGCCGCTTCGCTCCGCAGGCGCTGCGAGGCGCCCGCCCGCTCTCCTGATCCCCGTCCACCACTAGCACCACCTTCCTTTCGGGGCCGCCTGCGGGCGGCCCCGAGTTCGTCGTGCCCGCATGCCGGGTGGAGGGGATCGTGCGTGCCTTTTCGAGGAAGGAGAGCGGAACGTGCAGAAAGAGAGTCGCTTCCAGCAGGCGGTCCGCGCCGTCTGGGAGCGGAGCCACACGGAGTACCTCGGCTGGTCCGAGGAGAAACGCAGCGTAGTGCGACCCGCGGTCGACGCACTGCTCGCCTGGCTGGGCGAGTGCATCGGTGAGGCGGAGCTCGACCTCCGCTACTGGGAGACCGGCGACCCGCCGGGCGCGCTGCTACAGCGGCACCTGCCCGCCGGCTTCGACGCCGACGAGCAGCTCATGCTCGAGGAGGCCTGCTTCTGGCAGCGCCTGCTCGAGCTCCGCAGGAGCGGCTGAGCTGTTCGACGTCGAGGCGATCCGGGTGGCCCACCCGATCACGGAGGCGGTGCTGAGCGCCGGGATAGAGCTCCGGCGCTCAGGCCGCCGCCTGGTCGGGCGCTGCCCGTTTCACGAGGACCGCGATCCGAGCCTCGTGGTGTACCCGCAGACGCAGAGTTACTTCTGCTTTGGCTGCGACGCGGGCGGCGATGTGATCGACTTCATCGGCCGGCTGGACGGCACGGCCTTCAAGGAGACGGCGGCCCTGCTGGCGGGCAACGGCCACGCGCGTTCGCTGCCGGCCAACGTCGTGCGGTTCCCGTCGCCGCGGTCGGTCCGCCAGCCTGACGGCGAGGAGGTGGCGGTCATCGAGGCCGCCGCTTCCCTCTACCGCGAGCAGTGCGAGCGCAGCCGCAGGGCTCGCTCGTACCTCGCGAAGCGCGGGATCGACGCGGACACCGCAACACGGCTACGTCTCGGGTACGCCGACGGCGGGCTCGCTCGGCACCTCCGCGACCGGAAGCTGAGCCTCGACACGGCGCACCGGCTGGGCCTGCTCACGGGCGGCGGTCGCGACACGCTCGCGGGTCGGATCGTCGTGCCGGACCTCGACGCCGAGGGGCGAGCCACGTGGCTCACCGCGCGATCGCTCAACGACCAGGCACCCCGCTATCTCAACCTGCGGCGTCCGTCGCCGCTGCTCGGTCTCGCGCGAACGATCGATGCTCGGGCGATCGTCGTGACCGAGGGTCCATTCGACTGGCTCACCGCCTGCGGCTGGGGCCTACGGACCGTAGCCCTGCTCGGCACGCACGTCTCGCGCGAAGCGCTCGAAGCGCTGCGGACCTTCCGGCGCGTCTACCTCGCGCTCGACGCCGACGGCCCTGGCCGTCGCGCCACCTCGCGCCTGGTCTCCGACCTCGGAGCGCGGGCGGTCGTCGTGCCGCTTCCAAAGGGCATGCACGACCTCAGCGAGCTGGGATGCCGCCGCGATGGTCGCGACGCATTCCTCCGCTCGCTCTACGAGGCACGCACACGAAGGGAGGAGCCATGGCAGCGCCAACCGGGGCGCGCCCGCCGCGGCCGCGCCGCCTGAGCCGCGCCGCGCTGCAGCGGCTGCGGCAGCCACTCGACACGGAAATGGTGTCGGAACGCACGACCGAGGACGGGGAGGTGCTCCGCTACCTCGAAGGTTGGCGGGTGATCGAACAGGCGAACGCGATCTTCGGGCACGACCGCTGGGGTGCAGAGCTGGTGGGCGAGGTCGCCTACCGTCCGATCCCCGCGAACGGCCGAGCGCGCGGCACGCCCGCCGGCCTCTACACGGCGACCGTACGGGTCACCGTCGACGGCTGCCTCACGCACAGCGACGTCGGTGCCGCGACCGTCACGGAGCACACCGCCGAGGGTCACGCGACCGCCTGCAAGGCGGCAGTGACCGATGCCCTCAAGCGAGCGCTTCGCCATTTCGGCTCCCAATTCGGGCTCTCGCTTGCCAGCGTCGAGGAGACGCCCGGCGACCCGGAGGAGCTGCGCCGCCAGGTGCTGGAGATCGCGGCCAGCGCCGGATCCGACGAGACACGCACACGCGAGTGGGTCGCACAGCGCTTCGGCCGTCCGCTCGATGAGCTCGAGGGGCGGTCGCTCGTCAACGCGGTGTCCGCGCTCTCGCGCGGACTCGACCGCCGCAACGGGGCCAAGGCGGCCTGAGTCGTGTCCTTCCGGTCAGGGCGCGTCGTCGAGACGCGCTCGGCGCGTTACCGCGTCGCCTGGATCCCGCTGCCCTACTGCCCGATCCCGGGCTGGAGCGCCTGCCTCGTGCAGGCGGTCGACGCCGATCGCCCGACCGTACGAGCGATCCGGCTCACGCTTTATGAGCGCACCGAGCCGCCGCACGCCGGTGACGGTCCGCGTGCCGCGTGAATCGCAGCGCGGCCGGCGCGACGCCTACCAGGCGATCACCGACCGCATCATCGCCGCGCTGGAGCGCGGCACCGTGCCGTGGCGAGCGCCCTGGCGGGCGCGCGGCCACCGCAACGCCCTCTCGGGCCGGCCGTACCGCGGGATCAACCTGCTGGTGCTCGCGCTGACCGCGCTGGAGCGGGGCTTCGAGGACCCGCGCTGGCTGACCTACCGCCAGGCGGCATCGCGCGGCGGCCACGTCCGCCGCGGCGAGCACGGCACGCAGGTCGTGCTCTGGAAGTGGGTCGAACGCGAGGACCAGGCCGACGGAGAGCCAGCGGAGCGCTACCCGTTGCTCCGGCTCTTCACCGTCTTCAACGTCGCGCAGTGCGACGGCCTCGAGCTGCCGCCGGCCGACGGCGTCGAGGCCTTTGACCCGTTGGAGCGAGCGGAGGCAATCGTCGCCGGCTACGCCAACGGACCGGCGCTCCATTTCGACGCGGACTGCGCCTACTACCTCCCATCGCGGGACGAGGTGCGTCTGCCGCCGCGCGCGTCCTTCCGGGACACGCATGGCTACTACGCGACGCTCTTCCACGAGCTGGCGCACTCGACCGGCCACCCTAGCCGACTCAACCGCGAGGGCTACCAGGTAGCCGCCCGCTTTGGGTCGGAGAGCTACTCGCACGAAGAGCTGGTGGCGGAGTTCGGAGCGGCCTTCCTCGGACAGGAGGCCGGGATCGACTCCTCGCGGGTCGAGCAGTCCGCGGCGTACATCGCGTCGTGGCTGAGGGCGCTGCGCGACGACCGCCGGCTCGCCGTGGTCGCCGCGGCGCAGGGCCAGCGCGCGACCGATCGCATCCTCGGCCGCGATCACGAGGTCACGGCTGCCGATTCCGACGGACAACACGAAACGAACGGAGCACGAGATGAGCTTTGAGTCCGGCACGCCCACGAAGACGCGCTGTGCACGCCGATGACAGCGCAGCAACTCGACCTGTTCGGCACGACGGGCCTCGTGACGGTTCCGATGGCGCAGCCGTCGCGCGACCGCGCGGCCGAGAACGAACCGCGCGCGAGCGAGGAGCTCGATGCGCAGGCTCCGTCCGCGAACGTGGAGCCCTACCGTTTCAAGCTCGCCGACCCCGACGGCCGCTGGACGATCACGGCGGCGCATGAGGACGAGACCATGCGCGGCAAGACCAGGCGGTCGCTCGTCGCGCGCTGCTCCTGCGGCTGGATGCAGCCGTTCAGCCCGCGCTCGTACGGGACGGCCAGCCCGGACCGGATTTTGGCGCACATGCGCTCGCACCAGCTCGCCGCGAGGCCGCCGGCGTTCGCGGTCGAGGAGGAGTGCGGCGCCTGGCAGCAGGCGCGGCTGCTCGCCGGTCGCATGCACTGCGCGAGCGCGGAGTGCCACCGGCTGGCACCGAAGGACCACCGCATCGTCGGCGGCTTCGCCGAGGCTTGCCCGGAGCACGGCGGCACGCTCCACGACCGCGTCTACCACTGGGAGGAGCATGACCCGGAGGACTACGCGAGCGAGCCGCCCACCTCGCACAAAGGCTGCCTGCGCGGCCCGGACGGGCGCACTTGGCACTACTGGTGCGCCCCGCTCGAGGGCAGGCGGCTCTTCGGGTTCGTCCGCGAGGACGAGGGAGACATCGAGCCGAACGACTGGGACGGGGACGATGACTCGGCCGACGCTCCCCCGCTCGCCGCGCCAGATGTGGAGCCGGACGAATCGCCGACCGGCCTCTGGTGCGCCGGCAAGGACGCGGGCGGGCTTGATCACTACGGCAACCGCATCCCCGCCGCCGTCCAGCGCATCGACACGCGCGCGCCGCTCTGCCTGGTGTGCGCGCGCTGCCCGCGGTGTCTCGCCGCGGGCGACGAGCTCTGCTCCTGCTTCGGGCCATGTCCCGAGCAGGACCGCGACCGGCTCACGATCGAGTGGGCCGACGAGCCGTACCCCGGCGGGCGCTGGGGCCTGGTCACGGGGATGGACGGCCCGGTCATCTGCGCGGCGAGGAACACGAGTTGCCGGGCGGGCCGTGAGATCTGGAGCGGCCTCCACGCACCGTCGAAGGACCGTCGCGAGTTGGTCTGGCAGTACCCCGACGGCTGCATCGTCCACTACCGTTGCGCTCCCGACGAGGCTCGGCACGGCTTCGACGTCGAGTACGCGGGTGTGGCGCTCGGCAAGGACCCGCACCCGGCGAACAACTCCAGGCCTCGCCGCGCGACCCTGGACAGCATCGACGGCGAGTGGATGTTCACGGGGCTGATGAGCCGCGGCGATACGCGTCGCTACTCGGCGATCCTCTGGCGTCGCCTCGGCGCGGCGCTGGCGCTCGAGACGCCGGTGCCGAACGACCGGCCGGATGGCGCGGCGGCCGCCTGATGCCGCGCTACCGGCACGTCATCTCCACACGCGGGTATGACTTGCCCGCTCACCTCGCCCGTACGCTCTGCGGGCGCATCGTCGCCTACGGGCACCAGCCGAACGTCCCCCGCGGCGACGCGCGCTTCTGCCCTCGCTGTCGCGAGCTCGACGACCTCGACGCACGCGGCTCGGCTGGGCGGATCGCCTCGTGAGCGCGGTGCGTGCGCCGCTCAGCGGCGATGACGCGATGCTGCTGCGCCGCCTCGTCCGCGCCCAACTCCGGCTGTTGGAGGAACTCGGCGCTCCCTACGGGGAAGCGCCTGAACCGGAGCCCGCTCCGGTGATCGGCGGGCCGCGCGACGTCTACGAGCTGCTCGCGCCGGAGATGCAGCAGCTCGAACACGAGCAGCTGCGCGTGCTGCTGCTCGACACGCGCCACCGCGTGCTCGACGCGGTGACGCTGTACCAGGGCACCGTGAACCAGACGCCCGCGCGGATCGCGGAACTCTTCCGCGAGGCGGTTCGCGCGAACGCGCCGGCGATCGTCCTCGCTCATCAACATCCGTCTGGCGACCCGTCGCCAAGCCCGGACGACATCCGGCTCACAGCCGACGCGGCGAAGGCCGGCGGGCTGCTCGGCATCGAGCTGCTCGATCACATCGTCATCGGGCGCGGGCGCTTCGTCAGCCTCAAGGAACGACACTGCTTCTGACGCCCGGCTTTGCCGGAGCATCGATAGACTTCGCCCAAATGTGGGCTGAACGACCGGAGACAGCATGACTGGTCTTGACGAGGTCGAGCGCACCGAAGACGCGTATGAGCGAACCATTCTCTTCTATCTGAGGGAAGGGCGCCGGGCGCTGTCATCTCACCCGCTTGCGGATCCCGTGTCATCGACGGAGGTCAGGGCCGCCTACTGCCGGCTCGCGACCTTGGCGGTGGTCTCAGCGCTCGAGGCGCTGATGGAGACGTGGCAGGCATCAAGCCCTCGCGTCAGCGACTTGCTGAAAGTCTACTTCGACCGCGGAAAGTCGCACGCCTCCCGGGTGGAGGCACTATTCCGAGCATTCCAAGAGTTTGGAGCCGCGCCAGAGCGCGACGCCATCGAGGATCTGCTCGCGCTCAAGTTCCTACGTCACCGCGTGGTACACATGGTGGCGTCAGACCCTGAACGCGCGCGGCGCGAAGCCGAGCACATCGATGCGCGAGGCTTCCCGTCTGATCCGCATACACCTGATGCGTTCAGCGAGAGCCACTGGCGCGCGATCTTCGCCACGTATTGGAAGCTCCGGCATTACCTGTACACGGTCGGATTCCACGACACTGCGCGCACCGACTTGGCGCAGCGAGTGGCTGCGGCCATGGACAGCACCCCACCCCCGATCCCTGGCGACGATGCGCCGCTGCTCATCAAGCCGAGTGACATACCCAGGGTGTGGGCGTTCAACGTTGAATTCGTAAGCGCCCGGATTAGAGCGCGCATACATGAGTACTTCGCTCGCCCGAGTGAGTACTCTGCAGTGCTCGCTCGTCGAGTAGAAGACGGCACCTCACCCGCTGAGCTCGCGCTGTTCCGAGTCACGCTGTGTCAGCAGGCCATCGCGGCGGGGGAGGAATCCCTGGCAGCCGAGTTGGAGTACGCGGCGCTGGCCTTGGATTGCTGGCGAGAGTACTGGGCGTCCGAGTTCGAGCGACAGGGCCTCGATGTCCCAAGCATCGCCGCGGCACTGCAACGCCTCCGAGCGCTCCACGGCGACGACGCGAGCCCATCACCCGAGGACGAATCCGTGCTCACGCTCGGCGGGAGGTTGTATGAGGAGCACCGCCGCGCCTTGAACTCCGGGGTGGAGTTCTTGTCGGTGCTTGGCCCCGCCGTGGACCCAGGCCGCGACGCCGAGTACGCGCAGGAGGCCATCCGCGCGCTCGATGCGTCGGAGGTCGCGCACCGCTGGTACGCCCTCGCGCAGGGCTCCTCTCCCCAGCCAACCGTCCTCGACAGGATCTCCGTTTGGCGTGACGCGGTGAGGGGAAAGCTGGCGCCAGAACCCTAAGTCCCGTTGTTTCAACAAGTTCGAACGGAGAGCCGCCCACTGAGGCGGCTCTTCGCTTTCGGAGAGAGGACTGACTTGAAGACCATGCACATCCGGGCGGGCGGCTTCGGCGCGACGGTCGATGCATACGCGGCGGACGAAAGCGAGCTCTGGTTCCTCTCGCTGCTCGGGAACCGCGACTCGATCCGGGCGCTGTGGGCCCGGCTCGTGAAGGGGGAGACGTCCTATCTCGCCGCCGACCAGTTCTCGGGCGGCGTGCCACGCTGGCTGGCTACCGCAGCCCGACAGCAGTGCAGACTCCACATCACGCGCCTTTCGGCGAGCGGCGCGCATCACGCGCTGCTCGTCCCGGACGCGGCGCTCTACGCGGCGGAGCGGCAGGACTTCGTGTTGCTCTGCCGCACCGCGGAGGAGGCTCCTCTTCTCCACTATCGCTTCCTCAACCGGCGCCTCGACCTCCCGTTGCACCCCGCATGGAGCGACTGGCTCTGGGAACGCGCCCTGCGGTCGGGTAAGGCCCGGGCGCTCGACGCGCTCGGCGTGCATGCCTACCGCTGCATGCCTGACGCGGTCGAAGTGCGAGAAGCGCTCGGCCGCGCCATCCGCGGACACCGGCTCCCGTTGCCAAACGATCCGGTCGGCGCGTAAACGACTGCCCCTAGAAAGAGGTCTGATTTGTCGAGACCCGAATCCGTCCGAACCGCAGGGTACTTTCCCTCGCCGCCCGAAGTCGTGGCGCGCGTCGCGGCGCTCATCCGCAGGGCGCAGCTCAGCTCGCGTCAGGTCACGCGCCTGCTCGATCCCTGCTGCGGCACCGGCGCGGCGCTGCGCCAGCTCGCGGACGCGATCGGCGGCGAGAGCTACGGCATCGAGATCGCCGACGACCGCTACGCGGAGGCGCACGGCCTCCTCGATCACGCGCTCCACGCGAGCGCCTTCGGCGTGCGCCTGGCCAACGGCGCGTTCTCCTGCCTCCTGTTGAACCCGCCGTACGATTACGACGAGGAGGCGAAGCGACTCGAGCACGCGTTCCTCACGACGATGACACGCGCGCTCTGCTCCGGCGGACTGCTCGTGTTCATCGTCCCGCGGCGACGGCTCGCGGTCTCGGCGCGCTACCTCGCGGGCCACTACCGCGACCTCGCCTGCTACCGCTTCCCCGACCGCGAGTACGAGGCCTTCCAGCAGGTCGTGCTGCTCGGCGTGAAGCGGGCGGAGCCCATCGCCGACGCCGACCTGAGGAGCGCCGTCGAGCGCTGGGCGGTGGAGCCGCTCCCCGAGTTGCCCGTGGCGGGCGGGGGACGCGATTACCTGCTGCCGGAGCTCCCCGCGGGCGAGGTACTGTTCACCTCGCTCTTCTTCGACCCCGCCGAGGCGGCGAAGGAGGCCCGCCGGGCTGGCCTGTGGGCCGACACCACACTGGGCGAGCGGCTATGGCCGCCGCTGGAGCGCCCCGTGCGGCCGCTGATGCCGCTGCGGCGCGGCCACTTGGCGGTGCTGATCGCCGCCGGCTTCCTGGACAACATCCAGCTGCGTTCGGGCGACCGACGGCTGCTAGTGAAGGGGCGGACCTACAAGGTCTCCGTCCCCGTCTACTCGCCCGACCCGGAGGTCGAGGTGGAACGAGAGGTGCTCCGCACCTCGGTCGTCACGCTCGACCTGAGGACCGGGAGCTTCGAGGTGATCGAGGGCGGGAGTGCCGCCACCGTGGAGGACGCGGCGGCTTGACCTCCCTCGCCGAGTTCGTCTCGGAGCAGTCCGAGGCGATCACGCGGGCGGTCCTCGCGGCCTACCCGCCCTTGTACACCGCCCGCAACCGCGACGAGTGGGGCTTCGACCTCACCCGCCTGCGGCGGCGTCCGCTCGGCGCCCAGGGCGACGCGATTCGCGCGCTGGCGCTCTCCTTGCAGCGCCACCGCGGCACCAACCTCGTCGGCGAGATGGGGACCGGCAAGACGACCATCGCGGCCGCTGCGGCGTACCTGGCGGGGTTCCGCCGGGTGCTGGTCCTGGTGCCGCCCCACCTTGTGCAGAAGTGGAAGCGCGAGATCGAGGCGACGGTGCCGTTCGCCTCGGCGTCGATCGTGACGACGCTCTCGGACCTCGAGCGTCTGCCCGCCGGCGGACAGCGGCCGCTGTTCGCGATCCTGTCGCGGGAGCGGGCGAAGCTCTCCTACCGCTGGCAACCGGCGGTGGTCTCGCGGCCGGTCGCGGTGGAGGGGCGACTGGCGCACGGCGAGGACGGCGAGCCGCTGCGGCGGCTCTGCTGCCCGGCCTGCTACGCGCCGCTGTTCGACCGCGAGGGCCTCCCGCTCGAGCTCGAAGCGCTGGCCCGGAAGAAGCACGCGTGTGACCGGTGCGGCTCGCCGCTCTGGCAGGCCGACCGCACTGGCCCGCGGCGGTCGCCGCTCGCCGACTACATCGCGAAACGGATGCCCGGTGCCTTCGAGCTGCTCCTGATCGATGAGCAGCACGAATACAAGGCGCGCGGCTCCGCCCAGGGTATTGCGGCGGGGAGCCTCGCCGAAGCCTGCGGGCGCACGCTCACCCTCACCGGGACGCTGATGGGCGGCTACGCCTCGACACTCTTCCACCTGCTCTGGCGCTTCTCGCCCGCAGTGCGCGAGGAGTTCGGGCACGGGGAGGAGGCACGCTGGGTCTCCCGCTATGGGATCGTCGAGCGCATCACGCGTCGCGGCGACGACGACGCCTACGAGGATGGGCGCACTAGCCGCCGGCGCGGCTACCGCACGCGCACGGTGGAGAAGCCGGGCGTGTCGCCGGCGGTGCTCTTCCACCTGATCGACAACACCGTCTTCCTGCGGCTCGCCGATGTCGCGTCAGATCTCCCCGAATACCGCGAGGAGGTCCGCCTGATCGCGATGGACCGAGGAGACGGCGGCGAGGGGCCGTCGCAGGCCTCGGCGTACCGTCAGCTCGCCGATGCGCTGCGCGCGGCGGTCTTGAAGGCGCTCGCGTCGGGCTCGCGGCGGCTGCTCGCCGCCTACTTGCAGGCGCTGCTCGCGTACCCGGACGCCTGCACGCGGGGCGAGACGGTGGTCGACGCGGAGAGCGGCGAGGTGATCGCTTCGGCGCCCCCGCTCTCTGACGACCGGCTCTACCCGAAAGAACGGGAGCTCGTCGAGCTCGCCATCGAGGAGCGGCGGCAGGGCCGTCGCCTGCTGGTCTACGTGACCCACACGCAGAGCCGCGACATCACGCCTCGCCTCGAGCGGGTGCTGGGCGACGCGGGGTTGCGCGTCGCCACGCTGAAGGCGGACACCGTGCCGCCGGAGCGGCGCGAGGAGTGGGTGAACCGGCGCCTCAGCGAGGGCATCGAGGTGCTGGTGGTTCACCCGAAGCTCGTCCAGACGGGGCTCGATCTCTGGTTCGAGACCATCTGCTGGATGGAGGTCGAGTACAGCGTCTACACGATGCGCCAGGCGAGCCGGCGCTCGTGGCGCATCGGCCAGCGGCACCCGGTGCGCGTGGTCTACTTCGCCTACCGCGCCACGCTCCAGGCGCAGGCGCTCGCTCTCGTGGCGCAGAAGCTCCAGGCGTCGCTGGCGGTCGAGGGCGACCTCGCATCCGACGGCCTCGCCGCGCACGTGGGCGCGGGCGACGACCTCACGCTCGCCCTCGCCCGCTCCCTCAGCGAGGGCAGCGAGGTGAGCGAGGAGTCGCTCGAGGCGCTGTTCGCCGGCGCCCGGCAGTCGGCGGCTGATGCCGAGGCGGCGCTGCGGCCGGACGAGTTCGCCCCCGAAGAGGCGGGATCCACACCGTCCCTCGTTAAAGTGTCGCGAGAGGCGCTCGTGATCGCTGCGGGCACGCCGTCGCGCCTGGCAGGCGGGACCGGGGCGACACCGGCGGCGGGAAGCGCGAACGGTGCGTCTCCTCAGTTCGGCCCTGGCGACGAGGATGCCGACCCGGATCGGGCGGTCCGCCAACCGGAGCAGCTCCGTCTGTTCTGACGCGACCGCAGCTTCGATCTCCACGAGAGGGAGCCCCGACCGGGGCTCCCTCTCGTCATGACTGGAGGGAGCGCAGTCATGCGTGCGAAGAAGTACAGGGAGCAAACTCACACCCCGCGGACCGCTCGCGGGACCGCCGTGTCTCCCTCGTTCCTCCGTTCGAAGTCTGCACCCCGATACGGGGATCACGAACCGCAGGCACCCTTCATCCTCTCGTCCGCGGGCGACCGAGCGGGCAGCCCCAGCCCGACGAGGCTTGGCCCGGCACGGTGACCCGCGTAGCATTCGACGAACGAGGGACGAAACGGGCAGGGCCGCGGAGTGAGCATGGCAACGGCCACCGTTGATGAGCGCAGGATCTCTATAGCGGCCAGCCCCCAGTACCGCCGCTTCCGCCCGCGGCTGCCTCTTGGGTACCAGCAGGATCTGAAATCGCTCATCACAGAACTAACTGCGTTGCGGAATGCCGAGGCGCGGACGGTCCTTGATTCGGCGATTGAGAAGCTCGATGAGCGTCAGCGCGCTCTCCAGACATTCGGTCTGACCGGCATGGACCTCACGCCGACCGTCCGATATGGCGCCACTCTCCGGGTGCTGCGGGACCTAGTCAGCCAGGGCTGGACGATCCGCGAAGACGATGAAGGCGTCATCCTCGACGCTCCCGGACGCGCCGCAGTGAGGCTCGATAACCCCGAGACGGCCAAGGAGTCGATTCGTCGTTCGTTTGCTTTCGCGCGCGAGGCCCAACTGCGTGAACCGCCGACATCCGAGTTCATCGCGACCATGGAGCGTCGCGGCATCGGTCAGCTGTTCACGAGCGGCGCCGAACTGGCCGCGCGGCTGACTGCTGAGGGAGTTGCCGCGGTGCAGCCCGAGCTACAGCTGATCGAGCAGGGCACCCGGGATGAGGCGACCGGCCTGCTCCTCCAGGATGTCTGGCGTTACGCGCGACATTTCTGGTCGATTCCCTACCAGAGCACTCCAGGGCGCAACCTCTTCTACCTGGTCCGCGACGCGGCCTTGCGGGAGCGTCCGCTGATCGGCATCGCCGCGCTCGGCAACCCAGTGCTCGGAATGGCTAAGCGCGATGACCATTTCGGCTGGTCGGCGAGCGGCTTGGAGCGGAAGCTATCTGATCTTACGGAGCGCAAGCGCCGCGACGTCGCGGCGCACCTCGTGTGGGTTCTGCGCGACGCGATTGCGGCGACGTACAGCGATGACTTCGGGCTGCCGGCAAACTCGTCGCAAACGCTGACTACGGTCACGAAACTGGAGGAGATCGAGCGTCGCAGCGCGGCGGACCGCATCGCGAAACTGGACGCTGCTGGCGAGGAGCGCGATGGCGACTACCTGCTGATACGCGAGGCGCACAACGCCGCTGACCACGGGGACGTCGACTCGATCGACTGGGAGCGCGTCGCGCGCACCGCGCTGTATCGCCGAAAGCGGGCCGGGGCGCTTGCCGATTTGCACCGCGCGCTGACCACGCTGACAGACCTCGGCTTCACAGACAGGGGCGGAGACCTTCGACGCGCACTGGTCGACGCCGAGGGGCGCCGGGCGATCGAGACAGCCCTTCGGCGGATCAAGCAGGAGGCGCTGGCCTCGAACGTGATGGAACTGATCACGTGTGGCGCGGTTCCACCCTATCGCGGCATCCTGGGGGGCAAGTTGGTTGCCCTGCTGATGCTAAGCCGGCAGGTCGTGACCGATGTAGAACAGCGCTACGGCGACCGGGTCAGCATCATTGCCTCGGCGATGGCAGGGCGCCCAATCCGCCGTCCAGCCAAACTCGCGTTGCTGACGACCTCGAGCCTGTACGAGGCGTATGGTTCCAGCCAGTACAACCGGCTTAAGGTCGAGACCGACAAGGGCGCGCTTGCCTATCGGAAAGTGGCACGCACCGAGAGCTTCGGCACGGTTCAGTTCGCGCCTGACACCGTTCATGCGCTCAACTCCGTGGCGCGCCATTCGATCTCCAACCGCCGCGAGGTGAACAACCTCTTCGGGGAGGGCACCAGTCCCAAGCTGCGGCTGATCCGGACGGGGTTGGAAGCGCTTGGGCTAGATGCCAACAGCTTCCTACGCCACCACTCGCGGCGGATCATCTATGGCGTGCCACTCTGCGCCAACACAGATGATGTCGTGCTGCGGATGAGCGCCCGTCCGCGTTACCTGCTGCCGCCCGGGGTTGAGGGGACGGCCGTCCTAATCGATTACTGGCGCAACCGCTGGCTCGCCGGCCGCGTCACACGGCCCGATGTGCTGGAGGGAGTGCGGGCTGAGGAGTTCGAGACCTTCCGGCTCAGTTTGGAAACCGAACGGCTGAGTTCAGGCTCGGCTAACGGTGGTGCCCGCGGGGCGGGCGCCCGGCGCGCAGGTCGCGTGGGCACCGGAGTTGATGTCCGCATCCCGGCGCAATCGCTTGATGCCGGCGACCACACCTTCATTGAGCGGCTGTATCGGAACGCCAACAGCTACGCCGACCGACTTACAGTCGAGGAGCTAGAGTCGATTCACGTCGATCTCGGCGTCGACGACTACGTCGTCGCTCAGGCCGAGGCGGGCCGCCAGATCGTGGTGACCGGTAACCCCGGCGACGGCAAGACGCACTTGATCGAGCGGCTGAGATCGAAGTTGGAGGCGCTCGGCGCCCGCGTTATCACGGATGCCAATGCGTGCAGCGACGCCGAGATCCTAGAGCAATGGACTGCGAGCCGAGATGACGGCAAGCCGTTCGTGCTCGCTGTTAACGAATGGCCGCTGTACGTACTGCAACGACTCGCCAGCAAGGCCGGCTTCACACCGGTCGCTGAGGCAGTACGCCAGGTGACCTCGGCTCGCTTCTTCATCGAGGAGCATCGCCCGGCCGACGCGAATGAAAGCGTCGTCGTCGTCGATCTCAGCCTCCGCAACCTGCTCTCGGCGAACGTCGTCGAGCGCGTCATCGATCGGCTCACGCAAGACAGCTTCTTCACCGGCCTCAATCCTGCCGATCCCGCTATCACCAACCGTGACGCTCTGCGTGAGCCGCAGGTCCGCGAGCGTCTGGTCGCACTGTTGGAGGCCGTTGCCACCCGCACCGGCCACGTCACCATGCGCCAACTCGTCGGGTTTATCGCATACCTGATTACAGGCGGCCAGTCGGCTACCGACAGGGTGCGTGCTGGCCAGGACATGTTGGGGTTCGCCTATTCCAACCTCGCTTTCGACGGCGGCGTAGGCCGACTATTTGACGCAGTTCGCGCGGTCTTCGATCCCGCCGAGGTGACGCACCCGGACTGGGACGACCGACTTTGGCTGGGGGACACCGACGCCCGCGACTGGCTGGGCAAGGCACCACCGGGGCCGATGACCCTCAATGAGCTCGAGCGCAATTCAGCGTATCGGGCAATCAAGCGGCGGTTTTTCTTTGAGCATAGGGACGGCATAGACCTCCTCAGACTCGTTCCGACCGACGAACAGGAGTTTCAGGAGACGCTGCGGTCGGGCGGTGGAGGGACCGCGGCGCTCGTCCGAGACTTGGTCCTGGCGCTGAACCGCTTCTTCGAGCCGGACTGCCCTGATTCGGAGAAGGATCACGTCCAGTTGTGGCAGAGCCATCGGTACGACGTGCGCGCGCCGTCGACTTTCGTCTCCTTCCACGCGCTCTCATACCAGCACCTGCGGATCGAACCTCTCAAGACAGCGACGTGGGTCGAGGCGTGGCTGCCTCAGGATCAGGTCGATCGGCGCAGCTTTGCCCTGGTGGCCAAGTGGGAGGGTAGCGACATCGCCGTGATCGAGGTCGACCGCGATCTGTTCCTCACGCTGGTCGAAGCTGAGCGTGGTCTCGGCCGGTCGAGTTGGTCGCGGACCGCGACCCGGCGGATCACCCGCTTCATCGACCGGATCCACGGCTCGGTCGAGCAGGAGTCGCCGATCGAGGGCATCCGCATCCGCAATGTCGAGAGCGATCTCGATGAGCGGTTTGCGATCCAGCGTGAACCAGCGAGGTACCAGTTGTGAGCCCGGTCGATACGAAGGAGCTGCTTGAGTCCGTCTATGACGAAGAGTTTGGATTCCGGCTCACCAACTTCTCGATCAAGCCCGTCCACGTCGCCAATGGCCTCGCGCGGGCGCTGGCCGGCCGGACATACGACACGACTGCGGTGACGCGGCTGGTGCGCCGCTATGTGCGAAACCAGAAGCTCGGGGTCGATGAGGAGCGCTATCCCAACACCGAAGTGATCGCAGACTACGCAAGCGCGTTCGCGACCCCGCGGGGTCGCGAGCCCGACGCGCTCAAGGTGACGCGGCTTCGCTCGCTCGCGTTCGACGTACTGGCAGCCGATGGCGCTGTATTCCCGACGCAGCAGTCGTTTACGCTTTCCAACGAGCGCTTCATCACCGGCGACCTGTCAGATGTCCGAATGGGTCTCTTTCTCTCCCGCCTACTGACAGCTGAGCCGACTTCCCGACGAGACGCGGCTACCTACCTTCTCGAGTTGCTCCAATCCGAGAGCGATCCATTGACCACCCTTGCCCTGCCTGTGCTGGAGTTCGGGGAGGCGCAGGAGGAGATTCCGAGCGCCGAAGTGGCTGAGCGGATCGCCAAGAGCGAGCATCTGTTCGAGGCGTCAAACGGACAACTCGTGTCGCCGACGTTGCGGAACCTCCGCGACGCGTACGACCGGCTCGCCCGCTTCGAGCGGCACTCGGGGTCCAAGCTCAATTCGCTGAGGCGGTTGATGCTATTCGGCTGCTTCGTCCTCCACGTCCACGCCGTGTCCCGGTGGTCGGAGCGCGAGGGCGATGCGCCGCGGCCGCCGATCCTACTCGATCTCTTCGACGGCACGCTGATCTCGGTCGCCGACGCCAGTCGGGCAACACTGAGAGCCGCCGGCGACGCGATTGAGGGCGTGATCCGCTCCCGGTTCCACGAGCAGGTCCTTGCCGACTTCGGCGCCACCGGCAAACAGATCGAGACGGCGCTCATGGAGTCCGGGCTTGGCGACCGCGTCGAGTCGCTCTACCGCACGTATTGTGAGGGCGGGACCGAGGCCGCAGATGCGCTGGCGCGCGCGATGGCAGAGGACGCGCTCGACCGGGAGCGCGAGGCACCGATCGGATCGCTGATCGAGTTGGGCCGTCGGGCTGGCTTCCTTACCCCGTGGTCTAACCAAGGTCGTGGTGGCAAGCTGCGCAAGCGCTACACCGCAACCGCGGAGTTTCTCGAGACACTTGTGGCGGCGACCGTCGAGCCCAACGATCCGGTCGAGTTCCCCGAGTTCCTCGAACGGCTTCGCGACGACTTCGGTATCGTGGTAGGCCGCCCTGAGGACGACGCGATCATCCGGCACACGAACCTGCGGGACGAGGAATTCTGGCCGGCGATCGTCTCGATCAATGAGGAGGACCTGCGCCGCAACGTCGAGGAGTTTCGCGAACTGCTGGTCGAATCCGGGTACGGCAAGGCGTATGCCGACGGCCGGACCATGGTCACGACCCGACCGGAAGGGAGCCTTTGAGGTGGCGCCCCTCCTGACACCGTCCGAAGTGCTCGCCGACCTCATCGCCGAGGGCGTGCGTCGTCGGCAAGGCGCGGTAGGCGCCCTGGTGCGTGACGTCCCCGCACCAGATCCCAATCGGCTGCTGCGTGCTCTCGCCGCATTGGGCGGGGAAGGTATCGAGCTGCGCATCGCCTACCTACGCGAAGGCGGCCAGGCCGCAGCGAAGGAGGCGGGCCTCAACCGCGACGTCTTTTCGACCGAGATCGAGCAGGCCGAGCGGTGGCGCAACGACCGCGAGCTCCGGGCGCTGATCGTGGTCATCGCTCACGGTGATGAGGCGAAGCTCTCCTCGTTGGAGGACTTCAGCGCGATCACGTCGCGCGATCTGAAGGACACGTTGGTGCGCCGTGCACTTGGAGAAGAGGCGGGCCAGAACGAGGTCCAATCTCGCTGGTGGCGATTGCTCGACGCCGACGATAGCGTCGGCTTGGCGCCGCTCATCGACTACTACGCCGCCCTGGCAGGGAAGACAGGCCAGGATTTCCTCGATGCCTCCACCCGCGAGATCCACCACCTCGGCCTACTTCCCGACCCCGAGTTCTTCAATGACCACCGTGACGCCGCAGTCCGGCGCAGGCTGGAGCGCAACCGTGAGCTGTCAAGTCGGCTCCAGATGCTCAACGCGCAGGATCGGCGCCGGATTACTGATGTGCTCCAGAGGGAGACCGACGACGACCACCGCCGGGCACTCCAGGAGGCACTGAGTCAGCTTGACCGGACCCGAGTTGATGGCGGCGGCAAGACGGTCTCCTTCCAAGCAGCGGAACGGCTGGTTAGGGCGCGCGTTACGAAGCCGAAGCAGAATGGCTCGACGCGCGCCCCAACCGAGAAGGTGGCCCGGATCGCTGCCGAAGCGCTCGTGGACGATGATCACGCCGAAGACGTCTCTGCGATTGTCGAGAACCTCCAGACCCAACTCAACGCCCTCGACGAGGGGAAACTGCGACCCGAGACGATCCGGACTAAGCTGCCCGACGGTACGACCGAGGCGGTGACGACCGCACGCCTCGATATGCTCAACCTGCTCGGTAAGGTGCTCGGCGAAGACACGTACGGCGGGCTGATCCAGGTCGATGCGCCCAATCTGGAGAGCGCGTTGCGGCGCTTCGATGTCGAGCAGCACCTCGTCGCTCGCTGGGAGGGGGACCGCATCGCCGAGTTCCTCCATCACCTCGCGGATGACGAGGCTGGCGCCACGCTCGGTCAGCGTTTCGCCGCGTACGTGGAGGCCAGAGGAGCGGTTCTGCCACTGCTGCGAACGTTGGCGGTCGAGCCGCTCGCCGTCGCGGCGCACCCGCCAAGTCGTCAGGTGCTGCTCACGTTTATCGCGACCTACGAAGCACTCAATGCGACGCTGCGCGACAAGTTTGAGACGCTGTATCAACGGTTCGGTCAGGACGCGAACGAGGTCCTCGGTCACCTGTTGTTGCTGGAGACGATCGTGCTCCAGATCGACGATCGTACCTATGCGATCGCCGCGCCAACCCACCCGCTCTTCCTGTGGCATTACGCCCGGTACGCCGAGATCGTCGACTCTCAGCGAGAACGGCTTGACGAACGAGACCGTGAGCTCGTCGTCCAGGCGGCCGAACGACTTCCATTCTTTCTGACCTCGATCTTCATCCCCTCAACAGCCGTGAGCACCGAGGCGATCCTCATGTACCTGAGCCGGCTGGGACCGCTGCCGTACTTCGGCCGCGAGACCGAGGGTGGCATCTCCGACGATGGCGTTGCAAGCGTGCGGGCGCTGGTTGAGGCACAGTTGGCGCTTGAGCCACACTCGCAGCGCGGCTACCGACTCGGACTGGTCGATCCGCCGGACGCGGGAGCCTACCTAACCATGCTTGCCGACCTTGCGGACGACGGACGGCTTGGCGGCGCCCACCTCACTGTCTACCGGCATCCTCGGACGAAGGTCGGTGTTGAACTCAGGCTCGACGAGGCTGAGGAGGATCGGATCGCCCGTGTTTTTCGCGCGATAACAGCGCATCGCCTGTTCACCTTCGAGGTGCGCGAACTCCCACGACAGGAACTCGGGCCGCCGGAAGAAGATCTCCACCACCTCGTCGTTGCCTTTGACCAGAGTACCGGGCAAATGAATCCGGCGCGGGCGGCATTGCATCCGATTCAGCCACTCGCGGTGCCCCGGCGCATCGCCTACCGAGAGATTCACAAGACGGTCGAACTGGAGCCAGCGTCGGGCGGGCCGTTCGAGGACTACGACAACTTGGTGCGCCGCTTGGCCCCCGCCGGCACGTCGTACCTTGCGGTCCACCAGCAGAGAAAGTTGCGCGAGGCGCTCCACGGAATTGCGACCCGTGTCCCCTGGACTGCCATCGCCGACCGGCAGGTCGACCGTGACTTGCACATCGGCGCTCTCCGAATCATGACCGCGCGCGATGGCGAGCGCGATCTCGCCGGCTTCGCTCGCTCGACCGTCCCGTTCCGCCGCCCACTTCGCGACGTCGTCCGCGAATACAACGCCTACATAAGCAACGAGGACCTCGACGACCTTCTGGAGCAGTTGAGCGACTTGCTCGACGCGGGCATCGTCAACCTTCGCCCAGAGGCATCGGGCAAGACCAACTTCAACCGGATCAAGGGGCTGCTCGGGACGCTCATCGCGGCGCGTTGGTTTCGCAGGTCAGGCGACGACGCGACACGACTGCTTGTTAGCCTCGACGGCGCAGAGGCGCGCCGCTGGTTGCATCTCAGCGACGAACCGCTGCGTGCGGATCTCGTCGGGTTCACTTGGACCAACAACCACTGCACTGTGAGTGTTATCGAGGTCAAGGCTGTCCAGGCGAAGGGCGTCGAGTACGCGGTCGACGGTGGTGTCGTCTCCGGGGCCGCGATCGACCAAATGCTCTCGACGCGCCGCCTGCTGGAACAGGTCTTCTCGACCCATCGTGACGACGAGTTGATCACCACCCCGGCTCGGCGCGAGATCCTGCGTGAACACCTTTATCGTGAGCTGACCAAGGGGGCCTACACTGCCGATGAGCGCAAGCTCTGGGCGGACCGCCTACAGCGGCTGCTTGACGGGTCAGTCGCCACGGACTTGCGCTGCCACCTGATCGACGTTCGCCTCGGAGTCGACTCGTCATCGCTCAAAGATACGAAAGCCGTCGCCCATGAGGGCGAGAACGCATTCCCGGTCGAAGTCACCGAGCTCAACGAGCGGCAGATCGAGGCCTTGGTCCCGACCGAGCCGCGCGGACCGGAGCCCGAGGCGGATGGGGGTGACGAAACCGAGCCGCCCGCCTACTCAGAACGACAGGCGCTGCCAGCGGAGACAGACGAACAGCCGCCGCCCCCGTCTGATTCCGCCGGTCAGACAAGCGAGCCAGAGTTCGCGGGTACCGCCACGCCGGACCAGGAGTTGGAGCCTCCGGCCGCCGCGCCAGAGCGGCCCCGTGCGCTGCTCGGCACTGCTCCAGGCGAATACGGCAAGGTGCGGGAGATCTGGTTCGACCCGGGAGCGCCCGAGGACCGGCTGCCTAATCCCCACCTCATGATCACCGGGGAGACTGGGAGCGGAAAAACGCAGGCGACGAAGACGATCCTAGCCGACCTAAGGCCCTACGAAGTACCGGCGCTGATCCTCGACTTCAAGGACGACTACTCGGATCCGACCTACGCCGAGACCGAAGGACTCAGGGTCTACGACCCAAGCGACCAGAGCCTGCCATTCAACCCGCTGGCACCGGCGGTCGACCCGCGCGGCGGCCGCGTCAACCCGACACACCACCTGCATCAGCTGACAGACATCATCAAGCGCATCTACCACCTGGGCGATCAGCAGGCCTACCGGCTACGCGAGGCAATGAAGACCGTCTATGAGAAGGCGGGGGTACCGACGCGAGCCTTCGTCCCTGACGCCGATCAAACCTACCCCTCGTTCGAGGCCATCCAGGACGAGCTTCGCGAGGACAAGGACAATCAGGCACTGCTCGGCCGGATGTCGCCGATCTTCGACCTAGAACTGTTCAGTTCGGAGGCACGAGTCACTGATTTCGCCAGCGTGCTCGAACAGAGCACCGTGATTCGGCTCGCGCAGCTCCCCGGCGACGAGGTGAAGAACTCGGTCGCGGAGTTCTTCCTGATGGCGTTCTACAACTACCTGATTCGTCAGCCACAGTCCCATCGGCTCGCCCGGCTTGTTGTTCTTGACGAGGCGTGGAGGCTGGTCGAGTCGCCTTTCTTGGAGCCGCTGATGCGTGAGGGCCGTGCGTTCGGGCTGGGAGTTGTGATCGCGTCGCAGTTCCCAACGGACCTTCCGACCGCGGTCGCCGGGTCCACCGCGACCAAGATCTACTTCTCGCAGACCAACATCGAGCAGGTCCGAGACATTCAGCGCACAATCCTCGGCAAGACCTCGGGGCCCGACGCCGACCACCTCGCCAGCATAATGCGCGGGCTACCGCCGCTCACCTGCGTGCTTTATAGCAAGCAGTTTCCGCGCTTCGTTAGGGTCGCTATTAATCCCTACTTCGAGCGCGACAACGGGCAGCGTGATGGTCCACAGGCTTGAGGTGCGTGATGAAGCAGTCTTCTGCAATGCTCGACGAACTCCGCGAGGTAATCGAGAAGGCATGGACAGCTGATACATCAGCGGATCCGCTAGGTTGGTCGCTGGAGAATCCGGCCTGGGGTCAGTGCGCTGTCACCGCGCTGCTCATCCAGGACTCGTTCGGTGGCGAGCTACTCCGCGCTGATGTGGACGGGATCTCACACTACTGGAACCGACTACCATCGGGCGAGGAAGTCGACCTCACGAGACATCAGTTCCGCGGAACGGCGGTCGTGTCTCGTGCTGAGTTGCGCGAGCGATCCTATGTGCTGTCGTTCCCTGAGACGAGAAAACGGTATCAGCGCTTGAAGTCTCGGATTAGAGGCATCGCCTGGTCCGAAACGACACCGCAGCAGGCCTAGGATGCGTGTGCGGATCCGACGCCGGAGGGCAGCGCCGCAACAGACCGAGGTGTCCTTGTTCTCGTCCGCGACACGCCCCCTCTACGCGCAGGATGTGCTGCAGTCCGTTGCTCTCCCAACTGGTTCAACTCAGCATTTCCGCTATCGAAAGCAGCATGTAGCTGACGAACTGTGGGAACTCCTGGAAAGTAATGCATCACCTCGGCTTGAGGCAGCACGCGTTACGGTCGTCTTTGTTGACCAAGCGGCAGAAGAGGGCGCGTCTCCAACGGTCACCGCGCTAATCCCGATTCGGCGTGGGGTTGTGTTGCGTGCCTACAGCGATGGGGAGTTCGCGCACTTCCACTTCCGACTGACCAATTTCAATCTGCCTACCAATGCAACGTCTGCTACCTCCGACGTCCAGTCCAGCGTGCCCGCTGAGTTGCGCCCCCCCGAGAAGTACGCCTCGCTGATCAAGGCCGCTCCTGCCACGGCCTGGACCGAAGATGCAAACGCGTACCAGCAACTCGCGACTGTACTCGCGTCGTCAGCGTTCGCTCCCGATAGGACTGTGTTCGCGGGTTTCTATGGAATCAGAGAGCTCCGCGTGAGTTCAGACCGTATCGGCCGAGCAGTCCAGCCAAGGACGCAACGCCAACCTCCCGAGGTCGTTTACTCGCTGGATGAGGGACGAAGCTACGCCCTCGACGTTTCATTTACAGTCCCGGCGGGCACCCTGTCTCAGTCCGTAGGGCCGGTGGAGTTGCTAGCAACGTTCGATCGCGACTGGCTCTCTTCGCTTGGGCGCCCTGGTGTGGCGATCAGTGGTGCCTATGATCGGCAACTCATCCCGTTCTCAGTCCGCCCGACGCGTCGCGAAGGATACGCTGCTGTCGATGTGAGCTTTGCTCAGGCAACGGCCAACGATGGCTTTCAAGCGCCGTCGTGGTCGCTCCTCGTGGAAGTGAGGCGGCGTTGGTGGCGCGGGCCACACCTATGGCTGTACCTGCTGACTGAGGCGCTCTCCTATTCGGGAACGACAGCGCTCGGTGTCTTGATTGCCGTGAATCGAGACGACGTCTGGAGTGATGCTCGGTGGTGGGTCGTGGCTGCAGCGGCTGTCGCAGTAGTCGGGATTGTGGGGCGAGTCCTTCTCAGCAGCACATCGCAAGACTAAGGGCGTTTACCACGCGCTTCGCTCTCGCCTGAATCGCTGACGAATCCTTCGCAGATGCCGACAAGCAGCCGACGATTCGTTAGCAGTCATCGGCTGCCCCTGCATCGGGACCGCCGCCTGACTGACTCCGCAGCCACCGCTATGAGTGTGTTGTCAAACTTGCGGAGTCCACCATCACCGCAACGCAGTCATATGTCCGATGCGACCACCGTCTCGCCGTGAGCCGCAGCCGACTCCCTCTCTTCATGGATGCGACTCGTTCACGGCTCGTGAAACAGGCGTAGCGGTGAAACGAGCGCTATCCCTGCTGCACCGCCACCTCGACGAATCGGGCAAGCGCGTTCGCGAGCTGCATCTGCCGGGGCGTGCGGCAGCGCGCGCCGAGCAGGCCCGGGCTCGCGACGACGATCGCGAGGCACTGGGCGCGGCTGGTGGCGACGTTGAGGCGATTGAGGCTGTAAAGGAACTCCATACCGCGAGGCGCTTCTTCGGCGGAGCTCGTCGCCATCGAGTAGATCGAGATCGGTGCCTCCTGCCCCTGGAACTTGTCGACGGTGCCGATGCGGAAGCCCGGCAGCTGCTCGGTCAGCAGGGCGACCTGCGCGTTGTAGGGCGTGATGATCAGCACGTCGTCCTGCGTCAGCGGGTGCGTCGCACCCCCCGCGTCCGTCCACGTCGCACCCGAGTCGAGCAGGCGACGCATGAGCTCGGCGATGGCGGAGGCCTCCTCCGGACAGTCGCTCGAGTGGCCCTCGTGAGGCACGGAGAGGAAGCGGATGCCGGCGCCTGAGAACGGGGGCTCGCCGGTGACCGCTAGCGAGTCGCGGCCGGGGTGGGAGTGCAGCCGGTCCTCGTAGAACACTTCCGAGGTGTATGCGGCGATTTCCGGGTGGAGCCGCCAGGTGCCGTCGAGGAAGAGCCCGAGATGACCAGGCATCACGCGCTCACCATCGAGCACGTGCGCCAGTGCAGAGCGCTCCGCTCCCGGCGGGTGCACACCCTGCAGCGGTTGGTCGAGCTGCTGCGGGTCGCCGAGCAACACCAGGTTCGTCGCGCAGGACGAGGCGGCGATCGCGTCGGCGAGCGACATCTGGCCCGCCTCGTCGACGAAGAGCACGTTGACGCTGCCGGCCATGTCCTCGCGGGACCACAGCCAGGCGGTACCACCGACCACGTCGAGCGTCCCGCCGATGAGCGAGTCCCGTGCGGCGTCGTTGTCCTTGAGGTGGACCGCGTCGGCGTAGGCCGGCTCGTCGTCGTTGGCGCGCTGGCCGATGCGCACCTCGACGCCGCGCTCCGCTGCCACCCGCGCGGTCTTCTCGAGCAGCTCGCCAATCACCTTGTGGCTGTTCGCCGTGACGCCGACGCGCCGGCCCGCCTGTACGAGGTCGACAATCATCTGCGCTCCGACCGTGCTCTTGCCCGAGCCGGGCGGCCCCTGGATCGCGAGGTAGCTCTCGTCGAGCGCCAGCACAAGGCGGCGCGCGGCGTCCTGCGCTTCCTCGAGGTCAGGTGTGAGCGGTGCTCCTACGACATGTCCCGCCCGCGGCGGCCGCCGCATCAGCAGGTCGCGCCCTGCGCGCTGCTCGCCGGGTGCGTCGATGTCGTGCGCCAGCACCCAGCGCGCCAGCCGCTGCAGGCTCTCCGGCTTCGGCTGCGGACGGTAGTAGTCGTGGGGGATGAGCGAGGTACAGGTCGGCGCGGTCCGGCCTGATCCGAGCTTCAGGTCGACGACGCCGGCCTCGTCGTCGAGATGGACGATCGTGCCGGCGGGGCCGCCGGTCGCCGGGTCGTGCGGCGCGTCGCCGACCCTGAGCTTGTGCTCCTGCGGCGGGAAGCGGAAGCGATAGATCGTCGAACGCGCCCTGGGCGTCGGGTCGGGCCAGGAGCGCTCGAAGCGCAGCTCGCCGAGCGCGTCCGGCTCCTCGCGGCGCTCCTCGTCGGTCAGCTCGCCCCTGAGGAAGAAGTAGCGCCACCAGAACGACTTGGCCTCGCGGCGGTGCCAGTTCAATAGCTGCGCCAGCAGCCAGCGCCCGCGCTCGTCATCGCGCGCGCCCTCCAGGTCCTCGGGCAGCCCCTCGAGCAACGCAGCGACCAGCGCGTTCACCGCCTGTTGCGCCTCGCTGTCCTCCGTCTCCTCGGGCTCGGGCATCGTCGGGCGCGGTGGCCGCTCGCCCAGATCCGCCTCCAGCGCGGCGCGCTGTGCCTCGAGCCAGTCGCGCAGCCGCCAAGTGGAGAGGCAGTCGTCGCGGTTGTAGCGCTCGATGCGATTGAGCAGTTCGTCGCGCCCTTCGCCGCGCCCCAGCTCGAGCCAGGTCTCGAACTCCACGATGCTCTCGCCCGCCTCGCGCAGCTCCACCTCGCGCGCGAAGCCGTAGAGCGGCTCCAGTCGCTTGATCGAGTAGCTCTCAACCGAGGCGCGGATGCCCTGGCGCACGGCGCGGTAGAGGTCGACGAAGACGCCACCGCGCAGCAGCCGGTCGACCTCCTCCTCGCGTGTGCCGTAGCGGCCGGCGAGGCGCTTCACCGCGGTCGGTTCGTACGGCGCGTAGTGGTAGACGTGCAGCTTCGGGTCGGCGTCGAGGCGATCGATCACGAAGTCGATGAAGGCCTCGAAGGCGCGCCGCTCCGCGGCCGTCGTCACCGTGCCGTCCTCGATCGACCAGAAGGCGTGAAACGCCGGGTCGCCCTTTTCGTCAGGTCGACCGGGCTCGATCACGCCGAAGAGATAGTCGATGCCGTCGACCTCTCGCGAGCTGAAGAACGGGTCGCCCTCGATGTCGAAGAAGAGGTCGCCGGGCGACGGCTCGGGCAGCATCAGCAGCCCGCAGTTCGGGACGAGCGCGCCGTCTCGGTCGCGTGCGGGCTCGATGCGCTCCGCGATCACCGCGCCCCGTCGCTCGCCGCGCACCTGGATCTCGGCCTGCGCTCGGATGCGCGCGAGTGCCTCGCGGCCAGCGCCGTCGAGGCGATCGGGGAGCGGCTGGGCCGACTCGGCGAGCCCGGCGCGCGTGGTCACGCCGTTGTTGTGAAGCGCGCGCCGCTGTCGCGAGGTGAGGTTGGCGACCAGCGCGAGGTCGTCCTCCCGACGCCACTGCGCATGACACTCGACGCTCCAGCGGCAGACCTCGCAGTGCTGGACCGGCTCGGGCTTCGTCGTCAGGGGGAAGACCGGCTTTGCGGACTCCAGCATCGCCTCGAACTCTCGCGCCACCGAGCGGTAGTAGGCAGCGAAGTCCGCGACGCGGAACGAGACCGTCTCGCGCTGCACTCCGCCGAGCGCGAGGTGCATCCGCTCGGGCTCGACACCTTGCATCGCGGCGAGCAGATCCGAGTACATGCAGAGCTGGAGCACCGCTGAGGCCTTTGCGTGACGCGCCAGCTTCGTGTCCCAGACCTCGTAGCTCCACGCACCGAGGTCGCTCGGCGGTTCCACGCGCCGCAGGAAGTCCGCGTACCCGAGCCGCCGCCCGTCGAAGAGCACGGCTTGGTAGATGACGTCGGCGCCGTCACGCATCGCCTCGAGGGTGGCGGCCAGCCCACGAGCGATACGCTCCGACGGCGGCAACGCCTCGTCACGCTCGAGCTCCACGACGGCGACACCCTCGGCAGTCAGATCCGCGAGGAAGCGCCGCTCATGTTCCTCGCCGCGCTGCGCGATGCGGTCCAGCACCGGGTCGTCACGCACAGGCCGCGCGAGGTGCCCTTCCACGGCCGCGTGCTCGAGGTTGGTGAGGTGGCGGCAGTCGAGGAAGCCGACGAGGTCGGTTGCGGAGTAGACGAGGCGACCGTCGATCAATTGCAACGGTAGGTCACCTCACCACGACGCCGCGATCCGACCCGCGAAGCCAGACCGCGCTAGAGCAGTCACCGAGTCACGCTGCGAATATCCGGCCGATCCTGTCGAATGGGGGGTTCTCCGGTAACGGTCGGTACACGTCGATAACCTCATCCCGCAACTCGAAACGCTCCAGGAGGACATCGATCGCGCCCTGAACAATGACCGACGAACAGGCGAGGACCGATGACGGAGGCGCGTTGTTGACGGGCGCTGAACACCCGACCGCGGCGCGAGCCACGTCTTCCTCGGCGTCCGGTGGGATCAGGGGATAGTGCGGCGCGTCACGCTGATTCAACGGCGTGTCCTCGGCGCGCGCACAGCGCCGCACACGCCCGATCCGTCCGCCTCGGTGGAGTGCGCCCGACACGAACGGTCGGCCCACCAAGCTCGCTCTGGCTGCGACAGCGTACGTCGCGGCCGCGTTGCCCGTCGCGTCCACGACGATGTCGACATCGGCGATAAGGGCGTCGATCTCGCTCGGCCTGAGCGGCGACTCCTCGATGCACTCGACCTCGGTCCAGGGTGCGTGACTTCGGACTATGGCGTCCACCGCGCGTACCTTCGCGGCGCCGACGGAGCCGTGGCCGGCGACGTGCCGCACGACGTTGCCGGGGGCCAACACATCCGAGTCCACGAGCCGCAGGAAGCCAGCGCCGCTCTCGGCGAGCGTAACAGCGACATGGCCGCCGAGTGCCCCGGCACCGAACAGCACGACACGCTGACCTTGGAGCGCCTGCGCATCCGGTCCGGCACGCAGAATCAGGTTCTCCTCATCCTTCGGGGCTGCCTGCAAAGCGACACCCTCCACTTCGGTGCCTGCACCTACGCAGGCAATCACGAGCACTTCGGTTTGGTCACCCCTGTCCCAGCACAGGAGGATGAGATCAACGCCACCGCTCGGCGCGCCGGGGTCGCTCGCGCGGCGCGTCGCGAGCGCCCTCTCCAGCCCCTTCCACTGTGCGCGCGAGAGGCAGCTGCGGACCTCGGAAAGCTGGCGTGGAGGGACTCCCAGCCGTCCCGTGCGGAACCAGAGTCCGGCGAGATGTTCGCGGGCCGTCGCTCGGCTCGGGGCGAGGTCGATGCGCCACGGCTCCTGATGTATCGTGCCGTGGAAGTCTCCCCAGCTGCCCCGCGCGGTCCGGAATGCGGGCAGATCGAAGGTCGCGAGCATTCGATCCTTCTGCCTGAAGTTCAGGAGAGCGTCGCGACCGAGATCGTCGGTGTCCCACCCCTGCTCCGCGTCCCTGCACCACTTCCCGATCCGCGTGCTCAGGCCCTCGACGGTGACCCAGTCGAGGCTCGCGTCACCCTCGCGCCACATGCATACGAGGCCATCCAGCGTGTAGTGGTTGGTGTTGAGCCCCTGCACGAACAGAGCCGGAGGCGCGTACGGCCACCCGTCAACCAGGACGAGGTCCATCGTCGTTGCCTCAGTGAGTGGCGCGAACGCCGGGTGGATCTCGCTGCGCCACCGTCGCCGGCGGGTGCCGGGAACGGGCTCAAACCCCACGCTGACCAGGTCGGCTGTGAAGGCCTCGAGCGACGCGACATCGTACGTCTCGACGATCGGATCGCTCATCCGAACCCTGCCGCCTCTTCTCGCCCGCGGCGCGCGATCAACACCGTGGAGCCGGCCGCCGCGCCACTCCCATCACAGCCTGGTGGCCGCGGGAACACCGGATCGGCCCGGTCATTGCCACCGAGAATCTCGCGCCACTTCGCCGCCGCATCGCAGTCGTCCGCCATTAGCGCTTCCTCGGCGAGGTCCGCCAGCTTGCGAAAGACCTCGGCGGCTTCCAGAAGGTCCTCGTCTGAGACTGCAGGCTCGACGGGCGTGCCGAGGGCGGGATCGCGCAGGGGCGCCGACGGGGCGATCGCGAACCGGTCGCCGACGCGCCGGAGCGTCTGCGCGAGCAGGGGGTCCCACTCGCTGCCCGCGACCAGGCCCCCGCGCCACGCCTCATAGACCGCGAACTCGATGTAGAGCCCGCCCGGACGGCGGTTACCGATGTGGGTTCGCCGTGTCTGGCGGGCGAGCTTCACGATCGGCTTGTACGCGTTTCGGTCACCCACCGCCGGGGTCGCCAGGGAGGTGCTCAGCTCACTCGACAGGACACCGAACCGCTCCGGATCCGTCGTGACCCATCGCCCGGTTCTGTCGGCCCAGCGGTTGCGATCCTTCGTGGGAATCGCCCAGCGCGGCCCGTCCTTCACAGCGGGCACGGCATCGACGGCGAAGCCCGCGTTCTCGTCGTCGGGATCGTCCTCGTCGGGGAAGGCCACCTTGATGCTCCTCGCCTGCTGCGTCGCGCGGCCCCCTTCCTCCGCGTCGCCGTACTCGCGCACGAGTGCGTCCCAGACGGCGTTGTAGACCTCCTTCGGCATGGCCTCGGCGTCCAGCTCGGTGAGCTTCACGAACACGTCGACGTCCTTGCCCGGGTAGATGCCGGCGTCTCGGCTGTACGAGCCGATCAGTATCGTGTCGACGCCCCACTCACGAAGCTGTTCGTCGGCTTCCAGGACGGAGCGGACCTCCTGATGAGCGGCGATCGCTCGCTTCGCCTTCTTGCCATTGATCTCGATGTTGGTCAGCGCCTGACTAAACTGGCTTCGTAGGGTCGCCATCGTGCCTCCTTCCGTAATCAGTTCGCCGGCCGCACCGGCAGAACGACGCGTTCGATGGGGCTGCCCCCGCTACCCGATCGCACGACGAGGCTGGGTAGGTAGCGGGGTTCCGCCGGAGAGCCGTCGTCGGCGGGTCCCTCCTCCCACTCGTACAGGTGGACCCGCAGCGTGTTGAGGGTGCGCCCAAGCAGGAGCGCTACGTTCCACGGGCATCGCAGCAGGAGGTGGACCTCCACCGACCGGTGCTCATCGGCCAGCTGCCGGATGCGCTTCGCGGCTTCGCCGACCAGCGCCGCCGCATCCCCGGGCTCCAGGTCGCCGTGCCTGGCGGCGCGGAGATGGAGCACGGATGCGAAGTCACCTTCGCGCACGGCGACGAAGTCGCCGAACGCCGCGTCACTCCGGGTGGGCAGCAGGTCGAGGAACACCACGACCGGGCCGTTGTTCGCCGCACGATTGACCTTAGAGATCTCCGCGAGCATCGCCTCGAGCCCCGGCCGCGCGTTGCCATCGAGCGACCACACCCGGCCTTCCGCATCGACGACCTCCACGCGCCCCATCAGGGTCGTTGGCAGCGCGGCACCGAGCGCGAAGGCGACCGAGAGGTGGGCGCCGCCTCGAATGCGCGCGTGCTCCGCTCCGGCCCGGGCGCGAAGCTCCGGCAGGTCGGCGAGGAAGAGGCTCAAGTCCTCGAGGCCCGCTCGGTTCGGACGCCGATCATTCTCATGCGGTGGACGGAGCCGGAGCACGAGGTCCGCGTCCGCGCGGGCAGCGAACGGCGGAATGCGGGTCTGGACATCGATGAGCAGCACGCCGCCAGCCGCCCGGATCTCGCTGCGGACCGCGTCGATCCGCCGTCGCGCCTGAGCGCGGGCAACGGTCGCACGCTCGCGAGCCGTACCGACGGGCTGCTGATTCATCCGCCCTAGCGTCCCGCTCCGTTGGCCGAGCAATCGATCGGGCGCGTCGTAGTCGAGCTTCCCCGGCTCGCGCTCGATGGTCGATCCGATCGAGAACGTGAACGCATCGGACCGCGCTAGGCCGAGCAGTTGCGGCAGCTCGATCGTTCGGATGACGCGAGATTCCCCGACCTCGGCCGTGACGAGCAGGACGGCCCCGGAGAGCCCGGAGTCCAGCGCTTCAGCAAGACGGCGCTCCGTGTCCCCCGGGGGCAGGTCGTCCTGGTCGCGCCAGACCGGCACCCCTGCCGCCCGCAGCGCCCACGCAGTGTCGATCGCCAGCGACACGCCGTCGCTGCGCCGGTAGGAGATGAACACGGGGCCGCGCGGGTCTACCGCGGCCCGTCTCCCTCGGAGTTGGCGCCAGGCGCGACGTACCAGGGTCAGAGGAGCTAGACCTGCGCGGTCCGGCATCGGCATCCCCTCGCCGACTCCTTGTCGGGGTGCTTGAATGTCTTTCGAGCAGCATATCACAAGTCCTTCACCATGCATGTTGCACGTACTTGTGACGACGTATGGTCGGTCGGGTGGTACCCTTTCCTCGAGCGGCGGTGGATGGGACCACAGAGATGCCTGTTGAGATAGCGGGGTTCGCTCAGGCCCTGGCTCGCTGCCTGGACTTCGACTCGGTCGAACCCGCCGAATTGGAGGAAGCGCTTTCAGAAGCGAGCGAACTGTTCGAGATGTCGTACACCGAGCCGACCGCCGATCGGCCACTGATCCGCTCGGGGGCGCCGTTCACCCACCTCGTCTTTGTTCAGCACGGCATCGTCGTCCCCTGGCAGTACCCTCACTCAGAGCTGGCTGCCCCATTCCTGATCGGGGAACACGAGCTGCTCATGGATGCCGAGCGCTGGGTGGCCACCTACTCGGCGATCACTGAGACAACCGTCGTGCAGATCCCGGTGGCGACGATGGCGCTGGTCCTCGATCGCATTCCCCGCGTACGCGACCGCATGCATCAACTCATGACCCGCCGCCTCTCCCGCTTCTATTGGACGTCGCTCGCCACGACCGGTACGCCCAGTTCGCGGGTCGCGGCCGCGCTGGTCTCACGTCTCGCCCTCGATGGTCTGGACCACGGCGGCGACCGTACCGTCAACGTGAAGCAGAAAGACCTTGCGCGACTCACCACGATGTCCCGCTCGGCCGTAGCCGACGGTCTCGCAGAGCTGATCCGCCTGCAGGCGATCGCGCTGGGTGATGGCCGGTCCCGGTTCACAGGAGTCGTGTTGGTCCCCGACGTCGACCGGCTGAAGGACGCCGCCTTCTCAGAGTTCCGCGAGCGGCAGCTCCGGCAACTCCTCGACCTGAACGACGACGATAAGGAAGCACGTCCGGACGCGCGGTCCTGAACGGCATGCGACTCACACGCTGTTGTGCCTCGTCTGCCGGGAAGGAACTCCGCGCAGCCCGACTGGGTGATCGGTTACCACAGTTGAATCGCAGCGAAGACAGGGGGAGCCTGGGAGTTGCGGTTCACGCCGCTCGTGGCGGAGCAGCTCCGGGCGCGGGACGCGTTCGTGTTGGTGCCTCCTGGTATCTCGACGAGACCTACGTGAAGGCGGCGGCCGCTGGTGTTGTCTCTACCGCGCGGTCGACCGTGACGTGCGTTGATCGACTCGCTACCTCAGCGAGCAGCGCGACAAGCACGCGACACGCTTCCTCCGGCGCTCGATCGGAGTGGCCGACGAAAACCGTCGCCGTCCGACCAACGCCGATTATTCACCCGAACGCTGGCAACCACTGATCGTCGAGCTCCATGCCGCATAGTCACGGAGGCGACGGCACACATCATGGCTCCCCGTCATTTTATGCTCTCAAGCCTGACGCAACACGTTAGCCCGTGTGCCGAGTGGACTTTCGTATTCTGTGCGCTGGTGCGGGCTTCCCCCACTCGGGTCGACGCGGGGAACTCGACAGCCGCATCGTGGGAAGACTGGTCTATGAGCACAACCCAGGCACAAGCGGCGACCGACTCTTTCCACTACGCGCGTGAAGCGGCCGAGCGAGTCTTCCATGCTGAGAACGGGGCGGAGGCAGACTACGTCGAGCCTGCTGACGAGGGGGCTGCGGGCGTCGCGGTAAGGCACCTGCGCACGCTGTTCGAGATGCTTCCTGGCAGAATCCGCGATGCCTTGGAATCCGCTCGGGCCAGCGGCGAACTGATCTCCAGGGATCGCCTGCAGGGTGTGGCCGAGGTCTTCCAGAACGCCGATGACCTAGGTGCGACCGAGGTCGCGGTGCAGCTGCGCGCGAACGATCTCCTGTTCGCGCACAACGGATCCCCGGTCACGCTGTCTCATGTCATGGCTCTCGCTACGCCGTGGCTTTCGACCAAGGCCGAGGACGCCTCGGCAACCGGCCGATTCGGCATCGGCCTGACGGCGCTGCGAGCGCTCTCCCCAGTGCTCGAGGTGCATTGCCGCCCCTATAGGTTGCGGATTGGCGATCCAACGCTTGATGTAGCCGACCCCGTGTCGCCAGCCCCCCGAATCGGTGGCCCTGGGTGGACGGTTCTCAGAGTCCCCTTGGAAGCCGGAGCGCTCTCACTGCCGGATCTGGAAGCCTGGTTCGCTCGGTGGGACGACTCGGCCCTGATCTTTCTCCGCAGCATTTCGCAAGTCACACTCCACGATGGCGCAGGCCGAGTCGTACGAACGCTCCGGCTGAACCTCGGCAGCGAAACGCCTGTCCCTGGCGTTCGGCTCCGGGTAGACACACCCGTACTCCGCCAAGAGGTGCTGGCAACGGATGGTCGCGTTTGGCTCACCTACCGCGCGGAACCTCCGGTTCCATCTGGCGCGCGCCGCACGCACAAGGCTACCAGCAGGACGACGCCGATCGCGATCGCGCTCCAGCGAGGCCTCGCCGGTCGTGGGCACATCCATGCCGGCCTTCCGCTGATGACCATCGATCTACCTTGTCGAATCAACGCCCAGTTCGATCCTTTGACCAGCCGGACCGAATTGGCGGACACAAAGTGGAACCACACCCTCTACGGGCTTGTCGCGGAGCTCTGGGCCGAGGCTGTGCTCGATCTCTTCGCGGTCGATCCTGCTTCAGCGTGGCAGGCCGTGCCGTTGCTCGCCGAAGGGGACCCATCCTCCGATGTTGATTCACCTTCGATTGCCGCGATCTCCGAGGTGATCGCTGCCGCTGCTCGCACTACTCTCGCGAGTCGACTCGCCTTCATTGATGAAGACGGGGCTCCTAGGCCATTGCGTGACCTGGCTGTGGAGTCGGCCGAACTCCAGGGCGTGATCGCGCCACGTGAAGTTGCCGAGCTTGCCGGACTTCCGGCCGCGCTGCCAATGGCCGTCCGGGACACGGGGGGTCGGTGGCGCGACGTACTCGACGACTGGCGAACTGCCGGTGCGGACCTGCCTCAGGAAGTTGGAGTGGAAGACGCGCTGGTCCTCCTCTCAGACGAGTCGCGCTCGCCGGTCGCGACGTTGCGGCTTACGCGAGCGGGCCTGGATGCAGGTCTTCAAGGCGCTCTCGCGGCGCTCGCATGTGTGGTGACAGAGGATGGGCAACATCTAGTTCCCCCCGACCACAGCGCCGCGATCGCGCTCGCCGCAGCACGAGTCCCACTCGCTGAAGACCTCGGGATCGTGAAGGTCCTCCATTCCACCTACGCAGGCGCCAGCGTGGATGCCAAGCGAGTGCTCGCGTGGCTGAGGGAACGGGGGTCCATTCTAGAGGCGGATGATCCCTCCGCAGTCCTCGGGCGACTCGCTGCCGCGGGGCGTACAGGACACCGGACAGCCGTGCTCTCGAACGGACAGATCCAGCGCCTGCGGGATGTGTTCGAAACACTCCCCATCGACGAGCGCGAAGCGGTTGGTCGTGACGTCGGCCGCGCAGTGCGACTGTACGCATATCGCCATGCGCGTCGAGGTAAAATTGACAGGATCGAGGCATCCCCAGCCGAGGCTTACCTACCCGCGGCAATCGACCGAGAGCCAGAAAGTTTCGCAGTGGCGGCCGGCGAGACGCCGGGACTCATCTGGCTGGACGGCCGATACCGCGATGTCCTCCGTTCTCCTGCTGGACGTGAGGGCCTCGGCGCTCAGCGCTTCCTCAGGTTGCTTGGCGCTGAGACGGCACCTCGGCTGGGAACGCACCCCGCGCTCGTCCGAAGGTATCAATCTGACCGTCGACGAGGGCTGAGTTCCTCGCATGACGCCGCCATTCCGACTGGGCGTCGCGCCGCCTTGCGGCGGCTCGATGCCACCTACACACTCGAGGATCGAGTAAGCCCGGATCTGCTCGCCGTTGCCTCCAGCATTGCGCTTGAACGGCGTGCGGGCCGACGGCGGCGGCGCGCCGCGGCGCTCCTGTCCACGCTGGGACGGGCTTGGGAGCGGCTGAGCGAGTTCACTGAGGTCGATGCTGTCTCCGACTATGGCGGATGGCGCCACCAGGGGCGCGTGAAGGCCTTCTGGCTCTGGCAAGCCAGCAGCGTCACCTGGATCGACAATGCGAGCGGTAAGCCGAGTCGAGGCGAAGACCTTCGAGTTCGCACCGATGCGACCCTCGCGATCTACGGACGTGATCCGGCAGGCTACCTTCACCCGGATCTGGATGGCGGTAACCGACGTAACCCACTCTCCGCCCTCGGCGTAACGGGTGAACCCACGACTGAAGAGTTGCTCGATCGCCTTCGGGAGTTGCGCAGCGACTTGCCTTCTGATACTGAAGCCGAGCAGCGTCAGCTCAAGGCCGAGACGGCGATTGTCTATCAAGCGCTCTCGCCGAGGGTCGGCACCGTAGGGGGACGCTCTGAGTTTCCACGGGCTCAGCTCCAACGAGCCTTCTCGCAGGGAACAGGACTTATCTACACCCGCGGTATGTGGCGGAAGCCTGCCGAGGTGCGCACCGGGCCGCCCGTGTTCAGCGACTACATGCCGTTCGTGCCCCCCGTGCCGAACACCGAGCGCCTGTGGAACGCGCTCGGTGTTCGCGCTCCTAACGTAGAGGACTGCTTGGACGTACTGCGCCGGATCGCGCGGTCCGCGGTCGAGCCCTCCAACGACGATGAGTCCGTGCTATTGGAGACGTTCCGCCTCGTCGTCGATGCACTCGACGCTGGTGAACTGGCCGAGCGTGAGAGGAGAGCATTCAGAGAGCTCCCCCTATGGACGACATCCGGCTGGGTGCGCAGGCGACCGGTGTATACGGCGGATGATCCCGCGCTAGCCGAAGCGCTCGGGCGGTCGGCGCCTGTTTGGCGACCCGGCGGCGATCCCGAGCAGTTTCGGTCACTCATCGAGACACTGCGCGTGACGCGCTTGGAGCCCTCGTCGTTCACGGTTGTGGAGTCGCAAGAGGCGATCGATGACGAAGAAGGCGCCAAGACGGCCCGATTGGCGATGCGGCATCTCCGGGCTGACTTGGAGCGGAACGATCCCGCAGTAGCGGCTGGCATTCTAGTCGCGTGGCACGTGGTTGAGGACCTGGGAGTGAGGGAACTTCCCGGCTTAGCCCTTCGCAGCCAGGTAATGCCACTCGCCTCGCTCCCGGCTCTGGAAGTGTCTGCGTGGTTCAGCCCAGCGGACCGTGTGCTGTTCGTCAAGGATGTCAAGGTGCTCGCTCGCGCCGACGGCGGCGGGCGCGCGATTGCTTCGCTGTTCTCCAGTCGGCACAGGCATGTTGCACAAGCATGGCGGGCTGCTTGGGATGCGGCCGAGGACGGACGTGAGGCGGAGCGGCTTCGGACGGCAGACGAGCGCGAAAAGGCGGAGGCGGCGGCGACCGAGGCCGCGATTCGGGCACGGACGGAAGCGTTCCGAGGGACAACCGCCGAGCGCGCGCAGACGCAGACCCGGGGCGCGGGCGCAAAGGGACCGGGTTCATCCGCTGCCAACGGTGAGAGCACCGCGTCTGGGGAGAAGGCCCGACAACAACCACCGCGCCTACTCGTCGACGCGAGTACGCTCCGCCTCACGAACGCGCGCGGGCGGGTCGAACCAGCGTCTGCGGGGGGCGGGGGGACGGGCGAACCACGAGGCCGAGGGCGGCGAAACCTGCCACCCCCTCGCCCAGGCGGCGCCCGCCCCAACTCGGTAGCCGCGCCGCGCGGGTACACAGAAGCGGAGAAGGAAGCGCTCGGCCTCGAGCTCGTCCGCAGGTTGTTGGCGACCGACGACGCGCCGATCGTTGATATTCGGGGGCAACGCGGCGTCGGGGCGGATGCGGTGGATGATCTGCAGCGCTTCTATGAATTGAAGGTAAGTGCAGGGGATGAGCCCAACACGATCGCGCTTACTGAGGCCGAACTCCAGCGTGCGCTTACGACCCCGGAGTACTTCCTGATTGTCGTTTCTGGACTCGAAGGTGACGATGCGCGACCACGAGTTCGCGTTTTCGTCGATCCGCTGCGGCAGCTCCGTTCGGGTATGACAGGAACCGTCACGCTAAGTGGAGTTCGAGAAGTCGGAGGCCTCGTCTACGAATTCGAGCCCGATGACACATAGGGTCGCGTCCCTCAGCGCCGCGCCGCGCGTCGTCTCTTCGCGACGGCGCCGCCGGGTCGCCGTTCGCGCGCCGACGCGGCCCCCATGAGTCGCATTGTCGTTTCGATCGCCTCCACTCGGTCAACGAGACCTTCAGTGAGTGCAGCGTTCGCGGGGAGCACCGCGCCGCGCCCGAAGCCGTTCCGGACCTTCTCGTCTGAGGCACTGCGCCCGCGAGCTACGGCGCGCACGAACAGGTCGTAGGCCTCGTCGACGCGCGCCTGCATGTTGGCGCGTGCCGCATCGCTGAGCGGGCTCGAAGGGATTCCCGCCGACATTGTGCGCGCGGGCGCTGGCCTTAGCCGCGAGGAGGCGCGATGTCTTGCTGCGATTGCATGCTTCGCTAGGATGAACCGGGCCGGATAGGGCGAGCCGGGACGGCGCGGGACGAAGAAGGACGAGCATTGCCTTCAGCTGGGGATTCAGGCGTGATCGGCAGCAGGTCACGCGGCGCGCTGCGAGCCCACGTCGGGGCGCTCCGTCCCCTACCGGCCAAGTGCAAAGACGCATCGGAACCGGAGGCCGCCGGCGGTTTCCTCGTTACGCAGGAACGAACGAACATGCCAATGACAACGTGGACTGAACCCATGGTGCTGAACGGGCATAGCTGACTCAGGTCCTGCACGCCGAAGCGACCCTCACCGCAGAGCCGGGTCGCGAAGACCCCGCGCACGCTCCCGCTCGCAGCTGGGCATGGAGCTGCCCGAGAAGAGTTCCAGGCGCCGGTTAGACCGCCGCTCGGCCGTGGTTACAGTCCGCCGGACTAGAATGCTCGCTGGCCGGACTATGCTTGCCAAAGCCGGCGGCCTGGTGATCGACTGACGCAAGGCCGCACCGTCGCCAACAGCGCGGAGTCTCGCCTGGGACAGGGCTGCGGCGTCGACGCATGCTCACGCGGGTATCGGGCGCCGGGGGCAGCAATCGCCCACGCCCAACGCGAAATGGTCTTCTGACATGCCAGCGGCACCCGACCGGGACGATCCTCTGGAGGCAGCGCTCGCGGCGATCGTCGCAAACGCCGGGGAGCACTGGGACCGGGTCCAGGGAGCCACCCCGGAGGTCATCTACCACTACACGGATATCGCCGGGCTCATTGGCATCACGTCGTCCGGCGCGCTCTGGGCGACCAATCTGCGGTTCATGAACGATGCCTCCGAGCTGACCCACTCATACGGACTGATGCTGCGGGTACTCGCGGACGCACGGGCGCAGGGCGGCGCGCCTGCTCAGGTCGAGCTCATGGACGAGATCGAACGCGCGATCCGAGTACAGTGGGCAGGCTACCCAGACTTCTATGCGGTGTCCTTCAGCGCTAACGGCGACCTGCTCAGCCAATGGCGGGGCTATGGATCCCTCGGCGGCGGTTACGCCATCGGCTTCGACACGCGTCGACTCGCCTGCCCGCCGTCTCCGCACCCGCAGCCAGCGCGATTCCTCAACCGCGTGATCTACGACCCGGCGGTGCAGCTCGGCGTGCTGGAGAACATCGCCACCGCGATGCTCGGCCTCTTCGCTGCCGCCGATTCCTCGGGCGAGGAGACGACCGCCGCTCGTGCGCGCGTCTTCTCTACGCTGGGAGAGGTTGCCGGGTTCGCATTCAACTTCAAGGACCCGGCCTGGTCCGAAGAGCAGGAGTGGCGAGGGGTCTACGTCCTCCCCGAGGGCCAACTTGAGGGCGTCAGGTTCCGGCCGGCCGGCGGAGTCGCGGTGCCGTTCGTCAGCCTGCGCATGGGTGCCGACGATGACGGCAGGCTTCCGATTCGAGAGGTTGTCGTGGGGCCGACGCTCAACGCCGAAATGGCGATGAAGTGCTCGAGCTCCCACTCGCGAGCAACGGCTACTCGGATGTCGAGGTCAAGCTGTCCGCGGTTCCCTTGCGGGCGTGACGCCCCCTGGGGTTGTGTCGCATCAGCCTCGACGACTCGTTCTCCCTGGTTGCCTCGTCAGCCGTAGCGGGCTTTGAGCACGGTGCAGGCGCGTAGGGTGACCCACTTCGAGGGGTCGCCCTGGTGCTCGATGTCGATCGTCGTCTTGCGGTTGTAGGCGTAGCGGTTTCGCCATCGCCCTCCCTCGTCCTGCTGCACGAGCACGAACTCGTAAGCACGGTCGAGCCGGGTATCGTTCGCGTACCCGAGGTGCGCGAGCAGCTCGAGGTTCTGCAGCACGTCGGCGACGTATCCCCACAGGAAGCCGAGCTTGAACCACGACGACGAGGGCGCGGTGTTCCCGTAGCCCATCTGGTAGTCGGCGACCGCAAGGTCCGCGAGAAGAGGAACTCCACCCCGACGGCGATCGCCCTCTGCACCGCCGCCCGGTCCTCGAATGATAGGTTCGTTCGGTGCGCGGAGGCTCTGAATGAGCGCGTTCCCCGAGTGGGTCGAGCCGATGGCCGCGACGCTCACGCAGGAGCGGTTCATCGGGCCGGAGTGGGTGTTCGAGCGAAAGCTCGATGGCATCCGCGTGTTGGCGTTCAAGCGAGGGCCCGACGTGCGGCTGTTGTCGCGCAATCGGCTGCTGCAGAACGACGCGTACCCGAAGGTCGTCGAGGCGATCACCGCGCTTCCTGTGCGCGAGGCGATCCTCGACGGCGAGGCCACCGGGGTGTGGGGTCGTCGCGGCGACGCCACGTATCACGTCTTCGACGTCACCTGGCTCGAGGGCCGCAACGTATGCGGGCTGCCGCTCGATGAGCGCCGGGCGCTGCTCGAGCGGATTGCGCTGCGACCACCGCTCGCGCTGGTGGAGCGGCTCGACGATACCGAGCCGTGGGAGCGCGCGTGCAACGAGGGCTGGGAGGGCGTGATCGCGAAGCGGCGCGATGCGCCGTACGAGCATCGACGCTCACCGCACTGGCTGAAGATGAAGTGCGAGGCCACGCAGGAGCTCGTCGTCGGTGGGTTCACCGACCCGCAGGGCGCACGCGTCGGGCTCGGCGCGTTGTTGGTGGGCTACTACGCGGACGGCGATTTCGTGTATGCGGGCCGGGTCGGCACTGGCACTGGCCTCGGCCCGAGGCGGCTGCTGGAGCTGCGCGCGCAGCTCGATGCGCTTGAGGTCGCGGCGTGTCCGTTCACGGCAGGCGAGGGGCTGCCGCGGGGCGCGCACTGGGTGCAACCCAGCGTCGTCGTGCAGGTCGCGTTCATCGAGTGGACTCGGCACGGCAAGATGCGCCACCCGCGGCTGCTCGGCGTGCGCACCGACAAGCAGGCGGCCGAGGTCGTGCGGGAGATGCCATGATCACGCACCCCGACAAGGTGCTGTTCCCCGACGACGGCATCACCAAGGGCGAGGTGGCCGCGTACTACGACGCCGTCGCGCCGCTGATGCTGCCGCACATCCGAGGCCGCCCGCTGACGCTCGAGCGGTTCCCGCGAGGCATCGCGCAGAAGGGCTTCATGCAGAAGAACGTCGGGAAGGGCACCCCCGACTGGCTCGAGCGCATCGAGCTCCCGAAGAAGGACGGCGTCACGGTGTACCCGCTCGTCGGCGACGAGCGCTCGCTGGCGTGGATGGCGAACCAGAACACCATCACGCCGCACGTCTGGACGTCGCGCGTGCCGGACCTCGAGCACCCCGACATCTTCATCGTCGACCTCGACCCGTCCGAGGACAATCCGGAGACGCTACGCGCCGGCGCGCTCGCCGTGCGCGCGCTGCTCGACGAGCTGGGGCTGCCGAGCTGGCCGAAGACAACAGGCTCGAAGGGCTACCACATCGCCGTGCCGCTCGATGGCAACTCGGACTTCGAGCAGGTGGCGCGCTTCGGCTACGCGGTCGCGAGCCTGCTGGTCGCGCGCGACCCGGAGCACCTGACGCAGGAGTTCGCGAAGGCCGACCGAGGGACGCGCATCTTTCTCGACGTCGGCCGCAACGGCTACGGCGCGACCTACGCGGCGCCGTACGCGGTGCGCCCGAAGCCGGGCGCGCCCATCTCTGCGCCGTGCACCTGGGAGGAGCTCGAGAGCGGCGAGGTCGCGCCACAGAGCTTCACGTTGCGCACGATGGCTGCGCGCATGGCCGATGTCGGCGACCTGTGGGCGGGCCTGCACAAGCGTCGACGGTCGCTGCGCCGCCCAGTGGCGCAGCTTCGTCGCCTGCTCGGCGACGACTGGGAGGAGGAGCCGTGGGCTTCGCAGTCGGCGCGGCGCGTCCAGGTCATGCACGAGGGCTACGCGCGCTGGGCGGCGGATCGACGGGCCAAGGCTTAGCCCGTCTGGTGCCGGCTCACAAGAGCCGCTTAGAACGATTCGGAGCAGGCTCGACCGCATCGTGGATGGGTGCTGATCGTCGGCTGCCGTGCCCGGGAGGCGGTCGTGCTCCGGAGCTGGGCGGCGGGAGAACTCCTCAAGGCCAGTTTGGTCCCGCCCTGGTCCCGCCCAAACCGCGTTACAACCGGTGGCGAGGGGTGGCCTGCCGTGTCCCGTCAGAGGCGGATCGCCAGCAAACACACTGGATTTCGCCCCGCGCGGCCACGCGCCGCCACGGCCGGCATCTGCTTCCCAAGCAGAGGGTCGCGAGTTCGAATCTCGTCTCCCGCTCCAACCCACGTAGAAGGCGGTGAGGCCCGCCATCTGGCGGGCCTCCCTCATTCCTCACCCTTCGACTCTACGGACGAGGAGTCATGCTGCCACGACTGCTCTCGCTGACTCTCTGCTTCGCACTGCTCGCTGCCTGCAGCGGCGACACTGAACCCGCCGGCTCGCCATCCCCCGCTGGCAACGTTCTCGAGGGCACCACAACCGCTCCCCTCAGCGACGCTACGACCGTCGCCACCACTCCCCCAGCCGACGACCAATTCATCCGCATTGGCGACCGATCCTGGACCCGCACGCTCCCCGCCAGCGATGGTGAGTGCCTCCTTGAGGAGAGCGCCAGCGGCCAGCCCGAGACTGTTTTCGTCTCAGGTACCCTCGATCAGAACCCTGCTATCACCTTCACTATCCGTCTCAACGCCGATGGCACGGTCGACGCGAACGTGAGCGGAAGCGACTTCTCTTGGACCTCCGGCTCGCGCACCCCGCCTGCCAACGACGTGCAACTCGAGGTCGACGTCGCCGCGGGGACAGTTGCAGGCGGCGGCACCTTCCTCGATGTCCTATTCGGCACCACCGCGCAAGGCGCCTTCAGCTTCCGATGCACTCGCTAGTTGACGAGCTGCCCGGCGGTCGTGGCGGTCCGCTCGACGCCGAGCGGATCGGTCGTTGAGCGCTCGGCGCTCCAGCACCCGCCATACCAGGCCTCTGCTGTCGACCCTCGCCCTCAGCCTCGCGATGCTCTTCGCTTCGGCCTGCGGCTCCGACGAGTCGGCCGGAACAGCGCAGAACGGCTCGCCAGGCGCTCCCGCTTCACCGACTACCGAGGCCGAACCATTCGTACATGACTGCGTCCGCCTCGGCTTCCCTTGTGACCTCGCGGGCACGCCGCCGGAGCTCGTCGCCCGTACGCAGGACCTGCTTACCGCTGCGGGCAGGCAGCTCGCCGCCGCCGATCTCACCGCCGCGCTGGAGTTCCTCCGCGGTCAGCCAGACGTCGTGGAGGCCTTTGGCTCCGGTCGCTCGATCGCATTCCGCGTCGACGGGGCCGCCACGGCCTGGCTCGTCGATCACTCGAACTTCAAGCCGCAGCTCGGACCGGGGGCCGCCCTCGCCCCCACGCGCGCGCCAGCGCCCCAGCTCATATCGATCGTTGGCGAGGACACGACTCCCGACGGGCAGATCGACAATCGCGACGCAAAGCGGGCACTCGTCCTCGCCCCGTATCTTTGGGAACTCACCCGGGTCGACGATTCGGACCGACTCGCCGAGGTCCTCGAGCTGATGCCTGGCTACGCCGGAAACGTCGTCTACCACGCCAATCGACGCGCGGAGGACCAGGAGGTCCTCGTCGAGGACTGGCTCAGCCTCGATCGCTACGACGCCATCTTCGTCGCCACGCACGGACTCCGGCAGTGCGACGAAATCGCCAGCGGGGCCCGATGCGAGACGATCGTCGAAACAGGCATCGACCGCACCGAGCTCGACGCCGACGTCAGCGACTACTCCGGCTTCAACATGATCGGACGGTTCACGGAGCAGTCGAACACCGAGTTCGAGCTCGGCGTTGGTCCCTACTTCTTCACCCGCCGATTCCCAAACGGCCTTGACAACGTCCTGCTCTCACTCACGGCGTGCTCGACCGGCAGCATCACCGGGGACGAGTTCGCTGCCGCCGCTGGCCGCGACAACTTCGTCATGACCGCCTGGACCGAACCCGTACCGGACTTCGCCGGCTTCTACGCGCGTGCCGTTCTCGTCGAACAGCTCTCCCTCGGCCTCACGAGCGAACTCGCTTACCAGGCGGTGATCGACGCCGGCTACAGCTCGGCGGACAATGGCGAGGGCATCACGCTGTTCGAACACATTTCGCCCCACAACGACGAGGTGCGCCTCTTCGAACTACCGGTCCTCATGGACGGCCGCGAGCCGATGCTGGACGGCAATGACCTGGCCGGGCGCGTCATCGGCTCACCCGGCGACAATCTCCCTGATCGTCTTACCCTCGACCTCCGCGTCTCGGGCGTCGACGACCCAGCGCGCTTCCGCGTGCGATACGAGGTCGCCGGTGAAACGCTCGGGGACACCCACTCCCTCAATGGCGCCATCGGGACGGACGTCCCGTTCACCATCGATGTCTCACACGAACTGGACCTCGGGTTCGACCTTCCGGCCGGCGAATTCCCAATTGCCGCGATCGTCGAGCTTCCCGAGGGTGGCGAGAGCCGGTACTCCGTCACGGTTTCCCTCGCCGAACCCGGCGCCACAATCACCGTCGGCAACCAGACTTGGGACTTCGTGCTCTTCGACCTGCTCGGCGGCTGCTCGATCGGCACGAATAACGTCGTCGTCGCCGGCGCCGTCGGCGGCGATCTCTCCGGCGTCACGTTCTCCGCAGACCTCACCGCCGTTGGAGGCGAACTCGACGTTGAGGACCCTGCTACGGATCGACACTGGCTCGCCGCCGCCGATCGCGAGGGCATGACCGTCCTCCACCTCGTCCCTGATGGAAACAGCCAGATCGATTCAATCGATTTCACCGGCAACACCATCACGGGCACCGCGACGTTCATTGAGACCCGCGCCTTCAACGAGGCCTGGAGCAACAACGGGACGTACCCCGACCCCGTCGAAGGCAGATTCAGGATCAGCTGCCCCTCCTCAGTGGGGGCAATCAGCACGTCGTAGCGAACCGGCATGCGGCTGCCTGCACCAGGCTGAAGCGCCCCGCATGCAAGCACGGCGCAGTGTCCGCGCCGACAGGAGACGGACGTCGGGGCGAAAGGACGGCCCTCGCGTCGGAGAGCCAAACGCGCTCAGACGTCCGTCTCATGTCGCAGGTCGACCGACGTTGCGGCCGTCGATAACCTCGGGCCGCCGTCTCAACCGGAGTCGTAGGAAACCACCCCTAGGCGAAAGGGCGCTCAATGACCACACACCGTTCGAGCGCGCTCGTCCTCCTGGTTTCCGCGTTCGTCGCCGTGTCGCTGCTGGCATGCAGCTCCTCGGATGATGCCCAGGGCGGAAGTGCTTCGACCCCCGCGACAGATGCCGACGCCTCGAACTCCCCCGGTGGCGGGGGGGTGGATCTGGCTTCGCTTTGCGGCGGTGACCTCGGCCCGTGCTCGCTCGGCGACGTCGACGACAGCGTCCGCGAGCTGGAGGAGACGTATGCGCTCGAGGTGCTCGATCGCATCCAGAGTGGCTCGTACCTGGGAGCGCTCGACTGGGTGAAGGGGCAGCCGAACGTCGTCGAAGCGGATGCTCAGGAGGGCATCCTGATGTTCCGTCTCGAAGGCGGTCGTCCGTTCTTCGTTGTTCGCCCGATGAGGCAGGCCGCGAACGAAGTCGCCGGCCAGGGCGGCTTCGCCGAGGGGCTGGGGGTGAACCAAGGAGGTAGGGACGTCGGGGCGGTCCAGATCGCCCTCGAGACACCCGTCCAGAGAGCACCCGCGGCCGGCCCGTTGCGCGTCGTTGGCGAGGGCACGCGGCGGGACAACCCGCAGAACCGCAAGAAGGCGCTCTTCCTGACACCGTACGAGTGGCAGGGACTCTCGCTTTTCAACGCCACGGGCCCCAACCCGATTGAGCATTTGCGCGAGATCCCCGACTACAACCATGACCCTGCTGACGTAGGGCACCTGACCAACGAGCAGGTCACACCGCAGACCTTTCAGGGTTGGGGGAACTACGACGCGATCTTCCTGGAGACGCATGGCGGCGTTCTGAGAGGGCGCACATTCATCGCGACTGGCGTGGTCAGTCTCTTCGATCGTCAAAGCGCCCAACCCGGAGACTTCACTCGGGAGTGCGATCGCCTGCGGGCACCGTACGCGTCGCTAGCGGGCGTCGACTGCGGAATCGTCGAAGACAGGCGCGAGGACGAGAACGGCCAGGAGCACATCGACGAGTACATCGCGGTGGGAGTGTCTCCGGTGTTCTTCAGCCGCGAGTACGGCGGTGGCCTCGAAGCCGCGATCATCTACTTCGGCGGCTGCTACTCCGCGGCAGACGATGACGTCGCAACCATCCTCGCGGGACCGGGCAGCGGATACGTCGGCTGGTCGAACCTCACCTTCATGTCGAAGGAGACTCGGACGGCGGCGCTCCTGGTCTGGCTCCTGGTGCTCCACGGAGACGGCGAAACGTTGGGGGGCGCGCTGGAGATCCTGCGACAGGAGGGCATGGCCGGCGGCGTGGACTTCGGGCCCAACCCTGAAGGTGCCTCGTTGGGGTTCTTTCCTGGGAGGAACGAGGAACGGAAGCAATTGCGTCTCTACTCAGTACCCACCATCCGCGATCCCAAGTCGAACCCCGGCTTGAACGAACCCGGACTGCTGGATGGCGCCATTCTGAAGATCGAGGGGGCGATCAACGACGGCATCAACGATGCGGTCGAGATCGCCGTTGACCTGTTTGGCATCGTCGACCCCGACCATCCCAGCGCCGACCTTGAGGGGATCGACGGCAATATTGCGTTTCAGGAAGGCGGCGCTGCCGGGCTCTACAACCTCAGCTTCTTCCTCGATGGCCGGGACATCGGCCGCGACAATCTGGGCCGCCACCTGAACCCGACCGCGGCCGTCCTGGAACTTGGTGAGGGCCGCTTTCGTTACGTCTTCACTGCCGACCTCTGGTTCGACGTCACCGAGGACCAGGAAGGGCTGCCGCTGAAGGTCGTGGTCGACCTGCCCGAAGGTGGGCAGAGCGACTACGAGGTGAACGTGCGACTCGAAGGACGAGAAGCCGGCGCCGTCATCTCCGTTGGCGCGAAAACGTGGGAGTTTGAGTTGGTCGGCATCTTCGGCGAACCCTGCAGCGTCGAGCCGGACAACAGGAAGCTCGTTGCCGCCGGCTTCGTTGACGGGGATTTTTCCGCCACCTCCTTCTCCGCGGATCTGGAGCCGGGCGGACGGGACGTTGAGGGACTGTTCAGCGTCCATGGCATCACAGTGAAGGACGAGGAAACGGGCGCCGAGTGGATGGCAGATGAGCTGGAGTTCCCCAGCCTGGAGTGGCTGGCCGACATCCCCCCGGGAGGCAGTCAGATCGACTCAATCACCATCGAAGACGGCCACGCGTATGGAACGGCCACCTTCTATGACGTCGAGGCGGCGCACCGGGCATGGTTGAATAAGACCGAGCCGCCGGCACCGGTGCCCGGCACCTTCGACATTCAATGCGGTTCGTAGCCGACATCGGGTGAGATCGTGGGCGCCGACGCCCGCTCCCGCTGAAGACGAGTCCTGATTCGCTTGCGCCCCGGTTACTTTCACCGCACGATTCGGCTTTGGTTGACGGCAATAGCCGTCAGTCCACCAAGAGGTGGAGGGGCTGGATGAGGTATCTGTCGGGAGCCGTGCTCGTGATTGTCTTGGGGGCGCTCCTGGTGGGCTGCGGCGGAGGCGGTGAAACGGGTACCCCCACGGAGGTATCCGTCGATGGAACGCCCTCGGCGACAAGCTCCGACGCAAGCGAGGCGTCGCCCACGTCTAAGGACAACAACGCAGGCAACGAGCTCGACGGCGTTGCCAACTGGGCGATCGTAACGATCGGCGACGCCAGCTACCAAGCGAAGTTCGCCGGAGACGGCGACGCTCTCGGTGGCATGCTCGGGCGATGCACATTCCGCGAGGGCCAGATTTCTGGGTCCGGACCACTGACGGACGGCTCAGTGGGTATGAGCCTCGCCACTGACCCGAATGTCGACTCGAAGGTCGAGGTTCGAACCGGCGGAGCGCGATGGCAGGCGGGCGACGTAGACCGCTTCCGCGCACAGCACGGCGTACCCGCGACAGGCGACAGTCAAATCGATGACGTCACTTTCGGCGATCATGTGGCTTCCGGAAAGGCGACCTTCATCGACCTCAACGCCCTGACAACGTACGTGGATGGCGGCTCCAGCGGAACGCCGCCGCAGCCCATACAAGGGACCTTCGAGATTCGTTGCGCCGAACCCGCCAGCGAGTAGGCTCAGGGGACCAGGCCGCATGTGCAGCCGTGAGACCCCGCCCGCCTGGTGGCGAACCTGCTTCATTCCTCAGCTCGGCGACCATGAGATTGGTGAGCAGAAGGTTTAGAAACCTGCCGCGCCAGCCATCGTCGTCAAGGGCGATGAGAAGATGCGCGTCGGTGGCGGCGGTCAGCCCGAGTCGCGTCCGCGCATGTGGCGCGCGATCTCCTCGGTGTTCTCGGCGATCCGGAATATGACGATCAGAACTTCAAGCCAGATGCGCGCGAGCAGCACGTAGACCAGGAACGCGATGGGCGCGAAGACGAGCGCGCCAATTGCTGCGCCCCCGCCTCGGGCGAGACCACCGATGAGGAACGCCAGCGCTCCGAGCCCCGACAGCACGACGAGCAGCATGTACACGAAACGAATCACGCTGCCGGTGATGAACTCGGAAAAGGAGAAGTCGAAGAGCCTGCCGAAGAAGTTCTTCCCGCCGGCAGCGTTCGAGGTTGGCTCGAGACTCACCAAGTGCGTCCCTTCGTGCAGGATCGCGGGATGAGACACTAACACGCCGATTGTCGTGTTGGCCCGTCGTTGTCGCGGCGTGAGGGTCCCCACCGTGCCGCGGTTCGCTCTGTCGCGAGGCGATCAAGCCGCGGTGCGGCCACGCCGAACTCGTCGTTCCCCAGCTGCGGCAGCCGCTCGAGGTCCTCGAGGTCGAACGCGCCGCCTGGACGATCCGGACTCACGAACGCTCCAAACCCCGCCGGTTGGCCAGCGTGCAGAAGGTACACGCCCACCGCTCTCCGCCAGACCTTCGCCGCCTGGGCGATCCAGCACAACCCCGCGAGCTCGACGTCGAGTACCTGCTTGGACATTCCTCGCCCGATATGGTGCGGCGCTGTTCCTCGACCTATCGTTCGGAGCAGGCGGCGTTACGCCCCGCGGGGTTTTCACCCGGCGACCAGATACTGGCCGAAGCAGTGTCAGGATGACGCTCGACTTCGCCTTCGGCTGGTCGGTCCTCGTGAATAGGCCCGCGGAGCAGTCGCCAAGCGGCATCTGTGTAGTATGGGCCTCGCTCGGAACCGGGAGGTCCCATGAAGGTCCGTCTGCTGACCGTTGGCTGTGCGCTGCTGGCGCTGTCTGTCGTCGCGTGCGGCGACTCAGGGAACGACACGTCCGACGGCGGTACCGCGGCGGCAACCGAATCGACGGCGCAAGCCGACGCGCCGCCGACCTCGACGGCCGAGGAAGAAAGCGGCTCGTCCTCCGGAGGCTCGGACGTCGGTCCGAACAGCGCGCGAGTCGTCATCGATGGGCAGACGTACCTTTTCGCCCTCGACGAGGGTGGCTCCTGCAACCCTGACTTCTTCGGCGGCTTCCGCGCGATCCTCACGAGGGTCGACGAGAGCGGCGCACCCGTCCCGATGGCGGAGCTGCCGGGAGGCACGCAGGGGATCACGATTTCGCTCGGCCCCGAGGGGGGCGGAGAGGCCTCCATCCTGGCAAACCTCGATACTGGTTGGCAGGCGGGCCTCGACCCCGAGACCGAGGCGACCGTCGAGAGTTACTCGATCGATGGCAACCGGGCCGAGGGCACGGCGACGCTCGCTGGCGGCGAGGGGACCGACACCGTCTCCGCCTCGTTCGAGGTGCAGTGCAGCGGCTAGAACGCGCCCGGGCGGCAAGCAGCTCGCCATCGGAGTCGTGGGGCGGCAAACCTCGATCCCGCGCCGGGCTGCGGAGGTGCAATTCCCAGTGCACCCCTCGTTCGTACCTCAGCGGAGCACGGCGGAGCTGCGAAGCTGGCTGCTACGCTGTGCTCTCCCCATGCCCCGGCTCGAAACGTGAGGCGCAGGTCGTGGCGAGAACGGTGGCCGTGGTCGGATGGAGGCATCCATGAGGGAGCAGGACGACGCGTATCGGCGGGCGAAGCTGCGGGTCAAGCAGATCCGCGTATGGATCATCCTCGGGGGCATCTACGCGGTGATGATCCCGGTGTTCTTCTTCATCGACATCACCACCGGAGGCGGGATCGAGTGGGCACACTGGGCCACCCTCGGGTGCCTCCTCGGTTTCGCGATCCACACCGGTGTGGTCTGGGCCCCGGCCTTCGGCCGCCAGTGGGAAGACCGGAAGATCCGTGAGCTCATGGAGCGCGAGGGCAGCGATGCAGTGAACACCGAACGGGCGGATACCATTGAGCGCCCATGACGCGGTTCGGGCTCGAGAGGCACTGACCGGGAAGGGCACGGCGCTGCCCTTCTCGCGAATGCGCACGAGGTGGTCCTGACAACGTGCCACCCCATGTTCGTCCGCAGGACCAGGGGGGCATGGAATTGCACCACCTGGTTGCGCCCTTCGGCTAAGGGCGCCGACTGCGTGTCCGGCGGATCGAAGCCATCCGAACAGAAGCGAACGGGCGTCGCGCGGGAGCCAAAGGATCGCGCGATGGGTACGAGGGTGAACGCTGCTGAGCCCGCCGTCTCCGGGGTGGCCGCCTAGGCCGGCACGACTCCTGAAGGACCGCGTCCCGGCCTCGCATGCGATAGATGATCGAAGTTCAATCTTCACCCTGACAACAAAGGAAGGCCCGTGATGAGACCAAGCTCGTCGGCGTCGGTCGCCCGACCTCGAACCGCCCGCCGGACCGCGGGCGGCGTCCTCGCAGCGAGCGAGAGTCGTTGACGGGCCGGTGCTCAGCGGGGTCCACCACGTCTACGACTGGGCAAGCTGATGGCGAAGGGAGTTTTCGTGCCCACGCCCGACGTTCTCTAACCACCTGAAAGGAAACCATGGCCACCGACCACAACCTGACGAGCGAGCATCTCGGCTCGTCCCGAGCGGGCGCGATCGGCGCCCTCACCGCCGCTGCGACCTTCGTGTTCGGCATCGCCCTGTTCGTCACCAGCCTCAGCGACTATATCGACGCGACGGCCCCCGAGTCCGTCGAGTTCCTCGTCGGCCATCAGTCGACGTTGTTCGCCTGGTACCTCGTCATCTTCTTGGTCTTCGGCGTCGCGATCATCCCGCTCGCCCGAGCGCTGCATCGACGCCTCGCCGACATCAGCCCGCAGCTCGCCGACATCGGCGCCATCTTCGCCTACATCTGGGCTGGCCTGATGTTCGCCACCGGCATGATCTCCAATATCGGCATCACCGCCGTCGCCGACCTTAACGAAACCGACCCCGAAGCCGCCGAAGCACTCTGGTCGAGCATCGACACCGTCACCGACGGTCTCGGCGGCGGAAACGAACTCGTCGGGGGGATGTGGATTCTGCTGGTGAGCCTCGCTGCCTGGGGCACCAAACGTCTCCCCACGGGCCTCAACGTGCTGGGCATCATCAGCGCCGCCGCCGGCCTCATCACGCTCGTCCCGGGCCTGTCCGACGTCGGCATAATCTTCGGTCTCGGCTCCATCGCATGGTTCGCCTGGACAGGCATCGTCCTGCTCCGCCAACCCAGGGTCACCACGCCAGTCGCGGATGTAGACCGATGATCACCGTCGAGAGCTCACCAGGACCTCCGGCACCCGCCGCGCCGTCGACAACCTCCTCACCCGTGCCAGCCGTGCCCTGACGGCCTGGCGGTCGAACGATTTGTACGAGGGTGCACGCCGCTGAGCCCGCCGTCTCCGGGGTGGATGCCTGGGCCGGCACGACTCCTGAAGGAACCGAGCGCCGGCCTCGCATGAGATAGACATCGAAGTGCAATGTTTAGCAGTGCAGCAAAGGAAGACACCGTGACGAGACAACTTCCTTTGAGCCTGACCCTGATAGTGACACTGCTGGCCGGCTGCAGCACCGCCGCCCAGGACGACCCGCAGGCGTTCCCGCCGGAGGTCGGTGCGGAGATACAAGCGGAAATGGACGATCTGACCGCGGGCGGACTCCCGCCCGGCATGGTCGTTTGGATCGACGCGCCTGAGTACCGATTCGAGGGAGCAAGTGGTTTCGCGGACCTCGTGGAGGACACCTCCATGCCGCCGGAGGGCGCGTTCCGAATTGGCAGTATTACCAAGATGTTCACCGCGACGGTGATCATCCAGCTTGCGGAGGATGGCGTGCTGTCTCTGGACGATCCCCTGGCGCTGTGGCTCCCGGAGGTCGCCGATCGACTGCCCTATGGCGACCAGATCACGCTGCGCCATCTGTTAACGCACACATCCGGTCTGTTCAACATCGTCGAACACGAGGCATACTGGGCTGATCTCTTCGCTGAGATGGACATTGATGAGGATACAGGGACCGTAACACTGGCCTGCGTCCGACGTGATCCTCACGATACGCTCGCCCGCTACGTCTATGGGAACGATGCCAACTTTGAGCCAGGTCAATCGTGGAGTTATAGCAACACCAACTACACGCTGCTCGGCATGGTGATCGAAGCGGCGGCGCATGTGCCGCTTGCCGAGGCGTATCGCACGCACATCTACGAACCACTGGGCATGACCTCTACGTTTTTGGACTGCTACGAAGAGCCTGTGATTGATGTGGTACACGGCTATTCGGGGTTCGGGGCCGAGATGAACGATGTCACAGGACTGCATGAATCCATTGGGTGGTCAGCGGGTGGTCTGGTTTCAACCGCACCGGACCTGATCGCCTTCGCACGCGGATTGTTCGGTGGGGCGCTGTTTGATGACCCTGAGTCGCTGGTCGCGATGACAACACCCGCCCCGGGCAGTTCCTACGGTCTGGGCATCACGCTCCAGAACGAATACATGGGGCATGCAGGCTATATTGCCGGTTTTCGATCGGTACTCAACTACGCGCCTGAGTTTGATGCAGTTGTGGTGATGGTCTACAACCACGATAGTGCCGATCCCGAACAGAGCCAGAGGGACGTGCTGAATCCGGCGCTCCCGTTGCTGCGTGTGGAGAACTGAGTAGGAAGGAGTATCTCTCCCAGTCGCGCGACGCAAACCATCCAGACGACGAGGCGAAGGAGGAGGATGAAGGGGATCATTCAGACAGGTTTTGGTCAGCCTGCTGAAGTATTGACGGTCGGCGAACTCGAGACACCGACGTTGGCCGACGATGAGGTGCTGGTTCGTGTTCGTGCGGCGTCGATCCACATCGGGGCTGTCTACGGCATACGAGGGTATCCGAGGGTCATGCGCCCAATGTTCAAGTCACTCTTGCCCAGGAGTGGCGTGGTCGGAACGAACGTCGCCGGGATCGTCGAAGCGGTGGGCGCGAACGTAGCGAACCTGAGGCCGGCCGACGAGGTGTTCGGTTCCTGCAAGGGAGCCTTCGCTGAGTATGCGGCAGCAAAGGCGGAAGCGTTGGCGCTGGTGCCTGAGGACTTCACCATGGAGCAAGCGTCAGCGGTCGGAGTGTCGGCGTTCACAGCTCTTCAGGGCCTCCGAGACCATGGTGACCTGCAACAGGGCCAGAAGGTGCTGATCACCGGAGCTTCTGGTGGTGTCGGCACCTTTGCCGTGCAAATCGCCAAGGCGTTCGGTGCCGAGGTGACCGGCGTCTGCAGCACCCGCAACCTGGAGATGGTTCGGTCCATCGGCGCTGACCACGTCATCGACTACACCAGGGAGAACTTCACCGAAGGCGGCCAGAAGTACGACCTCATCTTCGACAACGTCGGCGCGCACTCATTGAAGGCCATGAGGCATGCTCTCACCCCCGACGGGCTGTTGCTGGCGAATGGGGCACCTGCCCCAACGGGCTGGTTCGGCGGATTGGGCCACCCCCTCCGAGTCACGGTTAGCTCCATCTTCTCGAAGCAGCAGGCACGCCCCTTCCTGTCGAAGGAGAACGAGAAAGACCTCGCCACGCTGAGAGATCTCGCGGCAGCGGGAAAGATCGCTCCGGTCATCGACCACATCTTCCCCCTGGAGGACGGGATCGATGCCATCAGCTACGTGGGAGCAGGCCACAACCAGGGCACGAGCATCATCACGATGTGATCGCCTCAACCGACTGACCAGCGCGTCAAGGCTCGCGCTGCGCTGCGGAGTGCCACTGATCGAGCTGTGCTTTTGAGGTGGGGGTGCCAAAATCGGTCCGCGCTGTTGACTCGATGATGCGGCACGTCGAACTCCTGCGCGTCGAGGCTCGTGCCGCTGTGTCCGTCGACCTTGACGCGATCGCGCGGCGTCCGCAGCCGCGCCCCGTGACCGTCCCACCCGCTGAGGAGGAGCAGGACTACTTGCCGCCACTCGTCGCAACGAGGGCGCCGGTAGTAAGGGGTGCGAGGACGCCGCAGACCATGCATGGAGATCGACTTGGAACAGTGGAGTCGGACACGAGAGATCCCCTGTAGCGGTCAGGCCGGGTCTCACTCCGAAGCCCGACTGACCGTCAGAAGTCACGCATCCCTGCGACGCCCCCAGCGCTACCACGTACATAGTTAGTAGCGTTGGCCAAGTTCCCCCACCGTGTCCACGATCCCCCACCGTCGCCGGCGAAGGCTTACCGGCCGTCGGCGCCTCCCTGAACCCGGCACGGCCAGAGCCGGCGTGCTGCTTCGACCGCAAGGACAAGCCCGATCAGCCCCGCGGCTGACACCGCCAGCAGTGCCGCGGCAACCACGACGAAGGTGCCCAGGACGGACGCGCCCTCGGACGCTGCCGTACTCAACAGCTCGAAGAGGCCGGCTATCGCAACGGCCCCTCTGACGAAGACCGCAGGGCGTGGGCTGCGCGCGACCATCGCGATCAGCAGACCCAAGCAGGTGAGCACGACGACGGCGACCAGCAGCAGCGTAGGCATACCGTGGCTCCCTGCGTCTTGGGCGGAACGCGCGTCACTCCGACGGTAGAGCGAGGAAACTAAAGCAGGACGACAAGCCCTGCAGACACGTTCCCCGCAGCGGCTCAGTTCGCCAGCGTTCGTTTGAGTGACCTGTAAGATCTATCGCGGCGAGCTACCGCCGAGCAAGGCCGTTCTGAGGTCGAGCAGGGCGGTCTCAATGCGGACCATTGGAGGCGCCTTGTACGAGGTTGCCCGGATGCGTCAGCGGTCAGCCCGAGTGCCGCGGTACGCCATCAACGCGCCGAGGATGATGGTCACGGCGCCGATGGCCAGCCACCGCCGGTCGTCAGTCATCGAGCTGCCGCCGAGCAGGCCCTGGCCCTGCAGCGACCACACCGCGCCGATCACCACCAGGAGCAGTCCGCCGACGAATAGCAGGCGCGATCGATCGACGGTCACTTCTTGCGCACCAGCCGGTACGCGTTCAGGCCGACGTACACGTCAGTGCCCTCGACGAGCTGATTGCCACGGGTCGAGGCGACGATGCGCGTCTTCTTGCTCGACGACAGGCCCTCGTCGCCAGCGAGCGGGAAGCGGATCACCACCTCATCGCCCTCCACCGTGATCGATACCGGCATGCGCCACGCCCTCCGTTGCCCCCGCCACAGGGGAGTGTCGGACATCTGGCACCCACGCGCGCTATGACTCGGAGCGGCGGGGGAGAGCCGACCAGGACTTCCGATCTCCAGCGGAGCGATACCGATCCCGTACGCCTCCCTGAGGTAGCACCGGAGTTCGGATCCCATGGCCGCTGAGTCTCGCGTCATCCACCCGGCCAGCTTCGCTCCGCTTCGGCAAGGAGTGCCGCAACGTCGCGATCGAGCAGGACGCCTGCTGCGACTGCCTCATCCGTGGCCTGGCGAAATCGCGCGAGGTAGCCATCCCGATCGCCATACATCTCGATCAGCTGCCCTGCGCTCAGTGGTCGACATGAGCCGCGCAAGAACGCCCAGATGTCCTTCTCGGACACGGGGACCGCGCTGTTCGCGGCGGTTGGCACCTCGACCTGCGGGAGTCGGATCCCGCCTCGGGCGATCCCCAGCGCATCGCGGACGACCCGCGGTGGATCTCCTGCGAGGTCGATCAGCGGCCGAGTCGGCGGCACGACACCATCACGCACCCAGCGCTGGAGGTGCCCAAGGGCGGCGGCGAACACGGGCCCAAGGTGGATCCCGTTGACCCCCGACTCGGGGGGCGGGGCCACGACTCCGTCGCGCTCGATCGTGGCGAGGCGCTCCTGGGTCACCGGTAGCGACGAGTGCGCGGAGCCGGCGGTCTCCCAGTAGCGGTAGGTGGCCGTGTCGGGTTGCCGCACCTTCCCGTAGTACGGCGCCTCCGCCTCGGAGTTCACGACCATGACCGGCACATCGAGCTCGCGGAGGTAGTGGACGCCGAGCGTCGCCTCGACATCGGCGAGCGTCGTCGCCCCGACATTCGCGACGTAGTCCCCGACATGCAACGGGTAGCCGTTGGCGAAGTAGAGCCCCAGGTAGAAGCCGTGGAACACGGGTGTCAGCGGGTGGACGGCATTGATGTACGTGGCGAGACGACCCGCTGACTGTGAGGACCCGTGGGCGATCACGGCCTGCACTTCCAGCCCATCCATCGGGTCGACCGGGTCCTCGGACCGGTCGGGGCCCACCGCTGCCGCCGCTTGCGTGAAGATGTCGAAGGAGAGGTCGTCACTCGGGATCGACAGCGTCCCGTAGCGCTCGGGGTCCCAAGCGAGGAGCCCCTGATTCGTCCCGGGCAGCCCTTCAATCCCGACTCGCTGAGCGGAGACCGCGACTAGGGCAGCGCCGGAGTCCATGAGCTCCAACGCACCGGACCTGAACACCGTCAGGAGTTCGAAGCCGACGCTGACGTTGTTCCAGGTCACGACCACGTTGCCGTTGAACCGAGTCGGATCAGTCGGTCGATAGACGACGATGCGTGTCCGGTAGGGGGCGGTCCCCGTGGCCTCGGCCTCCCAGCGGCCGTCGCGCGAGTACGTCCGTCCAGCTGCGAGGTCGTAGTGAGTCGCCTCACCTTCGATGAAGTACTCGTGCTCCTCGTACCCGTGCTCCGCGAGGGGCACTGACAGCCCGGCAAAGGGCCACCCCTTTGCACCGCCCGTGATGGGGCCTGTCACCGTGGGGTGGCTGATTGGCATGGCAGGACTCCTTCCTAAGATACCGAACGGCGCCGCTAGTCCTCGGTGCGCCGCGGTCCACGGAGCACCCGCGCGGGCAGCCCCAGCAGTGCCTTGAGCAGGTCGAGCACGGCCTTCACGGAGATGCCGACGATGCGGAATGGCAGGCTGAGGAGCCAGATCAGCGGGTAGAGGATCAGCGCGAGCAGCGCCAACGGCCACGCGACCACGAGGAGGATCAGCCAGAGAAGGAACGTCGCCATCGACGTGCTCCGGTTCGGCGGCAGTCTAGCGCTCTCGTGCGATTCCGCGTCCCGGGTACCACACCCACTGCCCACGCGGTCGCTGCTCTCGGCGCAGCTCGCCCACGATCGCGCGGTACTCGTCCGCGAGCACGGTCACGCGCATCGAGGTGATCTCAGCAGTGTCGAGGCGCACGCGCGTCCCGTTGCTGCGCTGCACAGTCACGCCACGGCTGGAGTGTGGGAATGGTCACCAGATGCCCCGGTACCTCCTTGTTCAGCCGGATCGGTTGCTTGCCCCATACCTGGTAGAAGGCGAGTGTCCAGTCGACGACGCTTGCGTCTGTGTCGCGTCCTCCCAGCACCTCGACGAGCGGCACCAGGTGCGGTGGGTTGAAGGGATGTCCGAGGACATACCGCTCACGTCCGACCCGTCCAGCCTGCAGTTCCGAGATGAGCAGGCTCGACGATGACGACGCCATCACGGCGTCGGAGGGCAGGGCGTCGTCGAACGACTCGTAGAGCGACTGCTTCACGTCCTGCCGCTCAGGTGCGCTCTCCTGCACGAACTGAACGCCTTCGATGGCCGATGCCGGATCCGGGTGCCACGTCAGGCGCTTTTGGTCTGCATCGCTGGCGGTCCCCAGTCGCTGCAACACGGGCCACACGTCATCGACGAATTTGCGCGTACGCGCTTCTGCATCCGGCGCCGGGTCCCAAGCCTGCACATCCAGTCCCTGTGCGAGGAAGTGGGCTGCCCACGAGGCGCCGATCGTCCCAGCCCCAATGACGGCGATGCGCGTCACACCGGATGGATCGCGGAGTTCCATGTCAGCTCCTCCCTGCGGTCGAGGTGGATTCTTGTGTCGCGGGCGATCAGCGGCCTTGCTGGTACCTCGTGACGGGCGTGAATCGCTCGATCGCCAGCGGCTCCACCAGAAGCGAGCGTAGGCGCGACCGAATCTCCTGGTACTCAGGGAAGCGCTCGTAGTTCGCGCGATGCTCTTGTAGCGCCTCATCGCTCGCATAGTGCTCGTAGAGCAACACGAGATCGGGATCCTCAGGCGAGACATGGAAGGTCGCGAGCAGAGATCCTGGCTCGCGTGGACCCATGAGGGCGACCGCTCCTCGCAGTAGCGCGATGAGATCGTCTCGCTTGCCCGGATGCGCCTTCGCGCGGCCGACCAGGACGAGTCCGCTGAGTTCCTCCAAAGCGACCTCGGTCATGCCAGGAACTCCTCGAACGCAGCCTGGTCCACGGGGATGGTTTGGCCCTCAGCGAGCTTTCCGTCGCGGAAGCGGTAGAGGTACGCCTGGTAGTTGTCGTAGGTACGACCGTTCGGGCGTGAGCCGGTGACGTGAAGGTAGGCCATAACTGCATCCCCGCCCGACAGCATTACCTCCGGGGTCGCGGTCATCGTCCCGTCGGTGAGTTCCTTCACCTTTCGTAACGCCTGTGCCATCGCCTCGCGACCCTCGTAGGTCCCGCTGATGAATGAGCGCCCGCGGATGATGTACTTGACGTCGTCGTGCACGTGCTGTGCGAGCCGATCGATATCGTTGTCATTGAATGCGGCCAGCGCGGCCGACAGGATCGCGAGGTTGCCTTCGTCGGACATCGGTGCCCCTTCTCGTTGAGCTACGCCTTCAGGATCTCCTTCTTCGCCAACACCTGGTCGAGGTAGAGCTTGGCCCCGTGGCGGCTGAACAGCTCGCCCGCCGCGTCGAGGTGCTGCATCGCGAGCGCGTGGTCACCCCGGCGCTCGGCCACCTCGGCGAGGCCCAGGTGGCAGCGGCCCGCCTCGATGTCCAGGCGGTGTTCAGAGGCGAACGCAAGGCCCGTCTCGAACCACCGAGTTGCCTCGTCGTCGAGCTGAAGGCCAAGCGCCAGGTCCCCGCGTGCCCGATCGAGGCCGCCCATGTGCATGCGGAATCCCGCGATAGGAGTGCTGGTCATTTGTGAGTAGAGGTATTGCGCCGCGCTAGTGGCAGCCATCCGCGTGAACGGTCTGACGTCGGGGCTCGCCGCAATCGCGTTCGTCGGCGACATCATGAAAGCCCACGGGAGGAGCGGCAGCCGCTCGTCGATTTCCCGCACGAGGGCATTTGCTCGTGCGTCGTCCCCGTCTAGCGCGTAGACGGCCTGCGCCACGATGGCATACATCCATCGGGCATTCGGGAACTCCATGCCGCCCGCGTCATTGGGCGGGAGCAGATCCTTGGCTGCGGCAAGGTTCCCGCGCATCGCCTCGGACGCCGCGAGCAGGATGTCGTTGAACCAGAACTCGCCCTCGCTACGCGAGAGGACGTCTCGGGCCTCATCCCACTGGCCGGCGGCGATCCTCAACGGCGCCTGGAACGAAAGGGCAGAGTTGTGGCGAGTCCAGTCCCCGACCTTGCGACTGGCGTCGAGATCCTCCGTGATCAGCCGCTCAGCTGCTTCGAGATCCCCTGTGTGGATCAACGCTGCCGCGAGATCGAGCGCGAACGGGTTCTTCTCTGGGCCTTCAGTGAATTGAGCCAGTGCTCGAGCTTCCGTGAGAAGTGTCTGCTGCTCTAGCGGGTTGCCGGCCGAGTTTGCGATCTGAGCGTCGATCTGCAGCTTGAGCAAGGCGACAGGCCCAGATCGGAGGTCTTCGTCAGCGAGCTGGGCGAGGCGTTCGTATCGCTCACTTTGACGGACGTGCGGGTCGATGAACGTTGGCCCCACTGGCCGAATGAGATAGCCCAACAGCATCGCCTCGAGCTGCGGTTCACCCTCGCCTAGCAGATCGAGGGCCTCTTCCCGGAGTGACTGAACCCGAGCCGGTGGCGCGACTCCGGGCAGCGCGAGGACCGCGCGGGCGAACGCGACGCCATCCCGCCGTTCGCGGAATACGTCGAGAGCGCGCATCAGCTCCCGCCAGCTCGCACGGTACTCCCGGCCGCGCTCGAGACTGTGCCCGTACCGATATCTCAGCTCGCCTGCGTCGACTTCCGGCCAGTCTGTGTTCTCGGCAACGCTCGTGGCCTGTGCCCAGAGACGGGCTGCCTCGTCCCACGCAGCCTGCGCTTCGGCCTGCTCGGCGGCGAGTCGTGCGTAGCGGTAGGCACGCTCGGCGTGCGAGTCGTTGAGCGTGCTGGACTCCATGAAGTGGCGCGCGAGGCGGGCCGCCTGCTCGTCTGCGCGATCGCCATAGCGCGCCTCGATCACCTCGGCGATCTGCCCGTGCATGCGGACCTTGCGCGTGGTCGAGAGCTCCTCCAGCAGCGTCTCCTGCATGAGCGCGTGCGTGAATTGGTAACGTCCGGCCTGCGCCGTCTCCTCGATCACGCGGGCGGCCAGCCCTTCCTCGATCAGGCGCAGCAGCGTGGCGTCGTCGTGCTCGGACACGGCCTTGAGGGTGTCGTAGGCGAACTGGCGCCCGGCGATGGCGGCGTATTGCAGAAGCCCGTTCGCTTCCTCGGAGAGTCGGTCGAGGCGCCGACCAAGTGCCTCGCGCACGCCCTCGGGGATCGCGATGTCCGAGACGGAGTCCGAAGTGAGCGTGCCCTCCTCGGTCATGAGGTTGATGACCTCGGCGAGGAAGAAGGGGTTGCCCTCGGTCTCCTCATGCACGCGTTGCACGACGGCACGGGACGGCTCGATGCGGGCGACGGCACGCATGTAGCCGGCCACGTCCTCGGCACTGAGACCGCCGAGGTTGATTCGCTGGAAGTCCCCCTCGCGGTTGAGGGAGGCCAGCACCTCGGAGAGCGGGTGCGTCCTGGAGAGCTCGGTGTCGCGGTAGTTGCCGAGGATGAGAATGCGCTGACGCGCGATCTCAGGTGCAAGGTGTCGCAGCAGCAGCAGCGACGGCTTGTCCGCCCAGTGCAGGTCGTCGAGCACCACCAGCAGCGGGGCGTCGGTGGCGTAGGCACGCAGCAGGTGCGCGTATGCCTCGAAGAGGCGGAACTGCGCCGAGTCGGGATCGAGGATTTCGGGCGGCGGGACGTAGTTCGCCTGCTGTCGCAGGCCGGGGAAGATGCGCGAGAGCTCGGGGCCATCACCCGGGTCGAGGCGATCGGCGACGCCTTCGAGCCCGAACTGCTGGGAGTAACTGTCGCCCGCCTGCACCCATGGGCGGTACGGCGGGGCGCCGGCGGCCTCGTGGGCACGGCCCCAGATCACGCGCCCACCACGCATGCGCGCGTAGGTCTCGAGCTCGAGGCAGGTCCGCGTCTTGCCGATGCCCGGCTCGCCGACGACCATCGCGACCGAGCCGTGACCGGCGAACGCCTGGTCGACGGCGGTGCGGAGGCGTTCCAACTCGCCTTCCCGCCCCACGAAGGCGCCGCGCGCCAGCCGCTCCAGCGGGTTGGCTGTGGAGTCGGAGTGCGACGCCGAGCGCGCCTCGGGATCAACAGCGTCGAGGGCCGTCAGCACCTCGGTGGCCGACGTGGGACGGTCGGCGGGCACCTTCGCCAGCAGCGTCAGGATCAGCGCCTCGAGGTCCGGTGGGCAGTGCTCGCTGTACCACGACGGTGCCACCGGAGGCGTGTTGATGTGCTGGCTGATGATCGCCGTAGGGTCGTCCGCCTGGAACGGTGGTCGCCCGGTCACCAGCTCGTAGAGCATCGCGCCGAGCGAGTAGAGGTCGGCCTGAGGGGTCACCTCGCCGCCGAGCGCCTGCTCGGGCGGCATATAGGCGACCGTGCCCACCATCATCCCGTGCTGCGTCAGGCGCGAGCGGTCCAGTGACACCGCCAGACCGAAGTCGCCGATCTTGGCGGTGCCGTCTTCGGTCAGCCACACGTTGCCCGGCTTGAGGTCGCGATGCACGATGCCGCGCTCGTGAGCGAAAGCGAGCCCTCGACACACGCCCTTCGCGATCTCGAGCGTCCGCTCGAGCGGGAGCGCTCCGCCTGCGAGCTGTAGCTCGGCCTCAACGTCGCCGCCGCCGAGTAGGTCATTCACGACGTACGGCGAGCCGTTCTCCTCGCCGATCTCGAAGATCGTGACGATATGCGGATGCGCGCCGAGGCGACCCATCGCCTGAGCCTCGCGCGTGATGCGCTCGCGGCCGGTGGCGTCGAGCCCCTCGGTCTTGATCAGGGCGAAGGCGACATCGCGGTCGAGCCTCGTGTCGTGCGCGAGGAAGACGCGCTTCTTGCCGCCCTCGCCGAGGAAGCGGCGCACTTCGTAGCGGCCACCGGCGAAGGAGGCCGGCTGTTCGGTCGCTGGCTTCGCCGGGTCGGCTGTAGGGCTCGGCGCGGAAGAAACGGAGGACGCTGCCGCGGCTGAGACGCCGTTCGCCTCAGCCATCTTGAGGAAGCCCTGCGCGTCAGTGTTGTCGGGCGCGATCGCCAGGACGGCACGAGCCGCCCCAGCTACGCGCTCCCACTCCTGTGCGGAGACCGCCTCGTCCGCTTCATCGAGGAGCGCATTGATACGTCGTTGCATGCGTTCGCTGACCATGACGGGTGGGATAGTAACCCGGTCGCTCAACCGCGGTCAGCGATCGGACTCTCGACGGTGGAGACGGACGAGCCAGGTCAGCTGGCAGGCGGAACGAGTCCCGCCCCTACCGGGGGCTCCATCTCAACAACCTCTGCAAGGAGTTCGTACGAGCGGACTCGGTCGGCGTATGCGTGGGCAGCGGTGGTGATCATCAGCTCGTCGGCGCCCGTCTTCTCTACCAGCGCCGTGAGCTGGTCTCGCACTGTTTCGGGCGCCCCGACGACCTGAGAGCTAATGCGCTGATCGAGGATCTGCTGTTCTTGCGGCGAGTATTCGTAGGCCGCAGCCTCTTCGGGCGTCGGGAAGCGCCCCCGCCGGCCCGTCCTTGACCGCACGAACGACAACATGCCGGGAGCAGCGAGCCAACGCGCATGTTCGTCCGTCTCAGCACAGACGACCGACACGGCGAGCATCAGGTACGGCGCCTCGATGGTGCCACCCGAACGAAACGACTCGCGGTAGGTCTTCACCGCCGCCATCGTGTTCTCGGACGCGAAGTGGTGCGCGAAGGAGTACGGCAGCCCCAGGATGCCAGCCGCCTGCGCGCCGTAGGTCGATGAGCCCAGCATCCAAATTGCCGGGCGGTATCCCCGTCCCGGCGTGGCGACGATGTCGCTGAAAGGGTGCTTTTCGGGCCACTTCCCATCGAAGTAGCCCATCAGTTCAACCATTTGCGCGGGGAACTCGTCGGCGGCCGTGTGGGCGCGGCGCAGCGCGTGGGCGGTGAGCTGGTCCGTCCCCGGTGCGCGACCGATGCCGAGATCAACCCGGCCTGGATGCAGAGCCTCGAGCATCCCGAATTGCTCTGCGACGACCAGCGATGAGTGGTTCGGCAGCATCACGCCACCCGACCCGATGCGAATGGAGGACGTCACCGAAGCGATATGCGCGGAGAAGCACTGCGGGCGCCGACGAGGCGATGCCGGGCATGTTGTGGTGCTCGGCGACCCAGTGCCGCTTGAACCCGAGCCGCTCCACTCTCGGAGCCAGGTCCAGCGAGTTGCGCAGGGCGTCAGCTGGAGTGGAGCCTTCAGCCACGGGCGCCACGTCGAGGACAGACAGGGGGATGCCGAGGTTCGTGCTCATCGCTGAAGCGTACAGCGGTACTGCCGTTTCCAGCTCGACGTGAAGGGGGCGGTCAGCGGTCGAAGGCGGTCGATGAATTCGCGAGCGCGGACGGGCAGGGAAGAGGTCAGCCCGATCTTAACCCGCTCGCAGTCGAATCTACCGAGCGGGTTATGGCGGCCCCGATCGGAGTCGAACCGACGATGTCGCGGTTGAATTCGTGCCGAAGCGGAGCGTCCATGCTTGAGATGGACCGTCTCACCGATCTCGTTGAGGTCTACCTGTGGTGGCGGATCCGAGGTGAGATCCAGCCCTCCGGCAGCCTAGCCGGCCGTGTCACCACCGATCACGATTCCCGCACCGGTGAAGTCGATCAAGATCTTCTTCCCGGAGACTGTCCCCTTCGATGCCTCCAACGTCGGAGTCTCTTCGTCCGAGTACCACACTCGCGGTGTTAACCGTACCGGTGGCCGCGTCCATGCGTCACGCGTCCGTTACGGCCAGAGCCTCTGGAAATGAACGATCGAACCTTCGCCTTGGACGACGGAGACACAGCGGCCGACACCTTTGCGTCTCCCTACGGCCCTTCCCCCATGGGTGGTTCTTCACGGAATGTCGACGATCGATTGAATCCGCAGGCATCAACTCGGAAAGAACTCATATGAGCGCGTCTCAGCCGAATCCCGCCAGCAACGAGGGTGGCACGGTCCCGGGCGGCCGCCTGCCGTTGCGCTGCGTCGCCGACATGAGCGGCTTCATCAACTGGGCATACCGCCTCGACGGGCGTGGCGTCGCGAACCTCGCCCCATCGGTGCGAGCGCTGTCGTTCGATCACGCGCTTCTTCAGTTCTGTGCCGACTGTGACCCGGTCTTCCGCGCCCGTGCCGAGATCGCCGGAACGTGTGACTTTGCTGCGTTCGTCGAACGGCTCCAGGCGCCTCCTTCGGTCGACTTCCGGGTTGCGCGACCGTGAAGGCTCCTCGATCTGGCACGGACTCGCGCGTCGCACCGACGAGCGTCGCCCAGGCGGCCATCTGCCTCAGCATCAGCCCATCAACGGTGAGGCGACGACTGCGGAGGTTAGAGCTGCGGTGGTTCGTCGAACTTGAAGGCCGCCGTCACCGCACCTACGTGCTCGTTGAGCCTGGTCGTCCTGCCCGCTGATGGACGCTGTGAGCACGTTCTTCGACGCCGACAGGGTCGACGCCGGACAGCTGACGAGGACAGCCTGGGCGGTGCGACATCGCAGCAATTACCGCTGGCTTCGCCCGATGTGGGCGTCCGGTGCGCGCTACAGCGACCGGCTTGCGGACGCGTTCCAGTTTCGGGAGCGCCGCCACGCCGAACTCGTCGTTCGCCAGCTGCGGCAGCCGGTCGAGGTGCTCGAGGTCGAACGCGCCGCCTAGACGATCCGGACTCACGAACGCTCCAAACCCCGCCGGTTGGCCAGCGTGCAGAAGGTACACGCCCACCGCTCTCCGCCAGACCTTCGCCGCCTGGGCGATCCAGCACAACCCCGCGAGCTCGGCGTCGAGTACCTGCTTGGACATTCCTCGCCCGATATGGTGCGGCGTTATTCTGCTCGCTCCCTGTCGTCAGATCGGTGACCGTGATGCCATGGGCGCTGGACAGTCCCTCGACGTCGGTTCCATCGGGTTCGATGTGGGCGGCCAAGTGGGCGCCGCCAGGGCTGCCCTTCTCGATGCCGCCGGGAACGAGCTTGTTGTCATTGGGTGCGCGCTCGCAGGCTGCACCGAACAAGGTGGGGAGTTCGAACTCCCAGCTCTCTCCGCCTACGTGGATGACCGCGCCAGGTTCGAAACCCACAGTGACGTCAACGGTGTAACGACTCTCGACCCCTCGGGTAGCTGGACGATCGCCGCAGCCTCCGGTCCGACGCCAGACACCGATCGGCAGATGTGCGAAACGGGGAACCGGCGGGGACGCGATCGCGCAGGGCTCAGGACAAGCTGAGGCCTGCTGCGACGGCGACGGCGACGGCAACGACGGCGCCAATGGACGCCGCCACTAGCAGCGCCTCGACGAACCAGCGACCGGGCCGGAGGTGGCCTGCTGACGGCGTGGCGCGTCCCTGGGGGTGCAGGCTGAGCGCGTCGCGCTCGCCCCTCACCCAACCGCAGATGTGACAGACGCGAGCGTCGCGAGCGATGACGTGGCGACGTGTCTCGGTCGAGCCGGGGCACTCGATGGCGTCACCGGAGGCGAGGGGAGTGGTCACGATGCGCCTCCCTGCGAGTAGAGGCTCGGTGGTCACTGGAAGGTAGTCGAACGCTGTCGATCTGTCAGGCGGGCCATTCAGGTCGTGCATCTCGACGAGACCGATACGCGTGCTAACGCGCGCGTCCCCGTGCCGCTCGCTTCTCGCGGACTCGCAATTCCAGGTGCAGGAGGAACGGCCGAGGTGGTGAGGGCGGCGAGGGCCGCGAACACGAGGCCGCCCCCACCTGAACCCGAGTCGTCGGCAGGAGAGGAGGCCGACCTCCTGATCATCGACCGAATCGAAGCGCAGCGCAGCAGCATACTCAACGGGGCCTGCCCGACGCCCTTCGGCGACTCGTCGAGAAGTGGAGAGACAGCTGGGATCCGCCGAAGATCCGACATGCCGTTCTGGAAGCGACGACGACCGCGCGACGTGACGGGTCGGGACGATGCTCCGATGTCCGAGGCCGTCCGTCGCTGAGCGACGCTCAGGCGGCGTCCGATTCCACGAGGTACACGAGGTCACGTCGCAGTTCGCCCGCCGACGTCGGGACGCCGTGTACGAACCCCTGGTAGGCATCGACGTCGAGCTCGTTGCCGAGTTGCGCTTCGTACTCAGTCTCGACTCGCTTGGCGACGACCTCGACGCCTCGCTTTCGGGCCACTCGCGCGGCCCGCAGGAGCGCATCTCGTGATGCGGCACTGCCTGTGTTGGACCACAGGTCGAGCTTGACCGCTCGAATCGCCGGCAGCCCGATGCTGCCCTCGTCGCCCGCCACCGCCCAGAAGTCGTCGAGGGTGACGTGGAGTCCCGTACTCGCGAGGTGTTCAAAAAGCCGCACAACCTCGGGGTCGCTGGTGCGGATCTCCTGCTCCCTGACTTCGATTTCCAACGAGTCGGGACGGAGTCCACTCTCACTGATGGCGGTCCTCAGCCAGTCGGTACCGCCGCCGCTCGGAAGAAGCTCGGCCAGAGGGACGTTTACAGCGAGGCGAAGGTGCGGGTAGCCACTTCGCTGCAGTTCTCGTGCGAAGCGGCATCCTTCAACCACGAGCTCACGATCGATGTGGACTAGCACCCCACCGCTCTGCGCCCGGGCGAAGAACTGGCGCGCAACGAGCAGGCCGGTAGGACGTCGCCAGCGTAAGAGGGCCTCAATGCTGACCAGGTCGCCCCCCCTCGAGACGATGGGCTGGAAGTGAAGCACGAATTCTCGCGTCTCCAGCGCCGCGGCCAAGGCCTCGGTCGTGACTTCGGTGCCGGCGGGGCCCGAGGAGGTAGACGAGGCCCGAAGACGTGGTAGACGCATCGAGTGGGTCTCCTGTCTCACGGAATCCGCAGTGGCTCCAGGTGATCGTCGGCGCGAAGCGCCGCTGTCCGCAGCCAGGGCTGTCGGTCGCTAGGCCGTTAGGCGATTGCCATCCGCTCGCGATGCCTCAGCGACCAGGCCCAGGCGAGGCACCGGATTCGCCAGGAGAAACCCCTGTATGACGTCGCAGTTCAGCTCTTGCAGGCGTTGCAGCTGCTCCGGCGTCTCGACGCCTTCCGCGACAATCTCCATCCCGAGGGCGCGACCCAAACTGACCATGCCCTGGACGAAGGCGAGCCCGTCCTCGGAGTCCATCGTTGCGATGAAGGAGCGATCGAGCTTGAGCGTGTCCACGGGAAGCGCTCGCAATCGGGCCAGGGACGAGTGACCTGTGCCGAAGTCGTCGATGGCGACTCGGACCCCAAACCGCCGCAGCTGCTCGAGCGCAGAGATTGCATCATCGAGGCTTTGAAGCCCTACGGTCTCCGTTACCTCGAGTGACAAGTCGATGGGGATCGAGGCCGGTCGCGGCCAGCACATCGAGTACGACGCGCGCGAAATCCCCGCTAAGGAGTTGACGCGCCGCGACGTTGACCGAGACGGGAATCGAGCTCATGGGTCCCGCCCACCGGGCGGCTTCGCTGCAGGCTGCCTGGAGAACAAATTCGCCCACTTGGACGATCAATCCCGAATTCTCAAGACTGCCAATGAACTGGTCCGGCATGACGAGTCCACGTTCCGAGTCTCCCCACCGGAGGAGGGCTTCGACGCCGCAGAGTGCGAGCGTTGTGGAGTCGAACTGTGGCTGGTAGTAGACCTCGAATTCTGCGCGGTCGAATGCTTGACGCAGCGCGGCCTGCAACTGCATCTCATCCATCACACCCGCGCCGTCCGCAGCGCTCGCGAACTCGACAGCGTCGCCACCCCGCCGCTTGGCCCGATACATCGCAACGTCGGCATGTCGAGCCAAGGCCTCGAAGCTGTCTCCGTCACGCGGATAGATAGATACGCCAATGCTGGCGCTCACCGTGACTTCAAGGCCGTCGAGCGAAACAGACGGAGCGAGGGTTCGCTGCACATCGCCCGCAACACTCCGTACGTCCTCGAGCGAGTGGACGTCCGGCATGAAGGCCAGGAACTCGTCGCCGCCCATGCGGCCAAATAGGAGCGACTTCTCAAATCTGCCCTCGAGGCGACGAGACATCTCGACCAGCAACCTGTCTCCGACAGAATGGCCTAGGCTGTCATTCACGGCCTTGAAGCCATCGAGGTCGAGCAGCAGCAGGGCACACATGGCGGAGTTCGGTCGAGAGCGAAGGTGCTCTCGGACGCGCTGCTCGAAGTAGCGACGGTTGGCGAGTCCCGTAAGCTCATCGAAGCGTGCCAGCCGCTCGATCTCGCGGGTGGCGCGACGTTCCTCCGTCACGTCGGCGAGTTCGAGCAGGATCCCCTCAATCTCGCGCCGTATCCGAAACGGCGACACCGACGCGATGGCCTCGCGCTCGCTGCCGTCCGTACCACGGACGACTATCTCGAGCCTCAGCCCCTGCTGCTCGCCAGAGCGGACGGACGCCAGCGACCTACGAAGCTCACTTGAGCCGGACGTGACGAGGTCGAACAGGGCAGGGAGCGTCCGCGTCGCGTCGGAGAGGCCGAGCATTCGGTAGAACGCGCTGTTCGCGAGGGTTGGATAGCCACTGGCGTCGATCAGGGCCATCCCGTTCTGCGCCGTGGCGAGCAGCGACTGGAGCGCGGAGCCATCGGCCTCGATCAGCCTGGCCTCTGCCTCTTCAATTGCTTGCTCCAGCAGCGTCGGGTCGTTTCCGGGACGCAGGATCCCGAAGAGCCGGCCATCCGACTCGCGACGGAACACGGCATCAACCGGACGAAGCGTGCCGTCCGCAGCACGGACGAGCTCTGTGAATCGGGTGACATGCAGAGGTGCAAGTTGCGCGCTGGCCTCGAGCTCGAGCTGCCACAAGTGCTTGCCCCGTAGGCGCTCGAGGGGGTGCCCAAGCACGTCGCGAGCGGCACCACTGGCCCACTGGACTCGGCCATCGGGCGAAGCCTCGATCAAGACGACGTCGGCTGCCGTTGCCACGTCGGTTTGTGCCACAGCGAGACGGATTGGGCGGTGCCAGTAGCGGACGGCGCGCAGTAGATACAAGCTCGCAACAGTCATAGAAAGCGCGAGGAACCCGGCGATCGACGCGGCCCTGTTCGGGGGCACGCCGAAGCATGACCCTGAATCCCCACACGCATGCAGCGTCGCCGCTCCGGCGACTAGTGCGCCGAGTCCCGTGATAGTCCACGTCTGAAGCCGTGCGCCTGCCAACTGACCTCTCAAGTCGTTGAACGTGGATCTGAGTTGATGCTCGGGCTCGCATAGACCGGACTGAATGGATCAGGCGGGGTAGAGGAGCGATTGCGCCGCACTTCCAACGCTCTGTTCACCCTCGTACCCTTCCCGCGCGCTGGCAGACGGGAGGGAAGCTGCGGGGCTTGGTCGAACGGAGGTGGCTTCTGAATCGGAAGGCGCAGTCTGTGCCTCGCGCTGGCCGCGGGTTGCCGCCACGAGTCGCGGCGACCGGCGTGCAAATTCGCAGGCACTCGATGGGACGGAGCCTAGCCCGAGGCTGGTGGCGAGCTTCGCCGCCGAGTCGAAGGTGCCGGCTCCTGCGGCGGCAAGACCTGATCCGATCCACTCGTATTCGTCTGTGCCCAGCGAAGAGAGCGCTCCGTTTCAGGCGCCGATCCACCCAGAGGGGGACACGGTACTCGGCGATCTAGAGGGTCAAGACTCAGCCATACCGCGCGTCCGCGACTCACGCGGCGCGGCGTCCCGCGCCAACGCTGACTTGATTTCGACCGGCGCGCTTGGCCACATAGAGCGCGGCGTCGGCGTCCGCCAGGAGTTCGACCGCGCTCTCGTGGCGATCATGCACGAAGGTGACGACGCCGACGCTCACGGTCGTGCCGATCGGGTTGCCATCGACTTGGTTGACGGTGACCTGCTCGACCGCCTGGCGGAGTCGTTCCGCCGCGGCTGTTGCAGCAGCGGCGCCGGCGTTGGGCATCACGACGCAGAACTCTTCTCCGCCGTATCGCGCGAGGAGGTCGGCGACTCTCACCTCGCTGCGCAACGCGGCAGCGACCTGCGTGAGCATGCGGTCACCCGCAACGTGGCCGTGCGTGTCGTTCAGGCGCTTGAAGTGGTCGAGGTCGAGGAAGAGCAGGCTGAGCGGCTGATCCTGATCGATCGCGGCCCGCACCTGCTCATCGAGGAATTGATCGAAGCGGCGGCGGTTCGCGATCCCCGTCAGCGCATCAGTAGTCGCGTCGAGCGCGAGGTTACGGTTCTGACGCTCCGCACGGATCGTCTCCTCTGCGGACTGCAGGCTCAGTTCAAGCAGGGCCTCGTTCGCTCGTAGAAGCACGGTGGCGACATCTGACTCCGGCGCGGGTGCCAAGTCAAAGAGCTGGGCCATCGACGCACAGGCCTCCTGCGCGGTGTGAACGACCTGTTCGGCCGCAGCGTCCGTGAGGCCGAACCATGGCGCGCTTCGCTCACGATACCGCTGAAGGGCCACGGCCGCGCGCCTGTCGGTGAGGAGATCGGCGATGTCAACTCCGGCAGAAACTGTCCGGACGAGCGGGAGGACGCTGACCTCTGCTTCCTCCGGCTCCCGGTACCAGCGAATGCACGCGGAAAGCTGCGGGGGCAAGTGCCACTGTTCGCTCAGCGCTTCGCCGACGAGCGTGTGAGTGAGGCCAAACGCGGTCTGCTCCGCCTCCTCGAGCCTCCTGGCTTCATCTCGCTGGGCCATCATGGCTTCGTATCGACTACCCAGGACCTCGTTCATGGCGAGTACCCCGATGCCATGGAGCAGGCCGCCAAGGAACGCCTCTTCAGGCTCGACGACGCGAGCTCGCGCTGCGAGCGCTCGGGCTCCCACAGCGCTGTAGAGACTGTGCTGCCAGAAGCGTCCGTAGTCGAAGCCACGGCCCTCTGAGCGGCGGAGGGAGTCGACGAGAGAGAAGCCCAGGGCGAGCGAGCGAACGCTGTTCAGGCCGAGTAGCATCACCGCCTGGGGCAACGTCGTGACGGCTCGGTGCTGGGCATAGAAGCTCGAGTTCGCTGTCCGCAGCACCTTGCTGGCCAGCGCCGGATCGCGCCCGATGGTACGAGCGAGGCTGTCGATGCCGACGTCCGGGCGCTGGGCTAGATCCAGAACTTCAAGCGCAACCGCGGGAAGACTCGGAAGGCGGGGCGAGTGGAGGATGTTCTTCAGCAGCTCGGCACCTACGGACTCGTTCACTGGGCCTGCCTGTCTCTTCCACTGAGCGCGTTCCCCAATCATCGGCACGTACCGCGTAGCGTGACATCAGCAGCGGCCCGGATGCAGTCGGACTCAGGGTACTGACCGATAGACGGCGCGCGGACGAGGGCCGACGCTCGGAGTGTTCGAACGAGCCCGCTTGAACCCCCGGGGCCGTCACCGATGAATGGCCGAGCGATGACAGACCAGGTGCACAGGATCGACAGCCTCGAGAACCGGGGCAGCGACGCAGACACCTCGACGCCAAGCGCCCAACGCAACCAAGAGGCCTATGGCCGGCTGCCGCTGCGCTGTGGCGCGGACATGTCGGGCTTCATGGCCTGGGCCTATCGGCTCGACCACGAAGGCAACTTCCGCATCGATCCCGCGGTCGACTCACTCTCGTTCGATCACGCGGTGGTCCAGTTCTGCGCGGATTGTGACCCTGTGTTCCGGGCGCGCGCCGAGATCGCGGGTACATGTGACTTCGCCGCTATCGTCGCCCGCCTCGACTTCCCGCCTTCCCCCGACGACACGCGAGCCGCGTAGGCGGTTCGCAGACTCGATCTCCCCGCTCTCGCCGAGGACCAGCGGTGAGCCCCATGTCGAGGGGGGGGCCTGATTCGGGACCGCTTGCTGTCGTGCAACGATGCGCGGGCGATGAGGAGAGGTCGTGCCGGTTCGAATCGACGTGCCTGTCCTCCCGGTGCCGCGCGCACGCGCGTTCGCACTGCTGACCGATGCGGCGCCACAAGCGCATGACCTCGGCCCGCTCGTCGAACTCGCCGAGCTGGATCCGGAGTTCACGGCCGCCGTCATCCGTAGTGCGAACTCGGCAGCTTCCGCTCCGATCGAACGTGTGGTCAGTGCCCGGGTGGCAGTCGTTCGCCTCGGACCGCGGCGCTCGCGCGAGGCGATGCTGCGGGCGCTGCTCGACGACACCTTTCATCTCGATGACAGCGGAATCGATACGAGCGAACTGTGGAGGCACCTGGTACTGTGCGCCGTCCTCGTCGAGGGCGCCGTCGGACGACCTGCCAACGGCTACACAGCGGGGCTACTCCACGACGTGGGGCGCATGGCGATGGCATCGCAGCACCCGCAGGCGTACTCAAAAGTGGTGACGGACGTTGCCGCGGGCCGACACGCACTTGATGCCGAGCGCGCGGTCTTCGGCTTGAGCCATGTGGAGTGGAGCGTCGCTGCGGCGAGGAGCTGGGGGCTATCCGAGGTGCTTGTCGACGCGATCGCCCAGCACCATCGGCCATCTCGGCGACAGCTGCCCGTCGCGCTCTACCAGGCGCGCCGCGCAGGCACGACCCTCGGGTACGGAGATGGCCTAGGAGGGGGCGTCAACGCCCCCCTTACCATTGAGGCACTGCGCGGGCGTTGGCAGGCGACGCTTGATACCGACCCATGGGCGGCCCCGGTTCTGCGCCGCATTGGTGGCACCGAGGCCCTCGCCGGCCGCATCGGTCTCCACGCGGAAGCCGAGTCGTCGGCGGCATGAGCCTCTTCCGTCGGCTCTTCTTCGGGATCGGACTCGTGGCGCTGGGCGCCGCCGGGATGGACGCGATCGCCGCTGCCAATGTGACGCCGGAGACTTCCGTCGACGAGGTCGTCCTGTCTGTGGGCGTTCGAGATCTTGCGCCTGCCGAATGCGGGACGCTCGCGCTCGACACGTTGATCGTTGGAAGCGGCACGGTGAACGGGACCAGCGGCAATGACCTGCTGATCGGCGGGTCCGGCGATGACGTCTTGGATGGGAAGAGCGGCGACGATTGCATCGTAGCTGGCGCCGGAAATGACACCATCGACGGTGGTTCCGGCGCTGATGTCCTCCTCGGTGGGGGTGGCGACGACGCCCTCGATGGCGGGGCGCACACGGACGTTTGTCGTGGCGGTGGGCAGTCGGGGGACACCTTCTCGAAGTGCGAAACGCAGGGGCCTTGATAAGCCCACGGCAAAGTGCACGTTGCGTAATACCGGTCTCGACTACCTCGGGCCCCTGCCGCGCCTAACGCCTCGCGAACTCGCGCGTTGTGCAGCGTCGGGATCGGCTGAGGCTCGCCGCGAGCGTTCGAGCACCCTCATACGGGGTCCTGTCACCTTCCTGACAAGGGGAGAGAGCCCGTGCGGCGTCAGGGTATTCCCTGATGCGACCCCGCGACTGTGACGCGACCATCGTCTGAGCCTGACGGGCACCTGTCGACTGCCTGACAGGGGCGCGCCCGTTGTGAAGGGGACTCAGATGGTTGCATCTCTCGCGCCGGGCACTGCGCGCCCGAGAATCGCCGTTGCGCCCTCGGCCCTGACCGCCGTCGTGGTCAGCCCGAACGGTCGCCCGAGTATAGGCCTCCAACGCCTGCTGCTAGATCTGGGCGCGCACGTCACACACGTCTCTCATCCCGCGGAGGCGGGCGAGGAGCTGGAGCGAGCACGAGTCGACCTCGTATTCCTGGTGGTGGGGAGGGGCTGGGAATCTCAGCTCCGGAAGTTCCGCCTCATTCGCGAGCTCTGCGACACGCCGATCGTCGTCATCGGAGATCAGGGAACGGTCGAGCAGCGCATCATGTACTTCGACGTGGGCGCAGACGATGTGCTGCAGCTTGATCCGTATCCCGCGCCCGAGACGGGGCTCCGCCTTCGCGCACTCGTACGCCTGTACCGACGTGATTCCTCCGCGAGCGTGATTCCGGGGCCCGCAGGTTTGGTATTGGACATCGCCGGACGTACGGCCTTTGTGAACGGTGTCGAGGTCGCCCTTACCGCGGGAGAGTACGAGCTCCTAGCGCTCCTCTTGGAGCGACGGGGGCGCGCCGTTCCCGTGAGTGCGATCGCGGCGCACGTGTCTGGCACTGATCTCGATGGTCGAAGGAACCATCTGGAGGCGCTCGTGTCTCGCCTTCGAGTGAAGCTTCGGGCAGCCGGAGCAGATGACGTCGTGAGAACCGTCCGACGGATCGGATACCGAATCGGTTGAGCGCTGCGCGCCACCGGTGAGCGTGGCGCCTACGCGGCGTGAGGGGTCTGCTCCAGCCCGAGTCGTTCGGCTAGGACAGGGAATCCACCGACGCGGCGCAACGCGGCCGCTGCCCAGGGGTCTGAACCAACGTTCTCTCGCCAGGACAGGACCAGGGAGATCGCCGTTGGCGTCTGGGACGCACCCTGAAGTCCGTCGCCCCAGCCGAGCGCGGATGCCACGCCCCGTGCGTGGAAGACTGCGGACGCGAGCGGGCTAGCGGACTGCAGGTGGTGGGTCGAAGCGGCGGCAACAATCGTCGAAGGAAGCCCCCAACTCCTCGTAACCAGGGCTCCCCACTGTTCGTGCGTCATGCCGAATACGGCAAGTTCGGCCGCCACCACGTTCTCGCCCGATTGAGCCGCTGCGACGACTGCACGGTATTCCTCGGGTCGTTGCGAAGCCATCGCCATTCGGCCGACATCGTGCAGCATGCCGGCGGTGAAGCCGCGCGACTCCCGGCCGATGGCGGCTTCTGTGAGCACCGCGCAAAGCACCAAGTGTCGCCACAGGCTGTCCGGATCGAGGCCGGACTTCGAGATGTCGAAGGTCTCTTCGATCACTGCCCGCAGCAGCACATCGCCGGTGGTTCGGGCGCCGAGGCGAGTACCGGCGCCCCGCGCACTTGCGATTCGCTCGAGTGGAGCCGAGGCAGCGGAGTTCGCGGCCCGCACGAGAGCGGCTGTTAGCTCAGGGTCGGACTCTGCGATCGTGATCAACTCGGCGAGATCGGCAGGTGCCGACGGTCCGCAAAGCGCCGCAAGCGCTCGGACTCTCGGGACGGGCAACACCGGTACATGAATTGGCGACGCCACCGACACCTCGCTCGAACCCCGCAATCGTCCCAGTCTGCCGGGGCGACTGACATTCGGATTCACCCGAATGTCGGTGCGGAAGGATGCCGCCTAGCCCTATGCGGCCTTTCGCCGTCCGGTGCCGACGCTGGCATCGCGAAGGTGCTCGAAGGCGGATTCCATCCAAGAACCGCACGCGCCGCACAGATAGAGCAGCCGCGCAGGACCACCGGTCGGCACGAGAGCACGACCGTGGTCGGTGGCGACGGCCTCACCGTGCATCAGATGGAGCTCCGTCACAGCCCCGATGAGCGGCGCAAGACAGGAGTCGCAGAGGACGACCTGCATTCATCTCTCCTCGGTCGCTGGGACCAGACGGCGACCAGCAACGGGATCATCGGGCGGCTGCGTCCAAATCGATAGGTGCGGTCGATGGGTGCAGTCATGCTGTCCCTTCGCAGCGGCGCGCGGCTGGAAACCTCATGCGCTTGCAGAATCCGACCGATGCTCTCGTATGCGACACCTGCGTCCGGCGTTACTACTCACTTCTGCGAGGCTGCTCTATGCGGCTCGTTGGGCTTGGCTGGTGCCGCTCGTGGTCGGCGGGTCGCTCGCGCTTGCAACGCTCACGCTCGTCTCGGGCCTGCACACGAACTCGCTGCCCGGGACCTTCGCTGAAGCCGAGACCTTCGTTGAAGAGATCTCGACAGCGACCGACGCGGCCCGGCGCGAGGGCAATTCGGACGAGCTCCACACGATCACTCGAACTGCCCGGCTCGCCGCGACGGCCCGCGGGGCCTCGGTCCTCGAGGTAGCGTCGCAGAGCGACGCCGATGCGATTCGGCAGTCCGTCTTCGAGGTCGCTGACGCTGCTGAGCGGGTCGCGGCCGGTACAGCGGAGCGTTCTTCGCTCGACGCGGCGATGCTCGGCTTTCTCCGCAACGTGGGGCACCTCCAAGACGATCTGATCCAAACCGACGCCGTGGCGTTCAGCCGCCTCCGGGAGACCACGTTGACGCTCGTCGGCGTGCTCGTACTTGGCGCGGCGATCGCCGCCGGCGCGATGCACTATTCAGATCGCGCATGGGAGCTGTCCCGTTCGAAGGAGCGGGCCGTTGCGGAATTGGTCGAGGAGAAGAACCGCGAACTCGGAGAGCTCGTACGTCGCGACCTCTTGACCGGCCTCTTGAACCGTTCCGCGCTGCTTGCAGAACTCTCCATGCCGCGATCTTGGGTGCACGACGGGTCCGTCGTTGGTGTGGCTTACGTCGATCTCGACCGGTTCAAGGTGGCGAACGACGCGCTCGGCCATCACGTCGGGGACGCGCTCCTTGTTGAGGTTGCCCAGCGCATGCGCCGAGTGTGGCCCGAGCCCGAGCGGATTGCCCGGCTGGGGGGCGACGAGTTTGGCCTCTTCATGGTGGCGCCGACTGAGTCGTCCGTGACGGCGGCGGTTGAACGTCTCGTCGAAACCTTTTCTGAGCCGATCTCCGTTGAGGGATTCGTGCTCGACGTGCCCGCGAGCGTCGGACTGGCGATCGGGCCTGAGGACGGTGCTTCAGCCGAGGTGCTGTTACGACACGCTGACCTCGCGATGTTCGCCGCCAAGCACGCGGGCGGCCGGACGGCGTTCCGGTTCAGTGACGAGCTCGATCAGGCGGCGGCGGACCGAAGCGCCACGGAGAGCGGCCTGAGGATCGCGGTGGCGCACGACGAATTCCGGCTTGTCTTCCAGCCTATCGTTCGCGTCGCAGATGGCTCGGTCGTGGGAGTTGAGGCGCTCCTTCGCTGGGATCACCCCGAGCTCGGAACACTGCCCCCGGCCGAATTCATCGCCGTCGCCGAAGAAAGCGGCCTGATCTCGCCTATCGGCGAGTGGGTCATCGAGGAGGCGCTCTACCAGCTCGGCGAGTGGCACAGGGACGGGCTCGACCTCGCGGTCGCTGTCAATCTCTCGCCCCGCCAGCTGCAACTTCCCGGCCTCGCAGGTTGGATACGCGGGTTGGCGGCGCGGCAGGGTGTTCGACTCGAATCTCTGATTATCGAGATCACGGAGTCGGCGACACTCGACGTCGCCGGTCCGCTGCTCGACGAACTCGCGGAGTTGCGGAATCTCGGAGTGCGCATCGCGCTCGATGACTTCGGTATGGGGTACTCGTCACTCGGACGGTTCCATCAGCTTCCGATTGACTTGGTCAAGATCGATCGGTCGTTTCTCGCTGCGATTTCGGACACAGTCACACCGAGCCGGAGCGACACCGCAGTCATGGAGGCAGCCATTCTCTTGGCCCACTCCCATGGACTGCCGATCATTGCCGAGGGAGTTGAGACCGAGTCGGAACGACAACTCGTCGAGCGCCTCGGCTGTGACTTCGCGCAGGGCTTCTTCTTCGCACGCCCTATGACCGCGAGTGCCCTCGCGACCCTTCTTGATCGGGAGATGCGGGCTGCGTGAGATCGAGCACATGCGGATCCGGCCGCCACAGGCATCGGTAGGCATCGAATCAGCGAGGCGGGCTGTTTCGCAGTTAGTTCATCGGGCGTGGGAGTCCGGCGGTGACCGACTCGCCGGACCACCCGGTCGCGGGAACGACGGGCGTGGAGCCCGGTGTGGCATGCCACGGATCGCCCGGGGGTTCCCCGATCCCGTGCACGCGAAGATTCCTTGACGCTTAGTGTCGTGAGGAGGTGCGCGTGCACCCACTTGCCAGTGCGCTGCTGGGAATGGCCGTCGTTAGCGTCGCGAGCCTCGTACTGATGCGCGCGCGCGCGCGTGCGCTGCGCCGAGCGGACGCGGCACTTGGAGCCGAACGCGCCCGACTGCAACTGGCACTGTCGTATGCGGGCATCGCATTCATCACCGTCGATCGGGCGGGCACGATCAAGTCATTCGTGGGTGCGCCGCTTGCCGAGGATGGGCACGATCGCCTGGCAATGCTGGGCGGGGCGGCGGCCGACGAGCTTGCGCCTTGGCCCGAGCTCGCTCAGGCGGTGCAGCAGGCCCTGCGGGGTGAGCACGTCGTGAGCCGTGTCCCCAGTCGGTCATTCACGTTGAACGTCGACGCCGCGCCGCGCTTCGACGATCGCGGGCGCGTGACGGAGGCGATCGTCACCGTACGGGACGTCACGGCCGAAGTGGACGAGGCGGAGCGTGCTGCGCGCCTCGCTCGCGTGCGCGCCCGCATGGTGGCGGTGATGAGCTACAGGCTGCGCTCGCAGCTCGCGACGGTCGCCGGTGCGCTCGAATTGGTGGAGGGAGGGCGACCGACGCCGGCCGGCGTCGACTCCTGGGTGCGGCTGGCATCGGACGCCACGGAGCGGCTGACGACGTACGTGCACCACCTGGTGGCCTACCTCGAACTGGACGCGGAGGAAGACCTGGCACCCGACCGGGCGTTCTCGCTGCGCGAGACGCTCACGACCGTGGTCGAGGCCTCACAGCCGACGGCCGAGCAGCGTGCCCCGGTACTGCTGCTGCGGTACCCACCCGGCGTCCTGGAGTCCTTCGTGGGGGATGAGTACCGGCTACGCGAGGTCGTACAGTTGCTGGTTGACGTGGCGGTGCGCACCAATCCGCAGGGCCAGGTGCTGGTCAACGTGCAGGAGCGCAGCCGCGACGACGGAAGCGCCACGCTGACGATCTCGGTGGAGGACAACGGCCGCGGGCTGACCTCGCGGGCGCGGGAGCGGATGTTCCGGGGCTTCGAGTCCGAGTCGGCGATGTGGGCGAACCGCTCCGGCGTCAGCGGTCTGGAACTGCCCCTGGCACGGGAGCTCGTCGCGCGCCTCGGTGGCCGACTCGAGGTGGAGAGCTCCTCTGGTGTGGGGACCTCGTTCCACTTCGATGTGGCGCTGACGCGGTCGCCTCTGCGTTCGACGGAGGAACTGGGGCCGCGCGTGGAGCTGGCGAAGCGAACGGTGCTGCTCGTTGACGACGGCGAGACCGAGCGCGCCGTTGCCCTTGCCTTGCTGGAGATGTCCGGCGTGGGCGTCATCCAGGCGGACGGCGGCGAGGCGGCGCTCGAGTCACTCGCGCGCGATGAAGTTGATGCGGTCGTTACCGAGCTCCACATGCCGGCGGTGGATGGATACGCGCTGCTGCGTCGCGCTCGCGAGGCCGGGCTGGCGGTGCCCTTCGTGGCCCTGACGGCCGACGGATCGAGCGCGACCCGCCAGGCGGCGCAGGAGGCGGGCTTCGAGGCGTTGCTGGCGAAGCCGGCGTCCGCTGCGCTGCTCAGTGCGGCACTTCGGAGTGCGCTCGCCACGCAACTCGCGGACCGAGAGGCGCTCGAAGCTGGCATCGACCTCACGACGCTGGCGGAGTTGAGCGACGCGTCGCCCGAGGGACAGGCGGCCGCGGTCGAGTTGGTTGGGGCCCTGCGGGAGTCGGCGACTGCGCTCCTGAACCGGCTAGAGGACGCGGAGCGCGACGGACAGCCGATGGGGACGACGATGCAACTGCTGGGCGCAGCGGCGCGGCTCCTCGGCGCGCGAGAGCTCGAGGCGCGTCTCGACGACTACGACGCGGCACTCGAGGAGCGGGACCTCGCCGCGACGCGCCGGGCGCATGCGGCGCTGGGGCAGGCACTCGCGCGAGCGCTGGACGCCCTCGAAGAGCGAGACTCCGCCGCATAACGTACGTCGTGCCTCTTACATGTCGGGGCTGATTCTGCGGGCGACGCGTGCCGACTCTGACAAAGAAGTGTCAGGGGGCTCCCGATGCCGACGCCCGATTCAACTAGTGGCGCTGTCGATGGCGCCCTGAACGTGCTCGAGGCGCGCCTGGTAGCGAGTGCGCTGCGAGACGTCGCACGGGAGCACGCGGTGCCGGCGCCGTGGCGGGCGATCGCGCACGAGTTGCGCTCGGCGCCGGACGCGATGCGCCAGGACGTCGCCGCGGTGTGGACGGAACTGGAGCCCTCGCTCGCGCTCACGCCTCAGCAACGTGAGCTGCGTCGCCTCGTTGCCGAAGAGCTCGCGGACGACGCGCGCCCGGCGACGCTCGCTGCCTTCAGCGGCTTGATCTTGTACACGCGGTTTGCAGGTGCGTTCTCCGGCCCAGCGACCGTCGACCCGGCGACGCACAGTGCGCCGACGGTGCCTCCGGCAGCGGTCGCGACCATCCTCGACCCGCCGCACCTCGACCTCGCACCAGGTCACCAGATCGCACCGATCGCTGAGCCAGACCTCGACAGCTCGAGCTTCGGCGCTCCCGGTGTGGTCGGAGCCGTCGACCACGCGAACGCGCACGTCGCGCCCCCGGTCTCGCCCCATGTGCCTTTGACGGTGGCCCCGGACGGGGCTCAGCAGGCGATGCCGCCAAGCGATGCGCCGCACCCCGCGGCTGCACACGACGCGCCCTCCCCGGCGCTAATCTCGTTCAACTCCCCACCTCCCGGTGCTGAGGTACTCCAGCTGGATGTTCCGGCGGATATGCCGGGCGACGGGGATACGTTCGATGCATCGGCGGATGTCGGGAACGTGGACGACGACGTGGTCGTCCCGGTCGACGACGTCGTCGACGACCCCATGGATGATCCGGTGGCCCCCCCGGTCGACGACGCCGTGGTGCCGCTGGCGGCGGACGAGGTGGACCCATTCGCCGAGGCGCCGACCGACCTCGCGAGCTTCCGGGCATACGTCCTGGCCTCGTTGGAGCACGCGCGGGACGTCGAGGAGTCGTTGATCCTCAAGTTCGCGACCATCGTCGGAGGCAAGGGCGCCGAGACGCTCGTCGGGACGGAAGGTGACGACGTCATCTACGGTGCCGGTGGCGCGGACCGCATCCACGGCGGCGGCGGCAACGACATCATCTTTGGTGGCGCTGGGAACGACCGCATCTGGGGCGATGGCGGGGACGACATCATCGTCGGTGGTGTGGGCGCGGATCAGCTTCACGGTGGCGCCGGCGCGGATGTGCTGGCCGGTGAAGCCGGGAACGACCAGGTCTATGGCGACGATGGCGATGACACGCTGTTGGGCGGCGTGGGTAACGACAGACTGTGGGGCGGCGACGGCACGGACCACCTTGATGGCGGAGCCGGGAACGACCAGCTGCGCGGCGACGCCGGTGACGACACGCTTGCCGGCGGCGAGGGCAACGACAAGCTGTGGGGCGGGGACGGCACGGACCAGCTCGACGGTGGTGCTGGGAACGACCAGCTGCGCGGCGACGCCGGTGACGACACGCTCGCAGGTGGCGAGGGCAACGACAAGCTGTGGGGTGGTGCGGGTGCGGACCAGCTCGACGGTGGTGCTGGGAACGACCAGCTGCGCGGCGACGTCGGTGACGACACGCTCGCAGGTGGCGAAGGCAATGACGACCTGCGCGGGGGCGTGGGGGCAGACCAGCTCGACGGTGGTGCTGGGAACGACCAGCTGCGCGGCGACGCCGGTGACGATACGCTCGCAGGTAGCGAAGGCAATGACGACCTGCGCGGGGGCGCGGGGGTCGATCGTCTCGATGGTGGGAGCGGCAACGACGACCTCCGAGGCGACGCCGGCGACGACTCCCTGACCGGCGGCGACGGCGATGACCGGCTTTGGGGCGGAGCGGGCGACGATAACCTGAGCGGCAACGCCGGGAATGACCAACTGCGCGGCCAGGGCGGCAACGACACGCTCAGCGGCGGTGACGGCGATGACCAGCTGTGGGGCAACGGCGGCAACGACATTCTCACCGGCGGCGCGGGGAGCGACACGCTGAATGGTGGCGGCGGGCACGACGTCCTGGATGGGGTGGCAGAATGACTACGCCGCCGACGACCGCTGCGCCTCGCGTGCGCAATCGGGCCGCAGAGGCGGATCTATTCCGGAAGACGATCGAGGCCGCGCGGATGGGCGAGCGCCTTGCGTTCGCGGTGCTGTTCGGGCAACGCGGCGCGGCTATTGCGGCTTACCTCGGACGCGCGGGCGACACGCCGGACCTTGTGCGCGCGATGACGCGCGATGTCTTCTCGCGGGCGTGGCGTGAGCTGCCCAACCTGAGTCCGAAGCAGATCGACACCTTCGACGCGTGGTTGGTGAAGCTGGCCGACGCACGGCTCGCGGCTGTGCACCCTCGTGGGCTCGATGCGGGCATCCACGGTCAGCCACTGCGGCACCGCCAGGTCCTCGCTTTGCGACTGTTGATGGGGCTTACCAGCACCGAAGTCGCGCGAAGCCTCGAGGCGAGTATCGACGAGGTGACGCAGTGGGAGCACCAGGGTCTAAAGGCGCTGGCAGCGCAGTCTGCTCAGGCCCTTCGAGCGGCCTGACCCTGTCCTCTCGGCATCTAGACCTGAGGGCCACGAAAGTTCGATCCGACTCATTTGACGCAGGCTCCCAGGCGCGGAACGCTCGGTCTCCGCATAGGAGGCGGGGATGGCGTACCTTCGGCTGTGACTGACGTGGCTCGGTGCATTGCTCCAACGGCGATCCGAGCTCGCGCTTGAGAATGCGGCACTCTTCGTGGTTCGCCCCGAGACCGTCGTGCGCTGGCGTCGAGCGGGCTGGCGACGCCACCGGACCTGAAAGAGCCATCCGCGCGTCGTCGTGGTCGTCCAGGCATCGACGCCGAGGCGCACGGACGAATCCTTGAGGCTCCAGCACGAGAACCGTACCTGGGGCTCGGTCCGCATCCGGGCCGAACTGCGCGCCCTCCGGCATGAGATCAGCGCGGAGACCGTTCGGCGCTACCGCCTGCAGGCGCTGAGGCGACCGCCGTCACCCACCTGGCGAACCTTCCTTCACAACCACCGTCACGAGGTCTGGGCGCGCGACTTCTTCACCGTACCGACGATCTCGTTCGCGACGCTCTACGTCTTCTTCTTCGTATCCCACGCCCGCAGGCGCATCGAGCACATCCATGTGACCAAGCATCCGACGGCGGAGTGGGTGTGGCGCCAGTTGATCGAGGCCACGCCGTGGGGATGTCGTCCAGCCTTCCTGATTCGTGCAAGGCAGAGCGAGGTAGAGTTCGCGTGCCTGATCAACCGTCTGCAGGAGGTGCATCCGACGACTCGCCTCGGCCGCCGCCTCTTCGGGAGTCACTGCCAGCCTTGGTCAAACTGTCGGCTGAGGCGCCGCAGCCGGAACGAGAGCAACCAGCGGCGAGGATGCCATCGGGGCAGGCTCTCGATGCGGGTTTCGGGCTGCGCCAGTTCGGCCATCAGCGGGCGACGCCAGTCGTCGGAGGTGTTCGTCATGCCGTGCCTCCCTGCGAGTAGAGGCGAACGGCGGCACAGTAGCCGAGCCGTGACGATTTGTCAGCGCGACCCTACGCCACAACAGGGGCCGGTCGATGATCTTGACGTCGGCCTCCCCTTCAGCCGACAGCGTTCGGGGTTGAGGCGGGAGCGGCCCGTGTTCGCGCCCAGAGGCGCTCCCGCCTCCCTCGACGCAGAGTCGCGCCCGTGGGGCCAGAGCGGACGCCCTTAGGCCGCTCGTGCCAACGAGATGCGGACAGCACCTGTGGGGCCACAAGACTCGATCGGACGCCATTTCAGATTCGGGATCCGGTCTTGCCGCCCCACGCCGCGCATCGAGTAATGGCACCGCACAGGCCCCACAAGCGAGCCGCGTGACGGACTATTGGCACCCCAAAAGGTTCGACGTCCGCTTCATCGCATCAACAGCGCCGATCGATTAGTAGGACCTCTCAGGCCACCTGTTCGCGTGCGGTCAACCGCAGGCAGCGACCCGCTTGACACGCTTACCTAACGATATTAGTCTAACGCCAGCAACGGACTAACGCTGTTAGGTACGGAGGGCGCCGTGCCCCAAATCGTGACTCACACGGACATCCATGCCGCTGCCGAGGACGTTTGGTCGGTGCTCACCGACTTCGAGCAGTACGACGACTGGAATCCATTCGTTCGTTCGGTGGAAGGCCGGTCGAACCCCGGTGGCCAGCTCGAAGTGCTGATCGCACCGCCGGGCGGCCGCGCCATGACATTCCGTCCGGAGGTGCTCGTGCGCGACGAGGCACGTGAGTTCCGATGGCTCGGACGCACCCGGGCTGCCTTCATCAAACTCGTCGACGGCGAGCACTACTTCCAGATCGAACCGATCGAGCCGGGGCGCGTGCGCTTCACGCACGGCGAGCGGTTCACCGGCCTGCTCGCGAGCCCGATGATGTGGTTCGTCGGCGGCCAGACGCGACGCGGGTTCGAGGCCATGAACGCCGCTCTCAAGGCGAGGGTCGAGCAGGCCGCTTGAGCCCGCGCGTCGGCCTGAACAGGGAGGCGATCCTCGACGCAGCTGAGCGCCTGGCTGATCGTGACGGGTACGAGGCGCTGACGCTCCACGCGATCGCCGCCGCTGTCGGCGTGCGCGCACCGTCGCTGTACCACCACGTGCGCGGGTTCGATGCGATACGGCGCGGGCTGCATCTGCGCGGACTCGCGGCACGTGCAGATGCGTTCGAGGTTGCGAGTCGCGAGCGCGACCGCCGATCGCTGGTCGCTGCCTGCGCATACGCACAAAGGAGGGCGGCGCAGGAGCGCCCTGGCGTTTACGCAGCCAGTCAGCCGTCGTCGCATACCCCGGATACGGACGATGAGCTGCACGCCGCAGGCGAGCGCGCGCTCGGATACCTGGTGACTGCGATGGGGGAGCTCGGGCTTGTAGGAGACGACGCCCTCCATGCGGTCCGGGTGTTCCGTGCCGCGGTGCACGGGTTCATCGAGCTCGAGTCGCTGGGGGCGTTCGGCATGGGGATCGACCCTGACGAGTCGTTCGCACGACTCGTCGAGGTGCTGGAGCGGGGTCTGACGGCCGCGCAAAGTCATGCGGAGTCAGGTGACGCCGCCAGGGTCGAGCGATGAACGCCGGCGCAGCGACTGAGGTTGTCGAGCGGCGGCGCTCGAATGTCGAGGCAGCAATCGGCGGCGGAGTACTCGGCGCCACCTTGGGCGCTGCTGTGGGTGGCTCGCGGGGCGACGCTGTCCATGCCTTGGTCGGCGCGACGCTGGGCACGGCTGTGGGGGCGTCCATCGAGGTCATCACTGAACGCGATGGCATTCCAGGACGACCCAAGCCGGAGTGGCATCGGATTGGCATGGCTACGTGGTTCGCCGCGGCCATCGGCGGCCTCGCGGACCTCGCCCTCGGGCCGATAACTCCGGCGCTGTTCACGGTTCCGTTGGGACTCGTCATTGGACTGGTCGGGACGGTGGGCCTCCTGTCGTTCCGCCGGAACCGCCCGCTCCTCGGACTCGCGGTCGGTCTGGTCGTCGGAGCCGCGGCCACGCCGCTCACGGACGACGTATCGCTCGCGCTCCTCGGCGCGATAGTGGCCCTCGGGTTCCGGTTGATCGGCCGCTGGTGGTTCGGTGGACGCGACATGGTCGAACTGCTCGGTGAGCGGCTAGAGCGTGAACACGTTCCGTTCGTGGCGCCATACAGCTCCCCAGCCGCACGCATCGGGACCGACTGGCCCGCGCGTACTGCCGCGGAGCTCGGCTGGGCTCACACCCACAATCCGCGCGGCGTCGGTCTCGTGACCTCGCTCGAGGAACTCCGCGGCCCACGGTTCGATCCAGACCAGGTGGCACCGACCGTTCGTCACTTCTATGAGCACACGAGCGATTACAGCCTCACGATCACGCCTGTGTGGAATCGACGCGCTCAGCTGCTCTACTGGCTCTTCAAGCAGCTCATTGCCTCCCGTATCGGGCAGGCGAATCTCCCGTTCACGCAGACCGAAGCACAGCGCGGCGTCGTCAGCGCGATCGACACGCTCACGGTGCCGGCCGACCCACCGCATGACCTCCGCGTGTGGACGCGTTCGTATGCAGCGAACGGTGATGCGCTCTATGTGGGCGTCTACACGACATACCTCTACCAGCAGTCCGGCTTCGTGAGCGTCGGGTTCCCGCTGCCGAAGGGGAACTTCACGGCCACGCTACGCGCCGAGAACGGGCCTGGCGGCGCGCTCTTCCTGCAAACCAGGCGCGATGAATTGGGCCACGCTGGGCACTACCTCTCGGCGGTCGAGTCCGACGGGCGGCTCACGGTGCTGAAGGTGCCCGCCCTCGACGAGGAGATTCACGTCTTCGAGGAGGCGGGCAGCCTGAAGACCGAGCATCGATTCCTCGTGTGGGGCCAAGTGTTCCTCAGCCTCAACTACACGATGGCGCTCAAGTCCCCGGCGGCGGCCGGCGAGGCAGTCGGACCCACAGCGCGCAGGCGTGCTTGAGGAAGCGACCTCAGGGGAGGCTCGCTTCACCCACGACCTGATGCGCGAGGCACGATCTGAAGGTCCCTCGAGGGAACCTTCTCAGTGAATCAGTTGCGCGCAACGCCGCCGGTGAGCGTCGGGTGCCAGTCGAACTGAAGCCAGCCGTTGTAGTACTGGTTGATGTACTGGAGGTCGGCGAAGCCTTCAGCCTCAACGACCATTACACCGGGGTTCTCTCCACCGCTGACCCCCCACGACCCGACGAGCTTACAGGTCGCTGGCAGGCTGCCGGGGAACTCGAAGATCTTCTTCTGGAACTCTGGTGGCGTTGCGCCGGTCTTGCGCCATGTCTCATAGATGAACTCGGGGCTCGAGGCACGGTAGAACCCCACGTACGTCGTTGCCATCTCTTCCTCCTCCTAGAGCGAGATCGAATACCCGAAGCCTCCGCCAATCGAGACGAGTACCCCCGCTCGAACGGCGTCCTGCAGCGGCAACGGTCCTGAACCGAGTCCGCTGGTCCAGAAGTCGGCCTGTTCGCTGAGGCCGTCGAACTGCACGCCGTAGATGTAGGTGCCGCTCAGCGCACCGGCGTTCACGAGGCGCCACAGCCGAGGCTCGGCACCCATGCCTAGGTGCTTCTCGCGCGCGGCCTCGAGGGCCGCGAGGCCCGCATCCCCTTGCCCTGGTGCCAGCGCGAACGACAACGTCTGCAGGATGTTTCTGGGCATGGGCATCGTGCCCGGCCCGCCGACCTCGTTCAGCCAGACGCGCGAGAGGAGCCGCGCCGGTGAGTTCGGGCCGTCGACCAGATTGCCGAAAGAGGCGAGAAGCCGCTCCGAGCGGAGCGTGTCGAGGACCTCGCCCCGCTTCTTCTCGCTGTCGAACACGAGGACCAGCGTCAGCTGTCCCGCGTTCTCCCCGCCCGACCACGTCTGTCGCAGCTGAACGCTTGCGCCCAGCGGCTCGATGATGCTCTTGGCCTTCCGAACCGCGCCCACGAACTCTGTTCGGCGGCCGGGCTCGACGACCCACCGACTCCCTGTTGCTGCTACCACGCCTGCCCCCATCCCTGATTCGATTGCTACAGTTCGACCTCGGTAGCGAAGTTGGCCTGGACGATCCGCCACCCCTGATTCGGTCCATCTGCGGGTCCGGTGTTGCCGGCGTTCTGGACGGCCATGGCGTCCGAGAACTTTCCCGCCGCCTCCCAGTCGTCGAACTCAAAGACCACCGAGTACGTGAGGAACGGCCTGTCACCGCTGGCTCGGCGGAGGACGCGTCTGCTCCTGAAGCCGCCGATCGCGGCCTGGCGGCTCGCAACTTCGCGCTGACTGGCCACGAACTCTGCGGCCTTGCCCTGATCGACTTCGAAGGTGTTGATTCGGAATACCGTCACGGTTCTCCCACTCCTACCGGGCGCGCAGACCTATGGTCCCTTTTCAGCGATCCGCTCGACTCGGTGCTTAGGAGCCCGTGCCTGCCTTGTAGGCGTCGTGTCCGAGCTTGGCCTCGGCCATCGTGTAGGTGGCGGTTCGGTCCGCGAGATCCGAGAGCGCGATAGTGGCCTTGGCCATCTCGGGGTCGGGCGTGGGTCCGATGTTGAACGCCTCGGGACTGGCTTCCGTCAGGATGACCAGGCTGTTCCAGTCGTCCCAGAACAACCGAGAGCTCTGCACGCCGTCACGACCGCGCCAGACGCGGCAGACCTGAAGCCCGGCGAACGCCAGGTCGTTCCGGTCCGCGGCGTCCTTGCGGTGCCAATGCGTGATCTGCATGGGCATGTACGTGTCCCTTCCACAGCTCGACAGGCGTCGAGCTACTGCTGGCCAATTCGGGCGACTCTCAGCCGGAAGGGGTGTGGACGGACGCTAACGCCGCACTAACATGAGGTGGCGAGGGCTGGGCAACTTCCCCTTGCGACCGCCCCAGTCACGGTTGCCGCCGTGGCTGGGGCATCTCTTCGACCGTCGCAGACGGCCGGAGGGGCACAAGTATTACACCCCTTGTCAAAACCGGGCAGGGGCTTGAGTCCCGACGGTCGCTAAGGCGCTCGGATCAGGAACGCGCCGTCCGCGGCGCGAAGCACCTGGCGCGATCCCGCTCGTGCCACCAACGTACGCGAGCGTGCTAGTCCGTCGCCTTGTCGGATCCACGTCTCAACTGAGACTCTGAGCGAAGAGTGGCGCCGCCCCCGAGGTCGCCCTCCACAATGACTGCACCGATGGGCATGGACAGGCGACGGCTGGCCGGAGCGGGGACAGTACCCGCCGACTCGGTCGATGCCGTCGCATGAATCGCACTCTTGGCAGGCATCGCACACTTCCACTCCTGCCCAGGGCGGGGGTACCCCGGGCGGTCAGCGGTCCGCGGTCGATGAACTCGCGTGCATTGCGCGGCGGGGAGGCCGCGCAGTGCGGAGCCCGCGGTCAGCTCAGCTTGATCGGGTCCCGACCACACAGTGGTAGGGCTGCGCAGTGAACGCCGTCCCTCGCTGCAGGCCCTTGTTCAGCGCGAGCTGGGACTTCTCCCAGTCGCTGTCAGACAGGGCTGCGTTCACGAGGCCAGCGTGGAAGTCCCACCGCGGCGCGAACGTCGCCCAGTGGACGAATGGGGCAGTGCCTCGAAGTGAGCGGCGAGCCGCCCATAGAGGCTGGCGTCCGCGCAGCCGGCGCCGCTCGCTGAGCCGCCCATCGGTATGTTCACTTCCTCGGCGAGGGCCGGGCGGAGGTCGAGCGACCAGAAGAAGTCGTCTTGTGGCAGTCGGACGGCGGCCGGTGTGTCCAGTCGAACGGACGATCTCGCGGCTTGACTCCGTCTCGAAGCGGAGCGTCCATACGAGTCATGGACTGCCTCACCGATCTTGTTGCCCTCTACCTGCTGCGCTGCGAGGTCGAGGGCAAGTCACCTCCCACCATCCGCGCCTATCGCGAAACGCTGAGTCGCTTCCTCGACGCCGTGGAGGTGGAGCAGCCGGACGAGGTCACGGCCGAGCAGCTGTACCGCTACCTCGGGCGCTTCACACATCTCAGTCTCGAGACACGCCATCGCTACTTCCGCGAGGTTCGCTGCTTCTTCAACTGGCTCGTCGACAACGCGTACCTCGAACGTTCGCCGTTCCGAGGCATGCGCAACGTCCGCCTGCCGCAACGCCTCGTCGAGCCCTTCGCGCCCGAGGAGATCGCCAGCCTTCTCGACTGCTGTGACACCACCCCTGTCGGCTTGAGGGACCGCGCATTGTTGCTCGTGCTGCTCGATACCGGTGCTCGCTGCTCAGAGGTCGTCCAGCTGTCTGTCTCGGATCTCAATCTCGAGGGTCGACGACTGCGCATCCGATTCGGCAAGGGCAACAAGCAGCGGGTCGTGCCCTTCGCCGATCGCTGCGAAGCCTCACTGAGGGCTTATGTCGCTGTGCGGGGACTGCAGCCCGGACCGTTGTTCCTGGCCGCAACCGGACATCGCCGGCTTACCATCGACACCGCCCTCCAGCCGAACGGGCTCAAGCAGATGCTCCGGCGGCTCGGGCGGACGGCCGGCGTGCGGAAAGTGCACGCCCACCGCTTTCGCCATACCTTTGCCACCTGGGCGATCCAGCACGACGCCCGTGAGCTCGACGTGCAGTACCTGCTCGGACATTCCTCGCCCGACATGGTGCGACGCTACTCCTCGACCTACCGCTCGGAGCAGGCCGCGATGCGTCACGCAGCGTTCTCGCCGGGTGACCAGATGACAAGCCACATCGGCGTGGACGTCTCTACCATCTAGAATCTAGCGATGACCCAACCTGCTCGTCCCGGTCTCGGCGCGCCGATCAACCTTCGAGCGCTCCACCACCTGCAAGCCCGTGACGCTTATCTCGCGGCAGCCTCGGGGGTCGGGTTCGTCGGGGAGACGGCCGCGTTCGCCCGGCAGCATCGGCCGCCCGCGTTTCGTCTCCAACAGGCAACAGCGCTGGCCCCCGACTACGGGGACGCGCTTCGGAGCTTCGTCGCCACGTGGGGCCTCGAGGCGCCGTGGTTCATGCAGCTCTGCCACGACCTCGCGTGGGCTCACGTTGGCGGTCGGCCGGCGCGCATCTACGTTCATCCGCTGCCCCGGTCGTTCGGCGTCCTCGAGGTACGGCTTGCCGAGGAGGCTCCCGAGTCTCGATCCGAGCCACGAGAGCTCGCCTACTCCGGCCTCTCGATCTGGGCGCACGAGACCGGCCGGTCGTTCGCGACCGGTTACGGGAGGCGTTGAACCGAGCGATGGATCTCCTCCGCAGCGACGGCGTGACGGAGACGCGAGGCGACAGGGTCCAGGGTTTGCTGACGCTCAGACTGCAGTCTCAGGCGGGTCTTGCCACGGCGCATGTCGGCGAGTTCGCGTCGACGGACCGTGCTGATGTCATCACCACCGCGGCCCTGCGCGGCTTCGACCGACTCTGGGAGAACACGATCGAGCCAGCTCGCCAAGACGCCGGCGCCCCCCGCCGTCAACGCGGTCTCGACGCTGCGAGTTTGTACGCCCGCATCTTCGTAGCCCACGCACTCGCACGACGGCACCCATCAACACAGGCCGTGACCTCAGCAACTGTCGAGGCACTCGCGAAGCTGTGGCCGGAAGCCGCGACCACGGCGACGAACGAAGAGCAGGTGAAGAAGGCATTGACCGTCTTCAGGAAGCTGCTTTGGGCGGAGCCGCCGGCCGCTTAAGTTTCCCCGCCTCCGGCAGAGTCTCGCGTTCCACTAGCCGCACCACGGGCTCGGGTTGGAGAGCGAGTGTCGATGGGGCGCCGGACTGCTACTTCCGACTCAGCGCCAGCGCACACGCTGCAGATCCAAGACCTGCCGCTCGACGCGCTGCGCCCCGACCCGGCGAACCCGCGTCGCATCGCAGACGAGGAACTGGACGCGCTCACTCGCTCCATTCGTGAGTTCGGGCTCGTCGACCCGCTCATCGCGCGCCGTGACGACCACACCGTCATCGGCGGTCATCAGCGACTCGTAGCGGCGCGACGCGCCGGGCTCATAACCGTTCCCGTGATCCTCCTCGACCTCAGTCCAGACCGCGCCCATCTGCTGAACCTCGCCCTCAATCGCATCGGCGGCTCGTGGGACGAGCCGCTGCTCGCACGACTCATCGCCGAGCTGGACGCGATCCCGGAGCTCGACCTCGCGCTGACGGGCTTCAGCGATCAAGAGCTCCAGTCATTGCTGCTGCAGCTCGAGGCGAGCGAGAAGCAGGCGCAGCCCGAGACCTTCGACTTCGAGGCAGCACTCGAGGGAGCACGCGTCTCGTCGCGTGTGAAGCGCGGTGACCTCTGGCAGCTTGGGCCGCATCGGCTGCTCTGCGGCGACAGCACCGACCCGGACGATGTGACGCGCCTGCTCGAAGGCGAGCGCGCGCAGCTGGCCTTCACTGACCCGCCCTACAACGTGGCCTACGGTGACCACGGCGGGCAGCGCCGCGGTTCACGCCGCCGGCGCATCGCCAACGATGCGATGTCGCCCGAGCAGTTCGAGGTGTTCTGTCGTAGCTGGGTCGCGTCGCTCGTGGACCACGTCGACGGCGGGCTCTATATCTGCATGAGCTCGAAGGAGTGGCCGCTCGTCGCGCGGCTGCTGGCGGAGGCCGGCGCCCATTGGTCGGACACGATCATCTGGGCGAAGGATCGGTTCACGCTCGGCCGCGCCGACTACCAGCGCCAGTACGAGCTGATCTGGTACGGCTGGCGCGCGGGCGCGGAGCACTACTGGTGCGGCGATCGCGACCAGGGTGACGTCTGGGAGGTCGCCCGCCCGAGCGCATCGGTCCTGCACCCGACCATGAAGCCACTGCCGCTCGTCGAACGCGCTCTCACGAACTCGTCCCGCCCGGGCGACCGCGTGCTCGATCTCTTCCTCGGCTCCGGTACAACGCTGGTGGCCGCGGCGCGGACTGCACGCACCTGCCTCGCGATCGAGCTGGATCCGATCTACGTCGATGTTGCGATCGCGCGCTGGGAAGCGTTCACCGGCGAGGTCGCGCGGCGGGAGCGCCGACGGTGACCGCGCTGCGCGCGCTGCAACCGCGGCGCTCGTGCGCGGCCCTGACCGGAAGCGGTGCGCCGTGCCGCGCGGCGCCGCTGCGTGACGGCCGCTTCTGCCGCATGCATGACCCGGAGCATTCCGCCGACGTCGCCGAGGCCCGTAGGCTCGGTGGTCAGCGACGCCGCCGCGAGGTCACCGTCGCCGGCGCATACGAGTTCGAGGGCCTCAACAACTTCGACGACATCCTCCGGGTGCTCGAGATCGCGACCTTCGACACCCTCGCCCTGCCGAACTCGATCGCCCGTTCGCGGAGCCTCGCCTACACGACCTGGGTCGCGATTCGCGCCATCGAGGCTCGCGACCTCGAGGCGAGCATCCGTGCCCTCAGGGCTGTCGTCGACGGACGCGGTTACACCCCGAGATAGGGAAGGCACCCCGCGATGACGAAGCACGTTCCGAAGCTCGTGTACGACAGGCTGACCGCACGTGAGCGCGCCCTGCTCGGCCTCCGAGCGGCGCTCGAGGATGTGACGGAGAACGAGAACGTCCGGGACACCATGCCGGTCTCCCAGTTCGCGGAGTTCAGCCGCCTCGTCTCTCGCCTGGGTGGGCTCCAGCTGGCGATGAGCTCGATGCTGCCCCTGCTCCATGCCCGGGTCGACGGCCTCCGCGTCCGCCTCGTGCTGCTGCAGCATCGGGTCGCGCTGCGAGACCTCTGCCAGGAGACGAGCCCGCTCCTCGGGCCACACGAGGGGATGGTGCCCCCAGAACTCGCGGACGGCTCGCTCGTCGGGGAGATCATCGCGGTAGAGTCCGCGCGATTCCGCGACGTCTGGGCCGAGTCATGGCAGGGGCTCGTGGTGTGCGAGCAGGTGCTCAAGGAGACGGTCGTCCTCCTCGACCACGGCGAACTGCTGCCGCCTCGACTCGGGGCGCTCCTCCCAGCCATCCGCGACGAACTCAACAGGCTCCGTGCATCGGCGCGGCCTGTCGTCGGGCCAATGCGCAGGCCTCCCCGCGACGAGCGCCTCCTCGCAGACCTGCGCGAACTCGTCGGCGGTAGTGAGCGCCGAATCGTCTAGTCAACCTGGACACGCACGCCAGTCCCGAGTGATGTGTCGCGGGCCGCGCTCGGACCACCATTGACTACCAAGCACCACCAACTGGTGGTGAGGGGCGGCAGGTAGTCTCAGACCACTTGCCCAAAGTGCCCGACCAGCGTGCTTCCCAAGCAGAGGGTCGCGAGTTCGAATCTCGTCTCCCGCTCCAACCCATGCATAGATAGAGGTGAGGCCCGCCATTCGGTGGGCCTTCCCCATTCCGCAGCTCGGCGACCATCTGCTTACTGAGCAGAGGGTGAGTGCGGATTCCGGCATTGGTTGAGCCTCTCGACCGCGATGAGGCGGCGAAGTCAGGGACTGCGACGCCTCGATGCGCGCGACGCTCGAGGTGGTAGCGGACGACTGAGCACGGTCCGCCCGGAGTCACGAGCGGAGTTCGCGCAGACGTATCGCGTTTTGCGATACGTGCCGAGTTTGGTCGGGCACGCGTTCGCGGCTATCGTTCTCCAAGCGAAACCACGAGGCACTGCGCACCACGAACGCGTTCCCAGGAGACTGCATGCCGATGTTCGACGACCAGTCGCTCCTGCTCGAGCTGGAGCCAGAGGCCGGACGGCTCCTGGACCGGCACCTGAGCGTCGCTCAGGAGTGGTTCCCGCACGACTTCATCCCGTACCGCCTCGGTCGCGACTTCGACAAGGAGCCGTGGACGCCTGATCAGCCTCGGCTCACTGGTGTCGCCCAGATGTCGTTCGAGGTGAACCTCCTCACCGAGGACAACCTCCCCAGCTACCACCGGCTGATTCACAGCATGTTCCGCAAGGGCGACGGGGCGTGGATGAACTGGGTCGGGCGCTGGACCGCCGAGGAGGGACGCCACGCGATCGTCCTCCGTGACTACCTCACGGTGACACGGAACCTCGATCCGACCGCCCTCGAGCGCGCGCGTATGGACCAGGTCCAGCGAGGCTACGACCACGACACCCCGGACGTGCTGCACGGGCTCGCTTACGTCGCGTTCCAGGAGCTGGCGACCCGCGTCTCCCACCGCAACACGGGCAAGTACTCGAACGATCCCGTCGCCGACCGCATCATGGCCCGGGTCGCCGCGGACGAGAACCTGCACATGGTGTTCTACCGGGACATGCTGGCGGCGGCGTTCGAGATATCCCCGTCGGCAGCGGTCCGCGCCGTCGCGGACGAGATCCTCGATTTCAAGATGCCGGGCGCCGGCATTCCCGGCTTCAACCGGAAAGCGGCACTGATCGCGAAGGCCGGGATCTACAACCTTCGAATCCATCGCGATGAGGTCGTGCTGCCGATCCTCAAATACTGGAAGTTCTTCGAGCTCAGCGGCCTGGACGAGACGGCCGAACAGGCACGCGAACTCGTGCGCGCACACGTCGAGGGGCTCGAGGTGTCGGCACGACAGTTCGAGGCGCGCCTCGCGCGGGGGCCCCGGTCGGACCGAACGTCGCGATAGGCCGGCCATGTACCACCTCAGCGTCGAGCGCGCGGATGAACTCGTGCTGAGCGTCCGCACGGGCCACATCTCAACGTCCTGCGGCAAGCTGGGCGCAGGACGGCACGACCCGATCCAGATTCGAATTGGCTGATGACGGCCGACCAGGAGGTCGGCCAGGCGTCTCTATCTCATGTTGCTGCTGGGGCAGTGAATTCCGCGACGCAGACGCAGCGCATGCGAGAAGCCGCGAGCCTACCGCCCGCGGCCGGAGAGTGATCCGGCCGTCCCCACTCTCGCGGATGGTAGGCAGTACCCACCGGTGGCTGAGCCAACGGAGCGCAGGGGTATAGTCGGGACAGGCGCGCGGATTGATTGGTTGCCCTCGTGAAGATGAACCCGCGCCGGCACGACCTCGCAACGGTCGAGGTTGAGCCGGCCCCAGCGGACGCCGCCGATCAGGCCCGCCCACCTCCTGTCTCGACGAGGACCACGGAATCTGTCTCGTCAGGGCGCAGCTTCCGCACCCTGGACTCGTTGATCGACGTTCCGGCGTTCCGCTGGTTCCTGCTGTCGATGACCGGCAACTGGTCGTCGTTGCAGATGCAACAGGTGGTACGCGGCTGGCTCGTCTACCAGCTCACAGGCTCGTTCGCCGCCCTCGGCGGCGTCGCACTCGCAAACGCAGGGCCTCGTCTCGGACTCGCGCTGTATGGCGGCGTCATCGCCGACCGCGTCAGCAGACGCTACGTGGTCCAGGCCGGCCAGGCGGTCTCGATGCTCCAGGCCGCGGTCATTGCCGGCCTCCTGTTCAGCGACCAGCTGAGGTTTGAGCACCTGCTCGTCAGTGCCGTGCTGCAGGGCATCGCGAATTCGTTCTCTCAACCGGCTCGGCAGGCGATGATTCCCGAGATCGTCGGCAAGGAACGCCTGACGAACGCGTTCGCCCTGAATGCGTCTGCCATGAACACATCGAGGTTGCTCGCGCCAGCGCTTGGGGGAGCACTGCTGGCGGTCATCGGGCCCGAGTGGGTGTACCTGCTCATGACCGGCCTCTACGCCCTCGCGATCCTGGCGATGGTGAGAGTTCCGGCGGCGCCGCCTGCGGCCGCCCGCATCGCACGGCCGGAGGCCCGACGTGGCCGAGGAGGCATCAGCGAGATCGCCGATGCATTCCGGTACCTGCGGACGGTGCCTGTGCTGATGATGTTGCTGGGTGTCCATCTATTCATCGTCACGTTTTCGATGCCCTACCAGCGATTGCTGCCGGGCTTCGTGGACGAGGTCCTGAGCGACAGTCCAGAGCAGACGGCGATCCGCATGGGGCTGCTACTGACGCTGACCGGGATGGGCGCACTCGTCGGATCACTGGCGATCGCCTCGATCCCGAACCGCCATCGAGGCGCCCTGCTGCTGGGCAGCACCCTGGTGCTGGGCATCGCCTTGCTGGCGTTCTCGATGTCGACGTCGTTCACGGTGAGCGCGGTCGTCGTCGTGCTCCTCGGGGTTGGCATGTCCGGGCGGCAGGCCCTCACGAACGTGCTCATCCAGACGCATGTCTCCGACGAGTACCGGGGTCGCATCAGCAGCATCCAGATGATGCAGATGGGACTCACGTCGTTCGGCACGTTCGGGATTGGCATCCTGGCCGCCGTCATCGGGCCGCAGATGGCCCTCGGCGGCGCGGCGGTGGCGCTCATCGTGCTCTCGACCGCGGTGTTCGCGCTGGTGCCGAACTACCGCAACCTGCAGTGACAGCCGGTTGACCTCGAGGCCCCGGGACGCCAGGACCAGATTCGAACGCGGCCCAAAGTCCGGCAGCGTCGGGGCAGCCTGACGGCGTTGTCCGGCTCTCACGGCGCTGATTGTGATCGCCTGTTTGAGATCCGCATTCATCCTCGACCGTGATTCACGTATGGCATTGACGGACCCCCATAACGTTGGCGCAAGTTTCATGCGCTGTGGGAGGGGACTGGAGCCGATGACCACGAACTACTGGACGAGGCGGGCGATCTCGAGACGCGCCGCCATTCGCGGGACTGGTGTCGGCATTGCCGGTCTCGCCGGTGCGGCGCTCATCGGCTGTGGCAGCGATGACAACGGAGACGCGACCGCGGCGGCCACCGCCCAGGGTGCCGGCGCCGGCGGCGTCGCTGCCGTCACGGCCACGGCCACGGCCACCATGGACGCAAATGCGACGCCGGTCCCCGCGGACCAGGTGCGCGTGGCGCCTGGCCTCTACAACTCCCCTGTGCCACCGAGCCCGGCGGAGGCGAACCCCGAGGTAAATGCCAAGTACGGCGGCACGCTGCTCATGCGCTACCTCGACCCGCCGCGCATGGACATCAACCGCACGCTGTCCTGCACCATCTACGAGACGATGGAGATGACGAACGCGAAGCTCCTTCGCGGGAAGTCCGGCGCAAACGCCCACCCGTTCCTCGTGGAGATCGAGGGCGACATGGCGGAGTCGTGGGAGGCGAACCCGGACAACACCGAGTTCACCTTCCACCTGCGGCCGGGCATCAAGACGCACAACGTCGATCCGACCAACGGACGCGTCTTCACGTCAGAGGACGTGAAGCTCTCACTCGAGCGCTACCAGGCTGGCGGAACGCAGAAGGACGTGTACTCGGGCGTCACGAGCATCGCGGCGCCGGACGAGAACACCATCGTGATCACGCTCGGTGCGCCGAACAGCGACTTCCCCGCCTCGACCGCCTCGTGGTCGTTCCTCTGGCCGCGCGAGCTGATCGAGGACGACGACCGTCTTCAGGAGCAGGCAGTCGGCACCGGCCCCTTCATCCAGGCGGAGTGGACGAAGAAGGAACGCTCCGTCTTCGACAAGCACCCGGACTACTTCGAGGACGGGCATCCGTTCGTCGACCAGGTCATCACCTCGGTGCAGAGCGATCTCTCGGTCCAGCGCGCGGGCTTCCTCACCGACAACTTCTTCGACTGGAACGCGCGCGACGACCTTGACCAGGAGTCGATGCAGAACGAAGCCGATGACGTCATCGGCTGGCGGCTCCCCATCTCGCGAGGCGCCAACGTCAACGGCTGGCACTTCCAGATGACCAACCCGATCTTCCAGGACGAGCGCGTCCGCCGGGCGATCTCACTCGCGGCGAACCGCGACGAGTTCGATCTGGCGGACAACGCGGGTGACAACCAGAACCCGGAAGGTGCGTTCTCCAACCCGCCCATGCCGTGGGCGTTCCTCTACGACGAACAGCCGACGGCCAAAGCGAACGGGCCCTGGTACCAGTTCGACCCACAGCAGGCGACCGACCTGCTGGCCGCGGCGGGCTACACCGCGGACAACCCGCTCCAATTCGAGCACGTCACCTGGTACGACCGCACGGACTCGGGCGAGATCCTGATCCCCGGCATCAACGATGCGCTTCAGGGCGTCGTGGACATCTCGTTCCGTCAGGTCGACAACCCGACGCAGGTCACGCTGCTGTCGGACCGAAACTTCGACGCCACGATCGGCATCGTGTGGGGCCCGCCGGGCTACGCTATGGACCAGTGGATCTACCCTTGGTACTACACGTCGGGCGGCCTCAACTACAACGCCAAGGGCAACGCCGAGCTCGATGGGCTGCTCGACCAGCAGCGCGCGGTGAGTGACATCGAGGAGCGCAAGGCGATCTGGCAGCAGGTCTGGGACATCATCCATGACCAGGTGTGGGACTGGTGGTGGCCGGAGGCGAACGCGCGCCGCAACTGGCACAACTACATGCTCAACTACCGCGGCCACGGCCTGATGGGCAACTTCACCTGCTACAACGCGCAGCAGTCTCGCGCCATCTGGCTCGACGATGGCGCCCCGGGCCTCGATCGCTAACGAGGCCTCGGCTGCCTCTCGAACGCGAGGCAGCCTCTGAGCAGCCAGTTCCCTCTGGGGCACGGGGGCCGGGTGACCGGTCCTCGTGCACGTTCGGTACTGCCTGCGGCCCGCTCCGCCCCGAGGTGCGGCGCGCGTCAGCCTCGAGGGCTGGCAGGGTGCTCGCGCAAGTCGCTCATGACCTCGAGGAATCGCTCGCGGTCGATTTCGCCGTTCGCGTACGCACGTCGTGCGACCTCTTCGGCCGATTCGCGCTCCTCCGAGCGCCGCTCACTGTCGCTATGCCGTCGAGGCCCTCGCAAGATCGCGAGGGCCACGAGCAGCAGCGGCGTCCAGACCAGCGCCATCATCACGACCATGCCCAGCCAGTCACCGCCGTCCCAGTCGCCGTGCCAGTGCCACATATCTGCCTCCGTCCTAGCCGGCCGCTCGAGCAGGAACATCGAGGGCGACCGGGCCCTCGGCCTGCTCCTCGGGCCCGAGGTCAATCCGGCGGAGCAACAGGGCGTTCGCGGCCACGATGATGGTCGACAGGCTCATCAGCACGGCGCCGCCGACCGGTGGCAGCACGATCCCGGCCCATGCGAGCACACCTGCCGCCAGCGGAATCGCGAGGACGTTGTACCCGGTCGCCCAGATGAGGTTCTGCACCATCTTCCGGTACGACGCCGCGGACAGCCGAATCACCTGAACGACCGAGCGCGGGTCGTCCGACGCGAGAACCACGCCCGCCGACTCGATCGCCACGTCCGTGCCTGCGCCGATGGCGATTCCCACATCGGCCTGCGCCAGCGCAGGAGCATCGTTCACGCCGTCGCCGACCATCGCGACCCGCAGGCCTTCGCCCTGGAGCTTGCGGACCTGCTCGGCCTTGTTCTCGGGCAGCACCTCGGCGAAGACATCGTCGATGTCGAGGTCCTTCGCTACGGCCTCGGCGACGCTGCGCGCGTCTCCCGTCACCATCGCCACCCGCACGCCCAGTCGATGCAGTTCGTCGACGGCCCCGCGCGACTCGACCCGGACCTCGTCCTCCAGCGCGAGCGCTCCGATGAGGGCGTCGTCACGGAGCACGTACAGCACCGTCGCGCCACGCTGCTGCCACGACTGCAGCTCCTCCTGGGCCTCGGCGGGAGCCTGCAGGTGCCGCTCGCTGAGGCCTCGCGGCCCCACCACGTCGATCGCCACGCCCTCGACCAGTCCGTGGACGCCTCGTCCTGCGTCCGCTCGGAAGTCCGAGGCCGCCGCAAGCGTCACCTCGGCTCGAGCTCGTTCGACGATCGCGCGCGCCAGCGGGTGCTCCGATTCGGACTCGACGGAACCGGCGGCGCGGAGGGTGCGTCCGTCGTCACCATCGAGGCTCCAGATCCCCGTGACCTTCGGCCGCCCCACGGTGAGGGTCCCGGTCTTGTCGAAGAGGACGACGTCGAGCTGACGAGTCCGCTCGAGGGCGAGGCGGTCCTTCACGAGGATGCCGCTCTTCGCTGAGACCTCGGTCGAGATCGCGATCACCAGGGGAATCGCCAGTCCGAGGGCGTGGGGGCAGGCGATGACGAGGACGGTGACCGTCCGCGCCACGGCGGTGTCGATCTGGCCGATCACGGACCAGGCGAAGAAGGTGGCCACACCGACGGCCACCGCGACGTAGAACAGCGCCGCCGCCGCGCGGTCCGCGATGTCCTGGGCGCGTGAGTGCGACTGCTGGGCCTCGGACACGAGGCGCTGGATGCCGGCCAGCGCCGTCTCGTCACCGACGGCATCGATGCGGATGCGCACCGACGAGCCGAGGGCGACGGTGCCCGCCGCCACGCGCTCGCCTTCGCCGCGCAGCACCGGTCGGGATTCGCCCGTGAGCATCGATTCGTCGAAGTCGGCCTGTCCCGATGCCACGGTCCCGTCGGCCGGCACTCGTCCACCGGGGCGGACGAGCACGAGGTCGCCCGCCTCGAGATCGGCAATCGGGACTGAGCGGGTCGCGTCGCCCTCGACGAGCTCAGCCTCGTCCGGCAGCAGCTCGGCGAGCGCCGCGAGCGCGCCTCGGGTGATGCCCAGCGCGCGCATCTCCTGCCAGTGGCCGAGCAGCATCACCGTCACCAGGGCCGCGAGCTCCCACCAGAACTCGAGGTCGAGCAACCCCACCTCGCTTGCGAGTGACGAGGCAAATGCCACGACTATCGCCAGGGAGATCAGCAGCATCATCCCCGGCTGGCGATCGCGCACCTCGCTCCAACCGCCCCGGAGGAACACGCGCCCGCCGTACAGGAACACCACCGTGCCGAGGACCGGCGATACGAGGTCGTGCCCGGGGACCCAGCTCAGGGAGTAGCCCAGCCAGTCCTGCACCATGGCGCTGAACGCGATCGTCGGAATCGTGAGCGCCAGCGACAGCCAGAACAGCCGGCGGAACGCCTCGGGGGCATGCCCGGCGTGGCGGTCGTGCCCGGCATGCGCGTCGTGGGAGCTCTTCGGGGACTGCCCTGCTCCCATGTGGTGTTCGTGATGTGAATGGTTCATCGACTGCTCCTCGTCCACACACCGGATGTCCGGCTCTAGAAGACGAGACGCGCGAGGTCGCGTGTGGTTACACCCGCGCGCGGTGCTCCGACCTTCGAACGGCGCTTTCCTCACAGGTGCAGTCCAGGCAGCCGTGCGCCGAACAGACACGGCAGGTCTCTTCGAGGCGTGTCCGGAGTGCCTTCCGCGCCCGATGGCGTCGCACCTTGAGGTTGCCGGGCGTGATCGCGAGTCGTTTCGCTGTCGTCGACGGCGGCTCGGAGGCGAGCTCGCTCTCGATGACCGCCGCGTACTCCGGCTTCAACGTCAGCACGAGGGCACGAAAGCAGCCGCAGAGCGCCTGTTCATCGTCGGGCGCCATGTCTTCGGCGCGATCGAACTCGTCGGGAAGTGCGGCCGCGTGCCGGTTCCTCACGGCGCGTCGACGGTAGGCATCGACGATGCGGTTCCGCAGGATCCGATAGAACCAGGGGACCAGCACGTCCTCGTCACGCAGGCCGTCGAGTGCGCCGATCGCGTCCTCGAGGGCGTCCTGCACGATGTCCTCGGCGAGCTCCGGGTCTGCGATGCGCGCCCGGACGAACGCGACAAACCCCTCGCGCGCGGCGACGAGCTCATCGATCTGTGGCGTCGAACCTGCGTCGGACACCATTGCGCGCTCGCTCCCGCTCGCCCCCTCGGCACCGCGGACCCAAACTCGTCGGCCCTTCGGCCAGACCGCTGGTCCCTCGGGGAGCAAGTCTAATCCTACGGGTGCCATCGAATGCGGTACTCGACGCGTCCGATGAGAGCCGGGACCGCGAGGAGGCGCGCAGCTACTCGACGGTGATCGTGCCCTTCATCCCACCCGCGTAGTGGCCGGGCTCGTGGCAGCCGTAGAGGACGGTCCCGGCCTCGGTGAAGGTCCAGGTGAGCTCTTTCGTCTCGCCGGGCATCAGGGCGAACCCGTTCGCCTCGTCGTGCATCGCCATGCCGGACGAGGCCATCTGCTGCATCTCTTGCTCGTGCGCGGCTTGATCGGCCTCGGTGCCGAGACCGAATTCGTGCGCGATCTGGCCGCCGTTGTGCACCTTGAATGTGACGGTCTCGCCGACGTTCACCGTGACTGCGTCCGGCTCGAAGCGGAGTGTGTCGAGCGCCTCGATGTCGATCGTGCGATCGGCCTCGGATGCGTCCGCAGCGTGGCCGAAGGAGAAGGACTCCTCATGCGTCTCGGCGGTAGGCATCGCCTCGGTCGCCGACGCGGCCGCTGTCGCCGAAGTCGTCGCAGTCGCGGAAGCGGAAGCGGAAGCGGAAGCGGAAGCGGAAGCGGTGGCAGTGCTCGCCGAGCTGCCGCTGTCCGAGCAAGCGCTGGACAGGAACGCGAGCCCGGCGATCGCACAGATCGCGATCGCCAGGGTCTTGGATCGAAGAGTCACGCTTCACCTCCCGACAGACGCGCGCACTCGACCGACGACTGTGCCGGCGAGGCAGCCGGCGGGCGCGCACCTGCGCTTCCACCGTCGGCGGTACTGCTGAGCGCTCGCTGAAGGCCGACCGCGTGGCGGCGACTCTGCCGCTACCCCGCGCCGGGCGAACTCACGCCGGCAGCGCGAGCGTTCGAGGCGGGAACGGCTCGTACGGGTGTCGCTCGAGCGCATCGACGTCGAGGTCGATACCGAGCCCGGGGCGGTCCGGCAGCGCGATGAACCCATCCACGACCTCGAACGGCCGGTCGGCGACCTCGCGGCCGAACTCCTCGAGGTTCACGAAGTACTCGGTGATGATGAAGTTCGGCATCACCGCGCCGGCGTTGAGCGTCGCGGCCAGGCCCATCGTCGTGCTGTTGTTGTGCGGCGAGACCGCGACGAAGTAGGGCTCCGCCATCGCCGCGATCTCCTTCAGCTCGAGAATGCCGCCGACGCTGCAGACGTCGGGATTGATGATGTCGGCGGCCGACTGCTCGAACACGTCTCGGAACTCGAGCTTCGTGTACAGCTCCTCGCCGGTGACGACTGGAATCGGAATGGAGCGTCGTGCCTCGGCGAGGGCCTTCACGTTCTCCGCCAGGACGGGCTCTTCGAACCAGTACGGGCGGAACTGCTCGATCGCCTGCCCGATGCGAATCGCGTACATCGGCGCGAGACGGCGATGCATCTCGACGAGGATGTCGACATCGGGCCCGACCGCATCCCGAACGGCTGCGACGCGCGCGATCGCCTCGTCTTCGACGTCGCGCGTTACGTACGTCCGCCAAGGGCCCGGCACCGGGTCGAACTTCAGGGCGGTGAAGCCGCGCGCGACGACCTCCCGGGCGCTCGCGACAAGCTCATCGATGCTGCCTCGACGCGCCCATCCGTTGGCGTAGACGCGCAGGCGCGCTCGGCAGGCGCCCCCCAGCAACTCGTGCACGGGCGCGCCGAGGCGCTTGCCGGCCAGGTCCCACATCGCCTGCTCGATGCCGCTGATGGCGGAGTAGTAGTCCATCGCGCCTCGGCGGGCGGCGAAGTCGCTGAACGCCGTGTCGGTGAAGTGCTTGATGTGTCGCGCGTCCCAGCCCTCGACGTAGCGCTTGAGCTGATCGAGGTGGGCGACGATCTGCGTGTCTCGGTCCGACTGCGTGTAGCACTCGCCCCAGCCGTGCAGGCCGTCCGAGGTCTCGAGGCGCACGAAGAGCAGGTTCTTGCCTCGGGGCGGATGCACGAGGAAGTGCCGGAGCTCCACGATCGTCGTCGGCGCCATCTTCGACCTCCCTGCTGCGTGCCATCGGCCGTGGGAGCGTAGACGTTTGCCTCGACCCAGGGGCGACCAGGCGGCATCTCAGGCGACCCTTGCCGGAGATCTCAACTCAGAGTTTCATGCAGGGGCGCCCTTGGAGATGCGGATGCCGACAGACCTCGATGCCTTCCTCGACCGATTCGAGGCTCAGGTCGCTCAAATCGAGGCCGCTGCGGCCAGACATCTCGGCCACGCCGAGCCGTCCGATCCTCTCGACGTGGATCCGGTCGACGCGTCCGATGAGGCCCTGGAGGCCAAGGACGACTTCCGGGCAGCAGTCGCAAGCGTGCTCGAACCGCTCGAACAGGTCATGCGCGGCGCGGTGACGGTCGCGCAACGGCGACGCCTCGTCGAGATGCGCGGCCGCGTCGAGGCAGTGCTCGCCAACCTGTCAGACGACTGACGCCGCCGACATCGCCGGGACACCGGCTCCTCGAAGTACCGCAGAAGTCGGGCGGGCGGAGCAGGGCCAGTGGGCCTCGAGGCAGGCACGCCGCGCGGACGCTCGACGCCGGATGTCCGGCACGCGGCAGGGCTACCGACAGCGAACTGAGAGTCGGCCGGTACTCCGCGGCCACTCAGTGGCGCTTCAGTCGTGCTTCAGGGCCCGGCTTCGGTGGCGCAGTACCACATAAGGGCGGTGCGTCCGATCAGGGCCCTGCACGGTCGCGCGACGTGTCGCGCCAGGACCGGAACTCGCCATCGCTGCTGTGGCGCATTTGCCTCGCTTCAAAGGACAGTCTGAATGGGAACGTCAGTGCTTCGCCGATTCGGCGGTCGCTTCATCACGCTTGCATCGTTGACCTCGGTGGCGGTCGCTCTGGCCCTCGGGGTCGGCGTACCGAGTGCGTCTGCCGCTCGCCCCGGCGGGTACGAGTGCACTGGCGGACCGATCCCGGGAGGCACGTACAGCAGCCTCCTGGTGACGGGGAATTGCCTGTTCGGAGGCGACATCAGGGTCAATGGAAACGTGACGGTCGCTGACGGCGCCGTCCTGAACGATCACGCGTTCTCCCTCGCTGACCATGTCCTCATCACCGGAAACGTGAAGGTCGGCAAGGGAGCCGTGCTCGGGCTCGGCACGTACGACCCTGGTGCGACACACGACACGGTGGTGAACGGGAACATCGAGGCAAACCAACCGCTGACGCTGTACGTGACATTCACGACTGTGCACGGCAACGTCATCTCGAACGGTGGCGGTAGCGCTGACGAGTTCCGAAACTTCCCGACGAAGGACAACATCATCGACGGGAACCTGATCATGCAGGGGTGGCACGGTGGGTGGCTCGGCGTGATTCGCAATCACGTCGGCGGCAACGTGATCGTGTCGAAGAACGTGAGCGTGCTGATGGAGACCCCCGCAGGCTGCGATGCCGAGCTTGGCGAGTGCACGGGCACGGGACCGGGCATCGACTCGGACTCGACCGAGGTGCAGACCAATGTGATCGAGGGCAACCTCATCTGCCAGCACAACACGCCGGTCGCGCAGGTGAACGCCCTCGATGGCGGGCAACCCAACGACGTCGGTGGTCACGGCATCGGTGAGTGCGCGACCCTGACGAGTCAGTAGGCCACGCAGCAATGGCGAATCGGCCTCCGAAGCGGAGGGCGGATTCGAACAGGAAGGCCCGCTCCGGCGGGCCTTCCTCGATGCCGCAAGGCGCGACGAAGGCCGCCGCTCGCGCGATGGCTGGTCGATGCCGGTGCCGGGCCTGTAACGACCTCAGAAGTACTTCGAGGCCAGCGGAGCCGGGCCAGGAACTGCCTCGCCAAGAGGGGCGAGCACAGCGAGAGCCCCGAACAGCTCATCGAGGGCGGCCGCCGCGCTCGCGGAAGGCACGCCATCGGCGAAGTCCGCGCCCGTGAGATAGACGTCGGTCGGCGTCACGAGGGCGCCAAACCACGCCAGGATGTCTCGGAGATGGGACGACGCACCGAGATAGTGGTGGTGTGAGCCGCCCATCGCGACGATCCCCACGGGTTTTCCGCGGAGCGCGTCGACCGGCGTGAGATCGAGCAGATTCTTCAGCGCCCCGGTCATCGAGGCGCGGTAGACCGGCGTCGCGAGGAGCACGGCTCGCGCCGAGGCCAGAGCGTCGACCACCGCCGGCGCGTCGTCGTCCAGCTCCTCGAGAGGTCGGCCGTCAGCAAAGCCGATCGTGACGTCCGCGAGATTGATCTCGCGCACCTCGACACCCGACTCGCGCGCCCGTGCCGAGGCCTCGGTGATCGCCCGACCCAACCTGCCGGGGGGCGTCACAGCACCCAGGACGACTGCCACGTCGACGGAGCCGGCACCCGGCGCCGTCACGAGGTCACGGCGAGCGCGGCGCGACCCGCGAGCGTCAGCACGCTGTCGTCCTGAGGCGTGTGGATCCTGGCGCAGAGGACATCTCGCAGATGGCGCTCGAGGGCCGAGTGTCGCGTCAGCCCCGGGTTCCCCGCGAGCTCAACCGCGATCTGCACGGCACGGACGTCGTTGTTGGTCGTCACGAACTTCACCATGGCGGCCTCGCGGCCGCGCTCGGCGGTGGGACCATCTCGATCCACGGCGGCGGCCAGCCCGTAGATCAGTCGCTCGTTCGTCAGCAGCAGCGTCTCAATCTCCCCAATGGCCGAGTGGAACCGGGGCAGCGTTGCCAGTGGCTTGCCGAGGTTCGACGGAGTGCGTTCCTGCGCGAACCGAACGATCCAGTCACGCGCGCTCGCTGCGATGCCATAGTAGATCGCGCTGATCGCGAGACTGTTGCCGATGCCGGCCGCGGGGTCGGTGCCCCACTCCGACGGGGCCCGCACGTCTACCGCAAACTCGGTGGGGATCTCGACGTCGGCGAGGATGACGTCGTGGCTGCCCGTGGCGCGCATCCCGAGGTGGTCCCACGTCGCCTCGTACTCGATGCCCGGCGTCCCGCGAGGCACGAGGAAGCTCCCCACGCGGGGGACGTCCTCGTCGGTCTTCGCCCAGACGGCGAAGTAGCTGAGGATGGGCGCGCCGGTCGAGTAGACCTTGCGCCCCGAAAGCGACCACCCGCCGGCGGTGCGGCGTGCCGTGGTCGCCGGCAGTCCCCTACGTGCCGGCGTGCCGAGCTCCGGCTCGACTCGTAGCGCATTGATGAGCGCAATGCCCCGCATCGAGGCGGTCACGACCTCCTCGTACACCTCGGGCGGCCAGCGCCGGCTTCGAGCGAGTCCGGCATGCTGGAGGTACTGCATCGCGAGCACCAGCGCCGTCGATGGGCAGCCGGTGGCGAGGACCTGCAGCACCCGGGCCGACACTCCCAACCCCTGTCCTTCGCCACCCAAGTCGGCAGGCACGGTGAGATTCAAGAGACCGGCGGCACGCAGGTCCTCGAAGTTCTCAAACGGGAAGCTGCCGTCCCGGTCGTGCTCTCCAGCTCGGTCGCGAAAGACGCCCGCCAGCCGCTCGGCCTCCATCAGCAGCTCGTCGGCCGGTCGCGTTGCTCGGGCGATCTCGGACACCGTCATCGTCTACTCGTCTCGGTCTCGCGCTTGCGGCTCAGCCGGCAACGGCCGCCTTCTCTCGCGACTCGACGGCCGCGAGAGCGGCGGTGTTCGCGGACCGCAGATCGCGCAGCCGCACTTCCTCGCGAACGATGGGCAGGAGGTCGCGACCGTAGTCGATGGCATCGTCGAGCGGGTCGTAGCCGCGAATCAGCAGCGTCGTCGCCCCGGCGTCGTAGTACTGCAGGAGCGCCTCCGCGACCTGGTCGGGCGTGCCCACGAGCGCGGTGGAGTTGCCGGCTGCGCCGGTTACCTTGGCGATGGCGGTGTACAGGCGCTCGTCGAGGATGTCGCCTTCCGCAGCAAACTCGAGGAGGCGCTGAGAACCTCGGTTCTGACGCACGAGCGCCGGCGTGTCGCCACGGAGCGCCTTGGTGCGCTCGAGGATCTGCTGGGCGCGCTCCCACGCTCTGGCCTCGGTGGTGCCGAGGATGGGGCGGAACGAGATGCTGGTGCGAAGCGTCCGCCCGAACGAGGCCGCGCGACGGTTCACTTCCTCGATCTGCCACCGGGCCTCGATGAGCGGCTCGCCCCAGAGCGCCCAGACGTCGGCGTGCTTCGCGGCGACCGTCAGTGCCTCCTCGGACGATCCGCCGAAGTAGATCGGCAGGTGCGGCTGCTGGATCGGCTTCACCTCGGAGTAGGCCTGCGTGACTCGGTACACGTTGCCCTCGTAGTCGAAGGGGCGGGTGGACGTCCACGTCTGCTTCAGGATGTCGAGGAACTCGTCGGTGCGTGCGTACCGCTGCACCTTGTCGAGGTAGTCGCCGTCCTTCTGCTGCTCGACGTCGCTCCCGCCCGTGATGATGTGCAGCGCCAGTCGGCCCCCGCTCAGGTGATCGAGCGTTGCCGCCTTGCGTGCCGCGACCGTCGGCGACACGAACCCCGGCCGATGGGCCAGCAGGAAGCCGAGCCGGTCCGTGATGCTCGCGCCATGCGAGGCAATCGACCAACCGTCCGGGCCACCCGAGAAGTAGCCAATGAGAACCCGGTCGAAGCCCGCGTCCTCGTGTGCACGGATGAAGCGGCTGAGGTAGTCGACGTCGATCGCCGGGCCGCTCGGCGGATGAATCTCGGACTGCGCGCGCTGCTGGATCATCCCGATGAACTCGACTGGCACGTGACCTCCAGTAACATGACTAACTTGATTAAGTTAGTCATGTATAGGCCTGCGAGCGCCCTCCGTCAACGGCTGCCCGAGGCCATGCAGCTCGCAGCGTGTCCCTCGAGCGACCACGCTGGTACGTCGCAAGGGGACTGCAACTCCTCGCGCGAAGCTCGCGGATCGTGCGCAACGGCGCGGGTGCGAGGCTGGTTGGTGGACGGTCGGAATCGGCCCCACCCGGTCCGACCGACCGAGACTCGAGCCACCTCGCATCGAGGAGGATGAGATGCCTCAGAAGTGGTCCAAGAAGGACGAACGCCAGTACGAGCATGTGCGCGAGAGCGAACTCGACCGTGGCCGCAGCAAGGACCGCGCCAGGGAGATCGCCGCGCGGACCGTCAACAAGCAGCGCCGCGAGGAAGGTCGCACGCCGAACCGTCGCACGTCCGGCACGGGCAACCCGAACCTGCCGCTGGACGAGCGGACGCGCGACGAGCTCTACAACCGCGCCAAGGAACTCGACATCAGCGGGCGCAGCAGCATGAACAAGGCCGAGCTCGTCGAGGCGATCCACAGCCGCTAGCGACGCCCGCTGGCGTGGCCCTCCGACCGCATTCCCACCCGAGGGAGCAGCCCGTGACCACCGAGGGGACGAACCCCCGCTCGAAGATCCTCGTGCCCGTCGACGAAGGCGACGGCTCGTTCCTCGCGATCACGTCCGCCGCGGACGCCGCACGTGTCGGGGGCGGGAGCCTGATCCTCGTGACGGTCGCGCCGCTGCCGGAGACCTCCGAGCAGCGCGACGAGGCGATCGAGGTGAACCAGAGGCGCCTCGAGCAGCTCGCACATCGAGTGCGCGACGTGCCGGTGGAGACGCGCGTCTCGCTGGCGGGCGACCCCGTGCGCGGCATCGTGGAGGTCGCGCGCGACGAAGGCGTCGAGCGCATCGTGATGGCCCACGGGTCCGACGATGGGCTGCTGGGCTTCTTCGATTCCAGCATCGCGGCGGAGTTGCACGAGCAGGCGCCGGTGCCAGTGACCGTGCTCCAACCCTCGGACTAACGCCGATCTCGCTGGAACCAGCGAGCGCTCACCTGTACCGGGCAACCGAGGACCAGACCGAGGAGAACCATGGCAGACCAGAACGGCTCCGCACCGGACGGCCCCGACCTCCAGAACGAAGGCATCGTCGAGTCCGACCTCGCAGTCGGCGACATGCTCCTCGGTAACGTCGGTGACGAGGGCGTCCTCCTCGTACGCACCGAGGACACGGTCTATGCGATCGGCGCGACGTGCTCGCACTACGGCGGCCCGCTCGCGGACGGCCTGTTCGACGGCTCGAGTGTGCGCTGCCCGTGGCACCACGCCTGCTTCGACGCCGCGACCGGCCGCGCCGTACGCGCCCCGGCGCGTGATGCCATCGCGACGTATGACGTCGAGAGTCGCGACGGCCGCCTCTTCGTGACGCACGAGGCCGACCATCGCTTCGTCCCGACGCCGCCCGAACATGCGCCCTCGTCGGTTGTCATCGTCGGCGGCGGCGCTGCCGGCGAGGCGTGTGCGGAGACGCTGCGTGATGAAGGCTACGAGGGACCCATCGTCATACTTTCGGCCGACTCTGATCCGCCGGTCGACCGCCCGAACCTGTCGAAGGACTTCCTCGCGGGCGCCGCCGAACCAGACTGGCTACCACTCCGCGACCCCGAGTGGTACCGCGAGCACCACATAGAGCTGCGTCTCGAGACGGAGGTGACGCACATCGATGCCAGCGCCCGCCGCGTCGAACTCGCGGACGGCGAGAGCATCGAGTATGGCCGCCTCCTGCTTGCGCCCGGATCAGAGCCCATCGTGCTAGACCTGCCCGGCGACGATGCTTCGAGGCTTCGCACCCTCCGTTCCTGGGCAGACAGCCGCGGGCTCGCGAGCGCGGCCGAGAACGCGTCAAGAGCGGTCGTCATCGGTGCCAGCTTCATCGGTACCGAGGCGGCAGCGTCGCTTGCGCAGCGCGGTCTCGAGGTGCACGTCGTCGCGCCCGAGGCACTTCCGCTCACGAACGTCCTCGGTCCCGAGTTCGGCGCGATGGTGCGCGCCCTCCACGAGAAGCACGGCGTCACGTTCCACCTCGGCACGACCGTTGAGCGCCTCGACGGCGACACGGTCGTCCTCGAAGACGGCACACGCATCGAGGCCGACCTGGTGCTCGCCGGCGTCGGCGTGCGCCCGCGCCTCGATCTCGCGCGCGATGCGGGTCTGGAGGTCGACGACGGAGTGCTCGTCGACGAGCGGCTCCGGGCGAGCGCCGAGGACATCTGGGCGGCCGGCGACGTTGCGAGCTGGCCCGACCCGCTGACCGGGCGGCGCATCCGCGTCGAGCACTGGGTTGTGGCGCAGCGCCAGGGCGCCACGGCGGCACGCAACATGCTGGGTCATGACGAGGCGTTCGACCTCGTTCCCTTCTTCTGGACGCAGCAGTACGACATCACCATCAACTACGTCGGCCACGCCACGGACTGGAACGAAGCACACGTCATGGGCGACATCGCCGCCCACGACGGGATGGTCGCGTTCTCCGAGGCACGCGGCACGATGGCCGTGGCCTCGGTCTTCCGCGACCGCGCCAGCCTCGAGGCCGAGGTCGCCCTCGAGCACCGCGACCAGCGGGAAGTCGCCGAGTGGCTGGAGCGCCAGAGCTGACTCTCGGTGCGGCGCACCGTCTGCGCTCCTCGAGATCGTTGTGTAATGCCCCTGCGATACGGGCGACACCTCCGCTGAGGTGTCGCGATGGTCTGCCTGACTACCTCACACGCATGTAGAGCGTCGCTCGATGTTCCACACGCGGGGAAGAGACAGCCGATGGCGACCACGACTCAGGCGACCAACCGGAAGGCCCGAGGTAGCACCGCCGCCCTCTGCCCTCGATGTGAGCGCATGCTGCTGCGGGACGGAGACGAAGATCTCTGCATCGCGTGCGGGTTCCGCCGCGAGCGGCTCTCCTCGGTGGCGACCTTCGTGCTCGCCGGTGGACGCGGAACGCGCCTCGGGGTGCTGTCTCGCCCCCGCGCGAAGCCGGCGCTGCCGTTCGGTGGCGCCGGCTCGCTGATCGACTTCACCCTCCAGAACTGCGAGCGGACCGGCCTGTCTTCAGCGTTCGTCCTCGGACAATACCGGTGGCGCACCGTCCAGCGTGCGCTGCGCGCGAGCCGAACGACGAGCCAGGGTACGACGCGCCTCACGTTGCGCGTCTCGCCCTCGGCGAAGGGCACCGGCGGCGCGGTCTATCGAGGCACGGCGGACGCTGTGCGCCAGAATCTCGACGTCGTCGGCCCGAAGGTGCAGAACGTGCTGGTCCTCGCCGGCGATCACGTCTACGACATGGACTACCGCCCGTTCATCGCGGTGCACCGGGCGTCCGGCGCGCAGATCACGATGGCGGTCGCACCCGCCGAGGGCGGAGAGAGCCATCGATTCGGGATGGCACGGCTCGGCTCCGACGACTTCGTGACGGAGTTCGAGGAGAAGCCCGAGCAGTCTTCAGCAGCGTTCGCGTCCATGGGGATCTACGTCTTCGACGTGAGCGTCCTGCGGAACCTGCTCGATGCGAGTCCCGAGGGCGCCCCGCACGATGACTTCGGGCACGATGTGCTGCCGGCCGCGCTCGCCCAGGGCAGCGGCGTCGCAGGCTACGTCTTCGAGGACTACTGGCGCGACGTCGGGTCGGCCGAGAGCTACTGGAGCTCCTCGATCGAGCGCCTGGCATCCGACGCCGACCCGTACCCCGGTCGGGAGGTGGTCCGCTCGGTGATCGCGCCCGGCGCTACCATCGAGCGTGGCGCCATCGTGCACGACTCGGTCGTCCTCGCCGGCGCACGGATCAAGCGCGGCGCCGAGGTGCGCGGGGCGATCGTCGACGAGGACTCGGTGATCGGGCGCCGTGCGCACGTCGGACTGGCAGCGACGGACGGTGAGCGCACCCGTCCCTCGATCGTGGGACGCCGCGCCGTCGTCGACGACGACGAGTACATCGGCGCCGGCGCGGCTGTGGCGCACGACGGGCGGCGGAGCGTCGTCGACCTGTAGCCATCGCCGCGGCCTCTCGAGCTCGCGCTCAAGCAACGGGACCGGCATCAGCCGGTCCCGTTGTTTGCCCTGCATGGCAGCTACGCGCCTCGCGCGACCTCGCAAGCCTCGAAGCACTATCGAACGAGCGTCTCCACGGTGAACGTACCGAAGTAGTTGGCGTACCGCGCCTCACGGCCGGTCAGCAGCTCGACCGCACGTCCGCGCAACTCGTCGCTTTCGGCGTAGATGGCCAGCACGGCCGCGCCGTCATGCAGCGCCTGCTCGTACCTCGTGAGGTGATCGACGTCCGAGAGCGAGCGCTCGATGCCACGCAAGATCGTCGAGAAGACACCGTGCTCGGAACCGGTAGCGTCGACGGCCTCGGCGGCACGCTCGCCGCTCAGTACTCGCATGTCATCGCGGGCAACGCCCAGCGCCTCGATGTCGGTCGCCGCCGCCTCGGCGACGGTGCGGTCGTCGACGATGGCGAGGAGCCAGCCCTCGGGGTAGCCGATGAATGGCGTGTCGGTCATGAAGAGCTCCTTCCGAGGTGGTGGTTGGGGCCCGGCGGCCGAGGGCAGACGCCCCTCGATGCCGCGTACGTCGCGGACATCGAGGGGGCGTGTGGCGCCCCGAGCGCCGCGGCTAGAGGAACTCGATGGTCTCGATCATGCGATCGAGCACGTCCTTGTTCTCCGCGTAGCTCTGCCCCTCGATGTCTCGCGTGGTGGCGAGGAACACCGAGTCACCGCCGAGATCGACGATGTACGCGTACGTCAGGGTGCCCGCCGGCAGGGCGCCGCTCCCAGCAGATCGCACCTCCATGCGGACGGCATCACGACTGCCGAGGGCCAGCGTCGTCCGGCTGACGGTCTCGTCCGTCGGCTGAGGGTTGCTGGCGATCGCGAACTCGACCGGCTCGACACCCATCGCGATCGCGGCGCCCAGAAATTCGGTCGCGTTGGGGACCGAGAAGGCGGTGGGGTTCACCATGCTGCAGGACGGGAGCGTCTCACCGCTGTTCGTCACCCAGCCTGCCGGATAGTCGATCGCGTAGCCGTCGGTCCCGTTCGTGCACGACTCCGAGAGCGCGGCCGAGCCGCTGTCCGATGTCTGCACGTCGATCACGAGGCGCGTGGGGTCGCTCAGCTCGAAGAGGCGGAAGGGCTGCTCGCCGGTGACGCCGAGGATCCAGGTGGAGTTCCCCTCGAAGCCACAGGTTTCCTCGATCTCGACGATCGCCTGGAGGTCGGCCGTGATCTCGAGCGGCGACACGCTCTGCTGCCCGGTCTCCGGGTTCATGATGAACGACCCGGGCAGACGCACCTCGAGGTACGCATCGCCCTCGATGGTGGCCGGCATGCCGGAGCCGCACTCAGTCGGCGTGCCGGAGAGGTAGCCCACGCGGTAGGGCGGGACGCCCGAGGCCGCATCGAGCTCGCCCGGAAGCGTGTCCGCGAACTCGAGGACGACGCGGTCGTAGCCGTCATGGACGGCCGCGTCGACCGCGACGATCAGGCCGTTGCCGGACCGCCCGGTCTCATCGACGTTCTGCGTCGAGAACGGGGACTGCCCGGAGCCGCCATTGCCTCCACCGCCGGTGGCCGTCTCGTCGCAACGCACGAAGAACGGCGTGGTCGGAGCGACCGACTCCGGGAACATCGATGCGGCATTGACCGCGGGCGGCGCCCCCGGGATGAAGATCATCCACGTGCCCGACTCGACGATGGCGATGGTGACCACGTTGCAGCCGGCGTTCGCGAGGTCGCTCACGAGCTGGCTACGCGAGGTCGTGTCCACCGGGCTCGTGAGGAGCGCGATGTCGTTCGACGGCACGTCCTGCCCCGCGAAGGGCTCACCCGCCGAGTCGTCACGTGCTGTTGCGCCCTCGGGCAGCGAATCGCTCGGGATCGAGGACGGGGTGATGCCGGTCGCCGCCAGGCGCACGCTGCTGCCCGACTCATCGGTGTGGTAGCGCAGCGCGTCGCCCGTGGAGCCCACCCAGATGACGTAGCCCGGTGTGAGCACCTGGGCACACACCTCGCCGTCCGCGGCAGCGCCGAGACAGGCGTCGGACCACGTGACGGCTTCGGATCGAATGACCTGGACGCCCGCCTCGGTCGTACTCAGCCTCGTGGCGGCGTCGGCGACGACGGCGTCGATGGCCGCCGGCAAGTCGGCGCTCGCGCGAGCCGGTGCCAGCAGCATGGTGAGGGAAACCGCGAGCACGGCGCCCGGCGCGATGGACGCGCGGAGCGCCGCGATGAGTCTTCTTCGCATGGAGGTCCTTTCAGCGTGGGACGGGAATCGGCCGCCGGTCAGTTGTGCGACGTCGCTGGCGACGACCTCGAGGCGGGCTCGGACCGACCTCGAACGTCGGCGCCGACCTCCTCGAACATCGAGACGGTGATGAGCAGCACGGCGTCGGTGAGGGCCGTCAGGCTGTGCGTTTCCGGCACATCGATGATGGCCAGCTGCCCCTGATGCAGGTCCTCGTCGCCGCGCTCGAGGTGCAGGCGAACGTTCCCACTGAGGACATGGATGACCACGATGCCTCGGGGGTTGTGCTCGGAGAGCTCGGCGCCGGCGCGCAGATTGGTCAGCACCATGTTCAGACCGGCCTGCTTGAGTAGCGCCGCGCCTCGACGGTCGCGGTCGGACGAATCCAGCGCCAGTTCGCCGAGGACCGTCGGAAGATCGACGGTCAGCTCTCGACCTCGAACCGGGTGCCCATCGAGGTAGGACCTCGGGTGCTCATTCATCGAAGGCCTCCAATCACCTCGCAGGAGGGTGCCTTCGTAGCGTCCGCTCGCAGGGGGATCCATCCGACAACAGGCCTCGACGAGTGCCTTGCAGAGCTCTTGCGGGGGTCTTGCGATACGCGGCCCTACTTCGGTGAGCCCTAGTCGGCGGCTACCGAGCGCTCCGAGCCATCGACGTCCTCGGGATGGCCGAACGCCGACACGCCGGTCGCGACGACCGCCGCGAGTGGCACGGCCACGAAGGCGCCCGCGATGCCCCAGATCGTGCCGCCAGCGGTGACCGCGAGGATCACCGCGGCCGGATGCAGACTGACCGAGCGTCCGACGAGGAGTGGCTGCAGCACGTGCCCTTCGAGTTGCTGGACGATCACGATGGCGAGGAGCACGGCCCCGGCCGACAGCACCCCGTCCGAGGCCAGGGCCACCATCACCGCGGCGAAGCCTGTGACGAAGGCACCGACGATCGGGACGAACGCTCCCACGAAGATGAACACCGAGAGCGGAAGTGCCAGCGGGATGCCAAGGACCAACAGCGCCGCCCCGATCAGGATCGCGTCCGCGAGGGCCACGGCAGCAGTGCCCCGCACGTAGCCGCTCAACACGCCCCACGATCGGATCCCGACCGCGCGCACCCGCGACTGGTGCTCATCCGGGAAGAGGCGGACCACCCACTCCCACATCCCTCGGCCGTCGCTCAGGAAGAAGAAGAGCAGCACGATCGTGAGAGCGAAGCCGGTCGCCACCTCGACGAGGACAAGCGCGCCGGTCAGCGCGCCGCCGGCGAGGTGAGTCGCGCGGTCCTGCAGCTCCTGGCGGCCGCGATCGACGAGGCTCTGGACCTCGGACTCCGACACACCGAGGGGGCTGTCGGCTGCCGTCGTCGCGATGCGGTCGACGCCCTGATTGACGCTCTGCCGGAGGTCGCCGAACTGACCGACATCGACGACGACGAACGCCGCCGCCAGCGCGACTAAGGCCACGAGCGTCGCGGCGCCCGCGAGCAGCACGATCAACGCCGAGAGTCCCGAGGGCACCCCGTGCGCCCGCAGACGGCCGGCCGGCCCGTCGAGGACCGTCGCGATCAGCAGCGCGATGACGGTCGGGAGGAGGACGAGCCGGAGCGACGCCAGCGCGAGGGCGAGCGCGACGATTGCCGCGGCGACCACCAGCACCCGCCAGGCGAGCGAGGCGGCCACGCGCAGGCCGTC
>JAWKPM010000008.1:0-190220 GCA_041390625.1 Dehalococcoidia bacterium | reverse complement strand
CCAGACGTTAACGCTGGTACTTAATCGTCCGTTAAAGCCCCGGCGAGACAGTGACGCTGCCCGGGGGGAGCGACTTCGAACCTGTCCCCTGAGGAACAACTGGGGAATGTGGAGGAACGACTTGGTACGACGAATGTGGAGTCAATGGCGGCTGTTGCCGCTGATTGCCGCTCTTGGTGCGGCGATGCTGCTCGTCGCGTGCAGTAGCGACGACGACGGCGACGGCGGCGACTCGACGCCGACCGAGGCAGCGATGACCGAGACCGCGACGGGCGGTGCGACCGAGGCGCCGGGCGCGTCCGAGGTCACCGGCACGATCACGTTCGAGGGCTCGAGCACCGTGCAGCCGTTCACCATCGAGGTGATTGACGCCTTCTCCGGCGCGTACCCCGAGGTCACCGTGAACCCGCCGTCGGGCCTCGGCTCGGGCGCGGGCATCTCGGCGTTCATCAACCAGGAAGTCGACATCGCGCAGGCGAGCCGCGCCATCAAGCAGGACGAGATCGACCAGGCGAAGGCCGCGGGCCTCGACCCGTTCGAGACGCGCATCCTGAACGACGCGCTCGCGATCGTCGTGCACCCGGACAACGGCGTCAGCCAGCTCACCGAGGAGCAGGTCGCGAAGATCTTCTCGGGTGAGATCTCGAACTGGTCCGAGGTCGGTGGCGCCGACGAGGACATCGTGGTGTTCACCCGCAACGAGGAGTCCGGCACGTTCGCCTACATGGAGGAGGACGTGATCCAGAAGGTCCTCGGTGGCGACGCCGAGTACTCGCCGGACATCAACAAGCAGGCGAACGCTCCGGCCGGCCTTCAGGCTGTGTCGAACGAGCCCAACGGCATCTTCTACGCGGGCCTCGGCAATCTTTCCGAGCTTCCGGACCCGAGCGTCGTGAAGGTCCTGCTCATCTCGGTCGACGACGCCTCCGAGGCCGTCGAGCCGAGCGCGGCCACCGTCGATGCGGGGACGTACCCCATCTCGCGCGGTCTCTTCTACTACACGAACGGCGACCCGATGCAGAGCGACAACGCCGCGCTTCGGGCCTACTTCGAGTTCGCGCTTGGTCCTCAGGGCCAGGCCATCGGCGAGGAGCTGGGCTTCCTGCCGGTTGGCCCGACGTCCTAGCGTTCACGGGAGGAGCGGCCCGAGGTACTCTCGGGCCGCTTCGTCTCGATCCCGGCGGGGGGATACATGGCCGCCGTTCCTCAAGAGCCGTCGATGTCGATCGGCGACGCGATCCGGCGCAGGCGCGCCGGCGCGCTGATCGACACGCCGATCGAGTGGTCGATCCGGGCCACCGCCTTCCTCACGATCCTCATCCTGATCGGCATCCTCACGCTCCTGCTCTGGCAGGGGCTGCAGTTGTTCATCGACCGGGGCTACTCGGTCAGTCGATTCCTCACGTTCGACAACGCGATCACCGACAACACGACGGACCCGACGAAGTTCCGGTTCGGGATTGTCCCGCCGCTCATCGCGACGCTCTGGGTGACGCTGATCACGCTCGTCGTCGCGGTGCCGATCGGCATCGCGACGGCCGTGTTCATTTCGGAGGTGGCCCACCCGCGGGTGCGGCTCATCATCAAGTCCGTGGCGGAGTTGCTCGCGGGCGTGCCCACGGTGGTCTTCGCGTTCGTGGGGTTGGCGCTGGTCGCGCCTCGGATGCGAGAGGTCCTCGGGTGGGGCGTTGGTGGCCTGTCCGGCGCGACTGCGGGCTTCGTGGTCGCGTTCGTCGCGGTGCCGCTCATCATCTCGATCGCGGATGACGCGCTGCAGGCCGTGCCTCGAGACCTGCGCGAGAGCGCATACGCCCTCGGCAGCAACAAGCTCGAGGTGACGTTCTTCGTCACCATGCCGGCAGCGATCTCCGGCCTGACGGCGGCAGTGATGCTCGGCATGGCGCGCGCTATCGGCGAGACGATGGTGGTGCTGGTGCTCGCCGGCGGAAACAGCTCGATTCCCGAGAACTTCACCGAGTCGATGCGGCCGATGACGGCCACCATCGCCTCGGGCTTCGGCAATGCGACGGAGCAGTCGCTGATCCGGCCGGCGCTGTTCATGACGGGCGCGGTGCTCTTCGTGCTCACCTTCTTCACGACGCTCATCGCCGACCGGGTGCTCGAGCGGCAGCGAAAGCGGTTCGGCCGATGAGCACTGCCTTCGCACCCACGCCCCAGATCCGCCGAAAGCGACTGCTCCAGACCGTGGTGTTCGGCTCGACCGTGCTGGCGACGATTGTGGTCGCGCTGCCCGTCGCGATCGTCATCGAGTACGTCGTCTCGCACGGCGCCTCGGCGATCACGCCCGAGTTCCTCTTCGATGGTCCGGCTCGCGCCGGTCGCGAGGGCGGCTTCTGGCCGGTCATCGTCCTGACGATGTACGGCCTCGTCCTCGCCGCCGCCTTCGCGGTCCCGACCGGGGTCGCCTGTGCGATCTACCTCGCGGAGTACGCCCGCGCAGGGCTGCTGCTCCGCATCGTGAACCTGACGATCGTCAACCTGGCCGGTGTGCCCTCGATTGTGTACGGGCTGTTCGGCGCGGCCTTCTTCTTCGATGTGCTGAACGTCGAGAAGTCGCTCTGGGTGGCGTCGGCCACGCTCGCCACGCAGGCGCTCGCGATCGTGATCACGAGTGCGCGCGAGGCGCTGATCGCGGTGCCCCCCGGCATCCGCGAGGGATCGCTCGCCCTCGGCGTCTCGAAGCTGCGCACCACGCTGTTCGTCACGCTGCCGCAGGCGTTCCCGGGCATCGTGACGGGGGTCCTTCTCGCGATCAGCCGCGCCGCCGGCGAGACCGCGCCGATCCTCGTGGTGGGCGCCATCCTCGCGACGAACGTCGACCTCAACCCCATCGATGCGATGCAGGGCCGCGCGCAGATGCTCTCGTTCGAGCTCTACGGCCGCATCACGGAGGGGCTCGGCTTCGAGGAGAACCGCAAGTGGGGCATTGCGCTGGTGCTCCTGACGGTGGTTCTCATCTTCAACATCAGTGCGCTGGTGCTTCGGTACCGCATCCAATCCCGTTCGAGGAGATAACATTGACCACGACGACAACGGAGACGCAGGAACGGGCCGCGATGATCGGTCGGGTGGGTGAAGTCGCGCAGGCGATGGCGGATGGTTCGGTGCGCCCGAACCCCGCCGACGGCAACGTCGTCATCCGCCTCGAGGACGTCGGCGTCTGGTACGGCTCCGCCCAGGCCGTCGAGGGCGTGACCTTCGACATCTACGAGCACAGCACGACAGCGCTCATCGGCCCGTCCGGCTGCGGCAAGAGCACCCTGCTGCGCTGCTTCAACCGCATGAACGACCTCATCCCGGAGGCGCGCGTCACCGGGAAGATCGAGATCGACGGAGTCGACATCTACGATCGGGCCGTCGACCCGGTGCAGCTCCGGCGACAGGTCGGCATGGTCTTCCAGAAGCCGAACCCGTTCCCGATGTCGATCAAGGAGAACATCGCCTTCGGGCCGAAGCGCCTCGGTCTCGCGAAGGGGCGGCAGCTCAACGAGTTGGTGGAGAAGGCGCTGCGCGACGCCGCGCTCTGGGACGAGGTGAAGGACAAGCTCGACATGCCGGGCACGGCGCTGTCGGGCGGCCAGCAGCAGCGTCTCTGCATTGCGCGCACGCTGGCGATCCGCCCGCAGGTGATCCTGATGGACGAGCCCTGTTCCGCCCTCGACCCCGTCGCGACGCTCAAGATCGAGGACCTGATCGGCGAGCTCGCGAAGGACTACACGATCGTCATCGTCACCCACAACATGCAGCAGGCCGCGCGCGTCAGTAACCGCACCGCCTACATGCTGGCGGGCGAAGAGCGCGTCGGTCACCTCATCGAGTACGACACCACCGAGCAGATCTTCACGCGCCCCAAGGACCAGCGCACCGAGGACTACGTCACCGGCCGCTTCGGTTAGCCGCCAATTACTCGGGGTTTCGTCGACGCGGCGGTGCGAGTCGAGGGTCTTCACCTCGGACGTTAACAATCGGGCACTAGCCTGCCACTGGCCGGCGAAAGGGGAGCCCGATGACCGCGTCTCGCGTGCACTTTGTCGAACAGCTCGAATCGCTGCAGCGTGACATCCGCACGCTTGCGGAGGACGTGGACGAGCGCCTCGGCGAGGCGTTCGGCGTGCTGGAGTCCCGGGACGCCTCGCTGGCGAACGACATCGTCGAGGGCGACCACGCGATCAACATGCGACGTCACGAGCTCGAGCAGGAATGCGTCCGGCTGCTCGCCGAGCAGGCGCCGGTCGCCGGAGATCTCCGTCTGACCGTGGCCGCGCTGTTCGCGGCGACCGAACTCGAGCGGGTCGGTGACTACGCGGTCGCGATCGCTCGCATCGCCTCGGACATCCCGGGTGACGCTTCACTGCCGTTCTTGGGCGACATCCAGTCGATGGGAGAGCAGGCCCGCGCGATGCTCCGTAGTGCGGTCAGCGCACTCCTCGAGCGTGACGCGGCGGTGGCTCGTGACCTCGCTCGCCAGGACGAGGCCGTCGATGCCGCGCAACAAGAGATCTTCGCGAGAATCGTCGATAGGGAACGCGTCGCAGACGCGTTCGAGGCCTGCGCGGAGACGCTCTGGATCGTGCACAACATCGAGCGCGTCGCCGATCGGGCTACGAACATCGCCGAGCGCGCGCTGTACGTCACGACGGGCGAGGTCGCCGAGCTCAACTGACGCCTCGAGCGTCGTTCCTCGCGCCCGGCGAGGCCGTCGCCCTCGCGAGATGTTGAGATCGAAGTGCGGCGGACCTATCGTTGTCCGCACCTCGATGGCGCTCAAGTGCGCCCACCTCGAGGCCCGGCGTCGCGCGGGGGTAGCTCAGCTGGCAGAGCGTCTGCCTTCCAACTATCCGGGCCTGAGCGCTGTAGCAGCACGTTCGGCGATCCGAGCGAAATCGACCCAGTTATCCGCTGTGAGTCGTGCGGTTCTGCGTGCAGCATGAAGGCGTTGGCCGCGCATGGTCCGGCAAGGGTCTGTGACTGCTGCGTGGCCTGGCGGTCGAGGTCGTCTCTCGACTGAGGAGGGCGGCGTCGGGGTCCACCGGCTTCCCGTCGCTTGTGCGGCAACCGGCGACGCTCACTCAGCGCGTTGCTCGCGGCTGAGGGAGGTAGCGACGTGGAACAGATCGCATCGTCCCCGTGCCCTGTGTTCGTCGTCTCTCTGTCGCAGAGGGAAGAGGAGTGGGATGCCCTTGCTGGGGTAGCGTCGGAGCTCGCGGTAGACCTATTGCGGCGCAAGATTCTCGGAGTTTGGCACGCGGCGTCATTCGACCAGATGGACGCGATCGCCTCGAGTGGCATCGAGGTGAGGCCGACCGACTCGCCGATCTTCGTGGACAGGGACCTCGGCAAGGTGCTCCGGTACGGTGGAGCGAAGAAGGTCGTGCTGGTCCTGGACCCCAGTGCCCTAGTTCCCACCTACCGGGAGGTTCCTGCCAACCTTCCACAGGAGGAGCTACAGGCGCTGAAGCGACTGTTCCCGACCGAGATGCGAAGCAAGGACGGCAACTGGCTGTGGCTCACGCGCCTTCCGGATGGGGACCCACGGCGGGAGCTGCCGTACGAACGGGACTACGCGCGTTGGATACCGGGTGATCCGTTCGATGCGCTGAAGGCGGTCCTAGTTGTCGGCTTGGATTCCGTCGACCTGGGGGAGGCGGCGCAGACGATCCTCGATGCGTGCACGTCGCCCAAGTGGTCCTGACCACGGGGCGTCGCGCTGCGCTAGCGCGCAGCACAGGTTGGGGCACGAGTCAGGACGGCTCGGGCGCGATGAGATTCAGGACTAGCGAACACGGGCTGCGGCGGGTCTTCATGCTGAGTCATCGCGCTGCTTCTGGTGGATCTCGATCTGGTGGTTGATCGCGGCGACGAAGATCTCGTCGGCCTCCTTGTCCGGCATCTCACTAGGCCGGAACACGACCCCGCGGTCCGGGTACTGAAGTTTCTCGGATTGGTCCACGCGCACCGGCTCGCTTGGTCTGTTCGATGTGGGCATCATCGATCCTCTATCTGTGTTCCCCGAGCATGGCATGGACGTTCTCGGCCAGTGCTGACCACGCGTGATTCCGCACGCCCTTTGGCTCCAGAGACTGTCCCAACACGCGCCTGCCCGTTCGGGCTGTGCGGCGAAGAGCCAAATGCACCCGCCTGCGCGGCAGTAGAAGCCCGGCCTCGTTTGCGAGCTCCGAACTCGTCCGCTAGACAGCCGCACTTCAACGGTCGATCAAGGAGGATCACTCGCGTTCGAATCCGGAGCCCTCATCGAACTTCAGAGTCCGCCCATTCTCGGTTACCGTTCGGACGACCTGCTCCGATGCGCCATCGGGCAGTCGGGCCTCGATGTCCAGAATGACGGTCACCTCGGCCCCGACGACTCCGACGAGGTGCGAGATGACTTCTGCAGCGATCTCAGGGGCATCACGACCAACGCGCGCAGGGTCAAGCCGTACGGATCCGTGGTAGCGGCGAAGGGACGTTGCACCTGGAGGCGTCGGCTCATCGTCCTGCTTGGTGAAGCTCCCCGTGCCAGTGGAAGCACTGCTGTGATCGGTTGCTCCCGGCGGGCCGCCTGTCGGTGGCGAAGCGGCCGAGTCAACTTCGATCTGTCGCTGAGCTACTTCGGCCATCACGATTACGCCGGGATCATCCGGCGCGAGCGTGAGTTGCTGTCCCCCTCGGAGGCCAAGGTACCGCTTGGCCTCCGCGTCGAACGACTCGGCATAAGCGAACGTGTCCATCTGCCACACCAGCGATGCGACGCCGGCTCGAAGTGCGTCCGCGAGGACGGTCGGCTTCGACACCCTCGGGAGGTACAGCTGCTGGGCGAAGTCCTGCACGAGTTGCCGGACATCAACGTGATCGCCTCGCCAGAGCGGGACGTCATCTAGGGCCTTGCGGACGATCGTGGCCCCGAGGGTTGTGACCAAGAGGTCCTCGCTGCGGAGCTTCTTGCTTGCACGAACGGCGAGTGGATCAGTTCCGCTCAGTCGCGATGCTTGCCACTGGAGTGGCGCCTGTGGGTCCTTCTGGAGCGGAACCATCACCCACTGGTAGGTCTCGGGGAGACGCGCCGACACGGTGTTGTCGGCCGCGTCCCGCTGCATCTCAGCCTGCTTCACTTGGCTCGGCTCGAGGTCGAGGGTGACGCGATCGTCGAGGATTGACTGCCAAGCGAGGTAGCGCCGCAACGCGTCGTCGAGGTCCTGAAGTCGCACCTTGTCGGCGGCGAGGAAGGCGATGGTGTTGCGGTAGCTGCGCGGTGCGCTGCCGCGCGACTCGAGGATCGCCTTCGCCGCAACCTCTGCCAAGTTCTCCCCGTCACGGGAGTAAGGGTGGTCGATATCGAGCACAACGAGTTTCGTCTCGAGGTCATCGGGAACCTCGCCCCCGTCGCGCGGAAGCGGGTGCACCCTGGCGAAGTCGCCTCGCCGCGCGTCATCGCGTGGCTTGAAGCCGAGGTCTAGTTCGAGGCGCCGGACAAGTTCCGCGTGAATGGCGTCTTGGTTCCGAATGAGCTGTTGCGCCAGGTCATCCGCGAGTTTCGTGACGGTTGGCTGCGTGGAGTACCAGTAGCGCGGGCCGTCCTGGTAGAGGTACATCGCCGAAGCGGCGAGACGCCGGACCGCGTCGCCGAACACTTGCGGGGATTCACCCGGCATCACGCAGCCTAGCCGAACGCGACGGTCCTCGAGGCCACGGTGCGCAGCGTCAATCGTAGGTGCCGAGCCTAGGTAGATCGTGCGGGCAACCCGCCTCGTGGCCTGCAGCTTCCCGAGATTCGCCACCTGATTGTCGATCTGGACCGGCAGGGAACTCGGACCGTCGACGTCTCTCTCGATGATCGGGACCCAGTTGTCGGAAAGGTAGCGCGTCAACTCGAACTGGACGCGGGAGTCGTCGATTGGGACGGTCGACGGGAGAATCAGTGGGTTGCGGTCTCCCTTCTCCCAGAGGCTGTGAATCACCGCTGCCATCAGACGCAGGACACCACGAGTCCGCTGGAACTTCACGAGCGCCGACCAGTCCGTGTACAGGCGGTCGAAGATCTCGGGATGGATCGGGTAGGCCGCTTGGATACGCTTCTCGTAGTCGGACGTGCTGCATTCGGGTGGAAACTCACCCTTCTGAGATTGATAGAGCTCGGCGAATCCGCGGGCCGTGAGGTCGCGCTGCCGATAGAGGTCACCGGCGAGCGGCTCAAACAGACGCCGACGCACGATTTCGAAGCCCTCCTCGGCGCTCGCGGGACGCCATGAAGACTCGACACGGCCGACCACGTTGCGTAGCCGGTCGAGGGCCTCACGGCCGCGGATGCCCCCGACCTCGACATCGTCTGCCTGCGTGTGCGGAGAGCCAGCCGTGTCCGAGGCGGGTAGCGAGATCAAGAGGAGGCAGTTCTTCGCGATCTTGGCGGACTCGGTTAGTGCCTGCGCGAACGTGAACTGCGTATCGAACGTTCCCCCTGGCAGGTCCGGCGCATCGTGGAGCTGGCGTGCGTAGGCGACCCACTCGTCGATGAGGATGAGGCACGGCCCGTAGTCGTTGAAGAGCTCCCGCAGCTTGTCGCCGGGACTTGTGGCGCGTTCGTCATCGGCGGCGATGCGCGCGTACGCCTCGGCACCACCCAGTTGGTAGGCGAGCTCCCCCCAGAGGGTGTGAACGACGGTGCCGTCCGGCTTGGTGATTGGATTGCCGGGAGAGATCTTGTTCCCGACCAGCACGACACGCCGAGCACTCGGGAGCTCCGCGACGTTCGCCTCAGCAAGCACCTCGTCGAGGCCGGCGAGGTCGCTCGTCGGGACGCCCGAGAAGAGGTGATACAGGGCGAGCATTGAGTGAGTCTTGCCCCCACCGAAGTTCGTCTGGAGCTGAACGACCGGGTCACCGCCCTGTCCGCTGATGCGCTGCACGCCCCCGACCAAGAGGCGTTTCAGGCTCTCGGTGAGGAACGTCCGACGGAAGAACTCGACGGGGTCGCGATACTCGTCCGTACCCTCACCCAGATGGACCTGCCACAGATCAGCGGCGAACTCGGCCTGCTGGTAGCGTCCGCTGGCGACATCCGCGTGAGGCGTCACGACTTCGCGCCATGGCTTCAGCGAGCCGGCCGCCGCAGGTTCGATGAGAGTGCCGCCGGCCTTCCGCTTCTCGCTTCGCGTCTGCTCATCGAAGCGGACGCGCAGAAGCTCGGCCTTCATCTTCTCGACTTCCTCGGCCTGAGGTGCAGCCGACACCGCGGTCAGCAACCGCTCGATGGAGTCCAGCACGCGGTAAGTGTCGTCGCCCGAGAAGGGCTCCTGGTGGGCCCACCTGTTCCGCCAGTCGCGGAGTTCCTGCACCATCGAGCGCTCGGCGCGCCCGAGCGTGCGCGCGAAGACGGCGTTCCAAGCCTCCCACATGATCCGTAGGAGGGCCGCCACATCCCAGTCCGCAACCGACTTCCGGGCGACCAAAGGGTCGTCGAGGTAGCGCGCGACATCCGACCCAGATGGAAACTCGCGTTCGACGAAGGGTGCAAGCCCCTCCTTCAAGAGGTCCATCGCCCTGCCCACGCGGTCGCGGTTCGTGGTCGCCATGGGTTGGCTCCTTAAGTCAGGTGCGTGATCTCCACGTCGCCCCACTGGCGCGAGAGGTACTCCGCGACGAGACGCCGATGACATCGCTCAGGCTTGTCCTCACTGCACAGCAGCACGCCGCCGGCAATCGTGTCGTGCGAGACGTTGGACTCGATTGAGCGCGCGCTCAGGAGCGCGAGGAATTGCCCCTCGTATTCGTCCCATGTCGAGCGCTTCTTGCGGTAGTCGTCCAGCATCTCCGTGGTCGGCGCGAGTCGCGGCTCGTGGACATATCCCATGCCGCAAATCGTCCTGAGGAAGTACGAGAGGTCATCGCGCTTCGCGAAGCCGGCAAGCTGCGAGACGTTGTGGAGTCTCACGTCGACGACGTGCGTAGCTCCGGATGACTTCAACTGTTCGAAGAAGCGCTCGGCCGACGTTTTCGTGAACCCGATGGTCCAGACTCTCATGCCTGGGCCTCGAACTCGGTCTCGCCACTCGTTCGGACGTATGCGATCCGGCGCTCTTGCTCAGCGTACGCGCGGTCTTCGAGGCCTTGCGGTGACTCAAAGAAGGCAGGTTGGAGCAGGCGGAGGCGCTTCATGAGCCGACGAATAGATGCCTGATGGGGCTCAAGGCTGCCGTCCGGGAGGATGTGGGCTACGTCAGCGCCAGCGGAATCCAGCTCGCGCGCGACGAGGATTGTCCGGTGGCAGTCGAGCGGCTCGCCCTCAGCACACATGACGGCGATGCGCTGAGTCTCGCTGCCCTCGAGCAGCCTCTTGATGCCCTGCTGAAAGATCTTCGACTCTGCGAGTCGCCGGTACTGGACTCTGCCTTCGACGTAGCTTGAGGGATCGTCGCTGCGTGCGCCGAGCTCCGTGCCCAGAAACACATACGCGATCCCACGCTGTTTGAGAGCCGCCCGAAGGCCCTCCTGGTTGAACTGCGGAGTCCAACGGCTGAATGGAACCGACCGAACGTCAGCGACGGCTGTCACTTGGTAACTGACGAGCAGTTCGAGAAACGAGCCCAAGCCCCGCGTCGAGTGGCCAATCGTCAGGAGCACGCTACACGCCCTTCTCGATGATGGCGGCTATCACCTTGTAGTGGTTACCGTCGAGAAACGGCTCTGTCACGCTAACCGTGACGTATGCGTCCTCAATTGCGTAGGTCCCGTGCTCCGCTTGAGCCCATGCACCAGTGAATTCTGGATCGGTGATACGCAGCTTGTAGACCGAGCCGTCAAAAGTGAACTCGCCGTTCAGCTCTCGGCCGTTCCATCCATCTTCGACGTGGACGCTGAGCTCGGACGGCTTTAGAAGTCGAAGCGAATCTTTCGCCCCCAAGGCATTCGCTTGAGAGAAGCGGTTACGAAGTCCGTTCCTGGACGAGCCCTCGTTCGCCCAGAGAGGCCCGGTTTGCGAGTAGACGAGGTTGTCGAGATCTCGGGCGCCAAGATGCCCGACCTTCACCCACCGCCCAGTTGGGTCGATGAGCCAGTTTTCCTGCTGAACCGTGGTCGGGAGATGCTGGGTGATCCGAATGTCTACCAAATCGAGGAGGGCTGGTTCCGTTCCATCCTCGTAGCGACGCTCATCCCATGAGAGTTCTTGGCTCAATCTCGCGCTCACAGGCCTGATCAACTGGGGAGGGTCACTCAGCTCGATGCCAGCGACACAACGCCCACCCGGCTTGTCGGAGTTCGCGAGGATGACGATGCGCTTCGTGTCCGGCATCGAGGACCTCCGCTACGCCCCGTCCAGCCCCAGGGCGGCCTGTGTCGCTTCTGGCGCCGCCGGCTGGTCCTGCGCCAGCTTCACGATCTCTGGCCACGACTGCACGAGGCCGTTGTAGGCGAGGGCGTCTGCGGCGCGCCTCCTGCGTTCGCTGATTGTGTACAGCCGATAGGCCAGCTCGCGTGCCACCTCAGCCCTAGTCCCTATCCGCGCCGTCAGGGCGGCCGCAGCCGCTTCGCCCCCTTCCTCCAGCGCACGGATGAGGTGGTGCGTCATTTCCCACACTGTGAGGCGCGAGTCCGTCTCCGGATCCCAGCTCTGGGCGAGCTCCGCAGTCTTCAGGAGCCGCACCTTGCCGCGGCGGTCGATGAGGATGCCCGCGCGTTGCATTCCGTCGGTACTGGTGTTCTTCGCCTTCGCGAGTACATCCGCGACGCCATGCTCGCCCTCGGCGTAGCCGTGCTGCTCGAACCACGTCACAGCCCAGCGCGTGTCCGCGTCGAAGTCTCCCTCTTGGGCCGCGAGTGTCGCATCGAGTTCCTCGTTGATGAGCGCCAGCGCCTCCCGCACCCCCACCTGCTCGCCCGCGGCGTCGAGCACCCTCGCGAAGCGGGTGTACACCCCCATGCCGGGCCCGATAGCGGCCTGGGCCAGGTCCACCGGGGCGATGTTGCCTTCCTGGAGTCGGCGAAGCGCCGCGGGCAGCTCGGCTCTGAGCGCGGAGACAAACTCGCGGCGCGTGGCAGTGGGCGCATCAGTAGTGCGCTTCCGGCAGACCAGAACAATGCTCGAGGCAAGCGCGTTGGTGCCCCTGCCAGTCAGCCTATTGCTCAGTTCCGTCCGCACGGGCCACGTTCCGCTCACACCAAAACCAGCTCGGATCACTGCCTCAAGGAAGGTCTCCCAGCCTGTGCTTGCGGCACCGGTGGCCGTCGTGCCTTCCGTCTGCTTGAAGGCGTAGTAGATGGTCACGGGGAAAGACGGATGTCCCTGCTGCGCTAAGCCTTGCATAGCACGCGTCATTCCATCGAGAAAGAAAGCCTCGGCATCATCCTTGGTGCTGTGGCGGTACTGACTGGCGATTAGTTCGGCATCTTTTGGAACAGCGAGTGTGGCGAAGATATCCGGGAAGATAGAACGAATAGACCGGCGCAACCACACATAAAAGAAATCGGAGAGATCTGCGTATCCAATATTGTCGTAGTACGGCGGATCTGTAGAAACAATTGCACCATGAGATAGTTGCTGAACCGCTGCATCCGCTTGGCTCGCCGATCCTCTAGTTGGACCGGCCTGACTGATCCCTTTGGCTGTGTAGTCAAGTGAGTTCCCGAAGCTCCCAGATTGCGTGGAAAAGGGATTCGCTTCAGCGAAGTCCCATGACATCGGAATCGTCTGTCTGCCGAATGTCTGATTCACCTTGGTTCCCCAGGTTGGACCGCCTGCATCCCATACGCAGATGGTGCTAAGGCGACTCGCCATACCGCTAACGGCGAACGAGACGTATACGGCGAGCGATTCGGCATATGCTTTCGCGCCGGCACCACCATCGCGGAGCGGCGTGGGGTCATCCGGGAAGCCGGCGGCCAGGGCGTCGCTGCGCACCTTCTGCATCACCTCAGCCACGAGGTCGGAGAAGGTTGTGAGCGCCACCAACTGCCGAGGACTGAAGAGGTCGCCGTAGGTCGTGAGGCCGTAGTTCACCGTCCAGAAGCTACGCGGGTCGTCGGGTAGCGACTGCTCCGGCGCCCAGTCCGGCTTCGCGTTGCGCGCGGCAGTCTCGTGCTCGGGAGTTGGCGGGAGATAGACGCGCCCGCGTTGCCCCTCGGCCACGATCGCCATCAATCGTGCGCCCATCCGTCCGGCCCTACCCTCGGCTTTGATGTAGTTGCCCGCGATGGGGGTGTCCGACATTAGGCACTTGAAATTTGCCCCGCGTGAAAGCTTTGTGCCGCTCTTCGCCTTCGCCGAATCCCCTGGCTGCCCGACCTTCACGGTGAATCGGTAGCCGCCGTCCTCGATCAGCGGCTCGACGTAGGCCTCATTCCCCTTCATTCGTGAAAGGACGAACGTCGAGGCAAGCGGCACGTCCACAGTTGCGAAGGCCGGGTTCGGACTCTTCACTGTGCGCGCCCAGAGCCAGGCAACCACGGTCAGCTCTTTGCCCACATACGGTTCCAGGTCCTGCCGCTCGCGCGCCATCTCCGCTGTGACACGCACCGCGGGGTAGAGGTCGCCGATGCGCTTCTCCGCCTCGTCCCGCATCCACTGTCCGTAGTGGCGGACGTCTTCGGCTAGTCCGCGCGCACCGCGCCACGTTTCGCCCATCATGCGTGGGTTCTCGGTCGATTTCGGGTTCACTGGCGGGCTATCGGCAAACTTCGGCGGAATCTCGATCATCGCCTTGTTGATCAGCACCGCGACCGGGTTGAGGTCGGATGCATGGGCCTCGAGGCCAAGCCGCTGCGCCTCCAGTGGCAGTGAGCCGCCGCCCGCAAATGGGTCGTGGAAGGCGGGTAGCACGTTGCGGTCGAAGAGTTCTTTCGCGTGCGGGTGATCGGCGTTCTCCGCACAGGCTCGTCGCCACGACTGCCAGATCTCCTCGCGAGCCTTCTCCAGCACGATCTCGTTGGTCGTGTTTTCCCACAGCACGAGGTCCTCGATGATCTTGAAGAGTCTCTCGCGCTCTCTTTCCTGAGCCTTCTCGGTTGGGAACAGGTCCGGATTCGCCGATGGGTCGTCTACCATCTGAGCGAAGATCACTGCCCGTGCGGCTGCCAACGGTCGTCGCGCCCACCAGAGGTGCAGCGTGCTCGGGTGCCCGTGTCGGATCGACTTCTCCCGCGCCGATGCCTTGTTGATCGCGTCCAGCGGCAGCGCGACCTCGATCAGCTTCTTCTTGGTGATCATCTGACGCTCCCTGGCATCGCCCGCAGCGCATCCTCCACGACAGGATCCCTTGACGCCTCGTCAATCCCGACGTTCGCGTTGTTGACCACGATTCGTGCCTGCTCGGCCGCGGTTGCACTCAGGCGCTCGTAGAGCCCGGTGATCTGGACCTCCAGGTCACCCAGCCCTTCGAGAATCATGGATTGCATGGTGTCGTACATCGGCCGCGATGCTTCGCTCGCGGTCGTCTCAAGGTGGTCAAGCATGCGCGCCTTCATGCCGCGCCCGCGCTCACCCCTCGATCGAACATATGCGGGTCGCATGCGCTGCTGGGCAACCACCGGCAGACTCGTTGCGAGCTCGCTCCGGCGCTCACGCACGACCTGTGTGACGTGTCGCTCAGCGTCGCTCGCCGTAAGTTCCACCTTCTGACGAAACCAGGTGAGCTGGTCCCCCATCGGGTTGTCCACGCTCCCAGAGAGGAGTTCGGCCGTGAGTGCGATCTTGTCGCAGAGGTGCTTGCCAGCCTCCTCGAGGCGCACCACGAACTCCCGTGTGACACTTCCCAGGTCGTCGGTGAAGTACTTCTCCCAAAAGACTGGCAGTGCCGCGAGGAACGGCTCGGAGAGATCCGCGTTCAGATCGTGGGACTTTCCGGTCGACGGGCTCCTGAACACACCGTCACGCTGAACGATGGCTCTCAGAGTCGACCAGTAGAGCCCCCGCCACCCCTCGGCTGTCCGAACAACCCCCGCAGCGCTCTGCGCAAAGATCGGGTCCAGCCGCTCGAGAAATCGCTGTCGGTGGAGTTCGAGCTGTCGTGCGGCCTGTTCGCGGTATCCGACAACATCTCGGTTGAAGTCCTCGCTCTGTCGGCGAAACCGGTCGCGAGCCTCCTCGACTTTCGGGGAGCTCGCCTCTCCTTTCGCTCTGAAGTACAGCTCGATTTCGTGCTTCAGCTGTTCGGCGCGGTCCCTGGCGGCGTAGGCGCTGAAGTCAGCGCCAGCGGCACGACTGATCTCCGCCAGGTGCTCATGGATGCCCGGGATTCCCGTCTCCGAGACGTCCTCGAGCCCGTAGTCCCTGCGAAGTCGCCCGACCCCGGCGAGCTTGTTGTAGGCGCTGGCGGAGGTGGTGTGCACACGAACACTGCGTGCCATCTCGATCATCCGGTCATGGGTCTCCCGTACCTCGGCGCTGTCGGGCAGGCCACGCACGATCTCTTCCAGTTGTCCGCGCGCTTCGAGCACCGTTTGGTCCCGATAGGCGGCGACGAGCTCGGAGAACTCGCAGTCATCGGGCAGGCCGAGCTGCTCGGCGCTGTCCATGTCGATGTCGTCGGCCTTCGTCCCAACCAGGGCGAGACCCGAATACGTGCCGTTAAGAACGAGCGTCCGAAGGATCTTCTCTTCACTAAGGATCCGCTGGATATCGGCGGTCAGCCCGCGCACCATCGGGAAGATCAACCAGACGAACGGCGAGGTGCGCAGGTACTCCCGGGTGACCTCGACGCGCGCCTCATTCGGGTCGTTCAGGCCGGGCAGATCGACGAGTTCGACGCCGCCGCGGAGGGCCTCGTACGGCCCGCGGATCGACACCTCTTGGACGAGCGGCCAGAGGGGACTTTCGCCGCGGATGAGCCCGCGAACGTAGTTGAGCATCTCCTTCGGCTCGGCGAACTCCTGGCCCTGAACGGAGGGTCCTCGGAAGACTTCCTGAGCGGCTTCCGGCAGCTCCACCGCGAGAACCTCAGTGGCTGCCGCGTCATCCGAAAGCCGGTCGCCGTACACCCCTTGAAGCCGCTTGCGAGCAACCTCCAGCATCCGGCTCGTTTCAAGACGCTCCCCGCCGCCCACGTCTGCTTCGCCTGGCTCGAGCATGGCGGCGAACGCCTCGACGTCGCGCCGCCATTCTTCGCGTGTCGCGTAGCGGACAGTGACCTCGTAGGCATGGCCCGGTCGGTACGAGACCGCAGTGACGAAGGCCGTGCAGGGATGCATGACCCCGACCGGCAGAACTTCCTGCCGGAGCACGGCGTTCAGGAACGTCGATTTCCCAGCTCCTGTCGTCCCGATCAGTGCCACACGAACGCGGTTCGGTTCGTCGATGAGCGCTCTGATGGCAGCCAGCTCACGGCGCCAGCCCTCGAATGCCTCACGGTCTTCGCCAGCCTCGAGCTGCGCGAGACGTTCGTTGAACCAGCGCGAGAGCGCAGTGACTTCGGCGTCGACTTCGTTCAGGAAGTCGGGTTCGGACATGGGCCGCCCCTCATCCCGTTCACGATGGCTCCCCTGACCGCCCCAGAAGCTCCGCGAAGTCGTAGTTGACGCTGGTCACGCCAAAGTCAGGCTCGCGCCGGAATGGGCGGCGGAGGTATCGCACGCGGTGTGCAGCATCGCCCAGGAACTCGACCATGGCGAGGATGAAGTCGTCGGGCTTGTTGAGCGAGTAGAGGATCTCGTTCTTGGTGACTGTCACCGTCTCAGCGCCCGCGATGCGCCCCTTCACCTCGATGAAGCGCAGCCCTCGCCGGCCCGTTGGATCGAGACTCTCGATGTCGTACCCCAGGCGCTCGAACTCGCGGTCCACGGGCTCGAAACCGAGAGCACGTTCGACCTCCATGACGATTCCGCGCGCCTTCGCGGCAACTGCTTGCCGGTCCGCCGAAGAAGCCGTGGTCGTTGGGCGACCGCCCGTCATCGCGGCGATCAATCCCGCGGGCACCACGATCAGGCCGCCGAGTGCTACCGGCGGGAGTGCCGAAATCTGGGCCTCGCGGTCCAGCTCGGCCAGTCGTCGCTCCAGCCTCCCCTGCAGATCGTCAGCCCGGCGTCGGGCCTCCTGTGCGTTGAGCCGCGCGTTCGGCTTGCCGGCGGATTCCTGCGCCTTCAGTCTCGCGGCCTGGTTGTCCCAATAGGAGATCTCTTTCGCGAGGCGGTCCTTGACGGCGGCGCGTGTCTTCTCGATCCAGCCGAGCCGTCGATCACGCACTTCGGTGACGTGCTGCGGGACGATCTCAGCGATCGCATGGCGCATAGCGCGCTGCTCCAGCTCGCGCGTAATCCATGCGCACTCCGACCGCGCGAGGAACGCGTCCACGCTAGGCTCATCGTCCCGCAGCGGTCGGAAGTCCAAGTACGGCGCGTACTGGATGTGTTGGGCGTTGCCGTCGACGTCGAGCTCCACGTAGAGCATTCGCTTCGAGATTGTGCGCCGGTCGCCGGATGGGAGCACGCTGGCGTCCTGAATTGAGTGCTCCATGTAGAAGAGCATCCTCGGTTGGGTACCCAGGTCACGCTCGTCCACGAGGATCGTGCCGCGACGGAGCAGATCGCGATGCCGCTCCATCGTCAGGTCCAGCGTCGCGTCGAGTAGCGGGTGCCCTGGGCAGATGAACGCCGCGAGCGGTTGTCCCGGCGGCGCGATCAGGTCCTTTTCGAAGACAACGCGCTCGTACCGTTCGAGCACGGGTTCCCCAATGCCGATCAAGCGGTCGCGGTTGCGGACCGGGGCTGGGACATGCGTGATCTCGTACCGTCTCGGCTCTCGCTGCCGCATCTGACCGCCGAGCCGTTTGAAGGCCTCCATGAAGAACTCTTCGACATAATGCGGCTGAAGGCGTCTGGCCTCGGCACGCTCCATCACCTCGCGCACCTTCGCGACGCGGCTGGGATCCATGACGTCAGGCGCAAGCGCCCGCTCTTCCATCAGCGCCTCGAGATGCTCGCGGTCGACAGCTTCGGTGATCGCGTGCGTGAGCCGCGCTCGCACCTCGGGCTGCTCGCCGTAGCGGATCGCCTGGATTAGCAACTCCCGAAGCGGCTTGTTCTCGAACTGCAGCTTGCCGAGGACGTCGAAGACCTGCCCTCCAAGCGCTTTCCGGGCTTCCTCGATCTTCTCGAGCAGCGTGCGGTAGACGTCGCCCTCACGGGTCTCATCTGCGACTAGGTTCCAGAGGTGGCAGACCTCCGTCTGGCCGATGCGGTGAATACGACCGAAACGCTGCTCCAGGCGGTTGGGGTTCCACGGCAGGTCGTAGTTCACCATGAGGTGCGCGCGCTGCAGGTTGATGCCTTCGCCGGCCGCGTCGGTCGCGAGCAGGACTTGCACGCTGGTGTCATGCAGGAACCGCTCCTGCGCCTTGCGCCGCTCTTCGCGACCGAGGCCGCCGTGGATCACGGACACGGCCTCACCCCGTCCGAGGAGCCGCGTGATGTTCTCGTGGAGGTAGTTCAGCGTGTCTCGATGCTCAGTGAAGATCACGAGCTTCTGAGTCGGCGACGGTCTAGGTGGATAGATCTCACCTGTGCCGTAGGGGGCCTTCTCGTCGGCGACACCATCGGCGATCGCGCCGGGCGTGAAAATCGCATGCATGACGTTCGAGAGTTCGCGCCACTTCGTGTCGCCCGTCCGTCGCGCCTCGGCGGCGAGCGCCGCTAGGCGCTCGAGGATCGCGATCTCGGCCTTCAACTCTTCGACCGTACGCGCCGCGGTCGCTTGGTCGAGGATCTCCTCTTCGACCGCCTCGACCTCGTTCTCCGGTGCCTCGTCCAGGTCCTCGATATCCTCGTCATCGAGCAGCCGCATCGATGGCTCGATGGCTGCAGCACCGCGCTGCATCAGCTCGACTTCCCGTAGTCGGCGTTCGAGCCGCTCGCGCCGGCGGCGCAAGGACTGGTAGATCGCTTCAGGCGAGGAGGCGAGGCGGCGCTGGAGAATCGTAAGAGCGAATCCCACCGTGCCTGCTCGCCGGTCGTTTTGCAGCGCCTCCGCACGGTTGAACTCTTCGCGGACATAGTCCGTGACCTCGCGGTACAGGCGCGCCTCGGCCGCTGAGAGTTTGTACGGCACGGTGTACGCAATCCGTTCGGGAAAGAGCGGACGACCGTCGAACTTGAGGAGCTTCTCTTTCACCATCCGCCGCATCAGGTCTGAAACGTCGACCTGGTGCACCCCATCCCGGAATCGCCCCTCGAAACGATCACCATCGAGGAGCGCCATAAACAGCTGGAAGTCCTCTTCCTTGCCGTTGTGGGGGGTTGCCGTCATTAGCAGGAAGTGCCGCGTCAGGCCCGAGAGCAGCTGGCCCAGGTGGTAGCGCTTTGTGTACTTGACCTCACCACCGAAGAACGTGGCGGACATCTTGTGTGCCTCGTCGCACACAATGAGGTCCCATCGGCAGTCGGGCGCGCTCAGCTTCGCCTGGACATCCTCGTCTCGCGCCAGCTTGTCGAGCCGGGCTATCGCCAGGTCGTTCTCAAGGAACCAGTTCCCGGTGCGAGCGGCCTCGAGTTTGTCGTTCGTAACGATCTCGAAGGGGAGCTGGAACTTCCTCGACAGCTCGTCCTGCCACTGCTCGACAAGACTGCCTGGGACGACGATGAGGCAGCGCTTGAGGTCGCCGCGAGCGATGAGCTCCTTGATCAGGAGCCCCGCCATGATCGTCTTGCCAGCGCCGGGGTCGTCGGCAAGGAGGAAACGCAGTGGCTGTCGGGGCAGCATCGCTTCGTACACCGCCGTGATCTGGTGTGGGAGAGGTTCGACGAGGGAAGTGTGAACTGCGAGCACCGGGTCGAAGAGGTGTGCCAATCGAATGCGCTGTGCCTCGGAGACAAGTCTGAAGACAGCACCGTCGCCGTCGAAACTCCAGGGACGCCCTGCTTCGACTACTTCCAGCCGTGACTCGTCGTGTCGGTACAGGAGCTGGTTCGCAACGCGCCCCGAATGGTCCTTGTAGGTCAGTTCGAGTGCGTCGGAGCCGAACCACTGAACGTTGACGACCGTCACGGCGCCGTCGGGTGTGATGCCGCGGATGCTCGCTGACTGCGTCAGTTCCTCAAGTGTCGCCAATCTTGATCCTCTCGAAGCGGCCCTAGTATGCCAGAGCAGAGCGCGACCAAGCGGCGAACGTTCAGCGGGGTAGCTCGTCGTTGCGGTCCGAGCGGATAGCCGACTCCCTATATCTACGCACTTCACCGCGGGAGCCGAGCGGGCCGCTCCAGATGCTCCCTAGGACCGAGTTCGTACCTCGTCCAGCTGAGCCTAGCCGTCTGCGGCGTGAACGTCGTTCAGGTCAGACGGCTCGATGGGATGGAGGCGGAGGCCTCGGTCGACCTTCTCGCGGCTGTCTGTGAGGGCGCCGTCGATTTCGGAGGCGGATGGATCTACGAGTTCGCCCGTCCTCAGGAAGAGGAGGTGAGCCGAAGCGGTCTCGCCGACCGCCGCTGACAGGGCTCGTTGGTAGAGGCCGAGTTGAACCAGGTAGTCACGCGCGACCTCGCCGGCCGAACGTCCGTCAAGCCGATCGCTCTTGAAGTCGATCACGTGCCAGCCTTCGCTGTCACGCAGCACGAGGTCCATGCTTCCGTGCACCGGGATGCCGTCCCAGTCCCATGCAAAGGGCAGCTCGAACCAACGCTCGACCGCGTCATCGAGTAGAACCGCGCCAACCGATGACGCCCGGAATCGCTCCAACATGGAGGCCACGTCGGTCGCGATGCGGTCCGCGACGCTGCCGTCGATGGCTCGGTTGCTCTCCTCGATCGCGAGCTCGGCCAGCGCCCGCTCGTCGAGAGATTCCACCGCCCCGCCCGAGACTTCGATGGCGCGGTGGACGACACGCCCGCGCAGAGCGCCGAGGCCATCATCACTTCGGATGCCCCGCCGCGTCTCGCTCGGCGGACGCAGCGCCGTGGCTGGGGTGCTCGCGCGAATGGGGATGACGCGGGGTCGTGCGAGGAGTGGCGCGACGTAATCCACCTCATCTGCCTCGGGGACGGGCTGCAATGGGCGAGGGCCGGATCGAGCGACGATGGACGCGACGTCGACTACCGCCGGGGGGCGCAGATCGATCTCGCGGATCGCTCCCGCGGCGTACGCGCCGAGAGCGATGCCGAGCCAGCCTTGCGGTCCGTCGTCGCCCGAAACGTGCAGGTAGTCCGCAGCACGTGTCGCAGCAACGTAGAGGAGCCGTCGATGCTCCGCCGACTCTTCGAGCTCGTCGAGCCGCTGCAAGTGGGCGTAGAACCCGGGCTTCGGCCGCGCACGATCGTCGTGGTCCCGTTCGAGCGTGGCCCCGACGCCCTCGACTCGGCGCCAGCGCACCGCGGCGTACGAGTCGCGTGAATCAAGGTGCGCCTCGGGCACGAACACGATGGGGAACTCGAGCCCCTTCGAGCCGTGCACGGTCATCAGCTGCACCGCGTCTGGGCGGTCGAGGACTGCGGGCCCCTCACGGGCATCGAGATCGTCCCGTCGCTGCTCTAGGTACTCGACGACCTCGGACAGGGAGTGACCGGCCAGCGTCCGCACGATCCGCGCGAGCTTGCGAATGTTCGCGCGCGCCTGCTCTCCGCCCTCGAGCGGCGCCCACGACGCCTCGAGCGCCGTGAGCTCGAGGGCACGCTCAAGCAGCTCATCGGGAGGCGCGGCCCCTGCGCTGTCCCGCAGCGCCCGCAGCACAGTCGCTGCATGGAGGCAGCGTGCCCGCTCGTCGCCCTCGAGGTTCATTGGCGGCCGGTCGAGGGCCGTGACCAACGGCCGACGGTTCGCGCGCAGTGCCAGAAGTGTGGGATCGGACAGGGCGAAGAACGGCGAGCGGAGCACGCCCGCCAGCGCGATCTCGTCGTGCGGCTCTGAGAGCCAGCGCAGGAGGTGCCCGCAGTCGACCACCTCCTGGCGGGTGAAGAATCCCGTGCCGCTGGGTGTCGTGTACGGGACGCCATGCGACTCCAACGCCTGCTCGAAGGCGTGCACGTTGGAGAAGCGGCGAAGCAGTATCGCGAAATCGCCCGGTCGAGCAGAGCGCGTCGACTCCGTGCGACGGTCCCACACGAGCCATCCCGCCTTGAGGATCGAGGCGACCTCGGCTGCCACGAGGTCTGCTTCAACGCGGCGGCGAGCGTGATCGCTGGCGCGAGTGCCGGCCGGAGTCTGGCTGCCGATGGGCGAGAGCACGAGGTGCGGCGCTGGTCCCGGAGCGGGTGTCGGGCGCCCTGTCATCGACTCCATCACTGCCTCGAACGGGCGGCTCGCGCCTGCAAATACCTCGCCGAAGAGTTCGTTGAGGCGCTCGACCAGCGGCGCATGCGTGCGGAACGACTGGCTGAGGGGCAACCACCGGCCGCCTCGCGCCGTCACCAGCTCGCGCAGCGCATTGAATCGAGCGACATCGGCGCCTCGGAAGCGGTAGATGGACTGTTTCGCATCGCCTACGAGAAAGAGTTCCGGGCATGGCTGCTCGCCACCATCGCCGGCAACGAGGTGGATGAGCTCGGCCTGAGCGGGGTTGATGTCCTGTGCCTCGTCGACCATCAGGTACCGGAACGACCCCCGCACCGCGCGCGCCACGTGCTCGTGGTGGGTGAGCAGCGCAACCGCGCCAACCTCCAGGTCGAGGAAGTCGAGCGCATGCAACTCACGCTTCGACGCCTGGTACCGCGCGGCAGCGTCCTCGAACATGGCACGTAGTCCCTCCAGCGCTTCGAGCGCGGGCTGGTCGTGCTCGTTCCACGCGGGCAGTGCCACGATTCGGTCGGCAAGCTCGCGCAGCACCTGGAACGCGGCTTTCACGTCAACATCCGGGGACGCCGTGCGGCTCCCCGGTCGCAAGTCTGTCTGTCGCCGCGCTTCATCGACCGCCGCCGCGAACGTGGGCCAGTCCGGGTTCGCGAGGCCATGCGCGATGCTTGCGAGGACCGCAACGGCGATCGAAGCGAGACGGTCGCTCGCGCCCGTTCCGTCGCGCTCGAGGTCGGCAGCGACGGCGGCGACGCTCGAGCGCAGCGCGCGACGGTCGGCCTCATACGTCGTGTCGAGGATGGTTCTCACGTACTCAGGCCAGCCGGCCGCGTCCTCTCCCATCGCTGCCAGGGCTGTCCCGACATCGTCGCGCTGCGAGAGCATCAGCGGTAGCTGGAGCTGCACGTGGTACGACCCAATGTGTCGCAGCGCGAGCGTGCGAACGTCGCCGGACTCGGCAGCAGCATCGACCGCCTCGACGCAGGCGGCGCGCCGTAAAAGCTCCGCCTCGTCTTCCGCGAGCACGTGCGCCGTCGGGTCGATGCCCGCTTCGACCGGGTGCTCCCGGAGCAGCCTGAGGGCAAGTGAGTGAATCGTGCCGATCGCCGCTTCATCGAGGGCTACGCGGTGCGCCTGCAGGGCGGGGTCGGTCATCACGGCTCGTCGCACGCGCTCGCGCATTTCGGCAGCCGCGGCCTCAGTGAACGTCACGGCGGCGATCTCCGGCACGGAGCAGCGCTCGAGCAGGCGCAGGTACCGCTGCACCAGCACGTGGGTCTTGCCGCTGCCGGCACCGGCCGTGACGGCGAGGTCGCCGTCCACAGCCTCGATGATCGAGCGCTGTTCGGCCGTCAGCTCCACTGCTTGAACCTCGTGAACTGGCTGACGCGGCAGACATGGCGGAAGTCGCAGTACGAGGGGCAGGGGTCGACGCTGGGGTTCACGCGGAAGTCCCCCGCCGCGATTGAAGCTCGAGCCGCCGCGGCGTGGCGGCGTGCCGCCTCGATGATGGCCTCGTCGCCGGCCGACGCACTGTCGAGGCTCCACGCCTCGGCGCGCGGGTCGAGGTAGGCGTAGCGCGCGATCAGCCTCGACGCTCCGAGCTGCACCTGTGCCGCCAATGCGTATAGCTGCAGCTGTAAGCGCTGCCCGGACTCCACGTCGCTGCGGCGGATGGGACGCCCGCTCTTGTAGTCGACGACCTGCGTTACGCCGTCGCCGGCGTCGACGCGGTCGATGCTGCCCACGAGGCGCATCGGCGGCTCGATGCCCGGCAGCGTCACATCAATCGGCAGCTCCTGCCGCACGACACGCGTGACGCCAAGCGTCGCGTTCAGCTCGGCCTCGTGCCAGAGGAGACGCGCGAGGCCGTCCGCTACGTCGTCCCAGCCGAAGCGCCACAACGCCCCACGGCCGAACGCGTGGCGCTCCGGCGCCGAGTCCCAGATCCGTCGCCCGCTGGTGCGCAAGCGGTCGACCGTCTCCGGCACGGTCGAGGGCAGCAGGCCGCGCCCCTCCTGGGCGAGCGGAGCCAGCGCATCCTCGAGCACCTCGTGAATCACGGTGCCGCGGACCGCTGCGTCTGCCTCTGCGATGTCGTCATCGAGTTCCGAGAGCCGTAGCCCATAGCGCCCGAAGAACTGGAAGCCGCACGTGCGGTAGGCCTCCAGCCGACTCGCGCTCCAGCGCACGTCCGGTCCGGTCAGCCATCCCAACTCGGCTCCCGCGAGCATCCCCTCGTGCGGCCCGGCGTCGCCGAACGATCGACGGCGTTGCTCGATGGGCGCGGAGGTGCGAACGACCAATCCCCATGCCTCGAGCCCTGCCGGCCGCCGACGCTCCCCCCTGCGCCAGCGCGCTGCGAGCGCGATCGCTAACTCGGGTCGGGACGCCGCAAGCTCGGGGGCCTGGAGGCCCGCCTCGTCACGAGGCACGACGGCCGTCGCGTCGAAGTAGAACGACGCCGCATGTGGTCGGCCGCTGGCATCGAGGCGCGGGCGCCATAGCGAGGTGGCGACATCGGCCCTCGAGGACGCCGTCTGCCAGAGTTCGGCCTCACGTGCCCTTGCCTCCGGGGGCAGCTCCAGACCCTCACCCTCCAGCAGGATGCGCGCGCCCGCGTCGAGCAGCCCCACCGCGCGGCGAGGAGCCGGAAAGGCGCCTTCGACGAGGTCGGCGATGAACACGTGCGAGAAGCGGAGGCCGTGCAGCGTGTGCATCGGTGCGAGCAGAACCCCACCCGCCTCGCGCAGCAGGGCGCCCGGGCGCTCCAGGCGAGCTTCGATCTCCCTCGTGAACGCGGCGAGCGTGACGGGCTCGTTCCCGAGTGCCTCGTCGATGGCCAGCAGCGCTCCGAGTTCCGCGCGAAGAGCGTCTACCTCGACGTCGAAGGTGTCGATGCGCGCCGCGCTCCCTTCGAGCAGCCCGTCCTGACCGAACAACACCTCGCCTAACGCGCCCGACCACGCCCCCATAGTCATCGGTGGAGCGAGGAGCAGCCCCGTTAGCGAGGCGGTGATCCGTTCGAGAGCGCTGCCGGCTGCCCGCAATCGAGCTGCGAAACGGCCCTGGCCCGAATCGTCCGCGCGCTCCGCTTCGAGCTCCAGTGCACGAGGCAGCTCGAACAGGTCGTCGAGGCCCGAGACCAGCCGGTGCTGGCGACCGACTCGCATCACGTGATCGACCGTGTCGACTTCGACGCCCCACGGTCGTTGATCGAGGAACGGGGATCGCAGGAGCTCCGCAAGCCGCGTGAGACGCCAGTCGTGCGCTGGCAAGCGGAGCAGTCCCAACAACCATGCTCCGAGCGGTCGCGCCGTCAGCCGTTCTCCTGCCGCCGGGTCAAGCGGGAGGTCGAACTCCTTGAAGACGCGCCGCGCCAGCGCCAGGTGTGGGGAGACTTGGCGGAAGACCACGGCGACATCGGACGGCCGCAGCTCCGGCTCGTCCGCCAACGTTTGCTTGATCACCCGAGCGATGCCGCGCAGTTGCCCCTCGGAGTCCAGCGCCAGGTGCGTCGAGATCCGCTCGCCGATCTGCCGTGCCGGCAGGTCCAGCCGCGTCAGCGCCGGAAGGTGGGCCTCGAGTTGATCACCAGTCCACTGCGCCCGCGCTCCTCCCGCGACGTCGAGAGCGACGAGCACGTCGGTGCGTTCGGCGAGCGCGGCGACGAGATTGACCTCGCGTGGGCCGAGGAACTCGAATGAATCGATCAAGACGAGGGTGGGCAGCGCCGCATCCTCGCGGATGGCGGCAGCCGCCTGCGTGGGCGCCTCGCGCGCGTCGTGCCAGCCTCGTGCATCGAGCGCCCGTCGGTATGCCGAATAGATCGACGCCAGCGCTGCCAGGTCGAGGCTCGGCGTGCGATTCGCTGTCTCCTCGAAGACGGCCGCGTCCACGTCCGCAGCGGCGAGCTCGTCGACCGCCGCGCCGACGAGCTCGTGCAACCCCGGGGTGTCCGCGATCGGCGCGAACCGCGCAGCGGCGCCCGAGTCGATCAATCCGAGGGTGGTGCGCCGCAGGAGTTCGGCCGTCACCTCGGGGGAGGCTCCGCTGGCAAACCGTCGCGTGAAGAGCCCGAGTGTCGTGACATCGAGGTTTAGGGCCACGCCGCACCGCGCCACGATGCGACGGCGGACCTGATCGGCATGACGCGACGTCGGCACCAGGATGAGCGTCGAAGCGAAGCGATCGACCTGATATCGCTCGACCGCGCGCGAGACGAGGTGCTCTGTCTTCCCCGCCCCTGGCGGTCCATTAACGATTAGGAGCCCAGCCACCGCCGCACTCTACTCCAAGCATCGATACTGTCGTCCGCACGCCAGCGCCTTAGCATGACGCCCGCGGTGCGATGCAGGGTGGCAAGTCCGACGTACGAAGGGACGGGTCGTGACAGCCGATGCTCTCGTGGCTCGAATCGACGCGCTTCTCGAGTACTTGCCGGCCTTTGACGATGGCACAGGGCACGGTTTCTGGCATTCAGTCGAGCGCGAGGGTGGCGTCAACATCCTCCCGTGGCACGAGAAGAGCGAGACCCTGGACCGCTTCGTCACGGCATGCAGGGACGGCCACTGGGTACTGAATGGCTTCAACTGGGGCGCCTGGTCAAGCGCTCAGCGGGACTTCGACGAGCCCACCTTCTTGCGCCATGCCGATATCGCGACCATCGAGAAGGTACTCACAACCGTCATCCGTCAAGATCGGTTCGATGAAGGAACGCTCGCGAGAGCCGCCGAATCTGGGCTGCTCCGGAACATCCTCGATCGCCTCGGGATGATTCGGGATTCCCTGGTCGTTCAGCTCCCGAACATCTTTCGAGTGATGCACAGTGTTAGCACTCGCACGGAGCCGTACCACTCGGCGTTTCTCGGCGCCATGCTTCGGTGGAGCTACCAGGGCGACCGTCGGCTCTTCGACGTGTTCTGGCGCCTTGCTGCCCCGGCGGAGTGGGACACCCCGACTGCCGACGTCACAGTGATGGCCGAGGACCCGATTACCTCGGGTCGCGTCGACCTTGTGATCTTCGACGGCCCGACCCGGGTGCTCGGGGTCGAAGTGAAGACGCGCGAGGAGTCGACGATGCCAGGTCAGCTCGCGCGCTACCGCGAAGGTCTCGCCGCGAAGTACCCCGGCCGTCAGCTGGCTCTGGTCTTCCTCACTCCGTTCGACCGCGTACGCGCCGAGGACGCGGCAGACTCACTGCGGTCCGTGCGGGAGTTTGATGACTTCCGGGCGACCTTCCCACTCGTCAGGCACATCAGTTGGCTAGACGTTGCGGAGATCGATTGTGACGGCGGCGACCTGTGGAGCCAGCATCGTGACTACATCCGAACCGTAATCTCCTCTGAGCACGCGCGCCTTACCTGGCTACCCAGCGGCACGTCTCGGGGCTTTACTGAGTTCTTCGGAGCAGAAGCGGCAGAGCGCTTCGACCAGCAACTCGGAGCGACAGCCGGTCCGGTTGTTGACTACATGCTTGACCTCAGCTCCGTGTCGGACCCGGACGGTCTAGTCGCCTCGTTGCGAATATTGATCGAAGCGTCTCCACCTGCCGGAGGTGGACCCCGTAGTGATGACTTCAGCGAGACCAGCCGTCGGCCCTTCTTGGAGAGCACTGCAGGCCCCCTGCATCGGGCGATCTTCGCCTTGGCGACTGAGTATTCGACGGTGTGGATTCAAGGCAAGGTCGACTATGGACTCCGGGTGGCACATCCTCGCTATCCGAGCGGCATCAGCCTCGCTAGGAGTCGTGGCACCAAGTACCTGGAGATAGGCCGACCACGATGAGGGAATGAGGAAGCGCTTCGCCGGTGAGACCTTCTCCGCGCAAGGCCCACGATCTGGCAATTGGGTGAGGCGTGCCACCTTCCCGCAACTCGCACAGCGCATCTCTTAAGGGAGTACGAGCCCGCTGCCGACTACCCGAGTTGGTGGAACCCACGCCCCATATCGGAGTGCTGCCGCCAGGTTCGCTAGCGACGCCTAACCGTGGCCTTCATCCGCGCGACATCCGCCGCAAAGCGGTGGAGGTCGGTTATCACACTGGCACTTCCTAGACGCGTCACGATGGCACAGTCGACTAACTCCCCTGCGACACCCGCAAATGCTCGCTGCCCCTGGAACATCTGCCAGAACAGCTCCTGCCCCACGCCGGCTCGGCCACCACCGATCTTTCCGCGATGGAGAAGCGCGATCGTGCCGTCATCTTCGCGTCCGAAGAGGCCCGCAATCCGAGCCGTTGCACCCTCTATCGGCGGGTTGACCTCGACTGCAACGGACAGGTTGGCATTCTCCGGGGAGGCGTCCGCAAGCCCGATGGGATTCCAGTAGTGAGTGGGGTGACCGTCTCTGCGGGTGGCCTCTTCGCGAGTGTCGATATGCACCCACACGCCAATGCCTGGATGCCACGCGATCTCGACACGGTTGCTTCCACCAGGGAATCCGACAGTCCGCTCGAGTAGAACCCCGTTGGCGTACGCCGCTTCTCGAAGTGCTCGCTGTGCTGTCGCGATGTCGTTTGCCGCGGTGAGTCCGCGGATCATCGGTTCACCCCGCCAATGAAGGTAGGGCCTGCAGGGGGAGCCTCACCCCTAGGCCACAGCTGCAATGCCCGCTCGAGGAGCTCCCGACCGCGGCGCTCGATTGATGACTCGTCCCAGTGTTCCTCATCAAAGAGCGCGCCGGGGTTGATGGGCAACAGCGCCTTCTGGAGGATCTTCGGGCGCTTCTCCTCCCACGAGGCGTTCGAGACCCACGAGTTCGCCCCCGGCGGCAGGATAGTCAGATTACCCAAGGTGTGCAGGACCTCGTTGCGCCGAGCAGTGGATTCCGCGCGCGGATCGTCCGGACTCTGGGCTACTTCAGTCGGTGTCATGCCATGTGAGCCATCTGGCAATGGCCAGTGCTCGATCCAAGACTGAGGCAAGAGATGCTCGACCGAGAGGTTGCCCTCGACCGTCACTGAGCCCGACTTATTGTCCTCGTACGTCTGGCTCAGGCGACTTAGGATAAGCACAAGTTTTGGGTTATTCAGCACGTGGTAAATGTGCTGTGTCATCCAGGCGTGAGCGAACACTTGATCGTCCGGCCATGCCGTGGATGGACCATCAAGTTTGAGTAGCTCACCAGCGAGCACATATGCGCGAAATCCATCGCGCTGAAGTGAGCGGGTGAGCTGGAGGAACAACCGACTATAGTTCTTCGTTGTCATGCCGAGCACGGCGCGGCGCAGAAGATACGACTCCAGCACACGTGCAATCTCCTGAATGTCGTCATCGGCGGGTCGCCGATCGAGCATTGCGAGAAGGAGCGGGTACGCCGTTCGAACGTCGAATGCATCGAGAAACTGAGCCAAACCGTGAAGCGGAGATGCTTTCGTGGGCGCGATGATTTCACGGAAGTCGTCCCGTTGCCGTGCGAGCGTCTCGAGCTCCGAACGGACGCTCCCGAATGGATTCGACCTCTCAATCCAGTGTCGATACTCGACGAACAGGTGGGCAATCGGCACATCCCGCCCCTGCCGGCTGGCGAGGAAGTGCTGAATGAACAGGTCGCTGCGGGGTCGGTTCAGTCGTCCCTGGCGAGCTTGGATGCGCCAGAAGTCACTATCGAACGGGCTCCAGAACTCCTGATATAAAGGCTCTTGGGGTTCTCCGAACCGCCTAGCCCGAAGGAAGATGTAGTTCCTCAGGAGGTCTGCCGGCAGAAGCGGCTCCCCACGAGCGTTCAGAGTTTCGAAAATCACCTGCGTGTCGTCGTCCTCTTCGAGGTCGATCGCGACTACCTGAATCGCGTTCTTCAGCGCCTGGAAGCACTCATCCAACCGGGCGGCCAGCGGTGCTTCGGCAAACAGGGGAGGGTCGTCGTCTGAGCCGAGGAAGTACTCGGTGAGTTGGTCATGGAAGTACAGATACGCCTCGACCATCCGGGGGCGGGGGTCAGGCTTCCTCGCGTATTTCTGACGAACGAGAGGATGCCTCCGTTCCAGCTCTTCACGTGATGCAGATGTCATCACGTCGACGAACTGCGCCCGATCGGCCTGCGTAGGCCACACCTTGAACCGGTCGACGTCAGGATCGACCATCATGCCGCGGTTGAGCGTGAACCCGTCGCATTCGTTACCCAGTTCCTCGCATCCGCGCTCCCGACAGAAGTCGCGCAGAGACGCGAGGAAGACCTGCAGCGTCGTCAAGCGCTGCTGCCCGTCGATCACCTGGCGTCGCTGGACATGAGTTACCGGCACCATCTTCTGGTCCAGCACCATCGCTCCGAGGAAGTGAATGGGCGCATCTCGCCGTCCTTCGAGGTACTCGGTGAACTTGCGCGAGACGTCTTCCCAGAGCGGCTCCCAGTGACGTTCTTGCTCCCAGACGTACTGGCGCTGGAACAGAGGCACCTCGATCTGCATCTTGTTCTCAAAGATGCCCAGCAGCGATGTTGCGTTCGCTTTCATCTCAGGCCTCGTCCAGCTCCGGATCCACTTGACCGCATCGTACCGCTGATGGAGCGGGAGTCGTTGCGGGCGGCTCCTCGGGCGACGTCTGTTGATCCAATGGGTGCTCACTTCCAGGCGAGCGCCACCCAGCATCGGTAGCCCGGCCCGACCTTCCCGACGCCGCTTGGCCTCAAGGTCGGCCGGTCGTTCCTGTCCGTCTCGCCGGCGACGACGCCCCCGAGCGTCGCGGCCGGACCGCGCCGGTTTGCGACGGCGCTTCGTGAACAGCGCACCGCCGCATTGGCTACCATCGAGGCAGAAGTCGCCGGCGAAGCGGCCGTCGTCCTGCGAGGCGCTCGCGAGCGCGCGTTGTTCGCGCGTGGGGCGCGCCTTCGCGCGCGTTGAGGAGGCAATTCGGTGGGTCTCCCCGTGGCGGGCTCTGGTACTCCTCTCTGGGCGGCCGCCGGTCACGTCGTGGCGTTGTGGTTGCCGGAGGGTAAACGGCCGGCTTACGTGCCGGTGCCTCTAGTCGATCCGAACTGGGAGGAGCGGCCCGAGAACGCGGACGACTACTTCCGACCACATCGAACCTGGTCGCCTGGGCACTACTGGGCGTCGGACGAGACGGTTGGGGCAAGCCGCACGAGTTCGGCACTCCATCTCATGGAGTCGGTCCTCGGCGCGCCTGCTTCCGACGACGCGGCCGCGCTCCTAGTCAAGCGGTTCCCCAGCTACGGGGTCGCCGTTGACGTGGAGGGCGCTCTCTCAGATCGAGTCTCCTCGGAAGCTGCGGCGCGCTGGGCCGAGTATCTCGAGGAGCGCCGTGAGCAACGGGGACGGCCCGCCCACGCAGCCTACCTGCGCTTTCTCGACGCCCTTCCGCCCGCGCCGGGCGTTCACGCCGAGCTAGCGTACGCGAATCTCTACTTCGAGGACTCGGAGGCCGAGGCGAATGTCGATCGGGCGCAGCGCGAGATCGAGCGAGCGGCCCTACAGCCCGGCGGCATCGGCTGGATTCGTGCGCTCGCAGTTCTCGGTTTCGCCGGCGTCGAGCCGGACCCGATGGCACTCGTGGACGCTGTCATGTCGGCCCCGTCGCCGCAGGAAGGGCTCCTACGGGCGGCGAAGCTGAACCCGGCGATTCGCACTCCGCCATGGATTGCCTCTACGGCCGGCGGTGACACTGTGACCTGGGGCGTGGAGGGCTACTCGTTCTGGCCTGTGGAACTCGAACTCAGTGCGCCGGCGTCGCTCCAGCCCGTCATCGAACTCGCAGCCTCTCGGGCGGCTGCGCTTGTCGTCTACGCGACTTGTGCGGGCGAGGAGCCCGATTGGACGACCGACAGTTGGTGGGAAGAGGCGTGGCTGATCTCGGCACTCGAGGTCTGTCTGCGCTCTGCAGAGCAGGCAGGCCACCTGCCCGCCATCGGGCCACTCGCCGGTGTCCTCGCCTCCGTGGAGCAGTTCCTCCTTGAGCACGAGGAGGAGTCAGAGATGACGCGCGGGACGACGATTGACGAGCTCGTCGCCCTGAACGTCGAATCGGCCGTCGCGTCCGTACTCGCGACTCCGCCCGGGGCCGGTGTCGACGTACCGCTGCTGCCCTACCCGGACGTCGTGCGGGCGTTTCTTGCGCGCCTCCCTGGGGACGCATTCAGGTCCCTGAGCGCCGAGGCGACGCAGCCCCTCAAGGCGGCTCTCGACGAGATGCGGTCGACGGTAGACGCGATGCGCAAAGACTTGGCGCTCCTGCCTGTAGTCCGCCACGGCGACGCGAAAGAGCTCGGGCGCGAGCGCATCGTTCGCATGACCGGGGGCTCCCCAAGCGTTGAAGCGTTTCTGGCGGACTACCCGCGGATCGCAGTCGCGTTCGGAGAGCTCGATCCCGCCGACGCGGACCCGGCGCGTGCCGATTTCGCGGCCCTACCGCGCATCACCACGCTGGAGGCAGCGTTCAGGAGCCTGTTCCCCCCGGGCGCCTTCCGAGTGCAGAGCTCGAAGGGCTCGGGGGCGCGGGACATCCCGCTCGCGGAGATCGGCGAATCTCTCTCACTGGGACCTCAAAGCTGGCGTGTCGCCCTGCCACGGACTGTACTCGAACCGATCGAGCGCATGTGGCCGAAGGAGGAAGAGGCGCGGCGGTTGGGGATGCTACTCAGGACACTCGCTGACTTGCGGAAGGGCCCCATTCACGAGGACCGGTTTCACGACGTAGGGAGAGAGTTCCTCCTGCCGGAGCTGCTGCCAAGCTCGACGGCAACCAGCGCGCCGCGATTCGACATCTACGAAATGGTTCGTCTACTCGCTGAGGGCTGGAGGCGCCGCGCGTAGAATCTTCTCCCGCAACACCGGAGCGCGTGGCAAAACGACCGGGTTGCCGCGACACTCGCCTCACGGGTTCGGCTACCGCCCTCGGGGGCGCCGCGGGCCTCGTCACTGGCTAGTTGGGTTGGGCACCAAAGTTCAACTGCTGATCTGCGACGTTCACCTGGCCAGCGCGCTGGACGATCACGGTGGACCTGCGCCGATGGTCATCGAGCGCACGCAGGACTCGCAGGAACAGGCGGTTGAACCTCTCCACGAACTGCCACGCCTCCTCTCGAGCGGCGGCGTCGTCCAGACGCGGAGCGCGCCGCGCCACGCCGTTGCGCGTGTCAACTTCCTCCTCGCGGAGCTGAGTGCGGACGTGATAGGCGCCCATCCATGACTGTTGGCCGAGGTACGCGTGCACAAGCGTGTCGACCAGCGCCTCCTCGAGAGCACCCTGGGGCTGCAACTCCTCCATGAAGGCTTCGCGGGTTGCCTGGAAGCGAGCCCGGTCTAGCGGCGAGTGAAGCACGTCGAGCGCGTCGGCGGCGAAGTTCCCGCTATCGAGCTCGTCTCGGGCGATTCGCCGGAGTCGCTGCCACGCCCGCGCCGCGGCCGGAGGGTCAGTGGCTGCGAGCTGGTTCAGACCCCACCAGTCCACCGAGCCTGGGGGCGCCTCGAGTATTTGACGCGCGCGAGTCGAGTCTGCCGGCGCCCAGACCGAGTCGGATGCTTGGGTATCGTCTTCACTCATCGCCCGGCGGTAGAAGACGGCCATCTTGGCCGACTCGGCGGCCATGATGCGGCCGAGCACGGCCGCGTCGCGTTCTGGGAGACTCTGCATCTGGGTGGCCGGCCGGCCACCGAGAGTAGTCGGCCACTCAGTCATCTGACCCCTCCAGACGACGGACCTGGTCCCGGAGGGTGCGCCATGCGACTAGCCCACGAGCCCGCCGCTGTCTCCGCCGCAAGGAATCAAGGCGAGCGAGCGCCTGCTCGTTGAGTGCCCCCTCCACATCGGCAAGCCGGACGTACCGCTTCACGAGGCGACCAAACTTCCGTTCGTAGCGCGCGAAGTACGGACCGTGGAGGGCGCCGGCGGAACACCGACACGTCGCCCGGCCACATCGCTTCCACTCAGCATGAATACTCGACGTCTTGGGTAACCGATCACTACTTCGGCGTGCTGCTATCGGGACGCACTTCTGCCTCCGAGGCGGCATCGCCATCTCTCGATTGATCACGAAGCAAACGTCCCGCGTGCTCGTAGGCATCGAAGAATCGATCGAGGCTTGGGTCCATCACGTCAACAACTACATCCAGGACACTGTCCACTTCCCGATGGAGGGCCTGCAGGGCCTCCAGGAGCCCGTCTCGACCTGGTGCTTGTGGATTCACGCTAGAGCCTCCTGTCGCCATCAAAGCTCATCTCCGCCGCGGCGGGGCGCGACCAGCCCGAACGCTGACCCCCCTGACGGCCGACTCCCACGCCGCGATGATGTTCCAGTTCACGAGGGCAAGCAGCCGGTCATCCGGGAGCGCCTGAAGGGCCGGATTCAGGTGTGGTCGCAGGTCCGCAAGAACCTCGCCCACCGTGACGTCGATTGGGACCCCGAGCGCAACGAGCAACTCGGCCCTGTGCTCGCGGATGCCCTCGATCAGGTCATCGGGGAGTGGTGCACCGGTGCCGCGAACGACCAACTGTCCGCCTCTTACCAGGACGTCGGCGCCTTGATCCCGGACCTGTTGCACTAGCTCGAGCGCGTTCACCTGATCACTGCCTCCCAGAAGTCCGGCGTGCGCGTTGCAGAATCCTCGCCGGCTCTGGCCGAAACACCCGAAACACCCGAAACACGCGCGTCGGGCGAACTCGATCCGGTGTCTCCGGCGTTTCGGGTGTCTTCCGACCGCCGGTTCTCGAGGCGGTAGGCGGCGTTGCCGGTCGTGGCGTCGCGTCCGACCGCTTGGATTCGGAATCGGCCGAACACCCGATCGCGTACGCGCGGGAGTGCGTGGCCGAACCGCTGCTGCGCGCCGAGCTCGGTTCGTCCGCCCCAGAGGTCGAGCAGGAGGCTGCGGCCCTTGGCGAGGAGGAACAGGTCCTTCGCCGTCACGGGGCGCGATTCGAACTCTTCCCACCACGCCGCGCACAGCGCCGCCCAGTCTGCCGACGTTTGATCTGCCTGCTCGAGCACGAGGCCACGGTTGGAGAGAAATCCGTCGACGCCGGCAACAGCGAGGATCCCGCCCATGACATGGGTCCAGCTCTCGAAGCGCCCGAGGGTGGAGCTATCGGAAGGGCACCCCGCATCGATCCACGCCTGCACGATCGACAGACATGCGCTGACAAGCGAGGGACGATGTGCCCTCACCCATGCGAGAAGATCACTGTGGCGGAACCCCTTCCGTCCTTCCGGATGCGGCTCGCCAGCGTCCAGACGAATCGGCGCGATGCGGCGTGCCAGCTCGTCGGAGACGCCAACGTTGTTCCCGGTGGCGAGCCACGTCGCGCGGTTTTCGAGCTGGACGATTTGTGACCGCCCAAGCACGCGCCCTCTCCATATCGTGGTCGTGAGAACAGCGGCGAGCGCCCCGGACTGCAACGACGTGACATTGTCTAAGAGGACTAGCGGCGCCCCTCCGATGAGCATCGAGGTGATGCGCTTCTCGATCTCGTCGTTGTCCCGTGGCAGCGCCATGACGGGCGCGCTCGAGGCAAGTGCGACATGGGCGATCGCGTCCGCAAGCAGCGTCTTGCCGGTACCACGAGTCGGGGCATCCAACAGGTACAGGGGCACAGGCCCGTCGATCATTGGACGCACGAAGGGCTGGATGATCGCGGCGACCGTGTGCGCCCGACTCCCGTCGTCGGCGAAGGGGAAGTCCCCGAGCACTTCGTCCATGAGCAGGGCTACCGCCTCACCTAGCGGGATGTCCGCACGGAGTCCGTCGAATCCCTTCAGGTTGAGATAGAAGCCACTCTCGGTGTCGTAGCCGGGCGTGCAGAGCAGGCGTCCGCCTTCCAAGAAGACAGGTGAGGACAGAACGCCGGCGAGCGGCGGTAGCGGCGAGTCCGCCAGACTGAGGATGTCCGCGGCCACGTCGCGCGGGACCCTTGCCGGATGCGCGCGCCCCTCGGCATCCAACGAGATGAAGTCCGCCAGGCGATCGAGCGTGCCGCGGATAGCATCGATGGTCACGACCTCGGCCAAGCGGGGCTCACCGACAAGGCGCACGATGGCGGATCCTCGGCGGAAGCACAGCGGCTCGGGTTGGCGCTGGAGGACGCTGACAGCGTCGGCGGTCATGTCACGCACGTGGCGATCGCTGACGACGATCTCGGGCCTAGCCGACCGACTCCCCGGCGTCGAGGAGTCAGCGGGCTGCACGGGGCGCAGCTTGTCGGTTGCCAGCTTCAGCAAATCGTCGATGTCGTTGCCGCTAGCAAGGAAGTCGTCGACACCCACTTTGGCGCCCGCGGCGCCGGCCGGCAGGTAGATGAACAGCACGTTGGCGCTACGAGAGCGCAGGAAGTCCGCCAGCCGCTGCATCGCGGCGTGGACCGCAGTCTTCAGCATCACGTCCGAGTCGAAGACGATGAACACCTGACGGTCGTTGAGGGCGATGGACTCCCACTCCGGCAGCGCGACCTTACCGCCCCGGTCGTTCGTGCCACGCCAGTTCCAGACGCCGAGCAGTGCAACCGCGCACAAGCCACGTGTGGCCAGGGAGTCCCCCTTCTTGATCCCCTCCGTCACGAATAGGGGGATGGAAGGGTCGCCGAGAAGAGGACGGCTTCGAGGTGGCACGTCGAGCGCCATCGAAGCGCCCGGGAGTGTCTCGTACTTGACCGCCTTCGCGTTCTTCACTCGAGGCCGGTCCGGACGCGCCTGGTACAGCACGACCTCACCGTGCGGGCTGATGACGGGCAGCACGAGCGCAGGAACGAGTTGCTGAGCCCGCGAGAAGCCGAGGTCCGCGAGTTGGGACTTTCGTTCAGCGGTGAAGTAGCCGCGCTCCTCAATGGAGACATTGTCCAGTCCGGAGGACTGCAACACCTCGCGGTGATGGGCTGCGAGAGTGGATTGCCCAAATGCGCCGAATCTCGCTGCATTGGCCTCCGGGGCGCGTGTCTGCGAGCTGGAGTGCTCGGGATGGGTGGTCACGGGGCGCCGCCTTCAACGTCGGAAGCGTCTTGACTGGGCGACGAGGGTCGAGCGGGGTCCTTCCTTGTCCGAGGGGACTTGCGGCGAGCTTCCGCGCTCCTCAACGCGAGTCGACTGAAGTGCGCTCGTCGTGCGTACGCTAGGCGCCGCTCAAACTCCTCGTCGCCGAGTTCACCGCGGTCGAGGTTGAACTCGTCGATCAGCCTGCGGTCGAGCGCGCTCGAAGCTGCGCGACGCGCGGCAGCGGTGGTCCGGCGAGGATCGTGCCGAGCGTGAAGAACGAGGGCACCGAGGCGTCCGCGTTGTCTGGCAGTGTCGGTGCGCGAGTCCATGCCTCGACGCTACAGGGCTTCCTCTGGACATCTCGGCGTGTTTGGCGCCCCGGTAAACACGCCTGCGTGGCTCAGAGCGCTGCGAGGGCTCGGAGAGCTCGATCGATCCCACGGCCGATCGTCTGTGGCGTGACCGGCTCTGGTCCGGTGGGAGAGGGTGCGTCGATGGAGTCGATTGGGTGACCTTCGACGCGTTCCTGCCAGAGCCAGCTGAGATAGCGGTCCCACTGACGCTGTCGAGCGTCACTCCGGCCAGTGGTCTTCGGATCGCTCAGCCGGTACCGGTCCCAGATGTTGTTCAGGAGCGCCAGGGCCCTCTGCTGAATGTCGCGCCGGAGATCGGTCGACAAGACCCGCACCGGAAGGAAGACGGTAGCGATCTGCCGAACGCCCGCTTCCCATCCGTACATCGCGTGGCCGTTCCACGGGTCAGACCCGAAGCGTCGAACCCTATCGAGCATTGCCCGGTAGGGTTCGTTCCCTTCCCACACGATCCCGAAGCGCAGTTCCCGCTCCAGAAGGGCGGGGTCTGACTCTCGAGCTCGGGCCCTCGCGCTATCCCGCAGTTCCTCGATGAGCCAGAACCAGCCGCCCCACCGTCGAGCTCTGAGCGCGGACGTCGTCCAGAAGAGTGCCTCCGCACAGAGGTGGCACGTCGGCCCTCCGTTGGGCCGCCGGTCGTGATCGGCGACACAGCATCGACAGGCAGCCAGCAGGTCGGTGCGCGGCCGGAACTGTGACTTCGAGAGCGACACCCAGTCAGCGTGGGGATGCCATCCGGAGTGGGCTTCGTAAGCGGACTCTCGGTCGTACTTGCACCACGGGAAGCACTCGAGGACCGTCGTGACATGGCCGCACTCGGGGCGCCCTCCTCGGGCGCGGGCGGCCGGCGGGTCCGGCCCAAGGGTCGCCTTTGACCGTTCCTGATAACCGGCGGCCTCGACGAGATCCACAAAGCCTCGATAACTGGTCGAGAGTTCCTCGACGGTTGCCTGCCACCCCGGATCGGCGACGCACCGCTCCAGCCATGCGCGTCGGGCCTCGTCGCGAATCGGCTGACGCTGTTCGAGAATGCGTGCAAGGGCGCGCTGCCACTGGAAGAAGTCGACAGGGACGGGCTCACTGAGCGAGTGCGGGGCGATCTCGCCCCCGAAGGGGAAAAGGAGCTGCACGAAGCGACGTGCATCGCCAGCGTCATCTCCCGGCATGATGAGCGGTGGCAGGACGTCAAGGGCGCTTCGAACTCCACGCGCCTGAGCGGTCAGCTCGATGACTCGCACCGCTGCGGTCCAGCACTCAGCGCGGTCCTCAGCTGGCTCGACCTCCATCAGCGCTTCGAAGATCCCGTCGTTGGTGAGAGTGACGGCATCCAGGTACTGAAGGAACTCGTCCTTCGTCATGGCTCAGATTCGATCGCCGGGGGAGAGACGCCGATGAGCCTCCACAGCGCGCGCGGCGGCGGTCGAGGCTGCATAACGAGAGACCATCGTGCGACTTCTCCAGCCGGTGAGGCGCATCAGATCGGTCTCCTGCCCGCCGTTCACCAGCCACGAGTGAGCAAAGGTGTGGCGCAACTGATGCGGATGGACGTCGCCGATCCCTGCCTCGCGCGCGCGTCTCCGGACCATCTGAGCGATGCCCGAGTCGGTGAATCGGCCCTTCTGCGCCAGCCAGAGCCAAGGCTCGGACGACTTCGGGTGCCTCCCGCGCTCCCTGAGGTAGCGATCGAGCGCCCGCACAGTCCGGGAGCCGAGCGGCAGCACGCGCTCTCGTCGTCCTTTGCCGAGCACGCGAATGAGGCCCTGGTCGAGGTCCAGATCGCCCAGTCCATCCAGGCCGTCAAGCCGTGTCCCGGCGACTTCGGCGAGGCGGGCTCCGGTGTCGATGAAGACACGCAGGATGGCGTGGTCCCGACGGTCGTCGAACGACCTTCCGCCGCAGCTATCGAGCAGGCGCCGCAGGTCATCGTCGTCGAGGACCGGCACAGGCTGCTCCGGGACACGCGGCGGCCTCATCCGGCCCATCGGGTTGGCGGCCACCTCGCCTTCCTCTTCCAGCCACTTGAAGAACTGCTGCAACCCACGAAAGCGGTTGTTGGCGGTCGACGGCTTCCACCGCTGGAGCAGATCGGTGACGAACGCCTCGATGTGCTCGCGGCGCACGGCGCCGACACGGGTCGGCATGCCGGCGCTCTCGAGGAAGGTCGCTAGCTGGCGAGCCGACTCTTCGTAGGAACGGATCGTGCGGGGCGAGAGGTTCTCGGCGCGCAGATGGCGGATGAAGGAGGTGATGTTGAGATCGAAGTCGGGCGGACCTATCGTGTCCGCGACGTGCGTTTGCTGCTGCACAGGAGTTCCTTCGACGTGACCGGGGATGTGAGAGTCGCCCAGTTATACGCTTTGGGAACGCTGTGGCACAAGCGCACGTCGACGAATCTACAGGCAGACGCTGTCTGCAGATTCATAACGGCGCGGGGGTAGCTCAGCTGGCAGAGCGTCTGCCTTCCAAGCAGAAGGTCGCGGGTTCGAGACCCGTCCCCCGCTCCAATCCGCCCTCGCGAATCTGGGACAGCAGATGGCCGGGTTGTGCCAGTCACCCCTTTGGGTGCACAGCGCGGAACGACCGCGCGCGCCTGTCCCAGGTGATCCAGCGTCCCGCAGTCGGCTTGAATGCCGAAGCTGCACGGGCTCCGGCGTCTAACGGTCGTCCACGACGAACGGAACCGCGGCCCCGCGTCCGCGGCGTGTTCCGGTGCTCGCGCGATCGCGGATGCCGCACCGTCGACCTCGGTGACGTCGACTGCCTCCAGCCCGTCGCTCACGCCCTCGAGGCCTGTCCATCTGGGAACGCGAATGCCGCGACGCTGTACGCTGCGGACGTGAGCACGAACCTCGGCATCCCCCTCTCCGTCCTCGACGTGGCGCCCGTCGCTGAGGGCTCCACGCCCGCGGATGCCCTGCGCAATTCGCTGGATCTGGCGCCGAGGGTCGAACGACTCGGGTTCGAGCGGCACTGGGTCGCCGAGCACCACAACATGCCGGGCATCGCTTCATCGTCACCGGCAGTGCTCCTGGCTCACATCGCTTCGGTGACGTCCTCCATTCGCATTGGCTCGGGTGGCGTGATGCTGCCGAACCACTCATCGCTCGTCGTGGCGGAGCAGTTCGGGATGCTCGAGGCCCTGCATCCGGGCCGTGTTGATCTCGGGATCGGCCGAGCCCCGGGCACGGACCAGCTCACGGCGTATGCGCTTCGGCGTGCCCACACGGCTGCCGATGAGTTCCCCGCCCAGATGGTTGAGCTGTCCGGCTACTTCGATGGGGCATGGCCTGAGAAGCACCCGTTCAGCGAGATCGTCGCGACGCCGGGGCGCGGATACCGCCCGGCTCTCTGGATGCTGGGCTCGTCGACGTACGGCGCGCAGGCGGCCGGCATCCTGGGGCTGCCGTACTCCTTCGCGCACCACTTCGCGTCCGAAAACACGATGGCGGCGGTGAAGACCTACCGCGAGTCGTTTCGCACGGGCGGCACCATCGAGGAGCCGTACCTGATGCTCGCCGTCTCTGTTGTGTGTGCTGAGACGGACGAGCACGCGCGCTGGCTTGCGGCTCCCGGCATGCTGTCGTTCGTGCGCTCGCGGACGGGCCGGCGGGGACGCTTCCCCACGCCCGAGGAGGCCGCCGCGTACGAGTACTCGCCACAGGAGCAGATGATCCTCGATCAGCGCGGTAGTTCTCAGGTCGTCGGGGACCCCGCAGCAGTTCGCGAACAGCTCGTGGCGCTCGTGGAGGCAACGGGCGCTGACGAGTTGATGATCACCACCGCCGTCCATGCACACGCCGACCGAGTGCGCTCGTACGAACTGCTTGCCGAGGCTATCGAGATGGAGCCTCCGGCAGAGGCGAGCGCCGTTCGACCGCCCGGATAGCCCACGGCTCGGCAGTACGCGATGTCGGGCGGCTTCGGGGCGACGGCTCTGAGTGGGCTGAGCAGAGCCATGAGCGGCCATCCCTGCTACGTCAGCGTCGGGCGTGCTCGCGCGCATCGGGACGCCGAGGACGGCCGGCGCGCGCCGGGCGCGACGCTGCGTCGGATGCCGGTCGTCCGAGGCCTCGCGCAGGACCGACCGAGGCGCGACGTATGTACTTGCCTCGAACGACGCGGCGCGTCGGCTCCCCGCCCCCTGCGAGCTCGAGGATCGCCTCGGCGGCCTGGCGTCCCGCCTCGTAGTAGTCGACGGTCGTGACGCTCAGAGGTGGGCGGACGATCTCGGCCCAAGGCGGAGCGCCCGTGGTCATGACGGAAACATCCTCGGGAATCCGAAGCCCGGCCGCGCCGATCCCGCCGAGCAGGTCGGGCGCCAGTGCTTCGTTCACCTGGACGAAGGTGGCCCCGTCCGTGCCCTGCAGCCGCGACACGGCCTCGGCACTGGTCAGTCCGGGGCCGCCGTCGCTGCCGGCAAACGGCAACACTTCCAGCTCGAGCGGGAGCTTGAGGCGCTTCGCCACACGCTGGAGCATGTTGAAGCCCGGCCGTCCGATGCGACGCGCCGGCTGCAGCACGAGCAGTCTTCGATGCCCCAGCTCAACGAGGTGCGTCGCCAGCTCGCGCCGCGAGGCCGACGTGTCGACGGCGACGAGGGCGCTGCTCCAGGAGCTCGGACGGCCGCTCGCGATCAGGACGACCTTCTGCCCCTTCCGCACGAGGCGCTCGAAGGCCGCGGAACGAGGTGGGTGCAGGACGACCATGAAGTCGGGTCGCCGACGGGCGAGCGCGCGAATGCGGCTCGCGTCCTCGGCCGGGTCGTCGCTGTACTCGGTCACGAGGATGTCGTAGCCGTGGGCGTGCAGCGCATCGTTGAGGGCGGTCACGAGGCGTCCCGACGAGGCGTTCGAAATGCTCTCGACCCACACGCCGATGAGATTCGTGCGGCCCGAGCGGAGGCTGCGACCGCTCGGGTTCTGGTGGTAGTCCAGCTGCTCCGCGATGGCGGCGATCCGCGCACGCTGCTCATCGGAGACGCCCGCCGCGCCGCTCAGCGCGCGTGAGGCGCTCGCGATCGATACGCCTGCCGCGGCCGCGACATCTGCGAGGAGCGCGCCACCCCGTGTTCCCTTCGAGGTCGATCGGTCGCGGGAGGGCTGGTTCTTCGCCATGCCTCGAACATAGTCGAGCGCAGCGTTGCGGCCCACGGTCGGGGGCGTCGTCGATGGACGGCGGAGCGCTCGAGCTAGGTCGGCTCAGGCCAGTTCAGCACCGCGGCCGCCGTGCCGCCGAGGATCCACTCGCGGTCGTCGTCAGAGAGGAACGGCAGTCCCTCCTGCCAGAGGCGCAGGCATTCGGCGTACGTGTTCTTCGTGAGCTGCGTGATGTCGGCCTCCCAGAGCATCCGGCGGGCTCCGAAGGCGTCGTAGACCCGTCGCAGATACGGGTGCACGTCCTCGAAGGGGAAGGCTTCTCGCGAACGGTCCGGCCCGTTGCCGACCTTCACGAAGACGCGTGGGTGACTCGCGAGACCCAGCAGGTCCTCGAATGAGGCGAACGCGGCCTCCACGGTCTCGCCTCGCTGGGTCGAGAGGTGATCGACGATTAGCGTGAGGTTCGGGTGGCGTTCGGCGATCGGGCCGAGCCGCGCCGGGACGGCGCCGGTGAGCAGCATGAGTGGGATCCCGAGGCGCTCACACGCGGACCAGTACCACTCGAGTGACGGGTCATCGAGCGCGTCGACCATCCGGGTCGAAGTGTGACCCCAGCGCGTGCTCATCCGGATGCCCTTCATCGAGGGCTGCTCGAGCCAGTGCTCGAGTCGATCCGCGCTCGCCGGGTCGTACGGATCGAGGCGCCCCATCACGACGAACTTGCCGGGGTGACGCGCTGCGACCTCCAGTGCGGGACTGTTGTCTTCGCCCGCCCATACCGGAGGGACGATGACCGCGCGGTCGACGCCCACCGCTTCCATCGCGCCGAGCATCTCGGGTGAGGTGAAGCTCTGAGGGTGCCGAGGTGGTGGCGTCCCTCGACCCTCCTCGGTCGGCCACGGATGCTCGGCGCTGTTCGGCTCGTAGAGGTGTACCTGGGCATCGGTGATCAGCATTCGGGCCTCCGTCTTCGACTGCCGTCGGCGAGGCGAGACTACCCCAGCCACTCCTCGAGCACCTCGACGGTGTGCTGGCCGGCGGCCGGCGCCGGCCGCGCTTCCGGCATCGGCGCGGTCGTCCGGAACGGCAATAACGGGTGGACGACTGGCTCGCGCCCGGGAGGCTCGACGCGCTGGAGGAACCCTCGGGCCTCGAGATGCGGGCAGGTGAAGAGATCGTCGATCGACTGCACGAGGGCGAACGTCATGTGCAGCGCCTCGGCCGCCTCGAACCACTCCTGGGCGGTCCTGCGGCTGAACGGCGGAACGAACAGGTCGAGGAACTCATCCCAGTGGTCGGCGCGGCCGCGAGCGGTCTGGAAGCGATCCTCGGTGAGGCGCGGCTCCTCGATGAGCTGCGCGATGCCGTCCATACGCATGGAGCCGATGGCTCCCGCCGCGCAATACACGTGACCGTCGCTCGTCGGGACCATCCGGAGCGCCAGCTTCGGCCAGGGTTCGCGTCTTCCGACCTCGCCGTAGTAGGCGTATGGCTGTGTGAACTGGAAGGTGTGCGCCGTCATCGCCTCGTGGCTCGAGATGTCGAGGCGCTGCGGTTCCGACCCTCGAGGCAGGCGCGCCGCGGCGAGCGCAGCGAGTGAGGCGACGAGGCCGCCTGTCACCTCCGCCTGGTAGGGCGGCAGCTGCTGGGGCTGCTGATCGGCCTCGCCGGTGAGGAACATCAGGCCGCTCGCCGCCTGGACCGTGAGCTCGGTCGCCGCCCAGGCGCTGCGAGGTCCGGTGAGCCCAAACGGGCTCACGCTGACCACCGCCGAGCGAGGCGCCCACGCTTCGTAGGCGCCGGCACTGAGGCCGTTGGCCTCCAGCACCGACGGCCGGAAGTCGCCGAACACGAGGTCGGCAGCCTCGACCAGGCGGGCGAGCGATGAATCGTCGACGGTGACGCTGCGCTTGCCGGCGTTCGCGAACTCGAACGCCGCACCCTCGGCGCCGCCCCAGCGCGAAGGCTGTGTGCGCAGCGCGTCGCCCTCGGCGGGCTCGACCTTCACGACGTCCCAGCCAACATCGGCGAGCAGCCTCGAGGCGTACGCGGGCCCGATGCCGCTCGTCACCTCGAGGACGCGGCGTCCCGCACTCACGAGGCACCTGCCTGAGTCGCGTCAGTCGCGTGCCCGGCCACCTCGCGCCAGTCGGGGAGCGTGGTGTCGATGCGGCTGAGCTCGCGCCGCTCGAGGCGCCAGCCGTCGTCGACGGCACGCTTCGTTGCGGGCGCATGCACCTCGCCGAGGACGCCCGCCGCTTCCAATTCGGCGATTTCGGGATCGGTCAGTCCGGCAAGCTCGCGGAGCACGTCGGTGTTGTCGATGCCGACATCGCGTGGCGACTCGATGCTCGGCGGCGGGCCACCCCACGTCGGTCCAAGGTGGGGATACCAGCCGGACGCCGGACCCTCCTCGATGTGTCGCAGGCCGTAGAACCCGCGCGCCCAGAGATGCGGGTCCGTCAGCGTGTCGAGGGCGGCGTCGGCGACGAGGGCCGCGGCGACGCCGGCATCCTGCAGACGTCGTGCCACATCGGCCGCATCGAGGTCCGCGACGGCTGCCGCGATGGCCTCCTCGGTCGCTGCCTCGATTCCGAGCGCCGCTACCAGCGCGGGGAGCTGGGCCTCGGTCGCTGCGATGGCGACGTGGCGGTCGTGGCCGGCGGCATCGAACACACCGTGAACGGCGAATCGACGGTCGGCGTTCAGCATGCGCTGCGGCTCGGCGCCGCGAGCGCGTTCGGCGAGCACGGGTCCGAGGTGCGCGACCATCGTCTCGTACAGCGAGACGTCGATGTGCTGGCCGGCGCCGGTCCGATCGCGCTCCTCGAGCGCCGCGAGGACGGCGAATGCCGCGTAGAGGCCGCAGGTGTCGTCGGCGTAGACACCGGTGCCGGGCCGCCCCGGCCACGCCTCGGGGTCCCCCACGAGGAGGTTGTAGCCGGCCACGGCCTCGGCGCCCGGGCCGAAGAGCGGGCGTTCGCCCCACGGCCCGGTCGTCCCGAAGCCGGTGAGCGAGACGTAGATCACGTCGTCGTTCACGGCCCGTACGCCCTCGTAGTCGATACCGAATCGGCGCACGACGCGCGGCGTGAAGTTGTGTGCGACCACGTCACTGGCGGCGGCGAGGCGAAGGAAGAGCTCCGGCCCGCCCTCAGCCGCGAGGTTGAGGCCGATCTGGCGCTTCGATCGCGTGAGCTCGATGTTCGAGACATCCGCGGGTCGCACGCGCTCGTACGACTGCACGCGGATGACATCGGCACCGAGATCCGCGAGGTGCTTCGTGGCGAACGGCAGCGCGACCGCCTGTTCGAGCGCGAGCACGCGCACGCCGGCCAGCGCCCGTCCGAGAGCCTCGGGGACCATGGGCACGACCTCCGTCATCGGTCGAGCATCAACATTGCTGCGGATCTCGCGCGCGTGATAGAACGCGATCGGCGGCGGTGAAATCGTTTACGCGCCGGCGTGGACCTCAGATATACGCACGACGAACGCGCGACGCAACCGCCCCGAGACGCGAAGGAGCCGGCGATGACGCAGACGACCGTGGCGCGGCTGGAGCTGACCGCCTTCCTCGGCAACGAGGACAGCCCCACCATCCGCAACGTCATCCACTCCACGGACGGCGCAAAGGAGTATGGCTACCGAGCCGCGCTTGTCGGTGGTGCCACCGTCTTCGGCTGGGCCACCCCCGCCATCCTCGAGGTGCTGGGCCCCGCTTGGCTCGACTTCGGGTGGACCGAGCTCGCGTTCCGTCGCCCGACGTACCCGGGCGACGAGCTCCACATCACCGTCGAGGGCACACCGGAAGCCGCGACCCTCGAGATCGCGGGCGCGGACGGAAACGTGCGCATCGCCGGCGACCTCGGCTGTGGTCTCGCACCGTGGCTCGACGACGTGCTGCTCAAGACGCCGATGCGCGATCCCGAGCCATCGATGGAGGTCCACCCGCGCCTCACGTGGGACGTCGCTCCCGTGGGCCGCCAACTCGCCCCCCTCGGGCGCACCGATCGCATCGAGGACGTGCGCGAGTACGCGCGCACCCGCCAGCACAGCGAGGACCCGCTCTTCGTCGGTGATCGGCCGCGGCTCCACCCCGGCTGGCTGGTGAACCGCCCCACTTCGATCCTCCACCACTCGTACGACTACGGCCCCGCCATTCACGTGAGGACGCACCTGCAGATCTTCGCGCCGGTGTACGCGGGCGAGCCGCTTGTGACGACGGCCACGTTCCGCGAGAGCTACGAGCGGAAGGGCCACCACTACGGCGCCTACGACTGCACGACCTACGACGAGGGCGGCCGCGAACTCATCCGCCAGCGCCACACGACCATCTACCAGGTCGCGAAGCGCGAGGCGGACTAGGCGCTCGATGGTCGCGACGTTGCTCGAGCTGGTCGAGGCACACGCGCAGTCGCGACCGGACGCCGTCGCCATCGAGGCTCCCGGCCGCTCCCCCCTCACGTACCGCGAACTCCTCGATGAGATGCATTCGATCGGACGGCTCCTGAGGAGCGTCGGCGTCGCGCCCACCGACCGCGTGGCGATCGTGTTGCCGAACGGGCCGGAGATGGCCGTCGCGTTCCTCGCCGTGGCGGCATTCGCGGGAAGCGCCCCGTTGAATCCGGCGTATCGGGCGCCCGAGCTGGACTTCTACCTCACCGACCTCGAGCCTCGCGTGCTGCTAACGCAGGTCGACGCGATGCCGGTCGCAGCCGCCGTCGCCCGCGCCGCCGGGATCGAGGTGCTCGATGCGCGCCCCGTCGCAGAAGGCCCCGCGGGTCGGATGAGCATCGAGGCCGACGGCGTCGCACCCGCCGACCAACCGCCGGCCTCGCCGGCCTCGCCGGCCGCGGCCGCTGACGTGGCGCTCGTGCTGCACACCTCGGGCACGACGTCGCGGCCGAAGATGGTTCCGCTTACCCAGGCGAACGTGCTCGCCTCGGCGCGCCACATCGCGACCTCGCTCCAACTCACCGAGGCCGACCGATGCCTCAACGTCATGCCGCTGTTCCACATCCACGGGCTGATCGCCGCGGTCCTCTCGTCCCTGTACGCGGGCAGCGCGGTTCGATGCACGCCCGGGTTCGATCCGATGAGGTTCATGGGGTGGCTCGATGAGGCCCGCCCGTCGTGGTACACCGCCGTCCCGACGATGCACCAGTCCGTGCTGGCGCAGGCGGCGCGTCATCCGGATGTCGTGGCGCGCTCGTCCCTGCGCTTCGTCCGGTCCTCGTCCGCATCCCTCCCCGCGCCGCTGATGGCCGAGCTCGAGAGCACGCTGGGCGCCCCGGTCATCGAGGCCTACGGCATGACCGAGGCCTCGCACCAGATGACGTCGAACCCTCTGCCACCTCGGGCGAGGAAGCCCGGATCGGTCGGGCTTCCCGCCGGGCCCGAGGTCGCCGTGATGGACGGATCCGGCACGCTCCTCGCGCAGGGCGAAGTCGGCGAAGTGGTCATTCGCGGCCCGAACGTGACCGCGGGCTACCTCGGTGCCGCGGAGGCAACGGCAGCGGCATTCACGAATGGCTGGTTTCGGACCGGCGACGAGGGCCGATTCGACGAGGACGGCTACCTCTTCCTTACGGGGCGCTTGAAGGAGGTCATCAACCGCGGGGGCGAGACCATCGCGCCTCGCGAGATCGATGACGTGCTCTCGACGCACTCCGACGTGGCGCAGGCGATCGCCTTCGCCGTGCCTCACCCGACGCTCGGTGAGGAGGTGGCCGCGGCGGTCGTCCTTCGCGAGGGCGCGAGCACCTCGGCTGCCGACCTGAGGTCGTTCGTCGCGACGCAGCTGTCCGACGCGAAGGTGCCCAAGCGCATCGAGCTGGTGGCGGAGATCCCGAAGGGGCCGACCGGCAAGCTCCAGCGCATCGGGCTGGCCGAGCGCCTCGGCCTCGCCGGCGACGCCGCGACGAGCCTTCCGGCGGCGAGGCGCGGCTACGAAGAGCCTGCGACCGAACTCGAGAGCGAGCTCGCTCGCGTCTGGTGCGACGTCCTGGGTGTCGAGCAGGTTGGTCGCCACGACGAGTTCGTGGACCTCGGTGGGGACTCACTGTCCGCGGTCGAGCTGTTCCTCGAGCTCGAGGCGCAGCTCAATCTGCGCGTGACCATGGCCTCGCTGTTCACCGCTCCGACCATCGCCGAGCAGGCGGCGCTCATCGAGGCGGCCGACGGCGGGACCGATGCGGGCCGCTGCCTCGTGACGCTTCGCGGACGCGGCCCGGGCTCTCCGCTCGCAATGGTTCACGGCATCCACGGCACGGCCGACCTGTTCTACCGCTTTGCCGCCGCGCTCCCTGACGGCTTCCCGGTCTACGCCTTTCAATCCGTCGGCGTCGACGGAGCCCAACCTCCGCTGGCCACCATCGAAGAAATGGCACAGCGCTATCTCTCCGAGCTGCGTGCCGTGCAGCCAGTCGGTCCCTACCGCCTTGCGGGAGCCTCGTTCGGCGGCATTGTCGCGTTCGAGATGGCGCAACGACTCGAGCGCGCCGGCGAGCGTGTCGAGTTCCTCGGGCTACTCGATGCGCGTCTGGTCGAGCCAGCCCCTCGACCGGCGGCGGCGACTCTGGGACAACGCCTCGATCTCGCGATCGCCAAGGCGAGGTTCCACACCCGTCACCTGCGAGCGCGCGACTGGGAGGGGCGTCGGCGCTACCTGCTTGGCAGGCTGCGCCGGCCTCGAGGTCCGGTGGAGCGCTCCGAGATCTTTCTGGCGAACGAGCGCGCGAAGCACGCGTACGTCCCGGGGCCGTATCGGGGCGCGGCCGTGCTCTTCCGCACGGACAATCCCGAGCCGTGGCTCGAACGACGCGAGGACTACGGCTGGCAGACGCTCTGCGAGGGTGGTCTCTCCATCGTGCCGATCGCCGGGGACCACCAGGACTTCGTCGCCGAGCACTCCGCCGACCTCGCACGACGGGTGAGCGCCGTCCTCGCGCGCCTCGACGAGCAACGCTAGGCGGACGTGCGCCCGGTTTGCCCGCCTTCGCCTGTCCTAGTTGTGGCGGCCTGCGTTTCCGACTGACTCCTCGATGAAGTCGAGGGCCGACTCCCCCGCCCAGAAGCGCGACGACGCGGACCAGTAGCCGACGTGGCCGCCCGAGGTTGCGACGTGGACGCGCAGGTGCGGCGTCGTCACGCCCTCGAACACCGAAGGCTCAATGATCGGGTCATTGGCCGCGCTGAGGATCAGCGTCGGTGCGGCGATCGCACCGAGGTGTGGCAGTGAGCTCGCGTCGGAGTAGTAGTCCTCGGCGGACGGCCACCCACCATCCGGCGCGGTGAATGCGGCGTCGAACGCTCGCACGGTATGGACGGCGCGCAGGCTGGAGGGAGGACCGGGTACCGAGCGTTCGGCGCGGATCGCGCGGAGGAGCCGCAGCAGCGCCTGGGTGAAGAACAACTGGTACGGCAGCCTCGAGGGGCGCTCGATCGTTGCGGCGGCGGCTCGAAGGTCGACCGGTGGATTGACCGCGACGACGGCGTCGGGCGCCAACCCGGCGCCGCCGGGGGAGCCCTCGATGCCCGCGTATCGCAGCACGAGGTTGCCGCCGAGCGAGAAGCCGACGATGGCGTACGGCCTGCGGAGCCCGCGCGCCTCGAGGGCTGCGAGGACGTGTCCGAGGTCGGCGCTCTGCGCAGCGTTATACAGCGTCGAGGCGAGATGGACCGTGCCGCCGCAGTTCCGCAGGTCGACCCGCCCGACCGTCCAGCCTCGGGCGAGCGCCTGCGACGTGGTCCAGCGAGGCGCGCGAGACTCGGAGGAGCCGGCCAACCCGTGCACGAGCAGCAGCGTCCCGCGAGGCGCTGCGGACGGACGCGTGAGCGAGACCCGAACCGCTGAGCGCTCACCGACATCCACGATGAACTGCTCGTCCGTGCCGACGACGGGGCCGCCAGCCAGGTGCGGCAGGACGGTCTGCATGTGGCCGCCGGGCTGCCACCACGGCGCGGCGTCCTCGGAAGTTGCGACTGGCGGCAACGCGTGTCCCTTCGGTCTCGATGGTCGGGTCCGTCAGTGTCGCGCACCTGCCTGCCGTTCAGGGCAATAGTGCCGCGTCGAGCGGACGGACGGCCGTCGCCCCTGTGCTAGATTTCGCGCGCCGCGGCGGAGGGCGCCGCGCCGCGTCCCTGGCGTGGTGGGTGGGAGTGGGGAACCGATGGCTTCAGTCAAAGAGATGCTCAGGAGTGGGCAAACGGTCGTCGGGACGACGGCGACCGTCGGCAGCGACATGAACTTCCTGGGCGACTCGGGGTACGACTTCCTGCTGTTCGATACTCAGCACTCGCCCGTGGATGTCAAGCAGCTGGGTCCGACTGTTCAAGCCTTGCGTGGGAAGTCCGCGACGCCGTTCATCCGCGTCAGCGACAACCGACCGGACGTGATCTGCTTCGCCCTGGATGCGGGAGCGCGCGGGATCATCGCGCCCATGGTGAACAACGCGGACCAGGCGAACCGCATGGTGTCGTACTGCCGATATCACCCGAAGGGCGAGCGAAGCAACGCGGGAATGCGCGGCGAGTGGGGCGAATTCTCCAGCTACCGAGACTACCTCGATGCGGTGAACGACCAGCTGGTGATCGTGCCCATGATCGAGACGCTCGAGGCGATGGAAAATCTAGACGCGATCTGCGCCGTCGACGGCGTGGACGTGCTCCTGGTCGGACCCTCGGATCTGTCGATTGCCCTCGGTGTGCCGCTGGACTACGAGTCGGAGACCTACCAGGCGGGGTTGGACCGGATCGCAGAGGCGTGCGCTCGGCACGGTGTGGTGGCCGGCATGTACTTCATCCCGCCCGGGATGGATCCCAACTTCTACGTCGAGAAAGGGTTCAAGTTCTTCACTCTGCCGTGGACACCGTGGGCTGTGTCCGGCGTGCAGGACGGCCTCGGCGGGATCAAGCGATAGGGCGTCGCCGACGACCGCGGGTCGGAGGTTCTCCCTGCACCACCGGGTCAATCTGCGGCGACAAGACCTGTGCGCCGCGCCCATGCAGCCTTTGCCCTATCCCGCGTCCTCGTCGCCCGGATCGACGACGACCAGAGGTGAGCGCCTGAGCGCGTCGAGGCGGGTCAGGGCGTAGGCGTACGCCTCGTCCTCGGTCATGGATCGCGGTGTGTGCTCGACGCGCCAGGCGCGCACGAACGACAGCGCGCGCATGTTGATCACCTCGACGCCGTGGGCGAAGGCTGCCGTGAGGAGCCCGGCGTCCACGTCGAGGACGATCGCGCCTCGATGATGCTCGCGGCCGTCGCGTAGTTCGACGATGAACGCGAGGTCTCCCGGTTCGAGCCGGACGCCGTGAGTGCCGCCCTCGTGGGCATGTCCGTGCTCGTGAGTGGCCCGCCCGACATCCCCCCGTTCGTGCTGGTGGCGGTCGTCTAGCGCCGCCGCACGCGTGCCCTCAGGCTGAAGCGTGAATCTGCCGATTCGTGGGTTCGAGGGCATGGGGCCTCCTTCCGAGCTTGTCAGGGGTGGGGCGCGGCCTCGCCGCCACGGAGGCGAGGCCGCGCCCGCGCCGACCGCGCGTCGCTAGTGGTGCGTGTGCTCGTAACCCTGGTGCGGCGTGCCGAGGTACGGGAACACCGTCAGGTACGGGCGGTCGTTGGAGGTGCCATCGGCGAGACCGCCGGCGGCCGCGTCAGGCTCGAACGTCGAGTCGATGAGCGGATAGACGGCGCCGGCGACCGCTCGCAGCTCGATGGCGACGACGTCATCGAAGACTCGACGCCCGTTGGGGAAGCCGGCGGCGTCGCCACCGATCAGGCCCAGAGGGCTGGGCGTGCCGGTCGGCGGGATCGCGACGTTCAGTCGCAGCATGTCGGCTTGCGTCGTGCCGGTGAAGTTCTGGAAACCGTCGACGAGCCCGCCGGGAATGCCGGTGAGGAGAATCGCGACGAGGTCGTCCCTCGATGCGCCGCTCTCGGTGAGAGCGCCCAGCCGCGGGAACACGCCCGGATAGAGGACGGGGAGCAGCGCAGCGAGCTCAGGTGCTGCGTAGTGCGAAGCGAACTGCGAGTCGCGCGACGGGTGCGCGCCGTTCCAGTCGTCCTTCTTCCCGAGCGGGATGACGACCTCGTTGATCAGCGGGTTGCCGAGGCGGGAGACCTGCACCCACGGTCCCACGCTGTCGGCGCCGCGCTCCTTCGTGCGCAGCGTGACGCGCTGGCGGCTCGCCGTTGCCCAGACGCCGATCGTCGAGCCGGCGGCCATCACGTCGGTCGGCACCTTGCCGTCGGCCGTGATCATCGAGATGGGGACCTGGATGGCGATGGAGTGGACGTTGTAACCGCCCGCGCCGTCCTCACCCATCGCGTTGGCGGACGGGATCAGGTGCAGCATCTGCACCGGGCGGAGCGTGCCGAGATCGAAGATCGAGCCGAGGTCGACGAAGAACCCCTCGTCGCGCTGACCCGCGAAGACCCTGACGCCGTCGGGCAGCGAGTGGATGGCCGCCTTGGCCAGTGCCTCGTAGTCAGGCGTCGAACGAGGGCCGATGTTCACGGGCGGGGTGGCCAGATTGCGGCCCGCGACGGTTCGCGGCTTCCGGCCTCGACCGTTGTCGCGCGTGACGCCGACCTCGTAGGTCTGGCGCACGTTCCAGTTGGGGTCGGTCAGCGAGGAGATGGGCCCGACGTTGTACAGGAACGTCGCCGGGTTCATGACCCGCGTCGTGAATCGGAAGTCGAAGGTGACGTCCTCGTGGCCATCGCCGTCGTTGTCGATGTGGATCTCGTAGAGGACATCGTCGCCGAAGCGGAAGAAGTTCGGGCCGCCGGCCGGCTCTTCGAGCGGGATGAAGTTCGCGATGAGGGTGACGGTGTCGGGACGGTCGGGGCTGACGAACGCGTACACGTCGGTGTTGTCGGCGACCGGATCAGTCGAGATGGCGGGCGCTTCACGATGAGAAGACATGGTTGCTCCTTCAGTTCGAGCTGAGAGCTAGGCGGATGCGGCGCGCATCCCGGCGATGAGCCGGCGCGCGAGCTGGAGGTCGCGGACCTCGACCTCCGAGGTGCCGGCGAGGATCACGACGTCGCCGGCGGCCGCGTCGCGCACGTAGGCCACCATCGGCGGCAGCCCCTCGAGATCGAGATCGTCTGCGGCGGCACTCACGGCCTCCGCCTCGTCATTCGTGGCCTCGCCCATCAGCGCGCCGGGCACGGCGATCGCGAGGCCGGTGGCGCCAATGCCGAGCGCGGCGCGCTTCAGGAAGAGCCGGCGCTGCAACGTGCCCCTCGGCTGGGAACGCGGATCGGGCTGGTCAGTGGACATCGAATGCCTCCGGGCTACAGGTGGGGTTCACCTGTCATTCGCCGCGGAGGCCGGCGCGGATCACTGCGCGGGGCGTGTGGCCTGACTAAATCTCCACCGCCACGATGGGATCCGTCGTCGGCTGCGCGCTGCCGCCGTCCGGCTCCTCCGTGATCGCGACGACGTCGCCGGCCTCGAGGCTGACCTCGATCACGGTGGGCTCGGCTGGGTCGGCGATCAGTCCGAGGCTCGCGGGCGCTGCGCCGGCGCGGATGACCCAGACCTGGTACGTGCGGCCGGCGGGCGCGCTCGGGAACTGGAGCGGCGAGATCACGGCCTCCGCCTGACCGCCGTCGTACTCGACACGCAGACCGGGCGTGGCGCCCGCCTCGACCTGCCGAACGATGACGCCCGAATCACCGTCGCCGCCGGAGACAAGCATCGAGGCGCCGACGACGCTCGCGAGCACCAGCACGACCGCTGCCGCTGCGACCGCGGGTGAGCGCCACCACGGCCTCGGCGGCGTTGCCGGTCGAAGCGTGATCGGCGCCGGCCTGGTCGAACCATCGACGCCCCCGTCCGTCGGAGGGGCAGATGCTCGCTCGAGGATGGCGGTTCGCAGGGCGGCGCGCGGCGCTCGCTCGGTGATGGCGCCTTCGAGCGCTCGCGTGCCGTCGCGCAGCTCGGCGAGCTCCTCGATGTGCTCGGAGCACTCGGACAGATGCTCGTCGATCGCCGTGAGCTCGGCCTCGGACAGGGCGTCGAGCACGTAGGCGGGCAGCAGGTCGCGGACCTCGTCGCAGGTCACGGGCCACCTCCCGTTCCGGCGCGTGGGGCTGCGAGGCCGGCGCGCAGCTTGCCGAGGGCAAGTCGAAGCCGGCTCTTCACAGTGCCGAGCGGGATCCCGAGGCGCTCTGCGACGGCCTGCTGAGTCAGGCCCTCGAAGTATGCGAGCTCGATGGGTGCTCGCTGCTCGTCCGGCAGCGAGTCCAGCACGTGACGGACGCTCTCCAGCGCCGGCTCGTTGTCGAGCGCCTCGATGTTCGCGTCGGCGGCGTCCGCGGTGTGACCGTCGTGCTCGCGGGCGAATCGCTCGGCCCGTGCCACGCCTCGAGCGCGGCGACGCACGGCGTCGATGGCGCGGCGATGAACGATCGTGAGCACGAGCGACTCCACCCGCCCTCGAGCGGGGTCGAGGCGGTCGGCGTGCTCCCAGACCCAGATGTAGGCCTCCTGCACCGCGTCCTCCGCTTCCGCGTCGTCCCGCAACACGGCGTGCGCCACGCCGAACGCGCGACGACTCGTCTCGTCGTACAGCTCAGCGAGGGCAGAGACATCGCCCGCGCGCAGCCGCTCGAGGAGCGTGCTCCCCGTCAAGGTGTTCGATGCCAGTCGTTGCGGAGATCACGAGCGACTGCGTCAGACGGCATGTCCGCAATGGTAAGGCCCGGCCGCCAAGCCGAACCCGCTACCCGCACCTGTCGCTAACCGGGCAGGGGCACGGGGTCCCGATCGTCGTAGCGGGCGCGCGCGGCGTCGATGTCCTCGCGATGCTGCTCCGACCACTCGAACAGCGCGCAGACCGCGTCGAGCAACGTCTCTCCCAGCGCCGTCAGTGAGTAGTCCACTCGAGGCGGCACGACCGGGTACACCGTTCGGGACACGAGGCCGTCGCGCTCCAACCCGCGCAGGGTGACGGTGAGCATTCGCTGACTGATGCCCTCGATGCCGCGGCGCAGCTCGCTGAAGCGCATCGTGCCGCCGCCGAGCATGTGGATGACGTACACCGACCACTTGTCGCCGACACGGTCGAGCACCTCGCGCACTTCACATGCGTCCGCAGCGTCGGTGGTCCGTTCGATCCGAGGTTGGGCGGCCATGGTTCTCCCCAGGTGACTGCGGCACTTCAAAGTGCCGTCTTCACAAGTCAGGTTCGGTCACTGATGATGCTACCAGTTCCTGATGGGAACTAACAACGGGACGAGAACCGACATGAAGGGCAGGGGACAAGATGACCTGGACGCTTGATCAGCAGCACGTTGACCTCGGTTTCGCCGTGAAGCACATGATGGTCGCCACGGTGCGAGGTCGCTTCACCGAGGTGGAGGCGGACATCGACCTCGACGAGCCGCGGCCCGAGAACTCGCACGTGAGCGCCACCGTTCGAGCGGCCAGCCTGACGACGGGCAATCCGGAGCGCGACACTCACCTGAAGAGCCCGGACTTCCTGGACGTCGAGCGCTTCCCCGCACTCACGTTCGAGAGCACGGCGGTACGACGAATCGGCGACGATCGCTTCGAATTGGCCGGTAACCTGACGATCCGCGACGTGTCACGCCCGGTGGTTCTGCGGGGCGAAGTGAGTGGCCCGGTCTCGAGCCCGTGGGGCGACCGCCGCGCCGGCTTCTCGTTGAGTGGTGAGATCGATCGTGAGGCCTTCGGCCTCACGTGGAACGTGGCGATGGAGACCGGCGGCGTTCTCGTTGGGAAGACCGTCAAGCTCAACATCGAGGCCGAGCTCGCTGAGAAGGTCGAGGCCTCGGAGTCGGCCGTCGCGTAAGGGCGGTCGCGACATCAACGAGTCATGCAGCGATGGAGCAGCAGATGTTCACGGTGAAGCGACTGAACCACGCGGTGCTGTACGTCCGCGACGCGACGAGGGCGTTCGAGTTCTACCGCGACACCCTGGGGTTCCAGCTGGTCGAGGCGATGGGCGAGCGCGCGTACTTCCTGCGCGCGAACGGGAGCGACAACCATCACGACCTGGGCTTGTTCGGGATTGGCGAGCAGGCGCCGGCGCCGAGTCAGGGGGAGCGCGTGGGCCTCTACCACCTCGCGTGGGAGGTGGAGACGCTGCCCGACCTTGCACAGGCGCAGCTCACGCTCGCGGAGGCGGGCAGCCTCACCGGCGCCTCTGATCACGGCAACAGCCTGAGCCTGTACGCGAAGGACCCGGACGGAAACGAGTTCGAGGTGTTCTGGATGGTGCCTCGCGAGGAGTGGGAGAGCCGGGGCTTCGGCACGCGGCGCCTCGATCTCGAGGGCGAACTGCGTCGGCGTGGCTTCGCCGTGAGTGCCGGCTGACCTCATGGATGAGGCCGATCAGCAGCGGCGAAGGTCCCGAGGGCGCGCCCATTCGCTGCACGAGCGTGCACAGCGCGCGGCGACGCCACCTCGTCTCCGCGACCCCATGGGTATAGTCACCGGGTTGCGAGCAGAGACAGGAGATCGTCGTGCCGTTGTCTGATCAGGCATTCGAGCAGCTCATGTCGGAACCGCTCATCGTGGTTTTTGGCACCATCGGACCGACGGGCGCCCCGCACCAGGCGCCCGTCTGGTTCGAGTGGCGGGATGGCGCCATCCTGATCCCGACGGAGCGCGGGAGCCAGAAGTGGCGGAACATCGAGCGCGACCCGCGCGTCTCGGTCTGCATCGAGCGTCGCGAAGGTCCGATGGCTGTCGCGCTCGTCAGCGGCACCGCGGAGATCCTCGATACGGACTACTCGCAGTACCGCGCCCGCTTCTACGAGCGCTACTACGGCGACGAGGCCGAGGCGCGCCTCGCGGCCAACCCAACCACGCCCGGCCAGTGGGCGCTCGCCCGCATCACGCCGAGCAAGGTGATCACGTTCGGCGCCGGCTAGGCTGCCGTCGCGCCAGGGCGACGTCCGGGGTCGGCGCGAGCCCGGCCTCGAGGGCCGCTACTCCTTCGGGATCTGGTCCCCGAGCCGCCAGTACTTGCCATCGTGATAGAACATCGGCTCGAGGTCGGGGTCGTACCGCGCCCACGACGCTTCGCCGATGAAGAGCGTGTGGTCGCCCAGATACTCGCGGGCGATGACGCGGCACTCCACGTTGAGCACCGAGTGCGCGACCATTGGCACAGCGATCGTCTTCGCGTCGTAGAGCTCGAAGTTCGCCAGCTCCCACTTGTCGACGTCCCGCAGCGAGTACGACCCCGAAACGTGTGAGAGCTTCGCCTGCTCCTCGGAGCAGAAGCTGAGCCCGAACTCGCCGGACGCCTCGATCAGCTCGTGGGTCACGCGTCGAGGGGCGATCGAGACCACGAAGCGAAGCGGCGAGGCGGACACCATCATCGCCCACTCGCACGCCATCACGTTCTGGCGGCCTTCCACGGCGCTGGTGACGAGCGCCACCGTCGTCGCGGTTCGATGCCAGACGCCTCGGCGGAACTCCGCGACATCGAAGTCGCTGCCCTCGACAGCCATCCGGTCTCCCCTCGTGACGTGAGCGGCGGCCTCGATCGGGGCCTAGCTCACGATCGCGTCGATCGCTGCCTCGAGCGTAGCGTCCGCGTCGGCGAGTCGAGCCGAGATCGCCTCGGCGGCGCGTTCGTCGCGCTCGAGGACGGTCGTGTAGTCGGGCAGTCTGCGTCGCGATTCCTCGGGTGACGGCCCGCCGTAGAGCGTGCGAGCCCGAACGAAGTGCGTGGGGTCGAGCGCCTCACGGAGGACCGTCTCGCTCAGGCCGCTCGGCTGGTCGTGGTACTCCATCGAGGCCTCGTCGACCAGCTCGAGCTGGACGTCGCGCGGGGCGATGCCGCGGTCCTCGGAGAGCCGCACGACGATTGCCGCCACCTGGTGACCGATGCGCCAGGGCCAGCCCCGCTCGGAGACGAGCGCTGCCGCGAGATCGGTTGCCTGCGCCCAGTGCGCGCCGGCTTCCTCGAGCATCCGCTCGCGATCAAACTCGAGGGCCGGCAGCAGCTCGGTGAGCCATCCGAGGCCCTGTACCGCACGGTCGAACGAGAGATGGAGGCCGGCGCCACCGTCACCGCCGAACTCCCCGGTCATCGTGTTGAGGGAGGCGAAGGTCGTCACGACCGCGCCCAGGCTCTCGGACGCGCCGGTGCGTATCGCGGGCAGGATCGCCGGGTTCCGCTTCTGGGCCATGATGCTGCTGGTGCCGCAGAAGCGATCGGGGATGCGGACGTAGCCCGCCTCCTGGCCACTCCAGAAGTTGATGTCGTTCGACCAACGCGCGAGGCTCAGCGTCACGCCGGCCGCGACGGCGACTGTCGCGAACTCGTCGTCGTGGCCCTGGATGGCATCGAAGGTGTTGCGGAGCACCGAGTCGAAGCCGAGCAGATCAGCCGTGCGCTGGCGATTCAACGCGAAGCTCGATCCGGTCATGATCGCGGCGCCCGCCGGACTCGCGTTCACGCGTTCGTACGTCGACTGCGCGCGCTCGAAGTGCCGCTCGAGGGCGGACGCCCACGCCAGCAGCTCGTGGCCGAGCGTGGTGGGCTGCGCGTGCTGGCCCCCCGTCTGACCTGCCATCACCGTCTCGAAGTGCTCGGGCGCGAGCGCGAGGATGCCGCGCCGCGCCTCGTTCAGCGCGCGCATCAGCTGCAGGAGGCGGTCGCGCTGTCGGATGCGACGGCTGACGGCGCCGAAGTCGCCCGTGCTCCGCCCGAGGTGAATGCGTCCGCCGACGTCGTAACCCAGACGTCGGATGAGGTACTGCTCGCCCGAGTGCATGCCACCGCCGACCTCGTTGCGGACGGCGGTCATGCCGCGCTCTTCCATGTGGCGGAGCGCGGAGAGCATCGCCGAGCCAGCCTCGCGCGGGATGAGGCCCTCCTCGGTGAGCATCACCAGGTGGGCCTTGTCGAAGCGGTGATAGGTGTCGAGCAGCGCGTCCGCGGCCGGGCCGTACTGGCTCGTCAGTCCCGGCATCTGCGGCTCGGACATGCGGATGCCGACGCCTCGAGGTCCCGCGTACTCGTCGGCAGGCAGCTGTCGCACGTGAGTCTCCTTCGGTCCTAGCTGGTGGCGAGCGCCCCTTCGCGCACGAGCGCTCCGAGGTCGGTCGACAGCCCGAGCACCTCGAGGATCGCAGCGCCGTCCGCGCCGGGGGTGGTGGCAGGCGGGCCAACGACGACCGGCGTGGCGCTCAGGCGAGGAGGCGGGCCGACGGTCGTGATCTCCTCGCCCGTGTCGTGGGCTCGGGTGACGCTCAGGCCATGTGCCTGCACCCACGGGTCTTGCATCAGGGCAGCGACGTCGACGAGGGCGTGCGCGCCGATGCCGAGCGCCGCGAGTGCGTCGCACCAGTCAGCGACGGAACGCTCGGCGAGCCGGCGTTCGAGCGCGGTCTCGAGGTCGGCGCCTTGAAGCCCCTCGATGCCGTCGAGTCCCTCGATGCGGGCCATAGCCTCGAGGTCACTCGCGCGCGCGCCAAGGAAGAACCAGCCGTCCTGCGCGCGATACAGGCGCTGCAGCGGCCCCCATCCCCGCGCCTCGATGCCCGCAGGCTCGGTCCATCGCTTGTTCGCGTGGCCGATGAGGTAGGGCGACTGGAGGATGGTGCCGGTGTAGGCCAGCGCGGCCTCGGTCGTGCCGCCCTCGCCGGTGCGGGCGCGACGGTAGAGCCCGAGCAGCGCGGCGAACGCCGACATCAGCCCGGTGCCGTAGTCGTTGACCGCGAAGGGCTGCGAGCGCGGTCGCCCGTCTCCGCCCTGCCGGGCGGACACACCGGTCGGCGCCTGGCCGAACGGCTCGTAGCCGGGGCGACCCTCCCACGGTCCACCGGAGCCGTATGCAGTCACCGAGGTGTAGACGAGCCCCTCGCGGCGGCGGCGCACCTCGCTCTCCCCGATCCTTAGGCGGTCGAGCACGCCGGGGCGGAAGTTGTGCAGCACGACGTCGGTGTCCTCGAGGAGGCGCCAGAAGACATCGAGGGCCGCGGGCCGCTTGAGGTCGAGCAGGATGCTGCGCTTCGCTCGGTTCACGTCCGTGTGGTAGCGGTGGACGCTGAACCTGATGCCCGCCCCTTCCTCGTTCGGCGGGTTGATCTTCACCACGTCGGCGCCGAACTCGGCCAGCGTGCGCCCACCCATCGGTCCCGCGAGTACCTGGCTGAGGTCGATGACGCGCACGCCCTCGAGGGCGGCGCGGCGCGGTGCACCGGAGCCCACCGCCACCGGCTCGCCCTGCCACCGGATGTCGGTGGGCTCGATGGCGCGCCGAGGCGAGCGCGTGCCGGCGTCGACGCCGGCGATGCGGACCGGTGAGTTCGGCTGTTGGGTCGGGCCGAGTTGCGGGTCATCGGCCTCGATGATGGAGTTCGAGGCGTGCGCGTGGTCGTTGTCGATCCACTCGGCCGCGCTGCGCACCTTGATCAGCGGCAGATCGGCCTCGGCGCCGATCGCCTCCCACTCGTCGGCCGGCCGCCGCTTCAGCACCTCCGGCAGCATCGAGGTGAGCCGTTCGCGTTCGCTGCGCTGCGTCGCGAGCTTCGCGATGTCGACCTCGCCCTCGAGGCCGGCCGCCCGCGCGAACCGCTGCTGGAAGTGCGGCTTCGCGAGGGAGATCTGGACCCAGCGCCCGTCGGCGCAGTCGAAGATGCCGCCACCGAAGTCGTTCGGCCGGCCGCCGGACGCCTCGCTGCCGCGGACCGAGAGCCCGTGCGCACCGATCGCGGCGAACATGGCGTCGAAGAGCGGCACCTCGATGCGCTGGCCTCGACCATCGAGGTGCCTCGAGTACAGCGCCGCGACGACGCTGTTCGCCGCGACGAAGGCAGCGAACGACGAGGCGATCGGCAGGGCGGTGAAGACGGGGACGCCGGGCGCTCCGCCACCCTCGCGGTACGTGCCCGTCGCCGCCGCGACGACGCCTTCCCACGCAGGAAGCGAAGCCCGAGGGTCGTCCTCGGCGAAGCCCGGGAGCGAGCAGTACAGGAGCCGCGGGTTCCTCGCGAGTGCCTCATCGGCGCCGAGCCCGAGACGCGCCATGACGCCCGGGCGAAAGTTCTCGATCAGCACGTCGGCGGAAGCGACGAGGCCCTTCGCGACCTCGAGGTCCCGGGCTTTCAGATCGAGTCGAACCACGCGCTTCCCGCGGTTCCACGTCGCGTTGGCGTCGGTGTCCCATCGAGGCCCGCTCGGAGGGTCGACCTTGATGACGTCGGCGCCCTGGTCGGCGAGCAGCATCCCCGTGAGGGGGCCCGCGACGTACTGGCCGAAATCGAGCACGCGAATGCCCTCGAGTGGTGCGCTCATGGGAACCTCCCGGTTCGACATCTCGGAGGAACATACGCCGCTGGCCAAGCGCTCGACGAGTTCGGTTAGGCTCCGCACCGGAGGTGGGTCATGACGGGTGCGCTCGATGGTGTGCGGGTCGTCGATTTCGGTCAGTACGTCGCGGGGCCGATGGCCGGCATGTTGCTCGCCGACCAGGGCGCCGACGTGATTCACGTCGAGGCGCCTGGCGGGCCGCGGTTCGACACGCCGGCAAACGAAGTGTGGAACCGAGGCAAGCGCAGCATTGTCCTCGACCTGAAGCAGGCCGCGGACCTGGAGGTCGCGAAGGGCCTCGTCGCTTCCGCCGACGTGGTGATCGAGAACTTCCGTCCGGGCGTGATGGAGCGTCTCGGGCTGGGCGCCGCGGAACTCTGCGAGCAGCACTCGAGGCTGATCTACTGCTCGATGCCGGGCTTTGCCGCCGACGACCCTCGAGCAGCAACGGCGGCGTGGGAAGGCGTAGTCGGCGCGGCCACAGCGCTGTACCGCACACCGGGAAACCCTGAGCCGGACCGCCCGATCTACACCGCGCTGTCCGTCGCCTCCTCGTACGCGGCCATCCAGGGGGTCGTCGCGATCACGATGGCGCTCAACGAGCGCGAACGTTCCGGCCTCGGGCAACGCATCGAGGTGCCGCTGTTCGACGCGATGTTCGCGCCGATGGGCGGCCGCGCGATGATCGTGCATCGGCCATTCACGCCGCAGTCGCGGGGTGGTGGGCTGTGGAGCGGGCCGTTCCGTTGCAGGGATGGGCGCTGGATCTACTTCTCCGCCGCGGGTAACCAGAACTTCCGCGAGTTCATCGAGGCGGCCGGCATCGCCGATTGGGACCGCGAGGGACTGACCGACCGCGAGCGGCTCGGCCGCGAGCCGGACCTCGCCGCCGAGCAGGCCCGCCGCATGCGCGCCCTCTTCGAGACGCGCACCGCGCAGGAGTGGGAGGACCTGGTCGCCGAGGCCGGCAGCGAGGGCGCCGTGTGCCGGACCGCGGCGGAGTGGCTCGTTCACCCGCATGCCGAGGCCTCGAAGGCGGTCGTCGACGTGCCGGGGACGCGGTTCGGTGTGATGCGTCAGCCCGGCGTGAACCCTCGATTGCGGCTCACGCCGGGAACGATCCGGTCGGCCGCCCCGGCACCGGACGCCGACCGCGCCTCGATCCTCGAAGACTTGGCGCGACCTCGTGCGGCTGCTGCCTCGGGAATCGAGACCGAGCTGCGCTCTGCCCTCGAGGGGATCAAGGTCCTCGACCTGTGCATCATTCTCGCGGGACCGACCGCCGGCCGGACGCTCGCCGAGTTCGGCGCCGACGTCATCAAGATCGACGATCCGAAGCGCGGGTTCGTCGTCTACCACACCGAGATCAACCGCGGGAAGCGGAGCATCCTGCTTGACCTGAGACGCGAGGAGGGGCGGGACGTCTTCTGGAAGCTCCTCGAGGACGCCGACGTCGTGGTGCAGAACTACCGCAGCGGTCGTGTCGACGCCCTCGGCATCGGCTACGAGGAGGTGCGTCGCCGGCGCCCCGACATCGTCTACGCCTCGCTCAATGCCTACGGACATGAGGGCCCGTGGGCGCCGCGACCGGGCCACGAGCAGTTCGCGCAGGCGGCGAGCGGGATGCAGCTGCGCTACGGCGGCGACGGTACGCCGGTCGTTCAGCCGTACCCGATCAACGACTTCGGCACCGGGTTCCTCGGCGCGTACGCCATCGCGCTGGCGCTGCTGCATCGGCAACGCACCGGCGAGGGGCAGCACGTCGACACTTCGCTCGTCTACACCGCGGGTACGCTGCAGTCGCTCTTCTTCCAGGGCTACGAAGGGAAGCGGTGGGACGAGTCTCGAGGGCAGGATGCCCTCGGCTCCTCCCCTTGGCATCGGGCGTATCGCGCGAGTGACGGGTGGGTCTTCATCGCCGTGCCCGCATCGAAGCGCGCTTCGTTCGAGTCGCTCCAGGGCATGGCGGGCATCGCGGCCCTCGCGCCTCGAGATCTCGAGGCCCGCCTCGAGTCCGCCATCGCGACGGCATCGGTAGGTGAGTGGGTGGCTCGTCTGCACGCGATCGATGTCGGCGCGCACCGCGTCGTGTTCGACATGCGCGAGTTGCTGAACGATCCATGGGTGCAGCAGCACGGGCTGAGCATCACGCGCGAGCACGACGATTGGGGACCGATCACGACGACCGGACCGACGCAACGCCTCTCGCGCACGCCCGTCGTGCCGGGCCGCCCGGCGCCTCGTCCTGGCTCGCACGCTCGCGAGATCCTCGAGGAGGCGGGCCTCGGCGATCGCTTCGACGTGCTCCGCGGCGCGGGCGTCATCGTGACCGAGGGCGTGCAGGCGATGGTTGGCGCGGCGCTGCGCTGAGTCGCGGGAGACGCGGGACGGACGCAGCCTTGGAGGTGGGTGAGATCATCGGCACTCGACCACCCGAGACGGTCGCCGCTGGCATCGCCGTCCGCCGCCGCTAGAGGGGAACCGAGCGCGTGACCTCCGACACAACCAGCTCCGCCGAGGCAACGGGACCGATGCAGCCGGGCTACGAGCGCGTCCTGACGGCCGAGGCGCTCGAATTCCTCGCGCAGCTGGAAGGTCGCTTCGGGGCGCGCCGCCTTGAGCTCCTCGAGCTGCGGCACGAGCGCCAGCGGCGCCTCGATGCCGGCGAGACGCTCGACTTCTCGCCCGACACGGCCTCGATCCGCGACTCGGAGTGGTCGGTGCCTCCGCCCGCCCCGGGACTCGTCGACCGTCGCGTCGAGATCACCGGGCCCACCGATCGGCGCATGACGATCAACGCGCTGAACTCCGGCGCGCGCGTGTGGATGGCCGACTTCGAGGACGCGAACACGCCTACCTGGGACAACCTCGTCGGCGGTCAGCTCAACCTCATCGATGCCCTCGATCGCCAGGTCGACTTCGAGACGCCCGAGGGACGGCGCTACGAGCTCCGCCCGAACGAGGAGCTCGCGACGATCGTCGTGAGGCCTCGAGGCTGGCATCTGGTCGAGAAGCACCTGCTCGTCGACGGCGAGCCGATGTCCGGCGCGCTCTTCGACTTCGGGCTCTACGTCTTCCACTGCGCGCGCCGTCAGATCGATCGGGGGCACGGGCCGTACTTCTACCTGGCGAAGCTCGAGAGCCACCTCGAGGCGCGCCTCTGGAACGACGTCTTCACGTTCGCGGAGTCGAGCCTCGGGCTCGGCGCCGGCACGATTCGCGCGACGACACTCATCGAGACGCTGCCCGCCGCCTTCCAGATGGACGAGATCCTCTACGAGCTGCGCGATCACAGCGCGGGACTGAACGCCGGTCGCTGGGACTACCTCTTCAGCCTGATTAAGACGCTGCACGCGCAGGGCGAGTCGGCGGTCCTGCCGGACCGAGCCCGCCTCACGATGACCGTGCCCTTCATGCGCGCCTACACGCAGCTGCTGGTGCGCACGTGCCACCGTCGAGGCGCGCACGCCATCGGTGGCATGGCGGCCTTCATCCCGAGCCGCCGCGATCCCGAGGTGAACGCCGAGGCGCTTGCTCGCGTGCGGCAGGACAAGGAGCGCGAGGCCGGCGACGGGTTCGATGGCTCGTGGGTGGCGCATCCCGACCTCGTGCCGCTCTGTCGCGAGGTTTACGACGCGACCCTCGGCGACCGCCCGAACCAGCTCGAGCGCTTGCGCGAGGACGTCGATGTCAGCGCCGGCGATCTGCTGGCACTCGCGGACGTCCCCGGCGACGTCACGGAGCAGGGGCTGCGCACGAACGTCTCGGTCGCGCTGCGTTACCTGCAGTCGTGGCTCTCCGGCGCGGGCGCGGCCGCGATCGACAACCTGATGGAGGACGTAGCCACGGCTGAGATCTCACGCGCACAGCTCTGGCAGTGGCTCCACGCCGGGACGCGGCTTGACAGCGGCGAGGCCGTGACGAGCGACCTCGTGCGTCGCGTCATCGAGGAGGAAGTCGCCCGCCTCGATGGCGGCGACGCCTTCGGACCCGCCCGCGGGCTGCTCGAGCAGCTGGTGTTCTCGGACCAGCTGATCGAGTTCCTGACGCTGCCGGCGTACGAGCTGCTCGACTAGCCCGCCCCTCGTGTTCCCTCGCCCGCGGCGCTGGTCCAAGGTTGGACGCGGGACCGGATAGACTGCGCGCGCTGTGAGGAGGTTCCCCGTGGAGTTCGAGTTCATTCGCTACGACGTCGACGGCCCGATCGCGACCATCACGCTCAACCGGCCCGAGTACCGCAACGCACAGAGCCACCCGCTGCTGCAGGAGGTGGACGACGCCTTCACGCTCGCCGAGCGCGACGACGCCGTGCGCGTCGTCGTCGTCCGAGGCGCAGGCGGCAACTTCTCCGCCGGCCACGACCTCGGGACGCCGCAGAACCAGGCGGCCCGCGACGCGCGCGCCACGATGCCGGGCATCGATCGCTACAACGAGTTCAAGAAGTACAACCTCGATCTGCTGCTGCGGTGGCGGAACTTCCCAAAGCCGACGATCGCGATGGTGGACGGCTACTGCATCTACGCCGGCTGGATGCTCGCTGCCTGCCTCGACCTGGTGTTCGCCGCGGACAGCGCGCTCTTCCTGGCCGGCGTCATCGAGTACATGTCGGTGCCGTGGGACATCGGCGTGAAGCGGGCGAAGGAGCTCGTCTTCGAGAGCCGCTTCATCAGCGCCACCGAGGCGCACGAGTTCGGCTTCGTGAACCACGTGCTGCCGCTCGAGGACCTCGAGCGCGAGACCTACGCGTACGCGCGGCGCGTCGCCGAAAACAACCCGGTCTTCGTGCGCATCGCCAAGGTGATGATGAACAAGGCCCAGGACATCCAGGGCTACTCGAACCACCTCGAGGACGCGCTCGGCGACTACCTCGCGATGGGCTCCCTCGGTGGGTCGCCGATGGCCGAGGGCGTGCGCCGTCTGGCCTCGGTCGACCTCGCGGTGCGCCACCGACGCGGCGACCGCTACGGCCTCACCCCGCCCGAGGCGGGTGGCAGCCCCGCGTAACATCGACGGAAACGAGCATGCGGCGTCGAGCGCACCGCTCCGCGCGCGGAAGGGTGAATCATGGCTGACCTGCCGAAGCGCACCTTGGGACGTACCGGCCTCGAGGTGACGACGTTGGGCTACGGCTCGATGGAGCTACGGTCCCTCGATGAGTCGCAGGCCGCCACCATCCTGAACGCGGTGCTCGACGCCGGCATCAACTTCATCGATACCTCGATCGACTACGGCCGCAGCGAGGAGCTGATCGGGCGCACGATCGCCGGACGTCGCTCCGAATACTTCCTCGCGTCGAAGTGCGGCTGCGTGCCGGATGGCGCGGCAGGCGAGCACGTCCATACGGCAGAGAACATCCGCACCGGCGTCGAGCGGTCGCTCCGACTGCTCAACACCGACTACCTCGACCTCGTCCAGTTCCACCGCAGCATCACCGAGGACGAGTTCAACGCCGAAGGCGCGCTCGCCGAGGCACTGAAGCTTCGCGACAAGGGCAAGGTCCGGTTCGTCGGTGTCTCGGCGACGCTGCCGAACATGGCCGAGCACATCGCGATGGGGGTCTTCGACGCCTTCCAGGTGCCGTACTCCGCGCTGCAGCGGGAGCACGAGGACATCATCGCGCAGGCCTCGGCGGCCGGCGCCGGCATCGTGATCCGAGGCGGCGTTGCCCGTGGCGCCCCGACCGACTGGGAGGGCCGCCGCTACTACATGATCACGTCCGAGGTCATGAAGGACCGCTGGGACGAGGCGAAGCTCGAAGAGCTGCTCGATGGCGGGATGACGCGGATGGAGTTCATGCTCCGATTCACGCTGTCGCAACCCGACCTCGACACGACGATCGTGGGTACGAAGAGCGTCGAGCACCTGCAGGACAACGTGGCCGCAGCCCTCAAGGGGCCGCTGCCGGACTCGGTCGTTGCCGAAGCGAAGGCCCGACTGACCGCCGCCGGCTCCGCTCCGAGCACGTCGTAGGTCACCGCCGCGCCTCGAGGCGCGCATTGAGCCTCGACGGCTACCGCGCGAGAAGTCGAGGCTGAGCGAACCACTCGAGGGTGGCGGCACCGGGTGCCCACCGCTCGACCTCGAGGCGGGCGATGGCTCCGGTGCGCCACCTGAATCGCAGAATCTGGTCGCCCGTCAGCAGCCACGAGGCGAGGGCGCTCATCTGAGGCTCGTGGCCCACGAGCGCCACGCGCTCAGCCCCGTCGCGGGTCGCTGCCTCGGCGGCGGCGACGACCGCCTCGATGCTAGCGCTGGCGAGCGGTGGGCACGAGGTGGGTGCCGGCCACCCGGCGTGAGTGGCGAGCAGCTCGGCGGTCTGCCAGGCCCGGCGGTACGGGCTCGCTAGCACGACATCGACGGCGTCGCGTGGCCTCGAGAGGGCGGCGGCCGCTGCCTCGAAGCGTTCGCGGCCGCGCGGCGAGAGCGGCCGAAGTGAGTCATCGGGCCAGCGCTCGGCATCGCGGCGCTCCGCCTTCGCATGGCGGATCAGGTAGACGCGCACCGTGTCCTCCGTTTGCCTGAGCATCCGCCGCGGCCGCGATCGGCCCGCACGCCCCCAAGTCGTTAACGTCCTGTTAATCTGCGCGTGACCGGCGCGAGCACCGCTCCGTCGAGTCGTCGCGAGGAGTCTCGCATCTGCGGACGCCTCGGCGATGTCGGACTTCGGGTTCGTGTGTGGCTTTCCCTGGTCGCGCTCCGCCTGTTGCCGGCTGCAGGCGCGTGCGCACATCAGGGGGGACCATGCCGCGAACCATCCACGATTTCATGCCCAACGATCTCGAGTTCCAGATGTTCGTCCTCGACGAGCTCGCCGACGAGCTCATGGAGGAGGGGGCGGACGTCCTCAAGCTGACCATCGGCGTGCCCGAGCTGGTCATGCCTCAGGCCGTGCTCGACCGCATGACCGAGAAGCTCGACGACCCGGACTTCGTGCGGCGCGTCTATCCCGAGGGGCTGCCGGAGCTCCGGCAGGCGATCGCCGAGCACTACTGCCGCCTGTACGGGGCACAGGTCTCCGCGGACAACGTCATCGTGAACACCGGCACCTCGCCGATCTTCCGCAACCTCTTCCAGCTCGTGTCCGGTCCCGAGTACGAGATCATGATCCCGAGGCCGTACTACGCGCTCTACCTCTACTGCGCGACGCTCGCGCGCGCGAAGGTCAAGTTCTACGACATCGACATCGACACCAAGCGCGTCGACATGGACTCGTTCCGCCGCAACTTCTCGCCCGAAAAGACCTCGCTCGTCGTGATCAACTCACCCGGGAACCCGATTGGCAACATCGTCACGCCCGAGGAGATGCGTCAGATGTACGAGGTGATTGACCACCAGGCCTACGTGCTGAACGACGAGATCTACAACAACACGATGTTCTACGACGAGTTCCACTCGCCGCTGGAGCTCTTCCCCGAGTACCGCGACATGACCATCGTGACGAACAGCTTCTCCAAGGGCTTCCGCATGTACACGAAGCGCGTCGGCTTCGCCATCCTGCCGGAGGAGTTGCAGCGCAATCTGCGTGTCATGCAGCAGCACACGCTGCTCTGCACCGACCCCTGCTACCAGTACGGCATGATCGCCGCCCTCGAGGACGAAGACAGTCCGGCCGAGCTCACCGAGATCTACCGCTCGCGCGCGGAGTACACCACCGAGCAGCTGAACGGCACGGGATGTGAGCCGATCAGCGCCGAGGGCGGCTTCTACGCCATCCTCCGCTGCGAGGACTGGAATCGTGCGCACGGCTTCGCCTCCTCGAAGGCGCTGGCACGCGACATCCTGCAGAAGGCTCACGTCGCCGTCGTGCCCGGCACCGATTTCGGCGTGCCGCACGACCTCCGGCTGGCCTTCTGCAACGCCCGCTACAACGAGGGGATCGACCGCCTGCGCGAGTACTTCTCCGCCTGAGCCACCCCATCCGAGGCGCGCTCATCGCGGAAGGAAACGCCGATGATTGCTCACCTATCCCAGCATGACGGACGCGCCGGCTCGGCCGCGCCGATTCGCCGTGCAGTCATCCTCGCGGCCGGCAAGGGCGATCGCCTCCAGCCGCTGACGAACGACGTCCCGAAGTGCCTCGTGGAGCTGGGCGGTGAGCCGCTGCTCACGCGCGCGCTGACCGCGCTCGCGGCGCAAGGGGTGACCGAAGCGGTGATTGTCGTCGGCCACCTCGGCGAGGTCATTCGTGAGCGCGTCGGCACGCGCTTCGCCGGCCTCGATGTGCGCTACGTCGAGGCGCCCGACTACGAGACGACGAACAACATTCGCTCGCTGTGGGACGCGCGCGACTACCTCGACGAGGACGTGCTCCTCGTTGAGGCCGACGTCGCTTTCGAGGACGGCGTCATCGAGGCGCTGCAGCGCGCGCCGGCCTCGGCCGCCGCCGTCGCCCCCTTCGAGCGCGAATTCTCGGGGACGGCTGTGACGTGCGGGCCGGACGGGCGCATCGCCAGCTTCGTCCTCGGAGCCGACCAGGACGCCTCGTTCTCACGCGCGACCGCGTGGAAGACGGTGAACGTCTATGCGTTGCGGGCGCCGCTCCTCGTGGCCGAGGTCCTGCCTCGGCTGTGCGCGCGCATCGAGGCGGGTCGCGTGCACGACTACTACGAGAGCGTCTTCGCGGAGCTCGTGACGGACGAGGGCGCGCCGCCGTTCTTCGCCGTCGATGTCTCGGCGCATCGCTGGTACGAGATCGACGACCACCGCGACCTCGATGCTGCGGAGTTCCGATTCCTCGACCGTGACGCGCAGTACGACCGGATCCAGACGCTGCACGGCTCGTACTGGCGCTACGGCTTCGTCGACCACTCGTATCTCTACAACCTGCACTTCCCGCCGCAGGCGATGCTCGACGGCTTCCGCTCAGAGCTCGGCGACATCGTCACGAACTATCCCGTCGGCCAGCGCGAGCTCGCGCGGCTCGTCGGCGATTGGACGGGCGCGGATCCGGATCGCCTCGCGGTGGCGAACGGCGCGGCCGAGTTGATCAAGGTGCTCGGCAACGGCTTCGCCGCGCGCATGACGATCCCGACGCCGTCCTTCAATGAGTACGAGGCCGTCATTCCGCCAGACCAGCTGAACCGCGTCCCTCTCGAGGCCGGGTCGTTCGACCTCGACGTCGGTGCCTTCGCCGAGGCCGCGATCGCCTTCGGATCCGACACGGCCGTGATCGTGACGCCGAACAACCCGACGGCGCGCTCCGTACCGCGTGACGAGGTGCTGCGCCTCGCGCGCCTGCTCGAGGAGCATGGCTGCCGCCTGATCGTCGACGAGTCGTTCGTCGAGTTCTCGAGGGCGGGCATGGCCTCGAGCGTCGAGGACGCGATCGAGGACCACCCGAACCTCGCCGTCATCAAGAGCATGAGCAAGGTCTTCGGCATTGCCGGCCTGCGCCTCGGCTACCTCCTGAGCGCGGACGCGCGCCTCGTCGAGGCGGTGCGCGGCGCCCTGCCGATCTGGAACGTGAACGGGCTCGCCGAGGCGTTCCTGCGCTCCGCCGGCCGCTACCGGCGGGAGTTCGAGGAGAGCTGCGATCTCACGCGTGATCACACCCGAGGTCTCTTCGAGCAGCTTGAGGCGATGAACGGCCTCGAGCCGCTCGAGCCCGATGCGAACTTCATCCTCTGCCGCCTCGATGACGCGCAGCCCTCGGGCCCGGACTTCGCGCGCCGGCTCTACGTCGAGCACGGCATCCTCGTGAAGGACTGTGCCGCGAAGAGCATGCCCGACGCCGACCGCTACCTCCGCATTGCCTCGAGGACGCCCGAGGAGAATGCACGGCTGGTCGAGGCGATGCGGGCGGCCCTCGTCGATGCGCCCTCGGTCGTCGCCTCGTGACCGAGCCCGATGTGCGGCGCTCCGACGCCGAGAACGCGGCGCTCATGCGCGAGATCGAGAAGACGATCCCGCCAATGGACATCAGCGACGCCGGGCGCTTCCTCCTGGAAGCCAAGCAGGTCTTCGATGCCCACGGCGTCATCTTCTTCCTGCGCCAGGGCACGGCGCTCGGTGCGGTACGGGACGGCGCACTGATTCCGTGGGACGACGACCTCGACCTCGGCTCGATCGTCGGGCTGCACGGCTTCGACGAATCCATGATCGACCCGGTCGTCGAGTCGTTTCGCGGCATCGACTGCTACGTCGAGGTGCACCCCGAGGGGCTCTACACCTCCGTCAAGATCATGAAGTACCGCATCCGCATCGACTGGCAGTGCTATCGCGCCGTCGAGGGCACGATCGCCCATTACCCGGGCGTGCCGTTCCCGGTGCGGCTGTTCGAGCGCCTCGATGACGCGAGCATCGATGGGGTGACGTACCGCGTGCCGTCCCCGGCCCACGAGTACCTCGAGTTCAAGTACGGCGCCGACTGGCGCACGCCGAAGCAGGTCGGCTACGAGAAAGACGTCATCGACAACATGCCTCCGGGCACGGTGCCCGGCCGGCCCGGGCGCCTGCGGCAGCTCTTCCTCACCTACCTCGTGCCCGGGCGTGCCGCGCGCCTGATCGTCCTCGACGAGGCCGGACGCCCCGTGCCCGGCGCCACCGTGCGCGTGGCCGGCCTCGGCCGCTCGAGGGCGAACCGTCGAGGCGTCGCGCGCTTCTATCTGCCGGGCGCGGACGACTACGCCCTCGTGGTCACCGCCAACGGCACTGAAGAGGTGCTCTACGAGGAAGAGCTCGAGCCCGGGCGTACGTATGTCTATCGAGCGGACCCGAGTCAGACCGCCGGCCGCTACTACGCCCTTACCGAGCTCGCTGGGGACTAGCTCTCGAGGAGCCGGCGCCGCGTCTCGACGCTCGGGTGGATCTCATCGTCCTCGAGGAGGCGGCGGCGACGCCAACCGGCGCCGAGCAGGAACCAGGGCCAGCCGTTTGGGTGGACGCGACCGAGCGCATAGTCCTCGGGCAGCGGCTCGCCGGGCTCAATCCCGAGGTGCTTGCGGTAGGCCTTCGCATCGACCTCGAGATCGAGGGCGCGCGCTTCCTCGAGCATCCAGTGCAGCGCGATATCGGCGAGGCGATGGTCGTCGGGATAGGTACCGCCGACATCGCTGTGCACGCCGGTGAACCAGACCTCGCGCAGGTCGCGGCGCTCCTTGCGGACCTCGTCCGGATCGAAGCGGTACGCGCCGTAGTAGCGGCGCTTCTCGTCCAGCGCGAGCGCGTGGCGGCCGTGGACGACGTTCGCCACGTTGCGAGTGAAGGGCCACCGCGCCTGCTGCAGCTGGGCGCGCCAGTTCAGCCAGCCGACGAACTTCACGGTGTCCCAGATCCCGAGGAAGTGGATCTGAGGCGCGAAGCGGTTCGGGAACTCCGGGTTCCCGAAGCTCTCGTTGAAGTTCGTGCGCAGCCGCCAGAACTCATCGTTGGCCTGCTCGTCGGCGTCGCCGCGGCCGGCCCGCGCGTACAGCTTCATCGCATACGGGATCAGGTTCTCGGCCTCGGGACGCAGTAGACCGACCGTGCGCAGCATGCCCGCCAGCGCTCGAGCGGTGTAGGCGCCTCGGCTGAAGCCGAAGAGATAGATGTGGTCGCCGGCCGCATACTCGTGCATGAGGAAGCGATACGCCTCTTCGACGTTGTCCTTCACGCCATGGCCCAGCGCGAGGCCGGTCATGCGAGTGACGGCCTTCCCGAGGCGCGTCGTCGCGCTGCGCGCCCCCATCGTCCCGACGCCGGGGTCGTAGTAGACGATCTGGTCCGTCGTCTTCGCGGCGATCTCGAAGGCGCGTACGGCGTTCGTCGACCCGGTCTCGGGCTCGTTGCTGGTCCCATCGAGGCAGATCACGATCCGCTTCACGAGGTCGGGCTCCTTCTCGCCGAGGTTCGCCGCCGGCCGTACCTCGATGCCACGCGTAAGGAATCGTAGACCGCGCATCTGCGATCGCCGCCACTGAGCTGGCCCTCGAAATTCCTCGGAACTCCCCGGCGCGTCACGTCACAAACCCCACCCTCGGGGCAATGAAGGGGTGAACGAGCGCGCCGGAGGAACCCACCGCCTCGACGCCTGGGACACGGGAAGCGAGCGAGCCATGAACGAGATGAGCCCCGCCGGCTGCTGCGAGCGAAGCGCGAACTGGCTTCGCGAGGCACGAGAGGTGCGACGCATCTTCGAGAGCCCGGACGTCACCCGTGACGTCGAGGTCTCGGCTCGCCTGCGACTCACCATGCTCGGCCAGCGGCTCGTGCTCCACACGTGCGAGCCCGCCGCGGTCGCCGTCTAGCCACCCATCCGGCTCCCACCGCCAGGATTGGACGAAGCCATGTCGGTTCTCGGACATCTCACCCCACCGAAGATCTTGACGCTGGGCGCGGCGGTCGCGATCGCCTCGCTAGGCATCGCGATCACCAGCAGCGAGGCCTCGGGCGACCCCTACGGCGACAGCGCCGCCTCCACCGGCGCGATCACCGGCGACGCTGCTGACGCCGCGCACGCCGCCGACACCGTCTTTGTCGAGGTCGGCGGGGCAGGGGGCGGCTCCATCACCGTCAGCTTCGACAACAACATCGCGTTCGACGGTCCGGGCGACGACCTGACCGTGCACGTCGTGGCCGACGGCCCTGTCGCCACCGCCACTCTCGAGGTGAGCGATGGCACGAAGTGGGTCGACGCCGGCCCGATCGTCGACGGCACGGACACTGGCGTGGACCTCGGCGCGCTCGAGCTGACGTTCGCCTCTGCGGTGCGGATCTCCCAGCCGGACGGCGCGAGCCCCGAGGGCTTCAACCTCGATGCCGTCACGGCCATCAACCAGATCGGCCTCGATGAGCTGGCGATCGACCTCGCTCCCGCGACTGCCAGCCTCGAGGGCAACACTGAGCACGAGGTCGTCGCGAGCGTCACTGACGGCGGCGTGGGCGTCGAGAACGTCCCCGTCGCCTTCCGCGTCATCTCCGGCCCGAACGACGACGAGGACGGCAATGGCGCGACCGACGTGAACGGCGACGTGCCGTTCGCGTGGACGGGCGACGGCGGCCCCGGTGACGACACCGTTGAGGCCTGGCTCGACATCAATGGCAACGGCACGCGCGACGGCGCCGAGCCGTTCGCCTCCGCGACCGCGACCTGGAACGGCACCACTGGCGCGATCGAGATCACCGACGTCGATGGCGGCGGGCTGGTGTCCGGCGACCTCGTACAGGTCACCGTCACCGACGCCGACCTCGACGTGACCGATGGCGCCGACACGGTGACGGTCCAGGTGTTCTCGACCAGCGACGGCACGGGCTTCCCGCTGGAGCTAACCGAGACGGGTGCCCACACGGGCGTGTTCACCGGCACCTTCACCGCCGGCGACGCCACGGACGCGACCGGCCTCGTGCTGGCGACGGCGCCCGGCGATGACGTGACGGCCCGCTACGAGGACGAGCTCGATGGCACCGGTGCCGCTGCCACGGTCGAGGCGACGATCGCCGTCGTCGAGACCGAGGGCAAGACCGACAAGGTGACCGTGTGCCACCGCCCGCCCGGCAATCCCGGCAACGCTCACACCATCGAGGTCGGTGGCGAGGCGCACCTCGCTCACCTCGCCCACGGCGACGAGCTCGGTGAGTGCGTCGAGTCCGCGGACGCCGCCCCGACGAAGCAGGAGCAGCAGCGCGACGCCTTCTGCGAGCGCAAGGGCGGCGACCACCCCCGCTGCGAGGATGAGACCGAAGCCGACGCCCAGTCCCTGTCCGTGACGGAGGACGACGGCGAGGCGGCGGCTGAGGTCGAGTCGGCGGACGACGACGACCAGTCCAAGCCCGGCAACGGCCGTGGCGCGGACAAGAGCAAGAACAAGAACAAGCCATCCCACGCCGGCGGTCCTGGAGCCGAACAGGACTAGCCGTACCGCGCGCTGCGCGCGGGTCCCCACAAGAAGCGGGCGTCGTGAGGCGCCCGCTTCTTGCGTTCTCAGTGCTGGAGGCAGGGCGGACCGCTAGTCGTTCGGCGGGCCGTACTCGGCTCGGAAGGCGCGTGTCGCGCGCATCAGCAGCGCTCGGTACGCGCCGTGCGACTTGCCCATCGCCGCCGCGGCCTCCTCGCCCGTCAGGCCGATGAGGTACCGGTACTCGAGGGCCTGGCGGTACTCCGACGGCATGCGGTCTAGGGCGTCGCGGAGCTCGATGCCCAGGAACTCGTCTCGTGCGTGCTCGACGGGCGGCTGCACATCGCGACGACGCCCTTCGCGGCGGTAGTGCATCAGCAGCCGGTTGCGCGCGATGCCGTACAGCCACGCGCCGAACGGGCGCTCACGCCACTGGAAGCGCTCAATCGAGCGGTACGCCTCGACGAAGGTGTCGGCGGCAAGGTCCTCGGCGACGCTGGTCGGGGTGACGCGCGAGCGGAAGTAGCGGTGCAGCCTCGGGTAGTGCTCTTCGAAGAGGGCGGACCAGGCCTCCTCGTCGCCGTCGCGCGCCCGCTCGACGCGTTCGCGGTCGCGCTCGCCGCGGGTGCGGCCGAGGTCGTCGTCGTAGGGCTGCCGCGCTGCCATGAATCGCGCATCCGTCCGGCCGCATCCGGTGTCCATTGACTGTCCGAGATCGGTCGAACAGCGGGCATCGGGGAACCGCCAGCGTCGCCTCGGGAGAACCCTGAATCCGTCAGCCGCGTCGGTGCCGCGTAACGAAACGCAAACTCGTGGCAATACATCGAGTAGACGCCGGCACCTGACCACCGACCGGGAGGTCAGCCGCCGGTACTGGAGGCGACCGATGAGCCTGTTCCGCAGGCACCGGCACGAGGGCAGCGACGCCCCGGACCCCGTCATCGAGGCGTGGTTCGCGAGCGCGCGTCTGCCCGCGACCGACGACGCAGCCATCGAGCGCGGTCGCCGGCTCGTCGCAGCCAGGCTCGCGGCGCCCGAGGGCGCGGCGGGTGGTTCGTCGCTGAAGCGTCGCTTCGCGTGGGCGGCTGCCGGCGGTGGGGGCCTCTGGGCCTCGATGCTCGGCGCTGCGGCTGCACATCCGCTCATCGGCGCCGCCACGGCGCTCGCACTCGTCGCCGGCGGCGCGACCGCCGTCGAGGTCACCGGCCTCGGCCCCGCGATTCGCGAGACGGTCGGGATTCACGCGGGCAACGAGGAGGGCGGGACGCAAGAGGCAAGCGCGACTCCCGGCTCGACGGAGGCTACCGGCGAGGCCGGGACGGGCGAGGGTGCCGCAGGCGCCAGCGTCACGCCGGCGCCCGAGACGCTGCCCGGCAACCTCATGACGCAGATCCACGACGGGCGCTTCACCGCCCGCGCCGAACTCCTCGCCGCGGATGACGCGTCGGTGACGCTGCTGACGACCGCGGGCGAGGTCACGCTGCCCCTCGCGGACGACGTCGAGATCAACGTGCCGGGCAACCCCGCCGAGGCGGGCGACCTCGCCTCCGCCGTGGGTCAGCTCGTCGCGGTGGTCGGGAGCTGCGACGAGGGTGTCGAGGCGCTGGGCCCCGGCTGCGTCATCGAGCGGGTGCAGGTCCTCGGTGCCGGCAACGGCAACAATGGCGGTGCCGGCGGCAACAGTGGCCGGGAACCTGGCCCGTCTGCGACGCCGCCGGGCCAGGGCGGTACCCCGCCCGGTCCCCCCGCGACCCCCCCGGGTCAGGGTGGGACCCCCCCGGTTCCGCCCGCGACCCCTCCGGGGCAGGCTCCGGACCCACCTGGTCAGGGCGGGGGAGGACCGCCGTCAGGGCAGGGCAACGGGCCGGGCGCCAACGGGCAGCCCGGCGGTCCGCCGTCCGAGGCCGGTGGCCCGCCCTCGAATCCCGGCAAGCCCTCCGACTAGTACTCCATCACCCGAGGGAGGCTCTTCGCCTCCTCGACCCATGTCGCGACCTCGGACTCCGAGGGCACGCGACGCACGAGGTGTTTCGCCTCGTTCGTGCTCGCGAGCGTAGCGTGAAGGTTCGCAGCGTTGCGCTGCGCGAGCTCGACGACCGTGTCGACGCCTGCTGCCTCGAGGAGGTCCGAGTACTCCTCGCCGATCCCCTTCACCCGGAACAGGTCCGCGCGGTTTGTCCACTTGAGGATGAACGCGTGACCGATGCCGGTCGCAGCCTCGAGGTCGGTGCGGCCCTTGCGGGTCGCGCCGCGCTCGAGCAGTGCCTCGACGGTCGTGACGCCCGCGGCCTCGAGCTTTGCGCCGTATTCCGGGCCGATGCCCTCGATCTCCTTGATGTCGGTCATGTCGCGTCCTCCGTCGATTGGGCCTGTCCTCGCTGTTGACTCTGACGCAGCGTGAGGCCGCACGCTAGGACCAACGAGGGAGGCCTGAGGTGACGTACGCCATTGGTGAGATTGCACGACTCGCGAGGGTGAGTGTCCGGACGCTGCACCACTACGACGAGATCGGACTGCTCGTCCCGGGCGAGCGCGGCGCCAACGGCTACCGGCGTTACGACGACGCCGACCTCGAGCGGCTGCAGCAGATCCGCTACTACCGCGAGCTCGGGTTCGCCCTCGAGGAGGTCGCGACGCTCCTCGATGACCCGAAGGCCGATGCGATGACGCACCTGCGTCACCAGCACCGCCTGCTACGGGCGCGGCTCGAGCAGACCGCCCGCATGATTCAAGCCGTCGAATACGCCATGGAGGCACGGCAGATGAACATCCCACTGACACCCGAGGAGCGCTTCGAGGTCTTCGGCGAGCACGACCCCGGCCAGTACGGCGCGGAGATCGAGGACCGCTGGGGCAACACCGAGGCGTTCAAGGAGGCGCGACGCCGCGTGCAGCGCTACTCGAAGGACGACTGGCTCCGCATGAAGACGGAGGGCGAGGCGCCCGTGCAGGCGCTCGTCGCCGCGAGGCAGGTCGGCCTGCCGCCGACCTCAACCGAGGCGATGGACGCCGCCGAGGCGCATCGCCAGCACATCTCGCGCTGGTTCTACGACTGCGGCCTCGATGTCCATCGGGGCCTCGGCGAGATGTACGTCGCCGACGAGCGCTTCCGTGCGACCTACGACGACATCGAGGCCGGGCTCGCGGCGTACCTGCGGGACGCCATCCTCGCGAACGCGGCTCGGCAGGCGGCCTAGGCGGCCTGGCGCATCTCGATCATGCCCCGGCCTGCGAGCGCAGGCCGGGGTACGAGGTGCCGACGAGCCCGCGCGCCTCGAGGTCGGCCAGCTCCTCCATCGAGAGGCCGAGCAGGTCACGGTAGACGTATTCGTTGTCCTCGCCGAGACGGACCGGGCCTCGATGCAGCTCGTTCGGCGTGTTCGCCATTCGCCAGATGAGGCCGGGGTACGGGAAGCGGCCGACCGAGGGCGAGTCGAGCTCCTCGAAGAACCCGCGCGCCTCGAGGTGCGGACAGGCGAGACGCTCGGCCGCGGTCTGGAGCGGCCCGGCGGGCACGCCGGCGACCTGCAACGCTCGGAACAGGTCCCACTTCTCGAAGGCGCGCGTGCGCTCGCCGACGAGGGCGTCGAGCTCCGCCTCGTACGCCTTCCGGGCGGCGGCGGTCGCGAACCGCGGGTCCGAGGGCAGCTCGGGGCAACCGAGGACTTCGCACGCCCGCGCGAACTCCTCGTCGTCGCGCGCCTCGATGGCGATCCACTCATCGTCGCCGGCCGTCGGGTACGCCTGGTGGGGTGCGTGGGTTGGGTGGCGGTTGCCCCACTGTTCGTCGATGCCGTTCATCTGGTAGTTGAGGATGTGCTCGCCGAGGTACGGCAGGAAGCCCTCGGCCAGCGGCAGCTCGACGAGCTGGCCTCGCCCCGAGCTCCTTCGATGCCTCAATGCCGCGACCGCCGCGAAGGCGCCGTGCACCCCCGCGCACGCGTCGGCCGTGAAGACGTCGCCGCCGGCGTCCGGCGTCTCGCCCGGGTACCCGCGCACGTGGTGGTGTCCCACCAGCCCCTCGACGTGGGTGCCGAGGGCGCGCCACCCGCTGTAGGGACCGCTCAGCCCGTACGCCGGCATGCGCACCATGATCAGCCGAGGATTGATCTTCGCCAGCTCCTCGTAGGTGATATGCGCCTTCGAGATCGTCTCGGGCACGTTGTTCTCGATGAGCACGTCGCACTGCTCGATGAGGCGCAGGAAGTGCTCATGGCCCTCGGGCGTCGTGATGTCGCACGCCATCGAGCGCTTGTTGCGGGCGTGACTGTTGAACCCCGCGTTGCGGTTCCACGGATCGATGCCGGGCTCGAAGTCCGGGTACGAACCGCCGGCCGCGATGCCCATGGCGCCACGCTCGATCTCGAGCTCCCGCGTGGTGCGTCGATCCGCGCCACGCGTCGACGGCTGGATGCGGCTGATCGGCTCGACGCGGATGACCTCGGCGCCCCACTCGGCCATGAGCTGCGTTGCGTATGGGCCCGCCCACACCACGGTGATGTCGGCGACGCGAATGCCCTCGAGTGGCGGGCGGCCGAGCACGGGCGACCAGCCCTGCCTCGGCTCCCGCGTCCGGCGGGGCGTCGAGCTCTCGGCCAGTGCCAGCACCTCGTCGCGATGCTCGTCGAGGAGCGGCGCGCGCTCGGCCTCGGCGCGCGGCGAGTCGCCGAAGATCAGCGGCCGCCCCGGGTAATCGAGGCTCCCGGCGACGGGATGGTCGAGGCGGTCCCAGAAGCCGCGGTCGCGGAAGTGCGCGTCGGTCATGAGGTCCGCGAGGCGGTTCACCGGGCCGGCCAGCAGCCGTGCGTCCTGCGCCGCCTGAGCAGCATCGAGCTTGGTGCGCTCGCTCAGCCACGCGAGGTACGTCGCCTCCACCATCTCGGCGACCTCGAGGTCGCGCACGCGGTCGACGGCGTCCGGATCGGCCGCGAGCTCCTCGAGGCCGATCATCCGGAGGAAGGCGGGGAGCCGCGGCCCCGTGCCGAGGATGTTGACGAAGCCATCGGGCGTGGGGCGCATCCCGGAGGCGGTCATGCCACCGCTGGCGCGACGCTTCGGCTCTGTGCCGTTGTAGATGTAGTTCGCCAGGTAGGGGCCGGAGCGGTCACGCGAGCCGATTTGCGTCTCGTAGATGCTCACATCGATGTGGTCGCCCTCGCCGGTGTTCTCCTGTCGGAACAGTGCCATCATCGTGGAGAGCAACGTCACCGCGCCGGCCTGCAGGAGGGCGATCGGGCCGCCGCCGAGGCGCAGCGGCTCGTGCTCCGCGCTCCCCGTCCACAGCATCGGCCCGCCCATCGCCTGCGCGACGAGGTCCGTGAGCTCGTACCCCGCCTCGAGGTACGGACTGCTCTGTCCCCACGGCGTGACCGAGGCCAGGACGATGCCCGGGCTGAGCTCGTCGAGGCGCCGGTAGCCGAGGCCCAGCGCGTCGAGGGCGCCGGGCGCACCGTCCTCGATGACGGCGTCGGCGCCCGTGACGAGGCGCTCGAAGGTGGCGCGGTCGTCGGCGCTCTTCAGGTCGAGCACGATGCTTCGCTTGCGGGTGTTGAGGAAGAGGAAGCGCCCGGAGGCCTCGATGTTCGCCTCGCCGCCGCGGAACGGGCCGTCGAGGCGGGCCGAATCGCCGCCCGGCGGCTCGATCTTGATGACCTCGGCGCCGAAGTCGGCGAACAGCTTGCCGGCGTATGGCCCCGCGACCCCCGTCGCGAGCTCGATGACGCGAAACCCCTCGAGCGGTGCAGCCATTCGTCCCCCCTCGACCGCGCGCGCATGATAGCGAGCCCGTCCCGCGGGGCGCCGGAGTGCGACAATCGACGTCCCATTCGTGTGGAGTCGCGAGGCCAACAGTGGGGTTGCGGCGGCTCGTCTGGTATGTGCTGATCGGGGCGCTGGTCCTCCTCGTCGCTGCCTGCGAGGACGAGGACCTGGCCTCGTCGGTCTCGCCGAGCGCCTCGCCCGCCCTGACTCCGTCGGCGCCCACCCCCATCGACGGCGAGGACGGGGTCGGCGCCTCGCCGATTCCGACGCCGACGGACGACCGCCCTCCCGTTCGTCTCGACGCCAATGGACTGCCGCTCGACGCGGCAGGACCGCTGCTCGTTTACGCGAGCGCTGCGCGCCTGAACGACTTCACGGGCCTGCCGACCTCGACGCGGATCTCGACGTATGACGTCGGCACCTCGCGCACGCTCGCGGAATTCGAGGTGGGCGACCTGCGCACGTTCGTGCTGGGTCTCCAGCTCGTGGGCTCACAGGTTGTTGTCGAGACGAATCGCACCGTCGAGATCAGGGCGCTAAACGGCGAGCCGGTGCGTACGCTCCTCGAGCTGTCGGACGGCGATCCGGACGCGGCCGGAGCGTTCACGATCTCGCCCGACGGTCGCCTCCTCGCGATGGCCGTCCCGCCCTCGAGGACACCGCCCGACCCGTTCCGGACTGACATTCGTGTCATCGAGGTCGACACCGGCCACACCATCCTCGAGGTGCCGTTCGACCACCCCGGCCTCGAAGGGGAGGGCGTGTGGCTCCGACCGTCGACGTGGCGCGACGACGGCGGTGGTTTCGTCGTCGAGGTCTCGACCGGCTTCGAGTCCGGACCGCGGCTGGCTACGGTGAGGCTCGATGGGTCGGTGCACCTCCATCCGGCATCCGGGTCCTTCGCGCTCGTCGCGCCGAATGGACGCCTGGCGGCGGTTGGCCCGGATTCTCTCGGCTGCATGTTCATCAGCGGACATCGCATCGCGTTGCTCGATCTCGACACGGACACCGAGGTCGCAAGCTACGAAGACCCGGAACTCGCGCTGCTCATCCGTTCGTGGTCCCCCGACAGCCGCGAGGTCCTGTTCGAGGCCCGCGCGCTCCCTGCCGACCCGGCAATTTTCGAGGAGTGCCGCTGGCCACTCGCGGATCCTGAGCTCCTCGTCTTCGGCGTCAACACGCCCGCTCTCGAGTTCGCCACGCATCTCGAGGCGTTCGAGCGCTGGCAGCCGGGCGGTGGCGTCACCTACGTGTGCGTCGGCGTCGAGTCTGGTGTCGGCGCGTCCGGGCTTCGCATGGGACCGCTGAACGACCGATGCGACGTCGAAGGGCTCGAGCGCGAACTCCGCTACCGAGGCGCCACGATTGCGACGGCGCGAGGCGTGACCGCGATCGGGCTGATCGACGTCGAACGCTAGAGGCGCGTTTCTCGAGGCAGGAAGAAGGCCCGCGCCAACGGCGCGGGCCCTTCACATTTCGGCCTCGAGCGGGGCTAGGTGCCGATGCGGCCGCCGTCGGTCTTGGTGACGACCACCAAGCTCGGGAGGGGCGGCCATGTGCCGTCCGGCCAGACGCTCTGCGGCGCGTCGGGCGACTCGCTGCTCTCACCGGGGTGCTGCACGTTCACGAACAGCGCCGTCTCGTCCGCGTTGAACTCGGGGCCGCAGACCTCGGCGCCCTTCGGGACGCTGAGGAACGGCTGGAGGTGGCCGCGCTCGGGCCCGCCGGTCGGCACGGCGAAGACGGTGTCGTTGCGGTCGATGGTGCCGGGCTGGCCGTCGGTCGCGATCCAGAGGTTGCCCGTGCGGTCGAAGGCGACGTTGTCCGGCGACGAGATCGCGCTGACCTGACTCTTGTCGTAGCCCGCGAAGTACGTCGTCTCGTCCGAGGGGTCTCCGCAGATCATGAAGACCTCCCAGCTGAAGCGCGTCGCGGCCATGTCGCCGCCGGCCTCGGTCATCTCGAGGATGTGGCCGTAGCGGTTCGGACCTCGAGGGTTCGCACCATCGACGTCCGCCTCCTCGCGGCGCGTGTTGTTCGTCAGCGCCATGTAGATGCGGTTGTTCAGCGGGTTGACCTCGACGTCCTCGGGGCGGTCCATCGGCGTGGCACCCAGCTCGTCGGCCGCCGCCCGCGTGTTGATGAGGATGTCCGCCTGCGACCAGCTGGCGAGGGCGCCCTGGCCGGCCACGAGGGGCAGCCACGTCCCGGTGCCGTCGTCGTCGAAGCGCGCGACGTACAGCGTGCCGTCATCGAGGACGTCGAGGTGCGAGATCCGAGGTGCGTTCGGGTCGTACTTCTTCCTCGAGACGAACTTGTAGAGGTACTCGAAGCGCTCGTCGTCGCCCGAGTACGCGACCACGCGGCCGTCGTTCGCGAGGGCGATCGTGGCGGCCTCGTGCTTGAAGCGGCCGAGGGCGGTGTGCTTGATGGGCGTGAAGTCGGGGTTGTAGGGGTCGATCTCGACGACGTAGCCGAAGCGATTGACCTCGTTGGGCTCGGCCGCGAGGTCGAAGCGCGAGTGGACCTGCTCCCAGCCTCGGCTGGTGGCGCCGTCGCTCACGCCGTAGCGCGCGTTCAGGGCCTTCTGCGTCGAGTTGGTAACGGCGTCGTTGTTGCCGAAGTACTGGTTCCAGTTCTCCTCGGCGGTCAGCACCGTGCCCCACGGCGTCTTACCGCCGGCGCAGTTGTTCAGCATTCCGAGGACGGTCTTGCCCGTCGCGTCCGTCGAGGTCTTGAGGCGCGCGTCGCCGGCGAGCGGACCCGCGAGGGTGATCGGCGTCGTGGCGGTGATGCGACGGTTGAAGTGCGAGCTGCGGACGACGCCCCACGTGTTGCCCGTGCGCCGCAGCTCGACGATCGACATGCCGTGTGCGGCGAGCTCGACGTCGACCTGGGCGCGCGTCGGCGCGTCCGGGTCGTAGTCCTCGAACATGCGCTCGCCCTCGGTGTACTCGTGGTTCACGCAGAGGAGGCCGTGGCTCGAGGAGCGCTGGCCGGCCGGCAGGCCGAACCACGCGTTGAGGTCGCAGTTGTAGCCGAAGGTCTGCTCCTGCAGCTCCTTCGAGGCGTTCGCCGAGGTGAGGCGATCCACGCCGTCGAACAGCGGGTCGCCCCAGCGCAGCAGCACCTGCGACTGGTAGCCCGTCGGCACAGTGACCCGGTCGAGCTGGTTCAGCTGGATGGCGCGAAACGCGAGGCCGGTTCCTCGAACGGCGGCGTCGGCGCGTCGAGGCGCGAGCGGCGACTCGAGGCCGAGCGCGCGGCCGACCGGGGTGGCGGCGAGGACGAACGGCGCCGTGACGGCGGCCGCGCCTCGGAGCATCGCGCGGCGGCCCATGCGGCGGTTGAGGACGTGCTCGAAGGCCTGCGAGGCGCGTGCCTCGTTGGGGGCGGTGTGGAAGCAGGCCGCGCCGCACTTCCAGATGCATCGGTTGGGCGGCTGGTCGACCGCGGGCCGCGAGTCGAAGAATCGCAGGAACTGCCGTCGGTTGTCGGTCACGCTTGAAGGTCCCCCATCTGACACACGTTCTTCGTGGTGATGGGGCGACGGTAAGCAGCGCCGTTTAAGGCTCGGATCGCCGCGTGCAAGCGCCGGGTTAAACCCCGTCGGCGGCCGTCGAGGTGACCTCGGGGGCCGAGGTGGGGGTCGCCGTTGGCTCCTCGGTGGGTGTGGGCGAGGGCTCGAGGGTGGGCTCGGGCGTGGCGCTCGGCTCCTCGGTGGCGGTCGCCTCGGCCGACGGCGACGGTCCGAGGGTGGGCGTCGCCTCGAGCGTGGGCGTCGAGGTCGCCTCGACCGTCGAGGTGGGGTCGGGCGTCTCGGTCGGAGTCGGCTCCGGTGCCTTCGTCGGCTCAGGTGACGCGGTCTCGGTCGGCTTCGGCGTCGCCTCGGTGGGCGTCGGCTCCGGCGATTGGGTAGCGGTCGGCTCCGGGCCGGCGATTCCGAGGAGGGGCGTGGCCTCGAGGAGGCTGAGTGCGGGGTCGGTCAGGCGCCGGTCGCCTCGGCCCCACCCGCCGTCGTCGCAGTCGTCGTCCCCGCGTCTCGACTCCGCGCTGAAGTCGCTGGTCTGCCCGTCCCGATCGCGACAGTCGTCGTCGCAGTCGCCGCCTCGGTCGCGCTGGAGGCTGTTGAGGTCGTACGTGCCGTCGCGATTGTCTCCGCGGCAGTCGTCGTCACAGTCGCCATGGTCACGATCGTCGCGATCGTCCTCGCGGCCCCACTCGCTGCCGCCGTCGCGCTTGTGCCACTCGTCGTCGTCCTCGCACGAGATGTCGGGCGGAGGCAGGTCGATCGAGACCGGCACCGAGAACACCTGCAACGTCCCCGCGTCCACGCTCAGCAGCGCCGCCGAGGCCTGCACGAGGCCGGCGACGCTCGCCACGATCACGAGGAGCGCGAGGACGCGACGCATCAGCGGCCTCTCGCGCCGCCGCCCACGAGCGCATCGATGAGGCGTGTGCGCGTCGAGGCGTCGTCGGGGACGTACTCGTAAAGGGCGTCGCCGTCGCGCACGTAGTAACGCGTGCCGAAGCTCGGGCTCTCCTCCTCGAAGATGATGCCGCCGTCGCGCTGCGCCAGCCGCGCGAGGTCGTGCATCGAGGCCAGTCGCACGCGGTCGCGCGCGAACGGCTCATCCGCCTGCTGCACGCGCAGGAGCATGCGGCCGTAGCGCGCCCGCACCTTTGCCCGCTCGCCCCGGCCGAGACCGAGGTAGATCGAGGCGCCGAGCAGCAGCGCGGCCACGACCAGCCCCGCCGACGCGCCCGTGAGGACCGTGCGTGCGCGCGGGACGGACAGCTCGAGGCCGGCGAGGCTCATCGAGCGGGTGTGCGTGGTGAGGTCGGCGATCGTGACGGGGTCGGACCGCTCGAGGTCGCCGTCCGGCGTGATCTCGGCGGCGGTCCAGGTCATCGTGAAGGCAGGCGTGAGGTCGGTGTCGACCGCCTCGCCGCCGACGTCGCCTTCGAGGTGGATGCGCGGCACGACGCGCAGCTCGTAGCTCGAGGCCTTGAAGCCGGTCTCCTCCTCGACGCGTGCGATCAGCGATGCCGCGGCCGGCAGGTCGACGCGCACCCGCGTCGCGGTCTCCGGCCCGTCGAAGGCGCGCGGCGCGAGGAGCGTCTCGCGGTGCGTCCAACCGTCGGGCGCGCCGACCTCGAGGTCGACGCCCAGCGTGCCGCCCACCGCCGTCTCCGCCTCGGTCTCGAGGGCGTAGCGCACCTCGACGTCGATGCTGCGGGCGAGCGGCGTGTAGACGGGCTGCTCGGGTGGCAGGGCGCCCTCGTCGTTGGGCTCGAGCGCCGGGCGGACGGTGCCGTCCGGGTAGAGCAGCGAGGGGCCGGTGTTCACGACGTAGTCGAGGCTCGCCGTCTGCGCGTACTCGAGGCGCGCGACCGTCTCCGAGCTGGTGGCGCGCTCGCGGTGCGCGAGGAAGGCGCCCCCGATCGCGACGATCGCCGCCAGGCTCGCGAGGAGGAACGCGGCGGTCAGGGGCCACGGCGCCTGCGCCAGCGGTCCGAGGACGGGGTCGCCCCCGCCGTCGCCGCCTCGTTGTGTGCGCTCGGTCTCCTGCGGGGTCATCTGCCGTCCCCCCTTCCGCCGTCGCCTGATTGCCTTGCCCGAGGGCATGAGGGCCAGCCCGACGGCCAGCCCGAGGAGCGCGCCAAATGCGCGCGGCTGCTGCAGCGGCAGCAGCACCTTTCCGATCCACGGGATGTGGAACCACATCCGTCCTTTGATCTCGTCCGGCGTCGGTCGCCAGAGGTCGGCGGTGTCCCGGTTGTCGCCCTGCGTGCGATAGCCCTCGACGGCGTTGCCGCCGATGACGCGGTGGATGACGTCGCCCTTGTCCTCGGCGCGGAAGGCGATCACGTCGCCGACCTGGTACTCCGTCTGGCGTCGCATGATCGCGAGGTCGCCGGTGTACATCGTCGGCTCCATGCTCGTGCCGGAGACGAAGACGTACGCCCCGGGGCCATCGAGCAACGTCGCCGGCCGGAACAGTACGAACCACCCAAGGAGCAAGAGCGTGGAGACCAGCGCGGTCAGGCGTTGAACCATCAGCGCGTGGTCTCCACGATTGCTACGGCGCCGTGCAGACGCCGCTGGGTGCGCTGTCGCTGTCGTCGCAGACGAGAACGTGAATGTCCTCGACCGCCGCCGCCGGGATGTTCAACGACTCGAACGATGCCTCGAACGTGGTCGTCGTCCCGGCGCTGACGTCGAAGTCACTGTCGTCGTTCTTCGACTGCGGCAGCGGTGAGTCACCGGTGATCGTCAGGTAGAACCCAAGACGGCCGGCGAAGTCCTCGGTGAAGGTGAACGTGACGTCCACCCGATCGACGACGTACCCGGGTCCGTTCTCGAAGTCCGTCACCCACTCGACCGAGGTGATCTCGACCGGGGGCGCCTCCACGACGGCGTCAGCGGAGCCGAGCGTGCCCGAGGACGCGCCCGGCCCCATGGCTGCGGCGAACGCAGCGGTCGTCGCCAAAGCGACGGCTGCGATCGCAGCGATTGCTCCGCCTAGATGACGCAAGATTCTCTGCTAGCTCTACGGAGCCGGCGGCTCAGTGATCAGCACGTGCACGTCGGTCACGTCGACCGCCGGCGGGGCCGTCGTCAGCGCGACGGTCGCGGCGCCGCCCGCGACGGTGGCCGAGCCATCCGCGTCCGTGATTGCGGTCGCCAGGGCGAAGTCATCCGTAAGGGTCACGTACGCCGTCAGGCCGTCGCAGGCTCCGTCGAGACCGCTCAGGTCGACCGAATCCACAACGTATCCGGTGCCGTCGACAAACGACGTCGTGTAGGACACGTCGAACCCGTCAGTGTCGCAAGCAGTGACTTCCGCGTCCGCTGCACCGAGCGACGCGCCACCGAGCGTGCCAAGCGCTGCAGCCGAGGCGAGTGCCATCGCACCGATCGAGGCGATGAGGCCTACAGCAAAGAACTTCTTCACGAAGTGATTCCTTTCAACGAACCATTCGCTGCGTCACGAAGGCACGGCCATCCAGGCCGCCCCACGCGACATCGAGGGTTTGAGTCAAGGAATGTGTCGCTAGGCCCCCACCTTTCGGCGGGTGCAAAGGGGGCGAGTCGGTCGGTCGAGGGATCGAGCGTGTGCGGCGGCCGTTGCAGCCGTACGCCAACACGCTACGATAACGACGTAAGGAATGGGTCCGACCCCCTTACACCCAGCCCCGGTGCGGGTGCGACCGCGCCGGGGCCTTTTGTTGCTCGCTTGCTGTGTGCCTTCCGAACGCCCGGTGGAGCGCCGCATCCGCACCTCGATGGAGCGTGGCTCCCTCGAGATGGCGCGGTGGGAGGGGGTACCCCTCGGGCGGTCTCGGCAGCCTCCTCACGTCTATCCACAGGCCGCACGATCCTCGTCGTTGTCGACGAGGCGCGCACACTCTATGCCTCGCTCAAGGCGTGTCAACGGAAGAGTGGGTAACGGCTTTGTAAAGCGAAGGGCGCAGTCAGGGAGCGTCAGATTCGACGCAGGTTCGCCGTCAGATTCGCTGTCCACATAGTTGCGAACACCGACGGATTGTCAGGGTGCTCGAACCGTCCGCGACCGACCTCGGACGCTTCGAGACACGTTACGACTTGCCGAGGCACTCAATCGAGGACATAAGTCGCTCGATGAGCGAGGCGCTACGACAGTGCGTGCTCGCGCGACTTCTGCGCCGGCCTCGACAGCACCGCTCGCAGCGCCCCCTCGAGCTCCGGCTGCTCGAAGACGAAGCCCGCCTCCGCCAGCCGTCGAGGCGCCACCCGCGTCGAGGCCAGCAGCAGCTCGTCGGCCGCCTGGCCCAGCGCCAGCCGCAACGCGAACCCCGGTGCGGGGAGGAGCGCCGGGCGGTGCAGCACGCGCGCCAGCACCTTCGTGAACTCGCGGTTGGTCAACGAGCCGGGCGCCGTCACGTTGTGGGCGCCTCGAAGGTCGTGCGTCAGCAGGAACTCCAGCGCGCCCGTCGCGTCATCGAGGGTCACCCAGCTTATCCACTGGCGGCCGTTGCCGAGCCGCCCGCCCGCCCCGAGGCGGAACGGCAGCAGCATCCGAGGCAGCGCGCCGGCCTGCCGGTCCAGTACCACCCCGAAGCGCGCGACCGCCACGCGCAGCCCGTGCGCCTCGGCCGCCATCGCCTCGTGCTCCCAGTCCGCCGCGAGGTCCGCGAGGAAGCCCTCGCCGCGCCTCGAGTCCTCGTCCAGCAGCTCGTCGCCGCGATCGCCGTAGACGCCGATCGCCGAGGCGCTGACCAGCACCCGAGGCCCGTCCTTCAACGTCCCGAGGTGCTTCACGAGGCCGCGCGTCGCCTCGATGCGACTCTCGCGCAGCACGTGCTTCCGCTTCGCGGTCCAGCGCCCCTCGCCGATGGAGGCGCCCGCCAGGTGCACGAGCGCATCGCACCCCTCGAGGGCGCCCGGACTCACCCAGCCGGTCGCGGGGTCCCACGCCGGGCCGGGCTCGCTCGCCCGCGCCTCCATCGAGCGCTCCGCGCGGCGCAGCCGCACAACCTCGTGCCCGCCGCGCTCGAGCCGCTCGCCCAGCGCCGTGCCGATCAGTCCGCCGGCTCCCGTGATCGCGATGCGCATCGTCGTTCCTCCCGCCTCGGCGCCTCGATTCGTGAGGCGTCGATTCGAGGCTAGGAACGGCGGCGCGAGGGGGCGTCGCGGGAACCTCGTAGGGCGGGGGGAGGGATACCTCGCAGCCGAGCAGGTGGCTAGCCGAGGCCGTGGCGTAGCGCGAACGCCACCGCCTCGGTGCGGCTGCGGCAGTCGAGCTTCGCGTAGAGGTTCGTCAGGTGGCGCTCGACGGTGTGGATCGAGACGTCGAGGGCGTTCGCGATCTCCTTGTTGGCCTGCCCACGCGCCAGCAGCACGAGGATCTCGTGCTCGCGCGGCGTCAGCGCCTCGAGCGCGCCGTCGTCCGTCGAGGTCGCTCCGCCCTCGATACGCTCGAGGCCGAGGAAGCGTTCGATCGCCTCGATGCCGGCGTCGACGTCGCCCGCGAACGGCGAGGCGGCGTCGCCCTCGAGGTTCACGAGCTCGGCCCCTCGGATCGAGGCCGCGAGCGACTGCGCCAGCTCGGGCCGCTGCACGCGCGACTGCGCGCGCTGCAGCACCAGCGTGCGCGCCTCGACACTCGCGAGCATCGAGGTGACGTCGTACGCCCGGGCCGCCGCGATCGAGGCGACGGCCGTCGCCGGTTCCACGCACTCGCGGAAGAACGAGGCGACCTCGGCCGCCTCGTCGCCGGCGGAGGCGGTCCACGTGCGCGCCGCCGTGTCGACGAGCATCGGCCAGAGCGCGTCGACGACGCTCGAGGCGTCGGCCGGCAGCGCCGCCGGATACACATCGATGCCGCGCGCGAACGGCCCCCACAGCACGAGCTCGCTCACGCGCTCCGGATGTCGCGCGGCGAAGGCGATCGCCACCGGCGTCGCGTTGAACGCGGCCCACAGTGCGCACTGCTCCCACCCGAGGGGCGCACGCACCGCCTCGAGGTCCGCCGTCATCGTCTCGAGGTCGAACGACACGGTCTCGCGATCGGAGAGGCCCGTGCCTCGCGCGTCGTAGGTCGCGAGCTGCGCGTGCCGGCCGAGGCGCTCCAGCCAGGCGCGCTGCCCCTCGAGACGCCACCCGGTCTCGAGGTGGCTGAAGGGGAACGGTGGCAGACAGAGCAGCGGCGGCCCCTCGCCGAACGTCGAGTAGGCGAGGCGCGTCCCGTCATCGGCGCTCGTGTAGCGAATCGAAGGCGGCATGCGGCGATCCTAGTGCCTCGGAGTGACAACACACCCTTGACCCGGCGCTCTCGGCGCGGGCGTACCATCGGTGCCCCGCCACGCGAATTGCCAATGCCTGCGCCGACGAAAGGGGCATCGATGGAAACAAGCGGACATGCACAGGGCCGGCCGATCTGGGCCGAGCTCATGACCACCGATCCGGACGCCGCGATCAACTTCTATGCCGGGCTGTTCGGCTGGGTCGACTCGCCTCAGCCGGTGCCGGAGATGGACGAGCCGTACCACATGCAGCTCCTCCAGGACGCGCCGATCGGCGCCATCGGCCGCCTGAACGCGGATCAGGCGGCGATGGGCATGCCTCCCTCGTGGGGCGTCTACCTCGCTGCCGATGACGTCGATGCCGCCGTCGCGCAGGTCGAGGGCGCCGGCGGCAAGGTGATGCTCCCGCCGATGGACGTCATGGAGCACGGTCGCATGGCCGTCCTCGTCGACCCTACGGGTGCGGTCGTCTCGCTGTGGCAGGCTCGGGCGCACACGGGCTTCGGGCGCATCAACGAGCACGGTGCCCCCACGTGGTTCGAGCTCGTCACCGACGACGTCCCGAAGGCGACCGCCTTCTATAAGGCGGTCCTCGGTGTCGAGACGCAGACGATGCCCATGCCGGAGGCGGGCTTCGACTACACCGTGATGGGCCCGCCGGGCAACGAAGGCACGGGCGTCATGCCGAAGATGCCACAGATGGGCGAGATGCCGAACGTGTGGGCGATCTACTTCGAAGTGGACGATGCCGATGCCTCGGCGGCCCGCGCGAAGGAACTCGGCGGCACGGTCCTCCAGGAGCCGATGGACACGCCACCGGCCGGCCGCATCGCGATGATCCGCGACCCGCAGGGTGCGGTCTTCGGCATCATCAAGTCGATGCCGCCACAGGAATAGGGACGACGCGCCTCGAGGCGTCCAGCTTCGATGTGGGAGTGAGCCCGGCGAGCGCCGGGCTCACTGCGTTGAGGAGCGATGGGCGTGCAGCCATGGCCAACAATGAGTGCACGTGAAAGCATGCTTACAGAGCGATACTAATCAAGTCATGTTTAACGTATCGCATTGACGTTGCGGCTTACTCGACACCTTTCTTCAGGTGTGAGGAGCCAAGACAGGCGCCGCCGTACCGGGCAGTACGCCAAGTGTAATCGAGCAGATCACATCGGCAAACCGATGGGCTCAACGTTCGCAAGACGGCTTCGGATTCATTTGCATAGTTGTCATGCGACACATACCATGCGACCGATCGACAAGGCGATTCCCGGGGCCTTGCGTCGAGCTGCGGCACCTCTCCCGTTTCGTGCCGCAGGGTCTGGTGCCGGGGAAACTGGAGGTATCGTTTGCCAGAGGGAACCTACTGGTCGAGGCGGCAGGTCAGCCGCCGCACCGCGCTTCGCGGTGCCGGCGTTGGCATTGCTGGTCTCGCGGGCGCCGCACTCATCGGTTGCGGCGGGGGCGACGACGACGGCGGTAGCGCGTCCACGCCGACCGAAGGTCCGGTCGGCAGCGGTGGCGCTGCCGGCGCCGTGACCGCGACCGCGACCACGACGGCCGACGCCAACGCGACGCCGGTTCCGGCGGATCAGGTCCGCCTGACCCCCGGCATCTACAACGCGCCCGTGCCGCCGAGTGCCGCGGAGCTCAACCCGGCGGTCAACGCGAAGTACGGTGGCACGCTGCTCGCGCGCTACCTCGACCCGCCGCGCATGGACATCAACCGCACGCTGTCCTGCACGATCTACGAGACGATGGAGCTCACCAACTCGAAGCTCCTTCGCGGCAAGTCGGGCGCCAACGCGCACCCCTTCCTCGTCGAGGTCGAGCCGGACATGGCCGAGTCCTGGGAGGCGAACCCGGAGAACACCGAGTTCACCTTCCACCTGCGGCCGGGCATCAAGACGCACAACGTCGACCCGACCAACGGTCGCGTCTACACGTCGGAGGACGTGAAGCTCTCGCTCGAGCGCTACCAGGCGGGCGGCACGCAGCAGGACGTCTACTCGGGCGTCACCAACATCGCCACGCCGGACGACAACACGGTCGTGATCACGCTGGGCGCGCCGAACAGCGACTTCCCCGCCTCGATCGCGTCGTGGTCCTTCATGTGGGTCAAGGAACTCATCGAGGACGAGGACCGGCTGCAGGAGCAGGCGATCGGCACCGGTGCCTTCATCCAGTCCGAGTGGACGAAGAAGGAGCGATCCGTCTTCGACAAGCACCCGGACTACTTCGAGGACGGTCTGCCGTACGTCGACAAGGTGATCACGGTCGTCCAGAACGACCTGGCCGCCCAGCGCGCCGGCTTCCTGACGGACCAGTGGTTCGACTGGAACGCGCGCGACGACGACGACATGGAGTCGATGCAGAACCAGGCCGACGACGTCGTCGGCTGGCGACTCCCGATCTCCCGAGGCGCCAACGTCAACGGCTGGCACTTCCAGATCACGAACCCCGTCTTCCAGGACGAGCGCGTCCGCCGCGCGATCTCGCTCGGCATGGACCGCGTCGAGTTCGACCTCGCCGACAACGCCGGCGACAACCAGAACCCGGAGGGTCCGTTCTCGAACCCGCCGATGCCGTGGGCGTTCCTCTACGACGAGCAGCCGACTGCCGCCGCTAACGGCCCGTGGTACCAGTTCGACCCGGAGCAGGCTTCGCAGCTGCTGCAGGCCGCCGGCTACTCGGCCGACAGCCCGCTCGAGTTCGAGCACGTGACCTGGTACGACCGCCAGGACTCGGGTGAGATCCTCATCCCGGGCCTCAACGCGGCTGTCCCGGAGGTCAACGTCTCGTTCCGCGAAGTCGACAACCCGACGCAGGTGACCCTGCTCTCGGACCGCAACTTTGACGAGACCATCGGTATCGTCTGGGGTCCCCCGGGCTACGCGATGGACCAGTGGATCTACCCCTGGTACTACACGACCGGTGGCCTGAACTACAACGCGAAGGGCAACGCTGAGCTCGACGCGCTCCTCGACCAGCAGCGAGCAGTCGCTGCACTCGAGGAGAAGCAGGCGATCTGGCAGCAGGTCTGGGACATCATCCACGACCAGGTGTGGGACCTCTGGTGGCCCGAGGCGAACGTGCGCCGCAACTGGCACAACTACGCCCTCAACTACCGCGGTCACGGCCTGATGGGCCCCTTCACCTGCTACAACGCGCAGCAGGCTCGAGCCATCTGGCTCGACGACGGCGCCCCGAACGTCGACCGCTAACGGCGGCTCGGACGCAACGAACCTCGAGGCCCCGGCCACGTGCCGGGGCCTCGTTGCATCTCCGCCCGCCTCTTCGTCAGCGCGACTTGTGAACCGGCGCCGTCCGGCCGAGAATCGGCGCGGAGGCATCGATGTCAGACGGTGGCCAGATTGCGGTGCTGATCGTCGACGACCACGAGGTCGTGCGTATGGGGCTCCGAGCCCTGCTCTCGATGGAGCCCGACCTGCGGGTGGTCGGTGAGGCGGCCGACGGCGACGCGGCCTACGCCGAGGCGATGCGTGCCCGCCCGGACGTCGTGATCATGGACGTCCGCATGGGGCACAGCGACGGCATCGATGCGTGTCGCGCCATCAAGTCGGACATGCCGGGCGTCGGCGTCCTCATGCTCACCTCGTTTGGCGAACGCGAGGCGGTGCTGGCCTCGTTGATGGCCGGCGCCTCGGGCTTCCTTCTGAAGAACACCGGCCACGCCGAGCTGCTGCGCGCCATCCGCTCGATCGCGGCAGGCGACTCGCTGCTCGACCCCGCGATCACGAGGAGCGTCATGGACACCCTCGTGCGACTCGTCGAGAACGCCGAGGACCCGCGCATCGCCCAGCTCACCGAGCGCGAGCGCGAGGTGCTCCGCTTGGTCGCGGACGGCCAGAGCAACAAGGAGATCGCGCAGACCCTCGTGATCTCGCCGGCGACGGCCCGCAACCACGTGAGCCACATCCTCGACAAGCTCGGGATGCGCAGCCGGAGCGAGGCCGCCGTCTTCGCCGTCGAGGCAGGCCTGCGCGAGCCGTCGGCCGACTAGCCTCGAGGGCACCCCGCCTAGTCGACGAGCGCCGGGGCCGCGAGCGGCACCCGGACCTCGATCCGCGCGCCCCGTCCGGGCTCGCTCTCCACGTTCACCGAGCCGCCCACCTCATCGAGGCGCTCGCGCATGTTGCGCAGGCCGAAGCCGCCGCCGCTGACCTCGGAGGGTGTGAACCCCCGCCCGTCGTCGGCGATGTCGATCGCGAGCTCGTGCGGCTCGAAGGCGACGCGTACATCGACGTGCTTCGCGTCGCCGTGGCGGTAGGCGTTCGCGAACGCCTCCTGCACCACGCGGAAGAGCGCGCCGCGCGCCGCGACCGGCAACTCGCGCTCTTCGCCAAGCGCCTCGATCTCGATGGCGATGCCGGCGATGCGGCTGAACTCAGCCGCCTGGTCGCGGATGGTCTGCGTCAGGCTGGTCTGCCCGGTCAGCAGCGGCTTGAGGTCGAAGATGTACTGCCGCACCTCGACGAGGGCCTCGCGGGACATCCACAGCAGCAGGCGGATGCGCTCACCGAGGACGGGGTCGTCCTCGACGAGAGTCGCCGTCTTGTCGAGGTGCAGCGTGAGCATGTAGAGCGACTGCGCGACACCGTCGTGGATCTCACGCGCGATGCGTGCCCGCTCCTCGGCGGCCACGAGCACGTCCTTCTCGGCCGCTAGCTCGAGGCGGGCGAACGCCGAGGCGAGCTGCTCCGCCACCGCCACAAGCAGCAGCGAGTCCGTCGGACGCAGCGGCTCGGACGCCTCGAAGGCGAGCGCGCCGAGGAGGCGGTCGCCCATCAGCAAGGGCAGCACCTCGAGGTCGGTCGACGTCCCGTCTGCTTCGAGCCGCAGCCGGTGCTGTGGCGCGTCGCCGCCCCCCGCGACCGTCACGAACGCCGCTGTTGTGCTGTCGGTGGCGCCTGCGGTGTCGGCCAGCGCGCGCAGCGAGCCCTCGCTGGCGCCGCAGATCACGAGGCGGCTGAAGCGCCCGGTGTCTGCGAGGCCCGACGTGACCGTCTGCGCGAGCTCGGTAGCCGGGTCGCCGGCCGCGACCGCGCGAGCGACCTCGTAGAGCGTCTCCGTGTCGTCCAGCGCGAGCCTCGTGCGCTCGTACGCGCGGTCGAGGCGGCCCGCCAGCCAGGCCATGTAGCGTGCCACGACGACGACGAGGACGGGCGTGATCAGCAGGCCGGGCACGGCGCCGCCGAGCTGCGCGCGAGCCGTCCAGACCTCGATGCCGCCGCCTGTGTTGGACCAGATCAGCACCATCGCCGCGAGGAAGCCCGCTAGCACCACTAGCGACGCGGTCCAGCCGACGAGGAACACCGGCACGAGCAGCGCCATGATTGCGAAGTGGTAGTACGGCGTGTTCAGCCCGCCGCTGGCCCAGAGCACGCCGAGGACGATCGCCATGTCGATCGCGGCGAGCACCATCAAGTCGCGACGGCCGGTGAGCTCGAAGTCGAGCGCCCGCGAGAGGCTCGGGCGGATGACGGGCACGTAGGCCGTGCCGAAGGCAACCAGCAAGAACGTCGCGATCAGCAGCCACGGCTCGTGTCGCAAGTTGTCGGATGGCCTCGTGTCGGTGATGACGACGGCGAGGGCGATCAGCCACGCCGGGAAGCGCGTGGCGAAAAGCACGGTGAACGAGGAGACGAGCGGCCCCACTCGCCCGCCGCTCGAGGGCGCGTCTAACGGTTGCGCCGCGAGCGCTGTGTTCGCCATCGCCACCTCCGTCGCCCGTCCACGCCGGTCAGTGTGCCACCGATCGGACGCCGCCTCGATGGGTCACATGACCCATTCGAGGCGGTCTGGACGAGACCTCGATGGCGTCGACGGGCCTAGACGGGGGCGGGGCCCCACTCGTTGGTCCCGGGCATGCCGGGCTGGGCGTAGAGGTAGATGAGGTAGATCCACCCGATCACCGGGATCAGGACCGCCAACAGGTACCACCCCGACTTCCCGATGTCGTGCAGGCGGCGGGCGGCGTATCCCAGCCCCGGGAGGAGCAACGCCAGCGACGTCAGACTTCCGACGAGGTTGGGAGTGCCGAGGATCCGGTCCACGATCGAGGCCACGATGCCCACGCCGACGGCGAAGATGACCCACATCCAGAAGCGCTGGCGTGGCTCACGGCCTTCGAAGTTCACGTAGTTGTCGAAACCGTGGCGAACCGCGGCCTCGATCTCTGCTCTCCAGTCCATCGGCACCCATCCTTTGCTGCCCGGACCTACGATGTCGCCACCATAGACGGTGTTGTGATGGCCCGCACGGCGGCCCAGCACCCTCCGGAGGAGCATCGATGGTTCGCGAGCGCATCGAGGCGGTAGCGGAGCGCGATGACGCGGTCATCCTCGTGGGCGACGGTGAGCCGTCGACGCCACTCGAGCTCGCTCGTCGCCTCGAGGTGCTCGCGCTCGATGGGCGGATTGAGGCCGATGACTACTCCCGAGGCGGCTCTGTTGAGGCGCTCGAGTTGGCGTGGGCGGAGCTGCTGGGCAAGGAGGCTGCCGTCTGGCTGCCGACGGGCACCCTGGCAAATCACCTCGCGGTGCGCCGGCTGTGCGGCTCGAGGCCGCGCGTGCTCGTGCCGGAACGCAGCCACCTCTTCCTCGATGAAGGGGACGCGCTCCAACGACTGAGCGGCATCGCCGCCGTGCCCTATGCACCCGGGAGCGTCGTGTGCGACGTCGAGGAGCTGCGCGCGCACCTCGACGAGGCGGAGCAGGGGCGCGTGCTGAACCCCGTTGGCGCGTTCGTCATCGAGAGCCCGATGCGGCGGCTCGCAGGGCAGGTCGTGCCGTTCGAGCAGATGGAGGCACTGACGGCGCTCGCTCGCGAGCGTGGGGTGGGCACGCACCTCGATGGCGCGCGCCTGTTCATGATGAGCGCCGCGACAGGCGTGCCCGCGAGGCGCTACGCGGATCTCTTCGACACCGTGTACGTCTCGCTATGGAAGTACTTGCCGGCGCCGTTCGGCGCGATCCTTGCCGGGCCGGCCGCGCTCCTCGAAGGGCTGTACCACGAGCGGCGGATGTTCGGCGGCGGCCTGCCCTCGGCAGCACTGGCCGCGGCGCTGGCGCTCGACGGCATGAGTGGTCTCGAGCAGCGACACGTCGAGGTGATGGCGCGGGGCCGCGAGCTCTGTGGTCGCCTCGCGGCCGTGCCGGGCCTCGAGCCGCGGCCATTCGAGCACGGTTCGAACATCGTCCCGCTGCACCTCGATGCGAGGCTCGACACTTCGAGGTTCGTCGCGTGCCTACTCGAGGACGGCGTCGTGCTCGCCGACCGCTCCGACGCCTGGGACGCCGTCCTGCTGGCGTTCAATCCCACACTGCTCCGCCGGCCCATCGAGGCCCTCGTCGCGAGCTTCGAGTCCGCTGCGGCGGCGGCACGATGACAGGCGCCCTGGGGGCACGACTCGAACGGCTGGCGTCCGACCTCGAGGGGACGCTAGCGGACCTCGTACGCCTCGAGTCCGTCAGCTCGACGGCCGATGCGGCCGTGATGCGGCGGAGCGCCGAGGCGGTGGCGGCCCTGCTCGAGGAGGCCGGCGCCTCGGCCCGCCTGCTGGAGGTCGAAGGCGCGCCACCGTACGTGCTGGCCGAAGCGCCGGGGCCGCCGGGCACACACACGGTGCTGCTCTACGCCCACTACGACGTGCAACCGCCCGGCCCCCTCGAGGACTGGTCGGGCGCGCCCTTCGAGCCGGCTGTCCGCGACGGACGGATGTACGGCCGCGGCGCCTCCGACGACAAGGCCGGCGTGGTGACGCACCTCGGCGTGCTGCGGCTGTTCGAGGGGCGCCCGCCGGTCGGCCTCAAGATCCTCGTCGAGGGCGAGGAAGAGCTCGGCTCGCCGCACATCGAGGCGCTGTTCGCCGCACATGGTGGGGCGCTGCGAGCGGACGTCGTCGTGATCGCCGACTCGACGCACTGGCGGCTCGGTGAGCCGTCGCTCACCACCTCATTGCGCGGGGTCGTGGACTGCGTCGTCGAGGTCCGTGTCCTCGAGGCCGGCGTGCACAGCGGCGTCTATGGCGGCGCGATGCCGGACGCCCTGATGGCGCTGTCGCGGCTGCTCGCGACGCTGCACGACGATCGAGGCGAGGTCGCCATCGAGGGGCTGCATCGAGCCTCACCGTCTGCCGTCGACCTCGAGGCTGCCGACGTGCGCTCGCAGGCGCGCGTCCGGCCGGGCGTTGAGCTGTTCGGCGAGGACGACCTCGCGACGCGCACCTGGCGCGCTCCGGCGATCTCGGTGCTCGGCATCGACGCGCCCTCGATCGCCGAGGCGATCAACCAGATCGTGCCCGTCGCTCGGGCGAAGGTCAGCCTCCGCACCGCGCCGGGCGAGGACGCGGCCCGCGCGATGTCGGCGCTGGTCGCCCACCTCGAGACGCACGCGCCGTGGGGCGTCGAAGTCACCGTCACGCCCGGCTCCTCTGCGGACGCCTTCGAGGGAGACACCACGGGTGAGGTGTACGACCACTTCCGCGCCGCCATCGAGGAGGCGTGGGGTCGCCCGCCGCTCGACATCGGTGTCGGCGGCACGATCCCGCTGGTGCCGGGCTTCGAGCGCGCCTTCCCGGACGCGACGATCGTCGTCACGGGCGTGGGCGAGCCGCTCAGTCGGATGCACGGGCCGGACGAGAGCCAGGACCTGGGCGAGTTGCGGCGCAACATCCTCGCGGAGGCGCGCGCACTCGAGCTGCTGGCCGAACCGCCTCGCTAGCGGCGCTCGAGGTGCCTCGATGCTGCGGTTGGGCGGCCATCGAGGGTAGAGTCACAAGCTCACGGACCGAGAGAGGGCCGCGTGGCCGATTCGACCTCCGCGCAGGACGCGCACGATCCACTCGCCGCCTGGCGTGTGCCTGCCTTCCGCGCCTTCGCGCTGAGCCGCGCGTGCGGCGCCACCGCGATGACGATGCTCCAGGCGATCGTCGCGTGGCAGGTCTACGCGATCTCGGAGTCGGCGCTGCAGCTGGGCCTGATCGGCCTCGCACGGTTCATCCCGGCGCTGGCGGTGAGTCTCGTGGGCGGGGCGGTCGCGGACGTCTACGACCGCCGGCGGGTGATCCAGCTCGCCCAGCTGGCGCCGCTGCTGTCGACCGTCGTGATGCTCGGAGCGATCGCCGGTGGCTTCGCCTCGTTGACGCTGCTGTACGGCATCGTGGTGGTGACCGGCCTCGCGGCCTCGTTCGAGAATCCGGCGCGGCAGGCGCTCCTGCCGGCGATCGTGCCGCGCACGATGTTCACGAACGCGATCACCGCGCACTCCACTGTGCAGTCGATTGCCTTCATCTCCGGCCCGGCGGTTGGAGGCCTGGCGATCGCCGCGGGCGGCGTCGGGGCGGCGTGGACGATGCACGGCACGTTCGTGCTGCTCTCGATCGCCGTGCTCTTCATGGTCCCCTCGACGAAGCCCACGGGCGCCGTCGGTGGCGTGAGCGTCGAGGCGATTCGTGAGGGCGTGAGTTTCGTCCTGCACCGCCCCGTGCTGCTCGGCGCGATGACCCTCGACATGCTGGCGGTGATCTTCGGTGGCGCGAAGGCGCTGCTGCCGATCTATGCCGTCGACATCCTCGATGCCGGGCCACTCGGCTACGGCATTCTCTCGGCCTCCCTCGAGGCGGGCGCGCTGCTGATGTCGGTGGTGCTCATCCTGCGCCGGCCGCCCGACCGCACCGGTGCGTGGCTGCTCGGCTCGGTAGCCGCGTTCGGCCTCGCGACCATCGCGTTCGGGCTCTCAAGATCGTTCCCGCTCTCGGTGGCCGCCTACGCCGCGGTCGGCATGGCCGACCAGATCAGCGTGGTGATGCGCCAGACGACGATCCAGTTGCGCACGCCGGACGAGCTGCGAGGCCGCGTCTCCGCCGTGAACCAGGTCTTCATCGGGGCATCGAACCAGCTCGGCGGCGTGGAGTCGGGCGTCGTCGCCGCGCTCACCTCGGCGACGTTCGCCGTCGTCAGCGGTGGGTTCGGCTGCCTCGCCGTGGTCGGCATCATCGGCGCGCGCATCCCGGAGCTGCGACGCTACCGCGCGGCCGACGACGAGCGGCCCGTCGAGGCCGTGCCTCACGAAGCCGCGCCGGCGCGACCCGCTGAGCCGACCTCGACGCCCTAGTTCGCCAGGCTCGACCTAGCTGGCCCGCTCGAAGACAAGCTGCATCTCGATCACCGCCTCGTCGCCAACCGAGAGCACCGCCAGCGCCTCGGGCGGATCGATGTCGAAGTCGGCGAACTGCACGATCGTGCTGCCGACGACCACAAGACGCCCGTCGACGACCTGCCCCTCGAGGTCGAGCGCCACTGGCTGCGTGACGCCGTGGATCGTGAGATCGCCCTGGACGGTGGCGCTCAGCGTCGAGCCCTCGGCCGGCGCCTCATCGACAGCGATGGGCGAGGTGAGCACGAAGGTGGCCGTCGGGAACTGGTTCGTCTCGATGGCCTGGCGCTGTAGCTGGCGGTCGCGCCGCGAGTCGTCGCTCTCGAGCTGCGTGACGTCGGCCTCGATGTTGACGGCCGATATCGCCGTGCCGTCGAACTCGAGACTTCCGGTGACGGCCTCGGTGCGCCCGACGGCCGTCGTCGCGCCGACGCTCGCGAGCTCCTCCTCGACGCGGTAGCCGACGAAGCTCAGCCCGCCGCCCACGACGTTCCAGGTGCCGGGCGTCGCCACATCGGCGGAGGTCACGGCATCGAGGGGGGTCGCGCTCGAGGCTGGGTCGGCGCCGGTTGCGCCCTCGGCGGCCGTCGCCGCGGCGGTCGCGCTCGATGCTGCCGCGATCGCGTCCTCGAGGTTCACCGCCGCCGGTGAATCGTCACGAATGAAGGTGTACCAGGCCCCAAAGCCCGCCACTGCCAGCACGGCAACCGCGAGGCCTGCCACCAGGATCCGTCGGTTCAACCAGTCCTCCTACCGTCGTGCGCTGTGGAGCGTGCAACTACTGTCCCACGGCCCGACTAAGAACGTCTTGAGGTTTTGGGCGGCCGCCGAGGTCGAGATGGCTACCGGATCTCGATGCGCTGCTCGAACGTGGGGACCGTCACCTCGAGGCCGCGCGCGCTCACGAGGTCGGCGAACGTGCGGCTGGCCTCGGCCTCGCCGTGCACGACGAAGACCTGCCCGGGGCGCGTGCCCGACTCGAGCCAGCGCTGCAGGCCCTCCTGGTCGGCGTGGGCCGAGAAGCCTCGGACGTTGGCGATGCGAGCCCGCACGTCGCGCTGGTGGCCGAGGATGCGGACCGGGTCGTCGCCGTCGACGATGCGCCGGCCGAGCGTGCCTCGCGCCTGGTAGCCGACGAACGCGATCGTGCTCTCCGGCCGGCCGATGTTCGACACGAGGTGGTGCTTGATGCGTCCCCCGTTGCACATGCCCGCTCCGGCGATGATGACGGCCGAGCCGCCGAGGTGGTTGATCGCCTTCGAGGCCTCGACGGACCGAACGAAATCCAGCCCGGGGAAGTCGAAGGGCGAGTGACGGCTGCGGAACTCGTTGGCGAACTCCGGGTCGAGCAGGTGCTGGTGCCGGCGGTAGAGCCCGGTCACCGAGGTCGCCATCGGGCTGTCGAGGAAGGTGAGCAGGCGCGGGATGCGGCGCTCCTCGGTAAGACGCTTGAGGTTCAGCAGCACGTCCTGCGTCCGGCCGATGGCGAACGCGGGGATCACGATGTTCCCGCCGGCCTCGACCGTCGAGTTCACGATCTCCTCGAGCTGGGCGGTCGGGTCACCGTCCTCGTGCTGGCGGTCGCCGTAGGTCGACTCGACCACCACGTAGTCGGAGTCGACGAGCGGCTCGGGATCGAGGAGCGGCGGCTGGTGCGAGCGCCCGATGTCGCCCGAGAACGTGATCGTGCGCTCGCCCTCGGCGCCCGGCACGCGCAAGGTGATTGAGGACGATCCGAGGATGTGGCCTGCGTCCCGGAACTCCGCACGGACGCCGGGCACGACCTCCCACGAGCGGTGGTACTCGACGCTTCGCAGCAGGCCGATCGCGCGGCGCGCATCGACGGTGGTATAGAGCGGCACCTCGGGGTGGGGACCGCGGCGTCCCTCGCGGCGGTGGCGGCGCTTCTTGAAGCGCGCGTCCTCGACATTGATGCGGGCGGCGTCGTTGAACAGGATTTCGGCGAGGTCCGCCGTCGCGGGCGTGCACCACGCCGGGCCTCGGAATCCGTCGCGCACCAGCCGGGGGAAGTAGCCGGTGTGGTCGAGGTGCGCGTGCGTCAGCAGCACCGCGTCGATCGAGGCAGGGTCGACGGCGAACGGGTCCCAGTTCCGCGAGGCGTACTCGCGTTCCTGGTACAGCCCGCAGTCGATGAGCAACCGGTAGCCGTTCACCTCGAGCAGGAAGCGCGAGCCGGTGACGTTGCCCGCCGCGCCGAGGAAGGTGAGGGTCGTCGGGCCGCTGGCGCCGCGTCTCGGCTGTCGAGGGCTCATCGGACCGCTCCGCTCGCAGCGGGCGTGACGAACTCGCCCGCGTTGTTCCACGTGAAACCTTCTGCCTGCAGCGCGTCGCCGATCGCCTCGAAGGCGGTCTCGCCGTCGGCCTCGACGTTCAGCGTGATGCGCGCCACGCCCACCGGCAGGTCGGGCGTCGCGAGGTCGTGCTCGACGCGAATGACGTTCGCGCGCTGCTCGGCCAGCACCGAGGTGATGATCTCGAGCTCGCCGGGGACGTTCGCGGCGGCGAAGGTCAGTCGCCGTCGACGCCCATCGACGACGAGACCGCGCTCCGTGAGCCGCCCGAGGAGCGAGACGTCGATGTTGCCGCCCGACAGCACGGCGACCGTGACGCCTCGAGCGGTGGCCGCGCCACTGCGGAGGGCGGCGACACCGAGGGCGCCGGCACCCTCGACGACGAGACGCGCGCGCTCGATGAGAAAGACGACGGCGCTCGCGATCGCGTCCTCGCTCACCGTCACGAGGTCGTCGACGTAGCGCTGCACGAGGTCGTAGGTCAGCGTCGAGGGGCCGGCGACCGCAACACCGTCGGCGATCGTGCGCCGCGCCTCGACGGTGGTCGCTCTGCCGGCGGACCTCGATGCCAGGATGCCCGGCATCGCGTCGGTCTGCACGCCGATGACGCGGACCTCGGGGCGTCGCGACTTCACAGCCAGTGCGACGCCCGCCAGCAGCCCGCCCCCGCCTGCCGGCACGAGCACGGTCTCGAGGTCGGGCACCTGCTCGATGAGCTCGAGGCCGAGGGTGCCCTGGCCCGCCACGACCTCGGGCGCGTCGAACGGTGGCACGAAGAGCCAACCGTTGGAACGCGAGAGCTCGCGCGCGCGTTCGAGGGCCGCCGAGAGCGGGCCGTCGACGAGCTCGATGTCCGCGCCGTAGGCAGCGGTAGCGCGACGCTTCGCCAGCGGCGCCGTGGCGGGCATCACCACGGTGGAGGCGATGCCGCGCTGGGTTGCCGCCAGGGCTACTCCCTGCGCGTGGTTGCCGGCGCTCGCAGCGACCACGCGCTCCGGCGCCGGGTCCTGTGCGCCCAGCATGTTGTGTGCGCCTCGCACCTTGAACGAGCCGGTGCGCTGCAGGTTCTCAAGCTTCAGCAGGACGGGGCTCGCGGGCTCGGAGAGCTCGACGCTCGGCCAGACGGGCGTCAGCCGCACGAGGCTCTCGAGGCGACGATGCGCCGCTTCGATGTCCTCGATGGTGACCTCGGCGGCGCTTGGCATGGCGGCAGTGTCCCACGATTCGAGGTGGAGAGCCGCGTTGGCCCTTCACTTCGATTTCCCGGGGTGGCAACACGTCCGACATCTTCTCGAAACGCGCGATCGCGAATCTACAGTTGCGACGGGTAGTCCGAAGGTCGACGTGGAAGGGGCACAGCCATGGTCACGAGCACGAGCGCGGCCTGCTACTTCTGCAGCGAGGGCGAGCAGGCCATCGAGGTCCTCGAGGCCAGCCTGTTCCAGTCGGCCGCATCCGGCAGCAGTTCCGCCCCACGCCTCGAGCGCCGGTTGCGCGCACTGCGTCACACGCTCAGCGCGCACCACTGCACGGGGCGCTGACCGCCTCGAGCTCGGGACGTCGCTCCTGTGAGTGCTAGGCCCCGGCGAGCGAGTCGCGGACCGCGGGCCAGTTGAGGGCGAACGCGGGAACGGTCTCGGCCGTCGCCGCGGGGCGCCGCTGATAGCCGATTCCCGAAGGTTGGGTCATCAGCTCCACCAGAACGGGGCCATCCACCTCGAGGAGCTCGTCGAGCGCGGCATCGAAGGTCTCGGCGTCCTCGAAGCGCGCGGCGCGTGCGTAGCCGGCGCCCTCCGCGAGCTTCGCGAACGACATCGAGGCGTCGGCGAGCACCGGCTGCGCCCCGCTCGTGTCGTAGACGCCGTTGTGGAAGACGACGTGGAGGAACCGCCGAGGCGCGGCGTTCGCGATCGTCAGCAGCGAGCCGAGCTGCATCGCGAGCGAGCCGTCTCCGTCGAGCACCCACACGGGCACATCCGGCTTCGCGAGCGCCACACCGAGGCCGAGCGTCGACGAGCCGCCCATGAAGCCCACGCAGCGCAGGTCGCGCTCGTTGCCGGCGCGCTCGCCCCACGGCGCCATCACCGTCATCGTCGAGACAACCACCTGGTCCTCGCGGCGCCGCGCGAGTACGTCCAGCGCCGAGTTGAGCGACATCCTCGAGGGCGCTCCGGGCGTCATGGCAGCCTCCTAGCTCGTCTGCTCGCCCACGAGGATGGCGACCGGGCCACGTCGCGCCTCGGCTTCCTCGTACGCGGTGGCCAGCAGGCCGACGCCCTCCGGCCCGTCGATGAGGTGGTGCGGGATCTCCAGGGCGTCGAGGATCGGCTCGGCGTAGCGCACGAGCGACTCGAAGTGCTCGCGTGGCGCGCGCGCCGGGTCCCGCCCGAGCAGGCCGATCATGAAGACCATCGGGAAGGCGCCGTCCATCGCGACGCCTCGAAGGTGGTTCACGCCGGCGTACAGGCCCGCGTGCTGAATCTGCACCAGCGGCTTGCGGCCGCCGACCATCAGGCCGGCCGCCAGCGTGATCGCCTCGTCCTCGGTGGCGGCCTGGATGAAGCGGATCTCAGAGGAGTCGAGCAGCAGCGTGATCAGTGAGCGGACGTGCGTGTCGGGCACCGCGACGACGTCGGTGATGCCCGCGTCGACCATCGCTCGATAGAAGTCGGCGGCCGGTACGGCCCGAGCCTCGGATGCGCTCGTCACGATGCGGGTCCCCTCGCTGCTGCGAGCCGACGATACACGATCGCCGGCGTGCCGCGACCCTCCTCGGTGGCTAGCCGACCTCGAGGGGCAGCGACGGGTCGGCGGCCCACTCGGACATCGAACCGTCGTACACGGCCACCTGGTCGACGCCGAGGAGCGTCAGGACGAAGGCGTCGCTGCTCGCCGCGATGCCGCCCCCGCAGTACGTGATCACGGGCGGCTTCGTAGCGCCCACCGCCTCGAAGCGCGCGCGCAGCTCATCGAGGGGGAGGTAGGCGTTCGTCACCGGATCGACGAGCGAGCCCGAAGGGACGTTCACGCTCGAGGGGATGTGGCCCGCGCGGCCATACGTGCTCGGCCCGTCGCCTCGATGCTGCTCCTCGCTGAGGGCGTTGACGACGCACGAGGCGCCGCTCTCGATGGCGCGCAGCACGTCGTTGCGGTCAGCGACCAGGCCGGCTCGAGGCCGGGCGACGAATTGCGCCGGCGGTGCGCTCGCCGCCTCGGTGCTGACCGCGCGCCCCTCGAGGGTCCACTTCTTCCAGCCGCCGTTGAGGACGGCCGCGTCATCGAATCCGAAGGCGCGCAGCATCCACCAGATGCGCGCGGCCCACGCGTTCGTGGCGCGGTCGTAGAGCACGACGCGCGTGCCCTCGCCGACGCCGTACGAGGACATCGCCTCCGCGAACTGCTCCGCCGGCGGCATCATGAAGCGCAGGCTCGAGGTGCGGTCGGAGAGGTCGCCCGGCAGGTCCGCGAAGCCCGCGCCCGGGATATGCCCCTCGAGGTAGGTCTCGCGCCCGCTCTCAGAGCGTGTGCGTCCGTCGTCGCCTCGACGCAGGTAGACGGTGCAGTCGAGCACGCGCAGGTCGGGGTCCTCGAGGTGCGCCTCGAGCCAGTCGGTCGAGACCAGTGGTTCCATCGCCATCGGTTGCCTCCAGTTGCGCTGGAGAATTTACACTACGGCCCCACGCACCGAACCGAAGGAGCCACCACATGCGAGCACTGGTCGTCGATCCGAACGTCGAAGGCGGGCTGAGCCTGACCGAAGCGCCCGAGCCCGAGGTCGCGCCGGGGCAGCTGCTCGTCACCGGCCACCACCTCGCGCTCAACTTCGGCGACCTCAACGGCGCGCGAGCCCGGCCGGCCGGCTTCGTGCCGGGCTGGGACGCCTCGGGCGTCGTCGCGCAGACGGCCGAGGGCGGTCCGCCCGTCGGTGCGCGCGTGGTCACGACGATGAGCACGCAGGGCGGCTGGGCCGAGCGTCGAGCAGTAAACGTCGACGAGGTCGCGGTCGTGCCGGACGACATCGACCTCGGTGAGGCCTCGACGTTGCCGGTCGCCGGCGTCACGGCGTTGCGCGCGCTCCGACGAGGCGGCTCGCTCCTCGGGAAGCGCGTCTTGATCACGAGCGCCGCCGGCGGCGTCGGCCGGTTCGGTGTGCAGCTAGCCGCGCTGGCCGGCGCGCACGTCATCGCGAGCGTCGGCTCGCCGGCACGCGGTGATGGCCTGCGCGAGCTCGGGGCGAACGAGGTCGTGATCGGCCTCGAGGGACTCGAACAGCCGGTGGACTTCGTCCTCGACAACGTTGGTGGGCCACAGCTCGTCGCGATCTGGGGTCTGCTGGCGGAGGGTGGCGTGGTGCAGTGCATTGGCCGCACGTCGCAGCAGGACGCGGTGTTCACCTCGCTGTCCGGCATGCGGCGCAGCCTCGAGGCGTTCACGAAGGGTCCTCACTCGGGCGCCGACATCGCGTACCTGCTGCGACTGATGCAGGCGGGGCGGCTGCAGGTGGACGTCGGCTGGCGCGGCTCGTGGTCGCGCATCGCCGAGGCCTCGGCGGCACTCTTCGGGCGACAGGTGGCCGGCAAGGCGGTCCTCGATGTCGACTAGCTTGCGGCCTCGTCCTGCGTCGAGGCCGCGCTCGAGGTCGTGACCCCAGCGGCGAGCGACGGGCCGATCACGGCGTCGTAGATCGCGGCGCCCACCGGACCGCCGACGAGCGGACCGACGATGTAGACCCAGAAGCCGTTGCGCGGCCCCGGGATGGCGACGTCACCCCAGCCCGCGAGGAACGCGACGAGGCGCGGCCCGAGGTCGCGCGCCGGGTTCCACGCCGCCTGCGTGATCGGCGCGAACAGGCTGATCAGCACCGCGACGGTGAAGCCGATGAAGAACGGCGCCAGCCAGTGCGGCCGGGCCGCGTTCCGCGCATCCGTCAGCGCGAAGATCATGAAGACGAGGATGCCGGTCCCCAGCGCCTCGACGCCGGCTGCCAGGAGGGGACTGACGAGGTCGTGCGCGTCCTCGTCGGTGCCGAAGATGGCAGGGTTCGGGAAGTACTCGCCGAAGACCATCGCTGAGGCCTCGCTGCCGGGGCCGCCTCGCTCGAGGCCGCGCTCCTCGTTGAACCGGTCGATGAACGGCCCGAAGGTGGCGAGGATGACGAGGCCGGCGAGGATGCCGCCGGTCAGCTGCGCGCCCCAGTAGGGGAGCACGCGAGCTCGAGGAAACTCATCGCCTCGGAAGATCGCGAAGGCCAGCGTCACCGCGGGGTTGAGGTGCGCGCCGGAGATCGAGGCGGTGGCGTAGATCGCAAGCGTGACACCGAAGCCCCAGACGACCGCCACCTGCCACAGGCCCGCCTGTGCGCCGGTCAGGACGGCAGCCGCGACCGACCCCGTCCCGAACAGCACGAGGAGGAACGTGCCAACCACCTCCGCGAGGTAGATGCGCGACGCCGAGGCCGTCACCTAGGCGACCGCCACACCGAGCTCGGCGAGCAGGGTCTTCACACGGCCCTCGATGTCGGCGCGGACGCGGCGCACGCCCTCGATGTCGAGCTCGGCGGGGTCGTCGACTTCCCAGTCGAGGTAGCGCTTGCCGGGGTAGATGGGGCACGCGTCGCCGCAGCCCATCGTGATCACGACGTCGGCGACCTTGACCACGTCGTCGGTGAGGGGCTTCGGGAACTCCTGGCTGAGATCGAGGCCGACCTCGTCCATCGCCTGCACGACGGCCGGGTGCACCTCGTCGCCCGGCATCGAGCCGGCCGAGCGCACCGTCACGCCCTCGCCACCGAGGCGCGAGGCGAAGGCCGCGGCCATCTGTGAGCGGCCCGCGTTGCGGACGCAGACGAACAGGATCTCCGGCCGGTCCTTCGACATCAGTCCTTCTCCGATCGCGATGTCGCGCAGCCGCTCGCGCGCGAAGCGTCGCACAAACAGCGGCACGAATTCCTGCCGGCGGGCGTCCGACAGCGCGTGTGCCGATTCGGCGACGAAGCGCTGGACGGTCTCGCGGTTGAAGACGCCTGCGTACTCGCGGACGAGTGCCTCGCCCTCGCGACGAATCTCCCATCCGAGGTCGTCCCAGGACACCAGCCCCGGCTGGCTATGCGTCTCGTTCATCGTCGTGTCCTCCGACTCGCGGCATACGTGGGCTGCCGTGCCTCCGCGTTGTCACTCGCCTCGCGGCGCGCGAGGCGCTCTACCCGTTCGGTCAGGAGGCCGACCGCTGCCTCGAAGGCGGCGCGCGTCCCGCCGGCCACCGGGTCCGGCACGGACCAGTGCAGGCGAGGCGTGCTCTCGAGAGTGCCCAGCTCCTCGTTGGCCTCGTCGCAGACGGTGACGACGAGGTCGGGCTCGACCTCGAGCGTCTCGAGCGCCCTCGGCTTCTCGTTTGCGATGTCGAGACCGTGGCGAGCGGCTGCGGCGACGGCGAGCGGGTGGATGCGCGCTGCCGGGTGCGTGCCGGCCGAGACCGCCTCGCGGCCCGATCGCCGCCACAGTGCCGCCGCGATCGGCGACCGCGCCGAGTTCGCGGAGCAAACAAAGAGCACCAGCGAGGGCCGAAATGGCGCCACAGGCAGGCGCAGCTCTTCGAGCGCTCGTGGCCGCAAGGTGACGTAACGACGCCGGCCGTCGCCCGAGGAGCGCACGGTCTCGATGAGCCCGACGTCGCCGAGGACCTGAAGGTGGTGCGCCAGCAGGTTCGAGCGAATGCCGAGGTCGCTCGCCAGATCCGACGGCGAGCAGTCGCCCAGCGTCAGCGCCTCGACGATCGCGAGTCGATGGCGGTCACCGAGGGCGGCGTGCAGCTGTGCACGTCGCTCGATAGGGGTCTGGGCTGCATCGTGTTCCACGCGGGAATCATGTAACTCAACGGATGTTGAGTCAATGAACGTCGCGTTAAATCCCCGCGCACGCCACGCAGTGGTCGATGCGCGAAGCGGTCTCTGGTAGGGGCGTGGAGATTCGAACTCCAAACCGACGGGTTAAAAGCCCGCTGCTCTGCCGTTGAGCTACGCCCCCACCGCGAGTCTAACCGAGGCCGCCTCGAGACGCGTCCGGCTCCTCGTGAACCCCGACGAGCGCCCGCCCTCGATGACGTATCGTCGAGGGGTGAGTCAGTTCACCGCGGCCCTCGATGCGTTCCTCGATTACCTCTCGGCGATCGAGTGGATGACGCTCGCTCTCGGACTGGCGATCCACCTCGTACGGTTCATGGTTCGCGCGCAGGCCTGGCGAAACATCCTGCGTGCCGCGTACCCCGACTCGTACGTGCCGTATCGAGGCACGTTCGGCGCCTACATCGCCGGCATCGGCGTGAACTCGATCGTGCCGGCGCGCGGCGGCGACATCCTCAAGATCGTGCTCGCGAAGCGGGGCGTCGAGGGCAGCACGTACTCGACGGTGGCCGCGTCGCTCGTGCCTGAGACGCTGTTCGACTTCTTCGTTGTGGGCGGGATCATGATCTGGGCGCTCACGCAGGGGGTGGCGCCCAGTCTCGACACACTCTCGCGGCTGCCGACCATCGACTGGAACTGGCTCCTGAACCATCCGGCGTGGTCACTGAGCTTCGCGGCGCTCGGCGTCGCCGTGGCGATCGGCGCCGTGACCTACGGTGCACGCCGCGTGCAGCACTTCTGGGATCGGGTGTCGCAGGGCTTCGCGATCTTCGAGCGGCCGAGCCGGTACGTGACGCACGTCGCCGCGTTGCAGGCCGTGGGGTGGCTCTGCCGGGTCGCAGCGATCTACTGCTTCCTGCTCGCCTTCGATGTGCCGGCGACGCTCGGGAACGCGCTCCTCGTGATCGCGGTGCAGAGTGCTTCGACGGTGCTGCCGGCGACGCCGGGCGGCATGGGGACGCAGCAGGGGCTGCTGGTCTACGTCTTCCGAGGCGTGCCGGTGTCGAGGACGGCGCTGCTCAGCTTCAGCGTCGGGATGAACCTCGTGCTCACTGCCTTCAATGCCGCGATCGGCTTCGCCGCCATCCTGATCATGCTGCGCACGCTGCGCTGGCGGCACGCGACGCGGTCGGAAGCACCGGGCGCACAACTCGGTTCCGAACACACTTCGTGACCCACCCGTCGCCGGGCTCGCGTTAGAGGCTGCGGCCTCGGGCCACGTCTTCGGGTGCGGGGGCGGCCACGAGGAAGTCGATGATCTCACGCCAGTACCTCGAGAGGACGTACTGGCCGCCGAGCGCGACCGCCGAGGCGGCGACAACCACGACCCATGCGCCGGCCTCGGCCTCAGTGAAGGCGAAGAAGCTTCGGATGGGGCCGACCGCCATCGTGATTGCCAGCACGCCGAGCAGCGCCCCGGCCAGCAAGAGCGTGCCGAGGGGGCGCCACGGCCGGCGCCAGTCCGCCGCCTCGAGGCCGAGCACTTCGACGACGAAGGCGAGCCCGGTGACGACGATCGTCAGCGAGACGAGCGTGCGCGCTTCCTCGATGGGGCGTCCGAGCAGCCCCTCGGTCACGAACTGCGCCAGCATCGCGACGGTCGCCAGCGCGAGCCCGGCGGGCAGGGCGAAGCGCAGCACATCGGGCGTGAAGTCGGAGCGGACGCGGTGTGGCGGAACGCCGATGGCGATGAAGATCGCAGGAATCCCGAGCGTCAGCGCAGAGACCACGCCGCCCTGTCGAGGCAGGAACGGGAACTCGAGGCCGAGCATGTTCGTCGCGAGGATGAGCACGAACGCGTAGACGCTCTTCGCGACGAAGAGCTTGCTGAGCCGCGCCGTGTTGCCGAGGACGAACGTCGCCTCGCGTGTGCCTCGAATCAGGGCGGCGAACGAGTCCTCGAGCAGCACGATGTCGGCCACCGCTCGGGCGGTCACCGTGCCGGACGCCATCGCGACGGCGACGTCGGCGCTCATCAGCGCCGGCACGTCGTTGCTGCCATCGCCGACCATCGCGACGAAGTGCCCTCGACGCTGCAGCGCGTCGACAAGACGCGACTTCAGGGCGGGGGTGATGCGACCGAAGACGGTGTGACGCTCCACCGCGTCGTCGAGTGCGTCGTCGCTCATGTGCTCGAGCTCACTGCCGGAGACGGCCTCCAGGGGACCTTCCACCCCCAGCTGCGTGAGGAGCGCGGCGACGGTGTCGGGGTGGTCGCCGGAGATCACCTTCGGCGACACCTCGAGCTGATCCATCAGCGCGAAGGCTTCGCGTGCCTCGGACCGGAGCTCGTCGCGCAGGGTCACGAGGACCAGCGGTCGGAGTCCGCGTGGCGCCTCGTCGTCGGCGGGGAGCACGGAGGCCTCGGCGAAGACGACGCCGCGCAGGCCGCCATGCGCGGCCTCGGCGTAGGCGTCGCGCAGCTCGAGGCTCGATTCGCCGCCCTCGAGCAGGACGTCCGGCGCGCCGAGCACGAGCACATGTCGTTCAGGGCCACGACGGAGCTCGGCGGCGCTCCAGCGTCGCGCTGAGCTGAACGGCACGCGCTCCCCGAGGTCGATGCCGTCCGTAGCCGGGAGGGCGCTCGCGAGTGCCTCGGCGGTGCGACTGTCCTCGGCGGCCGCGTGTACGAAGGCGCCGATCCACGGCAGCATCGACTCGTCGCCCGACGTCCACGTCAGTTCATCGACGACGAGTCGGTTCGAGGTGATGGTGCCGGTCTTGTCGAGCGCGACGACATCGACGTAGTTCAGCGCCTCGACGGCGTTGATGTCCTGCACGATGGCGCCCGAGCGCGAGACGCGGAGGGCGCCGACGGTGTTCACGACGGTCATCGCGAGCAGCAGACCGACCGGCACGACGGTGGTCACGGTGGTCACGGTCGCCTTGAGCGACTCGGCGAATCCGCGGTCCAGCATGTTGAACTGGATGAAGAGCACGCTCGCCAGCAGCCCGGTCGCGATGAGGAGCACGCGGAGCAGACGACGGAACCGCAGCATGAGCGGGGACAGCGTGCGGACGCGCGTGCGCGCCTCGGTGGTGAGCTGCACGGCGTAGGCGTTCGGGCCGACCGCGTACGCGCGGTAGTAGGCGTCGCCCGCGGTGCAGAAGCTCCCTGAACGCAGCTGGTCGCCGCGTCCTCGACGCACGGGGACCGACTCACCGGTCAGCAGCGCCTCGTCGATCTCGGCCTCGCTCGCGACGATCGGGCCGTCCGCGACAACCTGGTCGCCGGGGCGCAGATGCACGAGGTCGCCCTCGACGACGTCGGTCGCGGCGATCACGACCTCGTCGCCCTCACGCACGACGCAGGCCGTCGGCGCGGTGAGGGCGCGGAGGTCGCGCAGTCGATGGGTGGCCTGCAGCTCCTGGAGCGTCGCGATGACGACGTTCGCGGCCACGACACCCCCGACGAACAGGCCGTCGCGAAACTCGCCTGCGCCGAGGAGTGCGAGGATGAGCGCCGCGAGCACGACGTTGAAGTAGCTCAGCGCGTTCGCGCGGATGACGTCGCCGTCGGTGCGGCGTCGACTGGTATCGACGTTCACGCGCCCCTGCGTGACGCGCATCGCCGCCTCGGCGTGGGTCAGGCCGGGGTTCGGCGGTCCCGTGCGGTCTTCGGTCATGCCAGCGTCACTTCGTCGGCCACCTTCCCGCCCGACAGTAGACTGAGCAGCGGGCGGCCACACGGACCAGCGCACTCTGGCGCACCGGACGAAAGCCTGTCCGCGTGACCTTCGGCCCTCAGCGGCGGCCGAAGCGTCGACGAAGCTCCGAACGACGGGTACCGAGGTCGATGCCGGCATTCATCACCGATCCCCATGTCTTCCTGCCGATCGGCGCTGCACTCGCCGTCGCGGTCGTCATCACCATCGCCGTCTGGGCCCTCGAGACGGGGCGGCGTGCGCACTTCCTCTCGGAGGTGGCCGTGATCGCGCCGGCCTGGCTGGCGTACTTCCTGATCCGCGGTGCCACCCAGGCCGATCCGGCGCAGGCGATTGCGCGCGGCCGAGCCCTCGCAGACTTCGAGCGCGATCTCGGCATATACATCGAGCAGTGGCTGAACGACCTCATCACGCGCTCCGACATCGCGACCTCGATCGCCAACTGGATCTATATCTGGGGGCACTGGCCGCTGATCCTCGGTGTCGCGATCTGGCTGTTCTGGCACGCGCCCGAGGCGTTCTCGCGCTACAAGCATGCGTTCCTGTTGTCGGGCGCGATCGGTCTCGCGGTGTTCTTCCTCTTCCCGACAGCCCCACCTCGACTGGCCGAGCCCGGGCTGATCGACACGGTGACGGCACGCTCCGATTCGTACCGCGTGCTGCAGCCGCCGGCGCTCACGAACCAGTACGCGGCGATGCCCAGTCTGCACGTGGGCTGGAACCTGCTGATCGGCATTGCACTGGCGCACAATATCCGCGGGTGGGCGCCACGCGTCATCGGTTGGCTGTCGCCGTTCGCGATGGCCTTCGCCGCGGTCTCGACCGCGAATCACTTCCTCGTCGACATCGTCGCGGGGGCGAGCCTTGCCCTGTTCGCGCTGTGGACCGTGAAGCGCTGGGAGCGGCTGCCCGAGGCGCGACGTCTCGAGCTTCGGCGACGACTCGTGCCTTCTCCGCTACGGCGAGGTTCGGCGTCCGGAGTCGATCATCCTCGAATAGCGGTCGGAGATGATGCCGTTGACGCCCCACGAGACGAGCTCATCGAAGCGCCGCCGGTCGTTGATCGGCCAGCTGAAGACCGTCGAGGCGAGCTCGCGTAATCGCTCGACGCGTTCCGGTGAGAGCAGGCGCTGGTGGATGGCGATTCCATCGGCAACCCGTCCGGTGAGGCGCGTCTCGAGGTCCTGGCGCATGCGGTCGTTTCCGACCGAGTAGACGACGCGCGCCGCCTCGACGGCTTCGAACGGCTCGAGCTGCTGCCACCACTGCGAAGACACGCAGTACGCGCGTCCCGGCGCCTCGTGCTCCATCGTGTCCATCACGAGGCGGGACAGCTCCGGGTGCGCACCCTTGAGGTCGATCATCAGCTCCGTCTGCGGGTGCGACGCCCGCACCAGCGCGTCGAACGTGAGGCGCGGCTTCCAGCCGCGCTCGAGCGACCACCGATCCCACAGCAGTGGGATGCGCCCCATCGTCTTCGAGTGACGGACCTCGAGGCGGCCGCGCCACCACCACACATCGGCCTCGACGAGGTCGACGCCTGCCTCCTCGGCGGTCCGCAACGCGTGCAGGTCGTTGCCGGCGCGATGAGCGACGAGCAGGACGTCGGATTTCGCCATGTCTGCCTGTCTGGCTGCGTCGCCGAAGGGGGCGCTCCTGCGGATGGAAGGCTCCGAGGACGACAATAGACGTAGATTCAACGTCGAGTCTGAGCGTGCCGCGCGGATCGCTGCTGATCAAGGGGTCCTGAGACCTCGGGACTCACGCCTCTGGGCAGGCCTCGCCCGATGTGTCACAGTGAGGCTGTCGCGGACCACAGACACGCGACGAAACGAGGTTCCGTTCTGAAGTACGCCTTCTTCGCATCGCGAGGCTCCAGCCAGGTAGGCCAGGGCCTCTTTCTGGCCGTTCTCGTGCTGCTCGGAGGCGGAGCCGACACGAGCGCCATTGGGATGAGCGCGACGCTCGTCGCGCTGGCGGGCGGCTCGATCCTCGTTGGCGTGCCGTCCGGCATCCTCATCGATCGCATCGGAGCGCCGCGTGCCCTCTTCGTGGGCGCGGTCCTGCGCTTCCTCGTCATCGTCGCTGCGGCCGCCACGATCGGCCGTGCGGAGCTCGGGCCGCTGCTGGCTCTGGCGTACTCGATGGTGTCGCAGGTCTTCTCGCCCTCGGAGCTCGCACTCGTGCGGACCCTGACCCAGCGAGGCGCCGGCGCTGCGCACGCGACGCTGATCGCCCTCCAGTACGGCTGTCAGGGCGCGGGCATGCTGCTTCTCGCGCCCCTGCTCCATCGCGTGGGCGGGGTCCCGCTGATGATTGCGGGCGCGGCCGCCACGTACGTCCTCGTCGTCGGCATCTCGGGATTCCTCGCGTGGCGACTGCCGGTACTCCCGGCCGCCGTGCGACGACGTTCGCCGCTCGCCTGGGCCGACACGCTCGGCTACCTCCGTCGCGAGCACGATGCCGCATACGCCGCTGCCCTCCTCACCTTCGCCGAGATCGCGACGAAGTCGCTCGCGGTCGCCCTTCCCGTCTACTTCCGCGACGACCTGGGGCTCTCGCCCATCGAGGTCGGCGTGGTGGCCGGTCTGGGTGCTCTCGGCGCCCTGGTGGGCCTGACCTGGAGCGGTCGCGCGCTCACCTCGGTGCGCGCGCCGCACGCGCTGCGCGCCGTCCTCGTCGTCTCGATCGGCTCGATGCTCGCCCTCGTGGGGCTCGCGGCGCTGCTCATCGAGGCTGCGGAGCTGAGTCGCATCGGCGTGCTGACGCACGCGACGTACTCGATGGACCTCGGCATGGTGGTGGCGGCGCTGGCCGCGCTGATGCTCGGCCTCTGCACCAGCATCGCGCCGGTGGGAGCGCGCACCATCCTGTCGGAGACGGCCCCAGCCGGCACGCAGGGGCGCATCTTCGCGACCCAGAGCGCGCTCACCGATGTGCTCACGATTGCCCCGCTGATGGCCGCAGGCGCGATGACCGGCACGGCGGGTCCCCGCGCTTCGATGGCGCTGATCGCGGTGCTCGGCCTGCTGCTCTTCGCGGGCCTCGAGGTGCGGCGCATCCGCCGCAGCCGCGAGGTGCTCGAACCGGTGCTCGAGCCCGCCTTCGTCACCGCGCAGTAGCGAGCTCTCGCGCCCGCCTCGGCTCTCGTTCCTGGCTTCGCGGCGCTTCGGTGGCAACGCGCGTCTGAATCGGCGATGCTGGCGCCTCGCCGAGACCTCGACGTGACGTGCCGGGAGGGGTGCCCGTGATCCAGAAGCTGCTCGTCGCCAATCGCGGCGAGATCGCCATCCGCATCATGCGCGCCGCCGCCGAGCTGGGCATCGAGACCGTCGCCGTGGCGCCCGAGGACGATGCGGCATCGCTGCATACGCGCCGCGCCGACACCGCCGTCCGCCTGCCCGGTACCGGCGCTCGCGCCTACCTCGATGTCGATGCCGTCGTCGCCGCTGCGCTCGACGCCGGATGCGACGCGTTGCACCCCGGTTACGGCTTCCTGAGCGAGAACGCCGCCCTCGCGCGCGCATGCGCCGAGGCCGGAATCGTCTTCGTCGGACCGCGTGCGGAGACCCTCGAGCTGTTTGGCGACAAGGTGCGCGCTCGCGCGGCCGCTACCCAGCACGGCATCCCCTTGCTGGCGGGCACGGCCGAGGCGACCGACCTCGAGACGGCGCGGGTGTTTCTCGCGGATCTGCCCGCGGGTCAGGCGATGATTGTGAAGGCGGTCGCCGGCGGTGGTGGGCGCGGGGTGCGTGTGGTCGCGGACCCCGCCGACCTCGACGAGGCGTACGCGCGGGCCTCGTCCGAGGCGCAGGCGGCCTTCGGCAACCCCGCCGTCTACGTCGAGCAGTTCCTGCCTCGAGCGCGGCACATCGAGGTGCAGGTTGCCGGTGACGCTTCGGGCGCGGTCACGCACTTCTGGGAGCGTGACTGCAGCCTCCAGCGTCGACACCAGAAGCTCATCGAGATCGCGCCTGCGCCGGCGCTCGCCGCTCCGGTGCGCGATCGCATCATCGAGGCGGCGGTGCGCCTGGCCTCGGCGACGGAGTATCAGAACCTCGGGACGTTCGAGTTCCTCGTTGACTCCTCGAGCGACGGTGACGACGCCACCTTCGCCTTCATCGAGGCGAACGCTCGCCTCCAGGTCGAGCACACCGTCACCGAGGAGGTGACGGGCGTCGACCTCGTGCAGCTGCAGCTGCGGCTGGCGAGCGGCGCGACGCTCGCCGAACTCGGGCTCGACGGCGACCACGTGCCACCGCCCAGCGGCTTTGCGGTGCAGGCGCGCGTGAACATGGAGACGATGCGCGAGGACGGCTCGGTCGTGCCGTCCGGCGGCACGCTCGCCGCCTTCGAGGCGCCCTCGGGTCGCGGCGTGCGCACGGACGCTTACGGGTACGCCGGCTACGCCACGAGCCCGCGCTACGACTCGCTGCTGGCGAAGGTCATCGCCCACGCCTCGAGCGGGCGCTTCGAGGACGCGCTGGCGCGCGCGGACCGCGCCCTCGCCGAGTTCCGCATCGAGGGCGTGAGCACGAACATCCCGTTCCTACGTGCGCTCATCGAGCACGACGAGGTCCAGGGCGGCGGCGTCACGACGCGCTTCATCGACGAACACCTGGGCGTGCTGACGGCCGCCGCCGCCTCGATGCCCGTGGTAGCCTCGCCGGCCGAGGCGCCCGCGGGGTCCGAGGCGCCTCGACGGGCCGGTGCACGCGTCGATGCCGCCGACCCGCTCGCGGTGCTCACCTACGGCCGCGAGGCGGCTCCCGCACCGCGGGCTGCCGCTCGAGGTGTCGCCGCGCCTGCCCTCGATGGCGCGCACGTCGCGACGGCGCCGCTGCAGGGCACCATCGTCTCGGTCGAGGTGGCGCAGGGCGACCTCGTCCGCGCGGGGCAGCTCCTCGTCGTCATGGAGGCGATGAAGATGGAGCACGAGGTGCGCGCACAGGTCGGTGGCGCCGTCGTGCGCCTCGAGGTCTCAGTCGGCGACACCGTCTGGGAGGGTGGCGCCCTCCTCGCGATCGAGGAGCGCGAGGTGGAGGCGGGCGACCTCGAGGCCATCGAGGAGGTGGACCTCGACTACATCAGGCCCGACCTCGCGGAGATCGTCGAGCGTCGCGACACGACCCACGACGCGAATCGTCCTGACTCAGTGGAGCGCCGCCACTCCCGAGGCCAGCGCACCGTCGAGGAGAACGTCGACGACCTCTTCGATGAGGGGACCGTCATCGAGTACGGACCGGTCGTGCTTGCGGCACAGGCGCGTCGCCGCTCCCTCGAGGAGCTGATCGAGAAGTCGCCCCGTGACGGCATGATCACCGCGGTCGGCAGCGTGAACGGTGATCGCTTCCCGGACCCGGTCAACCGAGTCGCCACGATCGCCTACGACTACACCGTCTTCGCAGGCACGCAGGGCAACCGCAACCACGCGAAGACCGACCGCATGATTCAGGTCGCCCGCAACGCGAAGCTGCCCGTGGTGCTCTTCGCCGAAGGCGGCGGCGGGCGGCCCGGCGACACCGACAACACAGACGGCCTCACGAGGACGTTCTCGCAGTTCGCGACGCTGAGCGGCCTCGTGCCGATGGTGGGCATCACCACCGGGCGCTGTTTCGCCGGCAACGCCTCGCTGCTCGGTTGCTGCGACCTCATCATCGCGACGAAGGACTCGAACATCGGCATGGGCGGGCCGGCGATGATCGAGGGCGGCGGCCTCGGCGTCTTCGCGCCCGAGGAGATCGGCACGATGGACATCCAGGTGCCGAACGGCGTCGTCGACATCCTCGTCGAGGACGAGGCCGAGGCTGTCGCCGTGACGAAGCAGTACCTCTCGTACTTCCAGGGCCGCGTCGAGGACTGGGAGGCGCCCGAGCAGCGCGAGATGCGCCGCATCATCCCGGAGAACCGCCTGCGCGTGTACGACATTCGCCGCGTCATCGAGACGCTGGCCGACGTCGGTTCAGTACTCGAGATCCGGCGCGAGTTCGGCATCGGGATGGTGACGTCGCTGCTGCGCGTCGAGGGCTACCCGCTCGGGGTCGTCGCCAACAACCCGACGCACCTCGGTGGCGCCATCGACTCCGACGGCGCCGACAAGGCGGCGCGCTTCCTCCAGCTGTGCGACGCCTTCGATGTGCCGGTGCTCTTCCTGTGCGACACGCCCGGCATCATGGTCGGTCCCGAGGTGGAGAAGACCGCCCTCGTGCGGCACGCCAACCGGCTGTTCCTCGTCGGCGCGAACCTCGACACGACGTTCATGACGATCATCCTGCGCAAGGCATACGGCCTCGGTGCGATCGCGATGGCCGGGGGCTCGTACAAGGAGCCCGCGTTCACGGTCTCGTGGCCGACCGGCGAGTTCGGTGGCATGGGCCTCGAGGGCTCGGTGAAACTCGGCTATCGCAACGAGCTGGCGGCCATCGAGGACGGGGATGAGCGCCGCGAGCGCTACGAGCAGATGGTCGCCGAGGCATACCGCCGAGGCCGCGCGCTCAACCAGGCCACCCGCTTTGGCATCGACGACGTCATCGACCCCGCCGAGTCGCGCGCCTGGGTGGCGAACACCCTCAAGGCCGCGAAGCCGCCCATGCCCCGGGAGGGCAAGAAGCGCTCGTTCGTCGACGGCTGGTAGCGGGCCCCGGCTATCCGAGCTCCCCTCGGAGCACCCCCACCGCCTCGACGATGCGCGCCTGCGCCTCGGCAGGTGCGAGGTCCGGCGCGGCCGCCAGCCCGAGGTGGGTCGCGCCCATCGCCTCGAGCCGTCGCGCCTCGGCGACCCACTCCGATGGCTCGTCTCCGAGCGCGAGCCGGAGCGTCAGCCCGAACGTCGAGGGGTCGCGACCGGCCTCGGCCACCCAGCCTCGGAGTTGCGACAGTGTCTCGTCGGTGGGCATGCCCATCGGCAGCCAGCCGTCGGCGAAGCGGGCGGCGCGTCGGAGCGCGCGCTCGTCAGTCGTGGAGCCGATCCAGATGGGGATCTTCGGCACCGTACGGTTGAGGCCGACGCGATCGAAGTGGTGCCAGCGTCCCTCGTACTCGACGAAGGGCTCCGTCCAGAGGCGCTGGAGCACCTCGAGCTGTTCGTCCATGCGTTGGCCTCGCGTCCTCGGGTTCTGGCCGAGAGCGGCGTACTCCACCTCGTTCCAGCTCAGTCCAAGACCGAGTTCGAGGCGGCCACCGCTGAGGATCGCCAGCTCGGCCGCCTGCGCCGCGACTGCCGCCGTCGGCAGAAGCGGCAGGATGAGGATCGAGGTGCGGAAGTGCAGCCTCGAGGTCACGGCGGCCAGATGCGAGAACAGCACGAACGGCTCGTGGAACGGTCCCGCGTACGTCATCGTTGGGCGGTCTGCGAAGCGCCCGGCCTCGGCCGAGAGCAGGTGGCCGCCGATCGAGACGAAGTCGAGCCCCGCCTCGTCGTAGGCCTGCGCCGTCGCGCGCAGCGCCGAGGCGTCCTCGGCAGCGCGCAGCGCGAATCCGGTTCCGAACTTCATCGGGGCTCCTCGTTTGCTCGTTTACGGGCGCATGTGGCGCGCGGTCGGGCCCGCCAGCGGCGGAAGCACTCGGTAGGCGAGCTGCACCCACTTGCAGAGCAGGGGCCGCGTCTGGCGCGGGTCCACGATGTCCTCGGCGTTGAACGACTCGGCGGTGCGGAACGGTGAACGCATCTGCACGAGCCGCCGCTCGAGGTCGGCGCGGTAGGCCTCTGGGTCGTCCGCCGCCTCGATCTGGCGTCGGTACGCCGCCATCACGCCGCCCTCGATGGGGATCGAGCCCCACTCTCCCGAGGGCCAGGTGATGCGGTAGTTGTACCTCGAGTGGTCCTGGTGCCCCGCGCCGGCGACACCGTAGACGCGCCGCACGACGACGGTCGCCCACGGCACGCGCGCCTGGTAGATCGCTGTGATCGCACGCACGCCCTGCTTCAAGGTCCCGGCCGACTCCGCACCGTGGCCGATCATAAAGCCCGGGTTGTCGACGAAGTTCGCGACCGGCAGATGGAATGTGTCGCAGAGGTCGACGAACTTCTCGAGCTTCTGTGCCGAGTCGGCGTCCGTCGCGCCGCCGTGGATCATCGGGTCGTTCGCCAGCACGCCGACCGGGCGGCCATCAAGGCGCGCGAACGCCGTGACCTGCGCGCGCCCGTAGCCGCGCCCGATCTCGAACATCGAGCTGCGGTCGACGATGTGCTCGATCATCCTGCGCACGTTGTACGGCCGGCGCCGGTCCCGAGGGATGAGCGACAACAGCTCCTCGTCGGCGCGGTCGGCCGGGTCGTCGCTCGCAAGGACGGGCGGCAGCTCGTGCACGTTGCCGGGGAGGTACGAAAGGAAGCGGCGGGCGTGCTCGAAGGCCTCGGCTTCCGAAGCGGCCTCGTTGTCGACGACCCCACTGCCTCGGGCGTGGACCTGCACGCCGCCGAGCTCCTCCTTTTCGATGGGGTGACCGAGGGCCCGCGAGACGACCGGCGGGCCGGCCGCGAAGACCTGCGAGATCTCCTGCACCATCACCGAGAAGTGGCTGGCCGCAACGGCAGCCGCCGGCCAGCCCGCCACGGCGCCGAGGGCGATCGAGACGACGGGCACCTCGCCCATCAGGGCCGCCACGACCTCGAACTGGGGGTTGGCGGGGATATAGGTGCGCCCGATGGCCTCGATGGCGCGCACGTCGGCGCCGAAGCCGTCGATGAGCCGCACGAGGGGGAGGCGCAGGTCGAGGGCCATGCGCTCGGCGACCGCGCTCTTCGACACCTCGCGTCCCGAGGACGGGCGCGCCCTCGAGGTGTAGTCGCCGCCACCGACGACGACCGGCCGCCCTTCGATGTCGCCGACCCCCATGACGAAGGGCGCGGGCATGAACTCGGTGAGGTGGCCGTCGTCGTCGTACTCGCCGCTGCCGGCGAGGACCCCGCGCTCCTGGAACGAGCCTTCGTCGAGGATGCCGTCGATGCGCTCACGAACGGTGAGCTTGCCGCGGTCGTGCTGATCCTGAACGCGCTCGGCGCCGCCCATCTGCAGCGCGCGCGCCGTGCGCGAGGCGATCTCCTCGATCTCCGGTTCCCAGGTCACGTGTCGCCTCCACCCTCGATGCCCGTCGATGACGAACCGTCTCGATGCCCGCGCATTCTAACGAAGCATTGACCGCGGCCATTGTTGTCGCCTCGGCGCGGGCCTACGTTGCCAGCGACCGCGGGCGGGCGGCGAGGTGTGTTCGATGCTCGACGGGCTCCTGATCGCGCTCATCGTTGCGGCGAAGTACGGGCTGCCCGTGCTGCTGGTGTGGTTCCCGTTCGGGGCCGGCTGGGCGAACTTCGTCCTCGATGCCGTCGACGGCGACCTGCTGATCCCGCTCGGGCTCTCAGATCCCGTCTACCAGAACATCGACAAGTCGGCGGACTACGTCACGTACATCTTCATGGTGCTCGCCTCGCGGCGCTGGCCGATGTTCCGGTGGCTCGTGGTGTTCTTTGCGATTCGCACCGTGGGGCAGGCGCTATTCTTCATTACGCAGAACGAGTTCGTCTTCTTCCTGTTCCCGAACTTCCTCGAGCCGATGTTCCTCGGCTACGCCACGATCCGGGTCTTGAAGAAGCAGGACGCGCCGGCGTTCTACCAGCGTCACATCGTGGCGATCTGGGCGATCGTCTTCCTCTACAAGTTCCAGGACGAGCTGCTGACCCACGTCATCAACCTGGATCGCACCGAGACGATCGCGCGCCTCTGGCCGTTCTAGCGAGGGGCGGCCATCGAGGTCGCTAGTCCTGCAGCCTCGTCGTCTGCATGGCCGCCAGTTGCCAGCCGTCCCCGGCGGGCACGAGCGTGGCCGTGAAGCGCAGATCGAGGCGAGGCGCATCGGCGCGCGACGGCTGCAGGTACGCGATGCCGTTGAGGATGGCGCAGCCTGGGTAGGTCCGCTCGGTCATCTCCTGGATGTCCCAACCGCCGTAGCGGCGGCCGTTCTTGAACGCCTCGACCATCTCGGGCTTCGTCTCGAGGTTGGAACGGCTGTGGACGTAGGTGAAGCCGTCGTCCACGACTGAGGCCCACGCCTCGGCGTCACCGCTGACGTTCGCGGCGGCCCAGCGACGGAAGGTCTCCGAGGGGGAGTCGGCCATCGAGGTCTCCTGTCCAGCCAGATCGCGACTAGTAGTAGTAGCGCGCCGCCTCGGCCTCGAGCTCACGGCGCTCCGCATCGCTCATCGGCTCGTACGTCGAGGCGGTCTCGACGTTGTCCTTGATGCGCGAAGGGTAGCGCGCGCCGGGGATCGCGACGGAGACGGCGGGATTCGAGAGGACGTAGCGCAGCAGATTCGGCGCGGTGAGCGGCCCGTCGTAGCCGTCCGCCAGCCGGCCGCGCATCGCCGAGGTGCGGCCGGACCCACCGAGGGGCCGCATCACGATGACGCCGATGTCGTTCGCGGCCGCGAGGTCGATGAGGTCGGCCGTCTCCGTGAAGAAGGCCGAGTATTCGAGCATGATGGTGTCGAACTCGCCCGAGCGGATCGCCAGCTCGGCGACCTCGTTGTTGTGGCACGAGACGCCGATGAACCCGATGAGCTCGCGATAGCGCGCGATCTGCAGGCCCTCGAGCGCGCCATTCTCTCCCGTGACCTCAGCCCAGGCCTCGGGTGTCGAGATGTCGTGCAGCTGGTAGAGGTCGATGCGGTCGACGCCGAGCATCGAGAGCGATCGGTCGACATCGCGCTGACTGCCGTCGATGCCGTGGTTGAAGGTCTTGCTGCCGATGTGGAACGGCGCGCTGCCGCGCGCGCGCACGGCCTCGCCGATGAGGAATTCGCTGCCGGCGTAGTCGCGCGCGGTGTCGACGAAGTCGATGCCGCCGGCGATCGCGGCCTCGAGGGTGGCGCCTCCCTCAGGCGAGGTTGGCGTGTCCATCGCCCCTAGGCCGAGCTCGGTCACCATCAGGCCGGTGCGGCCCAGCCGCCGCCGTTTCAGCTCCGTCACTACGCATCCCTCCTCGCCGCCCGAAGCGAGGCTAGCACCGACCGAGGGCTCGCCCGCTGCGGGCGCTAGACTCGGGACCTCGCATTCAGGCACCCGAAAGGCGCTCGATGACCTCCTCGACCACCACGCAGGACTGGGCGGCGCACGCGCGCGCTCTGCAGCAGGGCCTCGGGACCGACGTCCCGCCCATCGCCATCACCTTCCACGACGCCGTCCCCGAGGGCGTCGACCGCTTCGATGACCCGATGCCGGAGCCGACGCCCGACGGGCGCACGGGCCGTGTCTCGGCAGGCTGTGTCTTCTGGATGAAGTCCACCTCGAGGACCTTCACGACGGTGCCCGAGGACCACGGCAACTGCAGCGTCGGCTCGCTGACCCACGGCATGAAGACGCTCGAGGAGGTGGGTGGCAACGCCGACGTCGCGGCGCTCCTCGAGTGCAACTGGGTCACGATGGACGTCGTGCCTCAGATCCCCGTCGTGTCCTCAAAGCCGGCGGCCGTCACGTACGGGCCACTCGCCGACACGCCGCACGACCCGGACGTGGTGATGCTGCGCGTCACCGGCCGCCAGCTGATGGTGCTCCACGACGCGCTGCCGGGGCTGCGGATCGAGGGCAAGCCGCAGTGCCACATCATCCCGATCGCGAAGGAGCAGGGCATCGTGGCCGCGAGCGTCGGCTGTCAGCTCTCCAGGGTGCGGACGGGCATGCGAAACGACGAGATGACGTGCGCTGTACCCGCCGCGGAGGTCGCCGGCCTGGCCGCGCGCCTCGCCGAGACCTCGAGGGCCGACAACGCGGTCGCCGCCTACGCCGCCGAGGACGCGAAGCGCTTCCCGCCCGTGTAGGCGCTAGCGCAGCCCGTGCGCCCGCAGCGCAGCGTCGAGGTCATCCTCGATGACGTGCACGAAGTCGAATCCGGCGTCGAGCGCCATCATGCGGTCGATCGGCGTGTCGCCGATGTGCAGGTAGTGGTCGACGAGGAAGCGGGCGCGGACCTCGGAGAGGTGCTGCTTCAGCACGGTGAAGTGCACCTCGATGTCGGTCGCGGCCCAGAGCTTCGTCTGCACGCTGAGCGGGCGGTCCGAGCAGCTGCCCACGATGTAGCCGAGGCTCAGCGCGCGCCGTACCGACTCGAGGGTCACCTCGCCGGGCGGGTCGCCGATCTCGAGCGTGCCGTCGATGTCGAAGCTGACTAGGCGCTGCGCCATGCGGGCCTCGTCAGCCGGCACGCAGCTGGCGGTAGGCGTAGGCGGCACTCTCCTCGACACGGTCGAAACCGCGCCAGCCGCCGAAGCGCTCGCGCAGGTCCTCGACCGTGCGAGCGGCGGCGGCCGCCTCGTCGCGACCCTCGGCCAGGGCGGCCTCGGCCGAGCTCGCCAGCGCGGTGATGAAGTCGCGCGCCTCGGCGAGCGCCGGTGCCTCGCCGATCGGGCCGTGCCCGGAGACGAAGCGATCGGCCTCGAGACCCACGAGACGTGTGTCGGTCTCGACCCATTCGCGCACGTAGCCATCGAGCATGTACGGGACGCCGCCGTCCTGTGCGACGTCGCCGGTGAAGACCAGACGCTCCTCCGGCAGGTGGATGAAGATGTCGCCGCTCGTATGCGCTCGTCCGAGGTAGCGCAGATCGATGCGGCGCCCGCCGAACCAGATCTGCATCGTGTCCTCGAAGGTGAGTGCGGGCGGCGTGACGGTGACCGTCTGCGCCTCCTCGGACCAGGGGTCGCGCCGGTCACGGATGCGCTCACGCCACGCTTGCGTCAGCTCGAGGTCGAGCATCTCCGCCCGGCAGTTCGCGTGCCCCACGATGATGGAGTACGGGAACTCCTCGTTGCCCCACGCGTGGTCCCAGTGCGAGTGCGTGTCGATGACGTAGCGCACCGGCTTGTCCGAGAGGCGATGCACATCGGCGATGAGGTCGCGCGCGAAGGAGGGCACGCGCAGCGAGTCGATGACGAGGACGCCGTCGTCACCGAGGATGATGCCGGCGTTGGTCAGGCCCTCGTGCAGGCGCGCGAAGACCCCGTCCGCCACCTCGACCATCTCGACGCCCGTCGTGAAGTTCGTCATCGCCGCTCCGTCTCGCTCGTGCCGTCGAGGCCGAGCCTACTCCTCGAGGCGCTCGGCCAACCGCTCGAGGAAGGTCGCGACCTCGTCGGTGCTCCCGAGGGCGTATGTGGCTGCCGACTGGTGGTCTCCGCCGTGCACCACGATGCCGATGCCGTGTGCCGGGAGTGCCTCGAACGCGTCCTCGTCCGTGAGGTCGTCGCCGACGTAGATCGGGGTCGTGCCCTGGAAGCCTGGCAGCGTTTCCAGCAGCCAGTGCATCGCGCGACCCTTGTCCCACTCGATGTCCGGACGGAGCTCGACGATCATCTTGCCGCCGCCGCGTCGGAGGGTCGTCTCGCGCGCACGCACGGCTTCGACCGCCGCCTCGACGAGGGGCCCGGCCTCGAGGCCGGCGCGTCGGAAGTGCACGGCGATGGCGTAGCGCTTCCGCTCGACGAAGACGCCCGCCACGGGCTCGAGGTGGCTCCGCAGCGCCCGTTCGGCGCGGTCGAGAGCGGGCAAGAACGGGCGCCCGCGCTCGTTCGGCAGCGCCTCGCCGCCCGGCCCGACCGCCTCGAATCCGTGGGACCCGGCGTACGCGAGGTGGTCGAGGCCGACGAAGCCACGCACGTCCGGGAGATCGCGGCCCGTCACGACGGCGACCGGGCAGAGATGCGCCATCCGCTCGAGGGCGGCACGCTGCCGATCTGGCAGGTGCGCTGCCATCGGGTCATCGACGATCGGCGATAGCGTGCCGTCGTAGTCGAGGAAGAGCGCCGGTCGAGCCCCCTCGAGGCCGGTCCATAGGTCCTCGAAGGCGTCGAGCGCCGAGGGCAGCTCGTCCGGTCGGTGTCGCGTGTGCTCGATCGCCGGCCTCCCTCGATGCGCGTGGCCGCCCCGCTCGGACTCGACGCTAGCACGGTCCACGAGTCCTCGACGGAACCTGGCCAACGGGTGTCACATAGCCGCGCCGGACGCCCCATACTGTGCGAGGGCTGCGCAAGCAGCCGTCGGGAACTTGCGCCGGGTTCCGTGCGTCTCATCTGGTTGAGGCGCTTGAGGTCGGCGAGCCCGTGGGCGGGGGCCTGCGGTCGCTCCGCAAGTCGCAGGGGGGCATTCCGTGAATCTTCGTGCTCGGACGCATCCGTGGGTGGTTGCGCCACTGGTTCTCGTCGCGGTCCTCGCGATGACGCTCGTCGCGTCGCCGCCCGGGCGGGCGCAGGCGCAGGCCGCGACGAACCTCGCCGTCACACCCGCGAACTCAACGGGGGCGAGTGGCACCGCTTTCTCGCTGACGGCCTCGCTCAGCCCTGCCTCGAGCGGGGTGCTGATGCGCTTCCGTGTTGTGAGCGGACCGAACACCGGCGTCAGCTCGGCGATCGACACCAACTTCGCCGGTCAGTCGGTCTTCACCTACGTCGGCACCGGCGGCGCCGGGACCGACGCAATCCTCGTGTTCGGCGACGTGAACCGTGACGGGCAGCTCTCGCTGGGCGAGCCCGTGAACTCGGCCGTCCGCATCTGGACGGGCACGAGCGCGGGCATTTCGCTGTCGCCCACGACGGACACGAATCCGGTCGGGACGTCACACACTGTGACGGCGACGCTGTCGCCCGCGCAGGCCGGCGTGCTGATCGGCTTCCGCGTGACGTCGGGTCCGAACGCCGGGCAGACGGCCAACGTCGCGTCGAACGGCTCGGGCCAGGCGACGTTCACCTACACGGGCTCGGGCGGCGCGGGCACCGACACGCTGCTCGCCTTCGCCGACGCGAATGGCAACCTGCAGATCGACTCCAACGAGGCGGTCGCGACGGCCTCGAAGGTGTGGACCGGCTCGACCGTGGTGAGCTCGATCGCGCTGTCGCCGGCCTCGGCGACGAACCCGGTCAACACCTCGCACACCGTGACGGCGACGATCTCGCCGGCGAACTCCGGGGTGCTGGTCCGCTTCCGCGTGATCAGCGGCCCGAACGCGAACGCGGCCGGCGCCTCGACGACGAACGGCAGCGGGCGAGCGACCTTCACCTACGCCGGTGGCTCGACGACGGGGAGCGACGTCATCCTCGCGTTCACCGACCTCAACTCGAACGGCCAGATCGACGGCAATGATGTCGTCGCGCTCGCCACGAAGGCGTGGACCGGCAGCGTGGCGGTGACCGCCGTCCGCGTCGCTCCGCAGAACGACACGAACCCGACGGGCACGACGCACACGCTGACCGCGACGGTGACGCCGCAGGTCCGAGGTGCGCGCGTCGGCTTCGAAGTGGTGTCGGGCCCCCACCAGGGCCGCAAGCTCTTCGATGACACCAACAGCAACGGAGTCGCGACGCAGTCCTACCGCGGCACGACGGCCGGCCTCGACGTCATCGTCGTGTGGGCGGACCTCGACCGCGACGGCGTGCGCGACGGCAACGAACCGGCGACGACGGCGACGAAGACATGGACCGGGACGACCGCATCGAGCTCGGACGTCGTCGCGCGCGCCCGCGCGGCCTGCCAGTCGCTGACTCGAGCCGACCACCCGGCGCTGCCGGTGCTGTGTTCGCTGCTCGACCAGGTGCCCACTCAGGCGCAGGAGACGATCGCCGGCGTCATCCTGAACAAGAACCTGTTCAAGCAAGGTCACGTGAAGGCCGAGAAGCCGAAGCCCAACCGAGGCAACAAGTACGGTCACTGGCGCTGGCACGATGACGACGACGACTAGGTCGTAGTGACCTGCGGTAATCGGAAGACGGGCCGGGGCGTGCATCGCCCCGGCCCGATCTCTAACCTGCCGCCATGGTCGCCCCCGTCGCCCTCGTCACCGCGCCCGGCTCCGAGGCGCATGCCGCCGAGGGCCACCCGGAGCGCCCCGACCGTCTGACCGCGATCCTCGAGCACCTCGAGCGCACCGGCCTTGCCGCGCGCATGCACGCCCTCGATGCCCGGCTCGCCGGCGACGAGGAGATCGCCCGCGTCCACCGCCTCCCGCTGGTACGCCTCGAGGAGCAGGTGGCGAAGGCAGGTGGCGGCTGGCTCGACGCGGACACCTACGTCACGCCACGGTCGGTCCAGATAGCGAGACAGGCGGCCGGCGCGAACCTCGTGGCGGTCGAGGCGGTGCTCGGTGGTGAGGCGTCCTCGGCGTTCGTCGCCGTGCGGCCGCCGGGGCACCACGCGACCGACCAGCGTGCGATGGGCTTCTGCCTGCTGAACAACGTCGCCATCGCCGCCGCGCACGCACTCGAGGCTGGGCTCGAGCGAGTCGCGATCGTCGACTGGGACGTGCACCACGGCAACGGCACGCAGGCGATCTTCGACGACGACCCTCGAGTGCTCTACTTCAGCACGCACGCCGCCCCGTTCTACCCGGGCACGGGCGCCGTCGCCGAAAGCGGGCGAGGTGAGGCGGCCGCCACGAAGCTGAATGCGCCGTTGCCTGCCGGGACGGGCGATGCAGGGTTCCTCGCCGCGTACGAGCAGGTCTGCATCCCTGCGCTCGAGCGCTTCCGGCCGGACCTCGTGCTGGTCTCCAGCGGCTGGGACGCGCACGCGCGCGACCCGCTCGCACCGCTGCTGGTCTCGACCGAGGGCTATCACCGTGTCGCCGGCCTCGTCATCGAGGCGGCGCGTGCGCTGTGCGACGGCCGCGTCGTCGTGAACCTCGAGGGCGGCTACGACACGCACGCGCTCGCCTGGTGTGCGAGCGGCCTCTGCGAACAGCTCCTCGGCGAAGCGCCCACGTCCGATCCCGATCCCGTCGCGCCACCTGAGCGCGAGCCGGACATCGAGGCGATGCTCGCTGCGCTGCGGCGGGAAGCCGGACTCTAGCCGCCCTCCCGCTCCTCGCTACTCGGCGGCCGTCGCGAGCTGGCCACCGCCCCGAGTTCGATGGCGGGGACGAAGCCTCGGGCGGCGCGCCGCAGGAGCAGGGCGAAGGCGATCATCACCCCGAGGGCGATCGTGCCGGCGAGCGCCATCGCCCACGATGCGCCCTCGTCGAGGTTGCCGGCGAAGAGCGCTGCGCCCACGCGCAGCACGGCCGCCACCGTGAGCAGCCACGCGAGCAGCGAGCCCCGCCACGCGCCGGCCGTCCGCACCAGTCGCTCGGCAGCGAACTCAGGCAGGAGCATCTGCGCCATGCTCACGATCAGCGTGGTGACCACGCCGAGGCCGATCGCGTGTCGCGCCGCATCGAGGACTCGGTGCTCCGGGACGTCGCTCTGCACCGCCCCTACGACGAGCAACATCGCGACAATCGCGCACCACGCCATCGAGAGCCGCATGCCCACCGCCAGCGGCCGCGTGGCGTCGCGCAGCCTCGAGGCCGGCTTCCACGCCCCGGTCACGCCGATGGCCACCACGAGGCCGGCAGCCGCAAGCATCAGCCCCGCCCGCTCGAGGGCCAGCGCGTCGCTGCCCCTCGAAGTGGCGAGGGCAGCGACGAACCATGCGAGGACGCCGGCCTCGAAGAGCAGTGGGGCCGCGCGGCTCGCGATCTTCGATGTGCCGGCCGCGAACAGCGTCGGGAAGGCGCGGGTGGCGACGCCGAGCACGAACGAGACGTGCAGGCCGTAGACCTGCGCCAGCAGCAGCACCTCGTCGCGTGAGCCGCGCAAGATGCTCCCGCGATCCGACGCCAGCTCGGTGAGCCACGCGGCACCGAGGACGCCCTGCGCCACAAACCAGCCGGTACCGGCGACGAACCAGAGGGCCCACGCCTCGCCTCGGCGCAGCGCGGCGCTCGAGGTCCCGAGCACGACCGCGCCGAAGCACGCAGCGCCGGCGAGTTCGAGCCAGGCGCCTGCCGCCATCGCGAACGCGAACGCCCCGTGATCCGCTGCCGGCTGCCCGATGGTGCGCAGCAGCACGCCCGCGGCAAGCAGCAACCACGAGGGTGTGACGAGCCGCGGCAGCGCGAGCGTCCGCCGCCCGAAGCCAGGCATCAGCCGGTATGCCATCCCGACGATGAACAGTCCGGCAAAGCCGACGGCCTGCAGATGGCCGTGCACCTGCGCGTGCTCGAACCAGCTGGCCGTGCGCGTGTCCCGCACGAGGTCGTCGATCGGCAGGGCGACGGCGAGCGCGAACCCGCCGAGGATCCCGAACGCGAGCGCCGACGCCACGAATCGGACGTGGACGCCGCGCGTCGGTGAGGTGCTCTGCGTGCTCAGGATGCTGCGTCCTCGATGCTTGTCGACCTCGCCCCGAGTCTGGCGCTGCGGGGGAGTGCTGTCACTGGTGAGAACGCATCATGCGCCTGCCAAACGTCCTTCGTACGCTCCGGCCACCAACGACTCCGCTCCCGTTGGAGCGCGCGATGGCAGGTGGTGCCCGTGCGGCGAGACTTCTCGATCATGGCCGTGCTCTGGGTCGTCGTCACGCTGCTGGCGGTGCTCGGTACGGCGATCATGAACCCGTTCCCGACGCCCGCCGCCGAAGAAGCCGACACGATTGACCACGCGTTCCGCATCATGACGTACATGGCGACGCCGGTCTTCGGCCTCGTCGTCGCCTTGCTGATCGTCAGCATCTTCAAGTTCCGGACCAAGGGGACGCCCGAGCTCGACGGCCCGCCGATCCGCGGGACGGGCACCGTGCCGCGCGTCTGGTTCGCCATCACGACCGCTCTGGCCGTCCTCGTCATGATCTTCCCGGGCCTCACCGGCCTCTCCGAGCTGCGCGCCGACCAAACGTCCGACCTCGAGATCAACGTGCAGGCGTTCCGCTTCGGGTGGCTCGTCCAGTACCCCGAGGGTGAGGTCACCGTCGGCAGCCCGAAGGAGATGGTGCTGCCGGCGGACCAGCGGGTGCGCTTCAACGTCACATCCGTCGACGTGCTGCACTCGTTCTGGATCCCGGCCTTCCGCCAGAAGATCGATGCCGTTCCCGGCCAGACCACGGTCGTCTACGTCACCCCCACCGACGAGGGCTCGTACGAGGAGGACGCGGCCTACCGCATCCAGTGCGCCGAGCTCTGCGGCGTCCTCCACTCCGCCATGACCATGCCCGTGCGCGTGGTGTCCCCCGAAGAGTTCCAGGCCTGGCTGGCCGAGCAGTAGTCGACCGCTACCGGAGGTAGACGATGCGCGCACTTCGCCCCTTGCTGTTCGGCCTCGTGCTGGCCGCCGTCGGTTTCGCCATCGGCATCGGCGGGACCGGCCTCGTGCGCGTCGCCCTGCTGGGTCGCGAGTCGTCCGAGTGGTGGTCGACCGACCTCTCCTGGACGATGGGCACGCCGCTCGCGCTACTGGGCTGGCTCGCCGGTGTCGGCGGCTGGAAGTACTGGGCGCGCGAGTGGTTCGGCATGAAGGCCGAGGAATGCCCCACGACGGGCATCGGCCGCTACTTCGAGTTCAACACCGACCACAAGGTGATCGGCATCCAGTACATCGTCACCTTCGTGGTGCTGTTCCTGCTGTCTGGCCTCTTCGCGATGCTCATCCGCTGGGAGCTGATGCGCCCCGGCATGGGCGTCTTCGAGACGATCGGCAGCTGGCCGCTCTTCGATACCACCGGCGAGGACATGTACAACGCCGCGATGAGCTTCCACGGGATCACCATGGTGGCCGTGGCCGTGGCCACGCTCCTCGGTGGGTTCGGCAACTACGTCGTGCCGCTGATGATCGGCGCGCGCGACATGGCCTACCCGAAGCTGAACGCGTTCACGTTCTGGCTCGTCCCGCCCGTCGCCATCCTGCTCGTGGTCGCTGTGCTGATGGGTGGTTGGGACACCGGCTGGACGGCCTACCCGCCGCTCTCCGTGATCACGAAGTCCGGCCAGGTGCTGTTCAACCTCGCGGTAATCCTCTTCGGCCTGGTGTCCATCTTCGGCGCCATCAACTTCATCTCGACGATCATCTACGAGCGCGCCGAGGGCATGACCTGGAGCCGCCTCCCAATCTTCGTGTGGGGCGCGTTTGCCGGCTCGCTCATCGCCTTCTTCTTCACGCAGGCGTTCGCAGCCGGTCTGATCATGATCCTGTTCGACCGCGTGCTCCACACCTCGTTCTTCCAGTCCGCCGAGGGCGGCAGCGCGCTCCTCTACGAGCACGTCTTCTGGTTCTACTCACACCCGGCTGTCTACGTGATGGTGCTGCCCGGCTTCGCGATCGTCCTCGAGATCCTCGCGCACTTCTCGAGGAAGCCACTGTTCGCCTACCGCTGGGCGGTCGGCGCGCTGCTCTCGATCGTGGCCATCTCCGGCATCGTGTGGGCGCACCACATGTTCACTAGCGGCATGTCGGACTACCTCCACGCGCCCTTCCTCGTGCTGACCGAGATCATCTCGATCCCGACGGGCCTCATCTTCCTCGCGGGCCTCGGCACCGTGTGGGCGGGTCGCCTGTGGATGCGTGTCCCGATGCTGTTCGCGATGTCCGTGCTCTTCAACTTCACCATCGGAGGCATCACCGGCATCTACCTCGCAGACGTGCCCACCGACCTCCATCTGCACGACACCTACTTCGTCGTCGCGCACTTCCACTACACGATCGTGGGCGGCGAGATATTCGCCCTCTTCGCCGGCGTCTACTACTGGTTCCCGAAGATGTTCGGCCGCATGTACAACGAGCGGCTCGCCCAGATCCACTTCTGGATGATGTTCATCGGCTTCCAGGTGGTCTTCATCCCGATGTTCCAGGTCGGCGTGAAGGGCATGAACCGCCGCATCGCCGACTACCCCGAGTCGTACGGCGACCTGAACGCGTTCATCTCGATTGCCGCCTTCTTCCTCGGTGCGAGCTTCCTCGTCTTCGTGGTGAACATGGTGACGACGTTCGTGCGCGGCCCGGCGGCCGAGGCGAATCCGTGGCGCGCGCGCACGCTCGAGTGGCAGGTCAGCTCGCCGCCCCCGCCCTACAACTTCGCGACGGATCCCGTGGTCACCGGCCTTCCGTACGACTACGGCGTGCCGGACGCACGTCCCCACGTCCGCATGACCCCGATGCCCGCGCCGGCCGCCGGCGACGGCGGGGGAGGTGGCGGCGCATGATCTCGAACCCGAAGGTCGTCCTCGAGGAGGGAGCGGTGCATGGTTTCCGCTAGTCAGCGAGCCGCCGAGCAGCGATCGCACAACCTCGGTCTGCGGATGGCGGCGCTTCTCGCGGTGCTCACGATCGTCGAGTACATCGTCGCGGTGAGCGTCGACTCGTCGCAGGCGCTGGTCCTGTTCCTCGCGCCCGTGGCCGTCGTGAAGGCCTGGGTGATCATCGTCTACTTCATGCACGTGTCGAAGGTCTGGCGCGGCGAGGGGAGCCACTAGTGGCAGCTGCTGAATCCGCTCACATCGCCCACCACGTTGATCCGCACAGCCCCGAGCGCGTACGGATCAACCGGCTGGGGCTCTGGCTCTTCCTCGCCTCCGATGCACTGCTGTTCGCCCTGTTTGCGGCGGCGCGCTTCTACACGAATGGCACGTACCGTCCCGAGGACCTGAAACAGGTGCTCGGCCTCGGGGTGACGATCATCCTGCTGGTCTCCAGTCTGACCGCCTTCCGAGCAGAGACGTCGTTCCAGCACGGCAACGTGTCGCACGGCCGCCTGATGCTGCTGCTGACGATCCTGCTCGGGCTCGGCTTCGTGGGCGGCGTGATCACCGAGTGGAACCTCGCGGAGTTCGTTCCCTCCGAGGGCTTCGGGACCTCGTACTTCTCGATGACCGGCATGCACTCCTTCCACGTCATCACCGGCATCGTCTTCCTGATCGTGATCTATGTCCGTTCGGGGCGAGGGCATTTCAGCTCGGGCTACACGTGGCCCGTGTCCGCAGTCATCATCTACTGGCACTTCGTGGACGTGGTGTGGGTCTTCTTCTACCCGACGCTCTACCTCGTCAAGTAAGCAGCCCTGTCGAGGCAGCGGGAGCCCCGGCTCGCACGGGGCTCCTGTGGCGCATGCTCGGAGCGCTGCGTGAGCACGTCTGGCTCGCGCTCGGGGCAGCGCTGCTCTCGTGGTTCGTCGCGTTCCTCTGGTGGGCCATGCTGCCCTCGACCTCGACCGTCGAGGTCACGATTCCCGCGGGCACGTCCGAGCTCGTGGCTGCAGGCGAAATCGTCGACGTGCTTCCGGCGAGGTTGAGCCTCCGCGTCGGCGACGACCTCTTCATTCGCAACCACGACACGGCCGTGCATCGCATCGGTCCGGCGTTCGTGCCGCCGGGCGAGACGATCTCGATCCCCGTGACGCGCTCGTTCTTCGATGCGGCGACGCTGGTGTGCAGCTTCCACCCGAGCGGGGGGCTGCCGGTGGTGCCGCTGGCGCGGCCGCACGTGCTGACCACGATCCCGATCGGCCTGATGGCCGGCATCCCGCTCGCGTTGGCAGCGGTGGTGACCGCCTCGATCACCGCGCGGCTCAACACTGAGGAGCCCGCGTCCGAGGACGAGACACAGACGTCCGAGGCGTAGCGCCTCGGACGTGCAGCGGGGCTTCGTTTGAACCTAGAGCAGCCCGGTCCGGGCAGCCGTGAGCACCGCCTCGAGGCGCGTGCGCGCGCCGAGCCGCTCCATCGCGGCCTGGAGGTGGTTGCGCACGGTGATCGGGCGCAACTCCAGCTCCTGGGCGATCTCGGCCGGGGAGAGTCCGGCGGCCAGCCTCGATAGCACTTGGTACTGCCGGGCGGTGAGCGGTGCCTGCGGCTCGGCGTCGGCGGGCGACTCCTCGGAGAGCATGCCCAGCGCGGCGCAGACGTGGCCGGGCGCGTGCGCGTCACGCCGGTCGTGCGTGCGGCCTCGACGGACGTAGTGCAGCGCGAGCCGCTCGTCGTCATCGTCCTCGGCGTCGCGCAGCAGGATTGATACATCCGAGGCTGCATCGTCGGTACCGTCGCCCGTCCAGACCTGGAAGTCCGGGAAGGCATGGCCGCGACGCGCGGCGACCATCACCGCGCAGTTCGGGCGGCACAGGTCGGCGTTCCGCGCATCGAGCGAGGTCATCACCTCGTAGCAGCGCTTGCCCAGGACCTCATCGAGGCAAGGGAAGATCTCGCCGGTCTGGTCCGAAGCGCGCACGACGCGCTGGTCCATGTCGACCGCGACGAGCGCGCCGTGGACCGACATGCGCTCGAACCAGTCACCCGAGGCACTGGTCGCCTCGCCTGCCGGTCGCTCACGCATTTGCCGCATCGGGTTCATGACGCCTCCCCCTCGATGCCGGCGTGCCTCGCCGAACGTTCGACGGGCCGCCATCGAGTCGGCTCGATCGTGTCGAGTGGAGGCGTCGGGGGCAGCGGCGAGGGGTCCCGTCCGATCGTGACGTTTGTCACATACTGGAGGGACCTCGGGACGCCGGGACGTTCGAGCCGAACGACCGGGCTACGGTGAGGTGCTGGCGAGGACGCTCGCGGCCGTCGGCCCCACGACGATGTTCAGGAGCGAGGCGCTGCCGTACGCGTGCGCGTTCGCGAGGACGAAGCCACCGCCGCTCTGCAGCAGCCGTCCGCTGCCGCTCGGAGCCGCCGCCCACCCCTGCGCCGCCATCTGGGCGCTGTACTCGTCGAGGAGTGAGCGCGAGTCGGCGTCCGGCACCTCGTACCAGAATGTCGAGGTGCCGCCGCTCGACGCCTTCGACACCAGCACGCCGCTCGCGGGGACGAGGACACCCGGCGCCTCGGCCAGCTGACGGAACGCCAGGGCCGCTGGCGGGGTCGCCGTGGCCGTCTCGGTGCCGGTCGGCGTCGCGGTGCTCGATGAGGCGACGGTGGCGGGGCTGCCGCTGCTGCCGTCGAACCGGGTGAGCACGAGCTCGCCGACGAGGTCGGAGGGCAGCATCGCGTGATGGACCTCGCTGGCGATGCGTTCGAGGTCCGACGCGCCGGCCTGGAGCGTCTTCTGCTCGTCGGTCAGCACGACGATGACGTAGGGCGCCGCCTTCGAGCTCAGGACCACGCCGGTGCTCGTGACGCGCCAGCCGCTCGTCTCCGGGTACCAGCCGTCCTTGAGCGCGAGGCGAATGTCGTCCGACGAGAGGTCGAGGCCGGCCGACACACCCCAGCGCTGGTCGAAGGCGACGTCCTCCATGAGCGCGAGCGCGAGGCCGTAGTCGCCGTCCTGTGCGGGATCGACGTCGAGCAGCGGCTCGAGGAGGCGAGCCAGCTCAGGCGCGGAGGCCGCGGTGTCGCCCCACTCAGTGCCGTCGTCCCAGGCGATGTCGAAGGAGCCGAGGCGCTCGATCGAGGCCGACACGCCCTCGGCGCGGCCGAGCAAGCGCCAGAGGGCGCTCGCGGCCACGTTGTCGCTGTAGCGAATCATCGTGGAGACGAGGGCGCGCTCCTCGGCGGTGAGCCTGCGTCCTTCGGAGGCCGCGTGCTCGATCGCCGCGAGCATGATCGGCACCTTGACCGCGCTCGCCAGCGCGAAGGGGCGGGTCTCGCCGCCGGCGTAGATCACGCCCTCGGACGGCACGAGGACGGCGACGGCGATCGGGCCGCCGGCGTCGTCGATGAGGCTCGACACCCCCGGAGCGAGTTCCTCGATCGGGCGAATCGGGTAGGTGGGGACGGGCGCGCGTCGTGCGAAGGGCGTCGGTGCCGGGGTGCTTGAGGCGTCGGCCGGCGCGGGCCCGGGTACGTTTGTCCCTGCCTCGGTCGTGGCAGCCGGCGACACGCCCTCGGTCGTGGCCTCAGCCGCCGCGCTGGCGACCGAGACGGTGGCTACCGCGGTGACGCTGACCTCGGGGTCCGGATTCGAGCGGCACGCCACGCTGAGGGCAACGAGGCAGAGCGCAAGCGTGAACGCCGCGACGCAGCCGATTCGAAGCAGATTCATCGGGTCGGTTCGACGGGCGAGCGCGCGCACCAGACCTCCGCAGCACCCCCGCCGTCATGATCATAACTGCCCCCGTCCGCAGTGTCCTTGCGGGAGACCCCTTGCGGATGCCCGCGTGACCCGTGGTAGACTTCCGTCTCCGTTCACGAGAAACACGATCAGATTAGTCGTCTAAGCAGCCGGAAGTGAGTCTGGACTCAATGGCCCTGTTCCTCCTCGAGTTCGATGCCCCCAGCGACGGCCAAGAGGCCCACCAGGCGCTCTTCGACCAGATCGCCGCTGCCGCGCAGCAGTCGAACGGCGAGCTCATCGAGATCCAGGTCGGCGCCGACTCCGGCGTCGTCTACGCCATCGTCGAGCACCGCGCTGCCGAGGTCCTTCAGGGCGTCTTCGCGAACGCCGGCATCGAGCCGAAGGACGTCGCCGAGGTTCGCCTCGTCGGTCCCACCCTCGAGGACGTGAAGGCGCGCAAGGGCGGCAAGGCGAACTACCTCGTCGAGTGGGACCTGCCCTCCGAGCTGACGATGGACCAGTACCTCACGAACAAGAAGTCGAAGGCGCACCTCTACGCCAACGTCCCCGAGACGACCTTCATGCGGACGTATGTCCGCGAGGACATGGTGAAGTGCCTCTGTCTCTATGACGCGCCCGACGAGGACGCCGTGCTCCGCGCGCGCGAGGCCGTCAGCACCCCGGTCGATCGCGTCACCCGACTCGTGACCGACTAACCCGTTCGCGCGTCATCGAGGCGCGGAACGGCCCACAGACTCACCGGGACTTCGAGGCAGGGACAGATGGTCCAGGCGCCACCCACGCCGCAACTCCTCGCCGACGCATCACTGGCGGAGCGCATTCGTGCCTTCGTCGAGCCGCGCGCAGCCGCCGTCGATGCATGCCAGCTGTCGCTGCGCGACGGCCTGGCGTTCTTGCACGAGAGCGGGCTGCTCGACGTCGGGATCTACGGCCGGGACACCGCCAGCGACTTCGAACGGCTTTGCGAGGTCACAGCGACCATCGCGCAGTTCGACATGAGCCAGGCGTTCTCGTTGTGGTGCCACCGCACGTGCATCGAGTACCTCAACCGCGCCGCGCCCGACTCATGGCTGCGGACTGACCTGCTGCCCGAGGTCCTCGAGGCACGCCGCCTCGGTTCGACGGCGTTTGCCGCGGGTATGGCGAATTTCCTCGGCGGCGCGCCCCTGCCGGTCACCTTCCGGCGCGACGGCGATGACTTGATCGCGAACGGGCGCATCGTCTGGGCCTCGAATCTCGAGGCGCCGTTTGTGTCCGTGACCGCCGCCGTCAACGAGGACGATCCGGACGACCGCCTCGTGTTCGCCTTCACCGAGGCGAATGGCGTCGACATCCCGCGCGGGCCCGAGTTGCTCGCCCTGCAATCGACCGCCAGCTCCTCTGCGGCATTCGACGAAGTGCGCATCCCCGCCCACCAGATCCTCACGGAGGACTTCGAGGGCTTCGTCCGCTGCGTCCTGCCGACGTTCATCACCGTGCAGTCCAGCTTCTGCTGGGGCCTCACGAGCCGTGCGCTCGCCGAGGCGGAACGCGGCCTCACCGGCCAGCGCGAGATCCTGCGCGACGACTTCGAGGCGCTGGCGACACGAGCTCGCGAGGCCGAGGCCACGCTCCGCGCCTTCGCGCGCACCGAGGACCGGACCACCATCGAGCCACGCGAGCTCCTCGCGCTGCGCCTCGAGTGGGGCACGCTTTGCGTCGCCGCCGTCGCTCTCGAGGCCAAAGTCGCCGGTGGGCGTGGCTACATGCTCCACAGCGACACCGCGCGCCGGATGCGCGAGGCGGCCTTCCTGCCCGTCCAGGCACCGACGGAGGTACAGCTGCGATGGCTGTTGTCCCGCTCCGCATAGCCGGCGGCGCCAAGCGCTATCCCGATGGGCCGCGCGGCACGCTCATCTTCCAGGGCATCGACCTGGAGGTGGAGGACGGCGAGATCCTCGCGCTGCTCGGGCCGAGCGGCTGCGGCAAGAGCACGCTCCTGCGCGTGATCGCGGGCCTCGAGGAGCTCAGCGAGGGCACCATCGAGATCGACTCCGGTGGGGTCGCGACGCACTCCGTCGGCATGGTGTTCCAGCAACCGCTGCTGCTGCCGTGGCTGACCGTCGCCCAGAACGTCGAGCTCGGGCTCCGCTACGCGGCCAACCGCCACGCGAGGCGTGATGGCGCCGTCGATGGTCTCCTGCGCGAGTTCGGCCTCGCCGAGCTCGCCAACGCCTACCCCGACCAGCTGTCCGGCGGGCAGGCGCAGCGCGTCTCGTTCGCACGCACGATCGCCACGCGGCCGCGCCTCGTTCTCCTCGATGAGCCGTTCGCGGCGCTCGACCCGCTCACGCGCTCGGCGCTGCAGAACTGGCTGCTCGCCATCCAGCAGAGCCTGGGTCTGACGATCATCATCGTCACGCACGATGTCGAGGAGGCGGTGTACCTCGGCGATCGCGTCGCGCTGATGTCGCCCGGTCCCGGGACGATCCGCCACGACTGGCGCCTCGGGCGGAGCACCGCAGAGGGCCGCTCCGACCAGCGCCTCGCCGCCGCCCGCGAGGAGATCCTCGCGCGCTATCGCGACCTCGATGTCGCGGCGCGCACGCCGTCCTCGACGCTCGCCACGGCCGGCGTTGCTGCTTCACCACTCGGTCACGCGTCCAGGCACGCATAGCCAAGCCAGACCAAGCATCGCGGCCTCGCCGCGTCCGGAGGGAATCCATGTCGTTCGAATCGTTCGTGTCCCGGTACCGACGTCGAGACTTCCTGCGCCTCGTGGGCCTCGGCGCCACCGGCCTCGCCGGGGCGGCCCTGATCGGCTGCGGTGGTGACGACGAGCCCGCCGACGCGACCACCGAGGCCTCGGCCACCGAGGCATCGGGCGGCGCGACTGCGGCGGCGACCGGCGAGGGCGCTTCGACGGCCGCAGCCGGCGGCGCCCTCGAGAAGACCGAGTTGCGCATCGGCTACCTGCCGATCACGGACGCGTCGCCCCTGCTGCTCGCGCACGCGAACGGCATCTACGCCGAGGAGGGCCTCGAGGCCGAAGCGCCGACGCTCTTCCGAGGCTGGTCGCAGCTCGCCGAGGCGTTCCAGGCGCGACAGCTCGACGTCGTCCACATCCTCATGCCGATGGCGGTGTGGCTGCGCTTCTCTCAGAACTTCCCGCTGCGCCTCGTGGCGTGGAACCACAACGGCGGCTCGGCGCTGACGGTCCGTGACGACGTGAACGCCGTCGAGGACCTGGCCGGCACGACCGTCGCGATTCCGTTCTGGTACTCGATTCACAACGTCGTGCTGCAGATGCTGCTGCGCGACGCCGGCCTGACGCCGATCACGACCGGTGACGCCTCGGCCGAGGACAAGACGGTGAAGCTCCTCGTGATGGCGCCGCCGGATATGCCGCCGGCTCTCGCGAACAACGCCATCCAGGGCTACATCGTGGCCGACCCGTTCAACGCCGTCGCCGAGGTCAACGACATCGGCAAAGTGCTGCGCTTCATCCCGGACGTCTGGCTCGACCACGCCTGCTGCGTCGTGATCATGCACGAGGACGATGTCCTTGAGCGGCCGAACTACGCGCAGGCGGTCGTGAACTCGGTCGCGAAGGCGCAGGTCTTCGCTCGCGAGAACCGGCAGGAGGCCGCTCGCATCCTCTCGACCGAGGGCGAGGGCTACCTCCCGCAGCCGCTCCCGGCCATTGAGCGCGCTCTGACCCACTACGACCTCGAGGAGTACGGCGCCTCGGGAGCGATCCAGCACGCCGATTGGGACACGCAGCGCATCGACTTCCAGCCCTTCCCGTACCAGTCCTACACCGAGGAGTTGGTGCGCCGGCTGAAGGAGACGGTTGTCGAGGGCGACGCCGCCTTCCTCGAGTCGCTCGACCCGACTGAGGCACACCAGCAGCTGATCCACGACGCCTACGCGCGCGCCGCCATCGATGTCGCGGGCGGCGCCGCGAAGTTCGACATCGACGCCTCGCTCACCCGCGAAGAGCGGATCGACGTCTGATGCAGCTCGGCCGCGCCCTTCGAGGCTCGAGCGAAGCCGATCGAATCGCCGGCGACGGCGCGGTGCTGGGCGCTGCCCGCGCCATCGCGTACCCCGTCGCCGGTGTGGTCGCCTTCCTCGCGATCTGGTGGGCGTGGATCGAGCTCTTCGTCGAGCCGGACACGCTGCTCGCCGCCTTCGCGCCCGACCGCGGCGTCGAGGCGCTGTGGCACCTGCTGCAGGGCGGTCGCATCTACGAGCACGCCGGCGCCAGCGTGAAGCGCATCGTCATCGGTGTCACGATTGCCGCTGCGGTGGGCGTACCGCTCGGCCTCGCGCTCGGCGGTGTGCGCTGGTTCTCGCTCACTGCGGGCCCGGTTGCGGGCTTCATCCGCGTGATCTCGCCGCTGTCCTGGACGCCGCTGGCGATCATCCTCTTCGGGGTGGGGGACCGGCCGGTCTACTTCCTGGTGGCGATCGGCGCTGTCTGGCCCATCGCCCTCAGCACCGCCGCGGGCGTCGCCTCACTCGAACGACAGTGGCTCGTGCTCGGGCGCAGCCTCGGGGCGACCCGCCTCGAGTTGATGCGGACCATCGTGTGGCCGGGCATTCGTGCAGATGTGCTGACGGGGCTGAGGCTCGGCACCGGGACGGGCTGGCTGATCCTCGTGCCGGCGGAGATGCTCGGCGTCGACTCCGGCCTCGGCTACTTCATCCTCGATGCCCGCGACCGCTTCAACTACTCCGAGGTCGTGGCGGCCATCATCCTCATAGGCGTGGTCGGGCTCGTGATCGATCGCCTGACCGGTTGGGCCTTCACCCCTCGACGGCGGTCTCGGCCGGTCCCGGCGCCTCAGCCTGAGCCCGGTCGCATCGAGGTGGCGGCGGGCGTCGGCGACTACCGCATCTAGGCGGAAGCGGCCGACGAGGTCGCCTCGAGGACTAGTGACCGACGGCCGCTCGCTGCGGCTGCGGCTGGCCGTAGCCGAGCTCGGTGAGGTAGCGCATCAGCTCCATCGGGCGCATCGGCGTGCCGAAGGCGAAGCCCTGCAGGGTGTCCGCTCCGAGGTCGTTCGCCAGCTGAATCGAGGCCGGCGACTCGAGGCGCTTCGCGCCGATATCGAGGTTGGCGTTGCGGGCGGCTCGAGCCGCTATGTGCGCGCGTGCCTCGCGGTCCGGGTCACCGGCGGCGTGCCAGAGGTCGATCTTTACGGCTCGAACGGCGGGGAGCCCGAGGACAATGCGCGAGCCCTCGCGCGCCTCGAAGTCATCGATCGTCACCGACACGCCGAGGGACGACAGGGCGCTGAACGTGCGCGCGACCTCGTCGGTGCGGCCCAGGAGGTCGGCCTCGCGCACCTCGACCTGCACCCACTGGGGCATAAGGTTCGCTTCCTCGATGGCGTCGCGGAAGCGCCCAAAGAGGCCGTTGCCGGGCAGCAGGTCGTCGGAGGTGACGTTCACCGCGAGACGGAGCCGCTCGAGGCCACCGCGCTGGAGCTCACGCGTGAACTCGCATGCGTTGCCAATGAGCGCCGTATCGATCTCGGAGAGGATGCCATTGTCGGCGGCCACGCCCACGAACTCGCGCGCCGCGCGGACACCGCTCGCCACCCGCCAGCGCAACAGCGCCTCGATCGCCACGACTCGATGCTGTTCGGCGTCCACCACCGGCTGGTAGTGGATGCGGAACGAGCCGCTGCGCATCCCGAGGCGGATCGTGTCCGGCGTCACCCAGTCGTCGTCGTCGGTTCGCCTGCGGCGCCACAGCGTGCCCAGGCGAGCCAGTCCGTTCGACTGTCCAAGTTCCGTGTTCATCGTGCTTTCCCCCCGGATAGCGGCGACCGATCACGAGCATGCGTCGAGGACCCTCAACGAACGAGTGCGAACCACGATGAATCCCGTAAGGAACCGTGTGCCTTCGTCTGATCGCGTTTACGTTGCGCGCCGATCAGGGCAATCCCGCATGGTCGCCCCGCCCGGACGCGCGTATCACTGAGGCATGGCCGCCCTCGATCTCCCCGTCTACCCCGCACGCGCACGCTGCACCTGTACCCACGGGCTCTACGCCCACCAGCCTCGCTGCTCGTCGACGTCCTGCTCGTGCCGGCGTTTCGAGGCCGCGGGCGGGCTCGTGCCGCTCGAGGTCGAGCCGGACTCGCCGCTCGAGGCCTACTCCGGCGCGCCTGCGACGACCGCCCTCGACGCCTAGCGCGACGTTCCCCAAGGCCCATCGCTCCTCATCTGCCCCGACGTTCTCTTGCGGCGCCGGGCTCACAGTTGTTTCTTAGAGACACGCTCCACACTCGATGACACGGGCACGGACCCGGCAGACCCCACCCGCGCAGAGACGGAGCGACATCGATGATTGGACTGCGACGAACGTTGATTGGCGGCCTCGGGGCACTCGCCGCGGGGACGCTCGTCCTCGGAGCCGTGTCGGCGCTGCAGAGCGGCAGTGCCGACGCCCAGGAGGCGACCGCGACGCCCTCGGAGTCGCCGAGCGCGGTCCCGAAGCTCGACGGCATGCTGGGCATCGACCCCGGCGGTCACTTCGATTTCCACCTTCGGCTCGGCGACGGCAACTTCCTCGCCGACCTCGCCGCGAAGCTTGGCATCACCGAGGACGAGCTCCGAGCGGCGATTGACGCCGTGAAGGACGACCGCCTCAACGAGGCCGTGGCGAACGGCGACCTCACCCAGGAGCAGGTCGACGAGTTCCGCGCGCGTCGCGCCGAGATCGAGGACGCGATTGCGAACGGCACCCTCGACGACCTCATGAAGTCGCAGATGCAGGAGCGCATGCAATCCCGCCTGGATGAGGCGGTGGCGAACGGCAACCTGACGCAGGAGCAGGCCGACCAGATCCTGCAGGCCGTCGAGGACGGCAACCTGCGCGAGGTGCTGGACAGCCTCGACCTCGAGGGCTTCCGCTTCTTCGGCGGCCACTTCCGAGGGCCGCGCGGCAACGGCTTCGGCTTCTTCGGCATCGGCAGCGGCGATGACACGCAGTTCCACTTCGGGCCCATCGGCTCGGGTGCGTAGTCGAGCCAGGGCGGGGGCCTCGTCTGGAGCGAGTACTCGTCGTCGACGATGACCCCGCCATTGGTGCGGCCCTCGAGCGCGGTCTCCGCCTCGAGGGCTTCACCGTGCACGTCGCTCCCGGTGGATTGCTCGCCCTCGACGACGTGCGCGACGTCCTGCCCGACGTCGTCGTGCTCGACCTCGGGCTGCCGGACATCGATGGCATCGAGGTGGTGCGTCGTCTACGCGGCGAAGGCCACTCGATGCCGGTCTGCATCCTCTCCGCCCGCGACGAGGTGGCCGACCGCGTCGGTGGTCTCGAGGCCGGGGCGGACGACTACCTCGTGAAGCCGTTCGCCCTCGAGGAGCTGGTGGCGCGGCTCCGAGCGCTGCTGCGCCGGGGCGCGCCCGCTACCGCCGGCCCGGACGTCGAGGTCGATGGGCTGCGCCTCGATCCGGCACGCCGCCAGGCGTTCATCGGCGAGCGAGAGCTCGTCCTCACCCGCCGCGAGTTCGATCTGTTGATGGCGCTGGCCCGGCACCCGGGTCGTGTGCTCAGCCGCGAGCAACTGCTGAGCACCGTCTGGGGCTACGACTTCGCCGTCGACTCGAACGTCGTCGACGTCTTCATCGGCTACTTGCGGCGCAAGCTCGAGGCCGGCGGCGAGCCGCGCCTGATCCACACGGTGCGCGGCGTCGGATTCGTGGTCCGAGCATGAGCCTGCGCGCCCGCGTCGCCATCGCCGCGATGCTGGCGACCGCCCTCGTCACGGTCGTCGCCGGCTGGTCCGTCGTGACGCTGGTCGTGCGCGACGAGCGCACCGCCCTCGATCAGTCGCTCGCGCGGCAGTCCGACGTGATTGCGCGGCCGGGCATCCTCGCGGCGTCCTTTGGAGAGCGGCGCTTCGTCCGAGGTGGGCTGCCCGGCGTGCGCTTCGAGCCGGGTGTGGTGACCCGCCTCGAGACGGCGGGTGGTTTCGTCATCTCCTCCGACGAGTTCCCCGACATCGACTTCACGCTGCCGACTGGGTACGCGACCGCCCTCGACGAGGACGGCTCGCGCTGGCGTGTGCTGACGACCGACCTCCCGGCGCCCCTGCCGAACGTCGAGGGCGCGACGATCTTCGTCGCCGCGTCGACTCAGCCGCTCGACGAGACCATCACGAGCATGCGCCGCCGCGTCGCGACCGTCGGCACGCTCGCCGTCGTGGCAGCGGGTGTGGGCGCCTGGCTGCTCGCGAGCGTGGCCACGAGGCCCCTCGAGCGCCTGCGTGCCGAGGCGCAGGGTGTCGGCGAGACCGTCGATCTCTCGACGCGTGTGACTGGTGAAGGTCCGCGTGAGGTGCGCGACCTTGGTGCCACCCTCAACACGATGCTCGAGCGCATCCAGCAGGAATCCGACCGCACGTACGCCGCCCTCGAGGCCTCCCGCGCCTTCGCCGCGCACGCGGCCCACGAGCTCCGCACGCCGCTCACGAGCATGCAGACGAACCTCGATGTGCTGGGCCGCAACCCCGACCTCTCGCCGGCCGAGCGCGCCGAGGTGCTGACCGCGATCACGGACCAGCAGGCCCGCCTGCTCGCCGTCCTCGAGGCGCTGCGGCTCCTCGCGCGTGGCGAGCTCGCGGCCGATGACGTCTTCGAGGAAGTAGACCTCGCCGATCTCGCCGAGTCGGTCGCCCGCGCCGCGCGCGAGCGTTACCCGCAGGCGGCGATCGAGGTCGAAGCGCCGCCAGAGCCCGTACTCATCCAGGGCTGGAGCGAGGGTCTTCGGGTGATGCTCGACAACCTGCTGCGCAACGCGTGCACGCACGGTGCCGACCCGGACGGCAGCGGCACAGCCCACGTTCGAGTGCTCGTGAGGCCCGCGGACGAGGGCGTGCGACTCGCCGTCGAGGATCATGGGCCGGGCATCCCGCCCGAGGAGCAGTCGCGACTGCTCCAACCCTTCGAGCGGGGAGCGAACGCGGCCGGCGTCGGCTCGGGCCTCGGTCTCGCGCTCGTCGCGCAGCAGGCGGAGCTGCACGGCGGCGAGCTCGCCATCGAGGCGGTGGACGGCGGCGGTGCTCGCCTCGTCGTCACGCTTCGCGCGGGGAGGCCCGCCTGACGAGGCGGCGTGGCGGCTAGGCCGCCAGCGCCTCCTGCGAGGCGAGGCCGGCTCCGAGCGCCTCCACGAGCTCGATCGACGGCGCCACGAAGAAGCTGCCCGCGATCTCGCGACCGTCGACGCCGTACACGGCCTCCGAGAGGTAGGTGTGAGCGCCCGATGGACGCGCGCGCTGCAGGATCTCCTCGAGCTCCTCAGGCGCCCCGACCACCATCGTCGGAGGCGAAGGCATGAGGTTGAGGCCCGTGGCATCGGCCAGCGCGTTGAGGAAGAAGCCGCTCAGCACGTTGCCCATCTCGGACAGCGCCGAGCGCTCGATCTCACCGAGGTCGGTCGTGGTGCCCACCGGCTGCCACATCAGCAGGTCGGCGAACGAGCACGCGATGTCCGGCTCGTAGATCAGCACGATGTCGCCGGTCGCCGCCCCGGTCACACCGAGGTGGATCGCGACGGCCTGCTCGTCCGGGCTGAGGTCGGCCGTGAGGTCCTGAGCCGAGACGCGACGCAGGCGTAGCTCGTGCAGCTCGGCCTCGCGGCCGATCATCTGCGACAGGCCGACCATCGCGTTCGCAGTGCCCTGCTTCACGAGAGTCAGCCACACGTCGTCGTCGCCGGCGGGCCCGGCCGAGACGTCGTCGCCGGCCTCGACGAGCTCGAGGTGGCGATCGGCGGCCGGAGCCTCGATGCTCGTGTCCGCGTCGAAGAGGCGCGTCACATCGATGAGGGCGACGAGTCGGTCATCGACATGGATCACGCCCTCGACGTAAGAGCCGGCGCCGATGAGCGCCGGAGGCGGCTGCACCTGGCTCGAGGGGACGCGGAGGACCTCACTGACGGCGTCGACGAGCACGCCGACGACCTCTTCGCCCACCTCGACGACGATCACGCGGTCGCCGATGCGCTCTCGCGAGGCGTCGGGCTCGCTGCCCGTGAGGCGCGCGCAGAGGTCGGCGACGGGGACGACCTCGCCTCGAATGCGCATCACACCGAGGGCCCACGAGGCCAGGCTCGGCAGCCGGGTCACGCCCTCGAACGGCACGATCTCGCGTGCGGACTGGATGTCGGCGGCGAACCAGCCGTCACCCAACCGGAAGAGCACCAGCTCGCGCTGCTGCTCGGCGCCCCGCTGGGCGGCATCGACTGTGGGCATCCTGCCCCCCGCTCCTCGAGCCCGGCACCTGCCGGCCACACGAGAAAGTGTCGGTCGATATCGCCAAATCGTTCAGTGCGCGTTCGGGCGGCGTCGGAATCCGAATTCAGTCGCGTGCGAAGACCAGCGGTTCGCGCCTGAGGCCCACCGCGATGGGGCCGGCCTCGGTCAGGCGCTCGTGAGGGCCGACCCGCGCCCGCACCTCGGTGCCGTCATGCAGGAGGATGCCGAGGACCTGGTCGTGGCCGTAGTATTCGCGACGCACGACCGTGCCCGGGATGCCGCCGGGCATGATCTGCAGGTCCTCCGGCCGCAGCACGACCGCGACGCTCGAGGCCTCGGCGGGCGCCTCGTGCACGCCGAAGGGCGAACGGACCTCGCCCCCGCGGGCCTCGAGGTTCAGGACGTTCGCGTCGCCGATGAACGAGGCGGCGTGCAGCGTCGAGGGGTAGAGGTACACCTCGTCGGGCGTGCCCAGCTGCTCGATGCGCCCGTCCCACATGAAGGCGACGAGGTCGGCCATCGAGAGCGCCTCCTCCTGGTCGTGGGTCACGAGGATCGCCGTTGCGCCCGAGCGCTTCACGATCGAGCGCACCTCGGCCCGCACGCGCGCGCGAAGCGCGAGATCGAGGTTCGAGAACGGCTCATCGAGGAGCAGCAGGCGCGGCTGCGGCGCCAGCGCGCGGGCGAGCGCGACGCGCTGCTGCTCGCCACCCGAGAGCTCGTGCACGGAGCGCTCGGCGAGGGCCGTGAGGCCGGTGAGCGCCAGCGCCTCCTCGATCAGCGCCTCGCGATCCGCCCGGCGCGCGAGACCGTAGCCGACGTTCTTCCGCACGTTCATGTGCGGAAACAGGGCGTAGTCCTGGAACACCATGCCGACGCCCCGTTGGTCCGGCGGCAGGAACTGTCTCGGGCCGGCCACGAGGCGGTCGAAGATCGACAGCGTGCCGCCGTCCGGGCGCTCGAAGCCCGCGATCATCCGCAGCGAGGTCGTCTTGCCACATCCCGAGGGGCCGAGCAACGCCAGCAGCGCCCCTTCCGGCACCGTCAGCGTGAGGTCGCGCACCGCCTCGACGCCGTCGAACGAGCGTCGAAGCGCGTTCGCCGCGACCGCCTTCGCCGGCTCGGCACCGAGGTTGGGCGGCCTCGTCATGCGCGCCACCATCGTCGCAGCCAGCGCCGACGCGTCACCTGCGGCGAGAGCAGAAGCAGCGGAAGTGTGGACAGGATCACGAGGACGATCGCCGGCAGCGCGGCCCTCGTGAAGAACGCCTCGGTCGAGGCGCCCCAGACGCGCGTCGCGAGCGTCTCGTAGCCGGTGGGGCTGAGCAGCAGCGTGGCCGGCAGCTCCTTCATCGTCGTGAGGAAGACGAGGGCCGCGCCGGCCGCGATGCCCCGGCTCGCGAGCGGCACCGTCACCGTCGCGGTCACCTGCCAGGCCGGCCGCCCGAGGCCGCGCGCTGCCTCTTCCATCGACGGTCGAATCTGCCCCAGCGCGACGCGCGTGGCGGCCACCGCCTGCGGCAGGAAGAGCAGCGCGTAGCCCGCCACGAGCAGCCACAACGACTGGTACAGCGGCCCGAGGCGGATGCTCACGAACACCAGCGCCAGAGCCACGATCAGCCCCGGCAGCGCGTAGCCGGTGTACGAGGCGACCTCGACGGCGCGGCTCAGCGCGTGACCTCGATGGCGCACGGCCAGCACCGCGACGGGGAGTGCGGCGACCGCCGTCACGAGGGCCGCGAGGCCGGCGGCGACGAGCGAGCCTGTCACGGCCGCTCCGATGCCCCTCGTGGCCTCACCGGCTGCCAGCCCGCGTACGAGCCAGTAGCCGAGCACGCCAATGGGCATCGCCACGCCCAGCGCGATCACGAGGCCGACGAACGCCAGTGCCGGCCAGCGCCAGCGTCCGAGGGTGATACGTGCCGCGGCACGCCCGCTGCCGCGTACGGCATCGTGACGCCGTCCTGCGCGACTCCAGACCTCGAGTACCACGACCGTGAGCGCGATCGCCGCGAGGACGAGTGCGAGCACGGCAGCGCGCGAGCGGTCGAAGCTCGCCTGGTAGGAGATGAAAATCGCTCTCGTGAGAGAGTCGAATCGCAGGAGCGCGACCGCCCCGAAATCGGCCAGGGTGTAGAGCGCGACGAGGAGTCCACCGGACAGCAGTGCCGGGCGCAGTTGAGGCAGGATCACGCGTCGAAAGGTGGTCCAGCGCCCGTGGCCGAACGAGGCCGATAGCTCCTCGATGCGCGGGTCGAGGCCCTGCAGCGCCGGCCGCAGTGTGAGGAGCACGTAGGGGTACGTGAAGACGCCGAGGACCACGACCGCCCCCGGCCAACCGTAGATCGAGGGCAGGCGGTCCACGCCGAGCGGCTCGAGCGCCTGCTGCAGCAACCCTCGAGGTCCGAGCGCGGAGATGAACACGAGCGCCCCGACATAAGACGGGACGGCGAGTGGCAGCGCCACGAGCACGCCCAGCGTTCGCCGGCCGGGAAGGTCCGTTCGCTCGACGAGCCAGCCGAGCGGGAGCGCCACGGCGATGGCGAAGGCCGTCACGAGGCCCGAGAGGGCGATGCTGCGCACCGCGAGCTCGAGGGTGGAGCGCGCGGCGAGCACCTCGCTGACGGTCTCCATCGACTGCCCGGCGCGCACCACGAGGTAGACGGGGGGCACGAGGCACACCGCCGCCACCATCAGGCCGAACACCAGCGCCCACGGCGGTGCGACCGTGCGTCGAGCGGCGATGAACCTCGATGCGATCATGAGGGAGCGGTGCCTCCTGTCGCGCTCGACCGAGCGCGGCGTCGCATCGAGCGTATCAGGCTGCCCTCATAAGCACGTCGTACCACACTCGATGTGCGCTTGGCGACTACGGTTGTGTGTTAGGTAGCACGAATCTACGGTGCCTGTAGCGACGAATAACACCATCGACGCGCCGGCTTCGACGCGCGCGGAAGGGGAGCCCCATGCCAACCGTTCGCACGTTTCGCCGCCGCACTGCGGCTATCTTCTCGCTGGTCGCCGTCCTCGCGCTGAGCTTCGGCGTGGCGTGCTCCTCGGATGACGACGGCCCCTCAGCCGCGGGCGATCCGACCGCCGAGGGCGATCCGACGGCCAGCGGCTCCGTCACCGGCGACGCCGGCAGCCTCACCGTCTACTCCGGGCGCTCGCAGGACCTCGTGGGCCCGCTCCTCGAGCAGTTCGAGGCCGACACGGGCATCCAGGTCAACGTCCGCTACGCCGACACGGCGCAGCTCGCCGCGACGATCCTCGAGGAGGGCAGCCGCTCACCGGCCGACGTCTTCTTCGCGCAGGATGCCGGCGCACTCGGTGCCGTGGAGGGGGCCGGCCTGCTCACCGCCATCGACGCCTCCGTCCTCGAGCGCGTGCCGGAGCGCTACCGCTCGCCCCACGGCGAGTGGGTCGGCGTGTCGGGCCGCGTCCGCACCGTGGTCTACAACACCGAGGTGCTGACGCCCGACGACCTCCCGGCCTCGATTCTCGACTTCACGGACCCGAGGTGGAGCGGGCGCATCGGCTGGGCGCCGACGAATGGCTCGTTCCAGGCCTTCGTCACTGCCCTGCGCCTGTCAGAGGGCGAGGACGCCGCGCGCGCGTGGCTCGAGGGCATCAAGGACAACGGCGCGATCGAGTACCCGAACAACCCCGCGATCGTGGCGGCCGTCGCCGCTGGCGAGATCGAGGTGGGCTTCGTGAACCACTACTACGTGCACCGCTTCATCGCCGAGGAAGGCGAGGACTTCGAGGCGCGGAACTACTACACGGCGCCAGGGGACGTCGGCACGCTCGTCAACGTCGCCGGCGTGGGCATCCTCGGGTCCAGCGACTCACCGAGCGTCGCCGTGACGTTCGTCGACTACCTGCTGAGCGAGTCGGCGCAGGAGTACTTCTCGCGGGAGACGTTCGAGTACCCGCTGGTGCCCGGCATCGAGGCGAACGCCGACCTCGCCTCGATCGAGGAGCTCGACCCGGTCGATGTCGATCTCGGCAACCTGGCCGACCTGCAGGGCTCGCTCACGCTGATGAGTGAGGTCGGCATCCTGCCCTGAGCGCGCTAGTCCGCGCCGTCGCTCTCGGCGCTCGTGCGCCCGAAGGCGAAGTAGGACAGCGGCCCGATGAAGTTGATGAACGCGACGATGCGCCACGCCCACTTCGGGCCGCGGACCTCGCTGGCGGCGCGGCGGAAGAGGTCCGCCTGCGCTGCCACCAGGAGCGTGAACTGGAACAGGGCCATGCACGCGAAGACCACGCGCTGACGGCCCGACAGCTCCGTCGCGCGGCGCGGCGGACGAACGCGCAGCCGCGCCTGCAGCATCGAATCGGTGTGTGGCCGTCGCATCGTCTTCAGCATCCCGGCGTCTCCCGCTGCTCGATACATCGTTCTCACGATTTGAAGGTGCTGATACCAGCGTAGGCCGCCGAGGCAAGGCCGGACGTCGAGGTGTGGCGGTCAGCCGAGGGAGCGGAACAGGCTGAGTCTGGCCGCGGCGTGGAGCTCGGCGTCCACCTCGCTGCGTCGCGCCTCGGTCTGGTACTGCCAGATGTGTCGGGCCTCGTGCGCGGACACGGCGACGAGGGCCTCGCGCCAGTCGCGGAACTCGACGATCGGTGAGCGCACGCCACCGTAGCCGTGTGTGCGCACCACGCGCCGCTCGTAGCCCGAACGCGAGCCCTTGCGACGCGCTCGCCGCACCTCACCTCGTGCGAGCGAACGCGCATCGATCTCCGGCGGCAGACGGAGCCAGCTGGCGGTCGTGACCGCGTTCGTGCAGGGGAAGTGCTCCGGCGCCCCGATCCCGAGGGTCACGAGGCGGGTCACCGAGGCGTCGTCTCGAAGCGGCGAGAGCGCCGGGATGCCGTCGTACGCGCGCCCTCGATAGGCGCGCTTCGAGTTCTTCACCCGCACCGCCAGCGCGCTGTGGTCGACGCCGTCCATGCCGAACGCGACCAGCGCCTCGATCTCGTCGTCGGGGTAGCGGCTGGTGTTGGTGAGGAGCATCCGATGACGCTACGGCCTGGCCGTTTCATCGTCGAGCGGGCGTCCGAGGTCCTCGGGTATCATCGAGGCCTCGCGGCCCACGGCCGCACCCGCTGCACCGAAGGGCCCGCGCCTGCGCGACTCCCGCACCCTCATCCTGCTCATGGCGGTCGCGGGCGTCCCGGCGCTCGTGCTGCGTCTGGGCGGCGTGCACATCGGGGTCGAGGCCGACACGGCCCTCTTCGGCCTCGCGATCGTCTCTGCCGCCTTCCTGCTCGCCTGGGCCGCCGAGGCCGCTGAGGTCGACGTCTCACAGGGCGTCGCCGTGGCCTTCATCGCCCTGATCGCCGTGCTGCCCGAGTACGCGGTCGACATCACGTTCGCGTGGAAGGCGGGCCAGGATCCGACGTTCGCGCCGTACGCCGTCGCGAACATGACGGGCGGCAATCGGCTGCTCATCGGCGCCGCCTGGCCGCTCGTCTTCCTCGTGCTGTGGTGGCGGACGAGGGCGCGCGCGTTGGTGATGGAGCGTCGCTACAGCGTCGAGATCATCGCGCTCACCGCCGCCACGCTGTACTCGTTCACGCTGCCGCTGAAGGGCTCGATCGCCGTCTACGACGCGATCGTCCTCGGCGCGATCTTCCTCGTGTACATCTCGGTCGTTGCCCGCTCGCCGGCCGAGGAGCCCGAGCTCGTCGGTCCGGCACGCACGATCGGCTCGCTGCCTCGATTCCAGCGCCGCGCGACCCTGATCGCGATGTTCGCCTATGCCGCGTTGGTGGTGGTCGCAGCCGCCGAGCCGTTCGCTGAGGGGCTCATCGAGGTGGGCACAGAGCTCGGCATCGACCACTTCCTGCTCGTGCAGTGGGTCGCGCCGCTTGCCTCGGAGGCGCCGGAGTTCCTCATCGCCGCCATCCTAGCGTGGCGCGGGCGCGCGGCCGTCGCGATGGGGGCGCTGCTCTCGTCGAAGGTGAACCAGTGGACGCTGCTGGTCGGCAGCCTGCCGTTCGCGTACTCGTGGTCGGCCGGCACCCTCGAGGGCTTGCCCCTCGACACCCGCCAGCAGGAAGAAGTGCTGCTGACGGCGGCGCAGTCGCTGTTCGCGGTCGGCGTCCTCGTGAGCCTGAGCATGAACCGCACCGAGGCCATCGCGCTGTTCGCGCTCTTCTTCATCCAGTTCGCGATCCCGATCGTCGAGGTCCGGCTCACCATCGCCGGGATCTACGTGCTGCTCGGGCTGTGGATCGCCTGGCGCGAGCGCGACGCCGTTCGCAGTCGCCTGCGCGACGTGCGGACGCTGATCCGCAATCCAGCGATCGACCTCGAGGAGCACGCGGCCCTGACCCCGCCGAGGGCCTAGCGCCGCTCGAGGCTAGCCGTCGGACGGCGGCCGCACGACCAGGACCGGGACGTCGGAGAGACGCAGGATGTGCTGCGTCACGCTGCCGAGGACGAGCCCCTTCACCCCCGCCGCGCGGCGGCTGGAGATCGCCAGGAGCTCGACTTCGCGTTCGCGCGCGGCACGTACGAGGTGCTCCGGTACGTCCTCGCCGCGGGCGAGTTCCTCGACCACTAGCTCGACCTCGACGCCATCGAGCCCGTCGACGGACTCGACAATGCCGGCGAGACGTTCCCACTCGCGCCTCTCGGCCTCGGTCACTGCCTCGGCGGCGGTCGGAGCGACGATGTCCGTCGCGTCCACGAGCGGGTTGAGGACGCTCATGGCGACGATCTGACCGCCGTCGGCGTGGGACCTCGTGAGGCGCGCCGCGACCTCGAGGGCGGCGACCGCCCCGGCCGATCCATCGAATGCCACGAGAATGCGCACGCGAGCCTCCGCCGCCATGATAGCCGGGCCCGAGGCCGCTGCCCGCGGGCGAACCCGCACCGAGCGATGGCGGTTGCCCTAGGTGCCCATCGAGGCCTCGTCGCGGGCCGCATCCGAGGCCACGATCCCCCTCGATGCCCGATGCTGGCCGTCGGAGTGCCGATGTTCGTCCCGCACCGCACCATGCACCTGCTGAGCAGCAGTCCGCGCCGCGCGCGCCGATACGCCAGCGTCCGTGCCCGCGCCTCGTTGGCGGCGGCGCAGCCGGGTGTGACCCGGACGCGCCGCTTCGCCCGCGCCGCGCTCCTCGTGGGCGCGCTGGCCATCGTGCTGTCGCTGGTGCCGGGATGGCTGGGGTACCAACCGCTCGAGGACGCCTCGGGCGGCCTGGCGTTGGTGAGCGTCGCCGGCGCGGCATCCGAGGTCGGTCCCGCGGACCCCGCGCTCGTCGTCCCAGTCCCGCATCTCGCCTCGGTCGTCGAAGCCACGAGCTCGATGCCGGGTCGGGTCACCCTGCTCACACTGCCGCTGCTCGTGCTGCTCGCGACCTCGCTGCTGCGGCGCGCCGGTCGCCACTGGCCGGCCGACCGCGTCGTTGCGCTGCCCCGCTCGCAGCCGGCCGTGCACGCTGCGAGCTTCCCTCGAGGTCCAGCGCCCGCCTTCCCGACTGAGCTCGAGGCCCCCGAGGAGCGTGTGACACCGCCGCGCGCGAGCGTGGCGCTGCTCGGCTTGATCGCCGCCGCGGTCGCCGTGGCCGGGGTCCTCGGCCGTCGAGGCGCCTCGCGAGGTTGACCTCCGCCACGACGTAAGGAATCCTCGGCATACCGAAGGCGTGGCGGGCGCCGAGAGGTGCCATTGCCTCGCTATCCCTCTGCCGACCTGCTGCCCACATCGCCTCTTCGAGGCCCCACGACGCTCGCGCTTCGAGCGATCGCCTTCGCACTCGCCGTCGTGGCGCTGCTCTTCGTGTCCATCGCGCCCGTCGAGGGCCAGGAGCCTCCGGTGCAGCCGCCGGTCAGGCCGCCTGCGCCACTTCCTGCCGCGCCGACGGCGCTGTCCACGGCCTCGCTCAGCGGTCAGTACCTCGTGAAGCTCGACGACAGCGTCGACTCCGCGACGGCCGTCGCGCGCCTGACCATCGAGGCCGGTGTGCGTGTCACGAGGGTGCTCGATGAGATCGGCTGGGTGGCGGTCGTCGACGACGCCGCCCGCGTCGGACTGCGCGCGAGCGCCACCAGCGAGCGCGTCCTCGATGCGCGGCCGGACGTCGAGGCCGTGCAGCCCGTCGGCGCCTACTTCCTCGACGGTGTGGCTCCAGCGACGCCCCTCGAGGCGGGGTCTCCTGCACCCTCGACGCTGCTCGGCAACGACCCCTACTTCTGGCAGCAGTGGGGCCTCTTCCGCACGAATGCCGTCGAGGCGTGGGACGTGACGAGCGGCGCCACCTCCGAGGGCCATCGCGTCCGCGTCGCGGTCGTCGACACCGGCGTCGACCTCGCCCACGAGGACCTGGCCGGTCGCCTCGTCGTCGAGCCCGGCTCCGACTTCATCGCGCTCGACGACGACCCGAGCGACCAGAACGGCCACGGCACCCACGTGGCCGGCGCGGTCGTCGCGACGCGCGACAACGCCCTCGGCGTCTCCGGCATGGCGCCCGACGCCGAGGTCCTCGTCGCACGCGCCTGCGACGGCGCCGGCGTGTGCCCGTGGGACGCGGTCGCGGCCGCGATCGTCTGGGCGACCGACCACGGGGCCGAGGTGATCAACCTCTCGATCTCCGGCCCCGGGCCTCGGCCGCTCGCGACGGAGCCCGATGCGATTCGTGACGCCATCGAGTACGCCCTCGCCGCCGACGTGGTCGTCGTCGCCGCCAGCGGCAACGATGCCGTCGCGCCCATCGATGGCAACGAAGGGCTTCAGTACCCGGCCGCCTACGACGGCGTGATCGGCATCGGCGCGCTCAATCCCGGCGGCGGCCGCGCGGCGTTCTCGATCGTCGGCTCGCACGTGGACCTCGTGGCGCCGGGCGTCTCGATGCTCTCGACCTACCCGGGGCGCTACGCCTTCCTCGACGGCACCTCGATGGCGACCGCCGTCGCCAGTGGCGCTGCCGTCCTAGTGCGCGCCGCCCACCCTCAGTGGACCGGCGTCGAGGTCGCCTCGGCGCTGGCATCGAGCGCCGAGGACCTGGGCGCGCCGGGCCGCGACGACGCGATGGGCGCCGGCGCCATCGACGTCTATCGAGCCATCACCGGCCTCGAGCCGGCGGGCGACTTCGTCGAGGTCGAGATCACGCACGCCCGACCTCGCGACCTCGCCGTCACGCTCGTCTACGGCGAGCAGATCCAGGTCCTCTTCAACAACCCGTTCTTCCGCGCGGGCGAGCCCGACATCCGCATGCGCTACCCCGTGCCCGACGCGGGCATCGAGGCGGCGGGCGTCGCGGCCGTGCCCGGCGACTGGAGCCTCGGCGTCGCGGACTTCAACACCGGCGTGACCGGCACCATCGAGACCTTCGCCGTCACGAGCGCCGGCGTCCGTCACGCCACCACCGAGCCCGAGCTGCCGCTCGAGGTGCCGGACGGCGACTCCAGCGGGACCGCCACGTTCACCGTCGTGACGCTCGCGGTCCCGACCTCGAACTCCGCGCTCGCCGGTCTCGAGGTCGCCGGGCTCGACCTCGATCCGCCGTTTGAACCCTCGACGACGGCGTACGCGCTCGACGTGCCCTACCCGACCGACAGCATCGAGGTCACCGCCGCCCTCGAGGATCCGGACGCCACGCTGGCGATCGATGGCGAGCCGGCGGAGTCCGGCGTCGCCGCGACCGTGCCGCTCGACGTGGGCTCGCAGGACATCGAGGTGCGCGTCACCGCCGCCGACGGGGTGAACGAGACCGTCTACACGCTCACGGTGGACCGCGCCGCGCCCTCGACGAACGCTGCGCTCGCGACCCTCGAGGCCGACGGCGTCACGTTGGCCCCCACGTTCGACGCTGACACGCTCGACTACGCCGCGACCGTCCTCGAGGCCGTCGATGCGTTGTCGGTAACGGTCGAGGCGTCCGACCCGACCGCCACCATCGAGGTCGCCGGCGCGCCCGCAGGCGCGTCGGGGACCATCGAGGTCCCGCTCGCCCTCGGCGACAACGACGTCGAGGTCGTCGTCACCGCTCAGGACGGCGTGACACAGCGCACGTACCACCTCGTGATCGAGCGCCTGGCGCCCTCGACGGACTGGACGCTCGCGAGCCTCGAAGTCGGCGATGGCGTCCTCACGCCCGCGTTCGAGCTGCTGAAGCTCGGCCCGTATGCCGTCGACGTTGGGAACGGCGTCGAGAGCATCGAGCTGACGGCCACAGCCTCGGCGGACGGCGCCTCGATCTCCCTCGATGGCACGCCCATCGAGTCCGGCGTGGCGATCGAGGTGTCGCTCGCGGTCGGTGCCAATGACCTCGCGATCGAGGTCACGGCGGTCGACGGCGTGACATCGAGGGCGTACCTGCTCTCGATCACCCGCGCTGCTGCGCCACCCGCGCCGCCTGCTGGAGGCGGTGGCGGTGGAGGTGGAGGCGCAGCGCCTGCGCCCACGCCGACACCGACGCCCACTCCATCGCCAACGCCGGTCGCAGGACCGCCGCCGGCGCCCGCCCTTGCGATCGCCGGCTTCCAGCCCCAGGGCGTCTCGCTGTGGGTGATCTCACCCGGCGGCACGATGTCCGATCTGATGGCGGCGGTGTCGGGCACGGGCGCCGAGGCGGCTTCATGCACGTTCGCGACGCTCGCCGACGGGACGTGGTTCATCTACATCGCCGGCGCGCTCAACCCGCAGGTGAACGCTGCGTGGAACGCACGCTACGAGGGCGGTCTGCCCGACCGCCTCCCGATGTGGAGCCGCTGCGCAGTGTGACCGCTACGAGGCCGCGGCGCCGCCGTAGAGCCGATCGAGAATGTCCTTCGCGACCGGGCCCGCCTCGACGATCGTCGTCTCGCGGCCGAGTGCGTCGGCCAGCCGCCGCACCTGCTCATCAAGCGGGCTCGAGGCGTCGATGCGCGTGAAGATGCGGCGCGCGGCTGAGTGGAACGACAGTGACGGTCGCTCCGTGACCAGCGCCTCGAGGAGCGGGCGCACGCTCTCCGGGCCCGTCGAGATCAGGCCGTTCGAGGCGACCCAGCGGATCGAGAAGTCCCCGTCGTGCAGCCCGCGGAGGAGCATGGGGATCGCCGCCGTGCCCTCGAGGTGTGACGCGATCTCGTACGCGAACCAGCGCACGTCGCGATCCTTGTCGCTCGCTGGTCCCTCGAGCGCCGGCAGCACGCGCGGGCCCAGCTCGCTCAGCGCGTCGTAGGCCGCTTCGCGGACGTCCGCGTCCTTGTGGGCAAGCAATCGATGCGCCTCGGTCGCCAGCCGGTCGGCGTCGAGCGCCGGGACGTAGGCCAGCACATAACCGCGCTGCCGTGCACTGTCGCCTTCTTCCTCGATGCATCGCTGCAGCGCATCGAGGTTCTCCGTCGGTACGGCGTCCCCTCGCTCGGTGAGGTCGCGGACGGCCGCGGCGTTCGTCTCGCAGTCGGTGGTGGTCATGCGTTGCCTCCCAGGCACTCGTTCACCGAGGCCGCAGCTTGTTCCTGGGTCTCAAGGTAGCGATCTGCGGCGGCGGTGGCCTCCCCCGTCTCCCGAGTCGAGCCATCGAAGAAGCGGGCCAGCGCCGTGGCGAGCGCCTCGAGGTCACCGGCTGCGTCACCGAGACGGCCTCGCGCAAGCTCGCAGGCCGGCAGCGCGAACGGGTCCGCCGCCGTGAGCTCGGTCTCGAGGCCCTGCATGTCGCTCGCGAGGTCGCGGAGGAACGCCGCGGTGGGCGTCGCCTCCGAGGAGTTGGGCACGTGGCGCGCCAGCAGCGCGGCTCGTCCGGAGCCATCGAGGAGCTGCTCGGTCCAGCGCTTGAACGGGCCGGCGAGCGGATCCTCGACGGTCGCGCCTCCGCCTTCCGCGGATGGAGCGCTCAGGTCGACCAGATACTCGTCCCGCACCCACGACTCGGTCTGACCGTCCGAGAGGTACGTCCAGCCGGCACACTCGTCCGCGCCGAACTCGACGATGGTGAGCTCCACGCCGTCGCCCCACGCGCCATCGATGCGCAGGTCGTCGGCGCAGCCGGACCGCAGGCTGACGCCCGTGCCGCCGGTGTTCCCGACGATGGCGGTGCCTCCGGGGCCGGGGCCTTCGGTGGCCGTCGGCGCCGCGAGGCCGCCATCGGCCGGCGCTTCCTCGTCCCACGGGAAGGAGAGCTCGACGGTCGCCGCCGACATGCGGTCCGACAGAGCAGCCAACTCCTCGTGCGGCTCGCCGGCTTCGCCCGTCGAGCAGGCCGAGGCCAGCAGCATCACCAGCGCGAGGGCGGCGGTCGCGGCCGCCGCACGGAGCGGCGCCCGAAGAGAACGTAGCGATGCCACCCGGCGGGCTCCCTCCCCGTGCTCGGACGCTCGGCCCTTCCAGCGTATGAGCGAGGTTCGTCGCGCGCGACCATCCGCCCGCGAGCGATGTAGCGATTTGGTGGCAATGCGCGCCGAACGCCCGCCTGCGGTCGGTGCCCTCGAGGTCAGACCGTCGAGGGCACCTCGAGCGGCACGGCCTCGCCTGATGTGGCGTCGAATGCGCGTAAGTGCGTGAGGTCCATCACCACCGAGGTCTGCGAGCCCGCGCGCGCCGCCGTCCGCGGGTCGACACGCGCGAGCAGCGAGGTCTCGCCTCGCTGAAGGTGGAGGAACGTCTCGTTCCCCATGAGCTCCGTGATCTCGACCTGCGCGTCGAGCGGAGCCGGCACGGTGCCGGCGGGGACGAACGCCGGGTCGTGGATGTGCTCCGGCCGCATCCCGAAGGTCAGCTCCCGGCCCTCGAGGGGGGCGAACGAGTCGCGGCGCACCTGCGGCACCTCGATGTCGAAGCCGTCGCTCGCGATCACGATGCCGCCACCCACGCGCCGAACCGTGCCTTCGAAGAAGTTCATCGCCGGGCTGCCGATGAAGCCGGCCACGAAGACGTTGGTCGGATGGTCATACAGCTCCTGCGGGCTCCCGACCTGCTGCAGCACGCCCTCGTTCATCACCGCGATCCGTGTCGCCATGGTCATCGCCTCGACCTGGTCGTGCGTGACGTAGACGAAGGTGGTTCCGAGGCGCTGGTGCAGGCGGCTGATCTCCGCCCGCGTCTGCACCCGAAGCTTCGCATCGAGGTTCGAGAGCGGTTCGTCGAGGAGGAAGGCGGCCGGTTCTCGAACGATCGCCCGCCCGAGCGCGACGCGCTGACGCTGGCCGCCGGAGAGCTGGCCCGGCTTGCGCTTCAGCAGGTCCTCGATGCCGAGCAGCCGCGCCGCCTGCTGGACCCGCGTGTCGATGTCACGACGCGAGATCTTCCGCAACTTGAGGCCGAACGCCATGTTGTCGAACACGCTCATGTGCGGGTACAGCGCGTACGTCTGGAACACCATCGCGATGTCGCGGTCCTTCGCGGCGACGCCGTTCACCTCGCGGCCGCCGATCGAGATCGTGCCCGAGGTGATCGCGTCGAGGCCCGCGAGCATCCGCAGCGTCGTCGACTTGCCGCAGCCCGAGGGGCCCACCAGCACCAGGAACTCGCCGTCGATGACCTCGAGGTTGAAGTCGCGCACGGCAACCTGGTCACCGAACGCCTTCGTCACGTGGTCGAAGGTGATGCCTGCCATCGGTCTAGCCCTTCACCGCGCCCGCCAGCATGCCCTGCACGAAGAACCGCTGGAAGGCGAAGAACACCACCAGCGGCAGCGCCATCGAGACGAAGGCGGCCGCCGTCAGCACCTGGTATGAGGTGCCAAAGGAGCTCACGAGGTTCGTGATCTTCAGTGTCATCGGCGCCAGCGTCGGGTCGCCGAGGAGCACCAGCGCGATGAGCAGGTCGTTCCAGACCCAGAGGAACTGGAAGATCGCGAGCGCCGCGATCGCCGGCAGCGACAGCGGCAGGATCACCCGCCAGAACACCTGGAGGTCCGATGCGCCATCGAGGTGCGCGGCCTCGATCAGGTCTCGAGGCAGGCTGACGAAGAAGTTGCGCAGGAGGAAGACGGCGAACGGTAGGCCGTAGCCGGTATGCGCCAACCACATCCCCGTGTAGCTCGCTGTCCCGAAGGCGTTCCCCCCGAGGATGGGCAGCTGGTGCTCGATGGTCGTGTGCGAGAAGAGGCGCAGCACCGGGATGAGGGTCGTCTCCAGCGGCACCACGAGCAGCCCCACGATCACGAGGAAGATCGGCCCGCGTGCCGGGAAGCGCATCCACGCGAGGGCGTAGGCGGCGTGCGCCGCCACCAGGATGACGAGGATGGTGGCAGGCACGGTGATGAGCAGGCTATTTACGAACGCCCGCCCCATCCCCTGCTCACCGAGGACGCGCTCGTAGTTCGCGAGGGTGAACTGGTCGGGATGCCGGAATGCCTCCCACCAACCGCTCGAGGCGATCGCCGAGGGCTCGCGGAACGAGCTCACGAGCAGCCCCAGCGTCGGGATGCTCCAGAGGATGATCACGCCGATCACCACCACATGGAGCGGCAGCCGCTGCCACCAGGAGACCCGATGGCCCGTCGAGGCGACGCGTGTCGTCGTCATGCGCGTTCCTCCTCGGTCTGGAAGCGTCGGATGCTGAGCGCCATCAGCGGCACGACGGCCGCCAGCAGCAGGAAGGCGAGCGCGGCCCCGACACCGAAGTTGCGATTGATGAACGCCTGCTTGAAGAACAGCGTCGAGACCACATCGGTTCCGAAGCGTCCGCCGGTGGTGACCCACACGAGGTCGAAGATCTTCATCGCGTAGATCAGCAGCGTCGTCGCGACGACGATGATGGTCGGGCGCAGGATCGGGATGATGATGCGGAAGAGGATCTGGCGCTCGGTCGCGCCATCGACGCGTGCGGCCTCGATGACTTCCGAGGAGATCCCCTTCAAGCCGGCCGACAGCACGACCAGCGCGAAGCCGGTCCACATCCAGACGCCGATCAGCATCAGCATCAGGTTGTTGAGTTGCAGCGGTCCGATGCCGTCGGTGCCGCCGAGGTTCGTGTCTTGCAGCCACGCCACCGGGTCACGCCCGAGGCCCGTGAGCACCGCGTTGAACGTGCCGATGTCCGCGTTGAAATCCAGCATGAAGCGCCAGATCACCGAGGCCGCCACGAACGACACCGCCATCGGGATGAAGATCGCGGACTTCGCCACAGCCTCGTAACGCAGCCGGCCCGTCAGCACCGCCAGGAGCAGCCCGAACGGAACCGTGAGGCCCGTGAACATCACGAGCCAGAGCGCGTTCGTGAGCAGGGCGTGGTGCGTGTCGGCGACGAGCGGTTGCGGGTTCTCGATGATGAACCGGTAGTTGTCGAGACCCACGAACTCCTTCGACCGCGCATCGAGGAAGCTGCGCCGCAGGGTGTCCAGACTCGGGTACACGAGGAACACCGATACCAGCATCAGCGCCGGCGCCATCCACACCCACGGCGCCCACCAGCGGCGGCCGATCATCGCGACACTCCCTCAACGTGCAGAGGGGCGGGCGATCCCGCCCGCCCCTCGCTGCATCGGTCTGGCCCGGTAGCTACGTTGCTCGCAGCTGCGCGATGCCCTCGAGGATCGAGTCCAGCTGGTCCGGGTTCGCCAGGTACTCCGTGATGCCCGTGAAGTACGCCGACTGCCAGTCGCCGCCGACCGCGTCGTCGAGGTCGAAGCGGAAGACCTGTGCGTTCGCCAGTTGCTCCGCGAGCTTCTTCGCGACCGGGTTCGGGTACGAGTCGAGGCTCACGTCCGAGCTCACCGAGGTGAACCCGCCCGCGTCGACCCAGATCTGCTGCGCCGAGCCGCTCGCGAGGTACTCCATGAGCGACTTCGTCGTGTCCTCGGAGTCGAAGGCGTAGACGATGTTCGCGCCACCGGTGACCCCGCCGCCCGGGAACGGCATGAAGTCGTAGTCCTCGCCGGCCACGAGGTCCGGGAACTGCGTCTCGATGAAGCCGGCCGCGAACCCGCCGAGGTAGGTCATCGCCGCGGTCGGCTCCGCCTCGAATGGCGGGAACGTCGCTGGCTCGAAGCCCGTCGCGTTCACACCGGTCGCGCCGCCCTGCACGGTGAAGCCGTCGGTGAGGACGATCTCGCCGAACTTCTGCCACGAGTCCTTCATCGCATCGTCGGTGGCCGTGAGCGACCCATCGATGATGCCGTCGTAGGTGTCGGGGCCGTGCACGTTCAGCAGGATCTGCTGGATCCAGTCACTGCCCGGCCAGCCGCTGGCGCCGCCGCTCTCGATGCCGACCGACCACGGCGCCATCACGCCGGAGTCCCGGATCGTCGTGGAGAGCTGCATCAGGTCGTCCCACGTGGAATCCGCCGTAAGCGGCTCCCAGCCGTTGTCGGCGAAGACCTTCGGGTTGTACCAGATGGTCCCCTTCGTATCGGCCTTCATGAAGAAGGCGTACGGCGTGCCGTCGACCGTGCCGAGGTCCACGAAGCCCTGCGGGTACGTGCTCTGCACCATGTCGGCCATCCCGAGGTCCGCCAGCGAGACCAGACGCCCCTCGGTCGCGAACTGCCGGAACAGGCCCACTTCCGCGGGGATCGCGATGTTCGGCGGGTTGTCGCCCTCCACGCGCGAGGTCAGGATCGCGGTGAGGTCGCGCGTACCGGTGAACTCCATGGTGCCGCCGGTCTCGTCTTCCCACGGCGTCACCATCGCCTCGAAGTTGGCGAGCTCCTCGTCGCCCCAGACGCCGAGGACGTCGGCCGTGCCGAGCGCGGCAGCGGGGGTGCCGGGCGCCTCCGTGGCCGTGGCGGTCATCGAGCCTTCGCCACCCTCCGTGGCGGTCGCCGTGGCGGTCTCTTCATCGTCGCTGCTGGAGCAGCCGATGAGCGCGGCGCCCGCGAGGCCGACTGCTCCCAGTCCCGCCGCTCGCAGGAAGCCGCGACGCCCGAGGTATCGGCGTGATCCGGTGGTCTGAATCGTCATACGAAAGTCCCCTCCCGATTCGTGAGCGTGCTCCCCAACACGCTTGGCATAGAAAAATGCCATCAACCCACGTTAACAAGCCGGCGCAAATCGAATGGGAAAGGACACACGAAGACGCGGGCCGTCCCCGTCGACGGACGCCCGCTGCCTGGTGCCGAAGCTCGAGGCGGGTGGGGCTAGCTGGCCTGGCGCACCGGGCGGTTCGCGGCCTGCGCGGCCTCGAGGCCGGCCGTGCCGCCGCAGGCGATGAAGCTGCGGAAGAAGTTCACCGCGTAGGCGCTGCACTGGGAGCACAGCACGAACAGCTCGCGATGACGGGGACGAAGGTTCTGGCCGTTGCGCGACGCCACGAGCTCACCGGTCTCCAACTGGAGCTGGGTGATCTCCTGCGCGTTCGCGCGTTTGCAGGCGTCACAGAAATAGTTCACGCCGACTTCGTCCCTCGTCTCGCTGTGTTCTCCTTCATCATCGGGTGAGTTCCGTATTCGGGTACCCCCTGAGGCCCTGAGGCTGACAGGTGCCTGACAGCGCATGTGCGGCGCACCTCGGGGACCCTACGAGTCGCCCTCCGAGGAACGCATCACGAGCACGGCAACGACGACCACGGCGATCACAATCGCGAGGCCGATTCCGATGGCGGCCACTCCGCGTCCTCGCTAGCGCCCGATGACCGACGCGCCGTCCACGTTCGTGTAGCCGGAGACGAAGTTCGTGACGGCGTGCTGATCGGGCTCGAACGTCTGCCGCTCGACCGTCCCGAGGTCGTTGAACAGGACGTGCAGCGACACCGAGGCGTCACGCGACGTGGTCAGGATCTGGTGGATGTCGGCGTCCGGGTGCTGGATCGGCGTGATCTCGTGCAACGCGATCGCGTGCTCCTCGGTCTGACGGACGTCCGCGAAGCCGGGTCGCGAGCCGTCGTCGAAGCGCCGGAAGTGCCGCTCGATCTGCCCACCCTGAACGAGGCCGACCCAGCCATCCGTGCGGTGGTTGTGCACCTTCGTCGACTCCCCGGGCGGCACCACCATCGTGAAGATGCAGAGGTCGGGCTCCTGCGATCGGTAGATCGCGTACGTCGCCGTTGCGCCGGGCACCGGCTCCAGGTGGCGCGCTTCGATCCAGGAGGCATCGGCGAGGAGCTCCTCGGTCGGTCCCCGCAGGGCATCGAGGCGGGGCCGTCCGGCGGCCTCGCGCGCCGAGATGTTCCGGAAGTCCTCCACGAAGTGCCGCAGCGCGGCCTGAATCGGCTCGGCGTAATACTGCTCGGGTGCCACCGCAGCTTCCTTTCGCCACGCGTCGGACGCCACCGACTGGTGGTCAAACTGGACTAACTTGAGTAAAGTACTCGCCAATCGCATCCGAAGCGACGGGAGAGCCCGATGGCTACAGTGCACGCCGACTACCAGGACCGCAAGCGCATCGTCTTCAACGCGCGCGGGCGCTCCTTCGTCAACGCCCGCGAGATGCTCGATGACGGCCCGATCGGGTACTCCTCGACGGAGCTCCTGCTCATCGCCCTCGGCAACTGCACCCTCGGTGCGTTGCTCAACCAGGACCTCCTGCAGGACGTCGCGATCACCCGCGCCGAGGCGACGCTCGACGCCGAGATGGCCCGTAATCCCACCCGGGTCGTGAAGATCGAGGTCGATGTCCATCTCGACGTCGAGGATCCCGCCGTCCTCGACCACCGCGCGGACCTCGAGGCCCTCGCCTGCACCTGCCCGATCTGCAACACCCTGAGCAACGTCGAGATCGTCTCGCGGCTGCACCTGCACGCCGGCGTGCACCCGATCGCCGACCCCGAGGCCGAGCTCGTCGCCGTCTAGGTCGTCGAGGGCGCGGCTAGCCTGCCGCCGGCGGATGTGCCACGGCGGCGGGCGTGCTCGCGCGATTCGGTAGCGCGCGCAGCCAGGCGTAACCCACACCGCCCGCCAGCAACGAGGCCGCGATGATCGCGAGCTTCGCCTCGGTCTGCAGATCGACCTCGGTGTAGGCGAGGTCCGTGATCAGCAGCGACACCGTGAAGCCGATGCCGGCGAGCATGCCGGCGCCGAGCAGCGCGCGCCACGACACGCCCGCCGGCAGCGCGGCGCCGGCCCGAACGGCGAGCCACACGCCGAGGATGATCCCCACCGGCTTGCCGACTGCGAGCCCGAGTACGATGCCCCAGAACAGCGCCGAGCTCAGCGCGTCACCGACGGTGCCGCCTGAGACCTCGACGCCGGCGTTGGCGAAGGCGAACAGCGGCACGACGCCGAACGCCACGAACGGGTGCAGCTCGTGCTCGAGGCGGTCGAGGGGGGCGACGGTGTCGCGTGAGAGCGCCCCCAGCTCCATCAGCGCATCGACCTGCTCCTCGTGTCGCCGCTCGTCGTCGATGAGCGTGCGGCTGCGCTCGATGCGCCTGAGTGCGTTCGAGGCGAGGTCGTTCAGTCCCTCGAGGCTGTACCAGGACCGCCACGGCGTCAGCACGCCGAACGCGACCCCCACGATCGTCGGATGCACGCCCGCGCTCACCGCCGCCGCCCAGCCGACGAGGCCGAGGGCGACGTAGGCCGGGATCCACCAGATCCCGACGCGCTGCAGGACCAGCGCCCCGAGCAGGGTCGCCGCCGACACGCCGAGCGCGTCCAGCGCGACCGACTCTGAGTAGAAGATCGCGATCGCGAGAATCGCGCCGATGTCGTCCACGATCGCCATCGCCAGCAGCAGCACGGTCAGCCCGGGCGCGATGCGCCGTCCGAGGAGGGCGAGCACGCCGAGGGCGAATGCGATGTCGGTCGCCATCGCGATGCCCCACCCGTCGCGCGCAGCGGCGTCGCCGCCCGCCACGAGGAAGAACAGCGCCACCGGGATGACCATCCCGCCGACCGCGCCGGCAACGGGCACCACGACGCGACGCAGGCTCGCCAGCTCGCCGACGGCGACCTCGCGCTTGATCTCGAGGCCGACGAGGAAGAAGAACAGCGTCATCGCGCCGTCGTTGATCCAGTGGTGCAACGTCTCATCGAGGGCCCAGAAGCCGAGGTCGAGGGCGATGTGGTGCTCGAGCAGGTGCTCGTAGCTGTCGCCCCAGGGCGAGTTCGCCCATACCAACGCGACCACAGCGGCCGCGAGCAGCGCGATGCCGCCCGATGCCTCGGTGTGAATGAACTCCTGCACCGGTCGCACGAATCGCGCGATGCGCGCTCGCCGCACGGCCAGCTCGTGACTCGTCAGTGCCATCTTCCGCCTACGCTACGGGCCGACGGTGTCGGGAAATCCGGCGCGCGGCCGCCAGCGCGGCGACGCGCCGAGGGTGTGTCAGCGTGCCTCGAACTGCTCGCAGGGATAGGCCCAGTCGGCGAGCGAATCGACCCACACGCCGGAGGATGGACAGCGACGGCACTTCGCGCCGCCGTCGGTGTGATCGGCTTCCAGATGGCCGCACTTGCAGCGCCGCTCTGTGACCTCGTTCGTCATCTCGCACCTTGCTCGCGATCCGGCCATCGGCCGTGCTCTGCAGCAAGGATACCGGAGAAGGCCCGAGGCGGGCGGAACGGCCGAGGCGGCTAGCGGAGCAGCGTCGACTCCACGAAGGCCTCGGCGCGGGAGAAGATCCCGTCGACGCCCCCGAGTTGATCGAGCGAGTTCGTGAGTGCGGGCGTCAGCCACTCCTCGGACGGCTCCGAGCGCGTAGCCGCGGCCACACCGTCCGGCAGGCCCTGCGCTCGCGCGAAGGCGCACGCGCTGGCGACGGTGGCGGCGAGGCTGCTCGCGGGAGGCGTCTCATCGGCCCAGTGGCGAATAGCCTCGACGAGCGGCTCGGGAAAATTCCAGCGCTCGGCGAGCGCGCCGCCGAGGTCGACCTCGGTGAACCCGAGGAGCACCGACTGCGCGTCGCGCAGCGGGATCCCGAGGCGCTCCGACAGCTCGATGGTCTCGCGCAGCGCCTCGGGCGCCTGCTGGTCGAGCGCCAACCGGCCGAGGTTGTGGAGCACGCCGGCAGTGAACGCGTGGTGCTGGTGGTGACCCTGCGCGCGCGCTAGGACCTCGGCCAGCATGCCGACGGCCACGGAGTACCGCCAGAACGCCTCGCGATCGATGACGCCCTCGCCCTTCACCGCATCGATGACGGTCGAGACGAGGGTCGCCGAGCGCACGGCCCGGAAGCCGAGCAGCACGACGGCGTCCCGGGCGGTGTTGATGCGCCTCGCGTAGCCGTAGTACGCGGAGTTCGCCAGCCGGAGCATCTTCGCGGTGAGCGCCGGGTCCGAGGCGATGACGGTCGCGAGCTCGTGCGCCGAGAAGTGGTCCTGCTCCGTGATCGCCAGTACGCGCACGGACACCGCCGCCAGCGGGTGGAGGTTCGCGACGTCCTCGACGAGCTCCTCGAGGGTCGGATGGCGGGCGATGTGGTCGGTCGAGGTCAAGGCGGGCCCCTCGGGTCGCCGCTCGCGCGGTCGAGTCGGCCTTCGCATTGTCGGCAACACTGCCGTGTTCAGCGTCGGGAGAACCCTGATTCAGAGCTTCGAATCGCCGCTTCGAACCCGGTGATCCCTTCAGACGGCCTGTTCGAGCGTCGATACTTCCGGTTGCATGCGGTTGGCTCGACGCGGCGGGCGCGCCGACCGCATGCACACACCTACCCAACGGCGGCCTGCGCGAGTGCGCGGCCGCCGTTGTTGTGTTCCGGGGTACGAAGCTTCGCCCGAGGCGGTTCGGGCTCGCGCCTAGCGCTGGGCTAGGGCGTGGCCGCCGACCAGGCGGTTCGGGTCATCGAGGCCGGTGAACGGCGGGAACAGCGACTCGAGCTCGCGGCGCACCGGGTCGTCCGCCGGCAGGTAGCGCGAGAAGTCGCCGTCAGGCTCGGGCCGACCGCGATCCCCATCGATGCCGTACGTGCGGATCTTGTCCTGCAGCATCATCAGGCCCTGGAGCAGCGACTCCGGTCGCGGCGGGCAGCCCGGCACGTAGACATCGACGGGGGTGATGAGGTTCACGCCCGGCAGCACCGAGTAGCCGTAGGCGAACGGCCCGCCCATGATCGCGCAACCACCCATGGAGATGACCCACTTGGGCTCGGCCATCTGCAGGTAGACGCGTCGCACGGCCGGCGCCATCTTCCAGGTCACCGTGCCGGCGACGATCATGAGGTCGGCCTGCCGAGGCGACGCGCGGAACACCTCCGAGCCGAAGCGCGCGATGTCGTACCGCGACGTCGCGGTGGCGATCATCTCGATGGCGCAGCACGCGAGGCCGAACATCGCCGGCCACAGCGACGAGGACCGCGCCCAGTTCAGAATCCCGTCGACCGAGGTCAGCAGGACATTCTTGCGCACCTCTTCATCGAGGTCGAGCGGCGCGACATCGAGGCCGTGCGTGCTCATCGGTACCAGTTGACCTGCACCGTGTCCGTCGGTCGTCACGTCGTCCCCACCCTTCGGCCCGCACATCGAGGCGCCGGCCGTGAAGTCGCTTGGTGCGTCGCCATCCTATCGGAGCGCGCGAACCCCGCTCAACCGCACTCGACGTAGCGCGCCGCTACGAGGCGAGCCAGGGCCGCCACGCTTCGGGCGGCTCCGTCGCTGGGATCGGCGAGAGCGCGCGCATCCGCTCCACGATCGGCGGCAGCACCTCGAGCACGCGATCGACGTCCGCGTCGTCGTTCAGCCGCCCGAGGCTCAACCGCAGCGAGCCGCGCGCGAGCTCCGGCGGTACCCCCATGGCCACGAGCACGTGGCTCGGCTCGACGGACCCGGTCGTGCACGCCGATCCCGAGGATGCGGCGACCCCAGCGAGGTCGAGCGCGAGTAGGATCGACTCGCCCTCCACGAAGCCGATGACGAACGAAGCCGAGCCCGGCAGCCGCCGATCGAGGTCGCGCGGTCCGGTCACGCCGACCATCGGGATGCGCTGCGGCAGCTCGCTCAGCAGCCGCTGCTGAAGCGCGCGCTCGTGCGCGAGGTCGGACTCGTGGCGCTGGGCGGCCAGTCGCATCGCCTCGGCCAGGCCCACGATGGCCGGCGTGTTCTCGGTGCCGGCGCGGCGATCGTTCTCCTGACCGCCGCCGATGATCTGCGGCTGCAGCGGCGTGCCGCTGCGGACGTAGAGGACGCCCGCGCCTCGAGGTCCGTAGAACTTGTGCGCCGTGAGCGTCAGCAGATCGACACCGAGGCGGTCGACGTTCACCCCGCTCGGTCCGAGGTGCGCCGCGCTCTGGACGGCGTCTGTGTGCACCATCGTGTGGGCGTTGCGCTCGTGCACGGCGCGTGCGATCGAGGCGATGTCGTTGATCGCCCCCACCTCGTTGTTGGCGTGCATGACGGAGACGAGCACCGTGTCGTCGCGCACCGCTGCCGCGACCGCCTCGGGCGAGACGCAGCCCTCGGCGTCGACGTCGACGCGCGTGACCTCGATGCCTTCGCGCTCGAGCTGCTCGGCCGTGTCGAGGACAGCGTGGTGCTCGACGGTGGTCGTGACGATGTGCCGCCCGCGCCGCGCCGAGGCCGCGACCACGCCTCGCAGCGCCAGCGTGTCCGACTCCGAACCACCCGAGGTGAAGATGATCTCCTCGGCGCTCGCCCCGATGAGCGCCGCCACCGAGGCGCGCGCCTCGTCGATCGCGCGGCGTGCCGCCTGCGCCTCGACGTAGATCGAGGAGGGGTTGTGCCAGGCCTCGCGGAGGTAGGGCAGCATCGCGTCGATGACGGCGGGGTCGGGCGGCGTCGTGGCCGCATGGTCCAGGTAGATGCGAGTAGAGAGGCTGCGGTCGGCCATCGGGCGTCCCGTCGGTGCGCGTCTGTCGAGGTCCGATCCTATCGGATGCGCGAGACCTCGACGTTCGACTTTTGATCATCGAGTGATAAAAACGTTGACGGCCTGCTCGGCGGCTGTCTACGCTCGATCCGTGATGAGCGACCCGACCACACACGCCATCGAGGGCGCGCGATGACCGCGATGCCCGGCGCGCGCGTCGAGGGCACACGCGAGCTGATCCTCGCGATCCTCCGTCGCCGCGGCGAGGCCGCCGTCAGCGACCTCGCCGAGGAGATCGGGCTCGCGGGCGCGACGGTGCGCCGCCACCTCGATGTCCTGCTGCGCGACGGCCACGTCGCCGTCGAGCAGGAACGCGGCCGGCCGGGCCGCCCGCGCTACGTTTTCTCCCTCACCGAGGCCGGCACCGAGCTCTTCCCACACCACTACGTCCGCCTCACGCATCGCCTCGTCGACGAGATCGTGTCGCTCGATGCCGGTCAGACCGAAGGCCAGGACGGCCAGGCGCTCGCCCGCCTCGTCTTCGACCGCATGAGCGAGCGACTGGCGCGCGAGTACGCACCGCGCCTCCGTCCTGGACCCCTCGAGGCCCGCGCTCGCCGCGCCGCCGAGCTGCTCGCAGAGGAGGGCCTCGATTTCGAGGTCACGCTCGGGCCCGAGGGGGATGTGCGGCTCCTCGGACGCGGCTGCCCCTGTATGCGCCTCGGTGCCCCGGCCGAGCCCGGCCCCGCCACCTCAGCCAGCGCTTCGTGCGCACACGACGCTCGTCTGCTGGGCGCGCTGCTCGACTGCGAGATGCAGCCGCTCGCGGCCGAAGATGTGGCAGGTGCGTTCCTCGTGGGCTATCGCGCCGTCGAGCGTGCGATGCCTTCGCAAGGGTCGTAGGGGTGGTGCGGGCGCACCAGTTGTCCTCGATGCGGTAGTATGTCGACGATCCAGCCGAGAGGCTTGGAATCTCATCCGTCGCGCTGACTCGGGACCCCAATCCCGCCGGTCGCGCCGATGACCAGAAGTGGGAAGGACCACCACATGACCCTCGACCTGCAGGAGCTCGTGGCCCCGAAGGCCCCGCCCGTCTCGATCACCGAGCGCGCCGCCGTGCGCGCGAAGGCGTTGCTGACCGACCGCGGCGTCAACGAGGGCGCACTCCGCGTCTTCGTCGTTGGCGGCGGCTGCTCCGGCTACCAGTACGGCATGGCGATCGCCACCGACATCGAGGCGACGGACACCGTCGTCGAGCAGGAGGGCGTCCGCATCGTGGTCGACGCGGAGTCTGAGGGCTACGTTCGCGGCGCCGAGATCGACTACGTCGAGGACCTGATGAAGTCCGGGTTCACCATCTACAACCCGAACGCCACCTCCTCCTGCGCCTGCGGCTCCTCGTTCCAGACTGCCGACGGCTCGGGCACGCCTCGCGCCTGCTCGTAACCTCGGGCCTCGCTCGAACCTCACGAGGGCCCCGATCGGGGCCCTCGTTGTGTCTCCGCCCCGAAGCGCCCTGCGTCGTGCGGTATCCTCGACGCCCGGTGCATGTTTCACGTGCAACATCGAGGGGGACAGGATGCAGGCCTGGATCGTCGTCGGCTCGCCCGACAATTTCGAGCTGCTGCGTGAGCGCGGCTTCGACGTCTGCGCCTTCAAGGGATCGCGCCGCAAGCAGTCGAGTGAGATGCAGCCCGGCGACCGTATCGTCCACTATCTCACCGGTGACGTGCAGTTCGGCGGCATCGTCGAGGTGACTGGCGAGATGTTCGAGGACACCTCGGACCTTGGTCTGCGATCGAAGGCGAAGCCGGGCGAGGACTACCCGTTCCGCATCCCGACGAAGCCGGTCGCCATCCTCGATCCGGGCGACTACATCGAGGTCCGGGAGATCACCGACCTCCTCGACAAGACGCGCAAGCTCGGCCCGAAGAAGCTCGGTATGGCGTTCCGAGGGAACCTCCACCGCATCTCGGATGCCGACTACGCAGAGATCGAACGCCTCGTGCGGGAGCGCGTGCCGGCCTGACGCCCGGCTGCTCCTCGATCGAACGTCGGGGTTCTCCCGAGGCACCCGTCCCTGTCGGCCCGACGGCGCCTCGATCTACCATGGATCGCGATGGACCGAGGCCGATAGCCGCCTCGTGCTCCGGCCGTCGCGAGTCCGGAAGGACCCACCAATGCAGGACACCACCCCGCGCCGCCTGACCCGCAGCCGCGACCGCATGCTCGGCGGCGTCGCCGGCGGCCTCGCCGAGTACTTCGACTTCGACCCGACGGTCATGCGCTTGCTCGTCGTCCTCGGTGTGCTGCTCAGCGCCGGGACGGTCATCCTCGTGTACCTCGTCATGTGGATCGTCGTGCCCGAGGAGTCGGGCGCCTCGGGCGGCGGCTCGAGCTCGAGCGACAGCGCGGCGAACGCCGCGGGCGTGCCCCGCGCCGGCGATCACGATCGGACGCAGATCATCGGCATCGTCCTGATCGCCATCGGCGGGCTGATCCTGCTGAACCAGGTCGCCTTCTTCGACACCTTCGGGTGGCGGGTCATGCGCTTCTGGTGGCCCGGCCTCCTGATCCTCGGCGGCCTCGCGCTGCTCGCGGCGCGGCGGGACTAGCGCGCAGGCGCCATCAGGCGCTGCCGCTCCGGAGACCACCGTGCAGCACCCCTTCATCGAGGCACTCGAACGCGGCGTGATCCTCGCCGACGGCGCGATGGGCACGCTGTTGCGACAGCGCGGCTGGAACGGCCCCACCGAGGTCGCGGCGCTCGACCGGCCAGACCTCGTGCGCGCTATCCACGAGGAGTACATCGCCGCCGGGGCCGACCTCATCCTCACCAACACCTTCGAGGCGAACCGTGCTGCCCTCGGGCGTCACGGCATGGCTCTGCGGGTCCCCGACGCGAACCTCGCCGCCGCGCGTGTCGCGCGCGACGCTCGCGAGATCAGCGGCGCGCCGGTCTTCATCGGCGGCTCGGTCGGTCCGATCGGTCGCGAGCTCGCCGTTGGCGCGTGGACGCTGCGCGACGCCTTCGAGGCCTTCCGCGAGCAGATCGAGGCGCTCGTCGAGGGCGGCGTCGACGTGATCGTCCTCGAGACGTTCCCGGCCGTCGCCGAGGCGCGCGAGGCGATCCGTGCCGCCCGCACCGTCACCGACCTGCCGGTCATCGCGATGCTCAACTTCAGCGCCGACCTCGCCTCGCCGGCCGGGGAAGACCCGCTGGCGATCAGCCGCGAGCTCTCCGAGGCGGGCGCGGACGTCGTCGGCGTGAACTGTGGCGTCGGACCGCAGGCCGCCCTCGACATCATCGAGGACATGGGGCGCGAGACCGCCCGTGCCCCGCTGGCGGTCGAGCCGAACGCCGGTCTTCCGCGCGCGGTCCAGGGGCGCCTCATCTACCCCTCGAGCCCGGAGTACTTCGCGGACTTCGCACTGCGTGCCAAAGATCTCGGTGCCGTGCTCATCGGCGGCTGCTGTGGCACGACGCCCGAGCACGTGCGTGCGATGCGCGAGGCCCTCGGGTCTGGCCGCGCGCCGACGGTCGTGCGCTCCGCGCCGCAGATCGAGCCGCCACCCCTCGAGGAACCGCCCTCGGCCGAGCCCCCGCGATCCAGCCTGCGCGACAAGCTCGCAGCCGGACGGTACGTCGTGTCCGTCGAGATCGACCCGCCTCGAGGCGTGAACCCGCGGAAGACCCTTGAGGGCGCGGCCATGCTGAAGGCGGTCGGCGCGGACGCGATCAACATCGGCGACTCGCCCATGGCGCGCGTGCGGATGAGCGCGCTCTCGCTCGCGGTGCAGATGCAGCAGCGCGCCGGCATCGAGACGATCATTCACCAGACCACGCGCGACCGGAATCTGATGGCGCTGCAGGCCGACATGCTCGGCGCGCACGCGCTCGGCATCCGCAACGTGATCGCCCTCGGCGGCGACCCGCCGCCCGAGGCCTCGCAGTCCTCGGCGGTGTGGGACACGGACTCGATCGGCTTCATCCATGTGCTGAAGCGTCTCAACGAGGGCGTCGACTTCGCCGGGAACTCGATCGGCGGCAAGACCGACTTCTTCATCGCCGGCGCCGCGAACCCGACCGCCGACGATGTCGACATCGAGCTGCGGCGCGTGCGACTGAAGCTCGAGGCGGGCGCGGACCTGCTGATGACTCAGCCCGTCTACGACACCGCGCGCGTCGTCGAGTTCTTCGAGCGCCTCGGACCCATCGAGGTGCCGGTGCTCCTCGGCATCATGCCGCTCGTCTCGTACCGCAACGCCGAGTTCGTCCACAACGAGCTCGCCGGCGTCATGGTCCCCTCGGCGGTGCGCTCACGCATGCGCCGCGCGGGCGAGGCCGGCACCGACGAGGGCATCGCCATCGCCATCGAGCACATCGAGGAGACGCGCGCGCTACCCTTCGTCTCGGGCATCTACGTCATGCCTGCCTTCGGCCGCTACGAGATCGCGGCCGAGGTGGTGAAGCATGTCGTCGCGATGCGCGAGGCGGGGGGCGCTTCCTGACCAGCGAGGCCGCACCGGCACCCGAGACGATCCAGCAGTTCCTCGCGCTGTTCTCGGCGCGCGTCCTCGATGGGTTGGTCGAGGCCATCGAGGAGCTCAACGAGGAGCAGTTGCACTTCCGCCCGGCCGAGTCCTCGAACTCGATCGGCTTCGAAGCGTGGCACGTGTTCCGCACCGCGGACAACATTGTGCACTTCGTCTTCCATCGCGAGCGCCCGCTCTGGATCCAGCAGGACCTGCACGAGGCGTGGGGGCTTCCGCGCATCGAGCAGGGGACCGGCATGGACCCCGAGGTCGCGCACGCCCTCCGCTTCCCGAGCGCCGCGCTGCTCGCCGGCTATGGCCGCGACGTGCGTGCCGCCGTCATCCCGCGCATCGAGGCGATGACCGACGACGAGCTGGCGGTTCGCAGCGAGGTCCGCCCCTGGGGCGTGATCTCGAGGCAGGAGGCCGTGGGGCAGACGATCATCGCGCACGGCAACGGGCACCTCGGGCAGATCTCAACCGCGCGCTCGCTGCTGGGCCTGCCCGGCCTCGGCTTCTAGGGGCTTCAAGGGGAGTCACGATGGACCTCGATGGCGCGTCCCGCGCGCTCCGTCCCGACGCCGCGACCGCCCTCGAGGCGTGGCGCGCCCTCGTCGATGCCGATCGAGAGCAGGTCGAGCGCCTGAGCCAGCGCGAGCTCGGCGGTGACTACTACGCACCGATGGCATCGAACTTCCGCCCCGACCATCGACCCTCCCTCGAGTTGCCCGTGCTCGAGACGTTCGCCCGACCCGACGACGCCTGGCGCGACATCGGCGCCGGCGGCGGCCGTCTCGCGGTCGGCCTCGCGAAGCTCGTGCGGCGGGTGGTGGCGGTCGAGCCCTCGGAGTCGATGCGCGGCGCGATGGCCGCCGGTATCGCCGAGGCGGGCGTGACCAACGTCGAGGTGCTGCCGGAGCGCTGGCCGCCCGAGGACCTCGCGAACGCCGAGGTCGTCGACGTCTCGATGGGGGCACACGCCACCTACGACATCGCCGACATCGGCGCCTGGATCGAGGCGATGGAGGCCACCTCGCGACGGCTGTGCGTCATCGCCCTCGGCGACCGCGCCCGAGGCGGCTACTGGACCGAGGTCTGGCAGGCCGCCCACGGCGAGCCGATGGCGGTGCTCCCGGGCCTTCGCGAGTTCGTCACCCTCCTCGAGGCGCTCGATCGCGCCGTTGAGGTGCGCCTCGTGCCGGCCGCCCAGGGCGGCGAGCCCGTCACCGAGGAGCAGGCCTTCGCGACCGCTCGCCGCTTCTGCTGGCTGCAGCCTGACACGCCCGAGGACGAGCGGATGCAGGCATTCATGCGCGAGCGGTACGCCGTCGGCGACGGCATGATGCGGCCGCCGCCCCTCCGTCGCCACGTTGGCATCGTGAGCTGGACGCCGCCTACTTCTTGACGGGCCTCGGGCCTTTCCGCCTGGACGCCCTCTCGCCTCGGTGTCTTGCAGCTCCGTCGCAGTTCGCCAGTTCTGCTTCGATCGGTATCGACAAGTAAAGCAAAACCGTGTCGAACTGGACGGGGAAGCTGCGCAACCGCGAGGGGGTGAGCGCGATGGCGACGAGAACGGTCCGAGTCGAGCGCGCGGGGTCCAGGACCGACGACCACCGGCTGCGGCTCTACAACCTCGTGATGGGCGCGATCCACGCCGCACAGGGTGTGGCGATCCTCTGGCTCGCGAACGACTTCACCCTTCGTCTTCATCTCGGCGGGCCGCGCACTGGCTCATCGCGTCGCCGGGCATTTTCGAGTGGTACTCGCGCAACCTCGATCGCGACCGCAACTATGCGCGCTGGATCGAGTACGCCGCGTCCTCGTCGGTGATGATCGTGCTGATCGCCATGCTGACGGGCATCAGCGACGTGGCCGCGCTCGGTGGGCTCTTCGCCGTCAACGCCTCGATGATCCTGTTCGGGCTGCTGATGGAGCACTACGAGACGCCGGGGCGGGCACGCTGGCTGCCGTTCTGGTTCGGCTCGCTCGCCGGCGCCGTGCCGTGGCTGCTGATGGCCGTCTACTTCTGGAGCCCCGGCGTCGACGCCTCGCCGCCCGGCTTCGTGTACGGCATCTTCGTGTCGCTGTTCATCTTCTTCAACAGCTTCGCGGTGAACATGGTGCTGCAGTATCGCCAGGTCGGACCCTGGCGCGACTACCGCTTCGGCGAGGCGGTGTACGTGCTGCTCAGTCTCACGGCGAAGTCGGCGCTGGCCTGGCAGGTCTTCGGAGGAACGCTCGCGACGTAGACGCCCCGGCGCGCTGCTAGCTCGGCGCGCCGGGCTCGAGGCCGAGGACGCGCTCTGGCACGACCCGCAGTACCACGCGCTGCAGCTCATCGAGGCGCTGCGAGAACTGCTCGAGGTCGTAGTCATCCGGCAGCGGGTTGCCCTGGTGGACGCGGATCGCGCGGATGGCGTCGTCGCGCTCGCGGCCCTCGAGGAGGCTCGCGAGGCCGTAGACGACTACCTGCCGCCGTCCGTCGACGACGAGCACCGACACGCGAGGCTGGCGGACGGCGTTGCGGTACTTCGCGCGGTCCTTCGTCACCGACATCAGCAGCGCCTCGCCATCGAAGAAGTACGAGACCAGCGACTGCTGCGGCGAGCCGTCGCGCCGTCCCGTCGCGAGCACGGCGAGACTCCGCTCGGCGAGGTAGTCGCGCTGCTCGTCGGTCATCGATGCCGTCATTGCTCCGCCCCTCGCAGTCCGACCCGGAGCACCAGCTCGTGGCCGGCGCCCGTGTCCTCGATCAGCGCGAGGTTATCGATGTGCAGCGTTCGAGGCAGCCGCTCGTCCCGCATCGCCTCGACGAGTATCGCGGCGCGGTCCTGCACGACCGGCGCGTACGAGAGCGTGACGTGCGGGTTCCACGTGGGCGCGGCGTAGCGGTCGTAGACCTCGCCTCGCGACGCGTCGCAGCTGGCGTCCCAGAGCCGTGCGTGCAGCTCGTTCATCCGAGGCGTCCTCGTGACGTTGAGCCACGTCACGCCCCCGCCTTCGCGCGCCACGATGCCGACTCCCGGCGACGACACCTCGAAGGGCACGACCTCCGAGGCCACACGCTCGAACAGCGCGGACAGGGCCTCGCGGTCGTAGTCGTCGGCGCAGTGGTACGTGAGGTGGGGCGTCGTCATCTCGGCGATTGCCTCGTTGCCAAGCTGGCCGCGGAGGCGCGCCCACAGCGCGTGCACCTGCGCGCCGGCCTCGCCCTCGATCAGCGTCACGATGCCGAAGACCACGCGCGCCTCGAGGACCTAGCGCCCGGGGCGGCCGAGGGCGTCGCGCACCTTCTCGATGCGCCACATGACGTCGAGGTCGCGCTCGTTCATCTCGTGCACCAGCCGGCCGAGCGGCACGAGCCCGCGGAAGGGGTGCTCGGCGACATGCTCCCAGCCGTAGTCCGACTCGCGCAGCAGCCAGACCGTCTCCTCGCGCAGTGAGAGGAAGTCCCAGAGCAGGTCGTCGCCACGCTCCTCGAGGTAGTCGTGTTCGATCGGCCCGAGGTAGGCCTTGCGCTCCTCGATGCGTGCGCCGTCGCGGCGCAGCACCGCCCGCACGCTCTTGAGGTCCTCGGCCTCGGAATCGCGCAGGAAACCGAGGAGCTCGACGACCGACCACTCGTCGGCGTCGGTGCGGCGGTGCATGTCGCGCTCGCGCATCTCCTCGACGGAGCGGCCGATGGAGCGCGCGACCTCGCGCAGGGCCTTCGTCAGCCAGCGCCTGTTGGAGCCGTACTGCCTCGTGCGGTAGCCGGTGGCGTCGTCGTATCGCTGCACGACCCGGATCATATCCCTCCGGTCCTACCATCGAGGCCTCGACGTGACACTCGAACCTGCGAGGAGGCGCCATGACCGAGGCCCGAACACCGGCCGCCCTCGGGCTGCTCGACATGCTTCAGACCAGCACCGAGGACATGCGCGCCTCGGTCGCCTTCTACCGCGACGCCCTCGGTGCGCACATCGAGGTTGAGAGCCCGGAGTGGTCGCAGGTGCGCCTCGGGGGCGTCTCGATCGGCATCCACGGTCCCGGCGCGAGCTACGAGGGCTGGCTGCCCGCCTTCCGCGTCGGCGACCTTGCCTCGGCCCGCGCCGCCCTCGAGGCGGCCGGCGCGACCGTCGAGGCGCCGCACGACATCCCAGGAGGCGTGGCGATGCAGGTCACCGATGCCGACGGCCACCGCCTCGCGCTGACGCAGTACGGCATCTCCGCTGCCGACCTCGAGGGGTGAGCGAGGCCTCCACCGTGTCGCCTGCCGTGAGCTTCGAGTCGCTTGTTCGACGCGTCGAGGGCTGCCGTGTCTGCGAGGGCGTTGAGCACACGCACCTCCTCGGCGCCAGCAATGGCCGCCTCGATGCGCCGCTACTGGTGGTCGGCGAGGCGCCCGGGCGGCTCGGCGCGTCGAGGACCGGCGTCCCCTTCCACGGCGACCGCGCAGGAGACCGCTTCGAGGCGCTGCTGGCCGAGGCCGGTCTCGGGCGTGCTGATGTGTTCGTGACGAACGCCGTCCTCTGCTCGCCGCGCAGCGAGGCCGGCACGAACCGCCGCCCCCGACCGTCCGAGGTCACCGCCTGCCTCGACTACCTGCGCGCCACGCTCGAGATCGTGCGCGCGCCCGTCGTCGCCGCGCTCGGCCGCGTCGCCCTCGACGCGCTGGCAGGCATCGAGCCTCACAATGGCGGAGCGATCACCCTCGAAGCGGGTCGCCCGCGGCCGTGGGCCGGGCGCATCCTCGTGCCGCTCGTGCACCCCAGCGGACGTACGGTCGGGCGGCGCTCCGAGGCGCAGCAGCGCGCCGACTGGCGGGCGCTCGGTGCGCTCGTCCGTCGCGAGGCCGCCGAGGCGACACGGGCGCTTTGACCCTCCTATCGAGGCGCGCCTACGATCCCGCGCACTCGTGAGTGCCGCCTCCCTGCCCTACGTCGTCCTGATCATGCTCGTCGAGCTGGCGACCGGCTCGCTGGTCGTCGTCACGCTCTTCGATGCCCGTCGCATGGTGACGGCCGGCTACGTGAAGACCGGGGCGCTCACCGTGCTGCCACTAGCGGCGATGGCACTGGCGACCGCGCTGTCCGTCGCGCGCGCCGACGAGGTCGACGGCTACGCCCTCGCCTCGGACTGGTTCCCGCCCCTCCGCGAGTCGCTCGTCGTCTTCACCGCCGCGTGTGCCGCCTACCTCGTGGCGACCATGATCGAGCAGCGGCGCGCCTCGATCGGGCTCGGTGTCGCCTCGTCGGTCCTTGGTGCGGTCGTGCTCGTGACGATCGCCGGGCTCGTCGCGCCGCCGACGTGGTCGTACCTCGGCGCGATCGCGAGCCTCCTCGCGGGCGCGCTCGTCCTCGGTGGCGCGCTCATGGCGATGACCTGGGGGCACTGGTACCTGACGAACTCGGGCCTGCCGAAGGAGCCGCTCGAGCAGATGTCGCTGCTGGTGCTCGGCGCCGTGGCGGCGCAGACCGTGCTCGTCGTCCTGGCGGCGATCGCTCCGGTCCGCGAGGTGCCACTGTCAGATGGCCTCGGCGTCTCGCTCGGCGCGAACCCGGCGTTCTGGCTGCGCGTGGCGGTCGGCCTCGCGTTCCCGATGTTCCTCGCGTGGCTCGCGTGGAAGGCGGCCGCCATCCGAGGCATGATGTCCGCCACCGGCCTGCTGTACATCGCCCTCGGTGCCGTGCTCGCCGGCGAGCTCCTCGGGCGAGGGCTCATGTTCGCGACGGGTGCCCTCGTCTGACGCGCCGCCATCGAGGCCGGCATTACGTCCGCGTAAGGGTGAATGTCCCCCATCGGCGCCTGCGAGCGGTATCCTGACGCCACCTCGAACCCGCCTCCCACGGGGATCGGAGGCTCGCACGTGAGCGCTCCAGCGCGCCCTGAGCCAATCCAACCAACGCGCCCGAACGTACCCCTACCGATCGGCCGATCGACCGGGGCGTCCCGCGGTGACGCGGACCGTCCCACCGACGTCGAGCTGATGGCAGGACTCGCGGCCGGCGACATCGCGTCCCTCGAGGCGCTGTACGACCGGTACTCGGGCCTCGTGTTCTCGGTCAGCCTGCGCATCCTCCTCGACCGTCAACTCGCCGAGGACGTGACGCAGGAGGTGTTCCTTCGCCTCTGGCGGCGCCCGTGGGCGTTCCAGCCGGACCGAGGGCGCTTCCTCTCCTGGCTGATGTCGGTGACCCGAAACCGGGCGATCGACGAGCAGCGGCGGCTGAGCCGGCGCGATCAGCGCGAGCGGCAGGGCGACGACCCTGCCCCGGAGCTCCCCGACGAACGGGTCGCCGACCCGGCCGTCGAGGTGGAGCTCGCCGAACGACGACAGGCGGTACGCGAGGCGATGACGCAACTCCCCGACCGCCAGCGCGAGGTGTTGGAGCTCGCCTACTTCTCCGGGCTGAGCCAGACCGAGATCGCTGCCCGCACGGGCGACGCGCTGGGCACCGTGAAGACACGCGTGCGCCTCGGGATGCAGAAGCTGCGGACGCTGCTTTCCGACCTCGGGGAGCGCCCGTGAATCTGCCGATGATCATTGCATGGGGCATCGAAGACGACGCGAGCCGCGCGAGGCGCACCGAATCGCCCTCGAGGGGCGGCGCGCGATGACGCCCGACGAGCGCGAGGAACTGCTTGCCGCGTACGCCCTCGGCACCCTCTCGGGGCCGGAGGCCCGTGAGATCGAAGACCTCGTGCGCATCGACCCGCGCGCGGCGGCCGATCTCGCCGTCTACCACGAGATGGTGGACATGATCGCGCTCTCCGTGCCTTTGCGGCACGCGGACCCGCGGCTGCGCGATCGCGTCATGGACGCCGCGCGTCGCGAGAGCCGGCGCCAGCGCGAGCGGCCGAGCCTGCGTCGCTGGATTCCCGTCGGCGCCGCCGCGGCCGCCGTCCTCGTGGCTGCGATCTGGGGCTTCGAGCTCCGCGGCGACATCCAGGCCCTCGAGCGCCAGAACCGCGCGCTCACGGCGGTCGTCGAGGCGGACGCGAAGCGCATCGATGCCATCGCCGGCGACGCGCTCGGCGGCGAGCCCGACGCGCTGCGCTTGCAGCTCGAGTCCGCTCTCGCCGATCAGCAGTTGACGCTGGCCGTGACCGCCGACCCCGACGCCGTTTCGAGCGTGCTGCAGCCCACACCCTCCGGGCATGGGGCCGGCGGGCGCTACCTCTGGAGCGAGGACCTGGGCGCCGGCGTGGTCGTCGTGCGTTCGTTGCCGGCGCTGCCCATCGGCTCGGTCTACGAAGTCTGGCTCGAGGACGGGACGTTCGCGACGCCGGCGGGCACGTTCGTCCCAGACGAGAACGGCGCCGCCGAGGTCGTCGTGCGGCCGTCCGAGCCGGTCGACCCGGGCCGCATCCTCATCGCGGTTGCGCCGACCGGCGGCTCCGCTGCCGTCGGACGCCCGATCGTCCTCGTGGGGCTCGTCGGTCGCTAGCCGCCCGGCCTAGCTCGAGGCTCGTTCGACGTCGACGGGTGCGTGATTCCGGGGCACCATGCGCGCCACGTGCGTCTCGGCGAAGGCCGACTCCGCATCGAGCCCGCGTAGTCGGGCATCGGCGTACCAGAACAGCTCGCGGGTGATCGCCGCCATCGGCACGATCACGAGCAGGCCCCAGAACCCGAAGACGGCGCCCGACACGACGAGCAGCAGCAGCACCATCGCGGGGTGAATCTCCGTCGCCGAGCCCTGCACCCGAGGCACGAGCAGGAAGTTCTCCGCCTGCTGCACGCCGAAGTAGAGCAGCGCCACCCACACCGCCTGCTCCGGATCCGTCGCCAGCACGATGATCATCCCCGGTACGGCGCCGATCCACGGCCCGAGGATCGGGATCAGCTCCGTGATGCCCGCGAACAAGCCCAGCGCGAGCGAGAGCTGCACGTCCATGAGCGTCAGCCCCACGCCGACGGCAGTGCCGACGATCACGCCGAGGAGCAGCTGACCGCGCAGGAAGCGGATGAGCAGCCGATCGCCGATCAGCAGGACGTGCTCGACATCGGCTCGCGCCTCCGAGGGCACGGCGCGCATGAAGTTGAAGCCCACTCGATGGCGGTCGCGCAGCGCGTAGAACATGAAGAACGGCGTGACGACGAAGCCGATCGCGAACGCGAGCGTGTCCGTCAGCACGCCGATCGAGTTGCGTGCGAACGTCGCCACGCTGGCGGTGACGGCGGCGGACGCATCATCGGTGTAGACGTCGATGCGTTCCTGCACCTCGTCGGGGACGCGCTCTCGATACTGGGTGAGCCAGTCGGTGCCCTGCTCGCGCGCGGCATCGAAGGTTTCCGGCAGCGTGTCGACGAACTCGACGCCCTGGTCGACGGCGACCGGGATCACGACCGACCCGACGGCAAACAGCGAGGCGGCGAAGAGCAGATAGATCACGAGGACGGCAACGCCTCGACGCAGCACGTCGCCTCGATGCGACTTCGCCGGCACGACCGAGGCCATGACGTCGACGACCGGCGTCAGCACGTACGCGAGGAGAGCACCCACGGCGAAGGGGAGTAGCGCGGCGCGGGCCTGCCACGTCACGTAGACGACGACGGCGAGCATGCCCACCCAGAGCAACGCGCGTACGTGCGCTCGTGTCATCTCGGTCTGCGTCTCGCCCTCGAGGTGTGCGCCCGGCCGCTGCGTCGTCGCGCACATGCTATCGCGCCGCGAGACCTGCTCCAGCCCTCGTGCTGGGATCGAGCGGAATCGGGACTCCGCCACCTTGAGGCGTGGTGACGCGATCGCTAGACTCGACTCGAAGTGAGACACAGTATCAACGCCGCCCCCGAAGCCGCTGGTCAGACCTCGATGCCGGTCGCGTCTCGATGACGTCGCTTTCTGCCTCACGGATGTCCGAGCTGCACGTTCCGGCCCGCGAGGGGCTGGGGCCGGAGCATGCGCATCGCGAGCTTGCGCTCCAGGTGCGCGACCTGTGGGCGGGCTACCCCGGCCGACCGCCCGCCATCGAGGGCGTGGACATCGATGTGCCTGCGGGCGAGATGGTCGGCCTCGTCGGACCGAACGGGGCGGGGAAGTCGACGCTCTTCAAATCGATCCTCGGCCTCGTGACACCGATGCGCGGCAGCGTCGAGGCGTTCGGACGGCCGGTGCGCGAGGCGCGCGACGACATTGCGTACATGCCGCAGGTCGAGGAGGTGGACTGGGCCTTCCCCGTCTCCGTCCTCGAGGTCGTCCTCATGGGGCGCTACCACCACGTGCGCCCCTTCCGCCGCTGGACGCGCGAGGACCGTGAGGCAGCGCTCGAGGCGCTCGACCGGGTGGGTCTGACGGAGATGGCGGGCCGCCAGGTCGGCCAGCTGTCGGGCGGCCAGCGCCGGCGGGTGCTGATGGCGCGATCGATGGCGCGCGGCGCGCGGCTGCTGCTACTCGATGAGCCGTTCGCCGGCCTCGATGCTGCGGTGCAGCACGACCTGATCCGCATCCTCGACGAGTTGGCTCGCGAGGGCCGCAGCATCCTGATTGCGACCCACGACCTCTCGTGCGTCGCGAACTCCTGCGATGAGGCGGTCTGCCTGAACCGCCGGGTCATCGCGGCTGGTCCTCCCGACCAGGTCCTGACCGCTGAGGTCCTGACGGAGACGTTCCGCAGTCACCTGCTCGCGGTTGGCCTCGCGCCGACGCCGGCCGGCGTCCTCGTGCCCGGCACCGGTGCCGGTTCGGGCGTGGCCGATGCTCGCCGCAACGGAGAGCCGCCGCCCGCGTGACGCACCTCGAGGTCCGCGCGTCCGACGGCACACGAGGCGCCCTCGATGGGTGACCTCGCCGGCTGGCTGTTCGACCCCTATCAGTTCGAGTTCATGCGGCGCGCCCTGATCGCCCTCGTGATCGTGTCGGTCATCGGGGCGATCGTTGGGGCGTTCGTCGTGAACAAGGGGCTGGCATTCTCGGGTGACGCGCTGGCGCACTCGACGCTCGCTGGTGTCGCGGTCGCCTTCGTGGCCGGCGCCAATGTCACGGTCGGCGCGCTGATCGCTGCGGTGTTGACCGCCGTGGGCGTGGGCTTCACCCGGGACCGCGCGCGCGTCTCGTACGACACCGCCATCGGCATCCTGTTCGTCGCGATGTTCTCGGTGGGCATCCTCGTGCTCTCGCGCCGCACCTCGTACACGCCGGATCTGTTCTCGTTCGTCTTCGGCAACATTCTCGGCGTCTCGCGTGCCGACATCGTGGGCGCTTCGATCCTCGGGTTGGCCGTGCTCGCCTTCGTGGGCGCGTTCTACCGCGAGCTGGTGCTGGTGGCGTACGACCCGGCGGCGGCCTCGGCGATGGGCGTGCCGGCACGGTTCTTCGAGTACGCGGTGCTCGTGATGATTGCCTTCGCCGTCGTGATCTCGATCAAGGCGATCGGCATCGTCCTGGTGAACGCGATGCTCATCATTCCTGCGGCCACGGCGGGGCTCTTCGTCCGCCGCCTCGGTCCGATCATGGCGTACGGCCTGCTGTTCGCCCTCGTCGCCTCGATCGTCGGGCTCCACGTCTCCTACCACGCCGGCGTCGCCGCCAGCCCCGCCATCGTGCTCACCGCCAGCCTGCTCTTCGCTGCCTCCGTGCTCCTGACCTCGCGGCGTGGCCCGGTCGAGGTCCGCACACCCGTCGAGGCCGTCGAGTGACCTCGACGCCTCCCTCGGGCTCCGAGCGCGACTACCTCGCCCTGCCGCGCGCCCTCGTGTCCCCGATCTACGAGGCGCTCGGCTTCGACATCACCGATGGCGGCGAGGGCTGGCTCGAGATCACGCTTCGCGTGACTCCGCTCATCCTCAACGTCGACGGCGTTGTGCATGGGGGCGTCTGGCTCGTGATCGCCGACTCGGCGATGGGTGGGGCGCTGCGCACGGTGATCGAGCCCGGCGAGCGAGTCGTGACCGGCCAACTCGACTTCCGCTGGCTGCGCCCGTTCACGGGCGACGTGCTGCGTGCCGTCGGCCGCGTGTCGCGTCGAGGCCGCTCGCTCTCGCACTGCACCGTCGAGCTGCTCGATGAGCAAGACCGTCCCGTCGGCAGCGGATCGGGCACGTTCGTGATCCTCCAGCGGGAATCGGGTGAACCCTCGGTTGAGGGTGGTATCCCCTCCGCCTAGGCTGGAACGGACGATCGGCCCGCGGACGCCGCGTCCGCCGACAGACCTCGAGGTACCGTGACCCGCGCCGGCGAGCAGCCCGAGTCCCTCCCGAAGCCGCAGGTCGACCGCAAGGCGCGACTTCAGATCCCCGCGCACCGTCCCGCGAAGCAGGTGCCCGAGGACCGCATCTCCAACTGGGACGAGACGTACTTCCTCTTCGATGCCGATACCGCGCGGGCTGAGGCCGAGCGCTGCATCCAGTGCCCGGCGGCGCCGTGCCAGAAGGCGTGTCCCGTCTCTAACGACATCCCGGGAGCACTCAACTTCCTCGAGCGGGGCGAGTTCGATCGTGCCGCCGAGGTCTTTCGCGCCACCAGCGAGCTGCCGGAGTTCTGCGGCCGCCTCTGCCCGCAGGAGCGCCTCTGCGAGGGGCACTGCGTCGTCGGCAAGCACGCGCTGCCCGTGGCGATCGGCAAGCTCGAGACCTTCGTCACCGAGTGGCAGCAGGAGAACGGCACGGCGGACACCTCGGTGGACGCGTCGAGCGGGCGTCGAGTCGCGGTCGTCGGTAGCGGCCCGGCCGGCATTGGCTGCGCGGAGCGCCTCGCGCGCGCCGGCCACGCCGTCACGATCTACGAGGCGTGGCCGGAACCCGGCGGCGTCCTCCTCTACGGCATCCCGACCTTCAAGCAGAACAAGGCCGCGGTCACTCGCAAGTTTGAGTTGCTGCAGTCGCTCGGCGTCGAGGTCGTCGCTGGCACGCGTATCGGCCAGGACGTCACGCTCGAGACGCTGCAGGACCAGTTCGACGCCGTCTTTCTCGGCTATGGCGCCTCGGATGGCGCGGACCTCCGTATCCCCAACGAGGACGCTCACGGCGTCTACGAGGCGACCGAGTTCCTCGTGCGTCTCAATCTCCACGGCGACACGTTGCCCGCCGCCCTCAGCGAGACGATGCCCTCGATGCATCGGGTGGTGGTCGTGGGCGGTGGCGACACCTCGATGGACTGCGTGCGATCCGCGCGCCGCGCGGGCGCCGAGGACGTACGCCTCGTCTACCGCCGTACCGAGCGCGAGATGCAGGGCCGCTCCGAGGAGCGGCAGCACGCTGCCGAGGAAGGCGTCACCTTCGAGTACCTGACGACGCCCCTCGAGATACTGACGGACGAGGATGGGGCGGTGCGCGGCCTGCGCTGCCAGCGCATGCGCCTCGGCGAGCCGGACGACACCGGTCGTGCCCGTCCCGAGCCGGAACCCGGTAGCGAGTTCGACCTCGAAGCCGACGTCATCGTGATCGCCATCGGCTACAACGTCGATCCCGCCTGGGGCGAGCGCACGCCGGACCTGGTGCGCGACCGCTGGGAGCGCGTCGTCGTCGACCCTGAGACGATGAAGACCAACCTCGAGGGGGTCTTCGCCGGCGGCGACAACGTCAACGGCGCCGACCTCGTGGTGACCGCCCTCGCGGATGGCCACAAGGCGGCGGACGGCATCCACGCCTTCCTGAACGGCGAGCCCTGGTAGGCGGACCGCTCACGCCCGAGGCCTGGCAGGCCTCGAGGTTGGTGCAGGCGCACCAGCCCTCGGTACAATCGACGCACGATCGCCCTCGAGGTGATCGTCCTCCAGCCTCAGAGCGCCGCCGCGTGTCCACCGAGGACGTGGCGGCGCCTCGACCAGAAAG
>JAWKPM010000007.1:0-192916 GCA_041390625.1 Dehalococcoidia bacterium | reverse complement strand
CGGATGTTCAATAGGTCGGCGGCATATACAGATTACTGATTGCAGCTCAGCATGAACCGGAGTCTACCCTATAGATGACCGTGCCGAGCAAGTCCGCGCAGTGGTGGTCGGGAGAGGCGCCAGCCAGCCCTACTCCACCGCTACCCACACCGCCAAGCCGAGGCCGAAGGCCACGACTCCCGCGATGAGTAGTGCCACGAGGATGCGCCGCTCCTGCGCCGAGGGCTGACTGCCGCCGGCGAAGAATGACACCCAGATCGCCGGCACGAGGACGGCCGGGAAGATCGGCAGGGCGTCGGGGGCGAGGATGATGATGCCGATGAAGAGCACGAGTGTGAGCGCGAGCATCGCGGCGACGCGCATCGGCGTGATGTTGGCGGACATGGGCGCACCTCCATCGACACCCTAGGCGCGCAGGCGTCGAGGCGGGAAGGACCAAGGTCCCGTCGAGCCCGGACTTCGAGGGTGTCGAGTGGCCTCGAGCGCTACGCCCGGCGGGCGAGCACGGCGGCCGGAAGCGCCATCGCGAGGCCGGCCGCCGCCAGCACGAGGCCGTTCCGGAGCGGCAGCCGCGTCAGCTCCCCGACCACCGAGGCGTATTCGTGCAGCACGGGGTCATCCGCCCCCGGCCCCAGCGCCGAGATGACGAAGCGCACCGCCAGCGCCCCGAGCACCGTCAGCAGCCCTGCCACGAACAGCGCCACGCCCGGCCCCACGAAGCGTCCGACGTCGTGACCCAGCAGCACCAGCAGCACGCCGAGGACCACCGCCGCCCCGCCGGCGAGCAGCGCCACGAGGCGCGCGCGCTGGTGCCACGACCGCGTCAGCAGGTCCATCACGAGGTCGACAGAACGTTCGCCACCCTCGGATACCCCTTCCGGGCGAAGGGCGTCCGAGCCCGACTCATACGCCCGCTCGGCCGCGCCGTCGAGGAGGCGCGCGCTCACCGCGTCGAGGTCGAGCGCGCCGTCCGCGCCCGTTACCTCCGAGGCTGGGACGGTCACCGCGGGCGCCGGGAAGCCCGGCACCTCGAGACTCGTCGCGCCCTCGTCGAGCTGCGCCTCGAGGGCGGGTGCCTCGAACGCCACGAGGGCGTCGGCCTCGGTGAGGACCGCGAGGCCACGTGCCTGCGCCTCGATGGCGACGTCCTCGGAAGTCGCCTGCGCGAGGCTGAAGACGGCGAGCCATGCCCCCGCGACGAGCGTCAGCATCACCCCGAGGAAGCGCAGGACTGCCGGCGAGGTGCCGGCGTCGTACGCCTCGTATGCGTCGAGGTCCGGCGGGGGCTCGCCAAAGAAGCCCTCGGGCGTGACGACCGGCGCCGGCCGGCCGCTCACGAGCCACCCTCGAGGTCAATCACGAGGCGCGTGCCCGCGAGGCGGTCGTGGAGCGCCGGCGCCTCGGGCCGCGCGAGCCAGAGCACCATCGAGGCCAGCCCCGCGAGCAGCACGAGGCCCGCCACGACGAGCAGCACGAGCGCCGGCCACGGCCCGAGGACCACGAGCACGAAGAGCGCCAGCCAGCCCCACGCGAGGCCCGCGAGCGGCCTCGTTGCCTGCCGCAGCAGCGCCCGGCGCGGCGTCGAGGTCACATGCAGCCTCGCGCGGCGCTCGCCCGGCGTCGCGCCACGCGTGGCCTCGAGGGCGATCCACGCGGCCCACGCCGCCGGCGCGGCCGCCAGCAGCGAGGCCGCCACCACGGCGTCGCCGTCACGCACGTCGATGGCGCCCCACTCCGTCCGCACGAGGAGCCACGCGACCGCCACGAGGAAGGCCACGCCCTCGAACGCGACGAGCGCGGTGCCGTCGATCGCCGCCGCCAGCAAACGCGCGCGTCGCGAGGGCGCCTCGTCGAGGTGCGAATCGGCGATCGGCACGGCGGGCTGCGAGGTCGTCATCGCGCCACTTCTGCGTCTCCATGAGCGGGGTGCACGGTCATGATACCGGCGCCCCCGACCGAGCGCCTGCGATACGTTGGAAGCGATGGAATCGAAGCGCCGGCGCACCTCGATGCTCGTCGCGGCGGCGTTCCTGCTGGCCTTCGTCGCGTGGGCCGGAGCGCTGGCGCTGCAGCAGCGCCGCGCCGGCGATGCCTTCGACATCACGCGCTTCGAGATCACGTCGCTCCCCAACAAGTGGCTCTACGCCCTCGGCGCGCCCTTCCGTGACGACCTCGACGCCGACGAGGCGCTCGCGAGGTACTTCGAGGCGCCCGACCGCACCGAACCGGACATCGCTGCGCTGCAGCCCCGCGTCGAGGCCGTCATCGAGGGCCGCATCGACGCCGCCCTCGACGAGCTCGGGCTGGGCGGGCCGCTGCCCGGCGTCGTCGGCGTCTTCCCGCCCGTCGACGTGCAGCTCACCGGCGCACCGCGCGTGCTCGCCGTCTCGCCTCGAGACCACATCGTCCTCGAGCGCACCCAGACGCTGAGGCCCGAGCTCTCCACCGGGGAGCTGCTCGCCCTCGAGGCCCGCACCGAGGCGGATGACCCCTCGATCAGCGCCCTCGTCGTGCCGCTGGGCGGTATCTCGACCTATCCCGCCATCGTGTCGAACCGCCAGACCTACGAGGGGACACTCGGCACGGCCGCGCACGAGTGGGTCCACCACTACCTCGCGTTCTATCCCCTCGGATGGAACGCCCTTGGCAGCTCGGAGACGCGCACGATCAGCGAGACGGTCGCCGACATCGTGGGGCACGAAGTGGCCGCGCTCGCCCTCGAGCGCTTCGGCAGCCCCACGCCGCCCTCGACGCCCACGCCCACGTCGACCTCCGAGGCCGGAGCAACACCCGAGGCGCCCGCCGTCGATATCAACGCCACCCTGCGCGCCCTCCGCATCGAGGTCGATGCGTTGCTCGCCGAGGGCCGCATCGACGAGGCGGAGCGCCGCATGGAGGAGGTCCGCCTCGAGCTCGACGCGGCGGGCTACCGCATCCGACGCATCAACCAGGCCTACTTCGCGTGGTACGGCACGTACGCAGCGCGACCTGACAGCGTCGATCCGCTGGGGCCGCAGCTCTTCGACCTGCGCGAGCGCACCGGCTCCCTCGAGGCGTTCCTCGACGAGGTCCGAGGCGCCACGAGCCGCGAGGACGTCGCGCGTCTCCTCGAGGCCGCGGGCGGGACGCCCGAGTCGCTACTCCCGGTGCAGTGACGCGAAGAACGCCTCGACGTGCTCGATGGCGCCCGCCAGCACGAGCACGTCGTGCCGTTGGAGCTCTTGCTGCGAGGCGGGGTAGACCGTCACGCGCGAACCTCGAGCGAGCGCGAGCAGCGAGACCTCCTGGCGGCGCTCACCCAGCGCATCGCCGACGGTGCGGCCGACGAGCTCCTCGGGCACCTCGACGCGGCTGACGATGTAGCCCTCGACGATGTCGAGGGAGTCGGTGATCTCCGCGGAGGTCCAGCCGTGCGCCAGGCGCAGGCCCGTGTCGCGCTCGGGGTAGATCACGCGGTCGGCCCCGACGCGCGTCAGGATTTCGCCGTGCACCTCGTTGCGCGCCTTCGAGATTACGCGCGGCACGCCGAGGCGCTTCAGCGCCAGCGTCACGAGGATGCTCGACTCGAGGACGTCCGTGAGTCCCACGACGGCGGCGTCGAAGTCGGCGAGCCCGAGGCGTCGCAGCGACTCCTCGTCCGTGGCGTTCACCTGCACGACGTGCGTCAGCCGCGTCGCCATCTGCTGCACGACGCTATGGTCTGAGTCGATGCCCAGCACCTCGTGACCTTCGCGCACGAGCTCCTCGGCGAGGGCGGACCCGAATCGACCGAGGCCGATCACCACGACCTGCTGCTTCGCCACGCTGACTGCCTCTCTGCGCCGCCCCGCAACTATCCGATACTGACCTGCTCTTCCGCATAGCGGAAGCGCCCGCCGAGCTGATCGCGGCCCGCCAGCGCCAGCGCGACCGTCAGCGGACCGAGGCGGCCGACGTACATCACCAGGATGATGAGGAGCCGCCCCGCGGTATCGAGGGTGGTCGTCACCCCGGCCGACAGCCCGGTGTTCGAGAACGCCGACACCGCCTCGAAGAACATCACTGTGAAGGGCTGCTCGCTCGTCAACGCCAGCGTGAACGCGGCGGCGAAGACGAGACCCACCGCCAGCAGCGCCACGCTCAGTGCGCGATTCACGAGTCGCCACGGCAGCTCCCGCTCAAACGCCGTGACGTGTGCCTCGCCGCGCAGCGAGGCGATGATCGCGAACCCGAGGATCGCGAACGTCGTGAGCTTGATGCCCCCGGCCGTCGAGGCCGACGCCCCGCCGATGAACATCAGGCCCGAGAGGAAGAACAGCATCTCGTCCCGCACCTCGGTGAGGTCGACGGGCGAGAAGCCCGAGGTACGTGCGAAGACTGAGAGCGCGGTAGCGTCGACGCCGGCCGTCAGTGTCGAGGCGCCCTCGAGCGCCCCGCCCGGCTGCAGCTCGTCGAAGAGCAGGACCCCCGCACCCAGGCCCCACAACGCCAGGGAGAGCGCGATCACGATCTTCGTGTCGACGGCGAGCGGCCGCCAGCGGCGGTGCCGCGCGATGTCGGTCCAGACGGCGAAGCCCGTGCCGCCGAGGACCATGAGCGCCGCGACCGAACCGAGGATCGGCGCGTTGCCCGAGAACAGCGTCAGGCTGTGAAACCCGCCCTCGAGGTCGAAGCCGGCGTTGTTGAACGCCGAGATCGCCGTGAACGTCCCGCGCCAGATCTGCCGTCCCGAGAGCCCGCCGTCGTTCGCCGCGAACAGGAGAGTGAGCACGACGGCACCCGCGGCCTCGATGAGCAGCGTGGCGATCACGATGCGGCGGACGAAGTGTCGGATGTCGCGCGAGCCGACCACGCCCAGCGTCTCCGCTGTCACGAGGCGCTGCGCCAGCGACACCCGCCGTCGCAGCACGAGCAGCAGCAGGGTCGAGCTCGTCATAAAGCCGAGCCCACCCAGCTGGATGAGGAGCGCGATCACGACCTGCCCGAACGTGCTCCAGTGGTCCCAGGTATCGACCACCACGAGGCCGGTCACGCACACCGCCGACGTCGAGGTGAACAGCGCCGTGAGGAATCCCGCGCTATGCCCATCGCGCGAGGCGATCGGCAGCGCGAGGAGCACCGTGCCCGTGATGATCAGCCCCGCGAACCCACCGAGCAGCAGCACCACGCTCGGCTGACGCGGGCGTCGCACCGGCCGTCGATGAACGACCGTCTCCTGCGCCCGCCGCCGACCGATCCGCACCCGCACGTTTCCGGCTCGAGCGCCGGGACGGCGGCTGCCACGCTGCTGCATCAGGGCATCCGAACGTGGGGACGGAGGGCTGGACGTGCCGGCTCGGGGCGCGAAGGACCGAGGACGCTACGCCGCGGGCCGCGACTCGAGGTGGGAGCTCGCACCCGGCTGTCTCCTCGGACGAACGACCGGAGCAGCCCGCCTCGGACCCGGCCTACTCCTCGTTCTTCACGGTGAGCACGACCGAGGTCACGCTCGCGCCCAGTGTCCGGTCCTGCACCGTGAGGCGCAATGTGTAGATGCCGTCCGCCACCGAGGTCGTGTCCCAGTTGTACAGGTCGCCCTGGTACACCGGCAGTACCGTCGAGGTCAGCGTCTGCCACGTCGACGGGCTCAGACCGACGCCGATCTCGAGCGTCGCCTGCAGCATGTCGGCCGCCGCGGCCGTGCCTCGGACCTGGACGTTGCCACTCACGACGGCACCCGGCACCGGCCCGTTGATCTGTGCCACCGGTGTCAGATCCTGCGTCGCGCCCGAGGAGCCGTTGTCCACGCGGACGGGGACCGCGAACCACAGCTCGCCGAGCTGCTCGTCCTGGATCGAGACGCGCAGCGTGTACTCGCCATTCGGCACGAGCGTGGTGTTCCATACGCCGAGCTCTGTGCCGACGGTTGGCCGGTTCGAGGTGTTGAGGCGGACCCACGAGCTCGGGTTCGAACCGCGTCCGTACTCGACGGCGTACTGCTGGAAGTTCGGCGAGGCCGCGCGCCCGACGATCTGCACGACGCCGTTGAGCGTGGCATTCGCACCCGGTGACAGCACCTGCGCGTACGAGCCGACAGTTGCGGAGTCGGCCGTCGGCGCGATCTTGCCGGCGAGGCCGTTCTTGGCTGCCCACTCGTTCAGGCCCGTCCAGCCCTCGATCTCGTCCTCGGGCAGGACGAGGCGGACCTCGTCGGCCACGAACTGCGAGGGCGTCGTCTCGGCGGCGAGCAGCCCGTTGCGCGTGTCGATGCGCACCTTCTGCCACCACGTGTCGTACAGCTCCTCGGGCGGGTCGCCGGAGCCGAGGACGTCCGCGGCGAAGAGGCCCTTGTAGCGGCGATCCTGCGGGCAGTCCTCGGTGGGCAGCATGCCGGAGGGCCAGCACAGCTCCATTTCGACCACGCCGGGCGGCCGCTCGAACGGCTCCGGCGGCAGCTCGAGGGCTGTGTGCGCCTCGTTCATGAAGTCGCGGAAGCTGCGCCACGACACCGAGGTCGAGACGATGTTCACCATCGGCGAGTTGTCGGAGTTACCGAACCACACGCCCGCCACCAGCTGAGGCGTGTAGCCCACGGCCCACGTCTCGCCGATCTCGCGGCGATCGTTGTCGAACGGCTCGCTCGTGCCGGTCTTCTGCGCCGAGGGCCGGTCGTTCAGCCCGAGGGCGTTGCACGCGCCGAAGGTGATGCACTGGTTCCGGCCGTCCGAGATGATCGAGGTCACCAGGTACGTGAAGCTTTCCGGGATCACGCGCCGCTCGGTGGGCTCCTTGTACTCGTAGAGCACGTTGCCCTCGGAGTCCGCCACCTTCAGCAGCGCGACCGGGTCGACGGTGCGCTCGCCCGGGTCGTACTGCTCGAGCGTCGGCTGGCCGCGCATGATGCCGCGGTTGGCGAGCACGCTGTATCCGTAGGTCAGGTCCTCGAGGGTGATATCCGCCCCGCCGAGGGTTAGCGCCGGTCCGTAGCCGTTCGGGTTGTCGAGGGTGGTGAAGCCCACCTGTCGCAGCGTGTCGAGCGTGTTCTCGACGCCGCCGTAGAGGATGGCCTTCAGCGCCGTGACGTTGAGCGAGTTGCCGAGCGCCTCGGCAGCCGTGATCACGCCCTGGTAGCCCGTCCCCGGGTTCCGAGGCGTGAAGAACTCGCCCGTCGAGGGGTCGATGACCCTGGTAGGCGTGTCGAGGATGCCCGTCCCGGTGTTCCAGCCGCGCATGAACGCGGTCATGTACGTGAACGGCTTCAGCGTCGACCCGGGCGAGTTCAGTGCTGTGACGTTGTCGTTGCGGCCGAGGATGTCGTCGTTGAAGTAGTCGCGGCTCCCGATATAGACGAGGATCTCGCCGGTCTTGGCATCGAGGGCGTAGAAGGCGCCGTTGTGGCCGTCCGAGGACGCCTCGTACTCGCGAATCCAGCCCTCGAGGATGCCCTGCGCCATCTCCTGCAGGTCCATGTCGAGGGTCGTCGTGACCTCGAGGCCGTCCTGGTACAGCGCCTGCTCGCCGAAGCGCTCCCGAATCTCGCGCGCGACGCGCCCGAGGACGAAGTGCGGCGCGTCGATGTCGAAGCGCGCCTGTCGCAGGATGATCGGCTCGTCGCGCGCCTGCTCGGCCTGCGCCGGCGTGATTCGGTTGTGCCGCACCATCAGGTCCAGCACCTCGGACTGGCGGGCCTTGGACAGGATCGCGTTCTGGGTGGGGTCGTACGCCGCCGGCTGCTGCGGGATGCCGGCCAGCAACGCAGCCTCGGCGAGGGTGAGCTCGCTCGCGGACTTCCCGAAGTACCCCTCGGACGCCGCCTCGATGCCGACGTAGATGCCGCCGTACGAGATCGAGTTGAGGTACCACTCGAGGATCTGCGTCTTCTCGTAACGGTCCGTCAGCTCCAGGGCGATCGCCGCTTCCTTGAGCTTGCGCTCGGGCGAGCGCTCGAAGCGTTCCTCGCGAGGGATATAGACGTTCTTCGCCAGCTGCTGCGTGATCGAGGAGCCGCCGGAGCCGGTGAACGGGTCGCCGCCGAGCGGCGCGAAGTTCTCCCACGCCGCGCGCGCGAGGCCGCGCACGTTCAGGCCGTTGTTGTTCCAGAAGCTCGCGTCCTCGGTCGCGATCGTGGCATCGATGAGCCAGGGCGAGATCTGGGACAGGGGCACGGGCCGACGGAGGCCACCCAGTTCGTCCACGAACTCGTACAGCAGACGGCCGTTGCGGTCGTAGATGCGCGCCCCGCCTCGAGGCAGCTCGGCCAGCAACTCCTCGGGCGGCCGCACATCCGAGACGAAGTCGTTGTACTTCGCGAAGCCGTACACGGCCGTGCCGCCCGCGAGCAGCACCGTGCCGAAGAAGCCGAAGAGCAGCACCCCGATGAGGATGCTGACGGCCTTCCGCCTGCGGCTCCGTCCGCCGACCTCGGCACGTCCCGTCCGGCGGCGACGGCGGCGCACGGCGCGCAGCGAGGAGCTCACGCGGCCACCTGCGGCTCAGCCTCGACCTCGGGCTTGCGCAGCACGATCAGATGCGAAAGCCCGAACCGCTCGAGAGGGGTGCCCTCCGCCCAGTAGCAGAACGCGCGAATCCACCTCCCCAGGCGCCCGAGCCGCGCCTCGAGGTTGTCGAAGCCGGGGTAGACGACGCCCTGCGCTCGCACCTCGAGGCCCGAGCCCGCGAAGACCCGAGGCCAGTCGGACGTCTTGTACGCGCGCGCATGCGGCACCAGCCGGTCGCGCAGGAAGCCGGGCAGCCAGTTCACGAACGGGATGTTCCCGAAGACGTAGCGCTTCCCGAGGTAGATGCCGTGCGTCTCGAACGGGTAGAGGCGGTTCGGCGCGTAGATGACACAGGTGCCGCCCGGCGCGAGCACGCGTCCAACCTCGCGCATCGTTGCCTGGTCGTTCTGGACGTGCTCGATGACCTCGTTGAGGACGATGACCTCGATCGAGTCGTCCGCAAACGGCAGCGACTCGCCGGCCGCGGCGAGCACGTCACCGGTGCCGCGCGCCCGGGCCTCAAGCAGGCGTGGCCACTCGATATCGCATCCGAAGGCCTCGGCGCCCCGCTGCTCGAAGGCGCGCACGTACTCGCCCACGCCGCAACCGAGGTCGAGGACGCGCTTGTCTCGCAGCGAGACGTAGCGCTCGATGATCGCGACCCGGCGCTGCTGGCCGGACCGCCACACGTAACTCGGATTGCCAAGGCGTGCGGCCTCGGGCTGGGGCGCAGAGGGGCGCGCCGGCGCCGGCGCGTCCGGAAGGGAGGGGTGCGACAGCGAGATGGTGATCCTCCGCCCGCCACGTGGGCACCATCGATCGTACCCCTGTCAGGGTGGCGGGGTGAAGGGGGTCGGGGGGTGGCCGTTTTCGAGGTCTGTCAGGGTGTTCGCTGGTGCTCGCGCACCGGGCGTCGATATCATGATGAGGTTCGGCTCTCGCTTCTGCGAATCTGAACAAATCGACCGGGGGAGGCGTTCGTGGCGCTCAGCACCGAGGACGTTCGACATATCGCGACGCTGGCGCGTATCGACCTCGCAGACGACGAGGTCGAGCGCATGCGCGAGCAGCTCTCCGGCATCCTCGAGCACTTCGAGACTCTGGCCGCCATCGATACCGAGGGCGTCGCCCCGACGGCGCAGACCTTCGACCTCACGAACGTCGAGCGCGAGGACGCATCACGCGAGCCCGCCGGCCGCGACGACGTACTCCGGAACGCACCTCGCAAGGACGGGCCCTACTTCCGCGTCCGCGCCGTGCTCGACTGACGATGACGGAGCCCGCCTTCCCGCCGATCGACCTCGAGGTGCCGGCCCACGAGCACGCGAAGCGGCTGCGCGCCGGCGACTACACCGCGCGCGCCCTCGCCGAGGCCACCCTCGCGCGCGCGCATGCGCAGGAGCCCGCTCTCCACGCCTACATCGCCTTCACCGACCACGAGGCGCTGGCGCAGGCCGACGAGGCTGACGCGCGGCTCGCGAGCGGCGACGCCGGCCCGCTGACCGGCATTCCCATCGCCATCAAGGACCTGATCTCCACGCGCGGGGTGCCGACGACGGCCGGCTCGCGCATGCTCGATGGCTTCACGCCGATCATCGATGCCACCGTGACCGCCCGCCTCCGCACGGCCGGCGCCGTCCTCGTCGGCAAGGCGAACCTCGACGAGTTCGCGATGGGCTCCTCGACGGAGCATTCGGCCTTCGGTCCGACCCGTAACCCGTGGGACCTGGAGCGCGTGCCTGGCGGCTCCTCCGGTGGCTCTGCTGCCACCGTCGCCGCGCGAGGCGTGCCGCTCGCCCTTGGCACCGACACCGGTGGCTCGATCCGCCAGCCGGCCGCGCTCTGCGGCATCCTCGGGTTGAAGCCGACCTACGGCCGCGTCAGCCGTTTCGGCGTCGTCGCCTTCGCCTCGTCGCTCGAACAGGTCGGCCCGTTCGGCCTCGATGCCGAGGACGTCGGCAACCTCCTCGGTGCCATCGCCGGCCTCGACGAGTGCGATTCCACGACGGCCCCCATGCCTGTGCCCGACTATGCCGCCGGCCTCGAGCGCGGCCTCGAGGGGCTGCGGGTCGGCGTGCCGGACGCGCTCTTCGCCCAGGGCCTCGAGCCCGGCGTCGCCGCCGCCGTCGAGGAGGCCATCGTCGTCATCGAGGCGAACGGTGCCACCGTCACCCGCGGCGTCGAGCTCCCCACCGCCTCGGCAGCATTGCCCGTCTACTACCTCATCGCCCCGTCCGAGGCCTCGGCGAACCTCGCCCGCTACGACGGCGTGAAGTACGGCTTCTCCGACCTCGACGGCCCGAGCTCCGTCGAGGAGATGTCGCGCACCCGCGGCCGCGGATTCGGCGACGAGGTGAAGCGCCGCATCATGCTCGGTACCTACGCGCTTTCCGCTGGCTATTACGATGCGTACTATCGCAAGGCTCAGCAGGTGCGAACGCTCATTCGAGGTGAGTTCGAGACTGCGTTCGGGCAGTACGACCTCATCCTCACGCCGACGACCCCGGGCGTGGCGTTTCGCCTGGGGGAGAAGACGGACGATCCGCTGGCGATGTACTTGAACGACCTGTTCACGATTCCGGCCAACATCGCCGGCATCCCCGCGATCAGCATGCCCTGCGGATTCTCCGAGGGCCTGCCGGTGGGCCTCCAGTTGATGGCCCGCCCGTTCGAGGAAGAGACGCTGTTGCGGGCCGCCCACGGATACGCCGCCGTGACCGACTGGCATCTGCGCCGTCCGCCGCCGGCCGACCAGGCAGGAGAGCGCCCGTGACCTCAGCCGCCTTTAGCCCGATGCCCTGGGACCGCGAGGACGGTCACGTCGCCCACCGAGGCGCCACCTCTCGCACCGTCGCCTCGCTGCCGCCGTCGGGCATCCGCCGCTTCTTCGAGATGCTCGACCAGATGGCCGACGTCATCTCCCTTGGCGTCGGCCAGCCGGACTTCGCCACGCCCTCGCAGGTCGCCCAGGCCGGCGTCGACTCCATGCTCGACGGACGCACGGGCTACACCAGCAACTACGGCCTGCTCGAGCTCCGCGAGCAGCTGAGTGCCCACATCGGCCGCCGCTACGGCGTCGAGTACTCGCCCCGCACCGAGCTGCTGCTCACCACCGGCGTGTCCGAGGCGCTCGACCTCGCGTGTCGCGCCATCCTCGATCCGGGTGATGAGGTGCTCGTACCGGAGCCCGCCTACGTTGCGTTCCAACCCGTCATCCTGCTCGCTGGCGGCCGCTACGTACCGATCGCCACGGGCCCCGAGACCGCCTTCATGGTCACCGCGGCCGAGATCGAGGCCGCCATCACCCCCGCGACGAAGGCGATCCTGCTCGCCTACCCCTCGAACCCCACCGGTGCCGTGATGTCGCGCGAGGCCCTCGAGGCCGTCGCCGAGGTCGCCGAGCGCCACGACCTCTGGGTCATCTCGGACGAGACCTACGACCGCCTCGTCTACGACCACGAGCACACCTGCTTCTCCTCCATCGAGGGCATGCGCGAGCGCACGATCCTGCTAGGCGGCTTCTCGAAGGCGTATGCGATGACCGGCTGGCGCCTCGGCTTCGCCGCCGCGCCGGCCTCCGCCCTCGAGGCGATGATGAAGGTCCACCAGTACGTGATGATGTCCGCGCCGAGCGCCGCCCAGTACGCGGCCCTCGAGGCGCTCGCCTCCGGCGAGGAGGACGTCCGAGGCATGGTCGCCGAGTACGACCGCCGCCGGCACCTCGTCGTCGACCGCCTCACCGCGATGGGCCTGCCGCTCGTCGAGCCTCGAGGCGCGTTCTACGCGTTCCCCAACGTCGCCTCCGCAGGCCTCGAGGACCTCGAGTTCTGCGAGCGGCTGCTGCTCGAGGAGCGCGTGGCTGTGATCCCGGGCTCCGCCTTCGGCGAGAGCGGTCGGGGCTTCGTTCGTATCTGTTACGCTGCCTCGTACGCCGATCTGGAGGAGGCGATGAACCGCATCGAGCGCTTCCTCCAACGACGGCGGACAGAGGTGGCGACGATTGACGACTGATCCCTTCGGCGGCAACGGTCCTGACCCCAGGGACTTCGACCCGGCGCATCCCCCCGAGCAGCAAGCACCCCCCGGCGATCCCGACGCCGATCTAGAGCTTTCCATTCGAGGTGCGCGCGCCCGCGAAGGCGTCGAGGCCGGCGAGATGATCGTCGACCTCAACACGACGCGCGGCGCGATCGAGATGCACTTCCGCCCCTGCGAGGGCAAGACCGGCGCAGTCATCTTCATCGGCGGCGCCGGCGGCGGCGTCGATGGCCCGGCCGACCGCGTCTACGTGCGCCTCGGCGACGCGCTCACGGACCGCGGCGTCTCATCGCTGCGTGTCGCGTACCGGCAGGCGGGCGAGTTCCAGGAGTGCGTTCTCGACACACTCGCGGCCTGCTCGTTCCTGAAGGGACTGGGCGCCTCGAAGGTCGTGCTCGTCGGGCACTCGTTCGGCGGCGCTGTGGCGATCAAGGCCGCCGAGCTGTCGCCGCTCGTCGGCGCGGTCGTGGCGATGTCGTCGCAACGCTTCGGCACCCACGACGTCGACAAGCTCGATCGCCCGCTGCTCCTCATCCACGGCTCGAAGGACGACGTCCTCGACAAGGCCGCGTCCGAGGACATCCACTCCCGAGCGAAGGACCCGAAGCAACTTGTCATCCTCGAGGGGGCCGGCCACGGCCTCCGGGAGGCCTCTGAGGACGTCTACAACATCCTGCAGGACTTCATCGGTCGGCAGGTCGGCGAAGGCAGCGGCGAATAGGGCGCTCCCTCGGGGAGGCGCCGACTTGGTATGCGCAGGCGTCGGATGGGTATACTGGCGACGTCTGAGAGAAGCGGCCCGGCGGACCGACGCCGGTGAGGGGACACGTCCACCAAGGTTCCTCGGAGCGCGCGCGGGGCGGGAGTTCCGGATGCCGCGAGCAGGGAGGGGTTCTGCATGACCACGGATACGCCCGCATTTAGCCCTGGGCTCGAAGGCGTCCCGATCGCCGAGTCGAGCATCTCGCGAGTCGAGGGCCAGGCCGGACGCCTCACCTATCGCGGCTACTCGATCGAAGACCTCACACAGCACGGCACCACGTTCGAGGAAGTCGTCGCCCTCCTGTACGACGGCGAGTTGCCGAACGCCGCCCGCATCGAGGAGATGCGCGCCCATATGGAGCGCGCGCGGGCGCTGACGGACGACCAGATCGCCCTCGCGCGTCAGGCCGCGAAGATCACGCACCCGATGTTCGCGCTCACCGCCGGCGTCGCCGCGCTCGGTCCGATGACCAACGACTTCGAGCCGCACGTCGACCAGGCCTATGACCGAGGCGTGGCGCTCATTGCGCGCGTCGGCCACCTCGTCGGCACGATCGCCCAGGCGGTTGCCGGCCGCGAGTACGACGGCCCGAGGCCGGGCGAGTCCCACTCACACATGATGCTCCGCATGATTACGGGCCACGACCCCTCGCCGGAGCACGAGGAAGTCCTCAACTATCTGCTCATCACGCAGGCCGACCACTCCGCCGGCAACGCCGGCACCTTCACGTCACGCGTCGTTACCTCGACGAAGGCCGAGCCTGAGGCCGTCGTAGCCGCCTCGCTCTGCTCGCTGTCCGGCCCCGCGCACGGCGGTGCCAACGAGCACTCGCTGCGCCTCTTCCAGCAGATTGGCGACCCGGCCAAGGCCGAGGAGCAGATCCAGCGCCTGCTGAACGACAAGTACAAGATTCCCGGCTTCGGGCACCGCGTGTACCACGTGAAGGACCCGCGCTCGATCGTCATCCAGCGCCTCGCCGACCGCGTCATTACGAGGCAGGCCGACAAGGACATGTACGAGATCGCCCTCACCGTCGAGCGGGTCGCCACCGGCCAGCTCGGCTCGCGCGGCCTCTTCCCGAACGTCGACCTCTTCTCGGGCTGCGTCTTCGCGGCCCTCGACATCCCGATCGACTTCTTCACGCCGATCTTCGCGGCATCGAGGACGGCCGGCTGGATGGTCCACCTGCGCGAGCAGTGGGCGTCCGGCAACCGCATCTTCCGCCCGACCCAGATCTACACGGGGCAGGAGCCTCGCGACTTCGTCCCCATCGGCCAGCGCTAGCGCGCCGGCCAGCCATTCGAGGATCGACGAGGCCGCCGCAGGGCGGCCTCGCTGCTTCCGAGGCCGTTGGGAGGCCCGCCCATGTACCGCACTCAAGAGCTCGTCGAGTTCACCATCGAGGAGTTTCGCCGCGGCCTCGAGGGCCTCACTGCCGAGGAGGCCGTCGTTCGCCACCCGAAAGCGGACGGTACCTCGATGAACGCGGCATCGTGGATCGTCGCCCACGTCACGGGGCAATGGGCGACCGCCCGCGCTCTCGTGGGGGGTGGCGAGCGCCTTGCCGAGCAGCCCGGCCGCGATGGGACGCCGCCGCCGTGGCCCGAGACGCGCGCCACCTTCGACGCTGTGACGGGCGACCTCGGCTGGCTCGAGGGCTCCATCGACGACACGATGTCGACGCCGAGTCCGCGTCTCGAGGCGATCTGGGGCTCCGGCGCCGCGCCGGGCGACTATCTGATGCGCGCTGTCCTGCACACGTGGTTCCACATGGGCGAGATCAACGGCATCCGGCAGCTGCTCGGGCACCCCGAGATCGCGTTCGTCGGGTCATTCGAGGGGCGTCTGCGCTGGGTCGCGGAGGCGGGCATCGAGGCCGGCTAGCGCCAGGGCACGCCCTCGACGCGGCGTAGGAACGCCTCGACCGCCGCGGCGCCGCCGGACACCACCGACTCGGAACCGAGGCTCGCCGGCCGCCCGTCGCGGTCCGTGATGCGCCCGCCGGCCGCCGGCACGAGCGCGAGCGCCGCGCCGATGTCCCACGGGTAGAGGTGCGAGTGCGCGAAGACATCGAGGAGCCCCGCCGCCGACCATGCGAGGCCGAGCGCCGCGCTCGCGATGATGCGGATCCCCTGCACGTCGCCCCACAGCCCCGGCAGCAGCTCGAGCTGCTTCACCGCGCGGACGTCGTCATAGCCGAGGTCCGTGCCCACGATGCACGAGGCAAGCTCGCCCGTCTTCGAGGCCTCGGCCGGCTCGCCGTTCACAGTCAGTCCGCGTCCGGGCGCACCGAGGAAGCACGTGTCTCGATTGGGGTCATAGGTCGCACCGAGGACCACCTCGCCGTCGATGGCGAGCGCGAGGTTCACGCAGTAGATGGGGATGCCCGCGGCGAAGTTCCTCGTGCCGTCGAGCGGGTCGATGACCCACACCGCGCCATCGTGCCAGTCCGTGTCCGGGTACGACTCCTCCGCCAGCACAAGATGCTCGGGAAACGCCTCGAGGACGCGTTCGACGATGAGCGCCTCCGAGGCGCGGTCGGTCGCCGTCACGACATTGTTCCGGCCCTTGAAGTCGGTGATGGCGTGCGTGCCCCGCGCCGCCTCGCGGACGAGCGCACCCGCCTCGCGCACGACGGCGTCCGCGACCTCGAGCGCGTCGCGCCCGTCCGAGGCAAGCGGCAACTCGATGCTGTTCGTCACGAGGCGTGAGTCAGGAGCACGGTCACGAGCTTGGCGGCCACCACCGACTGCGCTCTGCCAGGTAGTCGAGGCCGACGGCATCGCGCACCATCGCCATCGTTTCCTCGGCGATGCGCTTGCCCGCCGCCGTGCCTTCGGCCAGCGCCTCGGTGACGAGCTTCGGATGCGCCTCGTAGTACGCGCGCCGCTCGCGGATCGGCTCGAGGAGGTTGTTGAGGGCAATCGCCAGCTTCTGCTTCACCTCGACGTCGCCGACCTTGCCGACGAGGTAGCGCTCTTTGAGGTCGTTCACCTCGTCGACGTCGGGGTTGAAGGCGTCGTGGTACATGAACACCGGGTTGCCCTCGACGTGGCCGGGGTCGGTCGCGCGCAGGCGCGTCGGGTCGGTGAACATCGAGCGGACCTTGGCGGTCACCGCCTCGGCGTCGTCCTTGAGATCGATCGTGTTGCCGATCGACTTCGACATCTTCGCGTTGCCGTCGAGCCCCACGAGGCGCGGCACGCGCCCGATCAGCCCTCGAGGCACGGGGAAGATCTCCTTGCCGTCGCCGAACATGCGGTTGAATCGCCGTGCGACCTCGCGCGTGAGCTCGACGTGCGGCGACTGGTCCTCGCCCGTCGGCACGAGGTGCGCGCGCGGCATCAGGATGTTCGCCACCTGCATGACGGGGTACGTGAAGAATGCCACCGGCACCGAGGACATCTTCTCCTCGACGTCGGCCATCTCCGCCTTCAGCGTCGGATTGCGCTCGAGCCGCCCGAGGCCGATCCACCACGAGAGCCACACGGTCAACTCGGCGTGCTCCGGCACCATGCTCTCGATGACGTAGTGACCCTCGCTCGGGTCGAGGCCGACACCCAGCCAGTCGAGGGCGACCTCGAACACCGAGCGCCGCACGCGCTCGATGTCGTCCGCGTAGTCGGAGACCTGGTAGTCCGCGATGAGGAAGTAGCACTCGTAGTCGTGCTGGAGGCGCACCCAGTTCTCGAGCGCGCCCGCGTAGTGCCCGAGGTGCAGCGACCCGGTTGGGCGGATGCCCGTCAGGATGCGCTGGCGCTCGCCGTTCGAAGCGTCGGCCATCGGACTACATCTGCTCCGGGGCGGAGATGCCCATCACGCCGAGCGTCCGCGCCAGGACGGCCCGCGTGGCCTCGAGGAGGAGCAGACGCGCCCGGCTGAGCGCCTCGTCGTCCGAGATCACGCGGCACTGCGTGTAGAAGACGTGGAACGCGGAGGCCAGCTCCTGCGCGTAGTGCGGCAGGTGGTGCGGCGCCAGCTCATCGAGGACCTTCTCCAGCACCTCGGGCAGCAGCAGCAGCTTCCGCACGAGCGTCTGCTCGGCCTCGTGCGTCAGCAGCGAGGCGTCGGCGCCTTCCGAGGACAGGCCCTCCTCGGATGCCTTGGCGAGCACGCCGGCGATGCGGGCGTGGGCGTACTGCACGTAGTAGACGGGGTTCTCGTCGGACTGCTTCTTCGCCAGTTCGAGGTCGAAGTCCATCGTCTGCCCGGCCGACGCCGCGAGGAAGAAGAAGCGTGTGGCGTCGCTGCCGACCTCCTCGACGACCTCGCGCAGCGTGACGATCTCGCCGGCGCGCTTCGAGAGCGGCACGACCTCGCCGCCGCGCTTCAGCGTCACCAGCTGGTACAGCAGCACATCGAGGCGGTCCGGGTCCCCGCCGACGGCCTGGACTGCCGACTTCACTCGGGAGACGTGGCCCTGGTGGTCCGCCCCCCAGATGTCGATCACGCGGTCGAATTGCCTCGTGATGAACTTGTCGTAGTGGTAGGCGATGTCCGTCGCGAAGTACGTCGGCGCGCCATCCGAGCGGATGAGGACGTTGTCCTTCGACTCCCCGAGCTGGCTCGAGGTGAACCAGACGGCGCCCTCGCGCTCCGCGATGTAGTTCTTCTCGCGGAGCAGCGCGAGCACGAGGTCGTACGGTCCGCCCTCGACCTGCAACGAGCGCTCTGAGAACCAGCGGTCGTACTCGACCCCGATCATCTCGAGGTCCGCGCGAATGCCGTCGACCATGCGCTGGATGCCGAGCGCGCCCAGCTCGGGCGGCGCCTCCTCGCCCTCGGGGCGGAGGTAGCGGTCGCCCGCTTCGTCCTTCAGGGCGCGCGCGACCTCGACGACGTACTCACCGGGGTAGCCGTTCTCCGGCACCTCGACGTCTCGCCCGAAGAGCTGCTGGTACCGCGCGTAGAGGGTGCGACCGAAGATCGCCACCTGCGTGCCGGCGTCGTTGACGTAATACTCCTGCTCGACGTCATAACCCTGAGACGCGAACGCGTTGGCCAGGGTCGAACCGATGGCCGCGCCGCGACCGTTGCCGACGTGGCACGGCCCCGTCGGGTTCGCCGAGACATATTCGAGCTGCACCCGCCGGCCACCACCGAGGCTCGAAGTGGCATACGAGGCGCCTTCGGACGCGATCGAGGCGGCGCGCTGCGCCACCCATCCCGGCGCGAGGTACAGGTTCAGGAACCCGGGAGGCGCCACGCGCACCTCGGACACGGCCTCGTGCGCGGGGACGTGCTGCCTGAGCGCCTCCGCGACCTCGACCGCCTTCATGCGGGCGAGGCCCTGGATGCGCAGCGGCAGGTTCGCGCTGAAGTCGCCGTGCTCGGGGCGCTGCGGATGCTCGAGTGTGACCTCGGGCGCGGCGAACTCGGGCAGATCGCCCGCCGCCTGCGCGGCCGCGAGGGCCTGCTCGACCAATGCCACCAGCTCGTCGCGAATCACGCCTCGGTCCTTCGTCGGCCTCGATGCCCCACGCGGCATCGAGGTGCCAGTCTACCCCGAGGTCGGATCAGGGGGGAGGCGGGAACTCCCGCTCGAAAGTCAACGATATGGTTGACAATGCCGCAGCTGATGGTATTGTCAACGACATGGTTGACGAAGAGTCCCGGCTCGACGAGGTCTTCCGCGCCTTGGCCGATCCCACGAGGCGCGCGCTCGTGCGTCGGCTCGCCGAGGGAGACGCGCTCGTGCTGGAGCTCGCGCAACCGTTCGAGATGTCGAAGCAGGCGGTCTCGAAGCACCTTCAGGTGCTCGAGAGCGCAGGCCTCGTGACCAAGGCCGTCGAGGGGCGATCGACCCGCGTGCAGCTGAGGCCGCAGGCGATGCGCGACATCTCGAATTGGCTCGACTTCTACCGTTCGTTCTGGACCGACTCCATGGACCGCCTCGTCGAGCTGGTCGATGGACCAACGCGGAACGCAGACACCGAGGTGCCGCGATGACCGTCTCCGAGACGCTGTTCGTGGCCCGGACGTTCGCCTCGCCGCCCCAGCGGGTCTTCGAGGCGTTGACCACCCCGGCGCTCTGCGCACTGTGGATGGGGCCTCGAGGCAGCGAGACGACCGTGCTCGAGCTTGACGCTCGCGAGGGCGGTCGACTGCTCCTCGAGATCCGTTTCGGGCCGGACACGGCGGTCCGCATTGGAGGCGAGTTCCGACGTATCGAGGCGCCTCGCCTCGTCGAGTTCACATGGTCGATGGAGGGCGACGATCACGACACGGTCGTGAGCATCGAGCTCCAACCGGCCGGCGCCGGCACCTCCCTCGTACTGGCCCACGAGGGCCTGACGATCGAGGAGCGAGCCCAGAACGAGGCCGGGTGGGGCGAGTTCTTCGACCGACTCGCGGAGGCACTCGCCTCGACGGCTTGAGGTCGCAGCGCGACCCGTTCACGCATCCAACGAGATCAGAAGCCCACCAGCGGTGGGACGGGAAGGCATTGCCCTGATGACGACGACCGCACAGGCCATCGATGGCCGCATCTTCCACGTCGAGGTCCGCAGCCCGGACTCGACAGCCACGAGTCGCTTCTTCGAGGCGGCGTTCGCCTGGCCGATGGTCTCGCCCGGCGGCGCCTACTTCGCCTTCGACACCCCTGGCGACTTCGAGGGGCACATCGCTCCCCGGGACGCCGAGGACGGAGCGGACGCCAACGCCATCGCGTACATCGAGGTGGATGACCTCGATGCGACCCTCGAGCGCCTGAGGACGCTCGGTGCCGAGTTGCTCACCGAGGCGCAGGAAGCGCCGATCGGACGCTACGCCTACTTCCGCGAGCCGGGCGGCTCGACCTGGGTGGCGTGGCAGCACGCCGCAGCCGACGCCTAGACGTGCTCATCCCTCGAGGCCCACGCGCTCGCGCGGGCCTCGAGGTGACCGCCTACCAGAAGACGTGGCCCCCGAGGAAACCGACAAAGAACGTCACCCACACCACGATGATTCGAGTCCCGACGCGCAGCGGCAGGTAGCGCGCGAGCCCGACCGTGGGAATGAGGAAAACTGTTGGGTACGCGAACGGCACCCGACGCATCACGTTGGTCCAGGGCTCGCCCCAGCAGCAGGTCGACCACAGCATCTCGTAGAACTCGTCGATGCGGCCGCTCACAAGCAGGCCCGCCAGCACGAGGACGGTCGCGCCGACCAGCCAGCCCGCGATCTTGAACCACTTCGCGTTGTCGGCGGCGAACTCCTTCAGCTTCGAGACGTCCTCGGAGAAGTCGGGCTTCTGCGCGAGGAACTCCTTCGTCTGCTGAATCGGGGCCTGAACGCTCATCTCCATCGGTCGTCCCTCGCTCCGCACCGCGGGGTGTCGATGCGTTCAATCGTTGAGGGACACCATCACGTCGTCAATGAGGGATTTGAGACGCCCCGCAGGCGGCTCGATACGGCTCGAAAGAACTCAGTGCACCTCGTTGACGACCTCGTCGGCGAGGCGGAGGACGAGGAGGCGCAGGTCCATATGCTCCCTCGAGGCGAGGGCGGGGTCTGAGTCGAGCAGCTGCTCCGCCTCGCGACGGGTGGCATCGATGAGCGGCGCGTCGAGGAGCGACGCCATCCGCAGCGAGGGCGCGCCGGACTGTCTCGTACCGAAGTACTCCCCCGGGCCTCGGAGGCGCATGTCCTCCTCGGCGAGCGCGAAGCCGTCGCGCGTCCGCGCCACCACCGACAGGCGCTCGGCCGCCTCCTCCGAGGGCTCGTCGGCCAGCAGGTAGCACGTCGAGGGCCAGCGTCCGCGCCCAACGCGCCCGCGGAACTGGTGCAGCTGAGCGAGGCCGAAGCGGTCCGCCCCCTCGATCACCATCACTGTCGCATTCGGGACGTCGATGCCGACCTCGACGACGGCCGTCGACACGAGGATCTTCGCCTCGCCCGAGGCGAAGCGGCGCATCACCGCGTCCTTGTCGCGCGACGACATGCGCCCGTGGAGCAGCGCGATGCGTGGTGCGAGGTCCGGGAACTCCTCGAGGCGCAGGCGGTCGTACTCCTCGGTCGCCGCGCGCGAAATGATCGTCTCCGAGCCCTCGACGAGCGGGCAGATGACGAAGGCCTGCCGCCCTGCCTCGATCTCGCGGCGCACCTGTGAGAACGCCTCGGCGCGCCGGTCTGGAGGCAGGAAGTGCGTCTCGATGGGTGCGCGCCCCGGCGGCATCTCGTCGATGATCGAGAGGTCGAGGTCCCCATACAGCGTCAGTGCCAGCGAACGCGGGATCGGCGTCGCCGTCATCACGAGAAGGTGCGGCGTGATCGCCGGCGCGCCCTCCTCGCCGCTCGCGCCCTTGTCGCGTAGCGCTGCGCGCTGCATCACGCCGAAGCGATGCTGCTCGTCGACGACCGCGAGGCCGAGGCGCTGGAACTCCACCCCCTCCTCGATGAGCGCGTGCGTGCCCACGATGAGCTGCGAGCCTCCGTGCCGGATTGCATCGAGAGCCTCGCGGCGCTCCTTCGCCCGGGTCGAGCCGGTGAGCATCACCGCCTTCAGGGGCAGCGCGAGGAACGGCACGGGCAGCAGCCCGCCAAGGGGCGGCTCGGGCTCGCCCGAGAGCAGGCGGCAGATCGTCTTGAAGTGTTGCTCCGCCAGCACCTCGGTCGGCGCCATCAGCACGGCCTGGTAGCCCGCCGCGATCGCCGCGAGCATCGAGGCCAGCGCCACGACCGTCTTCCCCGAGCCCACGTCACCCTCGACGAGGCGCGCCATCGGCGCCGCCCGTCCGAGGTCGCCGAGCACGTCATCGAGGGTGCGTCGCTGCGCCGACGTGAGGGCGTACGGCAGCGACTCGACGAACGCCTCGGCGGCGGCGCGATCCTCGATGCGCGGCGCGTCACCGATGTCCTGCCACTCCCGCTTCCGACGCTGCACGCCGAGCTGGATCGCCAGTAACTCGTCGAAGGCGAGACGTCGTCGTGCCTCGCGCAGCGCGTCCGGCGAGTCGGGGTAGTGGATCTGGCGGGTCGCCTCGGCGGCGGTCATCAGCTCGTGCCGCTCCCGCATCGAGGCCGGCAGCGGGTCCGGCACGCGGTCGACGAAGCGTTCGAGCAGCGTGGCGATGAGCGAGCGGAGTGTGCGCTGCGGCAGGCCCTCCGTGAGGTGATAGACGGGGACGAGGCGTCCGGTGTGCGCCGGCTCCCCGAGCCGCCCACCGAGGCGTTCGAACTCGGGGTTCTGGAACGTCGGCCGGCCTCGGAACGCCGTCACCGTACCGGCGAGGGCGATCTCGGTGCCCTCCTCGAGCTGGCGCGCGATGAACGGCTGGTTGAACCAGACGACGCGGATCGGCGTACCGGCCTCGTCGATGACCGTCGCCTCGGTCGAGCGCATGCGCCCGCCGCGCCCCATCCGGACCTCGCGCACGCGGGCCAGCGTGCCGCGCACCGTCTGCTCGAGGCCGATGCGCAGCTGCGAGACCGGCACGGTGCTCGAGAAGTCGTTGTGCCGGTACGGGTAGTGCCGCAGCGCGTCGCCCACCGTCCGCAGCCCGAGCCGCTCGAGGCGCGAGAGCGTCGGCCCGCGCAGCCCGGTTCCGGCCCGCGCGATCTCGAGCTCGAGGCCGGCCGCCCCCGGCGCGATGTCCCGCGCCACCCTCGAGGCGGGCCTCGGCGTCTCGGGCGCAGGAGCTGCCGGCGGGCGAACGCCGCCATTCGAGGGCGCATCGCCGTTCGAGTCGTGCGCGGGCACTGCCCGCGCTCGCGGTGGCCGAGGTCGCGGCCCGCCCTTCGAGCCACCGCCCGAGGCCGACGCCCCGTTCCGCGATCGAGGGGGTCGCGGGCCGCTCTTGGAGGCGTTCTCCCGTTCGATCGTCGCGAGGGCGCGGCGTACCCAGGTGCGTCGTGCGTCTGCCTCGAGCGAGCGATAGCCCTCGGGTGGGAGCGCGCCGACCATGCGTAGCAGCGGGGCGCCAGGCGGTTCGCCGATCGCCTGGCGCGCGAGCATCTCGTCCAGCCCGCCCTCGACGAGCCGGTTCGAGCAGCCGTCCTCCAGCTCGCGCCGGAGCACCTGCTGCAGCTGGACGAAGTCGGCCGTCACGGACCGCTGGAGGGTGGGGAGTTGTCCTGTCGCGTGACGATCGCCATCCCGAGGGTGCCCGGCCCGGCGTGTACGCCGATCGCAGGACCGAGGGTGCCGGCCAGAACGGGCGAGCCGACCGCGTAGCCGCGCACGCGCTCGGCAACGTACTCGCGGTCCTCCGGCGTCGTGGCATCGAAGACCATCGCCTGCTCAATGGGCCGCAGTTCGGCCGCGAGGCTCACGAGCTCCTCGATGCCGCGCCGTCGGGTGCGGGCGCGGCCGAGCGGGGCGACCTCGCCGTCACGCACCTCGAGGATCGGCTTGATCTTCAACAGCGAGCCCATGAGCTCGCGCGCGCGTCCGATGCGTCCGCCGCGACGCAGATACTCGAGCGTGTCGACCATGAACAGCAGCCGCGTGCGTCCGAGCTGCTCACGCACGGCCTCACTCGCCGTCTCGAGGGAGTGCCCCGAGGCGGCACACCGCGCCGCCAGGAGCACGGCGAGGCCGAGCGCTGCCGAGACGGTCTGGGAGTCGACGACCTCGATGCGGACGCCAACGAGGCCGCGCGCACCCTGGCGAGCGGACTCGGCGGTGCCGCTCAGTTTCTCGGAGACATGGATCGAGAGGATCTCGGTCGCGCCGGCGGCGATCAGGTCTTCGTAGGTCGAGCGGAAGGCGCCCGCCGAGGGCTGCGAGGTCGTGGGCAGCTGTTCGGAGGCTGCGAGGCGGCGGAAGAACTCCGACGAGGAGATGTCCACGCCGTCGCGCAGCGACTCCTCGCCGAATTGGACGTTGACGGGCACCACGCTGATCGCCAGCTCTGAGGCGAGCGCGGGCGAGAGGTCGGCCGTTGAATCGGTGACGATGCGTAACGGCACGGACGAATCCTACTCGACCCCCGCGAGGTACGGGTAGTGCGGTTGGCCGCCATGAACGACTTCCACCTCGATCCCCGGGCAGCGCGCCTCGACCATCGAGGGCAGGCGCTCGGCGGCGTCCGCGGGCGCATCGGCCCCGAGGTAGATCGTCACGACCTCGGCATCCGAGGCGATTGCCTCGATGGTGTCGAGCAGCGCGTCCTCGAGGTCCGTCGCGGCCACGAACGGGCGTCCATCGACGAGCGCGAGCGCCTGCCCGCTCTCGACGGTGACGCCATCGACGACCGCATCGCGGACCGCCAGCGTCACCTCGATCGAGTGCACCCCGGCCGCCGCCGCCTCCATCCGCGCCGCGATCGCCTCGAGGTTCCCGCCGGCCTCGAAGGCGAACGCGGCCGCGATGCCCGCGGCCACGGACTGCACCGGCACGATGGTGAGGAAGCCTGGCGCCGCCTCGGCCGCCTGGCGCGCCGCCATCAGCACGTTCGCGTCGTTCGGCAGCACGAAGGCGTGCTTCGAGGCCGCGCGGCGGGCCGCCTCCAGGATCTCGCCGGCGCTCGGGTTCATCGTCGCGCCGCCCGCGATCACCTCGATCGGTCCGATCGAGCGCGCCACATTCGCGAGGCCGTCGCCGGGCAGCACGGCCACCAGTCCGATCTCGGCCTGCGCGCGGCCTTCGTGGCCGGCCGCCCAGAGGTCGTGCTGGTCCTGCATGTTCTCGATCTTCACGCTCCGAACTTCGCCGGCCACGGATCCGAGCGACAGCGCCTGCTGCGGATCATCGAGGTGCGCGTGCACGTGCAGTGCCGAGGCGTCGCCCACGACGAGGATGGAGTCTGCCCCGCGCGCCTCGAGGGCGGCCGTCAGCTCGCCGACGCCCTGCGACGGCTGCACGATGACGAACTCAGTGCAGTAGCCGTGCCCTGCGCGCTCCAGGCTGCCGAGGTCGATCGCACCTCGAGGCGCGGCGGGCGCCTCCGGCAGCGGCTCACCCCGCGCGCCGAGGAGGATGCCCCGGAGCAGCACCGCGATGCCGAGGCCGCCGGCGTCCACGACGCCTGCCTCGCGCAGCCGAGGCAGCAGCTCGGGCGTTCGTTCGACGCTGCGATCGGCCTCGAGGACGGCGGCCTCCAGCACCTCGATGAGCGCGCCGCCCGCCTCGGCCGCCGCGGTCGCCGCCGAGGCCGCATCGCGCATCACCGTGAGCATCGTGCCTTCGACGGGCTGACTGACGGCCGCGTACGCCGTCGAGGCGCCCCGCTCGAGCATCGAGGCCAGAGCGGCCCCATCGAGGACGCCCGAGGCGGCTGCCGGCGCCGCGCCTTCCGTCAGCCCGCGGATGTACTGCGAGAGGATGACGCCACTGTTGCCGCGCGCGCCGAACAACGCGGCGCGCGCGATCTGCTCACCGGCCGCCTCGGGGTTGGAGGCACCGCTTGTGCCATCGAGGGTGGCGCGCCACGTCAGCAGCATGTTCGTGCCGGTGTCGCCGTCGGGGACGGGGTAGACATTGACGGCGTCGACGGCCTCGCGGTTGCGCGCGAGCCAGCGCTCGGCGGCGCGCAGGACCTCGAGGACGGCCGCCACGCTCGAGGCGGCCCGGGGCTCGGCAGTCATGCGATGCTCGCTCCCTCGAGCGGTGTTCCGCCCGTGCGAGTCTGCCGCATCCTTGCGGCTGGCGTTCGACCGATGCTAGCCTGAGCGTCCCAAGACGGGCCACCGAGCAAACACCAATATCGCCGGGAGCGAGTGATGGCGAGTCCAGGCAAGTGCGATGTGTGCAACAAGCACACCATGTTCGGTCGCAACATCCGCCACAAGCACTCCGGTCGCTGGGAGCGCAAGGCGCCCCGCACCAACCGGCAGTTCCGCCCGAACGTCCACTCCAAGCGGGTGATGATCGACGGCCGCCTGCAGCGCGTGAACATCTGCACCCGCTGCCTCCGCACCCAACTGAAGCATCTCGTCGCCTAGCGACGGCATCCGGTCCGGCCGTCGAGGCGCCCCGTTCGACGGGGCGCTCTTCGTATCCGGCCGACCGGAGCGCGGACATCGAGGGGCGGCATGCCTGACTCGCTCCGTCCCCCTTGGCAGATCCTCATCTTCGGGCCGCAGGCCGTCGGCAAGATGACCGTCGGCCGCGAGCTCGCTCGCCTGACCGGCGCGCGCCTGCTCTACAACCACATGCTGATCGACCTGCTGACGGAGTTCTTCCCCTTTGGCACACCGCACTTCGAGCGGTTGCTCGAGGAGACGCGCCACCGCATCGCGGAGGAGGCCGCCGACGCCGGCGTGAACTTCATCCTCACGGGCGCGTGGGCCTTCGATGACCCGTCCGTGCAGCGCATCGTCGAGCGCTGGCTCGCGGCCATCGAGGCGCGAGGCGCCTCGTTCGGCTTCGTCGAGCTGCGCGCGCCTCTCGAGGTGCGGCTCGACCGCAACCGCAGCGAGTTGCGCCGCGCCTCGAAGAAGCTCGATTGGGCGACCGACGAGGCCGTCACCGAGCTGGCGAAGGCCCACCGCTGGACCAGCGATGGCGCCTTCCCCTTCCCCGAGCACCACCTGGTCATCGAGAACTCCGAGATCGCACCCGTCGAGGCCGCGGCGCACATCGCCCGCCACTTCGACCTCGAGATGATTGACGAGACGGTCGAGGGTTAGCGCGCCGCCTCGAGGGCGGCGCGCAGCTCGGCGAGCGCCTCCGCGGGCGTCTGTGCCTCGTTGAACACGGCCGAACCGGCCACCGCGATGTCGACCCCCGCCGAGGCGCACTCGGCGATGTTGTGCGCCTTCACGCCGCCGTCCACCTCGATGCGCGTCCCGAGGCCGGCCTCGTCGATCCAGCTGCGCAGGGTGCGCACCTTCGCGAGGTGCTCCGGCATCATCTGCTGTCCGCCCTTGCCGGGCTGAATCAGCATCACGTTCACCTCGGCGAGGTCGGGCAGCAGCTCCCGAATCGCCTCCGGCGGCGTCTCCGGGTTGATCGCGATCGCCGCGTCGGCACCCGCCGCGCGTACGGCCTCGACGGTCGAGGCGGCGTTCGAGGTCGCTTCGTAGTGGAAGATCAGCCGCTCGCCGCCCGCCGCCGCGAACGCCTCGAACTGCGCCTCCGGGTTCGAGACCATCAGATGCACTTCGATCGGCAGCGTCGAGGCGCGGCGGAACACCTCGACGACCGAGGCGCCGAAGGTGATCGCCGGCACGAAGTGCCCGTCCATCACATCGAGGTGCCAGAGGTCGGCCCCACCCGCCTCGGCGGCACGCGCCGCCTCGGCCAGCGCGCCGAAGTCCGCCGTCAGGATGGAGGGCGCGATCAGCAACGACCGCGCGCTGCTCACGCGTCGCGCTCCGCCTCGAGGCGCGTCCGTGCGGCCTCGATCTCGCGCGCGACCGAATCAGGCCCCGTCCCGCCGAGGACGTTGCGGGCCGCCAGGGCCGATTCCAGCGAGATCTCGAGGACATCCGCCTCGAACGCCGGATGCGCCTCCCGGTACTCGTCGATCGTGAGATCACCGAGGGTCTTCGACTCGCGCTCGCAACGCGCGACGAGGGAGCCCACGGCCTCGTGCGCCTCGCGGAAGGGAACGCCCCGCTTCGCGAGGTAGTCCGCGACATCAGTCGCCAGAGCGAAGTTCGCGACTGCCGCCTCGCGCGCCCGTTCGCGCTGCACCTCGAGGGTCGGCAGCATCGAGGCCATGATGCGCAGCGAGACGAGCAGTGTGTCCACGCTGTCGAACAGCGGCTCTTTGTCCTCCTGCATGTCCTTGTTGTAGGTCATAGGCAGGCCCTTCATGAGGGTCAGCGCCTGCACCAGGTTGCCGATCGCCCGCGCGCTCTTGCCTCGCGCGAGCTCCGCCACGTCCGGGTTCTTCTTCTGCGGCATGATGCTCGAGCCCGTGGCGAACGCGTCATCGAGGCGCACGTACCCGAACTCCGCCGAGGACCACAGCACGATCTCCTCGGCCAGTCGTGAGAGGTGCACCATCGCCAGCGCCGCCGCGGCGTGGAAGTCGACGACGAAGTCGCGATCTGCGACCGCGTCCATCGAGTTCGCGGCGACCCCCACGAAGCCGAGCTCGCGCGCGACCATCTCGCGGTCGATGGGGTACGTCACCCCTGCGAGCGCGCCCGCGCCCAGCGCGAGGACGTTCGCACGCGCCCGTGTCTGCGCGATGCGTTCGCTGTCCCGCGCGAACATCGCCTCGTACGCCAGGAGGTGGTGCGCCAGCAGGATCGGTTGCGCCCGCTGGAGGTGCGTGTAGCCGGGGAACACCGTGTCGCGCTCGCGCTCCGCGACACCGAGGAGCGCGTCTCGGATCACCCGCAGCGCCGCTGCCGCCTCGTCGCACGCCTCACGCACGAACAGCCGCATGTCGGTCGCGACCTGGTCGTTGCGCGATCGCGCGGTGTGGAGGCGCCGCGCCGGCTCACCAATGCGTTCAGCCAGCGCCGCCTCGATGTTGAGGTGGATGTCCTCGCGGTCGACGCGGAACTCGAACGTTCCCGCTTCGATCTCGCCGCCGATGGCGACGAGGCCGCCGATGATGGCGTCGCGGTCTGCCTCCGCGATGATGCCCGTCGCCGCCAGCATGCGCGCGTGCGCGATCGATCCATCGATGTCGTGGCGCCACAGCCGCCAGTCGAACCCGATCGAGGCGTTGTACGCCTCGACGAGCTCGTTCATCTCGCTCGCGAAGCGCCCGCCCCACAGCTTCGCCGAGCCGCCGCCTGTTCCCTCGGAGCTGGTCACCGCGGCGCTAATCCCCGGAGTCCTGCGGCTTCGCGAGGCGCAACGGGTCGCCCGGCTCGCGCAGCATCTGTGCCTGCGCCTGCACCTCGAGCGGCAGGCCCCAGAGCTTGATGAAGCCCTGCGCCGCCGACTGGTCGAATTGGTCGCCTTCGCCGTATGTCGCGAGGGCGTGGCTGTAGAGGCTGTGATCCGATGAACGTCCGGTCGCCACTGCCGTGCCGTGCCACAGTCGCATGCGCACCTGGCCGCTCACATGCCGCTGCGTCGACTGCACGTACGCCGCCAGGTCGCGGTGGTGCGCTGAGAACCACTGGCCGTTGTAGATGAGGTCCGCATACTCCTGCGCCACAAGCGCCTTCCAGCGCGTCTGCTGCTTCGAGAGTGTGAGCGCCTCGAGGGCCTGGTGGGCCTCGAGGAGCACGACGGCCGCAGGCGCCTCGTAGATCTCGCGCGATTTGATGCCCACGAGGCGGTTCTCGACCATGTCGATCCGCCCGATGCCGTGACGCCCCGCGATCTCCGAGAGTTGCGAGACCAGCTCGACGGCGGGCAGGTCCTCGCCATTCAACGAGACCGGCACGCCGTGGTCGAAGCCGATCTCGACCTCCTCCGGCTGCGCCGGCGTGTCATCGAGGGGCTTCGTCCACTCGTAGATGTCCTCGGGCGGCGCCGCCCACGGGTCTTCGAGGATGCCGCACTCAATCGAGCGGCCCCACAGGTTCTCGTCCGTCGAGTACGGCGAGGCGATGGTCGTACGCACCGGGATGCCGTAGCGCTCGGCGTAGGCGATCGCCTCGTCACGCGTCATCTCGTTCTCGCGTGCCGTGCCCACGATCTTCAGGTCGGGCGCCAGCGCGTGGATCGCGACATCGAGGCGCACCTGGTCATTGCCCTTGCCCGTGCAACCGTGCGCCACCGCCGAGGCGCCCACCTCGCGCGCCTTGTCGACGAGCAGTTTCGCGATCAGTGGCCGCCCGAGGGCGGTCGCGAGCGGGTATGAGCCCTCGTAGCGCGCGTTCGCCGCGAGCGCCGGGAAGGCGAAGAAGCGCAGGAAGTCGTCCTTCGCGTCGGTCACCTCGACGGCCTTGGCGCCGGCCGCGAGCCCGCGCTCACGCGCCGCATCGATGTCGGGCAGCCGCCCGAGGTCGATCGTCAGGCAGACGACGTCGTAGCCGCGCTCTTCCTGCAGCCACTTCGTCGCCACCGAGGTGTCCAGCCCACCGGAGTAGGCCAGCACGATCGTTTCAGCCATGGGGAGTGCTCCGTCCTCGGAAGACGCGTTAGTCGCTCGCGACGGCCGCGAGGCTCGCCTCGATGATGTCGACTGCTTGGTCGATGTCGCCCGCCGTCACGGTCAGCGGCGGCATGAAGCGCACGATGTTCGGGCGCACCGGGTTCACGAGGAGGCCGCGCCGTAGCGCCTCGAGCGCGACGTCCGGCGCCACGTCCTCGTGCAGCTCGAGGCCGCGCAGCAGCCCCTTGCCGCGCTGGCCCTTCACCGAGGGGAAGCGGTCCTCGAGGCCGTGCAGCCGCTGCTCGAGCTGCGCCGAGCGCTCGTTCACGTTGTCGAGCACGCCGCCATCGAGGAGGCGCTGCATCACGTGCACGCCGGCCGCCGTCGCGAGCGGGTTCCCGCCGAACGTCGAGCCGTGGTCACCGATCTCGATGATCGAGGCGACCTCCTCGGTCGTGAGCACGGCACCGATCGGCACGCCGCCGGCCAGCCCCTTCGCGAGCGTCATGATGTCCGGTGCGATGCCCGCCTGCTCGTATGCCCACAGCGAGCCCGTGCGACCGACGCCCGTCTGGATCTCGTCGAGGATCAGCAGCAGGCCGTTCTGGTCGCACCACGCTCGCACGCGCTTCAGGTAGTCCTCGGCCGGCACGTTGACGCCGCCCTCGCCCTGGATCGGCTCGAGGATGATCGCCGCCGTGCGGTCGTTCGTCGCCGCCTGCAGCGCCTCGATGTCGTTGAAGTCGACGAAGACGAAGCCCGGCACCGGCGGCCCGAACGGCTCGCGGTATCGAGGCGTTCCGGTCGCCGAGACCGTCATCATCGTGCGCCCGTGGAACGAGTTGTGTGTCGAGATGATCTCGAACGCGCCCTCGCGCCTCACCTGGCCCCACTTGCGGGCGAGCTTGATCGCGGCCTCGTTCGCCTCGGCGCCCGAGTTCTGGAAGTACACGCGGTCGAGGGTGGAGTGCTGGATCAGCAGCTCCGCCAGCTCGATCTGCGGCTCCGTGTAGAAGATGTTCGAGACGTGGTGCAGCGTGCGCATCTGCCGCGACACCACCTCGGCGAGGCCCTCGTCGGCGTGCCCGAGCGAGGTCGAGGCGATACCGGCGATGAAGTCGAGGTACGACTTCCCCTCGTCGTCCCACACGCGCGCGTTCTCACCGCGGACGAGCGTGACCGGCAGGCGGCGACCGAACTGCAGGAACAGCTCGGACTCCCGGGTCTTTACATCAACGCTCGTGCTCATCGCGTTCGTCCTTCCAGCGCCGCCTCGAGGGCGGACGCACATTGTCCCAGAATCCGGCACAGAATCGAGGGGCGGCACGAACCTCACGGGTTCGCGGGAGTTCGAGGCGCCTCGCGGCGGGCTACTGGCCCTGGAGGCGCTCGATCTCCTCGATGATCTGACGCAGACGGTCGAGGTCGGCCTGCGCCTCGTCGGCGGACTGACGTGCCTGATTGAGCAGCTCGGCGAGGCTGCCGGCCGGCGGCGGCGCCGTCGGCGTGAGCGTCGGTGCCACGGGCGTCGGGGTTGTTGTCGGCACCGGCGTGGGCGTCACCGTCGGCGTCGCGTTCGGGTCGGTCGTAGGCGTGAACTGTCCGGTGCCGGGCAGGCTGGACTGCGCGAGGCCGAACACCACATCGAGGGAACGCTCGAACGTTTCCTCCATCGCGATGCTGTTGCCGTTCGCGACCACGACGCGCTTGAGCTCGGGCAGTCGTGAGTTCACCGCCTGCAGGTAGATCGGCTCGACGAAGATGAACGATTCGCCGATCGGGATCATGAGGAGGTTGCCGCGGATCACCTGCGAGCCGGACTGGTCCCATAGCGTCAGCTGCTGCGAGATGCCGGGGTTTTGGTCGATGCGTGCCTCGATCTGCGCAGGCCCGAAGACGAGGTCGTCCGTGGGGAAGCGGAACGCCCGAAGCGTGCCGTACTTGTCGCCGTCCGAGCGCCCGGCCAGCCACGCCACGGTGTTCTGCTTGTTCCGAGGCGTGAACGGCAGCACGAGGACGAACTCCTCGCTCTCCTCGCCCGGCAGCTTCATCACGATGTAGTACGGGTCGACCTGCTGCTCCTGGTCCCGGAACCGCTCCGTCGGGATCGCCCACAGGTCCTCGCCGACGAAGAACACGCGCGGGTCGCGGATGTGGTAGCGGAGGTAGAGCTCCGCCTGCAGGCGGAACATGTCCTCCGGGTAGCGCAGGTGCTCCACCAGCTCGGGCGGCATCTCCGAGGCCGGGGTGAAGAGGTCCGGGAAGATCTTCGCCCACGTCTCGACGATGGGCTCGTTCTCCATCTGGTAGAACGTCGTGTCCCCGGTCAGTGCGTCGACGGTCACCTTCACGCTGTTGCGGATGTAGTTGAGGCTGCCTCGAGGCTGCGAGTAGGGGAACGAGTCCGCCGTGGTGTAGGCGTCCTGCACCCACGTCAGCCGGTCATCGATGACCACGAGGTACGGGTCGCGGTCGAGCGACAGGAACGGCGCGATCTTCGTGATGCGGTCGCTGAGCGTGCGGTCCATCAGCAGCCGCGAGCCCGAGCCGATCTGCCCCGAGATCAGGATGTTCGTGTCGCCCAGCTCCCACCCGAGGGCGAAGCGGCGCAGGAACGAGGACAGGCGGATACCGCGGTCCTCGCCATACTGCGTCTCCGCATTCGACTCGCCCACGGGGTAGTCGAACTCCGGGACGTTCGTATTGACGATGACGTAGTGGTCCGTGAGCTGGCCGAAGTAGATGCGTGAGCCCTCGATGGTGAGCGGCACGTCGTCGCCGATCGGCGGGATGTCCTTGGTCAGCAGGTCCGGCAGGCCCTCGGTGGTCACCTCGTTCACCGGCGCGACCACCGCGCCGAAGCCGTGCGTGAGCTGCAGCCGCTCGCGCGTCCAGTTGCGATCCGAGGCCCGCGAGATGTCGAGCTCTCGAGGCGACACCATCACCTGCCGCAGCTTGCCGTCGATGGTGTAGCGGTCGACGTCGACGTCCGTGAACAGGTACAGCGGGCGAATCGACTGGATCTGGTTGAACGTGTCGAGCAGCGGCCGCGTGTCCAGCAGCCGGATGTTGTCGATGGTGTCCGGGTTGTCGCGTACGTCCTGGAGCGTCGTCGCCGGCTCGGCGGGGAACGTGGTCTCCTCGATGCGGTCGAGGCCCCACGCGAGCCGCGTCATCGCGATGTTGCGTGCGATGAACTGCTCTTCCTTCTCGATCTCGTTCGGGTCGACCTGGAAGCTCTGGACGAACTGCGGGTAGATCGCCCCACCGAGGATGCCGGCGATCGCCCACAGCCCGAGGGCGAACGAGGGCAGGCGATATCCCTGCGAGATGAAGGCGTTCGCGATCGTCGCGAGGCCCGCGAACGCCCCGAGGCCGACAAGGATGTACCGCACCGGCAGTCGCGCGTGGATGTCCGTGTACGTGGCGCCGTAGACGATCCCGCCCGGCGACGTCGCGAGGTCGAACGTGCTCAGCCACGTCCCCACAGCGATCACGAGGAGGCCGAGCCCCACCATTATCGAGAGGTGGAGGCGCATCGGCTGGGTGATGCGTATCTCGAAGCGCTGCAGCGACATCGTGAGGCCGTACACGATGCCCGCGCCGATCAGCGAGACGATCAGCAGGGCCAGAATCCAGCCCTGGATGAAGTGATAGGCAGGCAGGTTGAAGAGGTAGAACGAGACGTCGCGGTCGAACGCCGACTCCGTGACCCCGAACTCGACGCCGTTCAGCCAGGAGAGGATGACCTCCCACGCGCCGCCGGCGGTGGCACCGAAGACGATCGCCATGAACAGCGTCCCGGCCACGAGGCCGATCGTCACGAGGCGCCGGATCGCCGCGGGGTCCACTTCCTCGATGAACGACTCTTCGAAGCCGGGAGGCGACAGCCGTCGCGCCAGCCAGATGTTGAAGCCGATGACGCTCGCGCTGATGATCGCGCCCGCGAAGAACAGCCCCACGCGCATCCCCACGATGCGGCGGAACACCGACAGATAGCTGTCGTCGCCGGTCGAGCCGACCGAGTCGAACCAGAGCCAGTCGACGTAGAGCGACTTCGCGACGTTCAGCGCGATGAAGGTGACGAGCAGGCCGGCGGCCAGCCCGATCCATCGGAGGGCGATCGGGGACTGCGGCGGTCGGCCCTCCCCGATCCGGAAGGGCTCCGGGGGTGGGCCCAGCGGACCGCGGTCACCGTCGTCGAAGAACCCCAAGTGCTAGCTCCCGATGCGAGTGCCGAGTTGGGCCCCGGAGACGATGCGATGGAGTGTACCGGGCTGTCGACCGTTCGCGATGTAGGCCGTCGCACCGCTCTCCGCGGCGCGGAAGCACGCGTCGACCTTCGGGAGCATACCACCCGTCAGCGTGCCGGCTTCGCGCAGCATGCGGGCGTGCTCGGGCCCGAGATCGGGCAGCACGTCGCCTTCCGCGTCCATCAGGCCATCGACGTCGGTGAGGAACACGAGGTGCTTCGCCTCGACCGCGCGCGCGATCTCACCTGCCACCGTGTCAGCGTTGATGTTCAGCGGCTGGCTCGGCGGCTCAAGCCCGATCGGTGCCACCACCGGCACGATGCCGTCATCGAGCAGTGAGAGCAGCAACGACGGCTGCACCTCGGTGACGCGCCCGACGTACTCGAGGCGCGGGTCGTAGCGCTCTCCGAGGACGGTCTGCCCGTCGATGCCGCACAGCCCGACCGCGCGTCCCCCGAGCGCACCGAGGTCCGCGACCAGCTGCGCGTTCACCACCCCTCGCAGGACCGCGACGACGACGTCGAGGGCCTCGGCCGGCGTCGACCGCAGCCCCTCGACAAAAGCCGTCGGCACCTCGAGGCGGGTCAGCCAGTCCGTGATCATCGCACCGCCGCCGTGCACGACGATGACGCGCTCGCCGGCGCGCTGCAGCGCGACGATGTCCTCGAGCGTCGTGTCCTCGGCTCCGAGGGTGGAGCCGCCGATCTTCACCACGGTCGGCTGGGCGCTGGCCATCGTTCGCTCCGTCCTGCGAATGGGGTGGTGCCGAGGGCGATCGCCCTCGCGTCAGGTCGTGTAGTCGGCGTTGATCCGCACGTAGTCCTCGGTCAGGTCGCAGCCCCAGGCGGTGGCCCGCCCGTTGCCGAGGCCAAGGTCGACGCGCAGCACGACCTCGGGCGCCTCCATGGCCGCCGAGATCGTCTCGTACGGCGTCTCGGTCGGAACCCCACGCTCGAAGGCGCAGTGCTCGCCGATCCACACGCTCGTGCGGTCGACGTCGACGCGCGCGCCCGAGCGTCCGACCGCCATGAGCACCCGCCCGAGGTTCGCGTCGCGCCCCGCCACCATCGTCTTCACGAGGGGCGAGGCGGTCACCGTGCGCGCCGCAAGGCGCGCGTCCTCGAGGGTGGCGCCGCCCTCGACCTGCACCTCGATGAGCGTGCGTGCGCCCTCCCCGTCGGCCGCCAGCTCGCGCGCCAGCGCGATCGCGACTGCCTCCAGCGCCTCGCGGAATCGAGGAGCCGCGGCGTGCGCGTCATCGAGGGGTGGGCCGCCGGCCGCGCCGTTCGCGAACAGCAGCATCGTGTCACTCGTCGAGGAGTCCATGTCGACGTCGATCATGTTGATCGAGACGTCGCCGACCGCCTTGAGCGTCGTATGCAGCCAGCCTGCGTCGGCGGGCGCGTCCGTCGTGAGGAAGCAGAACACCGTCGCCATGTCCGGGTGGACCATGCCCGAGCCCTTGGCGACCCCGCCGATGGTGTACGTGCGCCCGTCGGCCTCGAAGCGGACGGCGCGCGACTTCGGTCGGGTGTCGGTCGTCATGATCGCCCGCGCGAACTCGGAACCGCCGTCGGCGCGAGCCTCGATCGCGGCGATGCCGCCCTCGATGCGATCCATCGGCAGCGGCCGCCCGATCACCCCCGTCGAGGCGACGAGCACCAGCTCCTCGGGCACACCGAGGTGCTCGCCGGCCACCGAGGCCATGCGCCCCGCATCGAGGTCGCCGCGCTCGCCCGTGACCGTATTCGCGTTTCCGGAGTTCGCCACGATCGCCTGCGCGCGACCGGTCTGGACTCGAGGCCGGTTGAACTTGATCGGCGCGCCCACGACGGCGTTGCGGCTGAAGATGCCGGCGACGGCGCACGGCCGATCCGAGGCGAGCAGCCCCACGTCATAACGTGGCTCCTCGCCATAGGTACGGACGCCGGCGTAGGTGGCGCCCGCGCGCCAGCCCTCGGGCGCGGTCACGCCGCCCTCGACCCACTCCAGCCACCCGGGACCGCGCTCGGCCATCCCTCGCCTCTCTCGCTGCGTCGGCCGCCGCTTGCGACGGCACGAGCGCGGAGTATACGAGGCGCGCAGACTCGATTCGAGGCCAGCGCGCACCATCGAGGCCCGGTACGCTGGCGCCCTCGATCCGCCGCAGTCGGCCTCGGGAGGCCACGTGGACGTCCGCATCCGGCCCGCCGTCGAGCGCGACCTCGAGGCGATCAACCGCATCTACAACGACGAGATCCTGCACCGGACCAACACGTGGGAGCTCGAGCCCTGGCCGATCGAGCGCCGCCGCGAGTGGTTCGCGGAGCACGAGGCCGATCCCACCCTCACCGTGCTCGCCGCCGACATCGAGGGCGAGTGCGTCGGTTTCTCGTACCTCTCGCTCTACCGCCCGCGTGCCGGCTACCGCTACACGCGCGAGACGACGGTCTACGTCGACCTCGCCCACCACCGCCGAGGCATCGGCCGCGCGCTGATGACCGAGCTGCTCGAGGTCGCGCGAGCCCAGCCGGTCCGCGCGCTGCTGGCGGTCATCGAGGCCTCGAATGTCGCGAGCATCGAGCTGCATCGCGCCTTCGGCTACGAGCAGGACGCCGAGCGGAAGCAGGTGGGACGGAAGTTCGGGCGCTGGCTCGACTCCGTCGAGATGGAGCTCGTGCTCCCCTTCGAACCGCCGAACGACTGACCGAGGCTAGATAGGCGGCAGCCCTACGCGCGGGCATCGAGGCAGCAGCGGGCACGTCTCGCACTGAGGGCTGCGCGCGTGGCACGTCCGCCGACCGTGCTGGATCAGGTCGACATGGAACGCGTAGACCTCGTCGGGCTCGAGCATTGCCTCCAGCAGCGCGTGCGCCTTGTCGGCCGCCGTCTTCGGAGGCACGAGACCGAGCCGCTTCGAGACGCGTTCGACGTGCGTGTCGACGGGCAGCGCCGGCCGCCCGAGGGCGAACAGCAGCACGCAGGCCGCCGTCTTCGGCCCGACGCCGGGCAGCGAGGTCAGCCACGCCTTCGCCTCATCGAGGGGCGTTGTCTCCAGCATCGAGAGGTCGTAGTCCGGCGCGCGCTCGCGCACCTCGGCGAGCAGCGCCTGCAGTCGCTTCGACTTCGTGGGCGCGAGGCCGCCGGCGCGGATGGCGTCCTCGACCTCGCTCGCCGGCGCCTCGATGACCTCGTCCCACTCGGGGAAGCGCGCGAGCAGTTGGTGCATCGCCCGGCCCGAGTTGTGATCCGAGGTGTGTTGCGACAGCAGCGTCAGCACGAGCTCAATGACCGGCGCGTGCGACGGCTGCTGCGCCGCCCGCCCGTAGCGCTCGCCGAGGATCGAGATGAGCTCCGCCGGCGTCCAGCGCTCGTCCCGAGGACGCGACGCGCGTTGCTTCCCCGCCCGCTTGCCCGCCGCCGAGCCGCTCGTCGTCACGAGGCCGAGACTACCATCGAGGCGGTACCGGAGCGTTCGAGGCCGTTGCGACCTCGACGACGTGAATGCGACGATGAGCGCGGCGCCGGCGACCGCTTCGAGCGCAGCATCGAGGGAGCAGCGAGTGACGCGCGAGGACATCGTTCGCCTCACCGACCTCGCCTCGTGCGCCGGCTGAGCGGGAAAGATGGGTCTCGGGACCCTGGCGCAGGTGCTGCGTCCCCTCCACGACCGCTTCCCGCCCGAAGAGCACCCCGACCTGCTCGTGGGCCTCGCGCGCTCCGATGACGCGGCTGTGTTCCGAGTCTCGGACGACCTCGCCCTGATCCAGACGCTCGACTTCTTCCCGCCGGTCGTCGACGACCCGTACACGTATGGCCAGATCGCCGCGGCGAACGCGATGAGCGACGTCTACGCGATGGGCGGGGAGGTCCGCCTCGCCCTCAACATCGCCGCGTGGCCGGACGACCTCGACCCGATGATGCTGTCCGAGGTCTTCCGAGGCGGTGCCGACAAAGTCCACGAGGCGGGCGGCGTCATCGCCGGCGGCCACACGGTCTTCGACAAGGAGCCGAAGTACGGCCTCTCTGTCACCGGCATGGTCCATCCCGCCGCCGTCCTGACGAAGGGCGGCGCGAGTCCCGCCGACGCCCTCCTGCTCACGAAGCCGCTCGGTACCGGCATCCTCATGACCGCCGCCAAGCAGCAGCGCGAGGGTTCCGAGGATGCGCTCGCCGCCGCCGTCGAGTCGATGCGACGCCTCAACCGCCACGCCGCCCACCTCGCTCGCGAGGCCGGCGTGCGCGCGATGACCGACGTCACCGGCTTCGCCATCGTGGGGCACGCCGCCGAGATGGCCGAGCAGGCCGAAGCCACGTTCGTCATCGAGGCCGGCGCGCTGCCCGAGCTCCCGGAGGCGCGTCGCTTCGCCGCCGAGGGGGCCGTCACCGGCGGCGCGAGCCGCAACCGCGAGCAGCTCGGCGAGCGCGTCCTGCTCCCCGCCGACCTCGAGGACACGCTAAACCACCTGCTCTACGACCCCCAGACCTCGGGCGGGCTGCTCATTGCGGTGCCCCAGGCCGCCGCCGAGGCGCTGCGCGCCCGCATCGAGGAGGTCGAGGGCGGCTGCTGGATCGTCGGCCACGTCGAGGCCGGCCCACCCCGGGTTGAGGTTCGATGAGACGTCCGCGCTTCGCCTCACTGGCGCTCGTCGCGGCGGTCGCTGCGATGTTCGCGCTCATCGCCGCGTGCAACGGCGGCGACGAGGAGTCGAACATCGACGTGTCCGAGGTCGACGCCGCCGTCCTCCTCGAGGGCGCCGCTACCCGCATCGAGTCGCTCGAGACCTTCCACTTCGACCTCGACTTCTCGGGCGGTGCGGCGAACATCCTCGGCGGCATCAACATGCGTGAGGCCGAGGGCGACTTCGCCGGCATCGACAACTTCCAGGCCAAGCTCAGCGCGAGCGTTGGCCCGATCAATGCAGACCTCGAGGTCCGCAACGTCGACGGCGAGGGATGGATCACGAACCCGCTGACGGGCCGCTGGGAGCAGGAAGACATCTCGGTCGGCGAAGTGTTCGACATATCGAGCGGCGTGACCGCCCTCATGCGCTCCGTCCAGGATCCGACGGTCGTCCGTGCCGAGCGCGTCGATGGCGTCGACACGTACCGCGTCGAGGCGCAGCTCCTGTCCGACGAGCTCACGCTCATCCCCGGCGCGCGGGGCGGCGAGACCCTCGAGGCCGTCGCCTGGATCGGCGTCGACGACACGTTGGTCCGCCGCATCGAGGTCAGCGGCCACCTCTTCGACGCCAACGAGTCCGGCACGGTGAGCGTCCGCCTGAGCCGCTTCGACGAACCCATCACCATCGAGGCGCCGCGCTGACCCCCATCCCCCGGACCGCCTCGTCCCCGCGACGCGGCACCTGGCTCCTCGTCGCCGTCGCCGGCGGCGTGTTTGTGGCGGCCGACGACCAGACCTCGGTCGTCACGGTGCTGCCGGCGATGATCTCGGGGCTCGGCGTCACGGTGGACGACTTCTACCAGTCGTCCTGGATCATCAACGGGTACCTGCTCGGCTACCTGGTCGCGCTGCCGATCGTCGGACGTGTCGCCGACGTCTACGGCCACGCGAGGATCTACGCCGCCTCACTCGTGGTCTTCATGGTCGGCTCCGCGCTCGTGGCCGCCGCACCCGGCTTCAACTTCCTCGTCGCTGCGCGCGCCCTCCAGGCCGTCGGTGGCGGCGCGGTCGTGCCGGTCGCGATGGCGATCGTCGTCGCCGAGCTCCCACCATCGAGGCGCGTCATGGGCCTCGGTGCCATCGCCGCTGCCTCCGAGGCCGGGGCGCTGCTCGGTCCCCTCTGGGGCGGCGGCATCACCGAGCTCTGGGGCTGGCGCTGGGTCTTCTGGATCAACCTGCCGATGGCGGCCCCCTTCGCCCTCCTCGCGTGGCGAACCGCCGGCCGCGAGCGCGTTCGAGGCGTCATCGACTGGGCCGGCGCCGTGCTCCTCGGCGCCGCGCTCGCCGTGCTCACCTTCGCGCTCGTCGATGACCCCATCGAGCCGAGGCCGCTGGTCGCGACCGCAGCGCTGCTCGCCGGCGCCGCCGCCCTCGGCGCGCTGTTCGTCCGCCACGAGGCCCGCATCGATGCGCCGATGCTCCGCCTCTCGATGCTCGCTCCGCGCTCCGTCTGGGTCGCGAACGTCGTGAACCTCCTCGTGGGCGCGGGGCTGATCTCGGCGCTGATCGGCATCCCGCTCTTCGTGAATCTCGTGCTGGTCGAGGAGCCGCTCTCCGGTGGGCTGACTCTGCTGCGGCTGACGGCCGCCGTTCCGCTCGGCGCGCTCGCCGGCGGCTGGCTCGCCGAGCGGTGGACGATCCGAGGCACGGTGTCGCTCGGCATGCTGCTCGCGGCAGGCTGCTTCCTCGGGCTCCAGGCCTGGGACCGCGACCTCTCCGAGGTCCTGCGTTCGTTCCCGCAGATCATCGGCGGCTTCGGCTTCGGCCTCGTGATCGCGCCGCTCTCCGCGGCCGTCCTCCAGCGCGTCGGCGAGGACGAGCGCGCCACCGCTGCCTCGTGGCTCACGCTGAGCCGCGTCGTCGGCATGCTCGTCGGTGCCGCGCTCCTGACCTCGAGGGGCCTCGGCCGCTTCTACGCCCGCGCCGGCGGCATCGAGTTCGGCACGCCCGAGTTCAACGCCCTCGTCGCCGAGGCGCAGGTCTCCACCTTCCGCGAGGTCTTCATCGCCGCAGCGGCCGTCATGCTCGTCGGCGCCGCCGTCGCACTTCTCCTCGAGGCCACCCGCCGCGAGGAAGGCAGCGATGCTTGGTGGACGGTGGGATGAAGCACCTCGTACTCGCATCGGTGCTCGTGCTCGCACTTGTCGCCATCGCCTGCGCCGACGAGGACCTTGACGGCGCTGAGTCGTTGCGCGGCACCGTGACCTCAAGCCCGTCAGCCGAAGCGACCTCGAGCCCGACGAGTACCCCAGCCCCGGTTCGCACCGCATCACCCGCCGATCTCCTCGGCACCGTGATCGAGATCTGGGTCTATCGCGACCACGCCGATGTCACGGGAGCGTGCATCGACGTTCTGGCAGCGCTCGTGCCGGTCGGCCTCCTCGATGTCGCAGACGCCGTGGTCGGACGCTGCTTGTACGACGGGCGCACCTTTACGCGGGTCTTCTTCGCGCCGAGCGAGGCCGACGGCGTCTTTGCACTTCAGTCGATCGAGCTGCTGATGCTCGTCAGAGGCCCCGATCCCGCCGACCCATGCGGTGGCCGGTTGCAGCCCGTCCCCGCGGACGAGGACCCGGCCGGCGCGAATTGCCTCACGGTCCGACGCGTCGTGCCACATCTGCCGGGTGAAGAGCCTCCGACTTCGAGGCCCATCTGGATGGCACTCCCAGAGACGGCGCGCGGCGTCGAGGTGCCACCGGACGCCCATTGCTGGGAACTCGTGCGCTACTTCGAGGGTCTGGAGGGGGCTTCACCCATTCGAGCGCGCTGCCTGCTCGACTGATCCGACGCCTAGCCCAGCAGCCGCCCGATAATGCCGCCGTCGCGCGACCCCTCGAGGCGGGTGACGGGGATCCCGTTCCGCTCGAGGAAGGGCACGATCTGGCCCGGGTTCGGCTCCGTCAGCATCGTGCCGCGGTCGATCGCGCGAGGCCCACGCCCCGGCGGGAGCGCCGAGGGCGCCTCGATCGGCTCGAGGCCGTCGTCAGGCGCGATGACGAGGGTCGGCACCGACTCGAAACCTGTCCAACGCAGCACGCGGTCGTACGCTTCGGCATCCGAGTCGATGTCGAGCTCGACGTAATCGAGTTCGTGCTGCTGCAGCCATCGGCGCCACCGCGCCACATCCGGACAGACCCGCGAACGAACGTAGACCACCAGTCGGGCCATGCGCGTCTCCTCGCTTCTGTCAGGATGCACCGCGCGGTCGAGGTCGTCTGTGCGGGTGCCTACCTGGAGGGTTCGGCCGCGCCTGAGGCGCTAGCGGCGGCTCCAGAGGTTCTCGAACCCCTCGGCACCCACGACCACGGCGTGGGTGTAGTCCCGCTCGCGCGTTCGTAGGTCGGACAGCGCGCCCTCGACCTCCGAAGCCACATCGAGGCCGTGCTCGCCTGCCCCGCGCTCCCGCAGCGCGTCCGTCACGCCTGAGGCTTCGAGGTACGAGACGCTGTGCGGCCAGAGGAAGAACGCACTCTGCTCCGGAGCGCCGAACGCCGGCCGGCGGTCGACTAGCCACAGCGCCCGCTCCGACGCCGAGGACAACGGCTCCACCACCTCGATGAGCGGGCCGTCGGTGTCGCTCGTGCGCAGATCCAGCAGCAGACGCTGCGCGCAGAACGGGAATGCCACCACCAGCACCTCGGCCTCCGCGACGGCGCTCAGCACCTCGTCGAGGTCGAAGTCGAAGGGGTCTTCGCCGTGCAGCATCACGAGGCTCCGGGGAGGGGGATCGAGGGGGAAACGCGAAGGGGCCGGCACCGGGCCGGCCCCTTCCGAGCGTCGAGAGACGTACGGACTAGTACATGTCCATGGCCGGCGCGGCGGCTTGACCGGCCTTGTCGGGCTCGTCCGTGACGAGGCAGTTGGTCGTCAGCACCATGCCGGCGATCGAGACCGCGTTCTCGAGCGCGGCCTTCGTCACCTTGGCCGGGTCGATGATGCCGAACTCGATCATGTTGCCGTAGCGCTCGGCACGAGCGTCGTAGCCTTCGCCCTTCTTGCGGCCCTGCACGGCCCGCACGATGACCGAGCCGTCCTCGCCGGCGTTGGTTGCGATGCGGCGGAGCGGCTCCTCCAGGGCGCGGCGCAGGATGCGGACACCCGTGCCCTCGTCACCCGCCAGCTCGAGCTTGTCGAGGGCGGGCAGCGCGTTCAGGAACGCGACGCCACCACCGGGGACGATGCCCTCTTCGACGGCCGCACGGGTCGCCGAGAGCGCGTCCTCCACGCGGTGCTTCTTCTCGGTCAGCTCCACCTCGGTGGCGGCGCCGACCTTGATGACGGCGACCGAGCCGGCGAGCTTGCCGAGGCGCTCCTCGAGCTTCTCGCGGTCCCAGTCGCTCGTGGCGCGCTCCAGCTGCGCGCGAATCATCTTGATGCGGTCGTCGATCGCCTTCTTCGTGCCCTTGCCCTCGATGATCGTCGTCTCCTCCTTGGAGATGACGACGCGTCGGGCCTGGCCGAGGTCCTCGGGCGCGGCCGAGTCGAGCGCGCGGCCGAGCTCCGGGCTGATCACCGTGGCGCCGGTCAGCGCCGCGATGTCGCCGAGGTTCTCCTTGCGGCGGTCGCCGAAGCCCGGCGCCTTTACGGCGACGACGTTCACCGTGCCGCGCAGCTTGTTCACCGCCAGCGTGGCCAGGGCCTCGCCGTCCACGTCCTCCGCGATGATCAGGAGGTTCTTCGAGCGCTGCAGCTGCTTCTCGAGGAGCGGCAGGATGTCGTTCACAGAGGACAGCTTGCGGTCCGTCACGAAGATGAAGGCGTCGTCGATGACGGCCTCCATGCGGTCCGCGTTCGTCACGAAGTAGGGCGAGATGTAGCCGCGGTCGAAGGCCATGCCCTCGACGTACTCGATCTCGGTCTGGATGCCGCGCGACTCCTCGACGGTGATGACGCCGTCCTTACCGGTCGCCTCCATCACCTCGCCGATGAGCTCGCCGATCTCCGGCGACGCCGCCGAGATCGCGGCGACCTGCGCCATCTGCTCGCGCGTGGTGACACGCGTCGAGTTCTTCGTCAGCGCGTCGGTGATCGCCTTCGCGGCGGTCTCGATGCCGCGCTTCAGCGCCATCGGGTCGGCGCCGGCGGCGACGTTCTTCAGGCCCTCGTGGACGATCGCCTGGCCGAGGACCGTCGCGGTCGTCGTGCCGTCACCGGCGATGTCGTTGGTCTTGGACGCGATCTCCTTCGCGAGCTGCGCCCCGATGTTCTCGAAGCGGTCCGAGAGATCGATGTCCTTCGCGATCGTCACACCGTCGTTGGTGATCGTCGGCGGGCCGAAGCGCTTGTCGAGGACGACGTTGCGACCCTTCGGGCCCAGCGTCATCTTCACCGCGTCCGCCAGCGCGTCGATGCCATCGCGGAGGGCCCCGCGGGCCTGCTCGTCGAACAGCAGTTGCTTCGCCATCGTCGACCGTCCTTCGTTCGCTGCTTCTGCTCGGCTGTGGTCACACTCGTGGCCGCGCGAGGCGCGCTCGCGGGCCGGGTTTCCGGTTGGAAGGGCGCACCGAGGCGTCTCGGCGCTGCGCAGCACTTTAGCACTCGATGTTTGAGAGTGCTAATGGCTCCGACGTTTGTACCGAATCGGCATTCCGAATGCAAGGGAGACGAGGCAAACCGAGGACGAAGGACGGCGCGAAACGAGGACCGAGCGAGAGCCCGAGGCTAGCCGATCGCGCTCCCGAGGAACGCATCCACCCGCTCGAGCAGCCCGTCCGGGCCACCGACACGCGCGAGCTCCTGCGAAAGCGGCGGCTGGCGCCACTCCGCCGGCGGACCCGATGCCACGGAGGTCTCGATGCCGTCCCAGATGCCGATGCCGGCCGCCAGCGCCCGTGCGCGGATCACGAGGCCCAGCGCCGAGTGCTGGTCATCGACGGCGTAGATGCTCTCACGATGCCGCGCTGCCGCCTCGACCAGCCCTTCCGGGAAGTTCCAGTGGGCCGCGAGCGCGCCACCGAGCTCCGCGTCGGTGTACCCGAGGACCTCGCGCTCGGCCTCGAGCAGCGAGATCTGGCGCGTCCGCGCATGCCGCTGCGTGCGCTGCATCAACTCGGGGTACTGCTGGCTCAGGGCGAGTCGACCGATGTTGTGCAGCACGCCGGCGGTGAAGGCCTCTTCGCAGTCCGCCCGCTCCGCCTGGGCGATCACTTCGCTCACCATGCCGATGAAGATCGAGTAGCGCCAGAACGTGCGCGCCTCGTCACGGCTGGAGCCGTTCGGGACCGCGTTGATCACGCACGCCGCCAGCGTCGCCGATCGCACCGTCCGAAAGCCAAGCAGCACGATCGCGTCGCGCACCGTGCCGATGCGCCGCGGGAAGCCGTAGTACGCCGAGTTCGCCAGCTGCAGCATCCGCGCCGAGAGCGCGGGCTCCGAGGAGATGACCTTCGCCAGCGCCTGCGCCGAGAACGTGTCGCCCTCGGTGATCTGGAGGATGCGCGCGGCGATGGCGCCGAGCGGGCGTAGACCCGTGACGGTCTGCACCACCTCGTCGATCGAGGGGAGTTCCTCGGATGCGCCGATCTGCGCCGCTGCCGAAGTCATGCCACGCTCCAGTGACGCCCTCACCCCACGAGAGCGTGCCTGGATCATCGGCAGATTTCAGGCGACGTGTATGGCCGTCAGATTCGAGTCCGAATCCGCATCGAGGCCCCACCCGGACTTGCAGGGCCGCTAGCTGGGCTCCCCTGCCAGCGCCTCGAGGCCGGCGCGGTCCAGCACTTCGATCTGCATGCGCCGCAGTTCGACCAGGCCGTTCGCGCGCATCTCGTTCAGGATGCGCGTCGCGGTCTCCCGGTACGTCCCCACCATGTCGGCGATGTCCTGTTGCGAGAGGCGCACGGGACGGTTCGCCTCCGTCGACAGCCGCAACAGCGTCGTAGCGATGCGCGCGGGCACGGACTTGTACACGACGTCCGCGATGCGTTCCTCCGCATCCGCGAGGCGCTTCGCGACCAGCTCGACGAGCCGCAGCGACACCGAGGGATGCTGGCCGAGCAGCCGCTCCACATCGACGCGCGACATCACGCAGAGCACGCAGTCGTCCGCTGCCTCGGCGTACGAGTCGAGCATGCCCTGCCCGATCAGCGACATCTCGCCGAAGACCGCCCCCGCTTCCAGGGTCGCTGTGATCAACCGCTTACCCTCCGCCGTCATGCGGTAGAGGTTCACCTGCCCGCGCTTGAGGATGAACAGGACCTCGCCGGTCTCGCCCGGTGTGTAGAACACGCGTCCTCTCGTGCAGGTGCTCATCGTCGTGCTGCGCTCGACCTCGTCGAGGTCCAGTTGCGTCAGGCCGCGAAAGAGGTCGCTTTCGGAGAGGAAGAAGACCTTCGCCTCGCGGATCGCCTCAGCGCTCATCGGGCGTCGTGCCGCCATCGTGCCCCCGCTCCTCGAATGCCCGTCGCACCCGCGCCGCGAGCTCAGGCCACGAGGGCGTCCCGAGGGACACGAGCTCGCCATCCAGCATAAGTGTCGGCACGGCGAACACCTGGGGCGGCGGCGGAACACCGGCTACGTCCACCCATTGCACGCGCGCCTCGAGGGCGGGCCACGCCGCCCGTGCCCGCTCCACCGTCCGCAGCGCCTCGGCGCATGCGGGGCACGAGGACTGCACGTAGACATCGAGGCGAGGCGCGACCGACCTGTCCATCGCAACCTCCCTCGAGCGCTCGACGCACACCCATCGAGTGTCGGTCGCCGGAGCTGACGCTCCGTGATCCCGCGTACGTCCCACCGTTCGGCATCGCGATTGCATTTCAAAGCGCCTGGAGACGGCGTTGGCAGTGCTCGATGTAAGGAATGTCACCCGTGGCGGGTACCCCCGGCTGGTATCCTCCCGGAACCGCTGCGTGCCCCACGGTCTCGTGCGACGACACCGCGTCTCCACCGGCGTGCAGCCGCCTCGGCGCACGCTCCGAGGAGAGGGGACCGAGATGACCCAGCCGCTGACCTCGACCGCCCCGCGCCTCACCGAGCTCGCTGCGATGGCCGGCTGCACCGGCAAGGCCGGCGCCGAGTCGCTGGCCTTCGTGCTCGAACACCTCGGCCGCCTGGGCGGCGCCGCCGCCCCCGACGAGCTGCTCGTGGGCCTGCAGCAGCCGGACGACGCCGCCGTCTACCGCCTCGCCGACGACCGCGCGTTGGTTGTCACCCTCGACTTCTTTGCGCCCATCGTCGATGACCCCTACGCGTACGGGGCGATCTCGGCCGCGAACGCCCTGAGCGACGTCTACGCGATGGGCGCCGACGTCGCGCTCGCCCTCAACATCTCCGCCTTCCCCGTCGATCTCGCTCCGGAGGTCGTGGGCGAGATCCTCCGGGGTGGCGCGGACAAGGTCGCCGAGGCCGGGGGCTTCATCGTCGGCGGCCACACGATCATCGATGCCGAGCCGAAGTACGGGCTCTGCGCCATCGGCTTCGTGCACCCCGATCGCGTCCTGACGAAGGGCGGCGCGACCGCCGGCGATGCGCTCTACCTCACGAAGCCCCTCGGCACCGGCCTCATCGCCACGGCCGCGAAGTTCGAGGAGGCGTCGCCCGACCACGTCGACGCCGCCATCGAGAGCATGAGCCGCCTGAACCGCGCACCCGCCTCGATCGCGCGTGAGGCCGGCGTCGACGCCATGACCGACGTCACAGGCTTCGGCATTCTCGGGCACGCCTTCGAGGTCGCGACCGCCAGCGGCGTCGAGGTCTGCCTCTCCGCCTCGGCGCTGCCGTTGCTCCCCGGCGCCGAGGAGTACGCCTACCGCGGCATCATCAGCGGCGGCGAGCTCCGCAATCGCGAGCACCTCGTCGAGGGCGTGCGCTGCGCCCCCGACGTCACCGAGGACATGGAGCACATCCTCTTCGACCCCCAGACGTCCGGCGGCCTGCTGCTCTCGGTGCCCCCGGCGCACATCGAAGCGCTCGAGGCAGGCTTCGCCCACGCCGATCTCCCCCTCTGGCGCATCGGCGAGGTGCGCGCCGGCGCCGGCGTGTTCGTGGCCGCGTGAGTCGCCCTCGATGACCGCTCCGGCCGAGGACCGTGTGCCGCTCGGGATGATCCACGGCCGCTTCCAGCCGTTTCACCTCGGGCACCGCGAGTATCTGCACCTCGCCCTCGATCGTTCCGAGGAGCTCATCGTCGGCATCACCAACCCCGACCCCTGGCAGATCGCAGAGGAAGCAGCCTCGTCCCACCGCCATCGCGAGGACGCCAACCCCTTCACCTTCTTCGAGCGGCTGCGCATGGTTCGCGCCGTGCTGCTCGACGACGGCATCCCCCTCGAGCGCGTCTACATCATCCCGTTCCCGGTGAACCTCCCGGAGCGCTGGGACTCGTACGTCCCCGACGGCGCCGTCCACTTCGTCCGCGTCTTCTCCGAGTGGGAGCAGACGAAGGTCGACCGCCTGCGGGAGCACGGCTACCGCGCCGAGATCCTCACGCCCGGCATCGAGAAGGAGATCGAGGCCACCGAGGTACGTCGACGCCTCGCCGCCGGCGGGGACTGGCGCGCCCTCGTTCCGCCCGGCACCGCCCGCGTCATCGAAGTGATCGAGGCGCAGCGCGCCGCTGCCGGCGCGCGGTAGGCGACCGTCGTGCGCCTCCTGCTCATCATCTTCGACGGCCTCGGCGATCGCCCCGCGCCGGAGCTCGGCGGCCTGACGCCCCTCGAGGCCGCGCATACGCCCAACGTCGATCGCTTCGCCCGCGAGGGCATCAACGGCGTGCTGCACGGCAAGTCGCCCGGCTACGTCCTCGGCAGCCCGCTCGCCCTGCACTTGATGTTCGGCTACGAGGAGGAAGGCTTCCCCGACCGCGGCCCGCTGATCGCTACCGCCCGAGGCTATGCCATCGCCGATGACGAAGCGGTCCTCGCCGCCCGCCTCGCCGTCGCCGATCGCGAGGACGGGGCGCTCTGGCTTCGCGAGCGCTTCATCCGCGAGCGTGAGGAGGCGTGCGCCGATCTCGGGGCCGCCATTGCCTCGTACGAAACCGGCGGGCACCGCTTCCGCTACGAGTACAGCGGTCGCGGCGACGGCCTGCTGTTCGTCTCGAGCCTCGACCCCGCGAGGCCCGTCTCCTTCGAGGTCACCGATACCGACCCGCTCGCCGTCGACCAGCCCGTCCTGCGTGCCCGCCCTCGTGCTGCCGCACGCGATCCCGAGGCCGCCACCAGGGCCGCCGAGGCGCTGAACGACTACCTGGCGTGGGCGCACGTCACGATGTCGAACCACCCCGCCTCGACGGTCGGCGGCGCGCCCATCAACGCGCTGATCTCGAAGTGGGCGGGTCCGCGCCCGTCCTACGAACCGTTCCTCGAGCGTTGGGGCATGCGCCCCGCCAGTCTCCCCGACGAGGAGGTCGTCTCCGGCCTGCTGCTTGAGATGGGCTTTCACGTATCGCAGGAGGCCGGCACCGACCCCGAGTCCGACCTGCGCGTCCGCCTCGAGGCCGCCCGCGCGCGCCTCGACGACGGCTATGAGTTCGTCCACGTCCACACGAAGTACCCCGACCCGATGTCGCACGACAATCGTCCCGAGGTCGCCCGCGACGCCATCGAGGCCCTTGACCGCGCGATGGCCTACTACTGGGACGCCATCGGCTCCGACCCTTCGGTCGTCACCGTGCTCACCACCGACCACACGACGCCCTCCGTCTGGGCGGAGCATCCTCGAGGCAAGTTCAACGACCAGCACGGTGGTGAGCCCGGCCCCCTCGCCATCCGAGGCGGCAACGTTCGTGTCGACGCCGTCGAGACCTTCGGTGAGCGCGCGGCCGCCCTCGGCGGCCTCGGCCACCTCCGAGGTGCCGACTTCATGCCCGTGCTCATCAACGCCGCGGAGCGCGCCAACATGTGGGAGATGCGCCCGACGCCGGTCCATCGCCACTACCGCCCGCGCCCCGAGGACCTCGAGCCTCTCCGCTTCGAGTAGCTGCCCTGGACTGGTCCCGCTCTGCCACCGCCGGTCGTAGCATCGAGGCGCTTGAGCGCTCGCCGAGACATCGAGGAGGCGCGATGGACTGTACCGAGGGCCAGACCGCCACCCGCACCCTCGAGGTCACTCCCGCCCTCGTCGAGGCGTACGCGGGCATCACCGGCGACTACAACCCGCTCCACTTCGACGAGGCGTTCGCCGCACGCACGCGCTTCGGCCGGCTGATGGCACAGGGCGGCATCGCGACCGGCCTCCTTCACGCCCTCGTTGCGATGGATCTGCCGGGCGCGGGCAGCGTGTTCGTGCGCCAGCGCTGGTCCTTCCCGCGCCCCGTGTACATCGGCGACACCATCACCGCGCAGGGCACGGTCACGTCCGTCCGCGCCCGCCGAGGCCTTGCCGAGATGTCCTTCACCGTGACGAACCAGGCGGGCAAGACCGTCCTCGAGGGCGAAGCCACCGTCTTCCAGGACCCCGCGACCGGCGCTTCCGCCACCTCGTGACGCTCGAGGCCCCCACCCCACCCCCCGAGGCCGCACGCCGCCGTGCGCTCGCCCTCGTGGCACTGGCCACCCTCGGCGGTCTTACCGTCTGGTTCTCGACGAACGCCATCGCGACCGCCCTCGGCGACGAGTTCGGCTTCGGCAGCGGCGACCTCGCCTGGCTCACGATCGCGGTGCAGCTCGGCTTCGTCGCCGGCACGCTCGGCTCCGCGATGCTCAACCTCTCGGAGCGCATGAATCCGAGGCGCCTGTTCGCGATTGCTGCGCTGTGCGCCGCCCTCGCAAACGTCGCCCCGCTCGCGAGCGACCGCCTCGAGGTCTGGCTCGCCGCTCGCGTCCTCACTGGCGTCTGCCTTGGCGGCGTCTACGCCCCCGCGCTCCACGTGATCTCGGGCTGGTACGCGACCGGCCGAGGCTACGCGCTCGGCGTCATCGTCGGCGCGCTCACCCTCGGCTCCGGCTCGCCGCATCTCCTCCGCGCCGTCCTCGTCGACCGCTGGCAGGCATCGATGCTCGCCGCGAGCCTGCTCGCCGCCGCGGGCGCCCTCGTCATGTGGGCGCTGGTCGAGGATGGGCCGTACCACTCGATGCCTCAGCGCGTGAGCCTGGGCGACTTCTGGCGCGGCGTCTCGGCGCGCGGCCCGCTACTCGCCCTCGGCGGCTACCTCGGCCACATGTGGGAGCTCTACGCGATGTGGGCCTGGCTGCCCGTGTTCCTCGTCGAGGTCTACGGCGATCGCGAGGTGCCGGGCCTCGGCCTGCGCGTCGGCGGGCTCGCCGCCTTTGGCGTCTTCGCCCTCGGTGCCGCGTCCGCCGTGGTCGCCGGACAGCTCGCCGAGCGCCTCGGCCGCACGAGGGTGACGGCCGCCGCGATGCTCGTGAGCGGCTCGATGGCGCTCGTGACCGGCTTCCTCCCCGAGTCGGCCCTCGTCCTCGTTGCGCTCGCCGCCGGCGTCTGGGGCGCCACCGTCGTCGCCGACTCCGCGCAGTTCTCGGCCGCGATGACCGAGCTCGCCGATGACCGCTATCGAGGCTCGGCGCTGGCCTTCCAGACCGGCCTCGGCTTCCTGCTCACGACGGTCACCATCCGCGCGGTTCCCCTCATCGAGGCGCGCGCGGGCTGGGGCCCCGCGTTCGCCCTTCTCGCGATCGGCCCCACCCTTGGTATCGCCTCGATGCTCGCGCTGCGGCGCCTGCCCGAGGCGTCACGCATGGCTGGCGGCCTGCGTTAGCATGCCCGTCATACCCGGCGTCGCGCCCACGAGGCGAGGAGGATCCGATGACCACCGAGACTGCCGAGCAGCCCGCCATTCTGACCGAGGAGCACGGCGACGTCCTGCTCGTAAAGCTCAATCGTCCCGAGAAGCTCAACGCCTGGAGCGCCGCAATGGGCGAGGAGTTCAACGCGCTCCTCGCCAGCTTCAACCGAGGTGAGTACGCGCCCCGTGCCATCGTCCTCACCGGCGAGGGGCGCGCCTTCTGCGCCGGCGGCGACGTCTCCGGCTTCCCCGGCGCCGACCTCGAGCGGAAGCGCCCACCCTGGCGACGGCCCCACCTCGAGAACTACACGGTGCAGGCGATGCGCTCGTGCGATGTCCCGATCATCGGCGCCATCAACGGCTACGCCGTGGGCCTCGGCTTCGGCATGGCCCTCGCGACCGACCTCCGCATCGCGGCCGACGACGCGATCTTCGCGGTCACGCAGACGAAGCGAGGGCTGCTCGCCGACTACGGCCTCGGCCACACCTTGCGCCACGCCGTCGGCGATCATCGAGCGATGGAGCTCATGCTCACCGGCCGCCGCATCGACGCCGAGGAAGCACTCGAGCTCGGCATCGTGCTGAAGGTCGTGCCGCGCGACCAGCTCGAGGCCGAGGCAATTGCCTACGCCACCGAGATCGCGAAGGGCCCGCCCCTCGGCATGGCAGCGTCGAAGCGCGTGCTCTACATGAACGAGGAAGCCGAGCTCAGCCGCGTGGTCGACTTCACATCGCTGACCATCAACTCGCTCTTCGTCTCCGATGACGGCGTCGAGGGCGTGAAGTCGTTCATGGAGCGTCGCGAACCTGTGTTTACCGGCCGCTAGCCGGCCGACCCGCCCGCCGGTCGCGGGACGTTCGCCCCCGGTCGCGCGTTCCCTCGCCCGACACCATCGAGGTGTGAAATCGACGCGCCCGTGCGGCGCGCGTGGGGGGAGGGTGCGATGGAACGCGGGAAGCTCGGACTGCACGTCCGCTCGACGATGAACCTCGAGGACCTCGAGGCCGAGGTGCGCCAGGCGCTCGCCGCCGAGGGCTTCGGCATCCTCACGGAGATCGATGCGCAGGCGGTACTGCAGCAGAAGCTCGGCAAGGACATCGGCCCGTACCGCATCCTCGGCGCCTGCAATCCCGGCTTCGCGCATCGCGCCATCGAGCAATGGCGCGGCATCGGCGTGCTGCTGCCCTGCAACGTGGTGCTCTGGGACGCCGGTGACCACCGCGTCGTCCAGGTCTTCGACCCGCTCTCGATGACGAACTTCGTCGACGACCCCGAGCTCGCGCCCGTCGCCGAGGAGGCCGCGGCCGCCCTTGAACGCGCCCTGCGCGTCGTCGAGGCCGCGGGCAACGCCGTCTCGAAGACGTAACGTCCGCCGAGGCGCCCTCGGAGGCGACGTAACCACCAACGAGGCGGCTCGAAGCCGCCTCGGTTAGGCCTCGCGGCCGGAGATCACGTCCAGCAGTTCCTGACCGAAGCGCTCGACGCGCGAACGCCCGAGGCCCCATACGTTCGCCAGCGCGTCGAGGCTGTCCGGTCTCGTCGCCGCGAGTTCACGTAACGTGCGGTCCGAGAACAGGGTGTAGGCCGGCACGCCGTCGCGTCGGGAGCGCTCGCCGCGCCACTCGCGAAGCAGCCGGTACGCGCGCCCGAACTCGGGATCGTCGACCGGGACGTCATCGAGGGCAGGCTGGGCCGGCCGCCGCGCCTTCGAGGCCGCCACCGGCATCGAGGGGGGCGGCGCAGCGTGCGTGTGGTCTTCCTCCCAGGCCGCGATGACGCGTAGCACCTCGGCACCGAACCAGTCCGCCCGCGTCTGCGCGATGCCCCAGATCGAGAGCAGCCCCGACTCGTCTCGAGGCCGGTACGTCGCCAGCTCCCGCGCCGTGCGCAGCTCGAAGACCGTGTGCGCCTCGCGCCCAGCGCGCCGCGCGATGCGGTCGCGGAGTGCGAGGATCTCGTCGTACAGGTCCGACGGGTACTCCGGCGCCCCGCCCTCGTGCGTTCCGAGGCAGTTGTCGCAGCCGTCGCAGCGCTCCGGCGGCTGCTCGCCGAAGTAGCGGAGGATCACCGCCCGCCGGCAGCCCGAGGTCTCCGCGTATTCGACCATCTCGCCCAGCCGCGCGGTCGCCTGCCGCCGGCGCTCGTCGATCGCCGAGGTGTCGATGGGCGCATCCGCGTCGCGCGATTGCAACCGCATCCCCATCTCCGAGACCAGTCCCGAGGCCCGCAGCGCCCCGAGGATCGCTGCGAAGCCCTCCGCGTCGGCGTCCGGCGCCACCGTCCGCCCGAGGCCCGCGAGGTCGAAGCCCATCTCCTCATCGAGGGCGGCGCGATCCTCCTCGACCCAGCGTCGCCACGCCGCGTGCACCACCTCGTCGTCCGGGTGCGCCTGGTCGATGAAGCGCTGCTGCCTCGTGCGGTCGCGCGCCGCATACAGCAGCGTGCATTCCGCGGGGTCGCCATCGCGGCCGGCGCGCCCCGCCTCCTGGTAGTACGCCTCGAGGCGTCCGGGCAGGTGGTAGTGCACGACGTAACGAACGTCCGGCTTGTCGATGCCCATCCCGAAGGCGTTCGTCGCCACGATGACTGGCGTCTGCCCCGTCGTGAAGCGGCGCTGCACCGAGGACCGTCGCTCGCGATCGAGGCCCGCGTGGTACGTCTCCGCCCGTACACCCTGGCGCCGCAGCATCTCGGAGAGCTCCTCCGCCGTCCGTCGTGTCCCGGCGTAGACGATTCCCGACTCCCCCTCGTGGCCACGGACGTAGCGCCGCAGCCACGCCTTGCGCTCTTCCTCGTCGTCCGCCCGCACGACGTTAAGTGTGAGGTTCGGGCGGTCGATGGGGCTGACGACCACCCGCCCGTCCTCGGCGATCCCGAGGCGCTGGACGATGTCCCGACGCACGCGCTCGTCTGCCGTGGCGGTCAATGCCAGCGTGCGCGGCCGCCCGAGGCGCTCCCGCACCGGGCCCAGCGAGAGGTAGTCCGGACGGAAGTCGTGCCCCCACTCGGAGATGCAGTGCGCCTCGTCCACAGCGAGGAGATTCACGCCGGCGCGCTGCAACCCCGCGACGAAACGCTCGTTCGCGAAGCGCTCGGGCGCGACGTACAGCAGCGCCGTCTCACCCCGCACGAATGCGAGGTATCGCGCGTTCTGCTCGTCGCGGCTCAGATTCGAGTTGATGAACGAGGCCGGGACGCCCGCCGCCTGCAGCGCCTCCACCTGGTCCTGCATGAGCGCGATCAGCGGCGAGACCACCAGCGTGCGCCCGACCTCGAGCGCCGGCAGCACGTAGCACAGGCTCTTCCCGCTGCCCGTCGGCATGATCGCGAGGACGTCACTCGAAGCGAGCCATTCGAGGACGCGCGCCTGCTCCCCTCGAAAGTCGGGGTACCCGAACGTCGAGGCCATGCGCTGGCGATAGCGCTCGATGTCGCCGGGGAAGGCGGCGTGCGGCGGTCGGTCGTCGGTCTCGGTCGTTCGAATCATCACGTCGGCTCGCGATGGGGAGGATTCGATGGTACCCCGCTCCCCTCGGCAGCCGCGAACCCCTCCAGCACACCGGTTGTGGCCTCACCGCGCGGCCCACACACTGTGCGTATGAGTCGCATCCTCCTCGTCGAGGACGACCCCGCCATCCGCGAGGCCGTCGCCTACAACCTCGAGCGCGAGGGCTACGAGGTGCTCGCCGCCGCCGATGGCGTGACGGGCCTCCGTCTCGCCCGCGAGGAGACGCCCGACCTCCTCGTGCTCGACCTCATGCTGCCGCGGCTCTCCGGCCTCGACATCTGCCGCGTCGTGCGCTCGGAGCGCCCCGTCCCCATCCTCGTGCTGACCGCGCGCGCCACCGAGGACGAGCGCATCGAGGGCCTCGACCTCGGCGCCGACGACTACGTGACGAAGCCCTTCTCGATGCGCGAGCTGATGGCGCGCGTTCGCGCCTCGCTGCGCCGCGACGAGCTCTCGAGGCGCGCGAGCGGCGCGCCGACCCGTGGCACGCTGGGCGGTGGCGACATCGAGCTCGACCGCGGCCGCCGCACCGTCCATCGAAACGGCACCGCCATCGAGCTCCGCCCCAAGGAGTTCGACCTCCTCGAGTTCCTCATGTCGCACGAGGGCCAGGCGCTCTCCCGCGAGCAGATCCTCGATGCCGTGTGGGGCGAGAGCTACGCCGGCGTCACGCGCACCGTCGATGTGCATGTCCATGCCCTGCGGCGCAAGCTCGAGGACGATCCCGCGCACCCCGCGCACATCGTGACCGTGCGCAGCCACGGCTACCGCTTCCAGTCCTGATGATCGGACGTCTCGCCGCCGTCGCCGCGCTCGCGGCGCTCGCCACGCTCTCATCGGCCCTCGCCTCATGGACGCCCGGCGCGGTCACCGGCGCCATCGTCGTCACCGCCTCGACGCTCGGCTTGCTCGCGCTTGCCGCCCGAGGTCCAGCCGAGCTCCCGCTCGCCCTCGCCGCGACCTCGGCACCGCCGCGCCCGCCGGCCCCCACCGAGGCCGGTTCCGCCATCGAGGCCGTCGCGCTGCTGCTGGCCTCGCTTGCCGAGGGCGTTCTGCTGCTCGACGCCCAGGGCGACGTCGTGCTCGCGAACCCGGCCGCGGCGCGCATCCTCGACCGCCCGCCGGCGGAGTTCGAGGGCAGTTCGCTGATCCGTGCCACGCGCGAGGCCGTTCTCGTCGAGGCCGCTCGCACCGCCGGCGCGCGTCCCGCCCTCGTCGAGATCACGGGCGGCCGCCGCCTCTGGGTATCGGCCGCCGACATCGCGGTCGGCACCGCCCGCCGCGCGCTCGTCATCGAGGATCGCTCCGCCCTCGCGAGGGCGGAGCGCGCCCGCGTCGACCTCATCGCCAACGTCTCCCACGAGCTGCGCACGCCGCTCACCGCCGCCCGCGCACTCGCTGAGACGCTGCGCGACGGCGTCGAGGACGAGGCACGCCGCGAGCGCTTCCTCGACCAGCTGCTCGAGGGCATCGACCGCCTGACCTCGATGGTCGAGCGTCTGTTGCAGCTCTCGAGGCTCGAGTCGGGCGCTGTCTCGTTCGTCCAGGAGCCGCTCGCTCCGGCCGACCTCTTCGCCGAGGCCACCTCCGCGTTCGCCCCGCTGCTCGAGCGTCGCGAGGTCCGCGTCGAGACCCGCATCGAGGACCCTGCGCCCGTCCTCGTCGACCGCGCGCGCGTCCTCGAGGTGCTGTCGAACCTCCTCGACAACGCGCTCCGCTACAGCCCCCCGCGCGGCACGATCCGGCTGCGCGCGTTCGCGCTGCCCGCCGAGCCCGCGCACGTCTGTATCGAGGTCGCGGACGAGGGGCCCGGCCTGCTCCCCTCCGAGCGGGAGCGCGCCTTCGAGCGCTTCTTCACCGGCGATCCGGCCCGCGCGCCCGACCCATCGACGAGCGGCAGCGGCCTCGGCCTCTCGATCGCGAGGCACACCGTGGAGCAGTTGGGCGGCCGCATCTGGTTCGAACCGGCCGAGCGCGGCGCCGTCGCGCGCTTCACCCTGCCTCGCGCAGGCGGAACCGAGGGTTAGCGCGGGCCGTGATCGGGGCTTCCCCCTACGCGAATCTGGTCATGACACGTAGGATAGTGAGCATATTCGCCGGTCCCAGCCGGTGATCCGTAGCGCAGGCCTGCACGCCAGGGACGAGGGCGGACCCGTGCCGCGAGAGAACTTCCACCGCCAGCTCACCGACATCCAGGATGGTGTGCTCGCGCTCGGCTCGATGGTGGACCGGCAGATCGAGCGCGCCATGCAGGCGCTCATCGATCGCGACGTCTCCCTCGCCGAGGCCGTCGTGCGCGACGACGCCGAGGTCAATCGCGCCCGCTTCGACCTCGACAACACGTGCCTCCACCTGCTCGCCCAGCAGGCGCCGATGGCCGGCGACCTGCGCGTCATCGTCTCGGTCCTCGCGATCGCGGGCGACCTCGAGCGAATGGGCGATCACGCCGAAGGCGTGGCGTCGATCGTCGTGATGATGGCCGACGAGCCGGTGGTGAAGCCGCTGGTCGATATCCCGCGCATGGCGCAGATCTCGCGCGAGATGCTGCGCTCCTCGCTCGACGCGTTCATAGACCGGAACATTGAGGCCGCCTACGAGGTCGGTCGCCGCGACGACGCCGTCGATGAGATCCAGGACATCGTCTACAACGACCTGGTCGCGATCATGATCAAGGACCCCTCGACGGTCGAGCCGTGCACCCACCTGCTCTGGGTGGCGCACAACTTCGAGCGCATCGCGGACCGCGCGACGAACATCGCTGAGCGCGTCGTCTTCACCGTCACCGGCGAGCTGCCGCAGATGGACGTCTCCACCTACTAGCGCGCCGTACCACCTCGACCCGTCGCGGTGGCGCCCATCGAGGAACGATGAGCCCCATCGAGGGTGGTAACCTCCCCTCGTGGCGGGCGTGATCAAGCTGGGCACGGCCTCGTGGACCGATAAGCCGCTCATCGAGAGCGGCACCTTCTATCCGCCCGCGGCGAAGACGCCCGAGGCACGACTCCGTTACTACGCCTCGCAGTTTCCACTCGTCGAGGCCGACACCACCTACTACGGCCTGCCCACCGAGCAGCTCACCCGCGCCTGGGTCGATCGCACGCCGCCGGGCTTCACCTTCAACGTGAAGGCGTACTCGCTCTTCACCCAGCATCCGACGCCCGTGCAGCGGCTCCCGAAGGCGATCCAGGCCGAGCTGCCCGAGCGCCTCTCCTCGAAGCGCCAGTTCTACCGCGATGAGGCGCCGCCCGAGATCGTGGACCTCTGCTGGTCGACGTTCATCGATGCGCTGATGCCCCTCATCGATGCCGGGCGCATGGGTGTAGTCGTCTTTCAGTTCCCGAAGTGGGTCTTCCCCGGCCGCGATACCTTCACCTACTTCGAGGAGATTCGCGACCGACTCGGCCCCTTCCGCGCCGCCGTCGAGTTCCGCTCGGACCTCTGGCTGGACGCAGAGCACCAGGAGGCGACGCTCGCGCTCCTCGGTGACCTCGGCTTCACCTACATCTGCGTCGATGAGCCGCAGGGCTTCCACTCCTCGGTGCCGCCCGTCGCCGCCGCGACCACGCCCGAGCTCTCATTCGTCCGCTTCCACGGGCGTAACACAGAGACCTGGGAGGCCCGCACCAACGCCTCCTCCGATCGCTTCGACTACTACTATGGAGCGACCGAGCTCGACGAGTGGGTGCCGAAGATCGAGCGACTGGCCGGCGAGACGGCCGAGGTGCACCTCATCATGAACACCAACAACTTCGACCAGGGTCCCGTGAACTCCCGCCTCCTCGAAGCACGTCTCGAGGCCGCCGGCATGGAGATCGCCCCCTGGACCCCCGAGGACACATCGGCCTCGACGCCCGAGGCCGCCACCGAGGAGCCGGCCAGCCCTCAGCCGAGGCTGCTGTGACCGCGCTCGAGGCACGTCACCGCTTGCTCTCGCGCCGTGCTGCGCTTCGCCTGCTCGGCGGCGGCGCGCTTGGCCTCGCCGGCGCCGCCCTCATCGGGTGCGGCGACGACACCGCACCCGAAGCTGCCCTGCCCGCCACCATCGAGGCCGCAACCACCTCGACACCCGAGGCGCCTCCGCCCTCGACCCCGACCCCCGAGCCCACCCCGAAGCCTGCGCTCGCTGCCGGTCGCTCCGAGCGCACGCTGCTCACCGGCACTGAGTGGGAGACGCCGCTGGTGGTGTCGCACTCCGGTGCCCCGGGCCCGCGCGTGCTGATCCTCGGTGGTGTGCACGGCAACGAGCCCGGTGGCTGGCTCGCCGCCGAGGGCGTGACCTCCTGGGAGCCCGAGGCCGGCAGCCTCCTCGTGGCGCCTCGTGCCAATCGCATCGCCACCTACGAGTTCCAGCGCACGCTGCCCGAGCTCGGCGACCTCAACCGCCTCTATCCCGGCCGCCCCGACCATGAGCTGCCGATGGGTCGCATGGCGAATGCCATCGTCGAGGTCGCGCGCGAGTTCGAGGTCGATGTGGTGATCGACATGCACGAGTCGTGGGGCTTCTTCCTCGAGCGCGCCGCCGACGGCTCTCAGGACGGCACGGCTTTCCTCGGCCAGACCGTGACGAAGGGGGCCGGTCCGCTCCCGCTCGAGACCGTGGGTTTTGCCGTCGCCGCCGTGAACGCGCGCATCACCGATCGCGAGCAGTTCACGCTCCGCGACCGCATCAGCCGCCGCGACCCCGTCGAGTTCGGCCGCGCGCCGGTGTTCGAGGAGCTCGAGGCCGGTGGCTTCCGTCGAGGCTCGTCGCTCAGCCTCGGCGCCTACGTCCCGAGCGCGACGCCGATCCTCGTGGAGATGGGGCAGCGCGACCAGGCGGAGTCGAGGCGTCTCGAGCTGCACCAGGTCTTCGCGCGCGAGCTGCTCGAACGGCTCGGCGTCCTCTGACCCGCATCCGAGTTCGGTTCCTCCTCGGCGTCGCGATGCTGCTCGCCCTCGCCACCCTCGCCTGTGGCGGCGACGACGAGGCCACGCCCACCCCGACGCCGACCGATACCTCGAGCCCGACGGCCACCGTCGAGGCCAGCGCTACCCCCACCGCGACGCCCCAGCTCGCACCGCCCGTGGCGGCCGCCAGCATCACCACGAACGACCTCAACGTCCGCTCGGGCCCCGACCTCCGCTGGCCCGTGGTCGGCATGCTCCAGACCGGTGACGAGGTCCAGATCGCCGGCCGCGATGTCGATGGCGAGTGGCTCGCCATCCCCGAGGCCGGCTGGGTCTTCTACGACACCGAGTGGATGGACGTGGACCTTCCGCTGCTCTCGCTGCCCGTCCTCAACGAGGCGCAGGTGATCGGCCCGATGCAGCCCACGGGCGTCACCACCGGCATCCCCGCCATCGATGCATTCGTCGACCTCGTGCTCGCCTCCGACCTCGACGCCATCGAGGCCGCCGCCGTCACCTTCGAGACCTCCTGCGCCACGAACCCCGGTGGCGCCGGTGGCCCGCCCGTCTGCCCCACCGGCGTCGAGGATGGCACCTCCATCGAGGTGTTCCCCGTCGCCACCTGCGAGATCGGCCACACCACCACCGAGGACCTGCCGGTCAACGTCGAGCTCGCCTTCACCGGTCTGCTCGGCCCCGAGGAGCTCCGGCTCTACGCCGTCTTCGAGTCCAGCGAGTCCAATTCCGACCTCTACCCGCGCGGCACGTGGACGCTCGTGTTCGCCGACTCCGCCGGCCTCGGGCGAGCGTTCTTCCTCGATGGCGACGGCAACCTCGTCCAGCTCTGGCTCGGCTGCAACAACGCCGCGCCGTTGATGCTCACCGACGACCTCGACCCTGCGAGGTGGGTGCTGCGCCCGGTCACCCCCGAGGCCCTGCGGCCCGCACCATGACCGAGGTGACGACCGCCACCATCGAGGTCGTTCGCACCGTCGATCAGATGAACGACGCCCTCACCGTCCGCCGCACCGTCTTCATCGAGGAGCAGCGCGTTCCCGAGGACCTCGAGATCGACGAGCACGACGCCGAACCCACCTCGAACGTCACCGCCCTACACGTCCTGGCGAGGCGCGACGGCCACCCGGTCGGCACCGGCCGTCTCTTGCTCGAGCGTGACGAGGCCGGTCACGCCCACATCGGCCGCGTCGCCGTGCTCGCCTCGGAGCGCCGAGGTGGCGTCGGCCGTCTCGTGATGGAGGCGCTGCAGGACGAGGCGCGCGCCCGCGGCTATCGGGGCATCACCCTCGCCGCGCAGCTGCACGCGATCCCGTTCTACGAGCGACTCGGCTACACCGCGCGTGGCGACGTCTTCCTCGACGCCGGCATCGAGCATCGATGGATGGACCTGCCGCTCGAGGTGACTCGCTAGCCCCGAGGCTGCTCCGCCGGCCGGGACGCCTCGCGCGCTCCCCGACTACCCCTCGAGGAACGGCGCGGCCGCCAGCGCAGCGGTGAGCGCTCGGTCCCGATCTCCCGCGCCTCGAAGGTGCGCAGTGCCGCCAGCAGCACGATCGCCACGCCGAGGAACAGCGCCGCCTGGTGCCACGGGATGGCGCCGTCGGTGAACATCCGCTTGGTGTCACCGTAGAAGAACGGCGACACGAACCGCAGCGGCCCGAGGCCCGGCACCAGGTCCCGAAGCACGTCCGCCAGGTACGTCAGCACCGTGATCGCGGTCATGATCGCCGTCGCCTGCCCGCGCGTCGCCGTCAGCGCGCCGGTGAAGAGCGCCAGCCCGACGAAGAACCACCCGAAGCCCACAAGGCCGAGTGGCGCAAGCAGTGCGCGACCGAGGCTGACATCGGCGTTCTCCACGAAGAGCGGCCACGCCACCAGGAACCCAAGCGAGCACGCGAGGCAGATCAGCACCGCCCCGATCAGCAGCGCCCCGCCTCGCTCGGCGAACAGCCGCCGCCGCGAGATGGGCTGCGAGAGGATCACCTCCAGCCGCCCCGCCTGCTCGTCACCGGCGATCTGCGAGGTACCCGAGACGATGGCGAAGATCGCGAGGAGCAGCGGCAGCCACAGGCTGAAGAACTCGATCTGGATGAACGCCGACAGCGTACTCAGGTTCGTGATGTCGCCGAAGAAGGCCGAGTATTCCGACGGCAGCTCGAAGCTGGATAGCATGTCCTGGTAGGACGGGAAGAGCCCGACGTACATAATCCCGAGCGCCGCCAGCCCACCCCCGTACGCGATGAGCGGGTTCCGCAGGTCGCGCAGCGCCTTGCGCAGCAGCGGCAGCCTCGAGGTCCCGCTCACGCCGCGTCTCCTGCCGCCGCTTCGCCGTAATACGTGAGGAAGATCTCCTCGAGGGAGGGCTCGTGCGTCTCGAGGCGCACGAGCGTGAACTCCGCGAGCCGCTTGACCAGCGCATCGATGCCGTCGCGCGTCTCGAACGTCGCACGCACGCCATCGAGGCTCGTCAGCGGCGCGCCCGCCACCCCCTCGAGGGCGGCACGCGCCGGTGCCTCCGCGAACGTCACTTCCACCTGTCGAGGCGCGACGAGCCGCTCTTCCGCGAGGTCAATGACGCGCACGACCTGCCCCAGGCGCAGCATCGCCACACGCGAGCACAGCTGCTCGACCTCCGCCAGGACGTGCGAGGAGAAGAACACCGTCGTGCCCTCGCCCGCGACCTCTCGCAGGATTGCCTCCACCGTCTCCTGCATGATCGGGTCGAGGCCCGAGGTCGGCTCATCGAGGACAACGAGCGCCGGGCGGCTCATCAGCGCCGCAACGATGCCCACCTTCTGGCGATTCCCCCGCGACAGCGTGCCGATGCGCCGGCTCGGATCGAGTTCCAGGCGTTCGATGAGCCGGCCGCGCCAGGCCCGATCAACGCCGTTGCCTCGGATCGAGGCGATGAGGTCGAGGTACCCGTTCGCCGACATCGATTCGTAGAAGGCGGCATCGCTCGGCAGGTGCGTCGCCGCTCGCCGCACCTCGATGCCGGCGCTCTGCGCGTCGTGTCCGAGCACGGCCACGTGCCCAGATGTCGGCCGGATCAGGTCGAACATGATCCGGATCGCGGTGGTCTTGCCCGCCCCGTTGGGCCCGAGGAATCCGAAGATCTCGCCCGGCTCCACGCTGAGGTCGAGCCCCCGAAGCGCCTCGACGTCGTCGAAGCGCTTCGTGACCCCCTCGAAGCGGATCGCGGGCTCCACCACCGTGGCCTCCGATCGAGGAGGGCTTCATCGAGGCCGAACGCTAGCCCGCCGGCGCGATCTCGGTCCCCTGGAAGGCGTGCTCCTCGTGCGAGCCCTCTTCCACGACCGGGTTCAGCTGCGAGCGGATCGCGAGGACGTGATCGGTCTGCGCCGCCTGGTCGGCCGCGGCCTCGTCGGACCACGTCGTGATCCGGCCGAGCAGCCCCGTGCCGTCGTGCGAGTCGATGCGGAACCCGCCGAGGTAGCCGGGCTGGTTCGCGAAGTAGCCCGCCAGGTCGTCCAGGATTCGTCGAACTTCGACGTCGCTCCCAGCCTTCGGCTTCATGATCGAGACCCGGATGTACGGCATGGCGTCGCTCCTCCGTCGGTGCTGCGCGCCGATGGTTCGTCCCGGCGCGGATTCGTCGCCCGAACGGTAGCGGTCTCGGCCTCGCTCCGCACGATTCGAGCCTAGGCGGCCCTGACCCGGACTTCAGGTGACAATCGAGCGCGCCCGAAAGGACCTTCGGCCCCCCGTGCAGCCCCATCGAGGCCTACGCTGGCCCCATCGAGGCGCGGCGGCCATCGAGGTCGGTCGCGGATGGAGGCTGTCCATGTACCGCACAATCCTGTTCACGACCGACGGCTCGGATCTGGCCGAAGCCGCGATCCCAAACGCCCTGCATCTCGCGACCTCCACGGGCGCCGTGGTCGTCGCCGTCCAGGTCATCGACACCGTCGGCCAGATCATGGCGCAGACCACCCCCTCCGGCTGGGTCGGCGGTGCCGGGCGCTATGCCGTCGAGTCGGCCGAGGAAGTCGTCGCCGCCGAGCGTTCCGAGGCCGATGCGCACCTCGAGGCCACGCGGCAGCGCCTCCTCGACGGCGGCGCCGTCGAGGTCCGCACCCAGATCCTCGAAGGGCACCCCGGCTCCGCCATCGTCGATGCCGCGCGTGACCTGGGAGCGGACGTCATCGTGATGGCCACGCACGGCCGAGCCGGACTCGGGCGCGCCCTCCTCGGCTCCGTGGCCGACCACGTGGTGCGCCACGCGAGCTGCCCTGTGCTGCTGGTGCGTCCGCCCGAGGCCTAACGCCCATTTCCAGCCCGCCGGCCATGCGCCGCGCGCGTCTCCTCCCGTGGTAGCGTGGCGGGGGCGGCCGGACGGCCGTCGAGGCGCCACCGGCTGGTGAGGCGGCGGCCGTGTCCGATGTCGATCGACTGCTCGCCGCCTTCGAAGCCGGCGAGTTGCTGCGTCCGGACACGACCGAGCCCGGCCTCGTCGATCTCGCCCGCGCCATCGCGACCATCGCCGACGTCCCCGACATCGAGGCCACGGACCACAGCCGCGCGCTCGAGGCCGACATCGGCCCCGCCGAGCACCTCGTCTTCATCCTCGTCGACGGCCTCGGCGCCTCCGCCCTCGAGGCCGAGGCGGGCGCCTCGTTCATGCGCGAGCACCGCGTACGACAACTGCGCAGCACATTCCCGTCGACCACGGCCGTCGCGCTGACCTCGCTGGCGACCGGCGCCTGGCCGGCCGACCACGGCATCGTCGGCTGGTGGACGCACCTGCCCGCCCTCGCCGATGCCGCGACGGTCCTCCCGTTCACACGCCGCCTCGACGACCGCCCGCTGCAGGAGCTCGGCATCGAGGCCACTGATGCCTTCCCGCTGCCGTCGCTCTGGCAGCGTGCGACCCGCGACACCGCGTGCGTCCAGCCGGAGCGCATCGCCGGCTCCACCTACTCCGCCTACGCCCTCGGCGGTCGCGCTTGCATGCCGTACCGCTCGCTGCGCGAGGCCTTCGATGCCGTCATCTCCCACGTCGAGGACGCCGGGGACCCGTCGTACACGTACCTCTACCTGCCCCACGTCGACGGCGCGGCGCACGAGTACGGCCTCAACTCGCCCGAGGTGCACGGCGCCATCACCGCCATCGACCGCGAGCTGGCCCGCTGCGCCGAGACGCTGCAGGGCGCCGCGCGCATCGTCCTCACCTCAGACCACGGCCACCTCGAGGCGCCGCCCGAGCACCGCCACCCGATCCGCAACGACGACGCGCTCGGCTCGCGCCTGGCGTGTCTGCCTTCGGGCGATCTGCGCTGCGCGGTCTTCCACGTCCGGCCGGGCCAGACCGAGGACTTCGCCGCTGCCTTCCGTCTCCGCTTCGGCGAGCGCTTCGCCCTGCTGACCGCCGCCGAGGTCGAGGAACTGCGCCTCCTCGGTCCCGCCCCGCTGTCCGAGGAGACGCGCCGCCGCTTGGGGGACTTCATGGCGATCTCGCTCGGCGCCGACATCCTCGCCTACGTCACCGCTGGCGGAGATCGCCACGCGCTGCACCAGCCCTCGCACCACTCCGGCATGCGCCCCGAAGAGGTGCTGATACCCCTGGTGCTGGCGTGAAGGGCGACGCCCGTCCCCTGGTCATCTCCCACCGCACACAGATGGGCGAGTGCCCCGAGAACACGCTCGCCGGCATCGAGGTCGCGCTGGCCCAGCACGTCGACGCCATCGAGATCGACGTGCGCGCCACCGCGGATGGCGTGCCGGTGCTGATGCACGACGCCTCCCTCGCACGCACGACCGGCCTCGACCGCCCGCTCTCTGATCTCACGCTCGCGGATCTCGACGCCGTGCGCGTTGTCGACCCCCACGGCTGCCTCGAGCCCCAGCGCGTCCCGACCCTCGACGAGGCGCTGGCCGCCATTGGGGGCCGCGCCCTCCTCTGCATCGAGGTGAAGGACCCTGGTCTCGAGGCCGCCGTTGCCCGCGCCGTCCGTGCCGCTGGCGCCACGGGCTGGTGCTGGATCTGGGCCTTCGATCCCGCCGTCGTGACCGCGTGCCATGCCGAACTGCCCGAGGTGCGTGTCGCGCTGAACGCCGGTCCCGGCTCCGAGGCGCGCTACGGCTACGACTCGCCCGTCGAGGCCGCCGCGCGAGGTGGTTCCGCCGCCGTCAGCCTCGCGCACTCGCTCGTCGACGCCGCGACCGTCGAGGCCGCCCACCTTCGAGGCTTGATGGTCTTCACGTGGACGGTCGACGAGCCGGCCGACATCGCGCGCGTCCTTGAGGCCGGTGTCGATGGCGTCTGCTCGAACCTGCCCTCCCGTGTGCGCGCGGCCCTCGAAGGCCGGGAGTAGCCGCCGATGCCGCTGCGCATGATGCAGGTCTTCGTCCCCGAGCGAACGAAGGAACGGGTCCTCGAGGGGCTGGGCGAGGTCGAGGTGCTGGGTGCCTGGCGCGACGTCGACGACCGCGCCCTCATGCTCGAGCTCGTGCTGCCGGGCGAGCACGTCGAGGCCGTCATGGACAACCTCGCGACGCGCTACGGCGAGGCCGAGGGCTTCCGCATCGTGCTCTCCCCCGTCGAGGGCATCGTGCCGCGTCTCGAGGACAACGAGGCCGTCGAGGACGAGCTCGGCGCTCCCGAGCCCGAGTCGAGGCCGAACGGCTTCGACCGTGTCAGCCGCGAGGAGCTCTACAACGAGGTGACCGACGGGCTCGTACCCGACCGCGTGTTCCTCGGCATGGCCGCACTATCCGCCCTGGTCGCGGCCGTCGGCCTCCTGCGCGACGACGTGGCCGTGATCATCGGCGCGATGGTCATCGCGCCCCTCCTCGGGCCGAACGTGGCGCTCTCGCTCGCCACCGCGCTCGGCGACACTGACCTCGTCCGGCGCTCGATCATCACCAACATTGCCGGCGTGGCGACTGCGACCGTCGTGGCCGTCGTGATCGGCCTGTTCGTCACCGTGAACCCGCTGGCCGCCGAGATCTCGACGCGCACCTCGGTCGACCTCGGCAACCTCCTCCTGGCACTCGGCGCCGGCGCGGCCGGCACGCTCGCCTACACCCGAGGCCTCTCGGGCGCGGTCATCGGCGTCATGGTCGCCGTCGCCCTCATGCCGCCACTCGTTACTGCCGGCATGCTCGTCGGCGAGGGTGAGTTCCAGGCCGCCCGAGGCGCGTTCGTCCTCACCGTCACCAACGTGATCGGCATCAACCTCGCCGGCACGCTGACATTCGTCGCGCAGGGCGTGCGCCCGCGCCTCTGGTGGGAGGCTGAGCGCGCACGCCGTCGGCTCCGCACCGCCTTGATCATGTGGCTCTCGGCCGCCGGTGCGCTCGTGCTCGTCCTGCTACTCGCCTCCCGCTGAGGTCCGAGCGCCATCGAGCCTTGTCGCGCCTCGACGCCTGACCTATCGTTCAGGTATCGAAGCGACGACCATCTTCCTCTTCGGACTCGGCCTCGTGTTCCTCGTCGCTGGCGCCGAGTCGCTTGTGCGCGGCGCATCGAGGCTCGCCGCCACCGTCGGTATCTCGCCCCTCGTCATCGGCCTCACGGTTGTCGCCTTCGGCACGAGCGCGCCCGAGCTCGCCGTCAGCGTGTCGTCCAGCCTCGGCGGCAACGAGGGTGTCGCCATCGGCAACGTCGTCGGCAGCAACCTGTTCAACGTCCTCGTCATCCTCGGGCTCTCCGCAACCATCGCGCCGCTGGTGGTCGCGCAGCAGCTCGTGCGCATCGACGTGCCGCTGATGATCGGTGCGTCGTGCCTCCTGCTGCTGCTTGCCCTCGACCACTCGATCGGCCGCATCGACGGCGCCATCCTTTTCGGCTCGATCCTCGTCTACACGACGTGGGCGATCGTCCACAGCCGTCGCGCCTCCCGCGAGGTCGTCGAGGAGTACAGCGAGGAGTTCGGCGCGAGCGACGCCTCGGCCGCCCGCCTCGCCCTCGATGCGGGGCGCGTCCTGCTCGGCTTCGCGATGCTCGTGCTGGGCGCCGACTGGTTTGTCGATGGCGCCATCGAGGCGGCCGAGGCCCTCGGTGTGAGTGACCTCGTCATCGGGCTAACTATCGTCGCGGCTGGTACCTCGATGCCCGAGCTCGCCACGTCGGTGGTGGCCGCTCTCCGCGGCGAGCGCGACATCGCCGTCGGCAACATCGTCGGCAGCAACCTCTTCAACCTGCTCGCGGTGCTCGGAGCGGCCGGGCTCGTCGCACCTGACGGCGTGGAGGTGCCCGACTCGGCCCTTCGCGTCGATCTGCCGGTGATGACGGCCGTCGCCGTCGCCTGCCTGCCGGTCTTCTTCGCCGGGCACGTCATCACGCGCTGGAACGGCTTGATGTTCCTCGCGCTCTACGCGGGCTACGCGACATATCTCTACTTCGACGCCACCGACCGCGGCGCGCTCGGCCCGTTCGCCGTCGCGATGCTCGGCTTCGTGCTCCCGCTGGTGGCAGTCACGATCACCACCGTCGCGGTGCGCGCCTGGCGGCTTGAGCGACGCGAACGTCGAGGCGCGTTGGCGGGCCTCGAGGGTGGCAGCGGCTAGAGCTCGACCCCCAGCGCCGAGGCGACGGTGCCCATGTCCTTGTCGCCCCGACCGCTGACGTTCACCACCACGAGATCGTCCGCCGACAACGAGGGCGCCAGCTTCAGCAGGTACGCCACCGCGTGCGCCGACTCGAGGGCGGGGATGATGCCCTCCGCGCGGCTCAGCCGCTGCAGCGCCTCGAGTGCCTCGGCGTCCGTCACCGAGCCGTACTCCGCGCGCTCCGAGACCTTGAGCCACGAATGCTCGGGCCCGACGCCCGGGTAGTCGAGGCCCGCCGAGATCGAGTGCGCCTCGAGGACCTGCCCGTACTGGTCCTGCAGCAGGTACGACCGCGCGCCGTGCAGCACCCCTGGCCGCCCGGCGTTGAGAGGCGCGGCGTGCTTGCCGCTCAGCCCCTCGCCCGCCGCCTCGACGCCCACGAGGCGCACCGGCTCATCGAGGAGCGGGTAGAACATCCCGATGGCGTTCGATCCGCCACCGACGCACGCGATCGCGACTGTCGGCAGCCGCCCCTCGACCTCGAGGATCTGGTCGATCGTCTCCCGCCCGATGACGCACTGGAAGTCTCGCACCATCGCCGGGTACGGGTGCGGCCCGACCGCGCTGCCGATGAGGTAGTACGTCGTCCGCACGTTCGTGACCCAGTCGCGAATCGCCTCCGAGGTCGCGTCCTTGAGGGTCTTCGATCCGCTCTCGACGGTTCGGACCTCGGCGCCGAGCAGCTTCATGCGGAAGACGTTGAGAGCCTGGCGCCGCACATCCTCGGCACCCATGTACACGATGCACTCGAGGCCGAGCAGCGCGCACACCGTCGCCGTCGCGACGCCGTGCTGCCCCGCCCCCGTCTCGGCGACGATGCGCCGCTTGCCCATCCGCTGCGCCAGCAAGCCCTGCGCGAGGGCCGCGTTGATCTTGTGGGCCCCGGTGTGCGCCAGGTCCTCGCGCTTGAGGTACACCTTCGGCCCGCCGAGCTGCTCAGTCAGCCTCGATGCGAACGTCAGCGGCGTCGGCCGACCGACGTACGTCGCCAGCAGCCCATCGAGGCGCGCGCGGTACTCCGGGTCCGCCTGAGCTTCGGCATAGGCGATCTCGAGCTCCGAGAGCGCCGGCATCAGCGTCTCCGGCACGAACTTCCCGCCGAAGTCGCCGAAGTGCCCCTGTGCGTTCGGCAGCGTCGCCGTCGAGGTCATCGCCCGGTTCCTCTCACACCCCGCCAACGGCGGCATCGGCGGCCCGCGCCGCCTCGATGAATGCCCGCACGCGGGCCGGGTCCTTGCGTCCGTCCGTCTCGGTCCCCGATCCCACGTCGACGGCCCACGGCCGGACCCGCGCGATCGCATCGCCGACGTTCTCCGGGTTGAGGCCGCCCGCCAGCATCATCGGGATCCGCGCGGCAACGTCGCGCGCCACGTCCCAGTCGAACGCCCGCCCCGACCCGCCTCGATACGGCCCGTGCGCCGAGTCGAGCATCAGCACCATTGCGAAGCCGGGCTCCACGAAGCGCATCGGATCCGAGGGCGAGTCGAGCGGCGAGACATGCACCACCTGCACCACCGGCCGCGCCACGAGGAGGCAGTCCTCCCACGACTCGTCGCCGGAGAGCTGCACGAGGTCGACACCCGCCTCGAGGGCCATCTCGTTCACCTCGGCGATTGGCTGGTCGGCGAACACGCCGACCGTCAGCGGCCGCTTTACCTCGAGGTGCGATTCGATCACCTGCGCGCCGTGCCGAAACCAGTCGACCACCTGCTCGCGCACGTGCGGCTGCACCGGCGGCGGCACGTCCATCTCGTGCTCGTCCAGCGTCTCGCCGAGGGCGCGCACCATGGCCTGCGCCTGCGCGACATCGATCCGCCGAGGCGACTCCGCGAAGATCATCCCCACGAAGTCGGCGCCGGCCTCGGCCGCCGCGATCACGTCCTCCGGTGTGCGGTTCCCGCAGATCTTCACCAGCGTCACGAGGTGCCTCCTGCCCTCGCGGCAGCGTCGACGAGCAGCAGCTCGCGCGCCTTCGCCTCGACATCCCCCGACAGCACGAGCGCCTCGCCCACGAGGATCGCGTGCGCCCCTGCTTCCGCCATCCGACGCGCGTCCTCGGCGCTGCGCACCGCTGACTCCGCGACGAGCACCACATCCGAGGGTGCCAGCCGTGCCAGCCGCTCGAACGTGCCGAGGTCCTCCTCGAACGTCCGCAGGTCGCGGTTGTTCACCCCGAGCACCCGCGCCCCCGCCTCGACTGCCGAGGCGAGCTCGTGCTCATCGTGCACCTCGACCAGCGCCTCGAGCCCCGCGTCGCGCGTCAGGCGCAGCAACGAGGCGAGCGCGTCCGGCTCGAGGAGCATCGCGATCAGCAGCAGCGCGTCGGCGCCGAAGGCCCGCGCCTCCAGCACCTGGTACGCGTCGAAGATGAAGTCCTTGCGCAGCAGCGCCGGCCGGTCGAGGTCGTCCCCGAACGCCGCCCGCGCCGCCGCGAGGTCATCGATGCGGCCCTGGAAGAACGACGGCTCCGTCAGCACGGACACCGCCGAGGCGCCTGCGGCGGCGTAGCGCCGCGCCTGCGCACCGGAATCGAGGTCCGCATCGAACACGCCCTTCGAGGGCGAGGCGCGCTTGATCTCCGCGATCAGCCGCAGCCGCGCGCCGTCGAGCGCCCCGCGACGCCCGTCGCGCAGCCGCGAGGCGAAGTCGACGCTCGTGCCCGGCAGCCCGGCGACTAGGGCCTCGAGCTCCCGCTCGGGCCTCGAGGCGCGGTCTTCCGCCAGCCGCTCGCGCCGGTCCGCGACGATGCGGTCGAGCACCGTCTCGGTCGTGCGCACGCCGGCGGGCAGCTCGGAAGTCACGAGGCCCTCACGACCCCGCCGAGACGCGTCGCGTCGCCTCGACGAACGCCCCGAGGCGCGCCGCCGCGTCCCCGCTGTCGATCGCCTGGCCGGCCAGCTGCGCGCCCTGCTGCAGGTTCGAGGCGAGGCCGGTGACGTATAGTCCCGCCGCCGCCGTCGCCACCACGAGGTCGCGCACCGCCTTCGGCCCGCCCCCCGCGAAGATCTCGCGCAGGATCTGGGCGTTCTCCTCGGGCGTGCCGCCCACGATGTCCTCGAAGGCGTGCGTCTTGAGGCCGAGCTCGCCCGGCGTGATCGTCCGCTGCGTGACGGCGCCGCCCTTCACCTCGAAGGCCTCGGTCGGTCCCGTGACGGTGAGGTCGTCGAGGCCGTCGCTGCCGGCCACCACGAGCGCGTGTCGCATCCCGAGGCGCGCCAGCACCTGCGCCAGCTTCTCAGCCAGCTCGGGGTTCGCGGCGCCCATGACGTGACAGTTCGCTGAGGCCGGGTTGGTCAGCGGCCCGAGGATGTTGAACACCGTGCGGATGCCGATCTGTGGCCGCAGCGGCCCCGCGAACTTCATCGAGGGGTGGAACGCCTGCGCGAACATGAAGCCGACGCCCGTCTGTTCGATGCAGGTCGCCACCTGGTCGGGCGTGAGAGCGATGTGCGCGCCCAGCGCCTCGAGCAGGTCGGCCGCGCCCGACTTCGAAGTCATGGCGCGGTTCCCGTGCTTCGCCACGTTCGCGCCGGCCGCGGCCGCCACGAACGCCGCCGCCGTCGAGGCGTTGAACACCTTCCGCGAGGACCCACCCGTCCCGCACGTGTCCAGCAGCGGCTTCTTGCTGACGTCGACGCTCAGGGCCTTCTCGCGCATGACGCGCGCCATGCCGGTGATCTCGTCGACGGTCTCCCCGCGTAGCCGTAGAGCCGTCACGAACGCGCCGAACTGCGCCTCGGTCGCCTCGCCGTCCATGATCTCGCGCATGCACGCGGCGGCTTCCTCCTCGCTGAGGTGCCGCTCCTCTTCGACGAGCGCGATGATGGCCTCGCGGATCACGAGGCCACCGCCTCGCGAGCCCGCATCCGCAGGAAGTTCCGCAGCAGGTCGTGGCCGTTCGAGGTGAGGATCGACTCGGGGTGGAACTGCACCCCCTCGATCGGCAGCGTCCGATGTCGCACGCCCATGATCACGCCGCTCTCCGACCGCGCCGACACCTCGAGCTCCGACGGCACCGACTCCGGCGCGATCGCGAGCGAATGGTACCGAATCGCCTCGAAGGGATTCGGCAGCCCCTCGAACACGCCCCGTCCGTCGTGCTCCACCATCGAAGTCTTGCCGTGCATGATCTCGCCCGCGTTCACGACCCGCGCGCCGAACGCCTCCCCGATCGCCTGGTGCCCGAGGCACACACCGAGGAGCGGCACCTGCCCCGCCGAGGCGCGAATGAGGTCCACCGAGATCCCCGCCTCCGAGGGTGTGCACGGCCCCGGCGAGATCACGATCTGGTCCGCTCCCATCTGCAGGCAGTCCTCCACGCTGATCTCGTCGTTGCGGTAGACCTGCACCTCCGCGCCCAGCTCGGACAGGTACTGGTAGAGGTTGAACGTGAACGAGTCGTAGTTGTCCAGCAGCAGCAGCATCGAAGTCCCCTTACGCGCCCGTCGAGGCGCCGTCGTCTGATTCGTCGGTGGGCGCGTTGCTCAGCGGCAGCGCGCCGTCGGTCATCTGTGCCGCGTCGCGCATCCGGCGCAGCCGCGCCACGTGCTCGCGCTCGCGCCGTGCGATGTCCTCCAGGCGGTCCGCCACCGTCACCACGCCGCGCTCGAGGTGGTTCCCGAACGTCGCGAGCTGCTCTGGCGTCGCCTGCTCGATCCACGCCCGTGTGTTCGCCCGCGTCTCGTCGAGGCGCGAGTGGATCTCCTCGAACGTCTCCGGCGGTCGCACGCGGTAGTCCGCTGCCCACTGGTCGTCGTTGAAGTCGCGCCAGGTGTGGCCCGGCACCAGCAGCCGCTGCGCCTCATCGAGGGTGTACGCCTCGACGGCCGCCGCCTCCGCGAGAACATCGAGGGGCGACCACGCCTCGTCGAGGGCGTTATCGTGCCACTGATGCGGGATCGCCTCGAACGCGGCGAGCATCTCGTCGCGGGCGTCCGTCAGCTGCTCCACGATCGCGCGCTCGTCGCCCGGCTCCGCTGCGGCTGCGGCGTCCTCGCTGAACGCGTCGAACAGCCACGCCCGCACGTCCGGATCGAGGTCGATCGCCCCCGCAGCGCCGGGCCGCGCCCACGCGCCGTCCGCATACGCGCGCCCGGTGTATCGAGGCTCACCGCCCCACGCGACGCACGTGAACACGTTGACGATGTAGCGACCGCCCGCCTCGCCGCTGAGGTACAGCGTCTCCGCGAACTCGTACGGCCCCGGCTCGACGTGCAGCACCTCGCGCAGCAGCCGCTCGAGGGCGTCCTCCGCCACTTCCTCGTCACCCACGACGTGCATCGGCAGCGACCAGCGCCCACCGAACTCGGTGTGTCCCTCGTGGTGCTGCACCAGCAGCACCGTGCCGTCCTCGCGCACCAGCAGCGCCGCCGTCGCGATCTCCGGTCCACCAGCCATCGATGTCTCCTCGTCCGAAGGCGTCGTCCCGAGGCGCTAGTAGCCGAGGCTGCCCGCGGGCGCCCCGCCCTCGCCGCGCTCGGCGTCGTCGATCGCGCGCAGCAGCGCGCGCGCCTTGTGCTCGGTCTCCTCGAACTCCTTCACCGGGTCCGAGTCGTAGACGATGCCGCCGCCCGCCTGCACGTGCGCCCAGCCGTCCTTCATCACCAGCGTTCGGATCGTGATGCACGTCTCGACGTTGCCCGACAGATCGAAGAAGCCGACCGCACCCGAGTACGGGCCGCGCTTGTCGGGCTCCAATTCCGCGATGATCTCCATCGCCCGGATCTTCGGCGCACCCGAGACCGTGCCGGCCGGGAACGAGGACCGCAGCGCGTCGTACGGCGAGAGGTCCTTGCGCAGCGTCCCCTCGACGTGACTGACGAGGTGCATGACGTGCGAGTAGTACTCGATCTCCAGCTGCTGGCTGACGTGCACCGACCCCACCTCGGCCACGCGCCCGACGTCGTTCCGTCCGAGGTCGAGCAGCATCACGTGCTCCGCGATCTCCTTCGGGTCCGCGCGCAGCTCCTCCGCGAGGCGATGGTCCTCGAGGGCGTTCGGGCCTCGAGGACGCGTCCCCGCGATCGGGTGGTAGTCGATGTGCCCGTCCTCGACCTTCACGAGCAGCTCCGGCGAGGCGCCGACGATGTACGTGTCGTCGAACTGCAGGAAGTACATGTACGGCGAGGGGTTGATCGCCCGCAGGCTGCGATACACCTCGAAGGGGTGCGCGCCGGTCTCGCGCGAGAACCGCTGCGAGATCACCGCCTGGATGATGTCCCCGTCGATGATGTACTGCTTCGTGCGCTCCACCGCCTCGAGGTAGTCCTCGCGCTTCCAGTTCGAGCTGACCGCGCGCCCTCGAGGTCCACTGAACGGCGCGTACGGCAGCGCCGTCAGCGGTTGCGAGAGCCGCTCGAGGAGCTGCTCGATCTTCCAGCGCGCCTGCTCGTACGAGGCGTCGATGTCCCCATCGAGGCGCACGTGCGAGACGATCTTGATGGTGTGCATGAGGTGGTCGAACACGAGCATCGTGTCCGTGAACATCAGCCACGACTCCGGCACGCCGAGGGCGTCACGCTCCGGCGCCCCCAGCCGCTCGAAGTGCCCGGCTACCTCGTAGCCGAGGTACCCCACCGCGCCCCCGTGGAATCGAGGCAGCCCGGGGATCTCGACGGAGCGCAGCCGCGCGACCTCCGCCTCGACCTCCTTCAGCGGGTCGCCGTCCTCGTGGTTCGAGGCCATCACGCGATAGGGCTCGGTGCCGATGAAGGAGTAGCGCCCCACGCGCTCGCCTCCCTCCACCGACTCCAGCAGGAACGAGTACGGACCGCGCGCGATCTTGAGGAACGCCGACACCGGCGTCTCGAGGTCCGCGCGTACATCGAGGTAGATCGGCGCGACGGTGGCCTGTCCGGCCATCCGTCGCACCTCGGCCAGCGAGGGAGTGAAGTCGGTCATCGTGGCCGCGTGTGCGCGTGTCGTCATCGGTCGGCTCCAGGACTGCAGGCGAGGGTGGACGCAGCGAGGTGCGGGCGCGAGCTGCGCCAGCCGCGCCACCAGCCGCTCGCCCGTGCCTTGAGGCGAACCTCGAGGCGGCGCGCAGCCGTCGGTGTCACGCTCATCGTCCACTCCATCTTCCGCACCACTTCGATTGTCCCGCTCGGCCGTGCCTGCGGCATCAGCACCCGGCATCAACGGCCAAACAAAAAGACCACCGCCCAAACGGGGCGATGGTCACGCGGTGCCACCCGTATTCCGCGTCGCGCACCCGGATCACCGAGGCGCCACGCGCTCATTCGAGGCACGGCCCCGGCCCTCGAGGCGCCAACGACGCTCGAGGTGGGCGATGCCCTGGGCCTGGATAACGGCGCCCGCACCGTCGACGCCTACTGGGGTCGCCTCGCGAGGCTTCCCGTTCGGGTCGAGACTCCCGGGTCCATTCGGCCGCTGCTCGTCGGGCGCCGGGCTCTCACCTCTCCCGGCTCTCTGTGGCCCCGCAACGCGGCGTACTCGTCCCGTTCGACGTCTCTATGTACGCCGAACAAGGATACGGCACCTCGAGGCCGATCGCATCACCCCTGCCGAAGCGGCAGCCACGCGACCCGCTCGCCGCGCTCGTTGGCCTCGGTCTCCACGAACCCCGCGCTTCGGTAGAGCGAGGCGGCTGCCTCGTTCGAGGCGTGATAGGAAAGGCCGAGGGCAGTCGCGTCCGGCGCGCGCTCCCGCACGTCCGCCACGATCGCATCGAGCGCCGCCCGCCCGTATCCGCGTCGTTGGTGCCTGCGGTCGATGATCAGCAGCGGCATCCACCACCGAGCCAGATCGTCAGCCGGTGCCCCGTAGCTGACGAAGCCGACCATCTCGCCGTCCGCCCGGATGGCGCAGGGCGCGAAGTCGAGGTGGAATCGCGCCTCGGCGAGGAACTCGAGCATCGACCGGAAGTCGAGGCGCGCGCGCTGCTCCTCGGTGACATCCACGTCGAGCACGTTCCGCCAGTCCTTGGCCGTGAGGGCCTCGACCGTGACCACGACGCTCACACCTCGAGGTTCGCGCGCCCCTCTCGAGCCCGCTCGCGCTCGAGCAGCTCGACGAGCGCCTCCGCCGCCGCGTCCGGGTCGCCCTCGCGGTTCACGATGACGTGGTCGTACTCCGAGGCCGCGGCGAGCTCATCCTCGCGGTCCTGCCGTCGACGCGCGATCGTCGCTTCATCCTCGTGTCGCCCGCGCAGGTGCGCATCGAGGTCGGACGACGGGTCCGGCGCGAGGTAGACGAACAGCGCCCCTGGCACGAGCGCGCGCAGCGTCCGCGCTCCCTGCACGTCGAGCTGCAATAGCACGTCACGCCCGGATGCCAGCGCCTCCCGCACACGCCGTCGAGGCGAGCCCTTGTACTGCCCGTGCACGACCGCGTGCTCCAGGAGCTCCCCCGCCTCGATCTGCGACTCGAAGTCCTCGGTCGTCACGAAGTCGTAGTGCACGCCGTCGACCTCGTGCGATCGTCGAGGCCGGTCGGTCATCGTGAGCGCGCGCGTCAGCCGCTCGTCCCGTTCGAGGGCGCCACGCATCACCGTGTCCTTGCCGACGCCCGACGGTCCCGAGATCACCACCAGCAGCGGAGGCGCAGCGCGACGCTCCGAGGCGCCCTTGCTCACGAGGTCGCCACGGCGGCGCTCGACACGTTCGAGGCGCGGCTCGCGAAGGTCTCCGGCGTGATCGCCACCAGCACCACACGATCGTCGTCGAGCACAATCACCGCCTTTGTGCGGCGGCCGGCCGTCAGGTCGATGGCGCGGTTGTCCGTCTTGCAGCGCGCCACGAGGCGCTTCATCGGCGCCGACGTCGGCGACGCGACCGCCACCACGCGGTTCAGCGCGAGGTGGTTGTCGAACCCGACGTGCACCAGCTCCGTCGCCATCGCGGCCTAGACCGCCGCCACCGAGGTCGCACCGAGCCGCCCGAGCTCCGCCCAGAACTCCGGGTACGACACCGTGACCGCCTCCGCCCCGTGCACCGAGGTCTCACCCTCGGCCACGAGGCCGGCGACCGCCCCCAGCATCGCGAGGCGGTGGTCGCCCGAGGACTGCACCGACGCGCCCCGCAGCGAGGGGCCGCCGCGCACGCTCATCCCGTCGTCGTGCTCGCTCACATCGATGCCGAACGCGCGCAGGCTCGCCGCCGTCGTCGCGACGCGGTCCGACTCCTTCACGCGCAGCTCGGCCGCGTCCTTGATCACCGTCTCGCCCTCGGCGAAGGCGGCCGCGAGCGCCACCAGCGGCAGCTCGTCGATGGCGCGCGGCACGAGGTCGCCACCCACCACCGTCCCCCGCAGCGTCGAGGACCGCACGAGCAGGTCCGCGACGCGCTCGCCGCCCGTCGTTCGCTCCTCGAGCCGTTCGATGTGCGCGCCCATCGCCTCGAGGATGTCGAGCAGCCCCGTGCGCGTCTCGTTCACGCCGACGCCGGTGAGCAGCAGTTCCGCGTCCGGGTGAATCGAGGCCGCGACGATCCATGCCGCCGCCGTCGAGATGTCCCCCGGCACCGAGACGTCGACCGCCTCGAGGTCGTTTGCCGGGGGCGTGATCGTCACCGATGCGCCGTCCCCCTCGATGCGGGCGCCCATCGCCTCGAGCATCCGCTCGGTGTGGTCTCGCGACTGCGCCGGCTGCACGACAGTGATTGGCCCGTCCGCCGCCAGCGAGGCGAGCAGCAGCGCCGACTTCACCTGCGCGCTGGCCACCGGCGTCTCGATCGTCTGGCCGCCGCGAAGCGGACCGCCCCGGATCACCACCGGTGGCAGCGTGCCCTCGGCCCGCGCCGTGATGTTTGCGCCGAGGCTCGCGAGCGGGCGCACGATGCGCGCCATCGGCCGCCGACGCAGCGAGTCGTCGCCCGTCAGCACCGAGAGCATCGGCAGCCCCGCCAGCACGCCGGACAGCAGGCGCATCGTGGTGCCGGAGTTGCCACAGTCGAGGACGTTGTCAGGCTCGTGCAGCCCGCCGCGGCCCCCGCCGCGAATCGCGAGCGCGCCACCACCGAGCTCGCGCACCTCGGCGCCGAGGGCGCGCATGCACTCGACGGTCGAGCGCGTGTCCGCCGCATCGAGGAATCCGTCGATGCGTGCCTCGCCGCGCGCCAGCGCGTTGAACATCACCGCTCGATGCGTCACCGACTTGTCGCCCGGGATCGCGATCGTGCCCCGCAACTGTCGAGGCGCCCGCACCGCCACCACGTCGCCTGTCGCGCTCATCCCCCGCCTCCTCGGCGCTCGGACCTCTGCCGGCGATGCGCCAGTGCTCGCGCCACCGCGAGCCTAATGCTCGCGCCGCATCTGCTCTTCGCGCTCCCGCTCCGCCAGCCGGTCCTCGGAACGCTTCGTGATGTCGCGCATCCGCTCTGCGATGTAGGACCCGAAGATGAAGTCGTCCATCCCGCCCTCGGGCATGTTTCCCTTCTGGTCCACTTCCACGCGGCCGACCTGACCGGACATGAAGGCGTCGTGCTCCATGCTCGTCTGGGCGAGGTAGCGGTACAGCCCCTCTTCGTCCTCGACGTCGGCGATGCGCTGCTGCAGCTCGCGCAGCGACTCCCGGTACCGCTCCAGCCAGTGGATGATCTGCGTGCGATTCGTCACCACGATGTCGTGCGCCATGTCGGGATGCGTGCCCGCCACGCGCGTCGTGTCCTTGAACCCGCCCGCGGCGAGCAGCGACATCTCGGGCCACGCCTCCGAGTCGCGTGTCAGCCGGAAGAGCGCCGTCGAGGCCATGAGCGGCAGATGCGAGATCGCGGCGACGTAGGCGTCGTGCTCCTCCGCATCCATGTATCGAGGCTTCGCGCCCAGCGATTCCGCCAGCCCCGCCACCGCCGTGACCGCCCCTTCCGAGGCGTTCACCGACGGTACGAGGATCCACTGCGCGTTCTGGAAGAGGTCCGCCGTCGCCGCCGAGGGCCCGCTGTCGGTCTTGCCCGCCATCGGGTGTCCGCCCACGAACGAGGTCTCGGCCGGGATCAGTTCGCGCGCCCAACGCATGACGTCGGTCTTCGTCGAGCCCGTGTCCGTCACGACCGCGCCCGGCTCGAGGGCGTCCGCCACGTCCTCCATGACGTCGTACAGCCCGAGCACCGGCACCGCGAGCACCACCAGCGCCGCGCCGCGTACAGCCTTGGCCGGGTCGGACTCTGCCCGATCTATGGCGCCCATCGAGCGCGCCGCGCGCAGGTGCTCCTGGCGTCGGTCCGAGCCCACCACTTCGAGGTTGGGGATCTTGCCGGCAGCCTTCAGCCCGAGGCCGATCGAGGCGCCGAGCAGCCCCGTTCCGATGATCGCGACCGTGGTCATGCGTCTGGCCTCACGCTGTCGGCGGTTGCGGAATCATCTCGATCATAGCGGCATCGAGGTACCCCGTTCGGCCATCGAGGCCCGATCCGCCTAGCAGGCGCGGTCGGCCCGCCGCAGCCACTCGTCCTCGAGGTCGTTCGCCGGGGTGTGCTCAGTGTGCGCCCGCACGAGCGCGATCACCCGCGGGTCCGTCCCCGCCGAGGTCAGGATCTCCGCGCCGAGCCGTCCGTGGTGCCGCAGCCGCCACAGCCCCTGCCGCCATCGAGGCCCGTCCGGCTGCCCGATGCGCTCGACGAGCCCCGGCGCGACCGCGTTGAGGATCACGAACGCCACCCGCTCGACGACGTGCATCCGTCCCTTGCCGACGTCGTGCAGCAGCGCCGCCGCCTCGAGCATCTTCGAGGGCGCGGGCGCCCCCTCGAGGTCTGCCGTCCGCCTCAGCCACAGCAGCACGTTCATCGAGTGGCGGCGGTCGCGCGGCTCCATGCCTGCGAACAGCACCAGCTCCGCCGGCGTCAGCAGCTCGCGCGCGATGCGCACCTCGGACGGCACGAGGATGGTGCGGAAGCCCGTGAAGAACTGCCGCGCTCGATAGAGCGTCCGCCCGAGGACGCCCGTCCGCCCGCCCGAGGCCACGTCCGACGTCACGAGGCCCGCCGTTAGACGACCGTGACCTGCCCCGCGTCGCCCGTGAAGACGCGCAGGAAGAAGTCGATCGCCGGCCCCATCACGTCGAAGAGGGGGTTGAACTGCCCGTTCGAGAGGAACGGCATGAAGATCAGCAGCAGCAGGATGCCCGGACCCCACGCCGCGTAGCTCTGCAGCGTCCTCGAGAGGTCGTCCGGCAGCAGCCCGACCGCGACGTTGAACCCATCGAGGGGTGCCAGCGGCAGGAAGTTGAACACCGCCAGCAGCACGTTCAGCAGCACCACGGTCCCGAGGAACAGCCCGATCAGGTTCTCGGGCGACGCCGCCCAGATCTCCGCCGCGAAGCTCGCGATCGAGGGGCTGATGAACGGGTGGAAGAACGGCACGAGGCCGGCCTTGATCGGCACCGCCGCCAGCCCCGCCACCACCAGGTTCGAGGCCGGGCCGGCCAGCGCCGTCAGCGCCATCGTCCGCTTCGGATTCGCCGTGACGTAGGGGTTCACCGGCACCGGCTTCGCCCACCCGAAGCCGATGAACAGGATCATCGTCGAGCCGATCGGGTCGAAGTGCGCCATCGGGTTCAGGCTCAGGCGACCCCGCCGTGCCGCCGTGTGATCACCGAGGCCGTTCGCGACATAGGCGTGCGAGAACTCGTGGAACGTGAGTCCCACCAGCATCGAGAAGACAAACGCGCCGACCAGCATCAGGTACGCCAGCGGCGCGTCGGCCAGTACCCCGAGGTACCGAAGGAGCATGGATCCACAGTATCAGCGGTCGCGTTGACCCGCCCGAGGGCCGACCCTATCGTGACTGTTACGGCCCACCAGCCATCGAACTCGACCGCGGGCGGCGGGGACCCGGTCGCGAAGCGAGTTGCGATGCCCCTGTCCCGCCTCGGCGTGCGCTCCGTCGTCCCTGCGGCTGTGGCCGCGCTCGCCCTCCTCGTGGCTCTCGGCATCATCCTCACCCGCGGTGGCAACGGCCCGGGCGTCGAGGTGCAGTCGAGTGCCTCCACCGGTGGCCTCGCCTACGCCGAGTTCGGCCCCACCGCCGACCGCGTATTCATCGCTGAGCCCGGTAACCTCACCGACCGCCGTCTCGTCGCCACCATCGACCACGTCGAGGGCTGGGGCATCAACCCCGCCTTCTCCGTCGCCGGCTCGCGCGCCGCCTACACCGTCCTGCCGCCATCGAGCCGCCCGAGGCGTGACGAGCCCGCCGAGCTCTGGCTGCTCGATCTCGAGACCGGCGATCAGCGCCGGCTCGCCAGTGACGCCGACCTCCTTGTGCAGCCGGTCTTCGACGCCTCGGGCGAGGCCCTCGTCTACCGCAGCACCCGCAGCGACGGCACGCAGGAGATCGTCCGCGTCGATCTCGCCACGAGCATCCGCCGCCCCGCCTACACCTATCGAGGCGACTTCGGCGTCTTCCCCGCCGGCGTCACGCCCGAGGGCGAGATCGTGATCGCCACGCTGTCGACGCAGGGCACCGACCTCCTCGCCGTCCGCGAGGGTGGCGAGCCGCGTCTCGTCGCCCACGCCTCGGACCAGATCGCCCGCGACTGGCGACTCTCGCCCGACGGCACCGAGGTCTCCTACCTCGCACCTGAGCTGCTCGGCGAGCGCTGGGTGCACCGCCTGAACGTCGTCTCCGTCGCCGATGGCACGTCGAGGCTCGGCGACGCGACCGCCGCCGCCCGCTCCGAGCAGTTCGGTCCCGTGTGGATGCCCGAGGGCGGCGCCGTGACCGTCGGCTACGAGGCGTATCCGGACTCGAGTGCCCCGGCCGCCACCGTCTCGCTCGCCGACGGCACCGAGGAGCCGCTCGCCGCCCCCACCGAGGGCTTCGACGTCCCGCTCGGCTGGAGCCCTGACGGCCAGTACCTCGCCGCCCGCTCCTTCGATGGCGCAACGTCCTACGAGCCCGGCCGCGAGACGATGGTCGTGATCTCCGCCGATGGCGAGCGATTCGCGCTCTCCGCCGCTACCGAGGTCATCTACCTGGGCTGGTCCGCCCGTGGCTAGGCGTCACCTGTTCTCGCTGGCGGCGGTCGCCCTCCTCGCGATGATGGTCGCGGCCCTCGCGCCATCGAGGGGCGGTGTGCCCCGTGCCGAGGCCTGTGCGTTCCTCCGCAACCCCGACTCCTACGAGGCCGAGCAGGCCCGCACCCGCTACCTCCAGGCCATCGACGCCGGGTCGCTGAACCAGCTCTTCCCCGGGGACGCCTTCTTCGGCCTCCCCGCCATCGAGGTCGGCACGCGCGGTGCGCGCACCGATGGACCGGCGCGCGTCCCGGCCACCCTGCTGAAGGCGGTCGCATGGGTCGAGTCGAACCTCACGATGGCGTCGCGCAGCGTCCCGTTCGAGTCGGGCGGCCCCGCCCTCGTCTCCTTCGACTGCGGTCACGGCGTGATGCAGGTGACCACCGGCATGACCGTGCCGCTCGGCAACGAGGAGCGCCCCACGGCGAACCAGACCGCGGTCGCAACGCACTACGTCTACAACATCGCCCGAGGCGCCGCGATCCTCGCCGACAAGTGGAACCAGGCGCCCGACCTCCGCCCCATCGCCGGCACCGACAACGGCTCGGATCCCGCGATCCTCGAGAACTGGTACTTCGCGACCTGGTCCTACAACGGCTTCACCGGCCCCGGCGCGAACTCATCGAACCACCCGCAGGACCCGTCCTTCGGGGGCTGGCCGCGTGCCGGCTACAACTGCGACGGCACCCAGTCGAGGAACCGCTATCCCTATCAGGAGCTCGTGTGGGGCTGTATGGCGCGCCCGGCCTCGGCCGGCGGCTCGGTGCTGTGGACTCCCGTGCCCGCCAGCCTGCCCAACACCTCGCTGCCGCAGTGGTTCACTCCCCTCTCGCTGGCCAACTTCTCTTTCCCCTACGCCGCGATGGACATGCCGACGCCCCAGCCAGCACACGTCGATGCCACACCGAACGTCGTGCCGGGCTTCGCCTCGCAGGTCCTCGGGCAGCCATCGATGCGTGTCGACGGCTCGAGGGTCACGGTGAACCTGAACGGCCGTCCCGATGACGCACGCGCGACGATCCGCGTCTCGAACGGCGGCAGTGGCATCCTCTCGTGGTCGGCCGTTGGCGATGAGAACTGGGTCGTCGCCGACCCACCGGCGGGCGTGGCCCTCGGTAGCGATGTCTCCTGCCGCACCGAGTGCACCGACATCGGTGTCATCGAGATCACGGTGAACCCGACGCTGCTCCCGGCCTCGAGCGCCTCCGGCACGCTCCACATCTCCTCGCCGAACGGCGGTCCCGAGGTCACCGTGCGCGTCCAGGTGGACGCCGACTTCGAGGTCGGCGCCCCCGGCGTCAGCCGCGTCGACTGACGCTTCGATTGGCGCCTCGGCAGACCACGCCGATCCCCTGACGCGGCCATCGAGGCGCGCTCCCTATACTGGATCGTGACGCTTCACACTCACGACGTAATCCGAGCAATCCGCTGGATTGCCCCTTGCGCACGATGCGAGCGAACGGAAGGACGACCACGTGCTGGGATCGATTGCAGGACGATGGCTCGAGTCCGTCCGGCGCAACCATGCGCTCGAGCACGCAACCGTGGCCGTGCTCTTCGCCCGCCACGGCCCGAGTCGCATCGCCGGCCGTGCCGCCGGCAACGGCTTCTTCCTGCTCGGCGACGTGAGTCCTGACGAGCTCGGTGACGCCGCCGCCGAGGCGCTGCAGCGCCTCCAGCAGGGTCAGGCCTCGCTCGCGGTCTCACCGCTCTGCGGCACGAATCTCGCCGTCGCGGGCTTCCTCGGTGCCGGCGCCGCCACCGCGGCGATGCATCGCGATTCGGGTCGCTTCGGCAACGCGTTCACGATGACGATGTTCGCCGTGATGATGGCGCAGCCCGTCGGCCGCGTCGTGCAGAAGTACCTCACCACGAGCCCGCACCTCGAGGGCGTCGAGGTCGTGGGCGTTCGCAAAGTCGTCGGCGGCCTGATGAAGGTCCAGACCCGCAGCGCGAGCTGACCGAGGCGCCTCGGTCCGACCGAGGCCGTTCGAGCCGCGAGGCCCGACTAGTCCGTCGCGAGCTGCGGCGCTCCGAAGCGCTGCGCGAGCACCCGGCGGCGGAACGCAAACACCCGTTCCAGCCGGTGCGAGACAAGCATCAGGTCTGCGATCACGCCGAGCGGCCCCAGCGGTAGCGCGTAGGTCACGAGGTCCCGGACCTCGACCCCGCCGTCATGTGCCGCGAGGTGATGCTCGTGGTGCCACATCCGGAATGGCCCGAAGCGCTGCTCGTCGACCAGCAGTCGGCCCTCGCGAATGTGCGTGACCTCGGTGACCCAGTGCCAGCGCAGCCGCGGCAGCACCTCGAGCTCGTACGTCACGATCAGGCCGGGGTAGACGCGCACCGGCGGCTCCGAGGTCACCCGCAGCCCCAGTTCGGGCGGGCTCACCGCCGCGACGTTTCGAGGATTCGCGAGGAACTCCCACACCTCGTCGAGCGTCGTTCGAGGCAGGAACTGGCGCTGCTCGATGTGCCGCAGTCGCACCATCCGAGCCTCCAGTCGCGTGGGTTCGAGTTCGCGTCGAATCGAGTGGCCGCCGTTTGCGGACGACCGAGGCCGATCGTCGCACCTTGCGCCGCTCGCGCCTAGCCCCGCCCGCACGCGGCTGGCGGCAGAGGCGGCTTCGGCCGATGATCAATCGTCAGGCCGCCACCTCGGTGACGGCCGCGGAAGGCGAGGCAGCATGCACGTCGCCCTCATGGGCGTTCTGGTCCTCGGCATGCTCGGCGTGCAGTTCTGGATCCGGACCTACCACTACAGCCGCGCGTTCCGGCCCGCGCCTCGCGTCGACGCGAGCGGCTTCTGGTCGCCCGTGAACGGCACTGTGGTCTACGTCCGCGAAGTCATCGGCGACGATGTCTACTGCGACAAGGGCGACCGCCAGGTGAAGACGCCGCTGAACCTCGAGGCGCCGTACGCCCAGCTCGGCGTGTTCGTGGGCCCGTACGACAACCACCACGTCCTCGCCCCGACCGCCATAGAGGCCTCGACGCTCCACCGCGTCGATGTCATGGACGCGGTTAACGTCGCGATGGTCACGCTCTCGGACCGTCTGCTCGGCTTCGCCGGCTGGTGGGAGCGCCACCTCGAGGGCTTCCTCTCCCACAACCAGCGCATCATCCTGTCGTGGACGCCCGAGGGCTGGCCGAGCCCCTGCTACCTCGTGATCATCATGGACCGCTTCCTGAACCGCTTCTTCGAGGCGTCGGATCGCGAAGGCCGCCACGCCTCCGGCGAGGTGCTCGGCTTCATCGGCCGAGGCAGCCAGGTCGACGTCTTCGTCCCCTGCGCCGTCATCGAGGGCGATCCTCCGCGCGACCTCGTCGGCCACCGCGTGACGCCCGATACCGCGCTCCTCCGTCTCGCCGTCCGGCAGGAGGCCGCGCATGCGTGACTTCCTGCTGCGCAACCGCGCGGGCCTCTTCTTCTACGCGCTGATCTCGTTCCTCGCGATCGTGGTGAACGTCTGGTTCGGCGCGGCCGTCGTCGCCGGCATCGCCGCCCGCCTCTACTCCGGCCACGTGATCTCGATCGCAGCCGGCCTCGCCGTGGGCGTCACCGCCGTCGAGCTCCTTCGCCTCCTCACCCGCTAGCGAGGCCTCGGGGCCACGCCTGCACCGCCGCTGGATCGTGCGATGGGCGAGGCGCACACTGGCGCCGTGACACCTGACCTCAGTGCCATGTGTTGCTGATGAGCGAAGCCGGCCTCGCGGTTGCCGTCTTCGTCGTGACCTATGCGCTCATCGTCTCCGAGCGCGTGCACAAGACCACCGCCGCGCTCCTCGGTGCGGCCGCCGTCCTGCTCCTCCACCTGCTCGACTCCGAGCAGGCCTTCGAGGCGATCGACCTCAACGTCATCCTGCTGCTCGTCGGCATGATGATCATCGCAAACACGCTCGCCGCGACCGGCGTCTTCCAGTGGCTCGCCATCCGAGCCGCGAAGGCCGCTCGAGGCGACCCGCTCCGCGTTCTCGTGATGCTCTGCCTCGTGACCGGGGTGCTCTCGGCGGTTCTCGACAACGTGACGACCGTCGTGCTCGTCGGCCCCGTCACGATCGTGGTGGCGCAAACCCTCGGAGTCTCCGTCGCGCCGATGCTCGTCGCCGAAGCCATTGCCTCCAACATCGGCGGCACCATGACCCTCATCGGAGACCCGCCGAACATCCTCATCGGCTCCCACGCCGGCCTCTCGTTCCTCGACTTCACCACCGGTGTCGGTCCCGGCGCCCTGCTCGCGCTGCTCGTCTATCTCGTCGTCGTCCGCATCCAGCTCCGAGGCGAGATGGCGGCCGCGCCCGGCGTCGCCGCGCGCGTCATGGAGATCGACGACAGCGAGCTGATCACCGATCGAGGGAGGCTGCGACTCTCTGGGCTCGTCCTGCTCGCGACCGTGGTGGGCTTCCTCCTGCACGGCGCCCTCGACTACGAGCCGTCGACGGTCGCGCTCGCCGGCGCGGCAGCCCTGCTGCTGCTCACCCGCGAGGATCCCCACCACGCCCTCCGCGATGTCGAGTGGAGCACCCTCTTCTTCTTCATCGGCCTCTTCATCGTGGTCGGCGCCCTCGACGAGCACGGCGTGCTCGAGGCCGTGGGTCGGCGCGCTGGCGACGCCGCCGGCGGGTCCACCACCGTCGCGACCATGCTGATCCTCTGCGTGTCGGCGGTGCTGTCGGGCATCGTCGACAACATCCCGTACACCGCGACGATGCTCCCGGTGATCTCGGAGATGCAGACAGACCTCGGCCACGGCGGCAACGTCCTGTGGTGGGCGTTGGCGATGGGCGCGGACCTCGGCGGCAACCTCACGATCATCGGCGCCTCCGCCAACGTCCTCGTCGCGAACCTCGCCGCCCGCGCCGGCCATCCGATCTCGTTCTGGTCGTTCCTGCGCTACGGGCTGGTGGCCACCGTCACCACCGTGTCGGTCAGCGCCCTCTATCTCTGGCTCCGTTACCTCGCGTTCTGAGGCGCCGCGAACCGCTCTGAGATCCGACATAATCACGAGGCATCTCGGACCCCGCGCCAACATCGAGGTTCGCCGCCATGCATGATCTCCGGACACTCCGCCGATGAGGGCACGGCTCGCGCGTCTCCGCTACCTGCGCAGCTTCATGAGCGTCCGAGACGTCGCGCAGCACCTCGTGGCCCGCGCGGTCAGCCCCATCTACTACTCCGAGCGGCTGTTCGTGACGCTCAACTACCTCACCGAGCTCGTCGACGACCGCGAGTCCGGTCCCGGCGCCATCGACTCCGAGGTCGTCTTCACCGTCGAGGACCTCCACAAGCTCCGCCCCCGCATGCATCCCGACATCGACTTCGAGTACCTCGTCTCGTTCCTCAGCGAGGATCTCGAGGGTGGGCGTGTCACGCTGAAGACCATCGAGGGTGAGAACGGCGAGAAAACCTTCATCGGCTGGAGCACGAACCGAGCTCGCGTCTTCCGCATGCCCGAGTACCGCTTCGGCGGACGCCTCGCCGAGCACGTGGAGGCTTCGTACGACCTCGAGATCGTGCCTGAGTACAGAGGCCGAGGCCTCTCCTACCGAGGCGGCTACCACGGCTCCCTCTATCGCATCCGGACAGGCCAGTGGCTCTCTGCCGGCGTCGTCCGGGCCCATAACGCTCCATCCCTGCGCCAGGCTCAGCGCGACAGCCCCGGCCGCATGCGACTCGTCTCCGGCAGCTTCCGCGTCTCGAGGTGGTTCGGCGGTCGCTGGACGAAGACCCCACCCTGGGACGAGGTCCGCGCCCTGATGGAGTACGTCCCGGACGGCTTCACCCCGCCCGAGCTCCGCCCGGACGCCCCCGCCTAGCCCCGAGGCACTTCCCCGCTACCTCGACGTCCGAGGCGCATCGTAGGATCGAGGCAGGCGTGCCCCCGTAGCTCAGTGGACAGAGCAGCGGATTTCTACTCCGTAGGTCGGGGGTTCGAATCCTCCCGGGGGCGCCAAAACGAGGCCCGCACCCCTCCCGAGGCCTGAGGCACCGCCGCGCTAGCCGAGGTCCGAGAGCGCCCGCACCTCGATCGAGCCGTGCGGCCCGCACGGCACCTGCGCCGCGAACTCGAGCGCCTCGTCCATCGAGTCACACTCCACGATGATGAAGCCGCCCAGCTGCTCCTTCGTCTCGGCGAAGGGCCCGTCGGTCACGACCGGCGTGGGCGGCTCATCGACGCGCATCGTGCGCGCGACCGCTGTCGGCATCAGCGCGCCCCAGCTGTGCAGCACGCTCTTCAGCGGTTGCTCCTGCCAGAACGTCGCCCACTCCGCCGCGCGCTCGGCCGGCATCTGTGTGGGCGTCTCACCCTTCGCCTCTTCGCCATACATCAGCAGGACGTAGTGCATGGTCTCGCCTCCGAAGACATGACGATCGAGGCACGCTGGATTCGACACCGAGGGTCGAGGAATCGAGGAATCGAGGAATCAGCGTACCTCGCCGGAGACGACCAACGAGCGGCCGGCAGCGTCTCGCGCGATCGCCCCCATCGAGGCCGCCACCAGCAGCACCACCGAGAGATAGAAGCTCCACAGGAAGAGGTCCGCGTTCGTCACGTCGAACCAGAACAGCAGTGCCAGCGAGATCACGAAGAGGAACAGCCCGTTGGCCGCCGCCAGTGCGAACACCAACGGCCAGCTCGAGGCCAGTGCGCGCCGCATCGATGCCGGCAGCCGCGCTGGCCACGCGCGCTCGGGCGTTCCGGTCGCGTGCCCGGGCCATCCCGCCAGCATCCCCACCACGGGCGGGCCGACGCCCCCGCCCACCAGCAGCATCACCACCGAGAACGCCGTGAGCGTGAGCCCGCCGTGCCGCCGCTGCACGAACCACGCCGCCCACACCACGACGGCCACCGAGGCGATGAGCGCCAGCACGCCCGTCGCCACCATGTTCGGCACGATGGTCAGGCCGGGCTCACCGTCCATGTGCTCCGCGATCGGCCCCGAGGTCCACGACTCGATGAACAGCCCGTCCGGCCGCACGTTCCCCTGCTGCACCTCGCCGATGCCGTGACGGAGGCCGCCGAGGCCCGCCAGCAGACCGAACGTCGAGGCCGTCAGCCGCGTCGCGCTCCACATCGTCCGCTCCTTCGACCCGCCAGCCCGATTCGGCGTCGACGCTATCGAGGGCTACCCCGTCCACCGAGGGCGCAAGGTCCCGACCGCCACCGGTCGAGGTGCCATCGCCGGCCCGTCACCGTCCTCGTCGACTCCGAGCTTGACGTCGCGCTCAGCCACCACGATGCTTCGTGCTCGATCACATCTGTTCCTCGGAGTGCCTCTGTTCACGCCTGTCATGGTCCGAGCGCGAATCGCGTAAGGCTCGCCTGCCCGCCTCGGGTCGGCGGCGCACACCATCGGCACTTTCGAGGAGACCCCAGTTGTCCATCATCAAGACCGCGCGGCTCACGCTGCGACCCCTGAGCGTGCCCGTCATCGACGCATGGCTCACACACGATCGGCCCGCGTTCCAGCGACTCACCGGCGGCGCAATCCCGGCCGGCGAGCCCGTCCCGCCGCTCATGGAGGACGCCCTTCCCCCCATCCGAGACTGGCTACACGAACACGAGGGCGAACGGCCCTGGTCATGGGTCGGCGTCGACCGCGATCTCGAGACCGCCGTGGTGGCCGGGGGGCTGGGCTTCGGCCCCGATGAGCGAGGCGTCGTCGTGCTCGGCTACTCGGTCTACCCACGGCACGAGGGTCAGGGCTATGCCACCGAGTTCGCCCGTGCCCTTGTCGACTGGGCCTTCACCCAGCCGGATGTGACCGCCGTCGAGGCCACCATTCCGGAGGGACACGACGCCTCGATCCGCGTCGCGACGAAGGCCGGCATGCAGCCCGCCGGTACCGTCGAGGAGCCCGAGTTCGGGCACGTGCTGCTGTTCCGGATCGACCGCCCCTAGCCGCCGGGACGAACCGGACGAACCGAGGAAGCCGCCCTCGCGGGCGGCTTCCTCCCGAGGCCGCGGCCTCGAGGCTCGCCGCCCCGAGGGCTATCCTGATGTCGAGGTGCCGTCGCCTCAGCATCCGCTGGAACTGGAACGGAGGCTCGAGGCATGACCCGCCCCGATCGAGGCACGATGCTGCTCCTCGCCGGCGACCTCGCGGTACTCGTCCTCTTCGCCATTCTCGGTCGGCGCACCCACGAGGAAGCGACCGGCATCGAGGCGGTCGGCGCCGTCCTGGGTACCGCGGCTCCGTTCCTCCTCGCGTGGCTGGTCGCCTTCGCGCTCACCATGCGCTCCACTGCCACGCCACCCGCGACGCTCGCCGCTGTGCCGCGGCTCACCGCACGTGCCTGGCTCATCGCCTTCCCGCTGGCCGTCCTCTTCCGCGCGGCGTTCCTCGCGCGCTTCAGCCCGTGGACCTTCTACATCGTCGCCGGCCTCATGCCGCTCGCGCTCCTCATCGCCTGGCGCGCGCTCTTCGTGCTCGGCGCCCAACGAGGTCGAGGAGGCGCGACACCACACTCGAGCTCGTCACTCCCGAGGTAGCGACGCCCCTCGCCCAGCCGCCCTCGCCACTGGCCACACCAGCTCGAGCATCGAGGCGTTGAACTTCTCGGGCTCGTCGGCGAACGGCTCGTGCCCCGACTGCTCGAACCAAACGAGCTCCTTCGAGGGCGCATCGAGCGCATCGAGGTACGCTGCGCTGATCTCGCCCGGCACCCAGTGATCCTGCCGTCCGAGGAAGAAGAAGACCGGCATCTCCAGCCGCGGCGCCAGCTCGTTCAGGTCGATGCGCGACACCTCGCTCCACATCGCGTCCAGCGAGAACTTGAACCCGCGAAGGAGCTTTGCGAGGTCGAGCACCGAGTACTCGCCGCCACCGAGGAAGATCCGTCCGAGGCGCCACATCGCCCCTGCGCTCAGTTGCCCGTCGAGACGTTGCAGCGTGGTCCGCTGCACCCACAGGTCCTGGGCCGTGTGGGGCGGCGGTCCGATCGCTCGCAGCGTCTTCAGCGCCTCGCGGTTGCGCTGCCGGCCGGCCTCTCCGAGCGCGTACGCGTACGAGGCCGTCTCCGCTGCCGGCCAGTCGCCTACCTGCCCGCTGCCGACGTACGCCGCCACCTTTCCCGGGAATCGATGCGCGTACAGCACGCCCAGCGCCGACCCCCACGAGTGCCCGAATAGCGTCACGCGCTCCGTCCTGAGGCGCGCACGCACGTCCTCCACGAGCGCATCGAGGTCGAGCAGGAACTGCTCCACCGTCATCGAGGCCCGCGGGATCGCCGAGTTGAAGGACTTCGCCGTGCCTCGCTGATCCCAGTAGACGACCGTGAACGCCTCTTCGAGGGCCGAGTTGAAGTGGCGGAACAGCCTCGTTTCGGAGAACCCCGGTCCCCCGTGCAGGAAGATCAGCACGGGATTCGCGACGTTCGCGCCGCGAACCATCACCCACTGCCGCACCCCACCGAGGGTGACGTAGCCCGCTTCGGCGATGCTGCCATCGAGGACGCCGCCGTCCGGCCCGAGGAACGGCGCTGTCTCCGCGCGCGACCGCCGAAGCAGGGCGATCACGCGAGCCCTGCCTTGCACGACCGAAGTTGTTCCACTGGCATCATCCCGTGCTCGGCGAACAACGAGGCCCGGGCGGCGTCACCACCCGAGCCTCGCGCTCGTCACTTTCGAGGTGCCCCGCGGCTAGCCTCGAGGCAGCCCCAGCCCGCGCGTCGCGATCACGTTCCGCTGGATCTCGCTGCTGCCGGCCGCGATCGTGCGTGCCACGCTCGACATGTACAGCTGGCAGAAACGGCCATCGAGGACCGAGTGGGCCGACTGTGGCTTCAGCGCACCGTGCAGCCCGAGGATGTTGATCGCCCGCCGCGCTCCGCGCTGCGTCGACTCCGTGTTGAACACCTTCGACATCGAGGCCTCGTAGTTCGGCACGCGGCCCTGCGACTGCATCCACGCCACGCGGTAGCCGATGATGCGGCCGACTTCGGCCTCCATCTTCCACTCCGCCAGCGCGTGCCGCTGCGGACCGTTGAGCTCCGCGCTCGAGCCCTCGAGGCCCTCCGCGAGCCCGTCGAGCAGCGCACCGAGGGACATCGCCACGGCCGCCGCGCGCCCCACACCCGACCGCTCGAAGTCGAGCGTCGTCGTCGCCACGTACCAGCCGCGGTTCTCCTCGCCGATCATGTTCTTCGCCGGCACGCGCACGTCCTCGAAGAACGTCTCGTTGAAGCCGTGCGCGCCGTGCATCTGCTCCAGAGGCCGCACCGTGATGCCGGGCGTGTCCATCGGCGCCATGAAGTACGAGATGCCTCGATGCTTCGGCGCGTCCGGGTCCGTCCGCGTCAGCACGTGGATCCAGTCCGCGTGGTGGGCGCCCGAGGTCCAGATCTTCTGCCCGTTGAGCACGAACTCATCGCCGTCGCGCACCGCGCGCGTCTGCAGCGACGCGAGGTCCGAGCCCGACCCCGGCTCCGAGTAGCCCTGCGCCCACACCGTCTCGGCGTTCGCGATCTTGGGCAGGTGCTCGCGCTTCTGCTCCTCGGTGCCGTGGATCATCAGCGTCGGCCCGACCAGGCCCTGGCTGCCCGGCGCACCAACGAGGGCGCTCTCCTCGGCGAAGATCATCTGCTCCATGAAGCTGGCGGCCTGGCCGCCGTACTCCTTCGGCCACGCCATCGTGAGCCAGCCCTGCTTCGCCATCTCCTTCTGGTAGGCGCGCAGCCGCTCCCAGGCGCCGGCCTCGTCACCCTCCTCCTCGATGTCGCCACCGCCCCAGTTCGTGTGCACGAAGTCGCGCACCTTCTCGCGGAAGGCGAGCTCTTCCTCGTTCCAGCCGAAGTCCATCGTGAAAGCCTCCATCGAGGACGCCACCCGGCGCCCGACGAGGCGATTCTACGCCCGCCCCACAACCACGAACGCGATGCGTGGCGCCGAACAGGAAAGGGGGACTACGAGGCCGCCTCAGCCTCCACCGGCAGCGCCGCCAGCAGCTCACCGAGGCGCTTGCGATGCCATCGAGGCCCGCCCAGCGCGTGGTACAGCGAGCGCGCCGTCCGCGTGAACAGCGTCAGGCCGTACTCGTGCATCACGCCCACGCCGGCGTGTACCTCGTGCGCGTAGTTCGTCGCCTGCACGTAGCCCTCCGCCGTCGTCAGCTTCGCGAGGTGCACCGAGACGTCCGCGTTCGGCCGCCCCGCGTCGAGCTTCCACAGCGCCTCGAAGGTCGTCCAGCGCGCCCCATCGAGGTGGTTCACCAGCTGCACAATGTGGTTCTGCACGAACTGGAAGCGGCCGATCGGCTGCCCGAACTGCTTCCGTTCGCGGCTGTACTGCACCGACATGTCGTACACGGCCTGCGCCCCGCCCACCGAGTACGCGCACAGCACCGGCGTCGCCTGGAGCAGCGCGCGCTCCAGCGGTGCCCACGCCGCACCCTCGAGGTTCGAGCCGCCGATGAGCGCGCTCGAGGGCACGCGCACCCCCTCGAACGTGACCGCCGCCTCCGAGGTGTTCCACCCCTGGAGCGGCCGCACGCTCACGCCCGGCGCGCTGGCCGGCACCATCAGCAGCGAGATCGCCTCGGGCGCGTCGCCCGAGCGCACCGCCACGATCAGCTGGTCGGCCACCGCACCATCGAAGACGAACAGCTTCGTCCCGTTGAGGACGAACTCGTCGCCTGACCGGTCCGCGCGCATCTGCACCGCCGACGCGCCCCAGTCCCACTCCGGCTCCGTCAGCGCTAGCGTGACCACGATGTCGCCCGTGGCGATCCGAGGCAGGAACTCCGCCTGCTGGTCCTCCGTGGCGGCCTCGCGCAGGATCAGCGGCGAGAGCACGCCAGAGGAGAAGTGCGGCCCCGGCAGCGGCCCGTGGCCCAGCGCCTCGAACAGCACCGCGATGTCGGTGAGGCTCGCCTCGCTCCCGCCGAAGCGCTCCGGCACGGCCATGCCGAGCCAGCCGAGCTCCGCCGGCGTGCGCCACATCGGGTCCGTCGTCCGCGTCGGGCTCGTCGAGGCCTCGATGATCGCCTCGCGCGTCACCCCGCGTGCGAGGAAGTCCTCCACGCTGCTCTTGAGCAGCTGCTGCGTCTCCGTCAGCGCCAGGTCCATCGAGGCCCCCGCCCTTCGTCTACCGCGCGATGTCGAGGCGCTACGAGAGCGTCTTGCCGGCCCGCTCGCGCACCTCCCGGCCGATGCCGATGCGGCGCGCCATGATCACCTTCTGGATGTCGGCCGTCGCGCCCGGGTGCAGCGCCTGCACTGCCGCGCGCTGGTACGCCTCCACCTGCCCACCGCTCGGGTCGAACTCGGGGTCGTTGTGCACCCCGTACGGCCCCAGCATGTCGAGGATCGCCTGCGAGACCTCGAGGCCGCCGAGCTTGCGGTAGTACGAGGACTGCGGCCCCTCGTACGTCATGTCGAGGTGGCTGCGGTTCATCCAGAAGTTGCGCAGCTCGAAGAGCCGCGAGACCTCGGTCGTGACGAACAGATCCACGAGGCGCTCGCGCACGTCGTCGTGCTCGATGAGCGAACGTCCGTCGCGTCGCATCCGATGCGTCAGGTCCAGCATCCGATGCAGCCAGCGGTTGCGCCCCACGCGCCCGCCGGAGCCGTGCTCCAGCTCGAGGTGCGTGCTCGCCACCGCCCAGCCGTTGTTCTCGCCACCGACGAGATGGTCCGCAGGGATGCGCGCGTCCTCGAAGTAGACGGTGTTCTTGTAGCCCGCGCCAATGCCCTCGCCGCCGTCTCCGAGCAGCTGCATCGGCACGACGTTCACGCCCGGGGTGTCGTACGGGACCATGAACCAGGACAGGTTCTGGTGGCGCGCGCCATCGGGATCCGTGCGCGCGATCGTCCACATGTAGTCGGCGCCGTGCGACCCGCCGACGAAGATCTTCTCGCCGTTGAGGACGTACGCGTCGCCGTCACGCCGCGCGTCCGTCTGCGTCCCCGCGAGGTCGGATCCCGCCTCGGGCCCCGTCAGCAGCTGCCAGGTCACCACCTCGCCCTTGAAGATCTGAGGCAGGAAGCGCTGCTTCTGCTCTTCGGTCCCCCACACGAGGATGCTCGCGCCACCGAGGCGGCCGCCGCTGTCGTAGTAAGGCGGTAGCCCGAGGTCGTAGCGGTCGATCTCTTCACCGAGAACGATCGCCTGGTCGACGCTCAGCCCGCCGCCGCCGTACTCGACCGGCGCGGTCGGCCAGAGCCAGCCCTTCTCGCCCAGCTCGCGGCCGAGCTGGCGATACTTCGGGTAGTTCTCGTCGGAGTCGGGGTTGCCCTCGATGCGTGGGACGTGCGCCTCGAGCCACGCCCGCACCTCGGTGCGAAACGCTTCCTGCTCGGGTGTGTAGTCCGGTTCGAAGTCCACGGCCTGTCCCACTTCCTGGCGCCGATGCCCTGCTGGGCAACCATCGAGGCCCGTTCCGGGCGGAGCGTACGCACGCGCCTCAGGCGGGTCAATCGTTCGCGGGCGCCGCGCCTTCCGATGCCTCCGCCCGAGGGTCATCGTCCCGCACCACCGTCATCCCGTACCACGTGCATCGAGGCAGCGAGCCGGTCTGCAACGGCACCTCGGCCTCGCGTGCCAGCTCGTCCTCGAGCGGCCCCCACACAGGGAACTGCCCGCAGATCGGTGGTCGAGGCTGGTCGTGCCGTCCGCACAGGCCGCGCCCGTCCTCCTGCGGCCGGAAGGCGGCGCACTGGAAGCGCGTGCCGGACAGCTCGAGGGCATCCTCCTCGCGCCACGCCCGGGGCGCCCACCCGCCCTCGACGCGCTCGAGCGGTGTGATCAGCGGCTCACCCACGATCGAGGTGAAGCGGTCCTCGGGCAGCCCCGGCCAGGTCCAGAACCCATCCGTCCGCCGAGAGTCGCAGCAGTCGCCGCACCCGTTGCACTCGAGGGCGCGCACGGCCGCCAGCGTGAGGTACCGCATCGAGGTCTGTTGCATCGCGCGATCACCGTAGCAGCGCCCGAGGCGTGGCCACGAGGCGGCTACAATCGAGGCCCCGCCGACCACCCACCTCGAGGCTGGAGTGCCATGGGCCCGCTGACCGGCATCGCGTGGTGGCCCCTCGCCGACGGCTCGGCATGGTCTGGCGCCTGGCGTCCGCACCCCGCCGTCTGGCTCGCGCTCGCCCTCGCTGTGGGTGCCTTCGTGCTCGCGCGGCGACGCGAGGAGGCCGAGGCCGCACGCGACCATCGACGCCCCGCGCCCGGCCGCCCGAGGCTCTTCGCGCTCGCCCTCGTCATGCTCTGGGCCAGCCTCGACTGGCCGCTCGGCACGCTGGCCGCCGGCTACCTCGCCTCCGCCGCGGCCGCGCAGTACCTGCTGCTCACGCTCGCCGTCGCGCCGCTGCTGCTCGCCTCGTGGCCGGGCGGCAGCGCCGAGGCAGGTCCACCCTCCGAGCTGCGGCGTCGCCTCTCGCACCCGCTGACCGGCGCGCTCGTCTTCGCCGCCGTGCTCTTCGCGACGCACGCCCCGGCGCTCGTTGACCCCATCCGAGGCCATGCTGCCGGCGCGCTGCTGCTCGATGCCGCCTGGCTGGGCGCCGGGCTGCTCCTCTGGAGGCCGGTCGTCGGCCACTCGAGGACGCGACGCCTCACCTACATCACCGGCATCGCTTACCTCTTCGTGCCTTTCATCCTCCCGAAGGCGCCCGGCCTCGTCTTCGCCCTCGCCGACGGCGCCATCTTCGAGGTCTACGGCGACGCGCCGAGGGTCGGCGGCCTCTCCGTCGTGCAGGACATGCAGCTCGCCGGCATCCTGCTCTGGTCCGCCGGGACGGTGATGATCTTCGTGTCGCTCGGCATCATCTACGCCCGCTGGTTGCGCGAAGACCGGCGCATGAACGCCCCCGAGAGCCTCGGCGTGCCTGCCGATCCCGAGGTCGTGGAGCTGCTCTTCGCCACCCCCGGCGGCTGGGTCGCCGTCGAACAGCTGATCGCCATCGTGCACAGCGAGCTGCAGGAGACGCCGGGCACGCTGCTCGAGTTCGAGCGCCGCCCGGCCGCCGAGGCCGGTGGGACCGACACCGTCGCCGCCGTGCTGTCGCTCGCGCTCGACCCCGAAGCCGAGGCCGACCTCACGAGCCGCGTTGATCGTGCCTTCGAGGGCTACCTCGGCCGCCTGCCGGCCGGCCGCGCCACCAGCATCCGTGCCCTGCTCATCTTCGAGGTGGCAGCGTTCACGTCGAGGGTGGCCTAGCCCCGAACCGCACCCCATCGAGGCGCCGAGGCGCTAGAGCGTCATCAGCCCCCGACGCGCAGCGATCGAGACCGCCTCCGTGCGCGACTGCGCCTCGAGCTTCGACAGCACGGCGCCGACGTGGAACTTCACGGTGTGCTCACTGATCCCGAGGGCTCGGGCAATGCCCTTGTTGGGCAGCCCGCTCGCCACCAGCTCGAGGACCTCGCGCTCGCGCTCCGTCAGCGGCGAGGGCTCGCCCCCGTCGCGCCCGCGCGAGACGAGGGCGCCACGAAGCCCCGGTCCCACCACATCGAGGCCGGCCGCCACCGCCCGTACCGCCGCGTCGAGCTCGTCCGCCGAGGCGTCGCGCCGCAGCCAGCCGGTCGCCGCGCGCCGCACCGAGGCGTCCGCATCGTCGAGCCCGCTCGCGAGAAAGACGACCGGTAGGTCGCCCGCGCGCAGCAGCACATCCGAGGCTCCCTCGAGGCCGAGCGCGTCATCGAGGTCCGCGACCACGACATCGACGTCGTCGGTCCCCTCGAGGTCGTCCGGGTCTCCCGTCTCATCGAGTTCCGCGTCCGTGACGTCGACGACCTCATAGCCGGCCCGCTCGAGGAAGTCGGCGAGGCCAGCCCGCACCGCCGGCGAGGGCGCCACCACCGCAACGCTGATGCGAGGCCGCTCCGGCACCGTCTCGCCTCCCAGGACGCCGCTCTCGAGGCTCAGCGCCTGCGCCGCACTCGATTCAGATTCATCGTCCCACACCGTCTCCCGTTCGAGGCGTTCGAGGTCGGTGGGTGCGACGCCCGGCCGCTCGAGGGTCGCGAGCGCGCCGCTCACGGCCGCTCGCCCAGCGTCGCCTGCAGCTCGACGGGCTCGCCCCCGCGCAGGATCCCGAGGCGCACCTCCGCCCCCACCAGCTCCGAGGCCAGCGCGGTCTGCAGGTCCTCCGTGCCCCGCACGGCCTCGCCCGCGACGCTCACGAGGATGTCGCCCACCAGCACGCCCGCAGACTCGGCCGCCGCGCCCGCCTCCACCGAGACGATCAGCAGCCCGCTCTCCTGCCCGCCGGCCTTCGAGGCCAGTGCCGCCTGCAGCGGCACCGCGTGACTCCCGATCCCGAGGTACGCGCGCCGGATGCGCCCGTTCGCCAGCAGCGCCCCGACCACCCGTGAGACGACGGCCGTCGGGATCGTGACCCCGTCGTGCGGGCGGAACCTCGAGGTGTTCACGCCGATCGCCCGCCCGGAGGCATCGATGAGCGGTCCGCCCGAGAACCCGGGGAAGAGCGTCGCGTCACTGCGCACGAGCGCGTCCGGTCCGCGCCGGCGTCGCATCTGCGGTCGCCCGATCGCGCTCACCACCCCCATCGAGGCCTGCACCCCGCCGCGCCCCGGCCGCCCGACCGCGAGCGCGATCTGCCCGACGCGCACCTCGTCCGCTGGCACCTGCTCCGCCGGCGCGACCGAGGCGGCGTCGGCCGCCCGCAGCACCGCCAGGTCCGTGCTCGGGTCGCGCCCGACGAGCTCGGCCGTCGTCTCGCGCTCGTCCGGCAGCAGCAGCCGAATGTCCTCGTCCTGCTCAACGGCGTGGTCGGCGGTGACGATGACCCCGCCCGCGCCCCAGACGACGCCCGAGGCCGGGATGCGACGTCGAGCGGCGACCAGCACCGTCCACCCCGCCGCACGCTCGACCGCGCTCGCAATCCCCTCCGACAGCTCGACGAGAGCGTTTCCCGCTTCCGACATTCGATGCGTCCCTTCTGACGAGGCTGCGTTCGACGCGCCTCGATGCGTTGCCGTTCGCACAATCAGCATCGCGAGACGCGCCCCACCTCGGATCACCCGATCGGGCAGGCCCGCACCCACCCGCCCGTCGAGGTGCCATCGGGCCATCGAGGTCGACATGGCGACCGTCCACAGCGTTTGAACACGGGGGCGGCCACGCGCTAGCCTCAACCGAGCTCCGAGGCCGCCTCCCCACCGGCCACCGCAAGGAAGCGAGAGCGATGCCGACCTCCACGCCCCCCCGCGGCCGACGCCTCCCATCGATCCTCGTCAGCGCCCTTGCGCTGCTGCTCGTCGGAGCCGCTCTAGGCACGGCGCGCGCCGCCGCCGCCGGCACGTCCGGTGCGGGTGACGCCCCCGTCACCGTCACGCCCCTCGAGTCGTCGAACCCCATCGCCTCGGCGGCCCTCGCCTACCTCGGCAATTACGAGGGCCAGTGCTTCCCCTGGGTGCGTCGCGTCGTCGAGCAGGCCACCGGCCGCACCATCGGCTTCGACTACCGCCAGGGCTACCTCGAGGCCGGCGCCGTGGAGGTCACCCTCGACGAGGCGCGAGCCGGCGACATCATCCAGCTCGCGAGCGACGCCAACACCTCCTCGCTCGCGGACTACGCGGGCCTCCACACCTCGATCGTCTTCGCGAACTACGGCGGCGGCCGCTTCGACGTCATCGACTCGAACTCCCAGTGGCTCGGCGTCGTCCGATTGCGCACGGACTACGACCCGATGGAGAGCGCCGCGCGCTACCCCGGCATCAATGTGCACGTCTATCGATTCCCGCAGGCGAACACGACGGCCCCGGCCGCCGCGCCCGCCCCGACCGACCCCGCGCCCGACACGCCGATTCAGCTGAGCGTGCCCGCGAACCCGGGCGGCGCCACCGAGGCGTTCCAGGCGACGCAGACCGCCACCGTCGATGCCGGTGGGGACTGCCTCAACATGCGCAGCGCCGCCAGCCTCACCGGCGGCATCCTCACCTGCATCCCGGATGGCTCGACCGTCTCCGTGCTGCCTAGCCAGCAAACCGTCGATGGCATCACATGGCAGCTCGTCGCCTACAACGGCCTGAGCGGCTGGGTGTCCAACGAGTTCCTCCAGCTGTCGTCCACACCCACACCCACGGCTACGGCCACGACCAGCCCGACCGCGACCGCCTCCGCCACCCCTTCCGTGACGGTGACCGCCACGCCGACCTCGAGCGCGACGCCGACGGCTGGCGCGCCTGTCCCGAGTGACAGCGGCATCATCGGCGACCTCCCGCAGGGCGGAGGCCTCGGCCTCATCGTCTACGGCGGCGGCACCATCGAGAACCTCGTAGCCTCCTCGAATGCTCGAGGCTGCTCGCCGGTCTCCGTCTGGGCGAACCGCAGCGGTGGAGGCCTCATCGGCGTCATCCCCGGCGCGCCCGCGCTCGTGAACCGCGAGTGGACGGCGCAGTTCGGCGGTGGGCCCATCCCGGCCGCCTCGCCGCTGATCATCGTTTGCCGAGGCGCCTCGAGCGCCACGCCGCCACCGTCGAGCGGCACGACCGCGCCCTCCAGCGGCGGCAGCAACGGACCGCCCGGCCCCGCCGGCAACGAGTAGCAGTCCGGGTTCGCCATCGAGGCGCTGGCGAGGTATCGAGGCCGGCCCGCCGGCGCCACGAGTCCGCAAGAAGACCTACGCTTCGTTTACCCCCGCATACCATCGCGCTGATACGCTCCGACCATGTTCGTCGAGTACCCGGCCGCATCGAGCCCGTCAGGCGCCGAACTGCGCGCGGCCCCCGGCCCGACGCGCCTCGACGGCTCGGGACGGCCGCCCGGCGAGTCACCGCAGTGGCGCGGTCGCGACGTCGGGCTCGGCCTCGCGCTGGCGGCCCTGAGCTTCTTCAGCATCCTCGGCATCGCGTCCGCGATCATCGCGTTCCTGGACTTCTCGACCGGCAGCACTGGGCTGAACACGACGCTCCTGGCCGCCACCGTCCTGCTCGAGCTCTCGCTCGGCGTCATCGTGCTCCTGCTCGCGCGCGCACGAGGACTCAGCTGGGCAGCCATCGGCTTCACGCGGCCTCGAAGCTGGGGACCGGTGGTCGTCGCCTGGTTCGGGTCGTACTTCATCCTCACGCTCTGGGCTGCCGCACTGGCGGTGGTCCGTGAGCTCGGCGTCGACACGTCACGGGTCGAGGGCGGGAACACGCTCCCCATCGAATCGAGCGACCCCGTCGCCGCGCTCGTGGTGCTCGGCATCTCGGTGATCGTCTTCGCACCGTTCTGCGAGGAGCTGTTCTTCCGATCCCTCATCTATCGAGGTCTCAGGCACGCCCGCTCCATCACCACCGCGCTCCTCGTGAGCGGGCTCCTGTTCGGCGCGTTCCACTTCTCGCTGTCCGTGTTGCTCCCCTTCGCCGGCATCGGCGTGCTCTTCGCGTGGGCGAACGACCGAACCGGCTCGCTGTGGACCTCGATCATCGCCCACGCGCTCTTCAACGGCGTCGCCTTCACCATCTCGATCGTCGCCGCACGAGGCAGTCTGTGACCGGCTCCACCGAGGACCGACTGGCCTCGATGTTCGAGCGCACCCGCGCCGAGGGTCGTCCCGCCGTCATCATCTTCGCCCCCTGCGGCTTCCCGGAGCGCGACGCCACCGTCGAGGTCATCAAGGCCGCCGTCGAGGGTGGTGCCGACGCCATCGAGATCGGCATGCCCTTCTCCGATCCACTCGCCGACGGCCCCGTGAACCAGGCTGCCTACGGTCGCGCCCTCGAGGAAGGCTTCGTCCCCGCCGACGTATGGGACACCGTCCGCCGGCTCCGTGCCGAGGGCGTTGGTGTTCCCATCCTCGGTATGGGATACTCCAACCCCTTGTTCGCCTACGGCATCGAGGCGTTCACGCGCGATGCCGCCGAGGCCGGTCTCGATGGCTTTGTCATCGTGGATCTGCCCCCGGAAGAGGCGGGCGAGCTGGAGCAGGCCGCGAGGGCACGAGGCCTGCACCTGATCTACCTGCTGGCGCCCACTTCGACGGATGAGCGCATCGCGCTCGCCGCCGAGCATGGCAGCGGGTTTCTGTACTGCGTCAGCGTGACCGGCGTGACCGGCACGCAGGAGGCGCCGTTCGCCGACCTGCCCCCGTTCATCGAGCGGGTGCGAGGCCTGACGGACCTCCCGCTGGCGATCGGCTTCGGCATCTCGCGTCGCGAGCACGTCGAGGCGGCCGGTCGGCTCGCGGACGCGGCCATCATCGGAAGCGCGTTCGTCGCCCGCGCGGGCGAGACGCCACGGGACCAGCGTTCGGATGTGCTCCGGACGTTCGTGGAGGGGATCACCGGCCATGGGACCGAGTGAGCACCCGCAGCCAGTTCTCCACCCGGCGCCGGGAGGCGCCTATATGTGGAGCCAGGCCGCGCGTGCCCGCTGGTCGCTGGCCGCGTCGTTTGGCTCGAGCCCCCCAGCCTCCTGAGCCACCCGGGCTCCCCCTCGAGGGAGCGCTGCCGAAACCCGTGACGTGACACCAGCCGATACGAACTCCCCCATGAAGGTGCGCGGTGTCCGCGGTGCAACCACCGTGGAGTCCAACTCGCGCGAAGAGATCCTCGAGGCCGCAGACGAGCTCCTCCGCGAGATCGTCCGCCTCAACGACATCGATCACGATGACGTCGCATCGATCCTCTTCTCCGCTACCGCGGACCTCAACGCGGAGTTCCCGGCCGTCGCCGCACGACAATCCGGCTGGACGGATGTGGCCCTGGAGTGCGTCCAGGAGATGAACGTCCCCGGCAGTCTCGCCCGCTGCCTGCGCATCCTGATGCACGTGAACACCACCCGCTCGCCTCGCGAGTTGGTGCACGTCTACCTCAGGGGCGCCCGGGCCCTGCGCCCGGATCTGCTGGCGGCTGACGCCGGGGCGGCCCACACTGAAAGCGAATCTCGTGCGGAGGCCAACAGATGATCGTCGTCATGCGAGTCGATGCCACCGAGTCGGACAACAGCGCCATCTTCGATCGGCTCACGGAGCTCGGGCTCCGAGGCCAGCGCGTCACCGGCGTGCAGCGTGGAGTGATCGCCGTCCTCGGCCAGGTCTTCCCGGAGCTCAAGGACGAGCTCGCCACCATGAGCGGGGTTGAGGACGTGCTGCGCGTCTCGAAGCCCTACAAGCTCGCCAGCCGCGAGGTCCATCAAGAGGACACCATCGTCGAGCTCCCGCACGGCGTCCGCGTCGGCGACGGCCATCCCGTCGTCTTCGCCGGGCCCTGCTCGGTGGAGTCCGAGGACCAGCTGTGGGAGGCCGCTCGAGGCGTCCGCGACGCCGGCGCCCACATCCTCCGCGGCGGTGCCTTCAAGCCGCGCTCGTCCCCCTACTCCTTCCAGGGGCTCGGCCTCCAGGCCCTGAAGTGGCTCCGCGAGGTCGGTGACGAGCTGCACATGCCCGTCGACACCGAGCTGCTCTCCGTCCGCGACGTCGATGCCGTCGCCCAGTACGCCGACATCCTCCAGATCGGCACGCGCAACATGCAGAACTTCGTCCTCCTCGAAGAGGCGGGCAAGACCGGCAAGCCGGTCCTCCTGAAGCGAGGCATGGGCGCCACCGTCGAGGAGTGGCTGCTCGCCGCCGAGTATGTCCTCTCGCAGGGCAACCCCAACGTCATGCTCTGCGAGCGTGGCATCCGCACGTTCGAGACGGCCACCCGCAACACGCTCGACCTCAACGCGGTCGCCCTCGTGAAGCGCCTGAGTCACCTCCCGGTGATCGTCGACCCGTCGCACGCCACCGGGCACTGGTACCTCGTGCGCCCGCTTTCGGCTGCCAGCATCGCGGTCGGTGCCGACGGCCTCATCATCGAGGTGCACCCGAACCCGGATCACGCGCTGTCGGACGGTGCCCAGTCGCTCACGCCCGCCAACTTCGGTCAGCTGATGTGGGAGATCGGCGCCCTCGGCAACGCCGTCAACCGTTCGCTCGCCCCGATCGAGCAGCCGGTCGCATGACCGTTTCGAGACCGTCGCGATCATCGCGACCGCTCGAGCCGTCCACATGACCGCGCCTGACGAGCGCACCGCCGCCGGCCTCGCCGACCCCGTGTCGGCCGAGGCCGGCGACGCGTCCGCCCCCACCGAGGACGCCACGACGACCGAGGCCGCAACGTCCGGAGACGCGACTGCCGAGGACGCGACCTCCGACCGTCCCGACGACGCGATCGTCCTGCACATCACCGACTTCGAGGGCCCGCTCGACCTCCTCCTCAGCCTCATCGAGCGCGAGGACCTCGACATCACCGCTGTCTCGCTCGTCGAGGTGACGGAGCAGTACCTCAAGCAGCTCCGCTCCGCCGAGTCGATCAATCTCGCCGCGCTGGCCGACTTCGTCGCCGTCGGCGCTCGCCTCCTCCTCCTGAAGTCGCGCGCCCTCCTTCCGCGCGAGGCCGTCGACGACGAGGACTCCGAGGAGGATGAGACCGATCCCGAGGCCCTCGTCGCCGCCCTGCAGGAGTACCGACGCTTCAAGCGCGCCGCCGACCACCTGCGCGGCCTCGAGGAGGAGCACCGCACCGTCTACCGCCGCGAGGCGCCGCCTCCCGAGGTGCCGCTGCCGACCGGCCTCGATGGCGTGTCGCTCGACTCCCTCGTCGAGCTCTTCCGCGAGGTCCTCGAGCGCCTGCCCGAGGAAGAGGAGCGGCCGGCCGTCCAGCGCGACCCCGTGCGCCTGCGCGACCGCATCCAGCGCCTCGTCTCACGTCTCGAGGGTCAGAATCACGTCTCGTTCCGCGAGCTCATCTCCGAGGCCCGCTCGCGCATCGAGGTCGTCGTCGACTTCATGGCCGTCCTCGAGCTCATCAAGGCCCGCTACCTGGAGGCCTCCCAGTCCTCCGCCTTCGGCGACATCGAGCTTGTCCGTACCACCGAGGCCCCCTCCGCCGCCGAGGTCGAAGCAGAGCTCTCCGGGGAGTTCGACCTCGAATGACGCACATAACCACCATCAAGCGACAGAACACCCCCGCTACGATGCGTGGCATGGCACTCAGGTCGCCTGTCACCTGCCCGAGTCGACGTAACGCTGGGGCTCGACCGCGCCACAGGCGCGCAGGTCGTCACGCACTTGTCCCGGCGAGCGCTTCGCAGCGCCGTGAAGTCGCACCGCGCTCCGAAGCCCCGGCGGGGGCGTGGGGGCGTAGCCCCCACATCCAGAAGGGGAGGGCGGGCGGGCAGCCACCCCGGAGGGCTGTCCACCACGCGGAAGCGGCGGCCACGGCTCGTACTGAGCTGCACTGCCGCCGAGGAGCTGGGACGTTCGAGCCACCAGCGGCGCTCCGGCCGGGGCGTGGGGGCGGAGCCCCCCCCTCCAGAATGGGCGGGCGGGCGGGCCGCCCCCCCCGAGGGGTGACCCCCTCGTCGAGGCGCGAGCCTCGACGCCTCCGGCGGGCGAGCGCACTCGCCGAGGGAGCGGCCTAGATGCTCCTCCTACGCGAGCAGCTCAAGCGCAGCGTCACCCCCGGCGACCACGCCCTCTCCATCGGCGTCTTCGACGGCGTACATCGAGGCCATCAGCAGCTCATCGCCCGCATGCTCGACGAGGCGAAGTCCCGAGGCCTCACCGGCGGCACCCTCACCTTCCACCCCAACCCCATCACCGTCCTCCGCCCCGGCACTCCCTTCCTCTACATCGACTCCCTGGAGCAGCGCGTCGAGCACCTCAAGCGCGCCGGCTCCGAGTTCGTGTCCGTCATCGACTTCACGTCGGAGCTCGCCCAGGTCTCTGCGCGCGACTTCGTCAGCGTGCTCCACGACGAGGCTCGCGTGCGCCTCATCGTCGTCGGCGAGGACTTCGCCCTCGGGCGCGGCCGCGAGGGCAATGTGGACCGTCTGACCGAGCTCGGTGCCGAGATCGGCTTCGAGGTCATCGGCGTCTCGCTCCACCACGAGCTCGACGACCGCGTCTCCTCCACCCGCGTCCGCGGCGCGCTCGCCGCCGGTGACATGGACCTCGTCACCTCGCTGCTCGGCCGGCCGTTCACCCTGCGCGGCCCGGTGCTTCACGGCGACGCTCGAGGTCGCTCGATCGGCTTCCCCACCGCCAACATCGGCGTGGCCGCCGATCGCGCCCTCCCCCCGAACGGCATCTACGTGGGTCGCGTGACGTTGCCGGATGGTCGCGTCTTCACGGCCGCCACCAACATCGGCACGTCGCCGACCTTCGGCGGCAACGAGCGGCGCGTCGAGCCGTACCTCCTCGACTTCGAGGGAGATCTCTACGGCGAGGTGCTCACGCTCGAGCTGCTGCACCGCCTCCGCGACGAGCTGAAGTTCGACGGCATCGATGCCCTCGTTGCCCAGATCAACGCCGATGTCGAAGACACGCGCGCGTACGTCGCCGCACACCCCGCATCGAGCCCGGGAGGCGCCTCGTGAGCCCCCGCAAGATGGCGCCCGTCGAGGACCAGCTCGCCGTCCTCATGCGCGGCACCGACTTCGGCGACGAGGCCACCCGCCGCTCGATGGAGCGCGAGCTGCGCGCTCGCCTCGAGGAGGATCGCCCGCTCAAGGTCTACTGCGGCTACGACCCCACCTCCGTCGACCTCCACCTCGGCCACACCCTCACCATGCGCAAGCTGCGCCAGTTCCAGGAGTTCGGCCACGAGGTGACGTTCCTCATCGGCACCTTCACCGGCCTCGTCGGCGATCCCTCCGACAAGAACAAGGAACGCCCGATGCTCGCGCTCGAGACCCTCGAGGCGAATGCGCAGACCTACGCCGACCAGGCCTTCCGCATCCTCGACCGCGAACGCACCACCGTGCGCCGCAACGCCGAGTGGCTCTCGAAGCTCACCTTCGCCGACGTCGTCCGCCTCTGCACGCACTTCACCGTTGCCCAGTTTCTGGAGCGCGACAACTTCGCGAAGCGCTGGGAGCGCCACGACGCCATTCACATTTCCGAGTTCATGTACGCCATCATGCAGGCCTACGACGCCGTCGCTCTGGAGACCGATGTGCAGGTCGGCGGCAGCGAGCAGCTCTTCAACCTCATGGCCGGCCGCGTCCTCCAGCGCGAGTACGAGCAGTCGCCCCAGGTCGTCGTCACCCTCCCCATCCTCGTGGGCACCGATGGCACCGTCCGCATGTCGAAGTCGCAGGGCAACCACATCGCCGTGCAGGACTCGCCGAACGACATGTACGGCAAGGTGATGAAGCTCCCCGACTCCGCCCTCCCGAGCTACTTCGAGCTCCTCACGATGCTCCCGATGACCGAGGTCGCCGCGCTCGTCGACGGCGCGCCGATGGAAGCGAAGAAGCGCCTCGCCCTCGAGATCACCACATCGATGTACGACCGCACCGCCGCCGAGGAGGCGCAGGCCTACTTCGAGGCCACCATCCAGCGCCGCGAGACGCCCGAGGACATGCCGGAGTTCTCCATCCCCACCGACGTCGAGGACGCGCGGCTCGACCGCGTGCTCGTCGCCGCCGGCATCGCGAAGAGCGCCTCCGAGGTCCGACGCCTCGTCCAGCAGGGTGCCGTCACCCGCAACGGCGAGCGTCTCGAGGAGTTCGCGGAGCTGCTCGCCCCCGGCGACGAGCTGAAGATCGGCCGCCATCGCTTCTTGCGCATCACTGCGCCGGGCGGCACGCCGAGCGGCACATCGAGGAGAGACGGCGCATGATGCTCGACGGCGGCTTCGACATGGATCTCGAGACGGCGCTCGCCAGCATCCGCGACGCCGAGGTCATCTCCCTCTACTTCCCCCTCCTCCGCAAGACCCTCCTCATCGACACCCGCACCGACGCCCACACGGGCCCCTTCGTCGCCGTCGTGGAAATGACCAACTCCTCGCAGGAGCGGCTCCGCTCGCTCCGCCGCATGCGTCCGCAGTTCCCGCGTCCCGAGTCGATCACCCTCGTCCCGTGGCAGCGCCGCGTCGTCACCCTTGAGACCCTCGGCGTCTGGAGCTGCATCGAGGCCCGCCTCGCCGACACCGCCTCGCCCCGCACCATCGAGGACGCGCACGCCTGTCTCGACCAGCTCCGCGCCTTCGAGCGCCGCGAGCTCCGACGCGCCATCACCGGGGAGCAGTACCAGACCCTCTGGGGCCGCCTCGGCGTCTCCGACGAGGCCTAGCCCCCGCCCGCACCCATCGAGGCGCCCCGATGCGTCGAGTCCTCCCCCTCCTCCTGACCGCCGCCCTGCTCGCCGCCTGCGCCGACGAGGACCTCCTCGCGACCCCCACCCCCATCGCCGAGGCCTCCATCGAGGCGACTCCCGCCCCCACCACCCGCCCGACGCGCACCCCGACCCCCGCGCCCACCCCCCGCGCAGTCGCGACGGCCCGTGCTCGCGCCGAGTGGCACCGCGTCGAGCCGTCCAGCGCCACGTCGTTCACGGACAGAATTCGAACGGTCGTGTATGACGTGGACTCTGATGAGCTCTGGACACTCAGCGCCGAGGATGGGTCACCGTACTCGCTCGTCTGGAGCCCATTCTCCGACCTTGCGATCGGCACGATCTGGAACGCCTACGAGGCCAGCGACGCCGAGACCGTTCTCATCGACCCGTCGCGCGGCTCGGTCCGCCAGGTGCTCCCGTTCGCTATTGCGGTCGTCGACTGGCCCGAGCCCGACCGGATCATCGTGCGTGTCGGGATTGTGGTCGGTGGCCGTGACGGCCCCGAGGGCTGGACGCGAGGCCTCTACGAATTGGACCTTGCCGGCGGCACGATGATGCTGCTCGAAGTCGGTGACCAGTTCAGCGGCCCGCACCCTCAGGCGGTGCCTGTCCCCGATGGGTCGACGCTGCCGCCCGGCCGGATCGAGCTGCGCCTCTGGCCGAACGACGGGTGGCGCTCGCTTGTCCACGTGTCGCCGACCGGCCAGGAGTCCACGCTCGCGGATCGCCTCGCCGACGTCGTCTGGTCCGGCTCCGAACGGCGCCTCGCAACCGTCACAATCGACGGCGACCTCGAGGTGCTCGATCTGGAGACCGCCCAGTCGTTCACTCCGGGTGACGGGCCCCACTGGAGTGCCGTCTGGTCGAACGACGGCCGCTACCTTGCCACTTGGTTCTCGTCCCGCCAGGGCGCGGTCGGGATCTTCGATCTCGGGGTGCCCGGCACGGACTGGCAAGCGACGCCCGTCCGAACGCTTGGCCCGTTCGATGCGACCGCCTTCGCAGACTGGGGACCGGGAGCAACCCCGAGCGAGGCCCTGCTGCTGGGCGACTACTGCCTGCCGGATGGCTTCCGCCTCGACCGCCTCGACCTGTCGACCGAAGAAATCCGCCGAATCCCCACCGAACTCGGCGGCTTCTGGGTCTACGACTGGTCGCCGAGGGGCGACCTGATCGCCGTCTCGAGCTGGGACGTCGGGTTCGAGCTCATCGATCCCGACACGGGGCTCCTGGGAGATCGGCCGGTGCTGTCAGCCGTAGTGACGACGATGCAGGACGTGGCGTGGTCCGCCGGGGGCCGCTGGCTGGCCCTGCACGACATCGGCGGCCGCGACCGCTGCAACGTGTGACCCGGCGTCTAGCCCCTACGCCTCCACGGAGGCGAGGGTCCGCACCACCTGCTCCTGCACGTTCATCGGCATCTCCACGTACCGACCGAACTCCATCGAGAACGAGCCGCGCCCCTGCGTCAGCGCCCGCAGGTCCGTCGTGTACCGCTGTACCTCGGCCAGCGGCACCTCCGCCGTCACCACGCTCCAGTCGCCCTGCGGGTCGATGCCGTGCACGTGGCCGCGGCGCCCGCTCATGTCGTTCATCACGTCACCCACGTGATCCGAGGGCACGCGAATCGTCATCTCCATCACCGGCTCGAGGAGGATCGGCTGCGCATCGAGCAGCCCCTGGTGCAGCGCCTGCGACGCCGCCAGCTTGAACGCCATCTCCGAGGAGTCCACCGAGTGCGACGACCCATCGAGGAGCGTCACCTTCACGTCCACGATCGGCGACTTCGACAGCGGACCCTCCGGCAGAGCCTCCGAGACGCCCTTCTCCACCGCCGGGATGTACTGCCGAGGCACGTTCCCGCCGACCACCTTGTCGGCGAACTCGAAACCCGTCCCGCGCGCCGTCGGCTCGATCTCGATCACCACGTGCCCGTACTGGCCGTGGCCGCCGCTCTGCTTCTTGTGCCGGTATTCGGACTTCGCCCGCCCCGTCACCGTCTCGCGATACGGCACCCGAGGCGCAGCGATCTCCACCGCCACGCCGTAGTTCTTCTCGAGGCGTGACGCCACGATCGAGGCCTGCGCATCGCCCACCGTCGTCATGATCTGCTCGGACGTGTCCGGGTCGCGCTCGACATGGATCGTCGGGTCCTGCTCCACGAGGCGATGAAGCGCCGTCGAGAGCTTGTCGACGTCCGCCTTCCCCACCGGGTGAATCGCCGAGCGATAGGTGGGCACCGGCAGCGGCATCGTCGACACGCGCACCGCCGTGGCCGCGTCGGCCACCAGCGTGTCGCCCGTCAGCGTCTCCGCCAGCTTCGCCGCCACGCCGATGTCGCCGGCCACCAGCGCCGACACCTCGATCTGCTCCTTGCCGCGGGCGACGTAGAGGTGCCCCAGCCGCTCGGCTGTCTCCCGCTGCACGTTGAACGGGTGGTCCTCCGCCTTCAGCGTGCCGGACAGCACCTTCATGAACGTGAGCCGTCCGACGAACGGGTCCGCCGTCGTCTTGAACACGTGCGCCACCAGTGGCCCATCCGCCGAGGTCGTCACGCTGCCGCCACCCTCGAGGGCGTGCTCCCGTCCCAGGGGCGACGGGAACACCCGCACGATGTCATCGAGGAGCGCGCGCACCCCGATCGCCATCGTCGCGCTCGAGGGCATGACCGGCGCCACCTCGCCCCGCGCGAACGCGTCGTGCAGCGCCCGCACGAGGTCCGCGTCGCTGATCGTTCCCCCATCGAGGTAGGTCGTCAGCAGTTCGTCATCCGTCTCCGCGACGGACTCCACCAGCATTTCGCGGGCGGCCGCGATCGCGTCGGCCATCTCGGCCGGCGCCGGCTTCGTCGAACCGTCCGCCAGGCGCGCCTCGCCCGTCAGCAGGTCCACCGCGCCGCCGAGGTCGTGCGACACGCCGATGGGGATCGCCAGCGGCGCGATGCGCAGCCCCCAGCGCTCCCGCAGCGCCGCCACCACCGCGTCGAAGTCAGCGTTCTCGCGATCCAGCCGCGAAACCACCAGCACCCGAGGCAGTGAACCCTCGTCGGCGTGGCCCCACGCCGTCTCGGTGCCCGCCTGCACGCCGCCCGCTGCGTCGACGGTGATGACGGCGGCGTCGGCCGCGGCCACGCCCGCCACCACTTCACCCTCGAAGTCCGGGAAGCCGGGCGTGTCGATGAAGTTGATGCGGCTGTCGTGCCACTCGATCGGGATCACCGAGGCCGACACCGAGTAGGTGTGCGCGTGCTCCTGCTCGTCGAAGTCCGAGACGGTGTTGTGGTCCTCGACGCGTCCCATGCGGGTCGTCGCACCCGAGGCGAGGAGCATCGCCTCGGTCAACGTCGTCTTCCCCGAACCGCTGTGACCCATCAGGACGACGTTGCGGAGCCGGTCGGACGCGTACGACTTCATCGAGTACCCCCTTTGCGCGGGAGGATACTCCGACCGCTATCGCCCTCACAACGAGTGTGGCGTCCGTCCGTCGCCGTCCTGCGAGCGACTATCCGAGGTCGTTCACCAGCTCGAGGAGCTCGAGGCCCGGCAGCCGCAGCACCGCGTACGCCGGCATCCCGAGCCCTTCCCACGTGCGCACCGCATCGAGGCCCGCGACCCGCGCGAGGTACAGCGACATTACCGTCCCGTGCGTCACCGCGACCACTGTCTGTCCGGCGTGTCGCGTCACCAGCCCGTCGAGCGCCGCCTGCAGCCGGTCCGCCGCCGCGTCGCCCGTCTCCTCGCCGTAGACGAGCTGCCCCGGCCGCTGCAGCAGCGCGCGAATCCGCGCTTCGAACTCACTCGTCGAGGCCAGCCACGGCTCCGACTTCCGACGATGCTCCCCCAGCTCCGGCTCGACCGACGCCTCGAGGCCTAGCCGCGCCGCCACGAGCTCGGCCGTCTGCCGCGCCTTCGGCTCCGCGCTCGAGGCAACGAGGCCCGGCTCGTAGTCTCGAAGGCGCTCGGCCAGCGCCTCACAGCGCTCCCGCCCCTCCGGCGTCAGCTCCCACTCGTGCGAGGACACATCGGCCCGCTGCCGCGAGATCGAGTGCCGCACGAGGATCAGGTGCGAGGCCACCTCACCGCCTCAGCCGCTCGAGGCGTTCAGCCGCCCCCGCCTCATCGAGCGAGCGCAGCGCTTCGCCCTTCGCGACCTGCTTCTTCGCATTGAAGGCGAGCAGCCACAGCCCGGACGCCCACGCATCCCGACGTGCGTCGTCGTCGAGCGGCGTCCCGTGCGCCTCTGCGAACGCGTCGAGGAACGTCGCCGACTCCTCGACGCTCGGCTCGGTCCCCGCGCCGTTGGTCGCGAAGTCGGCCGACGCGAAACCGGCGATCACACCGAGGCGCCCCACGATGACGCTGTCCCAGTCGTGCGCGACGAGCAACCGCGTGCCGTCCCACCGCAGGTTCCCGCCGTACCAGTCGCCATGACCGAGGACTTCCGGTCCGCGCCCGAGCGCCAGCTGTCGGCGTGCCTCCGCCGCCGCGCCATCGAGCCACGCCGGCCCATCGATGTCGTTGAGGTCGCCGTTCCAGTCGTCAGGCCGCGGCCACAGCCGACCTTCGTCGTGGTCCCACGCGTTCCACGGCGGGTTGGGGCGGAGCGCCCCGACCTCCGTCGGCGTGGGCGCCAGCCGAACCAGCTCGGCCAGCCCGCGCGCGAACGGCTCTGGCGCCCGTCCGCTCGAGGGCATCGGCGCACCACCCGGCACGTGTGCCTCCGCCGAGGCCACCCACCGCTCGAGGCGTGCCGGGCCAATCAGCGGCTCGGGGCACGCGAACCCGCGCTCGAAGAGCCGCGACTGCACGGCGAAGCACGCATCAAGGCGCGGCGAGCCCGGGCGCACCTTCACGACCACCTCGCGCCCCTCCCTGAGGCGCACGCCAACCACCGAGGACAGGTGTCCCGATCGGAAGTTGACTTTGTCGATGCCGCTCGACAGCCGCTCGAGGCACCAGCGCTGCAGCTCATCTTCGCTCGGTGCGGGCCGTTCGGTGACCATCGAGAACCTCGAGGGCGGTGGCTAGCTGGCGGCCTCTGCTGGCCGCAGGTCGAGCACCTCGAGCTGCAGCGTCCCGCGCAGGTTGTCCCGTCGGAAGGTGTAGACGATGTCCGCGCGCTCGCCCGCCGGCACCGCGAACTCCGCGTTCCGGAACGAGATCGCCCGCCACGTCACCCGCCCCTCCTTCAGCGTGAACTGGAGGTGCGAGCCGTCCTGCCCCACGGTCCGCGTCTCCCGCACCTCCACCGAGGGCGACAGGAACGTCGGTGCCGGGTTGCCCTGCCCGTGCGGCCCGAGGCGCTGCAGCCATCGCAGCAGGTCTCCATTCACCGTGTGCAGCGGCAGCTCCGCGTCAACCTCGATCGTCGGCGCGAGCGTCGAGACATCGAGGCGCTCGCCCGCGTCCGCCACCAGCCGCGCCCGCAGCTCCGCGAGGCGCGAGGCATCAATGGTGAACCCCGCCGCTGCCCGGTGCCCGCCAAAGCGCTTGAAGAGGTCGCCGTGCCGCTGCAGCAGTGCTGTGATGTCGAAGCCGGGGATCGAGCGGCACGAGGCGCGACCCTCGCCCTCCACTAGCTGCATCACGATGGCGGGCCGGTGGTACTGCTCCACCAGCCTCGAGGCCGCTAGCCCCACGATCCCCGAGGAGATGTCGGGCGTCGCGACCACGAGCAGCGGCCCCGCCTTCTCCTCCTCCGAGAGCAGCTCGCTCGCGAGCGTGAGCGCATCCTGCGTCTGCGCCCGCCGCTGCCGGTTCAGCTCTTCGAGCCGCATCGCGAGGTGCTTCGCCTCGGTCGCGTCCTCCGCCAGCATCAGCTCGAGCGCGATGCGCGCGTGGTCCATCCGCCCGGCCGCGTTGATCCGAGGCCCCAGAGCCCACCCGCACATCTCGGGGTCGCACTCCTCGAGCTTCACGCCGGCCTCGGCGGCCAGCGCCACGAGGCCCGGCCGCCGCGTCTGCTGCAGTGCCTCGAGGCCGATGCGCACGAGGTCGCGGTTCTCGCTCACGAGCGGCGCGAGGTCGCAAATCGTCCCGAGGGCGACCAGCGCACGATGCGGCGCCGGGTCGTACGCCGCTCCGAGGCGGTCGTGCAGGTCGTGCACGACCTTGTACGCGACACCGCACGCCGCCGGCTCCGACCCGTACTCCGATCCCGTGAGCTTCGGGTTCACGATCGCGAGCGCGTCCGGCAGCACCGAGGGCGCCACGTGGTGATCGAGGATGATCACCTCCATCCCGAGCTCGTTGGCGACCGCCACTTCCTCGACCGCCGATGTGCCACAGTCGGCCGTCACGAGGAGCGTGGCACCGAGGCCGCGCAGGTGGCGCACCGCGCCGACGTTCGGCCCGTAGCCCTCGGTGAAGCGATGCGGCAGGTACGGCACCGGCCGGGCGCCGAGGGCGCGCAGCCCCTCCACGAGGATCGTCGCCGAGGTCACGCCGTCGACGTCGTAGTCGCCGAAGACCGCGACCGTCTCCCCCGCGCGGCACGCCGAGGCCAGGCGCGCCACCGCGACATCGAGGTTCGGCATGAGCTGGGGATCGGTCAGCTCCTGCGGTTCACCGAGGTACGCCTCGGCCTCCGCCAGCGACTCGGCGTCCCGATGCGCCAGCAGCGTCGAGATCAGGGGCGGCCACTCGGCCCCGGCGAACGCCCGGAGGTCCGGCTGCTCGCGAATGTGCCACAGCCGCCCGTTCGAGCCGTGCAGCAGCCGCGCGCGAGGAGCGGCGCCCGCACCCTGAGCCGTGGTGTCGGCGATCGTCATGAGGTGCTCCGGTGGGGGGAGTGCTCCCGAGGATACCGGACGTCCGAGGTGCGATCAGTCCGTTGCAGCTGCTCGTTGCGGAGACCGAAGATCACCTATGGCCGCCGAGCAGCGAGACCCCAGCTGGTTCCGATTCAACGTCATCGACCCGTTCGCCGACGCGGCCAGCTGCGTCTCGCGGAACCTTCGGGACTACGGCCGAGGGTACCTTCTCGTTGCGGTGGTGATGGCGGCGTCCGTATACATCCTCGAAGTGCTCGCCGTCTCCGTGCCGCTTGGCCGCCGCCTGATGTCGGGTGTCACCCTCGCCGGGTTCGCGCTCGTCTGGCTGCGATATCGGCACGTCCCACCGGCACGGCCCGCTCGGGGTTGGCGAACCCCTGGCGCCCTGCTATTCGCCTCGTTCGCGGGTGGATTCGCTCTGGCCTCGTTCGCTGCGCTCGCGCTCGTCGGTGCGTTCGGGCGCTAGCGCGCTAACCGTCCCAGCGCTTGAAGATCAGCGACGAGTTGTGCCCGCCGAAGCCGAGCGAGTTCGTCATCGCATACGTCAGCTCGAGGTCCCGCGCGCCCTCCGACACGTAGTCGAGGTCGCAGTCCGGGTCCGCCACCGCGAGATTCCGCGTCCCGTGGATGCGCTGGTCGCGCAACGACAGCACCGTGACCGCCGCCTCGATGCCCCCCGCCGCGCCGAGGGTGTGGCCCACCATCGACTTCGTCGAGGACACCGGGATCCCGAGGGCCGCCTCACCGAAGACGCGCTTGATCGACATCGTCTCGAACTTGTCGTTCAGCGGCGTGCTCGTGCCGTGCGCGTTGATGTAGCCGATCTCCGACGCCTCGATGCCCGCCTTGCGGATCGCGACGTTCATCGCGCGCGCTGCGCCCTCGCCGTTCTCGGACGGCTGCGTCACGTGGAACGCGTCCGCCGACTGCCCGTACGAGACCGCCTCCGCGATGATCTCCGCCCCGCGCGCCTGCGCGTGCTCGAGGTCCTCGAGGATCAGCGTGGCCGCGCCCTCCGCGAGGACGAAGCCGTCCCGCTCGGCGTCGAACGGCCTCGAGGCGTGCTCGGGGTCGTCGTTCCGCTTCGTCGAGAGCGCCCGCGAGGCGTGGAAGGACGCCAGGCCCATGCGCGTGATCGCCGCTTCCGCACCGCCGGCGAACATCGCAACCGCGTCGCCGCGCTTGATCACCTCGATCGCCGATCCGACCGCGTCCGCACCCGAGGCGCATGCCGAGACCGTGTTGTAGTTCGGTCCCCGCGCCCCGAAGCGGATCGAGACCTGGCCCGCCGCCATGTCCGGAATGAACGCCGGCACGAGGAACGGCGAGACGCGCCCCGGCCCGCGGTCGAACAGCGTCCGGAACTCCTCCTCGAGGGTCTGGATGCCGCCGATGCCGACGCCGATCATCGCGCCAATCTCATCCGCGCGGCTCGCGACGTCGAGGCCGGACTGGTCCAGCGCCTCCTGGCTCGCCGCGATCGCGAGGTGCGTGAAGCGGTCCATCCGCCGCGCCTCTTTGCGGTCGAGGTAGTTCAGCGCGTCGAAGTCCTTCACCTCGCCGGCCACCCGCGACTCCATGTCGCTGGCGTCGACGAGCGTGACGGGCCCGATGCCGTTCGTGCCGCCGAGGAGCGCCTGCCAGGCGGTCTCGCGCCCGATCCCGACGGGCGTCACCATCCCGACGCCCGTGACCACCACGCGTCGCCCGCCGTTCGCGCCGTTCGTCGTCATCCCTGCTCCCCCCAGCGCTCGAAGATGATGGCCGAGTTGTGCCCCCCGAGGCCCACCGAGGTGCTCATCGCGCGCCGCACGTCGGCGCGCCGCGCCTCGTTCGGCACGAAGTCGAGCTGGCAATCGGGGTCGGGCACGTCGTAGTTGATCGTGGGCGGCACAATGCCGCGCTCGCACGCCAGCACGGAGATGATCGCCTCGACGGCGCCGGCCGCGCCCATCATGTGCCCGTGCATCGACTTGGTCGAGGACACCATAAGCGTGTCCGCGTGCTCGCCGAAGACGCGTCGAATAGCTCCCGCCTCGATGCGATCGCCGAGGGGCGTCCCCGGACCGTGCGCGTTGACGTAATCGATGTCCGCGACATCGAGTTCCGCACGACGTAACGCACGATTCATCGCCGAGGTGATGCCGGACCCGCCGTCGGGCGGCGCCGCCATGTCGAAGGCGTCGTTCGCCGTCGCCGCCGCGCGCCACTCGCCGCGAATCGTCGCGCCGCGGGCCTGCGCGTGCTCGAGCGATTCGAGGATGGCGATGCCCGCGCCCTCCGAGATGATGAAGCCACTCCGGTTCGCCTCGAAGGGGCGCACGGCCTTCGTCGGGTCGTCGTGTGTCGCGAGGGCCTTCATCGCGTGAAATCCGGCGTAGTAGATCGGCCGCAGGGGCGCCTCGAAGCCGCCCGCCACGATGACGTCGGCCTCGCCGCGCGCGATGAGTTCAGCCGCCTCGCCGAGGGCCGCGCCGCCCGTGGCGCACGCCGCCGTCACGGCGAAGTTCGGACCCTGCGCGCCGAGCGCGATCGCCACGAGGCCGGTCGCCGTGTCCGGCAGCATCTGCGTGATCAGGAACGGCGAGACCCGGCGGGGACCGCGCTCATCGAGGACCTTCTGGTTCTCCACGATGAGGTGCGCCCCGCCCATGCCCGTGCCCAGGAGCACGCCCACGCGCTCCGGGTCCTCCGAGCCGAGGTCGAGGCCGGCGTCAGCCACCGCCTGCTGTGCCGCCGCGATCGCCAGCGCCGAGGCGCGGTCGATCCGCCGCAGCAGCTTCGAGTCGACGTGCTGCTCGGGCTCGAAGCCCTGCAGTTCCCCGCCGATCGGGCACTCGTACGCCGACGTGTCGAACGCGGTGATGGGACGAATGCCGGAGCGGCCCTCGATGAGGGCCGCCCACGTGGACTCAACGTCATTGCCGAGGGGCGTGAGCAGCCCCAGCCCCGTGACGACCACCCGCCCCACGAGCTAGGAAGTGCCTTCGGGGGAGAGTTGCGGCGGCAGCGCGGAGATCGGGATCGGCGGCTCGGTCGCGTCGTCGAGGGAGACCGCAGTCAGCCCGTCCTGCACGCGCTTCACCATCCGAGACAGCACGTGGCCCGGCCCGATCTCGACGAAGGTGTTGACGCCCTCGCGCGCCATCGAGCGGACGTTCTCCGCCCAGAACACCGGCGAGCGCAGCTGCGCCTCGAACTCCGCGCGCACTTCGTCGGCGGTGCGCAGCGGCTTCGAGGTGATGTTCGACATGATCGGCTGCACCGGGTCGACCAGCGGCACTTCGCGAATCGTCAGCGCGAACTCCTCGGCCTGCTGGATGTGCAGCGGCGTGTGGCTGGAGACCTTCACCTTCAGGCGGATCACCTTCGCCTGCAGCTCCTTCGCGCGCTCCATCGCACGCTCGAGGGCGGTGACGTCACCCGAGATGACCATCTGGTTGTCGAGGTTGTGGTTCGCGAGGTCGACTCGATCCTTCTCGGACCGCGTCGCCTCTTCGCAGATCTGCGCGACCATGTCCCCGTCGAGGCCGATGATCGAGGCCATCCCGACCGGCCGGTCGGCGTTGAACGAGCTCATCAGTCGCGAGCGCTCCATGATCACCATCAGCGCGTCGCGGAACGTCATCGCCTCCGAGGTCACCGCGGCGCTGAACATGCCGAGCGAGTGCCCCCCGAACAATCGAGGCCGCACCAGCCGCCCGACGTCGCCGAGCTTCTCGCGCATCGCGCTCACGATCGCCACCGAGGTCGTGACGACCGCCGGCTGCGTGTACGTCGTCTCCGCGAGGTCGTCCGCCTCGCCCTCGAAGCAGACCTTCACGAGGTCGATGCCCGTGATGTCGCTCGCCTCCTCGAAGGTCTGGCGTGCCGCCTCCGAGTGCTCGTGGACCAGTCGCCCCATCCCGGGCGTCTGCGAGCCCTGGCCGGGGAAGATGAACGCGACCGGATCCGTCCCGCCGTCGCGAGACATCGAGGTCAACTCATCCGTCGAGGAATCAGTCACTTGAGCTGCCCTCCTGCGCCTGACGGGCGGCGTATGGCACGCGCGACCCGCTTCGACGCGCAGTTCGAAGCACTCCTAGTCTAGCAACGCACGTACTTGCGCGGGCGCTCAACCTAGACAAATGTTCTGCGACATAAGGACGTGACTGAAGCGTACGATCGAGGACACAGGCACCCGCCCGAGGCCGAAGGTGGTCCTTCGATGCGCCTCATGAGCGCCGCCGTCGCCGCCACGCTGCTCCTCACCGCCGCTTGCGACGAAGGCTACGTAGTCGTGCTCGTCAACGACACCGATCGAGCCGTGATCGTGGCGCACGAGGGCGGGCTCTCACCGGTCACCATCGAGCCCGGCGACAGAGACAGCAGCATCGGGGAGTTCGACAACCCGACATCGCCTCATCACCGTGCGCTCCGTCGACGGCGAAGTGCTGGGCACGGCCTACCTCACCGAGGAGGGAGTCCGAGGAGCGACGCACCTGATGCTCGTCAGCGAGATCCTCGAGGCGTCGCCCGCCCCGTAGCCAGCGGCCCACTCAGAGCCCCGGCGGCCACCCCGCGCCCCCAGGCTCTACGCCACCCATCCCGCCACCGAGACCTCCGAGAGCTCCCATCCCCCCGAGGTTCCCGAGGCCGGACAGCCCGCCGAGGCCAGACTCGCGCGACCGCGGCGATCCCCCTCCGAGGACGCGCCGAACCTCCACCAGCGCCGGCAGCAGGTCGCTCGCCAGCGCGGCCGCCGTGCCGTGCGACTCCGTCACGAGGCGCGCGGCGTCCGCGTGCATCCACACCGCCACCGAGGCCGCATCGAAGGCATCGAGCCCCTGCGCGATCAGCCCGGCGATCAGCCCCGCGAGCACGTCGCCCGTGCCGCCCGTCGCCAGCATCGAGGTCGCCGCCGCCGAGATGCGCGCTCGCCCGTCCGGCGCCGCCACGATCGTGCACGCCCCCTTGAGCACCACAACGCTGCCGGTGTCCCGCGCGCAGGCGAGCGCCGTGTCGAGGCGGCTCGCCTGCACCGCGGCCGTCGAGGTCCGGCGCAGCCGCGCCATCTCGCCCGGATGTGGCGTCAGGACGTGCGGCACATCGAGGCGTCCCGCCCACCCATCGAGGCCCGAGAGCACGTTGAGCGCGTCGGCGTCGAGCACCACCCCTCGAAGCCCCTCGACACCGCCCGAGGCGGCGAGGCCGTCGAGCAGCGTTCGCACGAACTCCTCGGTCGCGGCTGTGTGCCCGAGGCCTGGCCCAACCAGCAGCGCGTCCGCCCCGTCGAGGGCGCGCAGCAGCTGTCGCGCCGCGTCTCCATCGAGGTGCCCGTCCGTCGAGGGCAGCGGCTCGTGGATCACGTCCGGCACCCCGGCCGCGAGCGCGGCCTGCATCGCCTCAGGCGCCGCGAGCCTCGTCAGCCCGACCCCCGAGCGTGCCGCCGACTCCGAGGCCAGGCGCGCCGCCCCCGGATACCGCCGCGATCCCGCCGCGACGACCACCGTGCCGAAGGTGCCCTTGTGTGCGTCGACCGCGCGCGCGGGCAGCCGGCGCTGCGTGGCGCGGAAGTCGAGGTCCTCGAAGGGCAGCGAGGCCGACAGCTCCGAGGGAATGCCGATGTCCACCGGCACCACCCGCCCCGCGAGGCGCGCGCCCGGCATTGTGTACGTCCCCACCTTCGGGTGCCCGAAGGCGATGGTCATGTCCGCCTCGACCGTGAGTGGGTCCGCCGCCCCCGTGTCCGGGTGCACGCCCGTCGGCAGGTCGAGGGCGATCAGCTGAGGCGCGAGCGATCGCCCGCGCGCCGCCGTCAGCCGCGTCAGCACCTCCGCCAGGTCGCCCTCGATGGCGCGTGACGCGCCGGTCCCGAGGAGCGCATCGACGACGCACGAGGCCTCGTCGAGCCACCGCTCGAGGCGTTCGAAGCCCGGGTCCTCCGCCACCTGCGCGACCACGATCTCCTCGAGGCCCGCGACCGCCGCCCACACCTCGTCATCGTCCGACCGAGGCCGCAGCAGATAGAGCGCCACCGAGGCGCCCCACTCCACGAGGTGCCGCGCGGCCACGAGCCCGTCGCCGCCGTTGTTGCCGGGTCCCACCAGCACGAGGATGCCGCGGCCCTCCATGGCGCCGACGGCCATCCAGGCCTCCTGCGCCGCCGCGAGGCCCGCCTCTTCCATCAGCGCGCGCTCGGGCACGCCCGCCTCGGCGGCGCTCGCCTCCAGCGCCCGCATCTGCTCCGAGGTGACGAGTTTCATCGAGCTGGCTTCAGCGCTGGGACTCGCATCGAGGGCCGCACGCTACTCGAGCAGGCCGCGCGCGCGCAGCCGCTCCACCAGCCGCGCCCGCGCCTCGATCGGCTGCTGCTCCGGCCGCTGCTGCGTGCACACCACCGAGGCGATCGCAAAGGTGTTGTTGTGCGTCAGCGAGATGTCGATCGCCTCGAGGCCGATGTGCTCCGCTCGCTCCGCGGCCCCGCCGTACAGGTACACGAGCGGCTTCCCTCTGCGGTCGGGCAGCACCTCGATCTCGCGCCACCCGACGGACCGGGCGCCCGTCCCGAGGGCCTTCATCACGGCCTCCTTCGCCGCGAAGCGCGCCGCCAGCTCCGGCACCCGCCCCCGGCAGAAGGCCACCTCCTCCGGCGTGAACACGCGCGCGAGGAACCGCACCGGGTGTCGCGCCAGCGTCGCGCCCACCCGATCGATCTCGATCACATCGATGCCCACCGCATGCGAGCTCATGGCCCCGCATGCTACCCGACACCCCCCGCCCGCGACATCGAGGTTCCGAATGAGGCTCGCCGAGGCCGCCCAACGCCTAGGGTGCGGGCGTCACAGGCAATTCGAACGTGCCGTAGATGCGATACAGGCAGCTGTTCCGTTCCAGGAGCTCACCCCACGCCGGTTCGAAGGGATCGAACGGAGTCGTGTCGTTCAGCCACACGTCGGCCGCCGGCGGAATGTCCGGAATCGGCTCCGGGATCATCCCCGTCACCACCACCTGCTGCTCCAGCGAGTCCCGCACGGGAATGTTGAAGCGGACACGCCCCACCATCGACTCCCAGTTCGACCGCGTCCAATCCGGGAGCGGTGTCTTGTCGCTGGCCGATGTCGTCTCCAGCGCAGCCTGCGCCTTCTCCAGCTCCCACATGAACGCGTCATGCAGCACCCGCGCTGTCTCTGCGTCCCCCTCCGGAACCTCCGGGATGAAGAGGTTGAAGCCATACACGATCGCCGGGTTCGTCTCGTCCCCGGGGACCAGCTGACCCCAGTACGCCTCCCGGTGATCGCCAGTCTGGCCGTAGAACGCGAACTGCAGCGTCTCGGCGTCGACGAAGCCCTGCGTGAGCTGGATCTCGTTCTGCGTCGCATTGATGCGGTACAGGCGCGACCCCGCTGCCCACCGGAACACGTCGAACTCGAAGCCCGAGGTGTAGGCGAACCCGCCGGCCACGCATTGCGGCGTCGGCGCGAAGTCGATCGGCCCGAAGGGGAACGGCCCCGCCGCATCCAGCCCATCGAGGAAGTCGGTGTGCGAGTACGCCCGTGCATCCGGGTTCACCTTGCTCGCCACACCCGAGGCGGAGCCTTGATTGGCCACCGACGAGGTGCCGTCGTCGCTCCCGCCGGGCGTACACGCCGACGAGACCAACGCCGCCGTCAGAACAACCGCGAGGGTCACCCGCTCGGGCAGGCCCATCAGCGTAGGGATTTGCATCGAGGTCTCCACATCGCGCCGAAAACCGGCGTCCCCGAGCGGGCCCGAGGTCATGACATGCCAGCAGATGCATCGTGCTCGAATGGGGAAACCGAGGTCATCAGGGAACGCCCGCCCACGCGTCCCGTACCGCGCGCCGGTGGCCCGAGCGATTGACAGGCAAGTACGCACTTGCATATCGTCCGCCGCGTGAGCGACCTGTACCACGCGCTGGACAGCCCGGCGCGGCGCGCGATCCTCGATGAGCTGTCCGAACGCGACGGACAGACCCTCTTCGAGATCTGCGCACGGCTGTCCACCAGGCATGGGCTCGGCGCGACGCGCCAGGCCATCTCCCAGCACCTCGATGTGCTGGAGGCGGCCGGGCTCGTGACCACGCGGCGCGAGGGGCGATACAAGTTCCATTTCCTGGAGACCGCGCCACTCGCGGAGATCGCTCGAAGATGGCCTGCTCGTTCGGGAGGGACCGCGAAGTGAGGATCAACCTGGCCAGCGTGCTCGTGGACGACCAGCAGCGCGCCCTGCGCTTCTACACCGAGGTGCTGGGCTTCCAGAAGAAGACCGAGATCCCGATGGGTGAGCACGCTTGGCTCACCGTCGTGTCGCCCGAGGACCCGGACGGCGTCGAGCTCGTCCTCGAGCCGAGCGACCACCCGGCCGTGCCGCCCTTCAAGGACGCGTTGATGCAGGACGGCATCCCCTTCACCTCCTTCGCGGTCGACGACGTCGAGGCCGAGTTCCGCCGCCTGCAAGCCCTCGGCGTCGAGTTCACGCAACCGCCCGCCGAGATGGGCCCCGTGGTCACCGCCGTCTTCAACGACACCTGCGGCAACCTGATTCAGATCACGAGCGCCAGCGGGGCAGCGTCCGGAGCCTCCTGACCGCCCCCCACCGAGGATGCCACTCCCCCCTCGGACCTCCGCCTCGCCCCGCGCCACACTGAATCGATGCCCACACCTCCATCGAGGCGCGAGGAGTGCGCGAGGTGCGACCGTCGCTACCGAACGCCGTAGCGCAGGAAGACGACGCCGTTCCCGAATCGGTGCTCCTCGATGAGCGCGAGATCGAGGCGCGTATCCGTCGGCAGGGCCGGCTTGCGCCCACCGAGGACAATCGGCCAGACGAACAGGGCAAGCTCGTCCACCAGCCCGACCGCGAGCGCCTGTGCCGCGAGCGTCGGCCCGCCGATGAGCAGGTCTCTCGAGGCGGCGGACTTCAGCTCGCGCACCGCCCCGGCGTCGAAGTGGCGCTCGAGGTGAGTGCGGGCGGTGAGCGGCGCCGCCAGCGTCGAGGAGTAGACTACCTTCTCCGGCGCCTGCCAGGTGCTCGCAAAGTCCGCCGTCAGCTCCGTACGCGCGGCCAGCGTGGGGTCGGTTTCCCACACCGCCATCGTCTCGTACATGCGCCGCCCGTAGAGGTAGGTGCCCGCGGACCCCATGAGCGCGGTGATCGACACGAAGACGTCATCGTCCGGTGGCGCCCAGTCGAGGGCGCCGTCCGCGTCCTCGGTGAACCCATCGAGGGACATGTTCGACGCATAGATCAGCTTCGCCACGACCGCTCCTCGAGCGACCATTTCGAGGCATCGCCCCCCAACAATCAAACCACTCCCCGAACCTGCGAACCCCCACCGAGGCGATTTCGCGACAACCAACAATCAAACCGCCGCCCTGCTCGGTCCTCCGAGGCCAAGGCACCCCGTAACCCGTCGCCCCTCCAACCATCGAGGGCTACTCTGACCCCCCGAGGCCCCGCGCCAGCACCGAGGAGCCAGCCATGACCGCCCCCCTCATCGACGGCAGCGCGATCGCGAAGACCGTCCGCGCCGAGGTCGCAACCCGCGTCGAGGCCCTCGTCGCCCGCGGCGGCCGCCGCCCGAAGCTCGTCGCGGTGCTCGTCGGCGACGACCCCGCCTCCCACGCCTACGTCGGCTCGAAGACGAAAGGCTGCGCCGAGGCCGGCATGGACTCCGAGACCGTCGTCCTTCCCGCCGACACTCCCCATGAGCGCGTCCTCGCCGAGGTGCAGCGACTCAACGAGGACCCCGCCGTCACCGGCATCCTCGTCCAGATGCCCCTCCCGCCCCAGGTCGACGAGCACGCCATCGTCGCCGCCCTGGACCCGCGCAAGGACGTCGACGGCCTGCACCCCTACAACCTCGGGCTGCTCCTGCAGGGCACGCCCTACACCGTCCCCGCCACCCCCCTCGGTGTGCAGCGGCTCCTGACCGAGACCGGCCACGACCCCTCGGGCAAGCGCGTCGTGATCGTGGGGCGCTCGATGCTCGTCGGCCGTCCGCTGGCCGCCCTGCTCGCCAACAAGGCCGAGGGCGCCAACGCCACCGTCACCCTCGCCCACACCGGCACCACCGACCTCGGCAGCGTCACGCGCGAGGCGGACATCCTCGTCGTCGCCGCCGGCCGCCCCGGCATGGTCACGGGCGAGATGGTGAGGCCCGGCGCCGTCGTCATCGACGTCGGCATCAACCGCGTCGACGACGCCTCGAGGAAGCGCGGCTACCGCCTCGTCGGCGACGTCGACTTCCCCACCGCCTCCGAGGTCGCCTCCGCCATCACCCCCGTCCCCGGCGGCGTCGGCCCCATGACCGTCGCCATGCTCCTCGTGAACACCGTCAGGGCTGCGGAGGGGTAGGCGGGCCTTCCGCTAGACTGCTCTTCGATGAGAAGAGTCGAGAACCAGCTCACCGGCGTAATAACGGTCGAATGCGACACGTGGGCGGACTTCGTCGCTGATCTCCAGACCATCGCCTACAAGGCCAACCAGTTTGTCTATCGCGGTCAAGCAGCGAGCGACTGGAAGCTGCAGTCTGTGTTCGAACGCTGGCTTGAGCGTGTTGCGCCCGGGCACGCTGTGGATCTTGGGATTCTGCGAGCGCTGACCGGAGGCCAAGTTCAGCAGTTCCGAGCGCTAACTGCTGGCCTACTGCCTGGCGAACTGCGAAGCGCGGACGATGTAGAGCTCTGGGCAATCGGAAGGCATCACGGTCTGGTCACACCCCTGCTCGACTGGACCCGTAGCCCTTTTGTCGCCGCCTACTTCGCCTTTCGCGATTTCGCTTTCCGGGAGCAGACGGGTCTTGCCGCCGGTTTCTGGGGGCTCGACAACGTCATTGGCCGCATCACAGTGAGCGCGAATCGGGTCGCTGTTTGGGGGATGGACACTCGAGACGTCTTCGTGCCCGACGAGTTCGAAAGGCTCGATCCACTTCCCTACTCAAACGCCCGGCAGCGGGCACAGCAGGGGCTCTTCACACGGTTGACCCACGCTGTGTTCAGGGATGTCGAGTCCTATCTGGCAGATCGCGGGCTCGCAGGAGACCACCTCATCCGCTGGACGATTCCCGGCACAGAGATTGACGAAGCGCTATTCGCACTTCGGCAGATGACGATCACAGTCGGGACGCTCTTCCCCGACCTTGCAGGCGCGGCCGAGGAGGTGAACCTGGCAAACATGTGGAGCACCTTCGGACCGACCCCCGGCGGGACACCGCCCTTCGTCGTGTTCGGGACCGATCTTCGCCAGGGCGATGTGGTCGAGGTGGTTGTCGGGGGTGTGACGTGCGCGCGCGCCACCGCCAACAGCCAAGGACAGTGGCTCCTTTACGTAGATGAGGGCGCAAGGGGCGTTGTCCGCGATGGAGTGGAAATGGGGTTTCGGCTGAACGGTGAGGACGTCGGGGCTATCCGGGAGGTATGGCGATCTGGCGGCGGTCCGCGGGATCCTGCAGCAGGAGTTTCGCTGCGGTCGGCCTAGTACACCCTAACGAAGAACGGCGTCGTCGCAGGTAGAACAGCCGGGAAGTTCGCGTTGACGAAGTCCGGCGCGCCCTGCACGAAGAGCCGCCACGTGCCCTGCTCGAGAACGCCGATTGTCTCCACGGTGCGGCCAGCCGCTTCAAACGCCTGGACCAGCTCGCTCGGCAAGGACTCCTCAGAAGTGACAAGCAACCCGATGGCCCCACTCTCTGGTGGCGTTCCGATGAAGCCGCCCATATCCACCTCGTAATGCGCAACCGCGATGCGCTGAGCGTTTGTCCCGTGCCATCATATCTCCATGGAAGACCTGCTCCCCCGACTGACCGAGCTCCGAGACCGCGTCGCCGACACCCGGGGGCGCCTTTGACCTCCCCGCTCTCGAGGCGCGGCTAGAGCAGCTCCGCGCCCAGTCCGCCGCCCCCGACCTCTGGGACGACCAGCAGCGCGCCCAGCAGGTCATGCAGGAGCTCGCGCGCACCGAGGGCACCGTCACCACCTGGGACGACCTCGCGCGCGAGACCGAGGATCTCGAGGAGCTGATCGGCCTCGCCGCCGACGCCCCCGAGGACGAGCGCGAGGCCCTCGGCGCCGACCTCGCCACCGAGCTCGCCGGCCTCGAGGCGCGCTTCGCCGACCTCGAGTTCGCGCTCACCCTCGGCGGCCCCTACGACGGCCGCAACGCCGTGCTCGCCGTCCACGCCGGCGCCGGCGGCACCGAGGCGCAGGACTGGGCCGAGATGCTGCTCCGCATGTACCTGCGCTGGGCCGACGCCCACAGCATGAAGAGCGAGATCCTCTCGATCTCCTCCGGCGACGAGGCCGGCATCAAGTCCGCCGAGATCCGCATCGAGGGCGAGAACGCCTACGGCCTCCTCCGCTCCGAGCGCGGCGTCCACCGCCTCGTCCGCATCTCCCCCTTCGATGCCTCGGCGAGCCGCCACACCTCGTTCGCCCTCGTCGAGGTCATGCCGGAGGCCGTGCACGGCGAGCTCACCGTCGAGATCAACGCCGACGACCTCCGCATCGACACCTACCGCGCCAGCGGCCACGGCGGCCAGAACGTCCAGAAGAACGACACTGCCGTGCGCATCACCCACATCCCCACCGGCATCGTCGTCACCTGCCAGAACGAGCGCTCCCAGGGCCGCAACCGCGAGTCCGCCATGCTCGTCCTCGAGTCGAAGCTCCTCGAGCTCGAGGTCGAGAAGCGCGAGGCCGAGCGCGCCCAGATCCGCGGCGACCACGTCGAGGCCGGCTGGGGCAACCAGATCCGCTCCTACGTCCTCCAGCCCTACCGCATGGTGAAGGACCTCCGCACCAACGAGGAGACGAGCGACACCTCGCGCGTCCTCGACGGCGACATCGACCCCTTCATCCACGCCTACCTCCGCGCCCAGGTCGGCGAAGAAGCCGAGGACGTACCCGCCCCGAGCGAGTAGGCCCGCCTCGGACGAAGGTCCCGCCCTCGATCGTCGATCCTCGGCGATAATGGAGGCCCACCCCCACGCGAGCGAAGGATGAGCGCGTGCGCCTGACCGCCCGAGGCCTCGACACCCCGATCGCAGGCATCCCTCGAGGCATCCATCGAGGCGCGCTGCTGCTCGCGCTCGCGATCGCCCTCGGCGCCGCATTCGCCCTCGCCACGCCGAGGTCCGCGCACGCCGACACCATCGAGGTCACCAACCAGAGCGAGGAGACCGCCGACCCCACCTCGCTGACGTTCCGCGCGCGCGTGAACGCCCCCGCCGGCCTCGCCGGCGCGCGCTTCACCTACAAGGTGCTGAACCCCGATGGCAACGTCGGCGGCTCGGGCGAGGTCGAGGTCGCGCCCGGCAGCGAGGTCGACCTCGCCTTCACCCTCGGCACGATCTCGAACGACCGCTACATCCCCGTTGGCTCCACCTTCGTCTACCAGTGGGAGCTCGAGGACACGACCGGCGACACCGTCACCACCGAGGAGCGTGAGTACCTCTTCCTCGATGGCCGCTACGACTGGAAGTCCAAGACCGAGGGAACCTCGCCCCCCGTCACCGTCTACTGGTACGGCAACAACGAGGACCGCGCCGACAACGCCCTCGAGGCCACGACCGCCAGCCTCGAGAAGGTGGGCGCCCTCCTCGAGACCACCGTGCCGTACCCCATCAAGGTGATGGTGTGGGGCTCCGAGGCCGAAGGTGAGATGGCCGCCCGCTCCCGAGGCCGCACCTTCGATGCCACGGTCACCACGGGCGGCCAGCGCGTCGCGCCCGACCTCATCTTCGTCTTCGTCCCCGCGACCGACATCGTGCTCCACGAGGTCGGGCACATCGTCACGCACGTCGCCGGCGACGGCCCGTTCACCTCGCTGCCCTCGTGGATCGACGAGGGCACGGCGGTCTGGGCGCAGCAGGCGCCCGGCGGCGGCTACAGCGGCGCCGTCGCGATCGCGGTGCAGGGCGACCGCACGCTCTCGCTGCGCTCGATGCAGTCGCCCTCGAACCGGCCCGAGGAAGTGAACCTCTTCTACGGCCAGTCGTTCTCGGTCGTCGACTACCTCATCAACGAGTACGGGCGCGAGCAGTTCGCCGAGCTCTACCGCGTCCACCGCGAGGGCGCGCGCATCGACGACGCCCTGATGCAGGTCTACGGGCTGAACCAGGACGGCGTCTACAACGCATGGCGCGAGTCCGTCGGCCTCGAGCCGCTCGAGCTCACGGGCCCGGCCTCCGGCTCCACCGGCCCGGTCGCCGAGGCCACGCGTGCGCCCCTCGGCATCCCGACCGGCGTCTCGGGCTCGGCCTCGACGCCCGCCGCCGGCTCGTCCACCGAGGCCGCGGAGGGCTCGCCGACCGCCGAGGCCGCCGCTTCCGCTTCGAATGACGGCGGGGGCGCCGGTGCCGCGATCGCGGTCGGCCTCGTCTCCGCGGTGATCGCGGCAGCGCTCGGCGCGGGGGGCTTCGCCCTCAGCCGCCGAGGCCGCCGTACCGCGAGCTAGCCGCCGTGACCCCCGACGAGGTGGTCACCCACAACGCCGAGGTCTGGGACCGATTCGTCGCCTCCGGTGACGAATGGACCCGAGGTGCGTCGCCCGAACAGGTTCAGCGCGCCCGCAATGGCGACCTGCGCGGCGTCGTGCTCATCGGCCACGAGCCCGTGGACCGCGCCTGGCTGCCCGCGAGCCTCGAGGGCGTGTCGGTGCTCTGCCTCGCCTCGGGCGGCGGCCAGCAGGGCCCGCTGCTCGCTGCCGCCGGCGCGCGCGTCACCGTCTTCGATGCCTCACCGAGGCAGCTTCAGCAGGACCGCGACGTCGCCGCCCGCGAGGGCCTCGAGGTGCGAACGGTACTCGGTGACATGCGCGACCTCGGGGCACTCGAGGACGGCGAGTTCGAGGTCATCGTGCACCCCGTCTCGAACGTCTTCTGCCCCGAGCTCGCTCCTGTGTGGGCCGAGTGCTTCCGCGTCCTCCGCCCCGGCGGCCGCCTGCTCGCTGGCTTCCTCAACCCCGACATGTTCGTCTTCGAGGAAGACGCGCTTGATCGAGGCGAATTCGTGGTGGCGAACCCGCTGCCGTACTCGAACGCCCCGAAGCCCGGCGCATCGATGCCCGACGTCCCCATCGAGTTCAGCCACACCTTCGCCGAGCAGATCGGCGGACAGCTGGCAGCGGGCTTTACGATCGCCGCCTTCGAGGAGGCGCCGCACCACGCGAATGCGACCGCACGCTACATGGCCGGCTACTTCGCGACGCTCGCGCTCAAGCCCGAGTGACCTCGGGTGGGTGGCAACTGCGACAGGCGACCCGCGCAGACATCGAGGGCGTCGCATCCACCCACCTCGCCTCCTGGCGCTCGGCCTATCGAGGACTCGTGCCCGCCCCCATCCTCGAGGCGCTCACCGAGGCCGACTTCATCGCCCGCTGGCACCACGACCTTGAAGCCCTCGAGGGAGGAACGCTGTCAGTCGCAGTTCCGAGTGGCGGGGGAGGCGACGTCCTCGGCTTCGCGTTCGCCGGTCCTGCGCGTGACCACGACCTCCCGCCCGAGACCGGCGAGGTCTACGCGATCCACCTGAGGCCCGAGCATGTGGGCGCGGGCCTCGGACGGGCGCTCTTCGAGCGAGCTGTCGAGGCCTTGCGAGCGCTTGGGTGCACGGAGGCTGTGCTCTGGGTCCTCGAGGGCAACGCCCGCGCACGCCGCTTCTACGATCGCGCCGGCTGGGCCCCGGATGGCACGAGGGAGGATCGCCCCTTCGAGGCCGGCGGCCACCACGCCCTCGTCTCCGAGGTCCGCTACCGCACCGCGCTGAATCGGAGAATCGGCCTCGAAGCCTAGCGTCCCGGGATGAACAGGCCGCCCGGCGAGGCGGGAGGCGGGGGCGGCGGCTGCGAAGCCTGCGCCTGGGCCGCAAGGCGCTGCGCCTCCTCCGCAGTCACGAACGGCGTGGTGAGCACGCGTTCGCGGATCACCGGCTCCATGTCACCGGAGACGATGCGTCGCATCTGCTCCACGACGTCGGCCTCAGTGAAGATGCCGATGTAGCGGCGCCCGTTGATGATCACCACCGGCACCTCGGTGACCGAGCGCTGCGCCGCGAGGATGGGGAACTCCGCCATCTCGGTGATCGTGACGTCGATGTCGTGCGACTCGATCCCGAGGGCGATCGCGAGGCGCAGCATGTACGCCGAGTACCCGTCGTACGGCGCCACCAGCAGCTCGAGGCGGACCGGCTCCGGCAGGTGCTGCACGACCTCGCGACTCTCGTTCGTCAGCGGCGTCGCACGCGCGCCGGCCAGCACCAGCGCGTCGATGAAGGCGGGAAAGAGCAGCCCCGAGGGGTAGCCGACGAACTTGAGGTGCGCGCCCCCGGCACGCAGCCGGATCGTCGGCGCGCGCTCGATGCCCTCCTCGCGTGCGCGGTCGGAGAACTTGTCGATGTCGTAGGGCGTGATCGCAATGGCCGAGTGCAGCGAGACCAGCTCGCGCGCGAGGGTCAGCACCTCGTCGCAGTGCGTGCACGGGTCGCGGTCGGTGAGCACGAGGCCGGACTCCTTGCGCGTCCACACCTCGAGGCCGACGCGCCCGGCAAGGCGCTCGTTGAGGTGGCGCGCAATCGCGACCTGGTCCGCCCTCGACAGCACGGGCATCGCTATCGCTCCTCGTTCGCCTCGCGCACTGCGTCCGCCGCAAGATAGAGGCGTTGCGCCGCCGTCGCGAGCGTGAGCACTGCGAGTAGCCACAGTGCCGGTCGCAGCCATCCGAAGATGAGCGCGACACCCGTGACCACGACGCGCTCCGATCGCGTGAAGAGGCCGTCCGTGAGCGCCCCGCCGGCTGCCTCCACGCGGGCCCTGATGTACGACACCATCAGCGATCCCACGACTGCGGCGAAGCACAGCAGCGCTTCCTCGCGGTTCCCGAGGTCGATCTCGTACCACAGCACGCCGAACAGGACCGTTGCCTCCGACAGCCGATCGAGGGTCGAGTCGAGCACGCCGCCGAACGGCGTCGCACGTCCCGTCGCCCGCGCCAGCCCGCCGTCGAGCATGTCGAGGGCGCTGGCGAACAGCACGAGGATGCCGGCCGGCAGCAGCAACCCGTTCGCAATCAGTGCCGCCGCACCGACGTTCCCGAGGAACCCCACCACCGAGATCTGGTTCGGCGTGACGCCCGACCGCGCCAGCGCGCCCACGATCGGTCCGAGGACGCGAGCGGGTGCTCGCTTCGGCAGCAGGTGCATCGTCATCGAGAGCCCGTCACGCGGCGCCGGTCACCGGCGCGTGGTCCGCAGCGCGCGCGGGAATGCGCGTCGGTGCTCCTCGCGCTCGTACAGCAGGCGTTCATAGTAAGAGAGCACACTCTGCGTGACGCGAGGCCAGGAGTACTCCTCGGCGCGCAGCCGTCCGCCGGCGCCCAGCGCCGCCCGCGCGTCCGAGTTCCGCACCAGCGAGGTGAGCGCGTCGGCAAGCGCCATCGGGTCCTTCGGGCGCACGAGCAGCCCCTCGACGCCGTGCGTCACGACCGAGGCGTAGCCCTCGATGTTCGAGGCGACGACCGGCAGACCGGCCGCCATCCCCTCGAGCAGCACGATGCCCTGTGACTCGTTGCCCGTGGCGGGCGAGCAGAAGATGTCGGCCGTTCGGTGCCATCGAGGCAACTCGGTGTCCGACGGCCCGTCGACGAAGACGATGCCTCGACGTCCCTGGTCCTCGACCATCGCCTGGTAGCGCCGTCGTTGCCTCGAGTTCGGTCCGACGACGATGAGGCGCGTGTTCGCGTCGCGCGCGTTCACCATGCTGAAGGCCCGCAGCAGGTAGCCGAGGCCCTTCCGCTTCTCCGCGCGGCCGACGTAGAGGATGTTGACCATGCCGTCGTTGAACTCTGGGATCGGCTCGATCTCGGAAGCCCCGAAGCGCTCCGAGTTGATGCCGTTCGGGATCAGGTTGTAGAAGCCGGCGAAGTAGCGACCGACGAACTCGGCCGCCGGCGGCGACACCGCGATCTTGCCGTCGATCTCCCGGTACCAGCGCTTCAGCAGGCGCCGCCCGTACGAGTACAGGCGGTTCCCACCGTCCTTGTTCGCGTGGAACGTGCCGACGTTCACGACCGCTGAGTTCGCGGCGCGCGAGTGCCGCAGCACCTGGATCGGCAGTGTCGGCATCAGCGGTTCGTGCACGTGCACGACGTCGAACTGCTGCTCGCGCAGGAACGCCCCCACCCGCCGCCCCACGCGCGGGTCGAGGGCGATGCGCGCCATCGAGCCCGATGCCGGGATCGGCGTCGGCCGCCCCGCCGCGAACACCCGCTCGTCGTGAATCGGCCCGCTCGAGGGCGCGATGATCCGAACCGCGTGACCGCGATCGAGGTACTGGTCAGCGATGTGGTCGATGTGGCGGTTCACGCCGCCGGGCGTGAGCCAGTCGTAGGGCGAGACAAGTGCGATGCGCATCATGACCCCGATGGCCGTCCCAGCGCCCAGACCCTGCGCAACGGCGGTCCCAGCACTTTCCGAGGCGTCACCGACAGCCCTCGAACCTGCTGTCGCAGCAGCCGTCCTGCACCCAGCTCTCGAAGCGAGGGCGCGCGGCTCTCGTCGCCCGCGGTCTGCCGCGTCCGCACAGCCTCGCGCAACGACTCCGAGGCCGAGACGCCGGGCCGCATCGAGAACAGCGTCCACGCCGTGCCGACGGCCTCCGGGAAATGCGCGTCCGAGCCGCCGGTCTCGGCGAATCCGTAGCGCGCGCCGTTGAGGCGCCGCGCCTTCCCCGAGGTCACGCGGCCGGCCAGGGAGGTGTTCGCCACCTCGATGCCGTCCGGGCGCGTCGAGGTGTCTTCGATCTCGAGTGTGCGCTCGATCGTCCGCCGACCGATGGAGCGCGTCAGCGGCGAGAGCGGGTGCGGGATCACGGCGAGCCCGCCGGCGTCGTGAATCGCGGCGACGGTCTCGTGGAAGGGGCGCAGCGATCGAATCGACTCATCGACCCATAGCGCGAGCAGGTGCCCCGAGCGCGTCGTGACCTCGATGCCGGTGACCAGCTCGAAGCTGTAGCGCCCCCGTGCGTGCGCCTCGCGCGCCTCGAGGGCGCCGCCGACATCGTCATGGTCCGTCACCGCGATGACATCGAGGTCGGTCGTCGCCTCGATGTGCTCGAACAGCTCGATCGCCGAGGCCATGCCGTCGCCGTACGACGTGTGGACCTGCAGGTCGGCCTTCCCGAAGCGCTGCACTGCCTCGGCAGTCCCCGAGGCGTCCGGCGACCGCGCATCATCGTTTGTCATGATGTCATCTTACCCGTCGGCGCTCGTTGGCGGCGGAGTCGTATGGCCCCTGACCGTCTCCTCGTTCGGCAGCGGCCAGACCGGCTCGGTGACGAACCACTGCTCGGGCGCTTCGCGGATGCCGTCCTCGAGCGAGCGGGCGATCGAGGCCATCGCCCCGGGCAAATCGGCCTCGACGTCGCCCGTGCGGGGGAACTCGATCTCAGGCGTGAAGCGGAGGCGCGTCCGGCCCGGCCCGACGCGATACACGAAGCCAGCCACCACGGGCGCGCCCGTCCGAAGCGCGAGTTCCGCCGCCCCCGGAGGCATCACGGCCTCCTCGCCGAAGAACCGCGTCGGACGGCCGTGGTTCTGGATGTCGCGGTCCGCCATGATCGCCACGAGGCCGCCGGACCGCAGCTGCTCGAAGGTGGCGCGCACGCCGTGCAGGTTCGCCGGTAGGAAGCGAACGCCCGGGCGCGCGCGCACAGATTGCATGAGCGCGGCAAGGCGCTGGTCTCGCAGCGGCTCGATGAGCACGAGGATGTTGAAGTCGACCTGCCCGGCGGCGCGCGCGAGCAGCTCCGGATTGCCCACGTGCGCCGAGATCATCACGACCCCACGACCGCCGTCGCGCGCCTCGAAGACGTGCTCCAGCCCGTCGAAGGACTCGTTCGCCTCGAGGGTCTGTTGCTGCGTCATGTGCGCCGCGCGTCCGAGGTCTGCCCAGTACCACGCCGAGGCTCGGGCGCAGCCCCGCGCGGCACGCTCAATCTCTGCTTCAGTAGCCTCCGGCCCGAGGACGTGGCGCATGTGATTGCGGGTGACCGCGCGCAATCGAGGCGAGGTGTGCCACATCACGGCGCCGGTCGAGGCCGCGAGGGCGTACAGCACCCGCGTCGGCAGCCGCCCGAAGACGTGGACGAGGAGCCAGACGGCTACGAACGCGGCGCGAGCCTGCACGCGGTGTCCGGCTCAGGCCACGCCGAGGCCGGCGTCCGCCGGCCACAGATTGCGGAAGATGTACCACTGCTCGGGCGCGCGATGGATCAGCCGCTCCAGCGCCTCCACCATTGCCTGCGTCAGACCGAGGATGTCGGCGTCGCGCTCCCCCGAGGCCTCGAAGCGGACGAGCTCCACGTCGGCGTCGTAGTGCGCACCGACGGGCCCTCGACGCCACACGCCGCCGACCATGATCGGCGCGCCCGTGCGCAGCGCGATGCGCGCGGGTCCGTCCGGCAGGAAGACCGGCTCACCGAAGAAGTCGACCTGCACGCCGGCGCTGCCCTGAGGGACGTCAGCCAGCAGCGCGACGACGTCGTTGCGCTGCAGGGCGCGCAGCACCTCGGGCCCCGTGCGCTCGGCCGGCAGCACGCGCATGCCGAGGCGGCTCCGCGCGCCGACGACCAGGCGGTTGATGCCCGCGTGGGCGAACGTGTCGGCGACGGCCACCATCGGGATGCCGCGCGTCGTGATCGCCGCCCCGGCGAGGTCCCAGTTCCCGAAGTGCAGCGTGACGAACAGGATGCCGTTGCCCTGCCGCTGCTCCTCGATCCGAGGCCAGTCGTCGAAGTCGACCGCCTCGATCACATGCTCGGGCGTGAACGATCCGAAGCGTAGGAAGTCGATGAGATACGTGCCGTAGTACTCGAACGACTGCCGTGCGTAGCGCTTCGCGAGGGCGCGGTCGCCGCCGGCGACCCGACGCATCGCGTTCTGGCTGCGCCGTCGGCCGCCGGGCCACAGGTAGTACGCGGCCCGCCCACCGAGGCGTCCCGCCCCGTACGCGAGGCGCACCGGCACTGCGCGGGCAAGCCAGCTTGCCGTGATCAGCGAGAGATAGAGGGCGGAGCCGGCCACGCGCTTCATCGATCCGAGATTAGCGTCTCGATGAGCGCGTGGCTTCAGGGCTCGAAGCGCTACTTCGCCGCGGGCGCCTTCGTGACTGGCATCTTGCCGTCGATGTACGCCTCGAGGTTGTCGCGCGCGATGTCGTCGTGGAACTGGATCGGCGGCGACTTCATGAAGTACGCCGAGGGCTCGTAGATCGGGCCCGACAGGCCGCGGTCGAGTGCCAGTTTCGCCGTCCGCACCGCGTCGATGACGACGCCGGCCGAGTTCGGGCTGTCCCACACTTCGAGCTTGGTCTCGAGGTTGAGCGGCACGTTCCCGAACGTCGTGCCCTCGATGCGGATGTGGCACCACTTGCGGTCCAGCAGCCAAGGCACGTGGTCCGAGGGCCCGACGTGCACGTCCGCGGACGGGAGGTCGTACTCGATCTGCGAGGTGACGGCGTTCGTCTTCGAGATCTTTTTCGATTCGAGGCGCTCGCGCTCGAGCATGTTGAGGAAGTCCGTGTTGCCGCCGAAGTTCAACTGGTACGTGCGGTCGATGCGCACGCCGCGGTCCTGGAAGAGCCGTGCCAGCACGCGGTGGAGGATCGTCGCGCCCACCTGCGACTTGATGTCGTCCCCGATGACCGGCAGGCCGGCGTTCTTGAAGCGGTTGCCCCAGTACTCCTCGCGGGCGATGAAGACGGGGATGCAGTTGATGAAGGCGCAGCCTGCCTCGAGGACCTGCTCGACGTACCATTTGGTGGCGTGCTCGGAGCCGACGGGCAGGTAGTTGATTACCACGTGGGTGTTCGTGTCCTTGAGGATCTTCACGATGTCCGCCGTCGGGCCGGGCGCCTTCGTGATGATCTCGGACAGATACTTCCCGAGGCCGTCGTGCGTCATGCCGCGCTCGACCTTCACACCGGAGGTCGGCACGTCCGCGAACTTGTAGGTGTTGTTCGGGCCTGCGCCAATCGCCTCCGAGAGGTCGAGGCCGACCTTGTCGGCGTCGATGTCGAAGGCGGCGGTGAAGTTGATGTCGTTGATGTGGTACCCGCCGAGGACCGGGTGCATCAGCCCCGGGATCTCCTCGCCGGACTCCGCGCCGCGGTAGAACTCGACGCCCTGGACCAGCGACGAGGCACAGTTGCCCACGCCGATGATTGCCACGTTGATCTTGTCAGCCACTTCGGACTCCATTCGCGGGCGGGCGCTCGCGCGCTTGCGCCTCGATCGTCGCTTCGAGCACCGTAGGCCCCAATTCGTACTTTCGTCCAGTCGATGAATACGATAGTATATATCGATATGACTTATGAGAACGGCCTCGAGATTGCCAATCTCCACCTCCAGCAGCTCGCGTATCTGCGCGAGGTGGAGCGTTCCGGCACGCTGACCGCCGCCGCCGAGGTGCTGCACGTCAGTCAGCCGGCGCTCTCCCAGTCGCTCACCGAACTTGAGCGTCGCTTGGGCGTCCCGCTCTTCGAACGCCACGGCCGACGGCGCGTCTTGACCGAGGCCGGGCGCGAAGCCGTGCGCTACGCCAACGAGGTGCTGGGCCGTACTGCCGAGCTACGCGACCGCCTGGGCGCGCTCAATCGAGGCGAGGCCGGCACGCTGCGTGTCGGCATGATCGATGCCGCCAGTCTCTACCTGCTGCCGCACGCCATTCGGGCGTTCCGCGACGACCGGCCTCGAGTCCAGCTCCAGCTCGTCGTCGACACGAGTGCCGCGCTGCTCGAGCGGCTGCGCGCGCTCGACCTCGACGTCGCGTTCGTCATCGGGCCGCTCGAGGACGATCTCGCGGTGATCGAGCTCGTACGCGAGCCACTGTACGTCTATCGCCCGGCAGGCAGCCTCGAGGCGCCTCGCGACGCCGACTGGGCGCTGTACCCCGCTCGTTCGCAGACGCGCGCCCTCATCGACGAAGCCATGGCTGTACAGGGCATTCGCCCGCACGTGGCGATGGAGAGCTCGAATCCGGAGATCCTGCGCCAGGTCGTCACCCTGGGCCTCGCGTGGAGCGTGCTGCCCGCCGGTGTGGCCGAGGTCGGGGAGTCGCCCCTCGTGCGTTCCGATGCCGAGCCGCTGGTCGAACGCTCGCTCGTGGCCGCCACCCGCCGAGGCGCTGCGCTCGACCCGCGCGTCGAGGCGCTCCTTGAGCGCGCGAGGGAGTGAACGAGCCACTCGAGGCGGAACGCACTCCTGGAACGCAGCAGCGCCGCCCGATGGGCGGCGCTGGATTCGTCATGCGAGTGCGGACGAGCTACGCGACGGTTTGTGCCTTGCCGATCTTGAACATCTTCGTGCTGCACACCGGGCATGTGCCCGTGGTGGCAGGCTTGCCGTTCTTCATGGTGATCGGCTGGGGATTCACCATCTCACGCTTCTCGCGGCACTTCAGGCAATAGGCTTCCATGTATCCTCCCGGGTCCTGCGCGTCCAAGTTGCGCCCGGCGGTCGGCCGTCCGGATGCTCCGTACGGGCCTCGGAACGAGGGGTCCGAAACCCGCCCTCGATGACTAAACAGTGCGTCACGCCTCAGTTCAGTGTCAACTTCACTATTGAGACCTTGTCTCATGTGTGAACACGCGAAACGGCAGCCACTCGCCCGGCACATCGCCCCGTCTCAGCAGCGCCTCCAGGCGGCCGTCGGGCCCGTAGCAGCGTGCTCGTTCGTCCGGATCGCCCGCTCGCACCACCGAGGCGACCGCTGGGCGCACCGGTCGCCCGTGCCGCACCTCGACCATCGAGGCGCGGTCGATCACGAGTGCGGGCCAGCCTCGGATCACCGTGTCCGTTGCTTGGATCACGAGGTCCGCACGTCCCGCCTCGAGCGCGCGCTCGGCGATATCGAGGGGTACGGCGTCCCGCGCCTCGAAGGCGCCGACCGCCGTCCGCCGAAGCGCGGCCACATGCCCGCCGACGCCAAGCGCATCGCCGAGGTCATGCGCGAGCGAGCGCACGTAGAACCCCTTCGCGCACTCGACCTCGATCGCGGCGTCGACGGCCGAGCCCACGGGCCGAGCCTCGAGGAGCGCGATCGAGTGGACGAGGACCGGTCGCGCCTCGAGGTCGTGCGGGTCGCCGCGCCGCGCTGCCCGGTAGGCCGGCTCGCCGTCACGCTTGATCGCGCTGTACGCCGGAGGCACCTGCATGGAGGCGCCCTCGAACTCCGCCAGCGCGTTCCCGATCGTCGCGGCATCGAGGTGGGACGCGTCCGCCCTCGAGGTGACTTCGCCGTCCGCGTCGTAGGTGTCGGTCTCCTCACCGAGACGCACCGTGGCGAGGTAGCGCTTGCGCGCATCGACGAGCTCGCTCACGAGGCGCGTCGCGTCACCGAGGGCGATCGGCAGCACCCCCGTCGCCAGCGGGTCGAGGGTGCCGGCGTGGCCGACCTTCCTCGTGCGCGCTGCGCGCCGCACTCGACGTACCACGTCGAACGAGGTGATCCCGGCCGGCTTGTCGATGTTGAGGAAGCCCGCGACCGGACCCTGCAGTGCCTCGATCGAGGCGTTCGAGCCCTCGAGGTTCTGGGGTGTCAGCCGCTCCACTCGCGGCCCTCGTTGCGGGCGACGTCGCGCATGATCGCGCTCAGTCGATCGGCCTCGGCAATCGAGTCGTCGAGGTAGAACCGCAGCCGAGGGATGCGGCGCATGTGCAGCCGCTTCACCAGCTCCCGATGGATGAAGGGCTCGCTGTGCTTGAGCGCCTCCAGTACCTCGGAGGCCTGCGCCTCGTCGCCCATGACACTCACGTGCACGCGCGCCGTCTGCAGGTCCGGCGACGGCGCCACGTGCGTGATCGAGAGCATGACGTCGGTGAGCGCCGGGTGCTTGACCTCGCGCCGCAGGAGGTCGGCGATCTCCTCCTGCAGCTGGTCGGCCACCTTCTCCATACGTCGCGACATCGTCGAGGTCCCCGGGCCGCCCTAGCGGACCTGCTCCATGTGGTAGGCGAGGATCTCGTCGCCTTCCTCGAAGTCCTGGAAGCCCTGCACCTGGATGCCGCACTCGAAGCCCGATGCGACCTCGCGCACGTCGTCGTCGAAGCGCTTGAGGCTGTCGATGCGCGACTCGTGGATGATCTCGCCCCGACGTCGGACCCTGACGAGCGAGTTGCGGCTGACGGTCCCGTCGCGCACGTACGAGCCGGCGATGGCGTTGCGGCGCCCGAGGCGGAACACCTGCCGCACCTCGACCAGGCCGTCCTGGCGCTCCTCGTAGATCGGCTGCAGCAGGCCGCGCACGGCCTTCTCTACGTCCTCCACGATCTCGTAGATGATCCGGTACTCGCGGATCTCGACGCCCTCGACCTCGGCCAGCCGCTCGGCGCCCTGCTCCGGCGCCGTGTTGAAGCCGATGACGACGCCCTGCGAGGCCGCCGCGAGCTGGATGTCCGACTCGTTGATCGAGCCGACCGAGGCGTGGATCACCTTCACGTTGACCTCGTCGACGCTCAGGTCCTCGAGGGTGCGCACCAGTGGCTCGATCGAGCCCTGCACGTCCACCTTCAGCACGATGTTGAAGTCCTGCACCGTACCCGCGTGGATCTCGCCGAACAGCGAGTCGAGGGTGACCTGCGCGCGGCCCGTGCCACCCGCCTCGAGCTCGCGGCGGCGGTTCTCCGCCTCGCGCCGCGCCTCGCGGTCGTTCTTCATCTTCGTGACGCGCTCGCCCGCGGGCGGCACTTCGGACAGCCCGAGGATGACGGCAGGCATCGAGGGCCCCGCCTCATCGAGGCGGTTGCCGTCCCAGTCCTCCATCGCCTTGATGCGGCCGTGCGCCAACCCCGCGATGACCGTGTCACCGAGGCGCAGCGTGCCCGTCTGCACGAGGACCGTCGCGACGACACCGCGATGGCGGTCGGTCGATGCCTCAATGATGATGCCGACCGGGTCGCGCTTCGGGTTCGCCTTCAGGTCCTGCAGGTCGGTGACGACCTGGACGTTCTCGAGCAGCTCGTTGATGCCCTCGCCCTTGAGCGCGGAGACCGGCACGACGATCGTGTCGCCGCCGTACTCCTCAGGCACCAGACCGACCTCCATCAACTGCTGCTTCGCGCGGTCGGGGTTCGCGTTGTCGAGGTCGACCTTGTTCAGCGCGATGACGAGCGGCACGCCGGCCGCCCTCACGTGGTCGATCGCCTCGCGCGTCTGAGGCATCACGCCGTCGTCCGCCGCCACCACCACGATGGCGACGTCGGTGACCTGTGCACCGCGTGCCCGCATCTGCGAGAAGGCCTCGTGGCCCGGGGTGTCGATGAAGGTGATCGGCCGGCCGTCCGGCGCCGTCGCCTGGTAGGCACCGACGTGCTGGGTGATGCCACCGGCCTCGCCCGAGACCACGTTCGCCTGGCGAATCGAGTCGAGCAGCGTCGTCTTGCCGTGGTCGACGTGCCCGAGGACGGTCACCACAGGTGGCCGCGTCACGAGGTTCGCATCGTCCTCGTCCTCGACGACGCGCATCGAGGTCGAGACGGGCTCGCCCTCGGCCTCCTCCTCGGTGGCGCCCGCGCCGCGCGAGGCGCCCTCCTCCTCGGGCGTGAACCCGAGGTCGGTCGCCACGATCGCCGCCGTGTCGAAGTCGATGACCTGGTTGATGGTGGCCATCACCCCGTTCTTCATCAGCTCCTTGATGACGTCGACGGGTGTGACGTCCAGCATGTCCGCCAGGTCCTTGATGACCACGGCCGGGGGGATGCGGATCCGTCCGGGTGCCTGTGTCATGGTTGCCCCCCTCGTGAGGTACTGGTCGCCGCGTGGTCAGAGGCCGAGGCGTCCAGCCTCGAGCCGAAGTCAGCAAGGATCGCTCGTTCGCCCGCCTCGAGCGGCCGGCTCAGCCGCAGCGCCCGATGGAGGACGGCGCCCGTCGAGGCGTTCGCCCAGCACTGCGGATCGTGACAGAGGTACGCGCCGCGGCCGTTCGCACGCCCGCGCTCGTCGATGACGAGACCGTCGTCGGTGCGGACGAGGCGGATCAGGCCGCGCTTGTCCCCGGTGCGCCGGCAGGCGACGCAGGTGCGCTGTGGCTGACGTCGTGCGGGAGCAGCAGCCACAGGCTAGTCATCCTCGTACTCGGAGTACTCGTCGTCCTCTTCCTCGAGCAGGTCGTCGCCGTGCAGCTCGAGCAGCCCCTCCTCGATCTCGTCCTCCGAGACCTCGAAGCGGCGCGAGCGCGAGGCCGGGCGAGCCGGCGTGCGCTCCGGACCGGCGGGCGCGCCGCGCCCTCGACGGCCGCGCCGTGCCGGACGCCGTCCGGCGCCACCCGCTCGGTCGTCGTCGAAGTCGCGCTCGATGCGCAGGTCCTCGGCGAAGCGGAGGCCCGCCGCAGCTGAATCGCGCTCCCGGCGCGTCTCCGCTGGAGGCGCGGTCGTGGCTGCTGCGGGCTCCGGAGCGGTCGGAGTCTCCTCGACCGTCTCCTCCTGCTCGGCGATCTCGGCCAGCACCTCTTCCTCGGGCGTGAGCTGCCGCTCCGGCTCCTCCTCGACCGCCGGTGCGGCGGGCGTGGCGACCGGTGCGGGCGGCTGCTCGCCCGGGAGACCGGGGCGCGCGTAGTCGGCCTGGGAGGGCGCGACGATGTCCGAGACGGGCGGCATAGCGAGGCCGGGCAGGCCCGGGCGCTCCGCCAGCGGAATCGCCTCCATGTTCGGCTCCGGCGGCGGGTACAGGTCCTCGCCCTGGCTGATGAGCACGCTCTCCGCCTGGATGTCGATGCGGCGGCCGGTCAGCTTCGCGGCGAGGCGTGCGTTCTGCCCCTCCTTGCCGATGGCGAGGCTGAGCTGGCGGTCCGGGACGGCGATGAACGCCGTGTTGGTCGCCTCGTCGAGGCGAATCGAGACGACCTCGGCCGGGCTCAGCGCGTTCGCCACGAACGCTGCTTCGTTCGGATCCCAGCGGATGAGGTCGATACGCTCACCGTTGAGCTCGTTGACGATGTTCTGGATGCGCGAGCCGCGCATGCCGACGCAGGCACCGATCGGGTCGATGCCGTGCTGTCGCGAGATGACCGCGACCTTCGCGCGGTAGCCGGCGTCACGCGAGATGCCCATGATCTCGACGGTTCCACGTGAAACCTCGGGGATCTCGAGCTCGAACAGGCGGCGCAGGAGCTCCGGGTTCGCTCGCGAGACAACGACCTGAGGCCCGCGCGACGCGCGGTACACCTCTTTGACGTACACCCGCAGCCGCTGCCCGACGCGGTAGTGCTCCGGACGCACCTGCTCCGAGGACGGCAGCACCGCCTCGGCGCGACCGAGGTCGATGATGACCTGCCGGTGCCCCTGCTCGACGCGGAGGACGGTGCCGGTGACCAGCTCGCCTTCCTTGCCGGTGAACTCGCCGAAGACGGCCTCGCGCTCGGCCTCGCGGAGGCGCTGCAGGACGACCTGCTTCGCCGTCTGCGCCGCGATGCGACCTGTCGAGGGCGTCTGTGCCTGCGACTCGCGCACGACGTCGCCGACCTTCGCGTTCGTGTGGCCCATGGCTCGCGCGCGCTCCGGCGACACCTGGATCTCGTCGTCCTCGATGTCGTCGTCGTCGATCACGTCGTAGAGGCGCCACGTCTCGATGTCGCCGCTCTTGCGGTCGATGTGGACCTCGAGGTTGGCGTACTGGAGATCGTCCTTCTTGAGGGCGGACGCCATCGCCGCCTCCACCGCCGCGAAGACGGTGTCAGCGTCGAGGTTCTTCTCGGCCGAGAGCTGGGCGATCGCGATGACGAAGTCGTTCACCTGTTGTCGCTGTCCTTCACTGGCGTCCTCTGCCGGACGCCCGCTGTTCGAGTCGTGCGGCCGATGCGTCTCGCGTCGAGACCGGCCACAAAAAAGACGTGGGCCCCGGCCCACGTCTCCTCATGATGGAGCCGAGGTCATGCAGATCATAGCACGCCGCTCGATGTGATGAAGGCCTCAAGCGGATGCGCGCCCCTCGGCAGTCGCCGAGGCTGCACCATCTTTGTCCTCGTTGGACGTGCCCCGCACGATCAGCCGCGCGCTCCGGCTGCGACTGAAGTAGTGCCATCCCCACTGCATCAGCACCAGCGCGCGATTCTGGAACGTCACGAGCTGCATCAGGTGCACTGCCAGCCACAGCATCCACCCGGCGAAGCCCCACAGGCGCAGCGGGCCGATCTGCGCGACCGCATGCCCCCGCCCGATCGTGGCCATCGTGCCGCGGCTTCGATACTGGAACCGAGGCGACGCGTGCCCCTCGAGGCGCGTCGTGACCAGGCGGGCGGCGTACTCGCCCTGCTGGAGCGCCACCGTCGCGAGGCCGGGCAGCGGCCGGCCATCCTCGCCCGTCGCATTCGCCATGTCGCCGATCGCCAGCACCTCGGGATGGCCGGCGAGCGTGAGGTCTGCGCCCACCGGCACGCGCCCGGATCGATCCGCCTCGAGGCCCGCGGCGTCCGCGAGCAGTGACGCGAGTCCCGAGGCGCGCATGCCCGCGCCCCAGAGCACGGTCCCCGCCTCGATGCGTGTCGGCTCCGAGTCGTCGCCCGCCGGCTTGAATTCGACGCCTCGATCGTCGACGCCGGTGACGAACGTCCGCGTCCGTACGCGCACGCCGAGCTGCTCCAGCGCGTCGGTGGCACGCGTCGACAGTGACTCCTTGAAGGCCGCCAGCACGCGCTCGCCCGCCTCGATCAGCACGACGTGCGTCGTCTCGCGGGTCATCTGGGGGAAGTCGCGACGCAGCGTGTCGTGCGCGATCTCTCCCAGCTGCCCCGCGAGCTCGACGCCGCTCGGGCCGCCGCCCACTACCACGAATGTCAGCCAGCGCTTGCGCTCCGCCGGGTCCGAGGCGGCATCGGCCCGCTCGAGGGCGGAGAAGACGCGGCCGCGGATGCCGATGGCGTCCTCGAGCGTCTTGAGGCCGGGCGCGAACTGCTCCCACTCGGGGTGTCCGAAGTAGTCGTGCCTCGACCCGGCCGCGACCACGAGGGTGTCGTACGGCACATCCCCCGACGACGTCTCGACCACCCGAACATCGAGGCGGAAGCCGGTGACCTCGGCCTGCAGTACGTGCACGTTGCGCCGCCCGCGGAGGATGCCCCGCAGCGGGGCCGCGATGTTCGCGGGCGATAGCCCGCCCGTCGCGACCTGGTAGAGCAACGGCTGAAAGAGGTGGTAGTTGGTGCGCTCGATGAGCGTGACGTGCACGGGCGCCTCGCGCAGCGCCCGCACGCACGAGAGCCCGCCGAACCCCCCGCCCACCACCACGACTCGATGGCGATTCGATGTAGTCATGCATCGATCGTATCGAGCCCGCAAATCGCGCCGGCCGCGACGTACGATCGGTCCGAACGGAGCCTCGAGATGAGACGCACCGCCCTCGCGGCCTTCGCGCTCACCTCGATGCTCGCCGTCGCGTGCAGCTCCGAGGCCACACCCACCTCGACGCCCACGCCCACCACCGAGGCCACCTCGACTATCGAGACGGCCTCGACATCCGCCTCGCCTCCGGTCGAAGGTTGCCCGGTTGAGACGGGCGTCTGCCAACTGGCCATCGAGATGCTTCCAGTCGTGCGAGCCGCCGACGCGGCCACGCTCGCTCAGCAGGCCGTGACGCAGATGCTCGAGTGCGTTGAGAACGACGATGGATCGGAGGACCCCGTTCGACTGCAGGTCGCCGAGGTCTGCGCAGCAGTCCGGCCGGTCGGTTCCGTCGAGGTCTTCGAGCTGAACAACGGTCGAGCGCCGCTCTACTTCCATGATCGCTCGATGTTCTCCGACGAGCTCTCCGTGGTTCTCAGTGCGATGGTGTCGCCATCCACCGAGGTGGCGCTTGCTGCCGTCGGCTGCGGTCGGGCGACCGAGGCTGCGGGAGACGAGTGCTTCCCCGTCGCTCTGTACCGGGTTCACGGGGAGCCGACGCCGCTGTATATCGGCCTGGTATTCGCGCCGGCTAGCGGAGTGGCCTCGGGACTGCAGAAGGTGTGGCTTCCGTTCCCCGGTCAGATTCCCGATCCGCCAGCACGAGTGTCGGACGTGTCGATACCCACGGCGACTGGTGCGGCACTGGTCGACGTGGCGCCCTTCTCGACCGCCGAGTGACGCTCGGCTGCTTGTACGATGTCCATCGATCGAGGCTGAGAACCGGAGCATCGGGATGAGACGCACCGTTCTCGTGACCATCGCACTCGCCTCGATGCTCGCTGCCGCGTGCAGCTCCGAGGCCGACCCCACCTCGACGCCCACGCCCACCACCGAGGCCACCTCGACCGTCGAGGCGGCCTCAACGGTCGTCTCCCCGCAGATCACGGGGACGCCGGACGAGATGCCGCCGCTCTCCTACACGTACGAGACCGTCGAGGGCGACACGCTCGGCTCGGTGGCAACGCGCTTCGGTGTCTCCGAGGCGGCGGTCCGCCTCAGCAACCCGGACATTGAGGGCGAGCCCGCGCCCGGCACCGCGCTCCGCGTTCCCGCCATCGAGGGCGTGCTGCACACGATGGAGCTCGGCGAGACGCTGACCAACATCGCCGCGCGCTATGGCGTCGAGGTCGAGGCCATCATCGACTTCGCCTCGAACGGCCTCTCGTCTCCCGAGGACGGGACACCAGGCGCCATCATCCTCGTGCCCGGGGGCACCGGCGGATAGCCGTCACTCCCGGGGCGTCAGCTCCGCCAGCAGCGAGGCGCGCATCGAGGTGAGGTGCGCGACCGCCTCGGCGCCCGCCACCTTCGAGGCCTCGGCGCCGCGGGCCTGCACCTCGACCACGCCCTCCTTGACGTTGCGCGTCGACACCGTCGCCCGCAGTGGCACGCCGATCAGGTCGGCGTCGTTGAACTTCACCCCGGGCGACTCGTCGCGGTCGTCGTACAGCACGTCGAGGCCCGCCGCGGTCAGCGCCTCGTAGAGCCGGTCCGCCTCGACGCGCACCGACTCGTCACGGCCGATGCCCAGCGCCACCAGGTGCACGTCGTACGGCGCGATCGAGGCCGGCCAGCGGATGCCCTGCTCGTCGTGGTTGGTCTCCACCGCCGCCGCCAAGATGCGGTCCACGCCGATGCCGTAGCAGCCCATCGTCGGCAGCGTGCGCTGCCCACCCTCGTCGAGGACGTGCGCCTCGAACGGCTCGGTGTAGATCGTCCCGAGGCGGAAGACGTGCCCCATCTCGATGCCGCGCCGCTCCTCGAGGATCCCGCCGCAGTGCGCGCAGCCATGGCCGTGCCGCGCCAGCGCGACGTCGGCCACGATGTTCGCGCGCCGTCGCGCCCGTGGTTCACGTTGCGGAGGTGCACGCCCTCCTTGTTGGCGCCCGCCACGAGGTTGGGCGAGTCCGCGATCGAGAGGTCGGCCACCACCCGCAGCCCGCCGCGAGGCTCGATGCCGACGGGCGAGGCGTAGCCGGGCACGATGCCCAGCTCGCGCGCCTCGAGCTCCGTCATCGCGCGCAGCTCGACCCCGCCGAGGACGTTCGAGAGCTTCACCTCGTTCACGTCGAGGTCGCCGCGCACCACCACGAAGACCGGCCTCGATGCCCCGTCCTTCGAGGTCGCGGTGTAGAGCACGGCTTTCGCCGTCCGCGCTGCGGGGATCCCGAGGAACTCCGCCAGCGCCTCGATGCTCGTCGTGCCGGGCGTCGCCACCTCCTCGAGGGGTAGCTCGTCTTCGGCGGCCGCGGGCGGACGCACGAACTCGGCCTTCTCGGTGTTCGCGGCGTAGTCACCGTTGTTGCAGACGACGATCGTGTCCTCGCCGATGTCGGTGACGAAGATGAACTCCTGCGAGCCCTTGCCCCCGATCGCGCCCGAGTCCGCCTCCACGGCCACGGTCGGCACGCCGCAGCGCGCGAAGATGCGCGTGTAGGCCCGGTACATCGAGGCGTACGAGTCATCGAGGCCCGCCTCGTCCAGGTCGAACGAGTAGGCGTCCTTCATCGTGAACTCGCGCACGCGCACCAGCCCGCCTCGAGGCCGCTGCTCGTCTCGGAACTTGTTCTGGATCTGGTAGAGCGTGACAGGCACGTCGCGGTAGGACTGGGCGTGGTCGCGGAAGAGGCGGGTGATCACCTCCTCGTGCGTGGGCCCGAGGACCATGACCCGCTCGCGCCGGTCGACGACCTTGAAGAGCGTGTCGCCGAAGGAGTCGACGCGCCCCGTCGTCTCCCACAGCTCGACGGGGTGGATCGCCGGCATCGCGACTTCCTGCGCGCCGGCCGCGTCCATCTCCTGGCGGATGATGTCCTCGACCTTGCGCTTGGTGCGATTGCCCAGGGGCATGTACGTGTAGATGCCCGCGGCGAGCTGGTCGACGAACCCGGCCCGCAGCAGCAGGTCGAGGTTCTCCGTATCCGCGTCGGTCCGCTCCCGACGCGTGTGCCCGAACATCCGAGACATCCGCATGCCGAGGAGTCTACGGGCCCCCTCGATGGCGTGCGAGCGAGCGGCTGCGCGTCCCTACACTGCCTTCGAGGAGGTGCGCCATGGCGCCAGCGGTGACTGCCGAGCGATTCGCCGAGGGGATGACGTTCGACGAGTATCTGCGCTACATCGCGACGCCCGAAAACCTCGCGCGCATCGGCAACTGGCCGGCCACGACGCCGCCGCGCACCGACCAGAGCGTCGCGTTGCGCGAGGCGTTCGAGGCGCGTCGGCTGACCGAGGACCAGGTCGCAGCGCTTCGGTGGCTCGTCGATCAGCCTCGAGGTCCCGCGAACCTCCTCGTGATCGCCGAGGAGTGGTCGTCCGACTGCCAGCGCGACTTGCCGACCTTCGCTCGACTCGCCGAGGACACCGGCATCGAACTCCGCATCTTCACCCGCGACGGCCTCAACTACTCGACGGGGCCGGTGTCCGACCCGGACGAGTCGCCCAACGCCGACCTCATGGCCCAGTTCCTGAAGGAGCGGGGAGGGACCACCTTCCAGTCGATCCCGGTCGCGGCCTTCTTCACGCGCGACATGGAGTACCTCTACCACTACCAGGAGTTCCCGGCGGTGTACGACAAGGATGGGCTCCGGGCGAATCCGGGCGCACCGCTGAACGGTGACACCGAGGGCTGGGCGGCGCTCCGCGCGGGCCCCTTCTTCCGAGTCTGGGCCTCTTCCGCCGTCGACGAGATCATCAGCCAGCTGCACCACATCGCGCTGACGGGTACCCCGCTGCCCCGAGCGGATGTCTGACGCGAGCCACGTTCGTGCCACCGCAGGATCGGCGGGCATTCGACGCGTGAAACGGGCCTTTGTCCTGCGCTGGATGCTCGTCGTCGCCGTCCTCACGCCGCTCGGCCTGGTCACCTACCGCTGCTACAACCCCCCGCTCCCCGACCACGCCGAGGCCGCGCGCATCGTCGAGGGCTTCGACGGTGAGCTGCTCGCCTACGAGGTCATCCACAACGTGCCGCACGTCGTCTACGTCGGGCGGCTGGACCGCGTGACGTTCGACCACCTGAAGCGCGACCGCATCTCGATCGAGTGGCCGCCCACGCCTCGCTGGCAGCTGACCGGGCGGGACCAGGTAGCGCTCGTCCCTCGGGGCCTGTATTCAGCGACTCGAGTGCCGTGCGGCGCTGTTGAGCCGAGGTTCTGTGGCCCCGGTTTCGACCTCTTCGGCATCGTGGATTCGCCCGAGGTCGTGAGCCTGGAGGTGGTCTGCGCGGAGACGCGCCTCGACTTCCCGGTGTCGGTGCCTGCCTTCGTCATCCGAGTCGATGCCTCGTGCGCGACGCCCATCGAGTACCGCTGGCTCGACGCCACCGGCGAGGCGGCCTGGGTGCAGCCCGCCGACTAGCCCATAATCCCCGCCGCCCGCGTGACCTCGAGGGCGCGGGCGAGCGCGGCGTCCGTCTCGTTCTGATCCACCTCGAACGTGCGGAGGGCGGAGGCATCGAGGTGGGGCGCCAGCGCCTCGAAGTCGAGGTCGCCCGCCCCCGGCGCGTAGTGGTCGCGCAGGCCTCGCACGTCCGAGACGTGCACGCCGACGAGCCGCCCCTCGGTGAGCGGGAACCACGAGGCCAGCGGCACCACCCCGATGCGCGCCAGCACCTCGGCGTGGCCGGTGTCGTGCCAGTACCCCACCACCGAGGCCGCGTACGGCGCGACGAGATTCGCGCACTCCTCGGGCAGCGGGAACTCGTGGTACCGCAGCCGGCTCTCGAGGCCCATTGTCACCCCGAGGTCCGCCGCGCGCGCGGCCAGCTCGGCGAGGGAGCGTCGCGCCGCCTCGAACCAGGGCGGCGCGACCGACGCGCGCTCAGCGCGGGCGGCCTCGAGGCGCTCATCCCACTCCTCGGCGATGTCCGGCCGCTCACGACGGTCGAAGTGCGTCCGCAGCCAGCGCTCGCTCGCCAGCGACTCGTCGAGCGCGCCGATCCCGCCGAGGTGCACGACCACGCGCCCCACCTCGTGCGCGGCCGCCACCTCGAGCGAGCGCAGGTGATGCTCGACGGCGGTCCCGCGCTCGGCCTCGTCGAGGGCCGCGAGGTTGAGCGTGCGGTTCTCGCGCCCGTCGAACGCCTCGACGAGCTCGAGCGGCGCGGGCGCGTGCAGCGAAGTCACCTCGAGGCCGTAGCGCCCCGCCGCCTCGAAGGCCTCGCGCAGCTGCCACGCGTCCATGCCGTGATTGACCTCGATGCCGGCAAACCCGAGCTCGGCCGCCCGGCGCACGAAGGCATCGAGGTCGCGCTCGAAGCGCGGCTGCACGGCCCACATCGTGCTGAGCGCGGGACGTGGGAGTGCGCTCAAGGCAGCACCTCGGTCAGCGCGTGCCAGCCGAGGTAGACGCCCCACAGCAGCACGAACCAGCCGAAGCAGACGAACAGCCCGCCGGCGGCGAACGCCAGCGTCCAGCCCGTCGGCCGCACGAACCACCCGACCACCGAGGCCGCAATGCCGGCGAAGATCAGCTGTGCGCCGATCGTGGTGAACGAGGCCGCCCAGCCGGCGGCGCCGAGCGCGGGTCCGAGGAGCAGGAGGAGCGTCGAGACCTGCCAGCGCGCCTCGCGGCCGATCGCGCGCGCTCCCGGCATCGAGGCAGGCATGGAGGCGACTACTTCGCGGCCGCCTGCTGCGACGCGATCAGCTCGTCGAGCAGCACGCGCACCTCGCCGAGGACGGAGTCATACGGGTAGTGCCCTACCGACTCCTCGCCGCGCTTCACGTTCACGCCCGTCGGTCCGCACCACAGGCCGAGGTCCGCGTCGTCGGTCTCGCCCGGCCCGTTCACGCGGCAGCCCATGACCGCGATGGTGACGTCGAAGTCCTTGGCGTACTGCGCCATCTCCTTCACGTCGCGCGCCAGCTCGACGAACGCCTCGTTCTCCACGCGGGAGCACGAGGGGCAGGAGATGATGTTGAGGCCGTGCGTGAAGTCGGGTACCGAGCGGAACTTGCCCGCCTCGATGTCGGCGATGATCTCGCGCGCCGCCGCGATCTCCAGGCCCTTCTCCTCGAACGGCACGGTCAGCGAGACGCGCACCGTGTCGCCGATGCCCTGCGACAGCAGCTGCTCGAAGGCGACGCGCGTCTTGATGATGCCGTCGGGCGGCAGCCCCGCCTCGGTGACGCCGAGGTGCAGCGGGACGTCCGGCCGCTGCGAGGCGAAGCGTCGATTCCCCTCGACGACCTTGCGCCAGTCCGAGTCCTTCATCGAGACGACGTAACGATCGAAGGAGAGCTCGTCGAGGATGGCGCAGTGCTCGAGCGCCGATGCCACCATCGCGCCCACGTCGTCCGCGGGGTACTCGTCCTTCTTCGCCGGGTCGACGGAGCCGCAGTTCACGCCGACGCGCAGCGCGAGGTCATGCTCGCGCGCGATCTCGACGATGCGCCGCACCTTCTCGAAGGTCGGCTTCTCCTTCTCGTGGTGGTGCAGGTGGCCGGGGTTGTAGCGAATCTTGTCGACGTGCGGCGCAACGAACTCCGCGAGGCGGTAGTTCTCCTGTAGGTCGACCGACAGCGGGACGCCGCCCTCCGAGGGGTGGCCGATGCGTCGACGCACCTCGGCGAGCGCCTCGACGTCTTTCCTCGAGTCGACGGCGATGCGCACGAGGTCGGCGCCGGCGGCCTGCAACAGCTGCACCTGCCGCGTCGTCGCCTCGATGTCCTGAGTCCGAGTCGCCGCCATCGATTGCACGGCGATCGGCGCATCGCCGCCGATCGGGACCGGCCCGACGAAGATCTGTCGCGTCACGCGCTTCGAGATGCTGCCCATCGAGGCCTCCTCCGCCGCGACCATCATCGCGCACCCCTCGATGCCTGACCAGCGATCGAGGCGTGAACGAAGGTCGAGGCTAGAAGCCGGAGTTGCCGCTCACGAGCCGGCTGATGTCGGCGAACGTCACGACCACAGCCAGCGCGACGAACAGGACGAAGCCGACGAGGTGGACGATCGCTTCCTTCTCCGGGGCGATGCGACGGCCGCCCCGCAGCACCTCGATGAGCAGGAAGAAGATGCGGCCGCCGTCGAGCATCGGCAGGGGCAGCAGGTTGATCACGCCGAGGTTGATCGAGAGCAGCGCCGCGAGCTCGAAGAGTGGAGGCGCTCCACCCTCGCGGGCCACGTTGCCGGTCGTCTCCGCGATGCCGACCGGCCCGGCAACGGCAGGCCCGCTGCCGCCCTTCACCCAGCCAACCACCTCGTTGCGCGCGAGGATGAGCGTATCGACGGTCGCTCGCAGCCCTGCCGGCAGCGACTCCCACGGCGGCAGCGAGACTCGCTCGGTGAACGGGTACTGCGAGGCGATGGTGATGCCCGTCGGCCCTTGGTTGGAGGGGAACGCCCAGCGAGGCGTGACGGAGACCGTCAGGAACTCCTCGCCGCGCTTCACTCGGATGTCGGTCTCGTGGCCCATGTTGATGCGCACCAGGCGGCTCGCCGTTGCGACGTTCTTCGCGTCGCGTCCACCGATCGAGTAGATGACGTCGCCCAGCTCGAGACCGGCCGCCTCAGCAGGAGAGTTCGGGATCACCTCGGCGACGACGGCGCGGCCGATCGCCTCGTCGTGCGGCAGCGTGAAGGCGATCGCGAACAGCAGGATAGGCAGCACGAGGTTCACGCCGGCGCCGGCGAACAGCACGACGAAGCGCTTCCACGCCGCCTGCGCCGCGAGCGAGCGCGGATCCGAGGGGTCTTCTTCGCCGAGGAGCCGCACGAAGCCGCCGAGCGGCAGCCAGTTGATGGTGTACTCAGTCTCGCCGAGCTTCCAACCGGTGATCCGAGGTGGGAAGCCCACCCCGAACTCGAGGACCTTTACACCAAACATCTTCGCCGTGACGAAGTGCCCCGCCTCGTGCGCGAGCACGAGTCCGACGAGGATGATGATGAACAGCAGTGCCGCGGTCGTCGCGTCCTTCGCGAAGTACATCGCCGCGGCGATGGCCACGGCCACGAGGACGAGCGATCCGAGGACCTGGAGCCCGCTCGGCCCGGTCGGTGGCGTGACGTCGCGCTTGCGGCGGCGGCTCACGAGACGCCCGCCGACACCAGCGAGTCGACGAACTCGCGGCCCCACGCCTCGGCGGCGAGCAGGTCCTCGAGGCGTGGCTCGGTCCGTGGCTCGTGCGCCTCGAGGGCGCGCCGCAGCATCGTGGCGATGTCCGTGAAGCGGCAGCGCCCGGCGAGGAAGTGCTCGACGGCGGCCTCGTCGGCACCGGCCACCGCGGCTGCCGAGGTGTCCTCGCGCGCGCCGGCCTCGAGGGCGACGGCCAGCGCCGGATAGCGGTCGCGGTCCACCGCGCCGAAGTGCAGTGCCCCGCGCTTCGCGAGGTCGAGCGGCGGTACCGGCCGCGCGTCGGCGCGGTCGGGGTACGCGAGGGCGCACTGGATCGGGAGTCGCATGTCGGGCTCTCCGAGCTGCGCCTTCACCGAGCCGTCGACGAACGTGACCATCGAATGCACCACGCTCTCACGATGCTGCAGCACCTCGATGCGGTCCATCGGGATATCGAACAGCCACCGTGCCTCGATCGCCTCGAGGCCTTTGTTGAAGAGCGTCGCGCTGTCGATGGTCACCTTCGGGCCCATCTGCCACGTTGGGTGCGCGAGCGCCTGCTCCGGTGTCACTCGCTCGAGGGCGTCACGATCGAGGTCTCGGAACGCGCCGCCCGACGCCGTGAGCGTCAGCGTCTGAACGCGTTCCGGTCGCTCGCCCCAGAGGCATTGCCAGATCGCGGAGTGCTCGGAGTCGACCGGCCGCAGCTCGGCGCCGCGGCGCGCGTTCGCCTCGAGGGCGGCGCGCACCACCGGCCCGCCGACAACCAGCGTCTCCTTGTTCGCGAGGGCGACCGGCTTGCCGGCCTCGAGCGCTGCGAGCGTGGGACCGAGGCCCGCGATGCCGCTCGTGGCGACGAGCACGACGTCGACGTCCCGGCGCCGCGCCATCTCCTCCATCGGCTGCCACATCCCGGCGCCGAGGTCGCGCGCCAGCCGATCGGCCTCGTGACCGGGGCGTGCCCACACGCTCGTCGGCGAGAACTCGGCGATCTGCTCGGCAAGGAGGCCGGTGCGGCTGCCGGCCGCGAGCGTGACGATACGAAAACGGTCCGGGAGTCCCCGGACCACCTCGAGCGCCTGCTGTCCGATCGAGCCGGTCGAACCGAGCAGGGCGATGCGAATCACGTCGCCAGCCATCGTATGAGCCAGTATAGCGCCGGCCCCGTCACGAGCAGGGAGTCGAGGCGGTCGAGCAGCCCGCCGTGCCCCGGCAGCAGGTGGGACATGTCCTTCACGTCCAGCCGGCGCTTGATCGCAGACTCCAGCAGGTCCCCGGCCTCCGCCAGCACGGGGACCGCGAGGGCGATCGCGACGACCGCTGCGGTCGCGGCCTCGACACCGGTCGCCGCGATCGAGGCGACCGCCGCGACGGCGCCGAACGTGAAGCCGCCGGCCGCGCCCTCCCACGTCTTCTTCGGCGAGATCCGAGGCGCCATGAGGTGCCGGCCGGTCAGCCGTCCGACGGCGTATGCCCCAGTGTCCGTCGCGAAGGTGATCGCGAGCAAGGCCACGAGCCAGCCCTGACCGTCCTCGAGCAGCCGCAGCAGCACGAAGTGGGCCCCGAGGACCGCGGGGTAGAGCGCCGCCAGCAGCCACCATCCCGCGGCTCCCACGGCGAATCGATCGCCGCCGAGCAGCAGTCCCAGCAGCAGCAGGACCGCCGGCAGCAGGGTCCACGGCTCGAACCAGTCGAGCGACCTCGAGGCGCCGACGATCAGCCCGGCGAGCACCGCGGCCCCGAGCGGGAAGGCGAGTGGCGCCTCCGGCTCCGCCGCCCGCGCCATCTCGAAGGCAGCGCCGGCGAGCACGAGGGCGATGATCGCGCTGAACGCGCGCTCGGGTGCCAGCAGCAGTAGGACGAGGAGCGGCAGGCCGACGGCGGCGACGGCGAGGCGCTGCTTCAGCATCGAGGCGCCTCGTGACCGCTAGGAGCCGTTGTCGTCCTCGGCCGAGCCGGGCACGAGGCCGAAGCGCCGTCGGCGGTTCGAGAACTCGAGGAGGGCGGCATCGACGTCCGCCGGCCCGAACTCGGGCCACAGCGCGGACGAGAAGTGCAGCTCGGCGTATGCCGCCTGCCACACGAGGAAGTTCGAGACACGGTGCTCGCCGCCCGTGCGAATGAGGAGGTCCGGGTCCGGCAGCCCCGCGGTGGCGAGGCGCTGGGCGATCGCCTCCTCGGTCACGTCCTCGGGCGTCGCGCCCTCCGCGATGAGCTGCTTCACTGCCTCGAGGATGTCGGCCCGCCCGCCGTAGTTGAACGCCACGTTCAGGCCGATGCGCTCGTTGTTCTTGGTGCGATCCATCGCACGGCGCATCCCGACCTGCAGGGTCTTCGGCAGGCGCTTCATCTCGCCGATGTGTCGCAGCCGCACGCCCTGGCGGTCGAGCTCGTCGAGGTGGCTGTCGAGGAACTCACGACCGAGCTTCATGATCGCGTCGACCTCGGAACGAGGCCGGCCCCAGTTCTCCGTCGAGAACGCGAACAGCGTCACCATCGGCACGCCGTGCGCGGCGAAGCGCTCGATGACCGTGCGAATCGCCTCGGCGCCGGCGCGATGACCTCGATGTCGCGGCAGCCCGCGCGCCTGCGCCCAGCGGCCGTTCCCGTCCATGATGATCGCCACGTGCTGCGGCAGAGGCGCGATCTGCGGCAGCGGCGGCGGCGAGACGGCCGGCTCTACCACCATCGAGCGCTCGAGCGGGAAGCGGACGGCCTAGACGGCAAGCAGTTCCTCTTCCTTCACCTTCGCTAGGGCATCGAGGCGCTCGACGTGCGCGGAGGTCAGCTTCTCGACCTCGTCCTGCGCACGGCGCTCCTCGTCCTCGGAGACGTCGCCCTCGCGCAGTTCCTTGCGCAGCTCGTCGATGGCGTGGCGGCGGACGTTGCGCACGGCGATGCGCGCTTCCTCGGTCTTCGCATGGACCTGTTTCACCAGGTCGCGTCGGCGGTCCTCCGTGAGCGGGGGCACTGGTAGCCGAATAAGCGCGCCATCCGAGGCCGGCGTGATGCCGATGTCGCTCTGCTGGATCGCCTTCATGATCGGGTCGACCGAGGCGCGATCCCAGGGCTGAATCGTGATCAGCTGCGCGTCCGGCGTCGCGAGGTTGGCGAGCTGGTTCAGCGGCATCATCTGGCCGTAGACGCTGACCTGGAGGTGTTCGACCAGGGCCGTGCTCGCGCGACCGGTGCGCACGGTCGCCAGCGTGTGCTCGAACGCGGTGATCGCCTTGTCCATGCGATCCTCGGCGTCGAGCAGGACTTCGTCGATCATCGAGGCGCTCCCTCGTTGCTCGGACGGTCCTCGACCACCCGCCTCGGGCGGGGCGTCGAGGACATGCCTCGGCGCCCCTTCGTCGAGACGACGCTACGAGGCGCCGAGCTCGAACCTCGCGAACCGCGCGATGCGGACGTTCTCGCCCGTCTGCGCGATCGCATCCTGCACCAGGTCGCCGATCGTGCGGCTGGCGTCACGAATGAACGGCTGCTCGAGCAGCGCGTGCTCCGAGCGCTGGCCGGGCGCGTCGGCCGGGACCTCATCCTCGGTCAGGCCGAGGGGGTTCATCGCCGCGACCTGCATCGCGACGTTGCGGGCGAGTTCGCGGAACGTGTCCGTGCGCGCCACGAAGTCGGTCTCGCAGTTGATCTCCACCAGCGCGCCGATCCGGCCCTCACCGTGGATGTACGACTCCACGACGCCCTGTCCGGTTGCACGGTCGGCGCGCTTCGCGGCTGACGCGATACCCGCCTCGCGCAGGATCTCCTTCGCCTTGCCGAAGTCGCCACCGGCCTGCTCGAGCGCGCGCTTGCTGTCCATCACGCCTGCGCCGGTCTCCTCGCGCAGCCGCTTCACGTCGTCGGTACTGACCACCACTGTTGCTCCCTGCCTCGATCGAGGCGCTGCATCCCGTCGTTCGATGGCCGGCGCTAGGCCGGCGACGCCTCACTCGTGTCGCCCGACGCCTCGGCGGCCGGCGCCTCGGCCTCGGCCGCCGGAGCAGCCGCAGGCGTCGCGGCAGCGGCGGCCGCTCGCGCGTCCATCTGCTGCTCCACCTCGCCGACGGCCAGGCCCTCGAGGACTGCGTCGGCGATCCGGCCCGTCATCAGCTGGATGGCGCGGATGGCGTCATCGTTGGACGGAACCGGGAAGTCGATGTCGTCCGGGTCGGCGTTCGTGTCGCACATCGCGATGATCGGGATGTTGGTGCGGTTGCCTTCCATCACGGCGATCTCTTCGACCGTCGGATCGATGATGAAGAGCGCCCCCGGCAGCCGTGTCATGTTGCGCATGCCACCGAAGCCGCGCTGGAGCCGCTCGTGCTCCTTCTCGAGGCGCAGTCGCTCGCGCTTTGGCATCGCCTCGGTCTCGCCGCTCTGGATGCGCTCCTCGAGGGCCTGGAGGTGCTGGATGCGGCGCGAGACCGTGATCCAGTTGGTCAGCGTGCCGCCCAGCCACCGGTTGTTCACGTAGGGCATGCCGCAGCGCTCGGCCTCGGCGGCGATGATCGGGCGTGCCTGCTTCTTGGTGCCGACGAAGAGCACCGTCTGCCCGCCCGAGACGACGTCCCGAATCTGCTGGAGCGCCGAATCGAGGCGCTGCACGGTCTGCGCCAGGTCGAGAATGTGAATGCCGTTCCGCTCACCGAAGATGAACGGACGCATGTGCGGGTTCCAACGGCGGGTCTGGTGCCCGAAGTGGACTCCCGCCTCCAACATTTGTCGCATCGTGACGCCTGCGGCCACATCAACCTCCTGCTGCGCTCTGCCTGTTGACGCCTTCACCCCACCCGCCCCCGAGGCGACAACCCTCGAGGCGAGCACAGTCGTGGTCACCGACCCGGCACATCACCGGCGTATGGACCTCGACCGTTCAGGTGTGCAGCGTGCATCGAGTATAGGCGTGCGCACGTTCGAGGGACCAGCCTGTCCTCGATCTCGCGGCCCTGCGTACCGGCGGGCGACTTCACGTACGACTTCACGTACAATGAAACGGACGTTCAACCAGCAGCGAGCGCAGACCGGTCCGCGTCGCGGACTCGGTTCAGTGTCGCCAAGGTGGTCCGGGGAGGTCGGTTTTGCCAGTCTACGAATACCAGTGCGCCAAGGGTCATCGCTACGAGAAGACGGAATCGTTCGGCGCCCCCGCCGAGCAGCCCTGCGAGCGACCCAGGTGCAGCGCGGTCGCCCACCGCGTGCTGATTCCGCCCCAGGTCCACTTCAAGGGCTCCGGTTGGTACAAGACTGACTCGCGCGGCAGCGGTCCCCCGATTCGCCGCGACGCTACCCCGACCACGCCGAAGTCCTACGAATCGGCCGCCGAGGCCGAGATGGCGGAGCGTCCTCCTCAGGTCTCGAAGAAGGGGAAGAAGCGCACCTAGCGCCTCCCCGACTCGATGCGCGCCGTCGCCCAGCGGGTCTCCAGTGCGCGCGTCACCGTCGACAAACAGGAGACCGGCGCCATCGGCGCCGGTCTCCTTGTTTACCTCGGGGTCGCGGCCGGGGACTCGATGGCCGAGGTCGAGTGGCTCGCCCGCAAGCTCGCGGAGCTGCGCATCTTCCCGGATGCGGCCGGCCGCTTCGACCGCTCGCTACTCGACACCGGCGGCGGGGCCCTCGTGATCTCGCAGTTCACGCTGCTCGCCGACACCCGTCGAGGTCGCCGCCCGGCGTTCACCGATGCCGCGCCGCCGCCCGAGGCCGAGCCGCTCGTCGAGGCCTTCGGGGACGCTCTCCGTGCACTCGGCGTCGAGGTCGCGACTGGCCGCTTCGGTGCCCACATGCAGGTCGAGTCGACGAACGACGGACCGGTCACGATCATCCTCGACACCGCCGACCGCGAGCGCCCGAGGCGAGGCTGACCGTGCTCGTGCGCCCTGCGTCGAACGACGACCTCGAGGCGTTAAACAACCTCGCGCGCCGCACGTACGTCGAGGCCTTCGGCGCCTCGATGTCCTCGAGTGACCTCGAGGCCCATCTCGAAGCGACACTGTCGCGCGGTGCCGTGGAATCCATGCTGAAGGGTGACGTAATCCTGACTGGCAACCATGCGACCTACCCGAGCGGCGGCACGGACTGTGACTGATCTAGAATCAGCGAACTACTGGAGAAGCGGGGCGAAGCTGAGAGAGCACATTCTCCAAGGCGGCACGTAGATGCCAGGGGATGTCGCGTTCTTCGTCACTGGTCTACTAGCACTGCTGGTTTGGTCTCCGGCGATCATCGTCGCTCGGTACCTCTTTCAGCGAAGGAGGGCTGAAGCGCTGAAGCGGGGGGCGAGTCCGGCAAAGGCTCGTTCTGCAGGTCTGGAAGTCATCCCACTGGTTTGCATTGCGTATATGCCGGTCTACCTCCTCGCGTTCTACGTCTTGGCGAAGTTCACCGCGTGAGTGACTTCGTGCGGCACCGCGATTTCAACCGCCATCGGTGGACGACGGTCATTCGGCGGCTCAGTCAAGGGGAGCCCTATGACTACTGCGGTCCGCCACAACCTCGCGACGCGGAGCTGACCGGGTAGTCACTGGCGGCGGCCCCGCCGGCAGCCTCTGTCGGTCGTTGCGTGTTCCGAGCCTGCCTGGTTGTCGAGGAGGGTGATGCGTTGATTGGCTTCGCCCAGTTCGGACAAGCGCCCGAGCACGTCTCGACGGACATAAACGACTGCGAACTACGACGGCTCTACGTAACGGCATCGAGGCAGGGGCGTGGCGCCGGCACGAGCCTGCTGCACGCGGCCCTCGAGCACCCGCGTGCCGTCAAGGCGCCTCGGATCTGGCTTGACGTGTGGGTCCGCAACGACGGGGCGCAGCGCCTCTACCGCCGCCATGGCTTCGAGGTCGTGGGCGAGCGGAAGTTCGAGGTTGCTTCGGGCGCGCCGACCGATGTCGACCTCGTGATGGTGCGAAGACGTGACGGTGGAGGTGCCTCGTGACGCGATGGGTGCTCGTGGCGCTGCACTCGATGCTCGGCCTCTCCGCCGTGTGGGCGGGCCAGGAGTTTGTGCGCCACCCCGACGGCCGAGGCCTCGGCATGTCTCCCGACTACCTCAAGGGCTCGCCGTTCCCGGACTTCCGCGTGCCGGGCCTGTTCCTCGGGGTCGTCATCAGCGGCTGGAACCTGGCCTCGGCGGCAGCGCTGGCCCGTCGAAGCGCGCTCGGTCCGCCCATCAGCGTGGCGACGGGCGTTCTGCTCCTCGTCTGGATGGCCATCCAGACGGCCATCCTCGGCCCGAGGCACTGGACCCAGCTGCTCTGGTGGGCCGTCTTCGGCCTCGTGACGGCGCTCGCCGCTCACCTCGTGCGACGCGAGCCTCGAGGCTAGCCCGTCGGCTCGAGGAAGAGCGCGTCGCCTCGCGCGACCGCATCGAGGACGCGGTCCGCTGTCAGCGCCGCATTCAAGTCATCTGAGGAGTCGACGACCGCACCCGGCAGGGCGCCGGTCTCGATCGCGGCGCGGAACTCCTCGTGCAGCGCGCGCACGCGATCGGGGATGCTCGCGGCGCGCCCGTGGTCGCGCGCCAGCGAGACCTCGAGGCGTGGCAGCAGCGTCACGAGGTGCACCCGCGTCGGCAGCGCCTCGAGCGCCTCGCGGTACTGTCCCGCCTCCAGCGGCAGCACCACGTCATCGATGACTGAGGCGTAGCGGAGCGCGTCGGACTGCCGCGCGATCGCGGCCGCGTTGCGTGTCGCGAGCAGCCGCTGCTCGGCCGCCTGGTGATCGCCCGCCCATGGATGGCGGTAGCCCGCGACGACCCAGTGGCGGAGCGTGTCGACCTCGATGTGGAGCATGCGGTCGAAGCGCTCGCAGATCGCCTCGGACACGGCGGACTTCCCGGCCCCGGCCGGACCGGTCACGATGATCACCTGGTTCAACGGACCGTCCCCTCGAGGCGCAGCCTGCGCCGTGCGACGTGCGGCTATGCGGGCTCGATCTCGAGCGAGATGTCGAGGGCCGGCGCAGAGTGCGTCAGCGCGCCCACCGAGATCAGGTCGACGCCCGTCGCCGCGATCGCCCGCACCGTCTCGAGGTTCACCCCGCCCGACGCCTCGAACACGATGCCGTCGGGCGCTGCCTCGATGACGCCGCGCATCTCGTCCGGCGACATGTTGTCGAGCATGATCACGTCGGCGTTTGCCGCGATCGCGAGGAGGGCGCCGGCGGCGTCCTCCACCTCGATCTCCACGCGCAGCGTGTGTGGCGAGCGGCTGCGTGCCTCCTCGATGAGCTCGGCGATGCCGAGGCCGCGCAGCGCGGCGGCGGCGATGTGGTTGTCCTTGAGCAGGATGCCGTCCTCGAGGGTGTTGCGGTGGTTGTGCCCGCCACCCACGCGCACGGCGTAGCGCTCGAGGTCGCGCAGGCCGGGCGTCGTCTTGCGCGTGTCGACGACGCGCGCCGGTCCGCCCTCGGCCGCCGCGCGCACGAAGGACCTCGTGAGCGTCGCGACGCCGGACATCCGCTGGAGCAGGTTGAGGGCGACACGCTCCGCGCCGAGCATCGGCCGCAGCGGGCCATGCACCTGGGCGAAGACAGTGCCCGGCTCGACCTGCGAGCCGTCGCCCGCGATCACCTCGAGCTCGAGGTCGTCCGACATCCACTGGAAGGCGGACTCGACCGCATCGAGGCCGCAGATCACCCCGGGCGCCTTTGCGAGGAAGACCCCGCGACCGGGCTGCTCCGGCGGGATCACGGCCCGCGAGGTGACGTCGTGCGATGCGCGGTCCTCATCGAGGGCCTCGCGCACGATGGTGTCGATCAGCGACCGTTCGGGTGGCCGGAAGTCGAACGAACTGGCGGACGTCGTCATCGAGCGGGGGCCTGTTCCGTCGCAGCCGGGACATCGAGGCTGGTCGGCTCGCCACGATAGACGAGGTGGCGCTGCCACGCCTCAACCGGCTCCGGGAAGTCCGTCCGGAAGTGCGCCCCGCGCGACTCTTCGCGCAGCAGGGCCGCCTCGGTCGCGAGCCGCGCACACGTCAGCAGCGACCGCAGCTCCCTCGAGGCGCGGTCGGTCACCGGCGGCAGCATGCCCTCCCACGAGGCGAGCGTGGCCGCGGCCCCCTCGAGGCCCGCACCGTCGCGCACGATGCCGACGTCCGCCCACATCAGGTGCCGCAGCGCCTGCGCCGAGGGCGCCTCGCCCGGCGCTGCCTCGCGACGGGGCAGCGCGCGAGCCTCCGCCGAGGGCGCGGGCGGTGGCGCTGGCTCGCTCGTCGAGGGCGCCTCGAACAGCCGCTCGACGGCGCGGCGCGCGAACACGATGGTCTCGAGCAGGGAGTTGCTGGCGAGGCGGTTCGCGCCGTGGACGCCGGTACAGGCGACCTCGCCCACCGCGAACAGCCCGGGCACCGTCGTCTCGCCCCACGTGTTCGTGCGGACGCCGCCCATCGAGTAGTGCGCCGCCGGCGACACGGGGATGCGGTCCTTCGCCATGTCGAGCCCCGCCTCGAGGCAGGTGCGGTAGATCTGCGGGAAGCGCGCCGCGAGCCACGCCTCGTCGCGGTCGGTGATGTCGATGAGGACGTGGTCCGAGCCGGTGGCCTCCATCTCGGCGTGCTCGGCGCGCGCCACGATGTCGCGCGGTGCGAGCTCGGCCCGATCGTCGTATCGAGGCATGAAGCGCTCGCCGCGTGTGTTGAAGAGCTGCGCGCCCTCGCCGCGCACGGCCTCGGAGATGAGGAATACCGGGTGCCCCGGGAGCACGAGCGCGGTCGGGTGGAACTGCGTGAACTCGAGGTCCATGACCTCGGCGCCGCACCGGTAGGCAAGATCGACGCCGTCGCCGGTCGAGACGTCCGGGTTCGTCGTCGTGCGGTACATCTGGCCGATGCCGCCCGTCGCGAGGATCACCGTGCCCGCGTCGTAGGTGGCGTGGTTGCCGGAGCGCACGTCGAGCACCGCGATGCCCGAGGCGCGGCCGTCCGTCACGAGGATGTCCTCCGCAACCGTGTGCTCCAGGATCGTCACGCCCTCGCGACGCGCGAGCGACGACAGTGACAGCTCGATCTCGAGGCCGGTCGCGTCCCCGCCGGCGTGCAGGATGCGTGCGGCCGAGTGCGCTGCCTCGCGGCCGAGCGACACCGCTCCGTCCGTCGCGTCGAAATGGACGCCGTAGCGCACGAGGTCGGCGATGCGGTCCGCGGCCTCGTAGACGAGGATGCGCGCCGCCTCGGGGTCGACGAGCCCCGCGCCCGCCTCGAGGGTGTCGGCCAGGTGTGCGGCTGGCGAATCGCCGGGTCCGACGGCGGCTGCGATGCCGCCCTGGGCGTAGCGCGTGCTCGCCTCGTCGATCGAGCCCTTCGTCACCACCAGCACCGAGGCGTCGTGCTCGTGCGCCTGCAGCGCCGCATAGAGCCCGGCGATGCCCGAGCCGACGACCACGACGTCGAAGCGGCCATCAGCCATCGAGGCGCGCCCGCTCCATCGATGGCGCGCCCTCGAACGCCGCAATCGCGGCCTCGATTTGTGGCCAGTCGTGCGGTGTCTCCGGGCGGCCCGTCGAGGCATTCACGTACGCATAGCGATGGGTCATCCGCGCGACCGCGCGACCGTCCGAGGCCGCGGCGATCTCGCACTCGAACGCCAGCCGGCCCGGCGCCAGCACCGAGGCGCGCAGCCGCACGATGGCGGCGTCGTCCCAGCGCAGTGGCGCGAGGTAGCGCGTCTCCGTGTGGGTCTGGAAGCGCAGGACCTCGCGGTGGCTCGGCAGTCCGGCCTCGCGGTCGTAGGCGTCGAGGGCGATCTCGGTCAGCGCCAGCAGGACGCCGCCGTGGACGAAGGGCGTGCCGCCGAAGGCATCCGTGTGCCGCAGCGGCAGCCGCGTCTCGAAGCGAAAGGCAGGAGGCTCGTCGGCCATCGAGGCGGCCGAGTTAGCGCAGTGCCAGCATGCGCTCGAGGGCGATGCGCGCGTGGCGCTTCTGCTCCTCCGGCACCTCGATGCGGTTGTGGACCTCGCCGCGGACCAGCCCCTCCATCACCCACGCGAGGTACGCGGGGTGCACGCGGTACATCGTGCTGCAGGGGCACACGACCGGGTCCAGGCAGAACACCGTCTTGTCCGGGTGCTCCTTCGCCAGGCGCGAGACGAGGTTGATCTCCGTCCCGATGCCGATGACCGAGCCGGGCGCCGCCTCTGCGACGTACTTCGCGATGAACGCCGTCGAGCCGTTGGCGTCGGCCGCCTGCACCACGTCGTAGCGGCACTCCGGGTGCACGACGATCTGGACGTCGGGGTACTGCTCGCGCGCCGCCTCGATCTGGGTGACCGAGAAGCGCTGGTGCACCGAGCAGTGGCCCTGCCAGAGGATGATCCTCGATCGGTCGAGGTCCGCCTCGGAGGCGCCGCCGAGCTGACCGGCCGGCAGCCGCCAGTTCCAGAGCACCATCTCCTCGAGAGGGATGTCCATCGCGTGGCCGGTGTTGCGGCCCAGATGCTGGTCCGGGAAGAAGAAGACGCGCTTGCCGCGCTCGAAGGCCCATTCGAGGACGGCCGTGGCGTTCGAGGAGGTGCACACGACGCCGCCGAACTCGCCACAGAACGCCTTCAGCGAGGCCGCGGAGTTCATGTACGTGACCGGGATGATGTCGTCGGTACCGCCGAAGTACTCGCCGAGCTCGCGCCATGCCTGGCGCACGTCGGCGTCCGAGGCCATGTCCGCCATCGAGCAGCCGGCCTCCATGTTCGGGAGGACGACCTGCTGATGGTCGGCCGACAGCACGTCGGCGGCCTCGGCCATGAAGTGCACGCCGCAGAAGACGATGTACTCGGAGTCGGGGCGCTCCGCCGCGTACTGCGCGAGGGCGAACGAGTCGCCGCGCTCGTCGGCGAACTGGATGATGTCTTCGCGTTGGTAGTGGTGCCCGAGGATGACCGCGCGCTCACCGAGCTCCGCGCGTGCGGCGCGGATGCGGCGCGTCAGCTCCTCCGCCTCGAGCTCCCAGTATTCCTGTGGGATGGTCTGCTGCCAGGCCCCGAACGCGACTTCCTTCGAGAGCGGGAGGGTGGCGATGCCGGTGTCGGTCTCGCACTGCAGCTGGGGGAGCAGGTCGATGCGCTCCAGCCCCGGGAGGGTGCCGGTCGTCATGAAGACCTCGATTCCTGAGCGGGTGATTCCGGGGCGTTCCTCGTCCCCGTCATACTTTGTGTACTTAGTACGCAAAGTCAACCCGCGTTAACCTTACGCTTACCCCCCGGGGGTGTCAATGCACCAGATTCAGGGCCTCGAGGCGTCCGCGTTCCACCGACCGGAGGGTTCGTGACCCAGCTCGCGACACCGACCCTTCGGCTCGGCAGGCCCTTCTCCACGCGGTCCCCGCAGAGCGTCTCGTTCGTGGAGCTGTTCTTCGATCTGGTCTTCGTGTTCGCGGTCACTGAGGTGACGGCGTTCACGCTCGACCACCTCGACTGGGGCGGTGTCGCGCGATCGACGCTCGTCTTCTGGATGATCTGGTGGGCTTGGACGCAGTGGACCTGGGCACTCAACCCCGCGGACACGACACACTTGGTCGTGCGAGTGGCCACGCTGTTCGCAACGGCCGTCGCCTTCCTGATGGCCGCATCCGTTCACGCGGCCTTCGATGAGGCCGCCAGCTGGTTTGCCGCGACCTACGTCATCGTGCGTGTGATCGGCCTGCTCGTGTACGCGCTGGTGGCAAGCGAGAGCCACGACCGGCTGCACGCGGTCGCGGTCTTCGCGTTCGCCTCGGTCGCGGGGCTCGTCGTCGTCCTCATCGGCGCGATGGCGAGTCCCGAGGCACGCCCCTGGTGGTGGCTGGCCGCCGTCCTCCTCGACCTTGGAGCGGCCGCCGTCGGCGGGCGGCAGCGGGGATGGGACCTACACGCGGGACACTTCGCGGAGCGCCACGGGTTGTTTGTCATCATCGCCCTGGGGGAATCCCTGATCGTCGTGGGGCTCACCGTGGCGGGGAGCGAGAAGAACAACGATCTGCTGGCAGTCGCGATCGGCGCGGTCGCCGTCGTGTGCCTCCTCTGGTGGACCTATTTCGGCTGGCTTCATGGGGCGCTCGAGGTCGCGCTCCACGCCGCACACGACGACGCAGCGCTGGCGCGAGATGCCTTCAGCCTGATCTACTTCCCCCTGATTGGGGGCGTCATCGGCATCGCGGCGGGGTTCGAGGAGATGGTGCATCACCCGGCGGAGCGCCTCGACCCCGTGGTGTTACGGGTGCTTGCCGTCGGCCTGCTGCTGTTCGCCGGTGGCGCTGCTCTCGCCTGGTTCCGCGTGTCGTCGGAGGTGCTCGTGCCGCGATTGCTGATCGCGACCGTCACGACCATCGTGCTGCTGCTCGCCGGCGAGGCCCAACCGGTCGCCCTCCTCACCCTCGTCGTCATCGCCCTCGTCGCCATCGCGGTCGTCGAGGGGGCCCGCCCCTCGGGAGCAACCAGAGAGCCAGCACTGACAGGAGACCCCGATGGCGGTCGATGAGGACCTGATCGACCGCGCACGCGCGCTCATCGAGGCGCGCACGGCGATCACCGAGCGTCGCCAGTTCGGCGGCGCTGCCTTCATGGTCGGCGGAAACGTCGCCTGCGGCGTGCTGCCTCGAGGCCTGCTCGTCCGCTGCGATCCCGCCGAGGCGCCCACCCACCTCGAGGCGCCGGGCGTCATCCCGTTCGAGATGTGCGGTCGCGTCTCGCCCGGCTGGCTGCTCGTCGGCCCTGAGGCCATCGCGACGGACGAGGCGCTGGCGCACTGGGTCGAGGTCGGCGTCGCCTTCGCCTCGAGCCTTCCGGCGAAGGGCTAGCCCGAGTGGCCACCGAGGTCGATCTGGCGGCCCGCTTCCACGAGAACAACACGCTCGCCGGCCGCCGCGTCGAGGCGATCTCACCCGGCGGCGGGCACGTCATCGAGGGGCCTTGGGACCTCGTCGACAGCGGCACCCCTGGCTTCCCCGGCGCGAACACCGCCTCGGTGATCGACCACGCCGAGGTCACCGACCTCGACGCCGCGCTCGCGTGGTTCCGAGGTCGTGGCATCGAGGGCGCTGCGGGACGCTTCCTCCTGCGCGCCGACCGCGACGCGCACCTCGTCGCGGAGCTCGCGCGTCGAGGCGCGCCGCCGCTCTTCACCGAGCCCGTCCTCGAGTTGCCGCCCGACCGCCCGCTGCCGCCCGCCATCGACGGCCCGCTCGCGATCCGCGAGGTCACAGCCGAGGCCGACCTCGAGCGCTACGGCCCGGTGAACTGGCCGCCCGAGCAGCACTACATCGGCCAGGGCATCGCGAGGCAGGCACGCGACCTCGGCTTCACGATGCTGCTCGGGACCCTCGAGGGCGCACCGATCGCCTGCTCGATGGTCGTCGTCACCGGCGAGCTCGCCGCCGCGTACAACGTCGGCGTCGAGCCTCCCTATCGCCGTCGAGGCTTCGGCGAGGCGATGACGTGGGCGGCCTTCCGCGCCGGCCGCGATCGGGGCGCGCGCCACTTCTGGCTCGGCGCCTCCGACATGGGCTACCCGCTCTACCTCAAGATGGGCTTCGTCCCCCGCTTCGAGTACCGCGCGATCGGCCTCCCGCCCGAGGCCTAGCGCCGGTGCGCGATCTCGAGCGTGTGTGCCGCCACCTGCTCGATCTTGTCCCAGCGGTCGATGAAAGCGTCGTACGCCTGCGCATCGAGGCCGATGTGCACTCCGTAGCAGCGCAGCCGCGCCTCGAACTCCGGCACCTCGAGGCCGATCGCCTCGAAGTGCGCGCGTGCCTCGGCGAGCACGTCGACCATCCCCCACGCCGGGTACCACGGCCGCCAGAAGTCGAACCGCGCGAGGTCGTAGAGGAAGTCGCCGTAGCCCGCGTTTCCCCAGTCGACCGCCGTCACGCGACCATCAAGGGCTCGCCCGGCAGCCGCCTCGAGACGGCGAACGCGCCACCGAGGGCGTCACCCACCTCGATGACCTCCGGGATCGGCAGGTCTGGCCCGGGGAACGTCGAGGCGATGCGGTCCTTCTCGTAGTCCATGCGGTAGCCGCTGAAGCGCGCCACCATCGGACCCTCGTCGCACACGAAGCCGAACGCCGCGGACCATTCACCATGCCCGAACGCCTCGACCTCCCGGGTCCCCGCGAAGCGCTCTTTGAGGAATGCGGCCGCCGCCTCGAGGTCGACCGCCGCTCTCGAGGTCACGCGCTACTCATTCCGCTCGCAGCGCCGGCATGACGTCCGAGGCGATGCGTGCCAGCTGCGCCACGCGGTCGCCGCCCGCGAACACGAGGTTGAAGTGGCGCACCCCGGCATCGACGAACGCTTGCAGCCGCTCGACGAACATCGAGGCGTCACCGTAGGCGGTGTAGCGCTCGAAGCGGTCGAACGGCACGCGGTACGTCGACTCGATGCGCGCGGCGATCGTCGTCAGCGCCTCGGCGAGGTCGTCATCGAACTGCACCCACAGCTGCACGCCGGGGACGAGCATCGAGGGGTCGCGGTCCAGCGCCGCCGCCTGGCTTCGGACGTTGGCCCAGCCCTCGGCGAAGCGCTCCGGCGAGATCACAAAGGGCATCCATGCGTCGCCGAAGCGCGCTGCGCGCCGCTGCGCCGCCTCGGCGCGGCCGCCCACCCAGATCGGGATGCGCGGCTCCGGCACGAGGTCGAGCCGCGCGTCATCGACGTCGATCGCGCGATTGTGCAGGCTCACGCTCTCGCCCGACCAGAGCGCCGTCAGCGCCTCGAGCGTGGCATCGAGGTAGGCGCCGCGCTCGTGCAGTGGCACGCCCGAGGCCTCGAACTCCTTCGGGTACTCGCCACCGACGCCCACACCGAGGCGGAAGCGCCCGTGCGAGAGCCACTGCAGCGTGGCGGTCTGCTTCGCGAGCGGCGCCGGCCGGCGCAGCATCGCCAGCAGCACGCCCGTCCCGAGGGCGACGCGCTCCGTCACCGTCGAGGCCGCGGCGAGCATCGTCAGCGGCTCCGGCCAGAACACCGGCCACAGCACGTGGTCGCCCATCCACACCGACTCGTAGCCCAGCGCCTCCGCCATGCGCGCGAGGTCGAGGAACTCCTCGGGCGTTCCGCCCCCCGGCAGTACGCCGAACGAGATCCCTCGAGGGTCGGCCACTACGCGCTCCCGAGGACGTCGCGCGCGAGGTCGAGCCACGGCTGCTGCGCCGGGTGCAGCTCGGCGCTCGCGAAAGGCAGCCAGTGGCAGTCGAGGTCGACGCCGCAGTCGCACGTCGAGGCCCATCGGTCCGGCGGCGGCAGCGTCGTTTCGAGGTGATAGACGAAGCGCCGTCGGTCTGGCTGCGCGCGGCCGGCCGTGTGCTCGGAGTACCCGCTCTCCGTCGACGCCTCGAACGCCGCCTCTTCGAGCACGCCGAGGAAGCCGCGCACCTCGGCGCCGATCACGCCGGTCTCCTCCTCGAGCTCGCGCAGCGCGGCGTCGGCTGGGTCCTCCCCGTCCTCGACGGTCCCGCCCGGCAGCTGGATCGAGGCTCCAGAGCCATCGACGCTCGGGTGGAGGAACACGAGGACCTCGCGCGCCTCGCCGTCGCCGCGCGTCAGCACGGCCGTCGCCTTCAGCACGAAGTCACCTGCCGAGGCACTCGAGGTGCCCGGGGTGCTCACAGGAACACCGGCTCTCGCTTCACGAAGCGGTACATCGAGGCGGGACGGTGCGCGCCCTCCCGTCGATGCTCGCCCGTCGCCTCGACTACGCCCGAGGCCAGCAGCCGCTTACGGAAGTTCCGCCGGTCCAGCGGCCGCCCGAGGATCGATTCGTACGTCTCGTGCAGCTCGCGCAGCGTGAAACGCTCCGGCAGCAGTCCGTAGGCGATGTTCGTGTACTCGAGCTTGGCCCGCACGCGCGTCAGCGCCTGCTCGATCACGCCATTGTTGTCGAACGCCAGCCGAGGCAGCGCATCGACGCGATGCCACGCCGGCGGCCACTCGCGCTCCTCGCGCAGCCGCACCGCCTCGGCGTCCACGAGCGCGAAGTACGCCACCGCCACCGCCGGCGACGCGGGGTCGAGGCCCGACACCGTGAAGAGCTGCTCGAGGTAGAGGTCGCTCGCGCCCGTCTCCTTCTCGAGGGTGCGGGCCGCCGCCTCCTCGAGCGACTCGCTGCCGTCCCAGCGCGCGCCGGGCAAGGCCCAGAGCCCCTCCTCGGGCGGCGCGGTGCGGTGGATCAGCAGCACGCACAGCTCGCCGTCGACGACGGCGAAGATGACCACGATGGCCGCGACGGTCGGAGGCGCCGTCACGTGGCTACGAGGCCAGGCGCGCACCGAGGTCGGTGAGCGTCCGCCCGTCTGCGCCGGGCTCGCGGTAGATGGTGATTGTCTCGCCGGTCGCGGTCTCCTCGCCGCCGGCCAGCGCCTCGAAGATCTCGCCGAAGATCGAGGGGATGCGCTCGAACTCGCCCTCGATCGTGACCATCGCGTAGCGCCCGCCCTGGACCGCGACCTCCTCGTAGTCGGGGTCGGGCGTCCCGATCGAGGCCTCGCCGGCCGCCAGCGGGACGCCGGCCGCGAACCGAGGCGGCGCCTCGACCGCGAGGAAGGCGGCGACGCCTGCGATGCCCGAGCGCGCGCTGCGCACGAGCCCCCGCTCGATGTCCGAGGCGAGCGCCGTCAGCAACGGCTCGACGAGATCCGGCTGCGGCTCGCACGTCCGCGCGAGCAGGCGAAAGTCGGGCACACGCCGCACGGTGAAGTCGACCATCGCCTGCTCCCGGTTGCCGGCCCGGGGCCTCGACGCCATGCGCGGCCTCGAGGCGCTCCCGTTCGAGGCTAGACGAGCGCCAGCGTCAGGTCACCCGCCAGCCGCCCGGAGAGCGACCACGAGGTGACCTCGTGAATCCGCACGCGTGCCAGCTGCCCGACGAGCCCCGTGCCGTCGAAGTGCACCAGCTGCCCGCGCCGCGTGCGGCCCGTTGAGCGGCCGTGCTCGTCCTCGCGCTCCACGAGGACCTCGACCTCCTGGCCGAGGCTGGCGCGGTTGATGCGCGCCGAGGACTCGGCGTGCAGCGCCTCGATGACCTGCAGGCGCGCCTTCTTCACCTCCCGAGGCACGTCGTCCTCGAGGTTGCGATAGGCGTACGTCCCCGGTCGGGGCGAGTAGGCCGCGACGTGGATCACGTCGAACTGCGTGCGCTCCAGCAGCTCCACGGTGTGCTGGAACTCCTCATCGGTCTCGCCCGGGCACCCAACGATGACGTCGGTCGCGAGCGCGACGTCCGGCATGACCTGGCGGATGCGCGCCACGCGCTCCTCGTACTCCGCGAGAGTGTAGCCGCGGCGCATGCGCGCCAGCATGGCGTCGTCGCCCGACTGCACCGGGATGTTGAAGTGCTCGCACACCTTCGAGGACGAGGCGACGGCGTCGATGATGCGGTCGGTCATGTCCTTCGGGTACGAGGTGAGGAAGCGCACCCGCAGGATGCCGTCGATGGCCTCGATGCCCTCGAACAGCGTCGCGAGGTCCGCGCCGGCGTCGGCCCCCTCGAGGTCGTGACCGTAGGCCTCGACGGTCTGCCCGAGCAGGGTGACCTCGCGCACGCCGCGCTCCGCGAGGAAGCGCACTTCGCGCAGGATCTCGTCGACCGGTCTCGAGCGCTCGCGCCCGCGGCGTAGCGGGACGATGCAGTAGGTGCAGAACTTGTCGCAGCCGTGCACGACGGGGACGAACGCCGTCACGCCATTCGGCACGGCGAAGGTCTCCGTCCAGAACTCGCCCTCCGAGGCGTCACGCATGAGCCCCGCCCGCTCGAGGATCGGGTCGAACACCTGGGGTTGCGACCAAACGTCGACCCACGGAAACCGTCGCTCGAGGTCGGTCGTGCGCGGCCCCACCATGCAGCCCATGACCGCGAGGGTGAACTCGCGCCCCTTCGAGCGGTCCTGCCGAAGCTGGTGCAGTCGCCCGTAGGCGCGATCTTCGGCGTGCTGTCGCACCGAGCAGGTGTTGAGCACTTCGAGGTCGGCGTCGGCGTCCTCGGCGGCCTCGACGAACCCGAGGCGATCGAGGCCCGCCGCCAGCTTGAGGGAGTCGGCCACGTTCATCTGGCAGCCGACGGTCCAGATCCGGTAGGAGGGCATGGTCGCTCCTCGAGGCTGCGAGGCGAGCAGGCGACCCTCGAGGTGCGGTTCGAGGCGTCGAGGCGGCATCGTCGATGGCGGAGGGGGAGGGATTCGAACCCTCGACCCGGTACAAACCGAGTAAGCGCTTAGCAGGCGCCCGCACTAGGCCACTATGCGACCCCTCCAGGCCGACCTAGAGAGTAGGTGCGCCGCCTCGACGGCGGCAACACGAGGCCGAAACGCGCGCCTAGACCAGCCCGCGCTCCTGCAGCAGCCGCTGCATCGTGCTGCCGATCTCCGAGGGCGACTGCGCGATCGCGGCGCCGGCGTCGGCGAGGGCGAGCTTCTTCGCCTCGGCCGTTCCGGCCTTGCCGGCGATGATTGCGCCGGCGTGGCCCATGCGGCGGCCGGGAGGCGCGGTCGCGCCGGCGATGAACGCCACCACCGGCTTCGACATCTGGCGCACGTAGTCGGCAGCCTCCTGCTCGGCCGTGCCGCCGATCTCGCCGATGAGCACCACAGCCGCGGTCTCGTCGTCCGCCTCGAACAGCTCGAGGGCCTCACGCTGGCTCGTCCCGATGATCGGGTCGCCGCCCACGCCCACGCTCGAGGACTGCCCGATCCCGAGGCGCGTGAGCTGGTCCACCGTCTCGTAGACGAGCGTGCCGGATCGCGAGATCACGCCCACGTTGCCCGGCATGTAGACGTCGACTGGCATGATGCCGGCGCGTGACTGCGCCATTGGTGTGATCACGCCGGGGCAGTTGGGGCCGATGAGGCGGGTGTTACCGCCTCGGAGGTAGCGCTTCACCGCCACCATGTCGCGCACCGGGATCCCCTCGGTGATGCAGATGGCGGTCGGGATGCCGGCGTCGGCCGCCTCGAGGATGGCGTCGGCCGCGAACGGTGCCGGGACGAAGATGAGCGAGACGTTCGCGTCGAACTCATCGACGGCCTGCTGCACCGTGTTGCGAATCGGCACGCCCTCGATCTCCTGGCCGCCGCGGCCGGGCGTCACGCCCGCGACCACGTTCGTCCCGAAGTCGAGGCAGGTCCGCGCCTCGCGCGCGCCGGCCGCGCCCATGCCCTGGATCACCAGCCGCGTGTTCTCGTCCAGCAAGACGCCCATCGAGGTCTCCCGCCCGTCCGCTCTCGTGCCGCCGTCGTCTCGTCGAGGTGTGTCGGCTAGCCGGCCGCCTGCACGGCCTTCTGCGCCGCCTCGGCGAAGCCGTCGGCGCGAATCAGCTCGATGCCCGACTCGTCGAGGATCTTGTTGCCCGCCTCGACGTTCGTCCCCGCGAGGCGGACGACCGTCGGCTGGTTGATGAGGCCCTGCTTCTTCGCCTCGACCACGCCCTCGGCGATGATGTCGGTCCGCGCGAGGCCGCCGAAGATGTTGACCAGCACGGCCTTCACGTCCGGGTCCGCGCCGATGATGCGGAGCGCCGTGACGACCGCCTCCGGGTTGTTCGCCGTCCCGATGTCGAGGAAGTTCGCGGGCGCGCCGCCCTGGAACATGATCGCGTCCATCGTCGCCATCGCGAGGCCGGCGCCGTTCACGAGGCAGCCGATGTCCCCGTCGAGCTTGACGTAATTGCCGAGGCCCGCGTCCTGCGCCTCGACCTCGCGGTCGTCCTCCTGCGAGCGGTCGCGCTGCTCGAAGAGGTCCTTCTGCCGGAAGTCCGCGTTGTCGTCGATGTTGAACTTCGCGTCGGCCGCGAGGAGCTTGCCGTCCTTGGTCACCACCACCGGGTTGATCTCGGCGAGCGAGCCGTCCGAGCCCTCGAAGGCGTTCACGAGGCCGGTCATCAGCGCCGTCGCCGGCCGCAGCAGGTCCCCGTCGAGGCCCGTCGCGAACGCGAGCGCGCGCGCCTGGAAGCCCTGGAAGCCCACGGTCGGGTCGACCCGCGCCTGGTGGATCTGCTCCGGCGTGTTGGCCGCGACCTCCTCGATGTCCATGCCGCCGGCCGCCGAGGCGATCACGACCGGCATCCCGCTCGAGTTGTCGATGATGACGCTGAGGTAGAGCTCGCGGTCGATGTCGAGCTGCTCCTCGACCAGCACCGAGTGCACCGGCAGCCCCGCCGGCCCGGTTTGGTGAGTCACGAGCTGCATCCCGATGATCTCGGACGCGGCCTGCTTCGCCTCGTCGGCAGAGTTCGCGAGCTTCACGCCGCCGCCCTTGCCGCGGCCGCCGGTGTGCGCCTGCGCCTTCACCACCACCTTGCCGCCGAGCTCCGACGCGATGGCCGCCGCCTCGTCGGGCGTCGTCGCCACGCGGCCTCGAGGTACGGGTACCCCGTACTTCGCCAGCACCGCCTTGGCCTGGTACTCGTGCAGCTTCATCGAGGCTCCCCCGCCCGCGCACGGCGCATGCGCCATCGAATGTGGGTCGAACGTGCAGCGAGCCGCGCTCGCGGCCCGCGGCATCGTAGCAGAGGCCCTCAGAGGCTCAAGGAGTTGGGATGGACCAGAGTCTCGCCGAGCGATCGCAGTACGCTGACGGCATGCCTGCGTTCCCGTCCACTGTCGACGAGGCTCTCGGTGCTGGCGAAGGTCAACACGTTGAGTTCAAAGCGGCGATGCCCAAACAGGCTCGGGACCTCGCCACGGAGATCGCCGCCTTTGCCTCCTCTGGCGGGGGATGGATTCTGCTGGGCGTTGACGATGCCGGACGAGTCGTGGGATTCGATGCCGCGCTGGAGCGCGTGGAGGGCATCGTTAAGTTGGTCGACCCATCGCCCTCCGTGACGGTGTGGATCGAATCACACGGCCAAGTCCCGCTGTGCGTGATCCGGGTCGCGGCGGGCGAGACCCCGCCGTACTTTGTTGAGAGTCGGCCGTACGTTAGACGCGGCTCCCTATCGGAACCCGCGAGCCCGGATGAGGTAAGGCGACTTGCGCGGGGCACACAGGAGCGCCCTCGATTCGCGATCGTGCCCTTGGGTCACCGGGTCTACCCAGACGGAATCGAGCCCTCTTGGCGTCTTGAACACATCGGCGGCGACATGCCCCCTTTCTTGGAGTGGCGATTCCGAAGTCCGCGGCTTGAGCCGCGCGAGTGGCGTCAAGTCAATGTGCCTCAACTTGCCCGTGCCCACATATCGGACAATCTGCGCTTCTCCGACGTGCCAGGGGATGACGATCTCGTCGGGACGGAAGAACTCGGTCTGGAGGTGCGTAGTGTCTGGCGTGACTCGTACTCCTACGAGCTGTTCCGGATTCAGCTAGTGCGGCAGCAAGTCTCTGGGGGAGAGAAGTGGCGACTAGGTGATCAGCGCCCTCCGCGAACCTGGACTACGCCGATCGACACCTAGCCGCACCTCACCGCGAACGGCGTGCCGGTCGTCAGCGCCGAGGGGAAGGCCGCGTTCACGGCGCCCGGCGCGCCCGGGATGTACACCTTCCACGCGCCGCTCTCGAGGACCGCGAGCGCGCTGGTCGAGCAGCCGCTCGAGGACAGTGCATCGACGAGGTTCTGCGCGCTCACCACGCCGCTCGTCACGAGCAGCCCGAGCAGCCCCGGCCCCGGTGGTGTGCCGGTGAACCCGCCCGAGGACAGTCGCAGCGTCGAGCTCGAGGGCAGACCGGCCGTCGCCATCGAGTCAATCGGCACGCCCTGCGCCGCGAGCAGCATGATCGAAGCGTCGAGGTTCGCGTGGAAGCGGTAGCCGACATTGTCGGAGCTCACCCACAGCACCCAGCCGTCGACGAGCGCCTGCGTGCAGGCAGCCTCACCTTCGTTGACGCCCATGCAGCCGTCTTTCCAGGTCACGGGCGTGTAGCGCTCAATGAGGATACCGCTCTGCGTCGTCCCCACCTCCGCGAGGAACGTCGCCACGAGCGCGTCCTGGATGTGCTGCGGCGGTCCCTCCTGCGCGCGCGCCTCCCCAGGGATCGAGGCCAGGCCCATCCCGAGGCCGATCGCCAGCGCCATCGCGAGCAAGCCGCCTCGAAGTCCGTTCACGCGCATCGATCGCTCCTCCCTGAGCCCCCGCCGACGCGCATCCTAGCCCCTGCCGTCACCACGGCCCGTGCGACAGACTCGCCAGTACGCGCCCCGGCGGGCATGATGCCGCGCATGGCTACGACCCGTATCGTGCTCGTCGGCGACACGCACGCCTACTCGTGGGAAGAGGTGCACCCTCGGATCCGCGAGGCCGTCGCCGAGGCCGACATCGCCGTCCACGCCGGCGACGTCGTGCGCCTCGACGTCATCGAGGGCTTTCGCGCTGCCGCGAAGCGCTCCTACGTCGTCCACGGCAACTCGGACCCCGTCGACGTGCGACAGGCGCTGCCCTACCGCGAGATCTTCGAGGTCGAAGGTGTGCGCATCGGCCTGACCCACCCCTCGTGGGCCGGTCCCGAGTTCGAGCCCGAGGTGCTGCTGGGCGACTTCCCCGAGGGCGTCGACGTCATTCTCTACGGCCACCTGCACGAGACCGTCGACGAGACGCGCGAGGGCGTCTACTTCCTCAACGGCGGACAGGGCTACCCGTCGTTCCTCGTGCCATGCAACATCGCCTGGCTGACCATCGAGGATGGCAAGTTCCGAGGCGAGATCGAGCAGGTCGCCGCCGCCCTCTAGCCGCCTTCCGCCTGCGACACGCTACGCCGCCCCCAGTTCGCGCTGCATCTGCTCGAGGCCCATCGGCCCGAGGCCGAGCGCGCGCGAGTGCCAGCGCTTGAGGTCGAAGTCCGCCCCATCGCGTGTCCGCGCCTGCTCGCGCGCTGCGAGCCACATGCGCTCGCCGACCTTGTAGGAGATCGCCTGCCCCGGCAGTCCCAAGTACCGCGTGACCTCCGAGGAGAGGAAGTCGGCCGGCCAGTGGCTCCGCGTGACCATGAACTCGTGCGCGAGCTCGGGCGTCCACGTCTCGCCCGGGTGGAACGGGTCATCGAGGGCGATCGGCAGCCCGAGGTGCAGCCCGATGTCGACGACGACGCGCGCCGAGCGGAGCGCTTGCGAGCGCAGCAGCCCGAGCTGGTAGTCCGGCACCTCGAGGTAGCCGAGCTCAGCCATCAGGCGCTCGGCGTAGAGGCCCCAGCCCTCGGAGTAGCCCGAGGTGCCCGTCAGCATGAGCCGCTGGACGCGCGTCAGCTCGTCGCGGAGGTAGCGCGTCATCGCGATCTGCAGGTGATGGCCCGGAACGCCCTCGTGGTAGGCGATCGAGACCTCACCCCAGAGCGGGAAACGCGTCTTGCCGCCGGTGGGGTACCAGGTGCGCCCGGGCCGGCTGAAGTCCTCGCTGGGCCCGGTGTAGTACATCGCGAGGGCGCCACCCGGCGGCGCGATCATCGCCTCGATGCGGCGGACGGGCTCCGGCAGGTCGAAGTGCCGGCCGTTCAGCTCCTCGACGGTGCGGTCCTGCAGGTCCTGCATCCACCGTTGGAAGGCGTCGACGCCCTCGATGGCGCGCTCGGGGTCGGTCTCGAGCAGCTCGATCGCGGCCTCGAGGCCGGCGCCGGGCGCGATGACCTCCGACGTGGCGGTCAGCTCGCGCTCGACGCGGTGCATCTCGTCCCAGCCCCACCGGTACGTCTCATCGAGGTCGATCTCCGCGCCGAGGTACGTGCGTGCCGAGAGCCGGTAGCGCTCGACGCCCACCCCGTCGTGCTCGTCCGCTCGCGCGAGATAGTGGTCGCCCAGCCACCGTCCCATCTCCGCGTACGCATCTGAGGCGGCCGTTGCGCCGGTCTCGATCTCGCGACGCAACGTGTCGCCGCCCGGCGCGCCCGAGGCGTCGAACGCGTCGACGAGGCCGGCGAAGAACGAGGGCTGGCCCTCCACCTCGCCGCTCCAGACCCCGGCCTGCACCGCGCACTCGCGCGCCTGACGCTGCGTCGAGGTCAGGCCGCGCTCGATGCCTTCCGTGAGCGTCTGGCGATAGCCGCCCAGCGCCTCGCCGACCGCTGCCATCCGATGCGCGACGTGCCGCCAGTCGTCCTCGGAGTCGCGCGACATGAGGTCGAAGACGCGACGCAGGCTCTGCAGCGGGCTCGCGAGGATGTTCAGGGCGCGAAAGTGCTCGCCGGCCTCGTGCTCCTCGAGGCTGAGGCGCAGCCGCTCCGCCAGCGCTTCCCGCGCGATGCGATCGCGCTCGCTCTCGTCCGCCGTGGCCGCCGCATCGAGGTCGGCGAGCGTTCGGCGCACGAACGCGATGTCCCGCTCGGCGCCGAGGGGCGAGAAGTCGCCCAGCTCGTCCTCGTGCCCCGGGATGCCGAGGGAGGTCGCGGCGATCGGATGCAGGGCGGCCAGATCCTCGACGTAACGCTCTGCAATGTCGCTGATACGGCTCACGCGGCCCCCGCTCGTGGATGCTTCGGGGCGGATGCTAGCATCGAGATCGCCGCTGCCCCGGACCGCTGCCCACCGGACATCGAGGTCCCTCTGGCACCGCGCTTCCCACGCACCGTTCGCGGCCGTCTGCGCCGTGTGGGCGCCAACTTCTGCGTCGACCTCACGGCGCGTGCGTCGAAGCCCTTCGGTCCCGAGCGCTACGTCCCCGTCGTCGGCACCGCCCGAGGCGTCACGTTCCACACCACGCTCGTGCCGCGCGGTGACAGTGCCTATCGGGTCTTCCTCGACGGACCGCTACGCGAGGGGGCGGCCCTCGAGGAGGGCGACACGGTCGAGCTCGAGCTCGCGCCCGACCTCGATCCGCCCGAGCCGCCGCCCCCGCTCGAGCTCCTCAACGCCCTCGATGTGGTCGACGGCGGCATCGAGGCGTTCTTCAACCTCCCCGACGGGCTGCGTCGCGAGGCCCTGCGCTTCCTCGAGAACGCCAAGCGCCGCGACACCCGTGAGCGCCGAGTTGCCCGCATCGTGGAGATGGTGGAGGAGCGCGTCCTGCGCCATGACGGACGTTGACGGGTTGGGGGCGACACGGCTGGCAAGCCGCGCCTCTCCTGTCGATAATCGATGCGGGGTGGATCGTTCCGAGAGTCGTGCCGTCCGGGCGGCACGACGCGTGAAAGGCCACCACGATGTCCCGGAGACCCTCTCGCGCTCCGTTCACCGTTGTCGCCGGCGTCGTGCTCGCCGCCGCTTTGATCGCCGGTGGCTTCGTGGCCTCCGCGCTCGCCTCGAGCGGTGAACGCGCCAGTCTCGCCGCTGATCTCGCGGCCTCCGAGGCCGAGGCCCAGCGCCTGACGACCGCCCTCGATGTGCTCGACGCCGACCGCGATGAGTTGCGGTCCGCCCTCGCCGATGCCCAGGTCGAGCTCGGGCGCAGCCAGGAGCACGCCACCACCGTCGAGGCGGCGCTCGCCCAGACCTCGCAGGCGCTCAACGAGCTGCAGGCGGATGGCGATCTGACCGAACTGCTCGACGCCTACCACGACCTCTCGGCTCAGGTGGCGCGCTGGGACAAGCTCCAGCCCGTGAGCTCCACGGAGCTCCCCGGTCCGGCGCTCTACATCGACCGTTCGATTCGCGAGGTCGTGACGACGAAGGCGATCTGCTCCGGCAGCATGGAGCCCACGATTACCTGTAGCGATCTGCTGGTGCTCTTCAAGCCGTCGTCGGTCACCGAGCTCGACGTCGGCGACATCATCTACTTCAAGCAGCCGTCATCCGACTGCGGTTCAACCGTCGAGGGGCGCTTCGTGCTCCATCGCATCGACCGCGTCGTCAGCAATGCGCAGGGCATCTTCTTCCAGACGAAGGGTGATGCCTTCAGCGTGCCCGACGCCTGTCTCGTGCCGATCGACGACGTGATGTACGAGCTGCTCGCAACCGTCCGCGACTCCTCGACGGGCTAAGCGACCACCCGAGGGCTAGCGAGCGAGCCAACCCGAGTCGATGAGCGACGGGTCGAAGACCTTCACGCGCTCGTCCCGCGCCCGCGTCACATCGAGGCGCTTGTCGTCGTAGTTCACGTGCGACAGCAGATCGCGGATCACCGCGAGTCGCGTCCGCCGCTTGTTGTCGGCGTGCACGACTCGCCACGGCGCCATCGTCGAGTGGGTGCGGCGCAGCATCTCATCGCGCGCCTCGGTGTAGTCGTCGAAGCGCTCGATGGCGACCTCGTCGATGGGGCTGGTCTTCCACTGCGTGAGCGGGCTCTTCTTGCGGTCCGCCAGGCGCTCCTTCTGCTCGTCCTTCGTGACGTCGAGGTAGTACTTGAGCAGGTGGATCCCACCCTCGACCAGCAGCCGCTCGAACTCGGCGACGCGCGTCAGGAAGCCGTCCACTTGCGCCGGTGTCGCGAAGCCCATCACCCGCTCGACGCCGGCGCGGTTGTACCAGGACCGGTTGAACAGCACGACCTCGCCGGCCGCCGGGAGGTGCTCCACCCAGCGCTGGAAGTACCACTCCGACTGCTCGCGCTCGGTCGGCGTCCCGAGGGCGACCACACGTACCTCCCGAGGGCTCAGGTGCTGCACGATCCGCTTGATCGTGCCGTCCTTCCCCGCCGCGTCACGCCCCTCGAAGATCACGAGGAAGCGGTGCCCGCCCTCGATGCAGCAGTCCCGTTGCATCTTGGTGAGCTCAATCTGCAGCTCAAGCAGCTGTTCCTGGTACGCGCGCTTCTTCATCGATGCCTCTTCCCGCCTCGTTCGAGTCTAGGACGCCGCTCGTGCGCTCGCGGCAGCAAGCACCCTGATCGAGGCGGGAACAGCGTCTCGAGGCCGCAGACCGTTCGACGTAACGCCCGTATCATCGGGAAGCCCCTCATGCGGCTGACTGCGGCGTCACGCAATCTTCGAGGGAACCCGTACGTTCGATGCGCGACGGCCCCGACCTCCATGGGCGGGCACCCGAGGCGGTAGCGATGTCCCCAGCGCGTCCCCCTCGCCGGGACTACATGACCCCCGACGAGCCGTCTTCGGCCGGCCCGGACTACATGCGCCCGGACTCGGCACGCCCCTCGGGCTCGTCGAACTCATCGAATGGCGCGTCCAACGGCTCATCGAGGCCGCAAGCGCCTCGACCGCGGCGCGCACGCCCCTCGATCGCGAGTGCCGCTTCGAGCGCTGCCTCGAATGGTGCGTCCGCAGCCTCACGAGCCGCGAACGGCGTCAGCCAGGCGGTCTCGAACGGCATCGCCAGCGGCGCGTCCGCCGTCGCGAGCGCGACGCCGGCCCTGACGTCCCCTACGGCTCAGGCCGTCGTCCGCAAGGGCATCTACTACGGCTACTACCTCGTGGCTGCCGCCTTCATCGCGCAGTTCGTCTCGGTCGGCTCCCAGAACTACGTCGTCGGCACCTTCCTGAAGCCGATGACCGAGGAGCTCGACTGGACCCGCTCCGAGTACACGCTGGCCCGCACCATCGGCCAGTTCGTGCTCGGGTTCGGCGGCCTCTTCATCGGGAGCTACGTCGATCGCCACGGCGGCCGACGCCTGATGGCGGGTGGCATCTTCGTGCTCGCCGCTGCGATGTTCGCGATCTCCTACGTGCAGGAGCTGTGGCAATGGCTGCTGCTGAACGGCCTCGTGCTGACGGTCGGTGCCGCCCTCATCGGCAACCTCGTCGTGAACGTGACGCTCTCGAAGTGGTTCGTGGAGAAGCGAGGTCGGGCGATCGGCTTCGCCTCGATGGGCGTCTCGTTCGCCGGCGTCGCGCTCACCCCGCTTGCCACCGCCCTCGTCGACGACGTGGGCTGGCGCACCGCATGGCGCGTGCTCGCCATCGCCGCCTTCGCGATCATCCTGCCGCTGTCGTTCGTCATGCGACGCGCGCCCGAGGACCACGGGCTGCATCCCGACAACAAGTCCGACAGCGAGATGGCGGGCGCCTCAGGCCAGGCTGTCGCCCGCGACTTCCAGTCTTCGATGACGCGCGCCCAGGCGCTGCGCACGACGTCGTTCTACCTCATCGTCTTCGGCTTCGGCCTCGGCGGACTGTCGATCGGCGTCATGCTCGTGCAGACCATCCCGTTCATGACGGACGCCGGCTACGGGCGCGGCGTCGCCGCCGTGATGATCAGCATCACTTCGATCCCCTCGATGCTGACGAAGCCCGGCTGGGGCTATCTCATCGACAAGGCGGACCCGAGGCGGCTGACCGCCTTCGGGTTCTTCGTCAACGCGATCGCGATCGTGCTGATCGTCTTCAGCGTGCGCGCGCATGCCCTGCCGCTCATCTACGCCTCGTACTTCCTGCTCGGCGTGGGCTGGGGTGGCCTGATCCCCCTGCAGGAGGTCGTCTGGGCCTCGTTCTACGGCCGTCGCTACCTCGGCTCGGTTCGAAGTGCCGGCCTGCCGTTCGCGCTGATCATCCAGGCCGGCGCGCCACTCGCGACGTCGATCTACTTCGACCGCATCGGGAACTACGACGGCGCCTTCTTCGCCGTCGCGGCCGCGGCCATGATCGCCGTGGTGCTCGTGCTCTCCGCCCGACCGCCGAGTCGGACCATCGCCGTCGCCTGACACCCGCGAGGCCTCAACGCCGATCGTGCAAGCTCGCAGCGTCGAGGCGTATCCTCTCGCGGCCTGCGCACGGCTGCGCGGGAGCAGCGGTGGGAGCGAGCGATGAAGTTCGAGGACGTGAAGAAGGTTGGCGTCGTAGGCGGCGGCGTCATGGGCGGCGGCATCGGCCAGGTCATGTCGGCCATCGGCGGCTACGACGTCGTGATCCGCGACATCAACGACGAGGCGATCGAGAAGACCCGCTTCGAGATCTGCGACGGCCGCTGGGGCCTGAAGCGCGCCGTCGAGCGCAACAAGATCGGCTTCGACGAGGCCCTCGAGGGCATGAACCGCATCACCTACACGACGAACATCAACGACCTCAACGACTGCGACTTCGTCATCGAGGCTGTGCCGGAGAACCTCGAGCTCAAGCAGAAGGTCTTCAAGGAGCTCGACGAGGTCGTGAAGTCCGACGCGATCTTCGTCTCGAACACCTCGGGCTACGTCGTCGCGGAGATGGCCCGCGACGTCTCCGAGGGCCGCAAGGCGCTCTTCGCCGGAATGCACTACTCGAACCCGGTCCCCACGATGCGCATGTGCGAGGTCATTTACACGCCGGAGACGTCCCAGGAGACGATCGACACGGTGCGCAGGGTCGGTGAGCAGGCCGGCAAGACCACCCAGCTCGTGAAGGACATGCCCGGCACCTACGGCTTCATCCTGAACCGCGTGTTCGCCGCCGCTCGCCGCGAGGCGCAAACGATCGTCGACGCCGGCATCGCCACCGAGGAGGACATCGACTCCGCGATGATGACCGGCCGCAACTGGCCCGCCGGCTTCTTCCAGCGTCGAGGTGGCATTGGCCGCCAGTGGTAGGCGGGCCTCATGAGGCTTTTCTTGCGGGTACGGACGTGGATGTGATTGACACCCCACGCCGCGCCGCGCATGATCGCGCCACCGGGACCCCTCGATGGCGCCCGGATGCAATGAGGCGCGCCGATTCGGACGCGCCCACCCAGCGATAGGAGTCAATGTGGACTGGAATGACACGCCGGAGCAGGCCGCCTTCCGCAAGGAGGTTCAGGACCTGATCGAGTCCGGGCTGCCCGAGGCCTACCAGACGGGGCACGGCGAGTGGGTCCAGGACCGCAAGTCGTCCGACCCCGCGAAGTCGCAGGCGGCCCTCGACTGGCAGAACGCGCTCGCCAACAAGGGTTGGATCGCGCCTCACTGGCCGAAGGAGTACGGCGGCGCCGGGCTCTCGCCGATGGAGCAGTTCATCTTCAAGCAGGAGATGACGCTCGCGGGCGCGCCCTCGGTCGGTGGTCAGGGCGTGAGCCAGCTCGGCCCAACGCTCATCGTCCACGGCAGCGACGACCAGAAGGCGGAGCACCTCCCGAAGATCCTCTCCGGCGAGGTGAACTGGCAGCAGGGCTACTCCGAGCCGGGCTCCGGCTCGGACCTCGCGTCGCTCCAGACCCGTGCCATCCGCGACGGTGACGACTACGTCATCAACGGCCAGAAGATCTGGACCTCGGGCGCGCAGTACGCCGACTGGCTGTACGCGCTGGTCCGCACGGACCCCGACGCGCCGAAGCACCGCGGCATCTCCTTCCTCCTCGTGAAGATGGGGACGCCCGGCCTCTCGATCCGCCCGCTCATCGACATGAGTGGCCACTACCACTTCAACGAGACGTTCTTCGAGGACGTTCACGTCCCCGCCGACAACCGTGTAGGCGAGGAGAATCGAGGCTGGTACGTCGGCGCCACGCTGCTCGACTTCGAGCGCTCGAACATCACGGGCGCCATCACGAGCCGCAAGTCGATCGGCAAGCTCATCGACTACGTCCACACGGACGAGGGCAAGCAGCGCTCCCGCCTGGAGGAGTCGGACCCGCTCCGCCACCAGATCGCCGAGCGCTACATCGAGAGCGAAGTGCAGTTCCAGTTCAGCTTCCGCATCATCTCGATGCAGAGCGCGGGCCAGATCCCGAACTACGAGGCCTCCACCTCGAAGCTGTTCAACTCGGAGCTGAACCAGAAGCTCGCCCGCACCGGCACGCAGGTCTTCGGTCAGTACGCCCAGTTCTGGGGCTCGGACGACGACGACCGCAACACGTACGACGACCCGTTCAACCCGTACGCGCCGCTCAACGGCAGCTTCACGCAGGACTACGTCCGCTCCGTCCCCTCGACGATTGCGGCCGGCACGTCCGAGATTCAGCGCAACATCATCGCCACCCGTGGCCTGGGCCTGCCCCGCGGCTAGCCCTCGCCCGTCCGGCACGAACCCACGGAACGGGGCGCCTCAGGCGCCCCGTTCTGCGTCTCCCACGCTGCTCATCCGGTGATTCGGCGGCGACCGTCTCCCAGATCTGCATAGGATCAGGGGCATTCGTAACCTCAAATCAGGATCATGTGTCCTGTGCCCCTTGCCCCGCCGAGGTACGGTTGTAATGACCTCGTGACACCGCGCGGCGGGCCTTAATCCCGCCGAAACGTCCAACGCTCATTATGCGATCGGCCGCGGTGTACCCGGGCCAGGGCGCTGACCACCACACGAGCGCCCCGCTGTGACCGAGCGAAGGAATCGCGCCATGACCCTCCAACTCGACCGCCCAACTCGTCTCGAGCGACCGCAGGTCCTCGAAGCGCTGCCCGAGGTGATGTCGCAGGAGCAGCGCGAGTTCCTCGCCGACCGCCGGCTGGCCGTTCTGGCCACCGGTCGTCGCGACGGCTCCCCCCAGCTCTCGATGGTCTACTACCACTTCGATGGTCACGACCTCGTCGTCTCCGTGACGACCGACCGTGCGAAGTGGTCGAACGTCCGACGCCAGCCGGGCGTCGGCCTCATCGTCAACGAGGGGCGGCGTCAGCTCGTCGTCTACGGTCGCGCGACCGCGGTCGCGAGCGACCCGATGCGTACCGCCCTGCACCGACGCCTCCGCCTCGCGATGGGGCAGGACGACGGCAAGGACGACCGTGCCCTCGCCGCGGAGCTCGAGGAAGCCGGCCGCGTCATCATCCGCATCGAGCCCACGCACGCACTGATGAACAACTAGCGGAGGTCGCGCGACCGAGGCGTCTCGAGGCCCTAGACTCCGGGGCCATGACGCCCGAACAGGATCGCTTCCTCCGCGAGCACAACCTCTGCGTCCTGGGGACGGGGCGACGCGACGGCTCGCCACAGCTGTCGACCGTCTACTACCACTACGACGGCGCGGACATCGTGATCTCTGCCACGCGCGACCGCGCGAAGTGGGTCAACGCGATGCGGCAGCCGAAGGTGGCGCTCGTCGTCAACAACGGCCGTAAGCAGCTGATCGTCTACGGCACCGCCAGCGGCGTGACCGACGACCCTGAGCGCCTGCGCCTCACCCGTCGCGTGCGCGAGCATCGAGGTGTCGACGTCCCGGACGACGAGACGCTCTCCCGCGAGCTCACCGAGGCGAAGCGCGCCATGCTCCGCATCGTCCCCGACCGCGTCTACTCGAACGAATGAGGGCTGCTAGCGCGCATCGAGCGTAGAATCAGGCGCGATGCTGCTCGATCCGACGCTCGGCGGTGCCTGGGTTCCCTTCGCGATTCTCGCCGCGAGGATCATCGATGTCGCCCTCGGCGTGATGCGGAACATCTACGCGACCGCCGGGATGCACTGGCAGGCCGCCGCGGCCGGCTTCTTCGAGATCCTGCTCTGGGTCTTCGCGGTGGCCGGCGTCGTGAGCGCGCTCGATGACCCGTTCACCATCCTCGCGTTCGCGGGCGGCTACGGCATCGGCACCTTCGTTGGTATCTGGATCGAGGAGCGCATCGCCCTCGGCTACCGCGTGCTGCGCATCATGAACACACACGACGACGTCGACCTCGGCACGTTGCTGCGCGCGCAGGGCTACGGCGTCACTCAGCTCCCCGGCCGAGGCTTCGGCGGGCCCGTCGAGGTCGTGCTCGCGGTCATCCCGCGCCGTCGCTACAACGAGGTCGTTGAGTACCTCGATGTGCACGTGCCGGACGCCTTCTACACCATCGAGCGCGTCGACCGCCCACACGGCGGCACGCTGCGCCGAGGCAACGGCATGCGAGGCGCGCTCGGGATGCTGCGCAAGTAGCCCTCGAGGGGCGCCTAGCGGAACGCCGGCATCACGTCCGCAGCGAACCGCTCGAAGACGTCCCAGTCGTACGGCGTGTTCACCATCAGCACGAGGTGTGAGAAGCCCGCGTCGGCGTACGCCTGCACGGCCGCCTTCATGTCGTCGGCGGCCCCACCGATGGTGCGGCGACGCAGTTCCTCGGGTGAGACTCCCTGCCGCTCCGCCGTGCGTGCGACGTAACCGTCGAAGATCGCGTCCGGGATGACGGGCGCCCCGGCCGTGATCTGGATCGCTGAGGGGTCGCGACCGACGTCCGCACAGTGCCGGTGCAGCACCTCGACCTTCCCCTGCAGCACGGACAGCGGTCCGAGGCCGTTCCACGCATCGGCGTACTGCGCCACCAGGCGCAACGTCCGCCGCTCGCCGCCGCCGCCGATCCAGATCGGGGGGTGCGGGCTCTGCACCGGCTGAGGCAGGAACGGCGCATCCGAGAGCCGGTAGTGCTCACCCTCGAACGAGACCTTGTCCTCGCCCGACCACAGCCGCGTGATCACCTCGAGCGCCTCCTCGAGGCGCGTCATGCGCTGCCCGACGGTGCCGAACTCGAAGCCGTAGGCGCTGTGCTCGACCTCGTACCAGCCGGCGCCGATGCCGAAGTTGAGTCGCCCGCCCGAGATGTGGTCGACCGTCGTCGCGATCTTCGCGAGCAGTGCCGGGTTCCGGTACGTGTTCCCCGTGACGAAGACCCCGAGGCGCATCCGGCTCGTCTGTGCCGCCAACCCGGCGAGGGCGGTCCAGCCGTCCATGCACGGCCCGTCCACGTCACGAGTGCCCGCCGGGATGAAGTGGTCGTGACACCAGGCGCCGTCGAAGCCCAGTTCCTCGAGGCGTCGCCACGTCTCCGACAGCTCCTGCCAGGAGATGTTCTGCTGGCCGGTCTGAACGCTGAACTCCATCGCCTCGATCCTCTCGTCCCGCCCCGAGCCTCGAGGCCCAGCTTCCGGCCGCATTGTCGCAGGTCGCTCCACATCGGGTAGTGACCTCGCCAGGTCCCCTCATCGAGGCTGTTCGCGAGGCCGCTGCGAAAGGAGGTACCCGATGCCGGAGTACAAGCCGAGGTTGGGGCTCGCCGCGTCAATCGCGCTCGCTCTCACGCTCATGACCACCACCGCCTCTGTCGCGGGGGGAGGGCCGCCTGCCGTCCGTGTCGAGGGTTCCGGCATCGAAAAGCCCTTTACCCTCGACAACAGCGACTGGATGAACGAGAGCGCCGTGCTCCGTGTGGACTCGACCGCTATCGAGGGCGCGGTCGCGCCGACGTTCCGTCAGCAGCAGCTCGAGGGCCGGCCGCGCGTCGACCTCCTGTTCTTCATCCCCTACAGCCTGAACTGCGGCGACGACTTCACGATGCGGCGCGCGTGTGCAAACCGCGTCGTCGAGTTCTACCCGGCCACGGGCGGTGAGCCGCCCTACCTCCTCGGCCGCATCGACAACTCGGGCGACCTCGTGTGGGCGCCGGGGCCGCACGCCATCGACGCGCTCGCGCGCCTCGGCGTCCCAACTCGCATCGATCCCGTCACGCTGTCCACCGAGGCGCAGGCCGGTTGGTTCGGTGCCGCCGCGCTGGTCGGTCTTGTGCTCGCCTCGTCGTTCGCACTCCTCGCCCGTTCGAGCTCGTCGATGCGCGCAGTTCGCGCTTGAGGACGAAGAGCCCATGACGCCGTAGGTCGAACGCCTCAGACCCCCACTCGGCCCGATGCTACGTTGACGTGGCAGAGCACCTCCATCGAGGTGCAGGCGCGAGAACGAGGCGCAGGGCATGAGCTTCCAGCGCGCGCTTCCCGAGGAATCGGCTGGCTGGGTCGACGAGGGCATCATCTCCCCCGAGCAGCGCGAGCGGCTGCTCGCGCGCTACCCCGAGGAGCCCGCCCGCAGCCACGTCGCGACCATCATCGCGCTGGTCGGCGGCGCGATCGCCGTCCTCGGCGTCACGCTCATCGTCGCGACGAACTGGAACGACATCCCCCTGATGGTGAAGCTTGCGACGGGCGAGGCCCTGCTCGTCGTGCTGTTCACGCTCGGCTACTGGCTGCGCTTCGGCTCGCCCCATCGATGGAAGACTGGCGAGGCCGTGCTGCTCATCGCCTCGGGCGTCTTCCTCGGCGACCTCGCCCTCGTGAGCCAGCAGTATCACATCGAGACCAACCCCTCGAGGTACTTCCTCGCGCTCTGGCTCTCCGTCGTCGCGCTGCCGTACCTGCTGCGCTCGAGGGCATACGCCCTCGTCAGCGCCTCCGCCTTCGTCGTCTTCCTCATCGTCGAGATGGTCCGCGACGGCTCGCCGCTCGAGGTCTCCGGCTTCGCCATCGTGCTGCTGCTCGTCCCGATCGGCGCCGCCGTCCTCGCCGCAGGCGCGCTCCATCGAGGCGACCCGCGCCTCGCGCCCTACGCCGCCCCGATCGAGTTCGTGGGCGCGGCCTTCCTCTTCGGCGCGATCTACATCCTGGGCTTCTACCGCCACATCGCCGACGAGGAGGACCTCGTCACGCGCTCCGAGCCGGTCCTGAGCGTGATCCTCTGGCTCGTGCTCCCGCTCGCGTTGCTCGTCGCTGCCGCTGCGCTCGCCGCGCGTCGAGGCCTGTTGCGGCCGCCGCTGACCGCGCGCTCGCTCGCCGTCGCCATCGGCTGGCTCGTGCTTGCCGCCTCGATCGTGTGGGCGTGGCTGGTGATCTTCGAGCCGCGCGTGCGCGAGGAGCGCGACTTCATCATCTGGACCGTCGGCTTCTGGCTGCTCGCCCTCGCCCTGACGGCGGTCGTGGCCTGGCTCGGCGTCGCGTACCGCCGAGGCTGGTGGCTCAACCTCGCGCTCGTCTACCTCGGCGTCTTCATCCTCACGAGGTACTTCGACCTCTTCGAGGGCTACGGGCAGACGGGCCTGCTGTTCCTCGGCGCGGGCGTGCTGCTGCTGGCCGTCGCCTTCGTCCTCGAACGTTCGAGGCGCACGCTGATGCAGCTCTCCGACGCCTCCGAGGGAGGTGAGGCATGACCTTCTTCGCCCGCCACCGCCGACTCGCGATCTTCGCGCTGATCGTGCTCGCGCAAGCCGTCGTCGTCCTCGCCCTCGTCGTGCGCGAGGAGCGCCTGCTCGCCGAGGGCACCGAGATCACCCTCGAGGTGGTGCCCGTCGATCCTCGAGACCTCCTTCGAGGCGACTACGTCACCCTTGGCTACGAGGCCCAGGATCTCGCGAACGTCCTCGGCGACTTTGCCACCGAGGGCGAGACGGTCTACGTCGTGTTCCAGCAGCGAGGCGAGTACTGGGTGCCGATCGAGTACAACCGTGACCGCGTGAGCCCCTCGAGCCTGCCGAGCGGCTCCGTGCAGATCAAAGCCCGCGTCACGTCGTCGAACCTCGGGCGCATCCGAGTCGACTACCCGAACCTCGACCGTTACTACATCCCGTCGGGGACCGGGAACCCCCCCTCGATTCCCGACGCCGTCGTCACCGTCACCGGCGACGGAGAGGCCCGCCTCGTCCGCCTCCTCATCGACGGCCAGCCCTGGCCCTAGGCGGCGTTCGTCGCACGACTCAGGCGGGCGGCAACCGCTCGCCGAGGGCACGGGCGATCGCGTCAATCTCCAGCGGCGATAGGACCTCGTGGCCCTGGAACGTCTTCACGAGTGCTTTCGGCCACGTTGCGGTGATTCCATCCAGTTCGATCGGCCTGGAGAACAGGCCCCACTCCGCGCCCACAAAGCAAAGCGCACCTGCGATCGGCACGTCCGCCCATTCCGAGTTGGGCGCGAGGACGTCCCTGACGACACCGATCTGCTTTCGCATCCCGTCGAGCAACTTCGAGCAGTCACGACGTCCGACGAACAGGCGCTCGTCCCGCTTGAAGAACCCGCCGACATCGCGCTTCTCAACCTTGCCCGCGTACTTCTTGGCGTCGACGACGAAGACACCTGCCGAGGCAACGACGATGTGATCGATGTTCGCGCGAGTGCCTGGGATGCGGCGGTCGTGGAGGGCGACAGCCCCTCGGTCCGCTGCCTCGTCTAGGCGTTGCCCGAGCTCGCGCTCTCCCTCAGCGCCTGTGGCCCAGGCGCGCGTTGACTGAGGTTCGTTCGTCAGAGCGAGTATGAGGCCGCCAATGTGGGGATGCTCGGCGCGGATCCGAGCCTCACGCCTCTCCCGGCGTCGCTCGAACTCCCGTTGGGCGGATGCGCCCGCCACCCCCGACTCGACCTTCGCAGCCAGCTCCTCGGTTGTGGGACGTGGCAGGGCCGCCTCGGCCGTAGCAGCCGTGCTCTCATCGTCTGATTCGTCGACAGTCAGAGAGTGCTCGAGGCAGGTCGCCTGCTTCTGGCTGGCATCCCACCACGCGGTGCTGCCCGGAGCGAGTGCGGTGCCGCAGGTCGCGCAGACCGCCGGATATCGGAGACGAATCTGGCGCCGTGCGGTAGTCATAAGCCGCCTCACGACGAGTATGCCTGAACCGACGCCCCTTCGGGTGCGCCCGGCGGCCCCACCTCGACCGCCCCCACGCTGCGTGCGAGACTGCACGCCATGTTGAAGACCCACGGCTGCGGCGAGCTTCGAGGCGAGCACGAGGGCCAGACCGTCGCCCTCGCCGGCTGGGTGCACCGACGCCGCGACCACGGCGGCCTCGTCTTCCTCGACCTCCGCGACTCGACCGGCGTCTCCCAGGTGGTCATCCACCCGGAGCAGGCGCCCGAGGCGTTCGCGCGCGTCTCGGACGTGCGCCACGAGTTCGTCCTCCGCGTCGAGGGCACGGTCGTCGGTCGCCGCGAGGGCACCGTGAATGACGAGATGCCCACCGGCGCCATCGAGGTCCAGGTCGCCCGCCTCGAGATCCTCAACGAGGCCGAGACGCCTCCGTTCCCGGTGAACCAGGACACCAACGTCGCCGAGGAGACCCGCCTCCGCTATCGCTACCTCGACCTCCGGCGCGAGCGCATGGCCGCCAACCTCCGCCTCCGCCATCGAGTCGTGAAGTACATCCGCGACTACCTGAGCGACCGCGACTTCACCGAGGTGGAGACGCCCGTTCTCAACCTCGCCACGCCCGAGGGCGCACGCGACTACCTCGTGCCCAGCCGCGTGCACCCCGGCCACTTCTACGCGCTGCCGCAGAGCCCGCAGCAGTGGAAGCAGCTGCTGATGGTGGCCGGCGTCGACCGCTACTTCCAGATCGCCCGCTGCTTCCGCGACGAGGACCTCAGGGGCGACCGCCAGCCCGAGTTCACCCAGCTCGACCTTGAGATGGCGTTCGTCGAGCAGGACGACATCCTCGACCTCACCGAGGGCCTCTACTCCGGCATGGTCGCCGAGCTCACGCCCGAGTACTCGATCGTGTCGCCCTTCCCCCGCCTCACCTACGCCGAGGCCATGGAGCGCTTCGGCACGGACAAGCCCGACCT
>JAWKPM010000006.1:0-204406 GCA_041390625.1 Dehalococcoidia bacterium | reverse complement strand
ACCAGTCCTACTCCTACTTCACCTGGCGCAACTCGAAGGCCGAGATCGTTGAGTACTTCACGGAGCTGACGACGCCGCCCGTCTCCGAGTTCATGCGCGCCAACCTCTTCGTCAACACGCCGGACATCCTGCACGAGTACCTGCAGGTCGGTGGCCGCCCCGCCTTCCTCGTGCGCGCGACGCTCGCCGCCACCCTCGGACCGACGTATGGCATCTACAGCGGCTTCGAGCTCTGCGAGGGCGACCCGGTGCCCGGCACCGAGGAGTACGCCGACTCCGAGAAGTACCAGGTCAAGGTTCGCGACTGGGACGCGCCCGGGAACATCAAGGCCGAGATCAGCCGCCTGAACGAGATCCGGCGCGAGCACCGTGCCATGCAGTTCAACCACGACGTATGGTTCCTGCCGATCGACAACGACCAGATCGTCGCCTTCGTGAAGAGCGATCCCGAAGGCGGTGGGCACGTGCTCACGATCGTGAACGTCGATGTGCACGGCACGCAGGAGGGACACGTCGGGCTGCCGCTCGAGGCGCTGGGGCTCTCGCCGAGTGAGCCATTCGTGGTGCACGACCTCCTCGAGGGCCGGCGCTACCTCTGGCAAGGCGAGTGGAACTTCGTGCGCCTCGACCCGCGCGTGGCCGTGGCGCACGTCTTCACCTTCGAAGGTCGAGTGGGGAACGAAGCAGGGGTAGAGGCCTACGCGTGACGACGTTGACCGCGGATCCGGAGTGGTACAAGGACGCCATCATCTACGAGCTGTACGTCCGGTCGTTCCAGGACGGCACGGGCGACGGCGTCGGTGATTTCGCCGGCCTGACCTCGAGGCTCGACTACCTCGAGAAGCTGGGCGTGAACTGCCTCTGGCTCCTGCCGTTCTATCCCTCGCCCATGCGCGACGGCGGCTACGACATCTCCGACTACACCTCGATCCACGAGGACTTCGGGGAGATGCGGGACTTCCGCCGCTTCATCCGCGAGGCGCACGCCCGGGGCATCCGCGTCATCACCGAGCTCGTCATCAACCACACCTCGGACCAGCACCCGTGGTTCCAGAAGGCGCGACGCGCCCCGCGGGGCTCCGCGGCGCGCGACATGTACGTGTGGACGGACGACCCGACCTCGTACAGCGAGACGCGCATCATCTTCACCGACACCGAGACCTCGAACTGGACGTGGGACCCGGTCGCCGAGCAGTACTACTGGCACCGCTTCTTCTCCCACCAGCCGGACCTCAACTTCGAGAACCCGAAGGTCCGCGCTGCGGTCAAGCGCTTCATGAAGTTCTGGTTCGATGCCGGCGTCGACGGCCTCCGCCTCGACGCCATTCCCTACCTCTGCGAGCGCGAGGGCACGAACAACGAGAACCTGCCCGAGACCCACGAGGTCCTGAAGGAGCTCCGCGCCTACGTCGACGAGAACTTCGAGGGGCGCATGCTCCTCGCCGAGGCGAACCAGTGGCCCGAGGACGTCATCGCCTACTTCGGCGACGGCGACGAGTGCCACATGGCGTTCCACTTCCCCGTCATGCCTCGCATGTTCATGGCGCTCCGCCAGGAGGACCGCCACCCGATCGTCGACATCCTCGCGCAGACGCCGGCGATCCCCGACTCCTGCCAGTGGGGCCTCTTCCTCCGCAACCACGACGAGCTGACGCTCGAGATGGTGACCGACGAAGAGCGCGACTACATGTACGCCACGTACGCGACCGACCCGAGGATGCGCGTCAACGTCGGCATTCGACGCCGCCTCGCGCCGCTCATGCAGAACAGCCGCCGCGCCATCGAACTGCTGAACAGCCTCCTCTTCTCCCTGCCCGGCACGCCCGTCCTCTACTACGGCGACGAGATCGGGATGGGCGACAACATCTTCCTCGGCGACCGCGACGGCGTGCGCACGCCGATGCAGTGGACCGGCGACCGCAACGCGGGTTTCTCGACTGCCGACCCCGCTTCGATCTACCTCCCGGTGATCGCGGACCCGCTCTACGGCTACCAGGCCGTCAACGTCGAGGCGCAGGAGCGCACGCCATCGTCCTTCCTCAACTGGATGCGGCGCATGATCGCCCTGCGCCGTGAGCGCCAGGTCTTCGGGCGCGGCACGCTCGAGATGCTGCACCCCGAGAACCGCCACGTCTTCGCCTTCGTACGCCGCTTCGAGGACGAAGTCGTCCTCGTCGTCGCGAACCTCTCGAGGTTCGTCCAGCCCGTCGAACTCGACCTCTCCGAGTTCGCCGGCACGATCCCGATTGAGATGATGGGCAAGACCACGTTCCCGCCCATCGAGGACACCCCGTACCGCCTCGCGATGGGCCCGCACGCCTTCTACTGGTTCGACCTCCAGCCGCAGCCAGAGCTCCTGGCCGCCGCCCCTGCCGGCGAGGAGCCGCGCATCGAGGTCGCCGGCGAGTGGGCCGATCTCGCCTCGGAAGCCTCGATCTCGACCCTCGAGACCGAGGTGCTGCCGGATTTCATCGCACGCCAGCGCTGGTTCGGCGGGAAGGACCGCCGCGTGCGCGGCACGCGCGTCGTCGACATCGCGCCGCTGGCCACCGGCCCCACCCCCGCTTGGTGGGCGCTTGTGGAGGTGACGTATGTTGGAGGTGGACGCGAGACATACAACGTGCCCCTCGCCGTGGCGACGGGCCGGCTCGCGAGGCGCCTGACCGAGACCGCTCCCGCCGCGGTCGTCTGTCGCGTCGAGGGACCGTCGGGCCGAGGCCTGCTGGTCGACGCGATGGCCGTCGATGGCGCCTGCATCGCGATCCTCGACACGATCGCGGCCGGTGCCGCGGTGTCTTCGACGCACTCGGATCTGAGGGTGGAGCGCGCGCGCTTCCTCACCTCGATGATCGATTCGCTCGAGGACCCACCGGTCATCAACCGCAGCGGCGCCGAGCAGAGCAACACGTCGGTCCGGTTCGACCAGCAGCTCATGCTGAAGTTGCTGCGTCGCATCGAGCCCGGCGTGCATCCGGAGGTGGAAGTGGGCCGGCACCTGGTCGCCGCAGGATTCGAACGTTCGCCGCGCGTCGCGGGGACCGTCTCGTACTCCGCGGGCGAGGAGGGCTCGGCGGTCGTCGCGATGCTCCAGGAGTACGTCTGGAGCCAGGGCGACGGCTGGAGCACGACGCTGGCCGAGATCAACCGCTACTTCGAGGAGATTGGCGTCGACGCCGCGACGCCGAGCGGCGACCCGGTCGCCTCCGCCGTCGCCGGCGAGGTCGCCGTGAGCTCCGACCCCGGCTATCACGACAGCGCCCGCATCCTCGGGCAGCGCACCGCCGAGATGCACGCCGCCCTGGGTCGAGGCCTGGGCGAGCCCGACTTCGAGCCCCGGCCGCTCACGAACGACGATCTCGAGGCCGTCGTGCAGCGCATCGCCGGCCGCCTCCGCGGCGTGACGCCCGAGCTGCGTGCCCGCCTCGATGGGCTCACCGGCGAGACCGCCGAGGAGGCGGAGACGGTCCTGAGCTTCTCGCGCGGCATCCTCGGCAAGCTCCGTCCGCTCACGCGCGGCCAGGACGAGGTCGATGCGATCCGCGTCCACGGCGACTACCACCTCGGCCAGGTGCTGGTCGTCCGCAACGACTTCATGATCCTCGACTTCGAGGGCGAAGTCGGACTCCCGCTCGAGACCCGACGCTCACGCAGCTGCGCGCTGACCGATGTCGCCGGCATGCTCCGCTCGTTCGAGTACGCCAGCGTGGTGGGCGTCCGCGCCTACGCCGACAGCATTCCCGGCGCCTCCGTGAACGGCCGCCTCGAGCAGGCCGCCGCCGCGTGGCGCGACGGCGCGATCCGCGGCTTCCTCGAGGGCTACCTCGAGGCCGCGAGCGACGCCCCCTTCGTGCCGCGCGACCGCGAGCAGTTCACGCGCTGGCTGGATCTCTACCTCCTCGACAAGGCGCTGCACGAGCTCGAGTACGAGCTGAGTCACCGACCCGACTGGGTGCCGATCCCGCTCCGTGGCGTCGCCAGCCTGCTGAGAGGGCTCGCATGACGACATCTCGCACACCCGACGTCCTGGGGGAGATGGACCTCCATCTCCTCGCCGAGGGCACGCACATGCGTGTCTTCGAGAAGCTCGGCGCTCACCCGATGACCCTCGGTGGTCGTCCCGGCATTGGCTTTGCCGTGTGGGCACCGAACGCCCGTGAGGTCTCGCTGATTGGTGACTTCAACGACTGGGACGCCCGCAAGCACCCGATGCGCTTCCGGCCGCAGGCCGGCATCTGGGAGATCTTCGTCCCCGGCCTGGAGCAGGGCGCGAAGTACAAGTTCAGCGTCCTCCAGGCCGACGGTCACGCCCGCGTCGAGAAGGCCGACCCGTTCGCCTTCCACGCCGAGGTCCGACCGGCGAGCGCCTCCGTGGTGTGGGACATCGGCGGCTACGCATGGGCGGACGAGGACTGGATGTCATCGCGCTCCGAGCGCAACGCCCTCGATGCACCGATCGCCGTCTACGAGGTGCACCTCGGCTCGTGGATGCGTGGCGCGGAGCCTGACGAGTGGCTCTCGTACCGCGAGCTCGCGCCGCGCCTCGTGGAGTATGTGACGCGCCTCGGCTTCACCCACGTCGAGTTCCTGCCGGTCGCCGAGCACCCCCTCGATGCCTCGTGGGGCTACCAGACGCTGTCGTACTTCGCGCCGACCAGCCGCTTCGGCACGCCGCAGGACTTCATGGCGCTCGTCGATGCGCTGCACCAGGCCGGCATCGGCGTGATCGTGGACTGGGTGCCGGCGCACTTCCCGAAGGACCAGCACGGCCTCGGGCTCTTCGACGGCACTCACCTGTACGAGCACGCGGATCCGAGGCTCGGCGAGCACCCCGACTGGGGCACGTACATCTTCAACTACCGCCGCACGGAGGTCGCGAACTTCCTGCTCGCGAACGCCCTCTTCTGGTTCGAGCGCTACCACCTCGACGGGCTGCGCGTCGACGCCGTCGCCTCGATGCTCTACCGCGACTACTCCCGCGCCGCCGACGCCTGGCTGCCGAACGAGTACGGCGGCCGCGAGAACATCGAGGCCATCGACTTCCTCCGCTGGCTGAACGAGACCGTCTACCGCGAGCACGGCGACGTGATGATGATCGCCGAGGAGTCGACCTCCTGGCCGATGGTCTCCCGACCGACGCATCTCGGCGGACTGGGCTTCGGCTACAAGTGGAACATGGGCTGGATGCACGACACGCTCCAGTTCATCGAGCGTGACCCGATCCACCGCCCGTACCACCTCGGCGAGCTGACCTTCAGCCTCCTGTACGCGTTCCACGAGAACTTCGTGCTGCCCTTCTCACACGACGAGGTCGTGCACGGGAAGGGCTCGATGCTCCGCAAGATGCCGGGCGACGACTGGCAGAAGTTCGCCAATCTCCGCGCCCTCTACGCCTACATGTGGACGCACCCCGGCAAGAAGCTGCTCTTCATGGGCTCCGAGTTCGGACAGTGGGACGAGTGGAACCACGCTCACTCACTCGACTGGCACCTGCTCGACTTCGAGCCGCACGCCGGCCTCCAGAAGCTCGTCTCCGACCTCAACGCGCTCTACCGCGCCGAGCCCGCCCTCTACGAGGTCGACTTCGAGGGCGGCGGCTTCGAGTGGATCGAGGCCTCCGACACCTCGAACGTCGTGGTTGCCTTCGTGCGCCACGCCACCGACCCGGAGAACCAGTTGCTGGTCGCCTGCAACCTCACGCCGGTCCCGCGCAGCGGCTACCGCGTCGGCGTGCCGTCGGGCACCCGCTGGGAGCTGGCGCTGAACACCGACGCCGCGATCTACGGCGGCAGCGACTTCTCGATCTCGACGACATACATGGCCGAGCCGACCGAGTGGCACGGACGCGAGCGCTCGATCGTCATGAGCCTGCCGCCGCTGTCGGTCGTCATCCTGAAGCCGGCGTCGGCCTGATCCGGGCGTGAAGTTCTCGATAGTCGTTCACGCCCATCAGCCTCCCGATAACTACGACTCGGTCTTCGAGGAAGGCCTCGAGCGTTCGTACGGCCCCTTCTTCAATCTGCTCGAGGCCATGCCCGAGGTCCGCATCTCGGCGCACTTCTCCGGCAGCCTCCTCGAATGGCTCGAGCGCCATCAGCCCGCCTTCGTCCGCCAGTTCCGACGCCTCGTCGATCGAGGCCAGGTCGAGCTGGTGGCGGCCGGCATGCAGGAGCCGGTGCTCGCACTGCTCCCGGAGCACGATCGCGCCAACCAGGTGCTCGCGCATCGCGCGTACCTCCGCCGCCTCTTCGGTGCCGACGCCACCGTCGGCTGGCTCACCGAGCGCGTGTGGACCCCGGAGATCGCCCAGGACCTCGCGAAGGCCGGCATCGAGGCGGTCGCACTCGACGAGGGCCACTTCATCGCCGCCGGACTCCGTCTCGAGGACCTGACCGGCCCCTTCACCACCGAGTGGCTGGGCCACCGCCTCACCTTGATGCCGGCCTCCGATGCCATGCGCTTCTCGATCCCGTGGGAGCCCGTCCCGAAGGTGCTGAGGGACATCCGCCGCCTCGCGCGCGCCGGCGACCACCGCATCGTTGCGTTCACCGACGACCTCGAGAAGTTCGGCATGTGGCCCACGACCTTCGAGAAGGTGTGGAAGCAGAACTGGATGCGCCAGTTCCTCGAGGGACTGCTCGCGATGCGCAACGTCGAGGTCGTGCCGCTCGGTGAGGCGCTTGCGGCGGAGCCGCCCGGCCCTCGGGTCTACCTGCCCGACGGCTCCTATCCCGAGATGTTGCACTGGTCGATGACGCCCCGCGCCCAGCGCGAGCTCGCCGCCACCCGCAAGGCCCTCGAGCGCGCGCACCTCTGGGACCGCACCGCGCCCCTCATCCGCACGGGGCTCTACTTCCAGTACCTCTCGAAGTACCCGGAGGCGAACTACTTCCACAAGCGCATGCTCGACGTGAGCGAGCGCGTCGCGAAGACGCACAGCCCCGCGAGTGTCACTCGGCACCTCGATCCGCCACCCGAGGCGGTGCGCCAGCTCTGGCGCGCGCAGGCAAACTGCCCCTACTGGCACGGCTGGTTCGGTGGCACCTACCTCCCGCTGCTCCGGCAGCAGGTCTTCCGCTCGCTCCTCCGCGCCGAGAACGCCCTCGAGGCCGCGGGCGAGCGCCGCCGCCTGCTGCGCGTCTTCGACCTCGATGCCGACGGCACCGAGGAAGCTCTGGTCACGAGCGAGCAGCTCGTCGTGAGCGTGGCGCCCGCCGACGGCGGTGCGGTCGTCGAGCTCTCCGACCGCGCCCGAGCGGTCAACCTCGCCGACACGATCGCGCGACGTCTCGAGGTCTATCACGACGCCGACGACCCACCCTACGTGCCCGACCGTGGCCGTCGAGGCGTCTTCGTCGATCGCTTCCTCGCGCCCGGCGCGCCACCCGGGCGCCGGGGCGACATCGAGGACCTGGGCGACTTCTCCGGGCTGCCCTACACGATGCGCGCCGCCACTCGACGCGGCGAGGCGCACATCGAGCTGAAGCGTGAGGCCGAGGCGCCCGGCGGCCGCGTGCGCGTCGAGAAGACCCTCACCGTCTCCGACGACGGCGGCGCGCTCCGCGCCTCCTACCGCCTGACTGGCCTCGAGGGGACGGTCGCCGCGCGCTTCGCCACCGAGGCGAACTTCGGCATCTGCTTCCCGCAGCACCTCAGCGGCCGCCTCGACGCCGGGAGCAAGCGCCTTGACCTGAAGCGCGGGGGCGCCACGCGTGGCATCGAGAGTTGCACGCTCGTCCTCGATGACCCGAAGATCGCCGCCCACCTCACCACGAGCGTCCCGGCCGACCTCGATGCGCGACCACTCACGACGATGTCCCGCTCGGAGCGCGGCCTCGAGGAGAACCAGCAGGCCCTCACCTGCCTCCTGAGCTGGCCCGTCCGACTCGCGCCCGGCGAGACCTTCGAGGTCTCCCTCCAGCTGACCGTGGGCGCGCCACCGCGAGCGCGACGGCGATGATGTCCGCCACCTATCGGCCGAGCCTCGGAGCGTGGCTGGACGAGGATGGCGTGCGCTTCCGCGTGTGGGCCACGAACGCCTCGAGCGTCGCCGTCCGAATCGAGGCCCCGAGGAGCCACGCCGGCGATCACCCCATAGAGGCTGAGGGCGACGGCTTCTTCACCGGCCGCGTCGCCGGCATCGGCGCCGACGCGCGCTACCGCTACGTCCTCGACGGCGAGTCCGCGTTCCCCGACCCCGCCTCGAGGTTCCAGCCCGACGGCGTCCACGGCGCCTCGGCGGTGGTCGACCCTTCGGCCTTCGAGTGGCACGACGAGGAGTGGCGCGGCCTCGCGCCGGAGGACGTCATTCGTTACGAGCTCCACGTCGGCACCCTCACCCTCGAGGGGACGTACGCCTCGACCGCTGCCGCCCTCGAGGCGCTGGTCGACCTCGGCGTCACCGCGGTGCAGCTGATGCCGCTCGCAGACTTCGCCGGCGACCGAGGCTGGGGCTACGACGGCGTGGCGCCGATGGCCCCTGCGCGCTGCTACGGCACGCCCGACGAGGTCCGAGCGCTCGTGGATCGCGCCCATGAGCTCGGTCTCGCAGTCATCCTCGACGTCGTCTACAACCACCTCGGCCCGGACGGCGCCTACCAGGGCGCCTTCTCGAGGCAGTACTACAACGAGGCCCACCACACCCCGTGGGGCGCGGCGATCAACCTCGACGGCGCGGGCAGCAAGGCCGTGCGCGACTACTTCGTCGAGATCGCGCTGCACTGGCTGCACGAGTACCACATCGACGGCTTCCGCCTCGACGCGACCAACCAGCTCATCGATGACGGCCCGGTGCACTTCCTCGAGGAGTGGGCGCGTCGCATCCACGAGGGCGCGCGCCCCGGCGTCCGCCCGCTGCTGATCGCCGAGGACTCGAGGAACCTCGCGACGATCATTCGCGACCCCGAGGCGGGGGGCTACGGCTTCGACGAGGTGCTGGCGGACGACTTCCACCACGAATTGCGCCGTCTGCTCGCCGGCGACCACGAGGGCTACTACCGCGACTACCAGGGCACGAGTGCCGAGGTCGCCCGGGCCCTCACCGAGGGCTGGACCTACACCGGCCAACCCTCGCCGTACCTCGGCCGGGCACGCGGCACGGACCCCACCGGCGTCCCGCTGCCACGCTTCGGCCACTGCATCCAGAACCACGATCAGGTCGGCAACCGCGCCTTCGGCGAGCGCCTGCATCACGAAGTGAGCCTCGAGGCGTACCGCACGGCCTCGGCGCTGCTCCTCACCTCGGCGATGACGCCGATGCTGTTCATGGGCCAGGAGTGGGCCGCGAGCACGCCCTTCCTGTTCTTCAGCGACCACCACGACGAGCTTGGGCGCCTCGTCACTGCCGGCCGGCGGCGAGAGTTCGAGGCGTGGAGCGCCTTCGCCGACCCCGCCGTCCGCGAGACGATCCCGGACCCCCAGGCTCTCGAGACGTTCGCGCGCAGCCACCTCCGCTGGGACGAGCGCGACCTCGAGCCCCACGCCTCGACGCTGCGCTTCTACGGCGCCCTCATCGCGCTGCGCCGCGCCGAGCCCGCGCTCCGCTGGAACACCGAGGCCCACCAGCACGCCGTCGCCCCCAACGAGGACGCGGTTGCCCTCATCCGGCGCAACAGCGCGAACGCATTCGCCACCGTCGCCTGCCTCCGAGGCGCCTCGACCGTCGAGGTGGACCTCGACGCCGAAAGCGGCATCGAGGCAGGGCGCTGGGAAGTGGCGCTCACCTCCGAGGACGCTCCCTTCGCGCCGGAGCCACGCGCCCCCCGCGTGACCCTCGAGGCCGGTCGCGCGCGCCTCGAGTTCGAGCGCCCCGGCGCGGTCCTCCTGCGCACGACGGAGCGATGACGGGCGCGCCATCGAGGCGATCGCGCGTCCCGCGCGCGACCTACCGGCTGCAGCTCCACGCCGGCTTCGGCTTCGACGCCGTGCGCGATCAGGCCGCCTACCTCGCGCGCCTCGGCATCAGCGACGTTTACCTCTCGCCGATCCTGCAGGCCGCCCCCGGCAGCACGCACGGCTACGACGTCGTCGACCCCACCTCCCTCAGCGCCGAGCTCGGCGGCGAGCCCGCCTTCGAGCGGATGATCGAGGAGTTGCGGCGCCTCGGCCTCGGCCTCGTCGTCGACATCGTCCCGAACCACATGGGCATCGCCCACGGCGCGAACCCGTGGTGGGAGGACGTCCTGCGCCTCGGCCAGGCGTCGCCCCACGCCCCGGTCTTCGACATCGACTGGGACCTGCCCGACCCCGACCTCAGGGGCCGCGTGCTTCTGGCGATCCTCGGGGACCACCTCAACGCAGTGCTCGCGCGCGGCGAGCTCACCCTCGAGGGCGCGTCGAGCGCCATCGAGGCGCGCTACTTCGACCGCCGTATGCCGCTGGCGCCCGGCTCCGTCGAGGCCGTCCTCGGCGCAACGCCCGACCTGCAGGCATGGAACGCCCAGCGCACCTCGCCCGCAGGCATCGAGGCATGGCATCGACTGCTCGAGGCCCAGCACTACCGCCTCGAGTTCTGGCGCGAGGGCAAGCCCCGCATCAACTACCGCCGCTTCTTCGAGATCGACACGCTCGCCGGCGTGCGGCAGGAGGACCCCGAGGTCTTCGAGCGCACGCACGCCCTTCTCCTCCGCCTCGTCGGCGAGGGCGCGATCACGGGCCTCCGCATCGACCACATCGATGGCCTCCGCGACCCCGCCGCCTACCTCGACCGGCTGCGCGCCGCCGCCGGTGACGAGACGTACATCGTCGTTGAGAAGATCCTCGCGCCCCACGAGGCACTCCCCGCCGACTGGGCGACCGATGGCACCACCGGCTACGACTTCCTGAACGAGCTCAACGGCACCTTCGTCGCCGCCGATCACGAATCCGAGGTGCTCACCACCTACCGAGGTTTCACCGGCCGTGAAGAGCCGTACTCCGCCGTCGCCTACGCCTCGAGGCGTGCCGTCATCGAGGGACCACTCGCCGGTCGCTTCGAGGTCACCCTCGCTCGTCTGCGTGGCGCCGCACGCGCCGCCGTCGCCGAAATCGATGCCGAGGACTTCGACGAGGCCGCGCGCGCCGTCGTCGCCTCGATGCCCGTCTATCGCACCTACCACACCCCCACCGCGCTCGGCCCCGACGCGCCGCCCGTCATCGAGGCCGCGATCGAGGCGGCACGAGCACAGGCACACCTCGACCCGCGTGCCGTCGAGGCCGTGCGGTCGCTCTTCCAGGCACCGCCCGTGGGCGAGGCCCGCACGCAGGTGCTGGCGCTCCAGCAGTTGATGCCGGCCGTCGCCGCCAAGGGTCTCGAGGACAGCGCCTTCTATCGCTACTTCCCGCTCGCGTCCCTCAACGCCGTCGGCGGCGAGCCGGACCGCTTCGGCGTGAGCGTCGAGGAGTTCCACGCCGACAACGAGGCGCGACGCCGCGACTGGCCCATGTCGATGACCGTGACCGCGACACACGACCACAAGCGCGGCGTCGATGCCCGCGCGCGCATCGACGCGATCTCAGAGCTTCCCGAGGAGTGGGCGGCCGCCCTCGAACGCTGGTCTGAGATGAACGATGCGCCCGCAAGCGGCGTCGCCCGCCTGGACGAGTACCTGCTGTACCAGACGCTGCTCGGCACGTGGCCCCCCGAGGCCGGCCCGGACGACATCGAGGACGACTTCGCCGACCGCATCGAGGCGTACGCAATCAAGGCTCTGCGGGAGGGCGGCGAGCGCTCCCGCTGGATCGGCCCCGACGAGGACTACGAGGCCGCACTGACTGCGTTCATCCGCCGTGTGCTCGACCCTGCCACGAGCCGCGCCTTCGTCGGAGATTTCGCGGGCTTCGCGAGACGAACCGCGCGCCTCGGCGCGATCAACTCGCTCGCGATGGTCGTGCTGCGTATCGCCGCCCCCGGCGTGCCCGACACCTATCAGGGCGGCGAGCGCTGGGACCTATCGCTGGTCGACCCCGACAACCGCCGCCCCGTCGACTTCGAGGCGCGCCACGCCTTCCTCGACGAGATGAGCAGCGCCGAGCCCCGAGCCCTCATCGAGGACTGGCCCGGCGGCGAGGTGAAGCAGTTCGTGCTGGCTCGAATGCTCGAGGCCCGTCGCGCCCTCGACCCGCTCTTCATCGAGGGCGACTACGTCCCGCTCGAGGCCCGCGGCGCGCGCGCCGAACACGTCATCGCCTTCGCGCGCCGCCTCCAGGATCGGGTCGCGATCGCCGTCGCCCCGCGCTTCGTCGCGTCGATGACGCCCGCGACCACCGGCGGACCGCTGTGGGCACCCGACTGGGGCGACACCACCCTCGATCTCCCGCCGGACATCGAGGCCGCGCGCCTCCACGACGCGATCACCGGCGTCGAGGTCTCCCCGTCCGGCGCGGCGCTCCCGCTGGCAGAGGTCCTTGGTTCGTTCCCGGTGGCCCTCCTCGAGGCGACCTAGTCGAGGCTCAGTCGAACGACCGGATCTCGTCCACGGTCGCGCGGTCGAGGCGGCGGACAGTCGCCGCAATCAGTTGCGCGGTCCGTTCGATGTCGGCGCGCGCCACGATGCCGTTGTGGCTGTGCAAGTAGCGCGTCGGCACCGCGACGTTGATCGTCGGCACGCCCGACCTCGATCGCTGGATCGCCGATCCGTCCTCGCCGTAGCCCGACAAGACGGTGAACTGCAGCGGGATGTCAGAGCTCGAGGCGACGTCGGTGAAGAGGTCACGCAGCTTGGAGTTCGGCAGCATCGAGGAGTCGTGGAGGAACAGCGACGGCCCGCCGCCGAGCTTCTCCTGCGCTTCGTCCTGCGTGATCCCCGGGTAGTCCGAGGCGACGCCGGACTCGATGCTGATGCCGATGTCCGGGTCGACGTGATGCACCGAGGTCTGCGCGCCTCGCAGCCCGACCTCTTCCTGCACGGTCGCCACCGCGCACACCGTGTTCGGGTGCCCGCCACCACGGAGCTCGCGCAGCGCGAGGATCATGACCGCGAGGCCCACGCGGTCGTCCCACGCCTTCCCGACGAACCGCTCGCCGCCGGCCAGCTCTTCGAAGGTGCTGTCGGGCGCCACAGCGTCGCCGACACGGATCCCGAGGCGCTCCTCTGCGTCGGCCCGGCTCGTCGCCCCGACGTCGACGAAGATCTCGTCCGCCTTGAAGACCTTCCCGCGCGACTCCGCCGTCATGACGTGCACCGTCTTGATGCCGGTGATCCCGAGGACCGGGCCGTTCCTCGTGAGGACACGCCAGCGCTGATTGATGAGCGCCTGGTCGAGCCACCCGCCGAGGGTCTGGAACTTGAGGTAGCCGTCGTCGGTGATGCGCCGCACGAGGAGCCCGAGTTCGTCCATGTGCGCCGCGAGCATGATCCGAGGCCCGTCCTCGTTCCCCCGCGCCGTCGCGATCAGTGAGCCGAGCCCGTCCGTCTCGAGGCCATCGCTGACCGGCCCGAGCTCGCGGCGCATGACCGCCCGCACCGCGGACTCGGATCCGGTCGGGCCGTACGCATCGGTGAGCTCGGCGAGGAGCGCGGTCAGTTCGTCGGGCATCGATCCTCCTCGGGGCGCGCGCGGTTCGAGGTCGCCGGCGGGCTAGCCGACGAGCTTGCGGTAGATCTCGCCGCGCTTCTTCAGGTCCTGCTCGTCGATACCGACCGAGTGCACTGAGTAGCCGGCGTCGCGCTGCGCCTCGATCCACTCGATGACACCCTCGACGGGCCCGGCGTACGAGAGTGACTGCACGACGTCATCCGGCACGGCCGCGTACGCCGCGGCCGATCCGCCCTCGCGCCAGGCGACGCGCACCGCGTCGGCCACCTCCCCGAGGCCGATGTCCTTGAACTGCCCGTAGTGCAGGTCGCCCATGCGGGCCATGTAGAACGCCGTCTGCCGTCGCACGCCGTCGTACGCCGCGTCGGGATCCGAGGTCACGCGGGCCGTCCCCGGCGCCTCGATCTCCACGCTCTCGGGGTCGCGCCCGTAGCCCGCCACGAGGCCGCGGAAGTCCTTCACCTGCTGCTCCCACTGCTCTCGAGGCGTGCGGCCGGGGAGCCAGCCGTCGGCGAGCTCCGCCGTGAGGCGGATCGACCGCGGCCCCATCGAGCCCACGAAGATCGGAATGTGGTTGCGGATGGCGGTGGGTTGGTAGTCCCGCAGCGTGAAGCCCCGATCCATCTTGAAGATCTTGCCCTCGTAGTGGAGCGGCTCGCCGGCCACGAGCATGTTGATGATCTCGATGTACTCACGCATCCGCGTGATCGGCCGGTCGAACGGCATGCCGTGGAAGTGCTCGATCACCTGAGGCCCCGACGTTCCGAGGCCGATCATCATGCGCCCGCCCGACAGTGCATCGAGGGTCGTGAAGTGCTGCGCGAGCGCCCCCGGCGTCCTCGAGAAGATGTTGATGATCGAGGTCCCGAGATTGATCTGCTTCGTCTCGTAGGCGAGCAGCGCGAGCGTCGTGAAGGCGTCGCGCCCCCACGCCTCGGCGATCGTCAGCATGTGCACGCCCGCGTCGTCGGCGACCTTCGCGTCCGCGATGATCGCGTCGCGGTCGAACGGACCCTGCCAGTTCACACCAATCGTGATGCGCCGCATCGTCACCCCTCCGCCTGCTGCCCGAATCGGCGGTCCGAGTCTAGCGGACGCCCCGCACCCCGCTACACGGCTACGACGTGTCGATGGAACCTCGATGTTTCTTACGCGAGGCAGCGGTTCAGGCGCCCCCGTGGCGAACCCGATGATCGGGCATGGCCGGACTGCGGGCGCGACGCGCGTCCTGGACGATGCTGCTCGTCGCGCTCGCCTCGGGCGTCGTGGCCCTCGAGGCGTCACGCGCGCCCGCCGAGAGCGCCGACGGGCTCGCCTTCCCGGCCCCCGCCGGCAGCACGTGGCACATCGCCTCCGGCTATAACACCGCCACGCACACCGGCACCGACCCCTACGCCATCGATGTCGTGCGCGACGACGCGGAGACGGCCGGCACGCCGGTCCTCTCCCCCATCGACGGCACCATCCGCTACGTCGCCGACGACTGTCTGAGCGTCCGCGACGGTGCCGATGTCAGCATCCTGCTCTGCCACGTGTTCCCGCTGCCCGGCCTCGATCGAGGCACGCCGGTCAGCCGAGGTCAGCGCATCGCGACCGTGGCGCCGGCGGGCCAGGCCAACAACAACGGCCTCGCCCACATCCACATCGCGGCCCACTATGGCTCGACGCGCAACTTCGGCAGCACCGTGCCGCTCGCCGGCGCCTACGCCATCGAGGGCGTGCAACTCCCGCCTTCGACCGCGGCGAACGCCTACTCCGGCCGCACCTTCCGCTCGACGAACAGCGCCTCGAGCGGGAACGTCTCGTTCGTGCCGCAAACGCAGACCGAGCCCGCCGCTCAGGGCGACGCCGCCCTGCTCTCCGGCTTCAACGCTCGAGGCGCGAGCCTCGTTGCGACGCTCGCACCGCTGCCGACGCCCAACCTGCTCGCCTCGATGCGCGCGGCCGGCGGCGCCGGCTGCACCGTGTCGAGCATCGTCGCCGGCTCGTGGGTGGCCTACATCGATGGCGCGCCGTCGACGGTGAACGCGCGCTGGGAGGCAGCCTTCCCCTCGGCGCTGCCGGCCTACACGCCGCTCTTCACCCGCTGCCGCTGACCCTTCGAGGTCACGCGCGCCGCAGCGCCGGCTGCACCGCGGCGATCGCCGCGATCAGCACGACCCCGATCGAGGCATGGACGACCAGCGCCTCGGGGGTGCCGATGCGGTCCGCGACGAAGCCGACGTAGAACATCCCGATCGGCAGCATCCCGATCGCGAGGGAGACGGCGCCCATCGCCCGCCCTCGCATGTGCGCCTCCGCGGTCGTCGTCGCGATCGTCGTCTGCATCGTGGCGAAGCCGGAGACGCCGAAGCCGGTGACGAGCAGCACGAGGGCCGCGAGCCACCACGTCGGCACAAGGCCGAGCGCGAGCGCCCCGAGGGCGGCCAGCAGCGACCCGCCGATGAACAGCCGCCCGAAGCCGCGGCTCACCCCCTGCTGAATGATCAGCGCCGTCCCGAGCAGCGAACCGAGCCCGTCCATGCCGCTCGTCAGGCCGAGCACGAGCGGCCCCTGGTCGAACACGTCGCGCACGAGCACCGGCACCAGCGTGACGTACGGAAACACGAGGAGGTTGATCGCCAGCGTGACCAGCAGCAGCCCGCGCAGCGCCCCGTTGTGCCACGCGTAGGCGAGCCCGCTCGCGAGGTCCGCGACGATCGAGGGCCGAGGCACGTCCTCGACGTTCGAGGCGACCTCGGTCGCCGGCGGCGCCGGCAGCCGCAGCAGCATCACGAGGCCGGCGACGTAGATGACGGTGAGCGCGACATACGCCGCCGCCGCCCCGCCCAGCGCGAGCAGGCCGCCGGCAAGCCAGCGACCCGCCATCCCACTCCCCACGAGCGAGCCGGCATCGAGGGCCATGGCGTTCGGGATCGCGTCGTCCGGCAGCACGTCTCGGATCAGCGCGCGCCGCACCGGGAAGTCGATCGCCCAGCCCGATCCGGTGATCAGTGCCACGACGTAGACCTGCCACACCGCCTCGACACCGGCCACGAGCACCACCGCGAACGCCGCCGTCGCACCGAGGTTCAACAGCTGCGCGACGACGAGCAGCCGCCGCTTGTCGAAGCGGTCCGCCCACGTTCCGGCGACGAACCCGAGCACGCCCAGCGGCGCCAGCCGCGCCGTCCCGGTGAGCGACACGAGGAATGCCGAGTCGGTCAGCTCGAGAACCAGCCATCCGATCACGATGAGGTCGAGCCAGTACGCGAGGTGCCAGAGGTGCCCCGCCAGCCACAGCTCGCGCCACGGCCGGTGGCGCAGCGAGGAGAACGCGCCGGCGGGCGGCACCGGTCCTGCCGCGTTCGTGCTGGCCTCTGCGAGGGTCATCGGTCGGTCTCGACGCCGCTCGGCGCCTCGGTGCTCGTTAGATCTCGCTGAAGCCGGAGCCGCGGATCGTGACGCCGTAACCCTGCGCGTCCTCGATCCAGCCGAACTCCTTGAGGATCTGCTGCGAGTAGCAGACGCGCCCGGTGATCTGGTCGAGCGGCTCCGTCGCCAGCAGCAGGATCGAGTTCGCCATCGTGCGGATCGGCTCCCCCTCCGGATCGTCGAGTGACGAGGACAGGCCGTGGTAGACGGTCCCCTCCGTCGGCACCCCCACCGAGGGCGAGACGCACGTCACCGAGATTCCGTGCTCGTAGACCTCCTGCGCCAGGCCCTGCGTGAACCGCTCGAGCGCCGCCTTCGTGGCGCCGTACATCGTGCCGCCCAGCAGCCCGTCGGTTTTCGGGTATGGGCCGCGGCCGGGCCCGACGGCCCCCATCGAGGAGAGGTTGACGATCGCGCCGGACCCCCGCGCGATCATGTCGGGCAGCACGCCCTTCGCGAGCATGAAGGAACCGTGCACGTTCACCGCGAAGCCGCGCATCCACCGGTTCGTGGGGAAGTCGACGACCGGGATGAAGTAGGACAGCGCAGCGTTGTTCACGAGGACGTCGGCCGGCCCGAACACCGCTTTCGTCTCCTCGATCAGCGCTTCGCAGGCCGCCTCGTTCGAGACGTCGCACGCCACCGCATGCGCCTGCCCTCCGGCCTGCCGAATCGTCTCCACCGTCCCGAGGATCGACCCCGAGAGAAAGCGATGGTCGCCTTCGTTCAACGTCCGAGCCGCGACGACGACCTTCGCGCCCTCTTCCGCGAAGAGGACCGCCACCTCGCGACCGATGCCACGGCTCGCGCCCGTGACGATCGCGACCTTGCCGTCGAGCTTGCCCATCGCGCCCCCCTCGTGCTGCCCGAGGATGCTAGCGCCTCGATCGAGGCATGACGAAGGGCCGCCCGAAGGCGGCCCTGTCGATTCGGTCTGCGGGAAGCGCGCTACTTCTTGGCGACGCGCGCGAGCTTCGGCGCCGGCGAGGCGCCGTTCACGACGCTCTTCAGGCCGGCCGCAGCACTGAAGCGCGGCACCTTCGAGGCCGGCACGCGAATCGCCTCGCCCGTGCGCGGGTTGCGCCCCGTGCGGGCCTTGCGCGCCGCCCGGCTGAACTTGCCCAGGCCCGGGTAGGAGATGTCGTCGCCCTTTTTCACGGTCGCCTGGATGACGTCACGAAACGCGTCGAGCACCCGCTCGGCCTGCGCGTTCGACGTCCCGTCGCCCGCGTTTGCGGCCACCTGCGCTACGAGTTCGGCTTTGTTCACGGTTCCTCCTGAATGTCCCGCCGCCGCTTATCCCCTGAGAACGTAAGGGGATTTCGGAGAACGCACCAGTGACATTCGAAGGAATCCGAGGCGACGTATGACGATCCGAGGAACAGACCGCCGCCTGTCTCGACCGAGTGACCTCGAAGGGAGAGAGCTACGCGCCTCGCCGCGTCGCGCGGTGGTCGCGCTCACGCCGCTCGAGCGCCTCGAGCGCCAGCTCGACGTACTTCGGAATCCCGCTCGACGACCGCCATCGATAGACGGTGCGTTCCGCCACCCCGAGCGCGACGCCCAGGGACTGAACCGTGTAGCCGTGGCGGAGCATCCACTCGCGGAGCTGTCGACCCGTCACGCCCTCGTCCAATCCACGGCGATGCCGATGTCTGCGCAGGAGCACCTGCGAGCCCCGCCGTGGGGTGCATCGATGCCGACCTGTGCAGTCGCCGTACTACGAGGCGAATGCTAGGCAGGGCACCATATTTCGAGCGTCAGGAAGGCGTATGAGTGGGAAGGAGCGCGCCTACGAGGCGCTGAGGCCCCGCGAAACAAGCAGCGCCACCGGCAGCCAGAACCCGAGGAGCGCGAACAGCAGACCCCAGCGGATGCCGGTGAAGAGCGCATCCGGCGCCGGCTCGGGCGCACGCGCGCGACGTGGATCGGTTCGTTGGTTCATCGTGGGCCCCCGCCCGGCGGCCCTCGAGGTCGAACGCCGCCCATCCACCGTACTGCCATTTCGGCAGGCCCGAGGCAAAGGCGCCGCTCGCAACCCCGAACCTTCGAGGTCGGGAGTTCCCTCAGGCGACCCCGCGAACCCCTCGGGCATGCTGGACGGAGCGACCGATCGGGGGCGCTCCCACGAGCACACCCACTGCTCGAAAGGGCGAGGCGATGGCACGGGTCTTCGAGGTGGACATCACGCCCGAGCCGCTGCAGCGCTTCGAGCCCATCGTCGGCTCGGCCCGCCTCCGCGAGACGGAGCGCATCGCCGCCGAGGCCCGCGACCGCCACACCGGCCGCTCGATCTGGAACATCAACAGCACCGCCGTCGGCGGCGGGGTGGCGGAGATGCTGCCCTCGCTGCTCGGCTACGCGCGTGGCCTCGGCCTCGATGCCCGCTGGCTCGTCATCGAGGGCACCGCCGAATTCTTCGAGATCACGAAGCGCCTGCACCACGCGCTCCACGGCTCCGCCGGCGACGGCTCACCGCTCGACGAAACGGAGCGCGCGGTCTACGAGCTCGTCCTCCGCGAGAACGCCCGCGAGGTCCTACAGCTCGTCCGCCCGGGCGACGTGGTCATCCTCCACGACCCCCAGACCGCCGGCCTCGCGCCGCACCTCCAGGGCATCGGTGCACACCTCATCTGGCGCTGCCACATCGGCCAGGACGAGGTCAACGAGGAGGTCGAGCGCGGCTGGGCCTTCCTCGCGCCCTACCTCGCGCAGGTGGGCGTCCACATCTTCTCGCGCTCGGCGTACGTCCCCGCCGCCTCGAGCCATGCCCTCGTCTCGATCGTGGCGCCGTCGATCGACCCCTTCAGCGCGAAGAACCGTGAGCTCGATGCCGCGACGACGGCCTCGATCCTCGGCACAGCCAACCTCATCGAGGGCGATACGGGCGCCATCGATGTTCCACACGCCCCCGTCGGCTGGCGTGTCGAGCGCCCGGCCGACGTCATCCGCGAGGGCGCGCCGCCGCCTGCGGACACCCCGCTCATCGTGCAGGTCTCGAGGTGGGACCCGCTCAAGGACCCCGTCGGTGTCATGCAGGGCTACGCCTCGCTCGTGAACGGCGATGCCCCCGGCGGCGCCCATCTCGTGCTCGCGGGGCCCGAGGTCACAGCCGTGACCGACGATCCCGAGTCGGCGACCGTCCTCGAGTCGGTGGTCGAGTCGTGGCGCGCGCTGCCCGAGGGCGCGCGGCGCCGCATCCACCTCGCGATGCTCCCGACCGCCGACCTCGTCGAGAACGCGCTCATCGTGAACGCGCTCCAGCAGCACGCGGCCGTCGTCGTGCAGAAGAGCCTGCACGAGGGCTTCGGCCTGACCGTCACCGAGGCGATGTGGAAGGCCCGCCCGATGGTCGCCAGCGCCGTCGGCGGCATCCAGGACCAGATCGACCACGGGGTGCACGGCCTGCTGATCGAGGACGCGTCCGACATCGATGCCTTCGCGTCCGCCCTCGGTCGCCTGATCGAGGAGCCGGCGCTCGCCTCGACGCTCGGCGACGCCGCCCGCGAGCGCGTCCGCGAGGACTACCTCGCAATTCGCCACCTCACGCAATACGCCACGATCCTCGACGACCTGGTGACGCGGGCGGCTGCCTAGCCGCCGCTGGCACCGTCCCGCCACGGCGGCGGCGTCTCGCCGTCGCCCCACCACTCGACCTCCGGCACGAGCCGCACATCGAGGACGGAGCGCACCCGCTCCTGCACTGCCTCCATCAGCCGAACCACGTCCTCAGCCGTGCCCGTGGCGTCGAGGACGATGAAGTTCGCGTGCAGCGTGCTGACCTCGGCGCCGCCGATGCGCAGTCCCTTGCACCCGGCCGCCTCGATCACACGGCCCGCGTAGTCGCCCGGTGGGTTGCGGAAGATCGAACCGGCGTTGCGCTCGGCGGTGGGCTGCGAGGCCTGGCGCGCCTCCAGCAGTCGACGCATCTCCGCCTCGACCTCAGCGCGCGGCCGAGGCTCGAGGCGCAGCCGCGCCTCGAGTGCGATCGCCCCGCTCCCGCGCAGCGACGAGCTTCGATAGTCGAAGACGATCTCGCTGGCATCGAGGTGGCGCCGTCGTCCGTCCTCGAGGACCTCGATCGACTCCACCAGCGGCCCGATCTCCCGCCGATCACCGATGCCGGCGTTCGACTGCAGCGCGCCGCCGACGGTGCCCGGGATGCCGATGGCGAACTCGAGCCCCCCGAGGTCGTGCTCGGCCGCGGCGCGCGCGAGCGCCGGCAGCATCACCCCCCCACCCGCAAGTACCGAGGTCCCATCGAAACGAACGCCCCCGGCGCACCGCCGCAGCGAGACCACGAGGCCCCGCACGCCGGCGTCGGCCACCACGACGTTCGACCCCCCACCGAGGACGCGGACCGCCAGCCCGGCCTGGAACGCCCACTCCAGCAGCGCCTCGAGCGCATCGAGGTCGGCCGGTTCGGCGAACCACTCGGCCGGCCCACCCACGCGCATGTAGGTATGACGCGCGAGCGGCTCGTCGCGCGAGACATCGAGGTCGGCCGGAGGCTCGAGGCTCACGGCCTGATGGTAGCCCGCGCCTCGATCTCGACGAAGCGCGGGACGGTCGAGGCCTAACGCTTCCGAGGCGCCCGCGCCGCCGCCTTCCGCGGCGCGGCCTGCTGCCTCGATGCCTGCCACTCCTCATGCGGTGGCACCGGCTCGCCGACGACGTAGAGGAAGTAGTAGCAGCCCATCTCGCCCATGAACTTGAAGTCCTTGCGCAGCGCCGCGACCGTCGCATCGAAGTCGTCGTGCGCCTGCAGGTACCGCTTGAACGAGCCGTGCTCCGTCTCGAGCTCGAGCATCCGCCCGGCGTTCGTGACGATCGCCTCGAGCTTCCGCCGGTTGCGAATGACCCGCGTGTCCTGCGCGAGCGCGTCGATGTCGCGCTCGGACATCGATGCGACCTTCTTCGCGTCGAAGTTGCGGAATGCCTCCCGGGTGTCGGGCCACTTCGCCTCGACGACCTTCCAGGAGATCCCGCTCTGGAACACGGCCTTGCTCATCACGTCCAGGTAGTCGCCCAGCCGCTTCGGGGTGATCTGCTCGGGTGCCTCGGGCATGGTGACCTCCTTCGATGTCCGTCGTTCGACGCCTGTCGATCTGTCAGGGTGCTCCCGTCGAGGCCGCGCGCACCTCATCGAGGCGCCGTCGCAGATAGCGCTCCTCCACCGGGTTAGAGCACAGCTGGAGGGCACGCTCGTACGCCTCCGCCGCCTCGGAGGGTCGCCCGTCGCGCCGCAGCAGATCGGCGCGCGCCGCGTGCAGCAGGTGGTACCCCTCGAGGTCGCCCTCCTCCGCCAGCTCGTCGAGCTCCGCCAGCCCCACTCGAGGCCCCAGCGCCATCGCGACCGCCACCGCGCGGTTCAGGCGCACGATCGGCGAGGGCTGGATCCGCAGCAGCTCGCTGTAGAGCAGCCCGATTTGCACCCAGTCCGTCGCCTCCGGCGTCTCCGCCTCGGCATGCAGCGCGGCAATCGCCGCCTGCAGTTGGAACGGCCCCGGCCGCCGCGCCCGCATCGCGCGATCGATGAGCGTGCGGCCCTCGAGGGACTGATCGTGGTGCCACAGCGAGCGGTCCTGCTCCTCGAGCGTCACGAGGTCGCCGGCGGCGTTCGTGCGTGCGTCCCGCCGCGAGTCGTGTAGCAGCATCAGCGCGAGCAGCCCGATCGCCTCAGGCTCGTCCGGCATGAGCTCCACGAGCACGCGCGCGAGGCGAATCGCCTCGCTGCAGAGCTCGACGCGCAGCAGGCGGTCGCCGGCCGTCGCCGTGTAGCCCTCGTTGAACACGAGGTAGATCACGGCAAGCACGGTCGCGAGCCGCGCCGGCAGCGCCGCGTCGTCCGGCACCTCGTACGGGATGCCGGCGTCGCGAATCTTGCGCTTCGCCCGCACCAGGCGCTGCGCCATCGTCGGCTCCGGCACGAGGAACGCCCGCGCGATCTCGGGCGTCTCGAGGCCGGCGATCGTCCGTAGCGTGAGCGCGATCTGCGCCTCCGGCGCCAGCGCCGGGTGGCAGCAGGTGAAGATCAAGCGGAGGCGGTGGTCCTCCACGGTGCCCTCCTCGGGCTCCTCGCCGCCCGTCGTGCCCTGCAGCGCCTCCTCCTGCTCCAGGCGAGCGAGGCGCTCGAGGACGTCCTGCTTGCGGCGCCACGTCTGCGCGCGCCGCAGCCGGTCGATCGCGCGTCGACGCGCGGTCGTCAGCACCCAGGCACCGGGCTGTCGAGGAATGCCGTCGCGCTGCCAGCGTTCGAGCGCGACCTCGAAGGCGTCCTGCATCGAGTCCTCGGCGAGCTGGAAGTCACCGCCGCACGACCCGATCAGCGAGGCGATGATGCGGCCGCCGTCGTCGCGGAAGGCGCGCTCGACCGCTCGACGCACGTCGAGTGCCGAGGCCGCACCTTCCGCGGCGGCCATCGCCGCTACTGCCCGTGCTCGGGCATGTCGTCGAAGGTCAGCAGCGGACGCACTTCGATCGAGCCGCTGTTGGAGTTCGGAATCTTGGCCGCCCAGGCGATCGCCTCGTCGAGGTTGTTGCAGTCGACGAGGTAGAACCCGCCGAGCTGTTCTTTCGTCTCGGCGAACGGGCCATCCGTCGTCACGGTCTTGCCGTCGCGAACCCGCACGGTCGTCGCCGTGGCGATCGGCTGCAGCGCCTCGCCGCCGGCCCCCTGGCCGCTCTTCTGCAGCTCCTCGGTGTAGGCCCACCAGCGGCCCATCTGCTCCTCGGACTGGTCGGCCTGTCCCTCGTTCTCGTAGATCAGCAGTGCGTACTTCATCGCTTCCCCTTCCGCGGGCTGCGCCGATGGCGGCCCTGCGCCTCCATCGACAGGATGACGATCAACCGGCGCCCGGATCGACAGCCTCGCCCGAGGATTCACGTGAAACATCGAGATTCGACTCTGGCGGCCGTCGCGTGTGGAAGTCCGTCGCCTGCTGGAAGGTGTGCGCGATCCGCAGCGCGAGGCCGTCACGGAACTGCGCCGTCGAGATCATCAGCCCCGTCGGCAGCCCGTCCGCGTCGAACCCGTTCGGCACGGAGATCGAGGGCTGGTGCGTGTGGTCGAACACCGAGGTGTTGCGGAACTTCGTGCTCGGCGGCGACTCCGTCGTCGGGTCGTCGGCGATCGGCTCCGCGACGATCGGCGACGTCGGCACGACGCACGCATCGAAGTCGAGCAGGGCCGACTCGTACCGCTGCTCGATGCGCTTGCGCGCCTGCAGCGCCTTCGCGTAGTCGACCGCCTTCACCTCGAGGCCCGCCTGCAACCGGCTCCGTGTCGGCTCGCCGATCGCCTGCGGCCGCCGTGCCAACACGCCATCGATGTAGCTCGCCGCCTCGACGCTCATCATCGCGCCCAGCAGGCCGCGCCAGTCATCGTGCACCCCCGCGAGCGGCTCGGCCTCGGTGATCTCCGCGCCGAGGTTGCGCAGCACATCGAGGGAGCGCTCGAAGTTCTCGAGGACCGCCGGCTGCGAGTCCTCGACCAGCGAGGGCACGACCGCCAGCCGCAGCCCGGCGATGCCCCCCTCGAGCATCGAGGCGTAGTCCTCGCCCGCGCGCCCCGAGGAGTCGAGGTCGCGCTCGTCCGGGCCCGCCAGCGCCGTCAGCATCAGCGCGCAGTCGAGGGCGGTGCGCGCCATCGGCCCGGCATGGTCAAGCGTGAGCGAGAGCGGCACGATGCCACCGCGTCCCACGAGGCCGTACGTGGGCTTGTGCCCGGTGATCCCGCAGAACGCCGCCGGGATCCGAATCGAGCCGCCCGTGTCGGTGCCGAGCGCGCCGATCGCCTGCCCGGCGGCGAGCGCTGCCCCCGACCCACCCGAGGACCCACCGGGCACACGGCTGGTGTCCCACGGATTGCGCGTCGCCCCGAAGTGGACGTTGTTCGTCGTGCCACCCATCGCCAGCTCGTGCGTGTTCGTCTTGCCGAGGATGACCGCGCCCGCCGCGCGCAGGCGGCGAACGGCCGTCGCGTCCTCGGCGGGCACGCGCTCGCGATAGGCGCCCGTGCCGGCGGCGGTCACGACGCCCGCGGTGTCGTAGAGGTCCTTCACCGCGATCGGCACGCCATCGAGGGGACCGCGCCGTTCGCCGCGCTCCGCCCGCTCCGCCGCCGCCCGCGCCTCGGCCAGCGCCGAGGTCCGCATCAGCCGCACGTACGAGTTGAGGACGCCGTCCGTCGCGTCGATGCGCGCGAACACGGCCTCGGTGAGCGCGACCGCCGAGAGCTCGCGCGACTCGATGAGCGCGGCGGCTTCGGCAATCGTCAGGGTCCAGGGCTGGTCGGGCATCGTTCGCCCCCGCTCGATCGGAAATGGGCGCACATGATACGAGGCGTGTGTAACGGCTGTGGGCCCGCTGGTTGACCCCCGTGCGGACCGCTCCATACCCTCGCCGCCGGCGCGCCCGAAGGGACCCTGATGATCGACTACGGCCTCGTCGATGCCATCGATGCGCAGTCGATCGGACCGCCCGGCGGTCGCACGTTCCGGGTACGCGTGCAGTCCGGCCAGAACCGCGCCTCGCTCTGGCTCGAGAAGGAGCAGCTCGCCGCCCTCGCGCGCGCGATCTCGCAGCTGCTCGCGGACCACTCGAGGCAGCGCGGCCGCCCGACCGAGGCCGCGCCCGCCGTCGAGGACTTCGAGGTCGGAGACGTCGAGTTGCAGGTCGCACGCCTCGGCCTCGACTTCGTCGCCGAGGTCGAGCAGGTCGTCATGCTCGTCGACGATCGCGAGGCGATCGAACGCGCCGACACGCCGGCGTTCCGCGCCGAGATCACGCGCGCGATGGCGATGTCACTGGTCGAGACGATCCCCGACATCGTGGCGGCCGGCCGCCCGACGTGCCCGCTCTGCGGGCGTCCCATCGAGGGCGATGGCCAGCACTTCTGCCCGCAGACGAACGGCCACTCGAAAGACCTGCCGATCCCCGAGGACCCCGCAGGCCGCTAGACCATCCGGACGGGCAGCCGACCTAGTCGTGCACGCGAACGAGCAGCACGGCCGACTTCGGCGTGTGGCGCACGACGTGGTCGGCCACCGAGCCGAGGACGGCCCGTCCGAGGCCGCTGCGTCCGTGCGTCGCCATCACGACAATGTCGCATCCGAGCTCGTCGGCCGCGCGGACGATCTCGTCACCGGGAATGCCCTCCGCGACGACGGTCGAGACGGTTTGCACGCCCTGCGCACGGAGCTGCTCCGCGACATCGTCGAGCTCCGCCTGGGCGGCCTGCTGCTGGGCAGCAACGGCCTGCTCGGCGATGTCGGCGGTGACGCCGCCCGCCGACATCTCGAAGCCGGCCGGGGTGGACTGCGCGATGATGTGCCCCACCGAGTCGACGACCCGAAGCAGGACCACCTCGGCGCCGGAGGACGTGGCGATCTGCACGGCGTGCGGCACGGCCTTCGCCGAGACCTCGGAGCCGTCCAGCGTCAGCAGCAACTTCCGGTACATCGAGCCTCCCCGCCTGGCACGTTCAGCGCGCGAATCATACGGCTCGCCCGACCGAGGGCCAATCTGCCAACAATGCACCAACGCCCGTGCGGCGATGCCCTGCTACATTCGGCCTGACGCTACAGAACGCAACCTGACGCAACTCGAAGGAGAGTCCGATGGCCTTCGACCCTCGGCATCGCAGCCACACGCTGGTGGACGGTCCGGATCGCGCCGCCGCCCGCTCGTACTTCCACTCGGTCGGCCTCGACGCCGACGACCTCAAGCGTCCCCTCGTCATGGTGGCGCACGAGTGGATCGGCACCATGCCGTGTAACTTCAGCCAGCGCGAGCTCGCCCAGCACGTGATGGCCGGGGTCCGCGCCGCCGGCGGCACGCCGATGGAGGTCAACACGATCTCGATCTCCGACGGCATCTCGATGGGCACGGAGGGCATGAAGGCCTCGCTCATCTCACGAGAGCTCATCGCCGACTCCATCGAGCTCTGCGCCGTGGGCTACTCCTTCGATGCCGCCGTCATCATCGTCGGCTGCGACAAGACGATCCCGGCGGCCGCCATGGCGCTCGCGCGCCTGAACATCCCCGGCCTCGTGCTCTACAGCGGCTCGATCGCGCCGGGCGTCTGGGAGGGCCACGACGTCACCATCCAGGACGTCTTCGAGGGCGTGGGACAGCACGCCGCCGGCAACCTGAGCGATGACCGACTCTCCGCGCTCGAGGCGGCCGCGTGCCCCGGCGCCGGCGCCTGCGGCGCGCAGTACACCGCCAACACGATGGCGACTGCCATGGAGTTCATGGGCCTCTCGCCGATGGGCTCGGCCACCGTCGGCGCCACCGACCCCCGCAAGTCCGAGGTCGGGCGCCAGGCGGGCGAGCTCGTCATGGACGTGCTCAATCGAGGCCAGCGCCCGCGCGACATCCTGACGCGCGAGGCGCTCGAGAACGGCATCATCTGCGCCGCCTCGACGGGCGGCTCGACGAACATCGTGCTGCACCTCCTCGCGATCGCCCGCGAGGCCGGGGTGCCTCTCTCGATCGACGACTTCGACGAGGTCAGCGAGCGCACGCCGCTCATCGGCGATCTCCGCCCTGGTGGTCGTTATGTCGCACTCGACATGGATCGCGCCGGCGGCACGCCCCTGCTCGCGAAGCGGCTCCTCGATGCGGGCAAGCTGCACGGCGGCGTGACGACCGTCACTGGTCGCACGATCGCCGAGGAGGCAGCGAACGCCGAGGAGACGCCCGGCCAGGACGTCATCGTGCCGGTCGAGCAGCCGCTCAAGGCCACGGGTGGCCTCGTGATCCTGAAGGGCAACCTCGCCCCGCAGGGCTGCGTCATTAAGGTCGCCGGCCACGAGCGCATGACGCATCGAGGCCCAGCGCGCATCTTCGAGCGCGAGGAGGACTCGCTGCAGGCCGTGCTCCGCGGCGACATCAAGGCAGGCGACGTCGTGGTCATCCGCAACGAGGGGCCGAAGGGCGGCCCCGGCATGCGCGAGATGCTCGGCGTGACCGCCGCGATCGTCGGCGCGGGCCTCGGCGAGGACGTCGCGCTGCTGACCGACGGCCGCTTCTCCGGCGCCACCCGAGGCCTGATGGCCGGGCACGTCGCGCCCGAGGCCGCCGCCGGCGGCCCGATCGCCGCCGTGCGCGAGGGCGACATCATCTCCTTCGATATCCCGAACCGTCGCCTCGACGTCGAGATCGCCGAGGACGAGCTGAACGCACGCATCGCCGCGTGGCAGCCGCGCCCCGCGAACTACGAGGTGGGTGTGTTCGCCAAGTACGCGAAGCTGGTCTCCGGCGCCGAAGAGGGCGCCATCACCCGCTAGTGGGAGCGAAGGCGCTTCGATGAGACGGGTGCGACACCGGTGATCCTCGTCGCGGGCGCCTCCGGCTTCGTCGGGCGCGCGCTCGTGACCGTGCTGAGCGAGGCGCCGCCCGAGCCTGTCCGTGCCTTCGTCCGCACCGAGCTCGACGCCGTTCGCCTCCGTGATCGCGGCGTCGAGGCGGCGGTCGGCGACCTCGTGGCGGGGCGCGGCCTCGATGCGGCGATGCGCGGCGTCCAGACGCTCGTCTACCTCGTGCACGCTCTCGAGGGCGCGGGCGACCTCGTTGCGAGCGACCTCGCGGCGGCGCGCAATGCCACACTGGCCGCACGCGCCGCCGGGGTGCAGCGCATCGTCTTCCTCGGGCACGTCGGCGCGTCGCCCGAGGCTCGTTCGCGCTACCTCGTCGCCCGCTGGGCCGTGGAGCGCACGATGGAGCAGTCGGGCATCACCTGCACCGTGCTGCGCGCCCCGGTCATCGTCGGCGCGGGCTCCGAGCCGTTCGAGCTCGCGTGCTGGACCGCCTCGAGGCTCCCGGTCGCCCCAATGGGCACGTGGCGACGAACGTTGATCGAACCCGTGGCGCTCGCCGACGTCGTCGAGGGGCTATCGATGGCGATCGCCGACCGCGACCTCGATGGCCGTTCGTTCGACATCTGCGGAGCGGAGCGCATGACCGCCGGCGACATGGTCCGCACGTGGGCGCGCTCCCGCGGTCGCCACACCGTCGCATTGCCCCTGCCGGTGCGCGGCGTCGAGGCGACGACGTGGGCGAGCTGGGCGCTTCGACGCTCGTCACCACGCCGCACGCGTGCGCTTCTCGAGACGCTCTTCGAGCGGCAGCTCTGCACCGACCCATCGAGGCGCTTCCCGCTCCCGCACCGCCCGCTGCCCTTCCGCAACGCGCTCGCCTCGATGGAGCGTGGATAACGCTCGAACCGAGCGCACGCTCAGACATTTGATCACATGAGGTAACCTCGAACAGGGCGGGGCTCCGCGCTGTGGAAGCGCGGGCGATGGGGGACGCCATGCGAGGGACCACGCGCGCACTCGGACTCGGCCTCGCGACATCGCTCGCGGCGATCGCCGTCGCCTGCGGCGGCAGCGGGTCCGCCACCTCGACGCCCACGCCCAGTGCCACGCCGTCGCCCACCTCGACGGTCGCCGCGGGGCCACCGATCGCCACCGCCACGCTCGAGGCAACGCCGGAGACATACGTCGTCGTCGAGGGCGACACGCTGTTCGACATCGCCGCGAACTTCGGCGTCACCATCGAGGCGCTGAGTGAGGCGAACGGCATCGACGACCCGACTCTGCTCCAGATCGGGCAGGTCCTCGTCATCCCGCCGGCCAGTCCGTAAACGTTTACCCATCCGCGGGCGTCAGCGTTTCCCCTGACAGGCACCCCTCGCAGTGGCCTGTATGATCGGCGTGCACGGTGACTCGCAGCCTCCGCGCATGGCCGCACCGGATCGCATCGCCGTCGGAGGCGACATGCCGTACATCCGCATCTCGCTGTTGCAGCCACGCCGAGGCCGGACGGTCGAGGTCGGGCAACTGCTCGACCAGGTCGCGCGCTTCTGCGAGGGCCAGCCGGGCTTCGTGCGCGGCTACCGGCTCGAGCCGGGCGACGACTCCGAGCTCATCGGTCGAGTCACGATCTGGGCCAGCGAGCAGGACGCCGACGCGGTCGCGATGAACGACCACATGCTCGCGCTGCGCTCTTCGCTGAACCAGCTCGTCCGCAAGGGCAGCCACGAGGAACGCGGGTTCTGGGCCTACGACACCTCGGAGCCCAGCGAGTCGAGCGGCCGCACCCTCGGGACCGACCTCGTCCCGGACGAGGCGATCGAGTCCGCCGAGGACATCATCCGGCTCAACCAGGGTTGATCACGCCATCCTGAACGCGGCGAGATCACGCGCCCCTCACCGACGGTCGAGCAGCGCCAGCCCGTGCTCGTACACGAGCATGATCTCGTCCACCCACTCGGGACGGCGGTGGAGCGAGGCCTCGAGGGCCGTGCGCACATCGAGGTCGCTCGGTCGCTCCGACGCTTCGGTGCCCGCCACGGCCTCGATGAAGCGATAGAGCCGCTCCCAGTCCGCGTCGTGCCGCATGAAGCGCGAGGGCGTGCCGCCGACGGCGAAGTCGAGGTACGCCTGCAGGTCGTCTCGCATCGGCCGGCGGCTCAGGGCTCCGGCGGCGTGTCGAGGATCGCGGTCCACGACGCTGCCCCGAACCCACCGTCGAGGTGCACCGTCTGCCCGACGAGCATCGATGCCTCGTCTGAGGCCACCCACGCGACCGCGGCGGCGACGTCGTCAGGATGGACGTTGCGCCCGGCCGGCACGTGCGGGCGTACGCGATCGGAGACATCCGAACGGTACGAGTGCTCGCCCTCGGAGCCCTCGACCCAGCCGGCCGAGACGCCGTTCACGCGGATCCCCCGAGGTGCCAGCTCGACCGCGAGGTAAGTCGTGAGGCTGGCGAGTGCCGCCTTGCTCACGCCGACGGCCGAGTAGTCCGGCATGTAGTGGAAGGCGCCCGGCGACAGCAGGTTCACGATGCTGCCGCCCCCGCGCTCCTCCATCAGCGGAGCCGCGAGCTGGCTGGCCCCCCACGGCCCGAAGAGATTCACGTCCATCGTCTGGTGCAGGTGGCGCGGGCGCTGCTCGATCGCCGGTCGCGGCCGCTCGAGGCCGCGCGCCGCGTTGTTGACGAGCACATCGAGGCCACCACTCGCACGCACCCGCTCGAAGAGCTCGCGCACCGCCTCGGCGTCGCCGACGTCAGCACGCTCGGCCGAGGCCTCCACGCCGAGGACCCGACACGCCTCGACGGTCGCCTGGGCCGCTTCGTCGGATCGCGCGTAGTTCACGACGATGCTGCAGCCCTCGGCCGCAAGCCGTAGCGCGATCGCGCGGCCGATGCCGCGCGAGCCACCGAGGATCAGCGCGCGCTTTCCGTGCAGCGATGGGTACATGGCGCGAGTATGGCGGCGCGCCGGGGGCAACGCCAGCGCTACCCCGCCGGCTGCATCGGACCGAACGGGCCTCGAGCCGGGTCGATGAGCACGCCCGCGGCCCACTCGTAGCCGTCCGGGTCGCGAATCAGCACCTCGCGCCAGCCGTGGCCCTTGTTCTCCGGCGGCTTCACCACCGTCGCGCCGTGCTCGCGGGCTCGCGTCTCGAGGGCGTCTGGGTCGAGGCCGAGCAGTCGCACCTGCGCACCGAGCCCGCGCGCCGCGCCGGCGCTCAACTGCTCGAACCACGGGTGGTCGTCGTGCGTGTGGTCGGCGTGCAGCATGACTTCGACGGGGCCGACGCGCAACGCCGCAAAGTCGATGTCCTGGTAGTGCACCTCGGCTTCGAAGACATCGCGGTAGAAGGCCGCAGCGCGCTCGGTGTCCGTCACGAGGAGGTTGAGCGACAGGGGCGGCAGCAGCGCACCGTAGCGAAAGCCCGGCATCCACGGCACGGTCCCCTCGGGACGCTTCTTCGTACCCATCACCCCTCCCTCGTCGGCCGGACGGCTACTCCACGAGGCGCTTGAGCAGCGCTTTCAACCGAGGCGAGCGATCGACCTCGGCCTTGAGCGCCGCGAATTCGCGCTCGTTCACGATCAGTGGACGGCGCTCCATCTCGCCCTCGACGCTGTAGGCCGCGAAGCGGATGGCGTACTGCCCCTTCCGCTCGCCCTTCTCGTAGTGAAGCAGCTGCAGCACCGGCTGGTGCAGCCCGCCCTCGATGCCCGCCTCCTCGAGGATCTGACCGTTCCCCCAGGGCAGCGAGAAGGCGCGCGGGACTCGTCGCTCGGGCATGGGGCCTCCTCTTCTGGCGTGACCTCGATGCCATCCATGCTACGCCGAGGCGCGAGCGCGCTCAGCGGCCGTTCGCCACGTCCTCGAGCGCCTGCCCGAGGCGCGCGACGCCCTCGCGCAGCTCATCCGGCGTGAGCCCGGAGTAGACGAGGCGCACTCGATCCTTGCCGCCCTCGGCCGGGTAGTAGTTCGGCCCCGGCGTGACGGCGACGCCGTGGCGCTTGCCCGCCTCGAAGACGGCGTGCGCATCGAGGCCCTCGCGCAACCGCAGCCAGTGGTAGAACCCGCCCGCCGGCGGGCGGAAGGTCACGTACGGCTCACAGTGCTCGCGCAGCGCAGCCGCCGAAGCGTCGCGGCGCGCTCGATAGAGTTCGCGCAGGTGTTCGACGTGCTCGTCGTAGCCGCCGGCCTCAAGGTACTCGAGCACCATCCGATGAATCAGCGGCGGCGATCCGTTGTCGAAGCGCATGAAGTTCAGCCGCTCGATCACCCGAGGGTCCGCCACGACCCAGCCCACGCGCAGCCCGCTCGCGAGGGTCTTCGAGAAGGTGCCCACGCGAAGGATGCTGCGCCCGCGCGTGATCTGAAGCAGCGAGGTGGGGGGCGGCCCATCGAAGTCGATGCCGGCGTAGGCGTCGTCCTCGACGATCAGCGTCCCGAAGCGCTCGGCCAGCTCCGCCAACCGTTCGCGCCGCGCGAGGGGCAGGGTGGCCCCCGTCGGGTTGTCGTACGTCGCGACGACGTAGATCAGCTTCGCCGGGCGACCCGAGGCCCGCTCGCGCTCCAGCGCCGCCTCGAGCGCGTCCATCTCGAGGCCGTCGTCGTCCTGCGGTACGCCGACGATGCGCGCCCCGCGAGCCCGGAACGCGCGAATCGCGCCGGGATACGTCGGTGCACCGGTGATCACCGCATCGCCAACCGCGACGAAGGTCGCCGCGATGTTGTCGATGGCGTGCGCACTGCCCGAGGCCAGCGCGATGTGCGCCGACGTGACCTCGAGACCCGTCTCGGCCGACTGCCGCGCCGCGATCCAGGCACGCAACGGCTCGTAGCCAGCGACGCCGCCGTACGTCAGCGCCCCGCCCGGATCCGCCTCGATGGCGCGCCGCGCGGCCTCGGCGAGCTCGCGCGCGGGCAGCGAGGCGCGGTCGGGCACGCCGGCGTTGAGGTCGAACGGCAGCGGTGAGAGCGAGGTCGGCGGGTCGAGCTCGCGCCCGGCGGGCGAGAGCAGCCGATCGAGGTCGAGCGTGGGGTCGAACGGGGAGTCGCTCACGGCTCGGGCAGCGTACGTCACGCGCGCCTCGAACGCAGCAGCGCGTGCCGGAGTGGCAGCGCTACCATGCGCCCGCTCGCACCACGCCGACTTCGACAGGGGTGCCCCGTGGCTTCAGGACCGCTCGCTGGGATTCGTGTCCTTGAGTTCACGCAGATCATCGCGGGGCCCTTCGGCGCGATGATGCTCGCCGACATGGGTGCCGAGGTGATCAAGGTGGAGCCGCCCGGCGGCGAGCCGTGGCGCCTCTTCAGCCAGTTCATGCCCGGCGAGTCGAAGCAGTTCCAGGAGCTCAATCGAGGCAAGCAGTCCCTCGTGCTGCAGCTCCAGGACCCGCGGGCGCAGGACGTCGTCCACCGCCTCATCCCCACCATCGATGTCGTGATCATCAACTACCGGCCGGACGTGCCGCCGAAGCTCGGCATCGATTACCCGACGCTGTCGGCCATCAAGCCCGACCTCATCTACGTCGATAACACCGCCTTCGGTCGGCAGGGTCCGATGGCGCACCGCCCCGGCTACGACATCGTGGTGCAGGCGGTCAGCGGTCTGATGGTGGGCGAAGGGAAGTTCGAGGAGGACGGCTCGCCGAAGGCGATCTCTTCGACGGCCATCGCCGACTACGGCACCGGACTCGCGGTGGCGTGGGCGACGTCGGCCGCACTCTTCCATCGCGAGCGCACCGGCGAGGGTCAGATGATCGAGACCTCGCTCTTCGCGACGGCCCTCGCGTTCCAGGGCGGCGCGATCATGGAGCAGCCGCTCGCAGACGTCGCCTTCCGTGCCCCCGCCCGCGAGCGACGGCGCGAGCTGGCGGCACAGGGCGCCTCGTACCGCGAGCAGGTGGAAGCCCGAAACCCGATGGGCGCCTACTACGGCAACATCTACTACCGCCCCTTCCGCACGAGCGACGGCGCGGTCGTGATCGGCTCCCTCTCCCCCACGCTCTGGGCGAAGGTGCGCACAGCTCTCGACACCGACTTCCTCGGCTTCGCCGACCCCGACCGCGACCCCAACAACGAGGCGTGGGTGGCGATGGCCACCGAGGAGCTGACGAAGATCGAGGCCCACGTCGCCACGAAGACCACCGCCGAGTGGCTCGAGATCTTCGAGCGCGAGGGCGTGCCCGCCGGACCGGTGCAGTTCCCGGAGGACATGTCGGAGAACCCACAGGCGCTCGCGAACGGGCTGATCGTCGAGCTCGAGCACGAGCTCTCGGGCCCGCAGAAGATGGTCGCGCCCATCCTCAAGTTCTCGAAGTCGCCCCTCGAGGCCCAGGGCGCCGCGCCGAGGCTCGGCCGCGACACCGACCGCTACCTCGCCGAGGCCGGTCTCGATGCGAGCGCCATCGAGGCGCTGCGCTCGGACGGCGTGATCGAGTAGCTCAAGGCCGGGCGAGCCCCGCGCTGGCCGCTCTGCATCGGCGTCCGCTAGTATCGCGCCGTTCGCGCCCATCTCGGGCGCTGCGGCGCGGCTCCGTAGCGTGACCCCGGGCGCTCGATGATCCCGAACTGCGCTCGCGTGACTCGCGCCGCTCGTGACTTGAATGTGGGGTGACCATGGCTTCCGGCCCGCTGAACGGTGTTCGCATCCTCGAGTTCACGCAGATCATCGCCGGACCCCTCGGCTGCATGCTGCTGGCCGACATGGGGGCCGACATCATCAAGGTCGAGCCGCTGATCGGTGAGCCCTGGCGTCTCAACGCCCAGTTCATCCCGCTCGAGTCGAAGACGTACCAGTCGCTCAACCGAGGCAAGAAGTCGCTCGCGATGGACCTCCAGCGTCCGGAGGCGCGCGAGATCGTGCATCGCATCGTGAAAGACATCGATGTGGTGGTGAGCAACTACCGCCCCGACGTCCCAGCCCGCCTTGGCATCGACTACGAGACGCTGCGCCAGATCAAGCCCGACCTCATCTACCTCGACAGCACGGCCTTCGGCCGTCGAGGTCCGTGGGCCAACAAGGGCGGCTACGACATCGTGGTCCAGGGCGCCTCGGGATTCACCGCCAGCGGCGGCCGCTTCGACGAGGACGGCAACCCGGTGCTCGCGGGCGCCGGCGCCGTTGCCGACTTCGCCACCGGCTACTCGGTCGCGATGGGTGTCTGCGCCGCGCTCTTTCACCGCTCACAGACCGGCGAGGGCCAGCTCGTCGAGACCTCGCTCCTCGCGAACGCGCTGATGTTCCAGGGCGGCTCGGTGATGTCGCTGCCCCCGGCCGACACCTTCGGCCGCCAGGCGATCGTCGAGATGCTCGACGAGGCGCACGCCCGAGGCGCGTCGTACACCGAGATGGTCGAGGCGCGCACCGCGATCATGCGCGGGCGCCAGCAGGGCAACATTTACTACCGCAACTACCTCACCTCGGACGGCGCCATCGCCATCGGCAACCTCAGCGCCTCGCTCCGCCAGAAGATGCGCGACGCCCTCGGCATCGAGTACGACCCGCGCGACCACGACCCGAACTACGACCCTCGCTCGCCCGAGGCGAAGGAGTTCGGCGACGAGCTGATCGCGAAGACCGAGGCCCAGATCCGCGCGGAGACGACCGCGCACTGGGTCGATCTGCTCGAGGCGCACGGCGTCCCCGTCGCCGAGATCCTCTTCCCCGAGGAGATGGACCGGCAGCAGCAGGTCATCGAGAACGAGTACATCGTCGAGCTCGACCACGAGCTCACCGGCCCCCAGGTGATGGTGGCGCCGCCACACAAGATGAGCGCGAGCCCGCCGAAGCCGCAGGGCGCCTCGCCCCCGCTCGGGCGCGACAACGAGGCGATCCTGACCTCGGCCGGCTACAGCGCCGAGGACATCGAGGGCCTGCGCTCCGCCGGAGTCGTCCTCTAGCTGAAGGAGATCACGATGCCTGACGGCGAGCCCCTGGTCCTGCGCAGCGTCGAGGGCGCCGTCGGCACGCTCCGCCTCAACCGGGGCGACAAGCGCAACGCGATGAGCGCCGACCTCGCGCACGAGCTACACGAGGGCATCGAGGCGCTCGACGCCGATCCTTCGGTGGTCGTAGTCGTCATCACCGGCTCGGACGGCTCGTTCTCGGCCGGCGCCGACATGAACGAGTCGCTGGCCGCCTACGAACGCGGTGACCGCCGCTTCAACCCCTCCGCCGAGGCTGCAGCGCGCGTCGCCGCCTCGCCGAAGCCGACGATCGCCGCGATCGACGGACCCGCCTACGGCGCCGGTGCGCTGCTGGCGTGCTCCTGCGACCTGCGCGTCGTCACCGAGCGCACGCGCTTCCGCTTCCCCGGCGCCGAGTACGGCCTGGTCGTTGGCGCGGTCGGGCTGCCGAGGCTTGTCGGCAACGCCCTCGCGAAGGAGCTGCTCTTCACCTCGCGCGTCGTCGACGCCGAGGAGGCGGTGCGGATCGGCCTCGCGAACCGCGTCGTGCCCGACGACGGCCTCGAGGCCGCGACCGCCGAGCTCGCCGAGCAGGTCGCGAAGGCGTCGCCGCTCGCGCTGACGTGGATCAAGCGCGTCGTCGACGCGGCGACGCCCTCGGGCGACGGCCCGAAGCTCGAGCACAACTCCGACCTCGTGCTGCGCGGCGGCTCCGACCACGTCGCCCGCTTCACCACCGCCACCAACCGCATCACCGGCCGCGGCGGCTCATAGCCCGCCGCCGTCCCCGGAGCTCGAGGAGCGATCGATGGTTCGAGAGCTGACCGAAGAGCAGCAGCGCGTCCGCGGCTACCTCCGTTCGCAGAGCGAGCGCTACACCTGGATCGAGCTCTGGCCGCGCGTCACCGAGGCCCGCCTCCAGCTCGTCGAGGCGCTGCGCGGCGTCACCGATGAGCAGGCGCGCTTCAAGCCGCCCGATGACGCGTGGAGCATCCTCGAGGTCGCAGACCACATCGCGAACAACTCGCGCTCCGTGATCTCGCTCGTGCAGACGCTCGCCATCGGCGAGCAGCCCCAGAGCCGCGAGGCGCTGCGTGACGAGCGCCCGACGAGCGTCGAGGACCAGCCGATCGAGGACCTCCGCACCCAGCTCATCGAGCTCGGCATGCAGCTCACCGGCCTCGTGAGCCGGCTGCCCGATCCGCCCTCGATGACCGGCGAGCACGACCACATGTTCTTCGGGCCGCTGCACTGCAAGGCGTGGTACCTCTTCCAGCGCGTGCACGACATCGACCACGCGAACCAGATCAACGCCGTGAAGGAAGCGCCGGGCTACCCCGCCGCCTGACGCCGGGAAGCCACATCGAGGAGACCGCCATGCACGAGGAAGCCGTCGTCCAGCGCATGACGGAGCGCGGCCTCCGACTCGGGACCGCCGACTCGACCCTCGGCGGGCTGATCGGGCACCTCCTCACCAACGTGCCCGGCTCCTCGAAGGTCTTCGTCGGCGGCATCACCGCCTACCACCGCTCGGCGAAGACTGGCGTGATGGGCGTCGACGCCGATGCCCTCGCCGAGGCCGGTTCGGTCTCCGAGGACGCCGTCCGGCGCATGGCCCGCGCGACCCGCGAGCGTCTCGGCGTCGACATCGTGGTCTCGGAGTCGGGCGCCGCCGACCGTCGCGCCCAGTCCTCGACGAAGGAAGGCCCGGGCGGCATCTACTACATCGGCATCGTCGCCCCGAACGACTACGAGAAGATCGAGCGCATCGAGTTCGACGGCGACCGCCAGTCGACCAAGCAGCAGGCGGCCGACGAGGCGCTGCGCCTCGTCCTCGAGTACCTCGACAGTACGAGCTAGCACCCCACCGAAAGGGCAGCGATGAGCGGCACGACCGGCCTCACCGGCTTCGAGGCGGAAGCGATCGAGTGCGTGGGCGCCGGCATCGCCCTCGGCGCCCTCGGCGCGGCAGCCCGTGAGGCGTTCGCTTTGCCGGGCGACCGGCCGGTCTGGGGCCGCGACCGCCCGCTCAAGATCGAGCACCTCAAGCTCGACCTCGCCTTCGACTTCGCCGGGCGCAGCCTCGAGGGCACCGCGACCACAACCTTCCGCCCACGGCAGGACGGCCTCCGCGAGGCGGTGTTCGACGCCTTCGAGCTCGACGTCGAGTCCGTCACCGACGGCAACGGCCGCGACCTCCCGTTCACGAACTCGGACGGCAAGCTACGCATCGACCTCGGTCGCGCGCGATCGGCGCGACGCTCGATCACCACAGCGGTCCGCTACTCGACGAAGCCCCGCCGAGGCGTCTACTTCAACGCGCCGGATCCCGGCTACCCCGACCGCCCGAGCCAGATCTGGACGCAGGGCCAGCCGGAGGACGCGCCCTACTGGTTCCCCTGCTTCGACTACCCTGGCGAGAAAGCAACGACCGAACTCATCGCGACGGTCCCGCAGGGCTGGTTCGCGCTCTCGAACGGCCGTCTCGACTCGGTGAGCCACGACGGCCGCCGCCGACGCTCCACCTACCACTGGGTGCAGGACGTGCCCCACCCCGCCTACCTCGTGACCCTCACCGCCTCCGAGTTCGAGGTCGTCGAGGACGAGCCGGCCGGCGACGTCCCGGTGCAGTACTACGGCCCGAAGGGCACGGGCGCCGACCTGCGACGAGCCTTCGGCCGCACCCCCGCGATGATCCGCTACTTCGCCGAGAAGATCGGTGTGCCCTACCCCTACGCGAAGTACGCCACCGTGGCGATCCACGACTTCACCTGGGGCGGCATGGAGAACACCTCCGCCACGACCATGACCGACGCGCTGCTCCACGACGAGCGCGCACACCCCGACTTCGTCGAGGCCGCCGACGGCATCACCGCTCACGAGCTCGCCCACCAGTGGTTCGGCGACCTCGTCACCTGCCGCGAGTGGTCGCACGGCTGGCTCAACGAGAGCTTCGCCACCTACTTCGACGCCCTCTGGATCGAGCACGACCGCGGCTACGACGACTACCGCTACGAGATCACCCAGGACGCGAAGGCGTACCTCGAGGAGGATGCGCAGGACTACCGCCGCCCGATGGTCCAGGCCACCTACCACGGACCGATCGACGTCTTTGACCGCCACCTCTACGAGCGCGGCGGCGTCATCCTCGACATGCTGCGCTGGATCCTCGGCGACGAGGGCTGGTGGGCGGCAATCAATCACTACGTGACGACGCACGCCGGCGGCGACGCCGTCACCCCGGAGCTGCAGCGCGCGATCGAAGCCGCGACCGGCCGCAACCTCGACTGGTTCTTCGACCAGTGGGTCTGGAAGGGCGGTCACCCCGAGTTCAAGGCCACGTACTCGTGGGACAACGAGCACAAACTCGCGACGATCAAGCTGTCGCAGACCCAGAAGCCCGAGGGTCTGACCTCGATCTACCGCACGCCGCTCGACATCGCCGCGCTCACCCTCCGAGGCCTCCAGACCTTCCGCGTCGAGGTGACCGAGGCCGAGCACACGTTCGTGCTGCCGCTCGACTCGGAGCCGCGCTACGTCGCCATCGACCCCGCCGGCCGCGTCCTCAAGACCCTCGACTTCGCGCCCGGCGAGGCCCAGCTGAAGGTGCGCCTGACCGAGGATCCCGAGGCCGTCGGCCGCATCGAGGCCGCGAAGGGCCTCGGCAAGCTCGCGTCGCCGGGCGCGATCGCCGCCCTCCGCGAGGTCCTGCTCAACGACTCCGAGCTGCGCTACGTCCGCGCAGAGGTCGCTGCCGCCCTCGGCGCGACGAAGGCGGAGGGCGCGCGCGACGCCCTCATCGAGGCGGTCGAGGCCGAGCCGTCGCAAGTGCGACGCGCCGTCTGCGGCGCCCTCGGCAACTTCCGCGACGAGACGGCGGCGCGCGCCCTGCAGACACGTCTCGCGGGCCGCGGCGACCGCTCGTACTACGTGCAGTCCGCCGCCGCCTCCGCACTCGGCCAGACGAGGCAGCCCCGTGCCTACGACGCGCTCCGCCGCGTCCTCGGCCGTCCCGCGCACAACGACGTCATCACCGCCGCCGCCCTCGGCGGCCTCGCCGCCCTGCGCGACCCGAGGGCGATCGACACGCTCCTCGAGTGGACTGAGTGGGGACGCCACCAGACCGCCCGCCGCGCCGCCACCGACGCACTCGGACGACTCGGGCCGGTCGCCGAGGAAGCAGTGCGGCTGAAGGTGCGCGAGCGCCTCGAGGAGCTGCTCGACGACCGTTCGATGCGCATCCAGCTCGCCGCCGCCGGCGCCCTCGCCAGCCTCGGTGACGCGCGCGGCGCCGGCGCGCTGAACGCCGCGGCCGGGCGTACCCTCGAGGGGCGGCTCACCCGCTCCGCCCGCCTCGCCGCCCGCACGCTCGGCCAGAAGGCCGACAAGGGCGAAGAGGTGAAGTCGCTCCGCACCGACCTCGAGAAGCTGCAGCAGGAGAACCAGGCGCTGAAGGACCGACTGACCAGGCTCGAGGCCCAGGGCGAGAGCCCAAGACCCGCGACCCGCGCTCGCGGTGGCGGTGCCACTCGAGGCACCCGGGGCCCGCGCCGATGACGCAGGAGGAGCGCGGCCCCGTCCACGCCCCGGAGCTCGAGGGCGGCGAGTGGCTGCAGGGCGGCCCCGTCCCCATCCGAGGCAGCGGCCGGCCGGTCGTCGTCGACTTCTGGGACTACACCTGCGTGAACTGCCTCCGAACCCTGCCCTACCTCGCGGAGTGGCACCGTCGCTACGAGCAGCACGGCCTCACGGTCGTCGGCGTCCACACGCCCGAGTTCTCGTTCGCCCGCAACGCGGAGCACGTACGCAACGCCATTGCGCACCTCGAGATCCCGTACCCCGTGATCCTCGATGCCGACTACGCGATCTGGCAGGCGTACGCCAACCGCTACTGGCCGGCGAAGTACTTCGTCGACGCGAAGGGCTACATTCGCGCCAGCCACTTCGGCGAGGGCGGCTATGTCGAGTCCGAGATGGCGATCCAGCAGCTCCTCCGCGAGCAAGAGGGTTTCGAGGCCGATCTACCGGAGCCGATGGCGCCCGTCCGCCCGGAAGACACGCCCGGCGCGGTCTGCTATCGCGTCACGCCCGAGCTGTATTGCGGGTTCCAGCGCGGCCTGATCGGCAACGTCGGCGCCGTCGCCCCCGATCGCCCGATGAACTACGTCGACCCCGGTCGTCACGTCGAGGGCATGCTGTACCTCGAGGGCGACTGGCTGCTCGCCGGCGAGAGCGCCGCGCGCCCCTTCGGCGCCGCGCGCGGCACGCCGAGCCGCCTCCACCTCGCCTACACCGCCGCCGACGTGAATCTCGTGCTGCACCCGCCGCTGACCGGCGGCCCAGCCTCGATGCGCGTGCTCCTCGACGGCGCCCCCATCGAGGCGAGCGCCGCCGGCGAGGACGTGCGTGACGGCGTCGTGACCATCGATGTCCCGAGGATGTACGGCCTCGTGCGCGCCGACGACGTGACCCGCCACGAGCTCACGCTCGAAACCGAGTCCGACGGCGTCGCCGCCTTCGCGTTCACCTTCACATCCTGCGTCGCGCCCGCCGCGCCGACGCCCTGAGCCAACCCCATCGAGGAGGACCAGCCATGCCCATCGAGTCCCTGAACGGCATCGACCTCTACTACGAGTCCCACGGCGAAGGTCCCGCGGTGACCTTCCTCCACGGCGCGGGTGGCAACCACATCTCGTGGTGGCAACAGATCCCCACCTTCAGCCAGCGCTACCGCTGCATCGTCATCGACCACCGGAACTTCGGCCGCTCGACCGACCCGAACAACGAGGGCGACAAGCGCTTCGTCGACGACCTCGAGGTGCTGCTCGAGCGCCTCGGCATCGAGCGCACCGCGCTCGTCGCGCAGTCGATGGGTGGGCGCACGGCCCTCGGCTACGCCGTCCGCCACCCCGACCGCGTCGCCGCGCTCGCGATGTGCGACACGTGGGGCTTCTTCGACTGGCCGGAGCTGCGCGAGAAGGCCGCGGCGCTCCGCGACACCGATGACACACGCCCCCTCGAGAACCGCGCGCTCGGCCCGAAGTACCAGGAGGAGCACCCACGAGGGACGTTCCTCTACCAGCAGATCGCCGCGCTCAACCCCCCGAGGAACATCAACCTCAACGAGGGCGGGCCGACCCGCGACGAGGTCGCCGCACTCACCGTGCCGACGCTCCTCGTCGTCGGCAGCGAGGACGCGATCGTCCGGCCCGAAGTCATGCGGATGATGCACGAGCTCGTGCAGGGCTCCGAATACCTCGAGTTCCCCGCCTGCGGGCACTCGGTCTACTTCGAGAACGCGCCGGCATTCAACGAGGCGGTGGGCGACTTCCTCGCGAAGCACATCTAGCGGACAATCACGAACCCCGGCGATCACTCGTCGGCGATCACACGGCACCGAGCGGAGTTGGCGTGCGCAAGCTGAACATCTTCTTCGACGTCGACAACACGCTGATCCTCTGGAACGGCAAGCTGCGCAACCACACGCAGGAAGTCTTCGAGAGCCTGCGCGACGCCGGGCACACCATCTACATCTGGTCCGGTGTCGGCATCCGACGCTGGGACATGCGCCGCCACGAGCTCGACCACTTCGTCGCCGATTACTTCATCAAGCCGCTCGACAACCACCACGAGCGCCTCGGCCCGCTGGGCGTGACGGTCATGCCCGACTTCGTCATCGATGACCACAAGACCGTCGTCGATGCCTTCGGCGGCTACCACATCTCCGACTTCGCGAAGCCCGACGATCGCGAGATGCTCGATGTGCTCGCCGCCATCGAGGCGATGGCGAACAGCGACGGCGAGCTCGGCGACCTCGAAGAGCCCCTCACCGACGAGGACGTCGACGTCGACTAGCCGCCGCCCGAGGACCCGCTAGCCGATCGCCCCTCGGAACCACGCGATCCGCCGCTGCAGCGCTTGCGGCCCGCCGAGGGTCGCGAGGATGAGCCTGTCCTCCTCGGATCCGAGCGCCGTCAGCCGAGGATCGTCGGCGAAGTGCAGCCCGTCCCCAATCGAGAGGCGTCCGGCGATCCGGCGCGCCACCGCCACGTGCCGGGCCGTCTCGCCCGCGCCGGGCTCGTGGTGACCCGTCACCGCCTCGGCGATCTCCGAGGGCAGGCCCCAGTGCGCCGCCACCTCGGCCCCGAACTGCTCGTGGTCGACACCGAGGACATGTCGTTCAGCCTCGCGGGCGTCGCGCCCCTCGCGCACGAGACGAGCGATCCGCGCGTAGTGCGGCGGCTGGCTCGCGGCGAGCGCAATCCGTCCAACGTCGTGCAACAGTCCGGCGGTGAACGCCGGCACGCGAGCGTCCCCCCGCGCCACCGACAACGAGGCGTCGGCGATCAGCCCCACGCCGATCAGGTGCCGCCACAGCTCCTCGAGGTCGAGCTTCGCTGTCGACAGCCGTTCCATGCGCCCGCGCAACATCGAGGCGATGACCAGCGCCCGTGCCGTCCGCGCCCCCAGCCGCACGATCGCGTCGCCCGCCCTCGTGATGCGGTCGACCGGTGCGGACTCCGCCGAGTTGGCGGCGCGCAGCACCGCGGCGGTGAGGCCGGGATCCGGCTCGATGATGGCAGCGACGACCTCGGCCAGGCCGACGTCGCGCTCCATCAGCAACGCCAGCGCGCGGGCGTGCGCCGCGGGCAGCGGCGGGATCTGCAGTGCGGCGGTCATCGAGGGTCCCGTCGTCTCGTGGCGAAGTTCTCGCCTCGATCATCGACGGGCGGTCGTGACCTCGAATGGCGCGCCACCTGAAGAACCGCTGACGCGACGGGGCGCGGCCGTCAGAGAACGCGCAGCCGCCTGATGAGCAGGATCTCGAGGACGGCGAGCGCCAGCGTCAGCCCGATCACCGCGGCGAATCCCCATGACTCGGATCCGCCGGGGATGCCACCCACGTTCATACCGAGGAGGCCGGCGAGCAGCGACAGTGGCAGGAAGATCGTGGCCACCACGGACAGCAGGTAGATCGTGCGGTTCGTGTCCTCGGCGACGCGCTGCGTAATCTCCTCGTGGGTCACGGTCGCGCGGTCCCGCGCCTCATCGAGGTCCTCGAGGTAGCGCGTCAGCTGGTCGTGCGCCTCGCGCACGTGCAGCCGATCGAGGTCCGCGATCCAGTCCACCGGCTCGGACTGGAGGCGCAGCGTCACGGCGCGCTGCGGCGCCATGTGCCGGCGAAGCGCGATCACGCGTCGGCGTGCCACCGAGAGCTCACGTCGCAGCGAGCTGTCCGCCGCCTCGGTCGCGCGCTCCTCGAGCTCGTCCACGACGTCGTCGAGCTCCGACACCACCGGCTCGAGGCGGTCCGTAAGCTGGCTGAGCAGCGCCGTCAGGAGCTGTCCACTGTTGGAGGGGCCATGCCCGCGCGCGAGCGCCTCGCGCACGTCCTCCACGGACATCACACGGCGCCCGCGCACCGTCACGACGCGATGCTCGTCCGCCCAGATGCGCAGCGACACCATGTCCTCCGGCGCCGCGCCTGGATTGAGGTTCGCGCCGCGCAGCACCAGCAGCAGTCCTGAATCGAACGAGTCGACGCGAGGCCGCGTCTCCTCGGCCATCACCGCCTCGGCGACCACCGGCGCGAGGCCCGACTCGCGCATCAGCCATCGCGCGGCGCGCTCCTGCAGCCGGTCGAGATGCACCCACAGCGTGCCGTGCTCCGGCCGCCAGTCGCTCAGCCCGCCCCACGAGATCGGTTGTCCCCGCCCCTCGCCATCGAGCACATACGCCGCGACAAGGCCGTCACTCGAGGTGAGGCGAGGCGGAGCGGCGCTCGCGGGGTCGAGGGTCATGGCGCTAGTCCGAGGCGCGCAGGCGGCGCGGCCCGCTGACCGAGGCCAGGTAGGCGCGCAGGCTGGCGGCCACGCGTGTGCGCTCGAGCATCGCGGCGGCGGGCGCCGGGGCACTCCCCACCTCGTCGGCGGCATCGGCGTACTGGCCCAGCGCCAGCTCAGCGCGCCCGTCCCGCTCCATGCGCAGCAGCGGCTCCACGATGGTCCACATCGAGACACCCTCGTGCCGCGCGGGATTCGAGGAGACGAAGACGGCCCAGTCGAGGGCGCGTTCGCGGATGTCGTAGCGCGAGAACAGCCGGTAATCGAGGTCCCAGCGGTCCTCGTCCTGGTAGCACGCGGCCGACCAGTCGATCGGCAGCGGCCGGTCCGAGGACGCGTCCGCATCGAGGGCCGGGAGCCAGAGCGTCGTCGCCAGCGCGAGCGGCGACTGGCGGTAGTCGCCGCCGGTGGCCGTCCACGACAGCGCGTACGTCGCGCACAGCGCCGAGGTCACTCGCGGATCGACGCCGAGACCGGCCCCGAGGAGCACGCGCGTCACGAGGACGTGCGCGATGAACCGCCCCTCCTCGTCGGACCGCGGGCGCTCGCCCGTCGGCAGCGCGAAATCCGAGGCGTCCTGGTCCGGCGCGAAGCAGCCGAAGGTGTCACGCACGCCGCAGTCGAAGCCCGGCGCGCCGGGCAAGCCCTGCGCCGCCAGCAGCCGGTCGAGGTCCGAAGGATCGCCCACGACGCCCCGGTCGCGGACGTCGGGCCACAATTTGAAGGCGAGATCGAGCAGTTCACTGTCTGACACGGCTCGATCGTGGCGGGGCGGCGCCCACGGTGTCAACGCGTGCGGCCGTCGCAGGCTACGATCGAAGGGATGCGCCTTGCCTCTACGATGTTCCTCGCCCTCATCCTCCTGCTCGCCGCCTGCGGCAGCTCGTCGGACGATGCGCCGAGGACCGCCGTCGCCGGGGGCCCCACGATCGAGGTGACGGCGACCGAGGCCGGCGCCTCACCATCCGCTTCGCCGACCATCGAAGCGTCCTCAGGCGAGCCCGTGGCCTCGACGGCCTCGACCCCCGTCGAAGAGCTCGGCGTCGTCGAGTTCGTCGATGGCGATGCCGTGCTCGGCTCACTCCCCCTCGAGGTTCCGCCGCGCGAGGAGTACGGCATCGGCCTCTCCGGCCGCGCCCGGCTCGGCGAGCGCGGCATGCTGTTCGACTACCTCGAGCCGAACCACGAGGGCCCGTTCTGGATGAAGAACACCCACGTCGACCTCGATATCGCGTTCGTGGGCGGCGACGGGCGCATCGTCTCGATTCGTCAGATGGAGGCCGAATCGCTCGACCTCGTCTACTCCGAGGCGCCCTACCAGTGGGCCATCGAGGCGCCGTTCGGCTGGTATGAGGACCGCGGCATCGTCGTCGGCACCGAGGTTCACTTCCTCTTCGACACCCCCTCCGCCCTCGCCGCGAGCTGACCGTCGAGGACGCTGGAGCCACTTCGAGGCCTCGCTATACTCCGTCCCGCGCGATACCGAATTCACCCCACCGCACACACGCGCACACCGAAGGGAGCACCCCCGATGGCGGGCAGCCTGGTCAATGTCGAGCACGATGGCGTGAAGGTCTCCGGCTACCTCTCGGAGCCCCGCGGCACGCCGGTGGGCGGCCTGATCGTCATCCAGGAGTGGTGGGGCCTCAACGAGGACATCAAGAACATCGCCGACCGCTACGCCGCCGAGGGCTTCCTCGCCTTCGCGCCGGACATGTACCACGGCGAGATGGCGACCGAGCCCGACGAGGCCCGCAAGCTCGCGATGAGCCTCGAACGCGACCTCGCCGCCCGCGAGATCGATGCCGCCATCGGCTGGCTGAAGTCCGAGAAGGGCGTCGCGAAGGTCGGATGCGTCGGCTTCTGCATGGGCGGCGGCCTGACGCTGGCAACCGCCATCCGCCCCTCCTCGAACGTCGATGCCGTGCACGTCTACTACGGCGGCGGCATGCCCGAGGCCGACGTGATCTCGACGATCAAGGCACCCGTGATGGGCTCCTACGGCGCGCTCGACCAGGGCATCCCCGCCGAGCGCGTCGACATGCTGCGCGACACGCTCGCGAAGGCGGGCGTCGAGAACGACGTGAAGCTCTACGACGGCGCGGGCCACTCGTTCTTCAACACCGGCCCCGCCCACCACGAGCCGTCCGCCGCGGACTCCTGGACCCGCTCCGTCGGGTGGTTCAAGAAGCACCTCAACTGAGCACCACCGCTCCGGCCGAGGACCGACCGGCACCGCCCGATCCATGGGCGGTGCCGCTCATTCCGGGCGATGCTTCGCGCATCCCGGAGGGCCTCGCCGCGCTCCGCTACCGCGACTTCCGCCTGCTGCTCATCGGGCTGTTCCTCGCCCTGAGCGGCTGGTGGATGATCATCGTGGCGCAGGGGTGGCTCGTCCTCGAGCTCACCGACCGCGCCTCGGCCGTGGCCCTCGTCGGCTCGATGCTCTCGATCCCGTTCCTGATCCTCGGGCCGTTCTCGGGCGTGGTCGCCGACCGCCTCTACCGCAAGCACCTGCTGGTCACGACGCGCTCGACGGTGTCCGTGCTGATGTTCATCGAGGGTGTGCTGATCCTCGGCGGCTGGGTCGAGCTCTGGCACATGGTGGTGCTGGCGTTCCTCGCCGGCTGCGCCTTCGCGATGGACATCCCCGCGAGGCAGTCGCTCATCCCCGACACCGTGCACGAGTCGGTGGTCGCGAACGCCGTCGCCATCAACGTCTCCGTCTTCTCGATGACGACGATCGCCGGCCCGATCCTCGGTGCCGCCGTGCTCGCGATCTTCGGCGCGGGCGGCTGCTTCGTCGCGAACGGTGTGGGCAATGCCGCGCTCGCCCTCGCGATCTTCATCATGCGCATCCCGAGGCGACACCGCGCCGGCCGCTGGAACGTCACCGGTGACTTCGTATCCGGCCTGCGCTACGTCCGCGCTCAGCCGGTCGTGCTGCTCCTGCTCACGATCGCCCTCGTCGTCACCCTGCTCGGCCGCAACTGGCAGCAGCTGGCACCGGTGTTCGTTCGAGACGTCTACGGCAGCGGCGAGGGCGGGCTCGGTCTGCTCTACACCGCGGCCGGAGTCGGCGCCGTGAGCGGCGCGCTGCTCCTCGTGTGGCTCTCGAGCACCGAGCGCCGCGCACCCATCTACGCGGCGGCGCTCACCACTGCCTTCGGTGCGCTCGCCGGCTTCGCGCTCAGCAGCACCCTCCTCATGGCCGCCGCCTTCGCGCTCCTCATCGGCCTCGGCCTCCAGCTCACCGAGACGATGACGCAGACCGTCGTGCTCGTGCAGACGCCCGAGGCCTACCGCGGGCGAGTGATGTCGCTCGTGAGCCTGCTCTGGGGACTGCAGCCGCTCGGGGTGCTCGTCTCCGGTGTCGCCGCCGATGCGTGGAACCCCCAGCTCGCCATCGGGGCCGGTGCGGCCGTCGCCGCGCTGGCGCTCCTCAGCATCTACGCCCGCACGAGACCGATCTGGGCGACCTTCTGACCCTCTCCCCTCCTCGAATCGTGATACCCCACCGGGGTACCGATGCCGTCGTGTACAATCGACGCGCCCGAACGAGCCAATCGAGGGGACCTCGATGACCACGCCGCCCGAACCCGAGCGACTGCCGCCGTCCAGGCGCACGCCGGAGACCGACGACTTCCCGACCGGCCCCGCCATCGGCGAGGTCTTCCCCGACTTCACCCTGCGCAATCAGCGCAACGAGGCCGTGAACCTGAACGAGGCGCGAGCGGGACAGAAGGCGCTGGTCGTCTTCCAGCGCTCCGCACGCTGGTGACCGTACTGCCGAACGCAGCTCGTTGAGCTGCAGAACGGACTCCGCGAGTTCACCGCCGGCGGCGTGCGCGTCTTCGCGATCTCCTACGACCCGATCGGCGCCATCGCGCAGTTCTGCGACGAGCACGACATCGAGTACGACTTCCTCTCCGACGAGGGCTCGGCGTTCATCAAGCAGCTCGGCATCCTGAACACCCTCGTCGACCCCGACGAGGCGGTGTACGGCATCCCGTACCCGGGCACGTACGTCCTCGACGAGCAGGGCGTCGTCGTGCAGAAGTTCTTCCATCGCGAGTACCAGATTCGCGAGGCCGCCGCCTTCACGCTCGAGGAGGCCTTCGGCCTCCAGGCCGAGCTCGGCGAGACGCCCCATGCGAGCGCCTCCGTCGAGGACATCAACATCACCGCGCAGCTCCACGCCCCCGACATCAAGTTCCGTCAGCGCGTCGACCTGCACGTCCGCCTCGATCTGCCGGAGGGGATCCACGTCGGCGGACCCGAGGTCCCAGAGGGCAACTTCCCGACGGTGGTGACCGTGACCGGTCCCGAGGGCCTCTACATCGGCGCGCCCCGCTACCCCGACACCGTGCCCTTCCAGGTCGCAGGGCTGACCGAGCCGCTCCCCGTCCTCGAGGGCTTCGCGGTCGTGCGCGTCGAGCTGAACTCCGCCCTCACCGAGGTCGAGTCGGTGCCCATCGACGTCGAGGTGCGCTACCAGGCCTGCAACGACCGCGAATGCTTCCTGCCCCAGACGGCGCGGCTGCACCTCGACCTGCCGGTTGGTAGCCTGAACCGACCGCCCCGACGCAGCTAGCGAGGACCATCGAGGCATGGCGAGACCGGACCGACCGTCCATCGGCGCGTGGATCTCGAACTGGAGCACCTACGACGCCCCCGCGCATCGCAAGCTCGGTATGGCGATGCGCAATATGGGCCTGCGCTTCGTGAAGCGCAGCAATTGCTGTGGCAACCACGGCCAACCCGGCTGCTGACAGGTCGACGCGTCGTCCGGTTCGGGCGACCACCACCACGAGCACGACCACCACAACGGCGAGCCCCACACGCACTAGCCAGACCGAGGCGCCGCGCTGGGTCTTGCCTCAGGACGCACGTATCATCGCGCCATGACCGATGACGCCTCGCGACCCTCGACGGGCACCGCGCGCCTCCTGATCCAGTGCGACGACCGCCCCGGCATCGTCGCCGCCGTGTCGCAGTTCCTCTTCGCGCACGAGGCGAACATCATCCAGGCCGACCAGTACTCCACCGACGCCAGCGGCGGGCGCTTCTTCATGCGCATGGAGTTCGCCCTCGAGGGCCTCGCGACGCCGCCCGCCGACCTCGAGGCGCGCTTCGCCGAGGAAGTCGGACGCCCCTTCGAGATGGACTGGCGCGTGCGCTACAGCGAGCAGCGCGTCCGCACTGCCATCCTCGTATCGCGCTTCGACCACTGCCTGATGGAGCTGCTCTGGCGCTGGCGTCGCGGCGAACTCCCCGTCGACCTGCGCCTCGTGATCTCGAACCACGACAAGCTGCGACCCGACGTCGAGGCGTTCGGCATCCCCTACCTGCACCTCCCCGTGATCAAGGAGATCCGCGAGGAGCAGGAGGCCGCCATCCTCGAGCTGTGCGAGCGCGAGCACATCGAGCTGCTGGTGATGGCGCGCTACATGCAGATCCTGAGTTCGAAGGTGATCGACCGCTACCCAAACCGCGTCATCAACATTCATCACTCGTTCCTGCCCGCCTTCGCGGGCGCCGACCCCTACGGCCGCGCCTTCGACCGAGGCGTCAAGCTGATCGGCGCAACGGCGCACTACGCCACCGACGACCTCGATGAAGGGCCGATCATCGAGCAGGATGTCGTGACCATCTCCCACCGCGACACGCGCGACGACCTCGTGCGCCTCGGTCGCGAGGTGGAGCGCTCCGTCCTCGCCCGCGCCGTCCAGTGGCACATCGAGGACCGCGTCTTCGTGCACGGCAACAAGACGGTGGTCTTCCGCTAGACCGCCCCTCAATCGGCCCCGAGGCCGTACGATCGTGGGCACGGCTGTCCCCGGCCGAGGCTCGCGTTTCGCTGTGATAGGCCTCGTTCGTGCTCTCTCGAGGGTTCGTCGTCCTCTGGATCGCGATGCTCGTCGCGATGGCGGGCATCGGCATGGTGTCGCCGCTGCTGCCTGTCTACGTCCGAGACGAGCTCAACGGGCCGGAACTCGCGGTGGCGCTCTCGTTCTCCGGCCTCTCGCTGTCCCAGCTGCTCGCCGCGCCGTTCATCGGCCGTCTTGGCGACCGCTTCGGCTCGAAGCCCTTCATCGCCGCGGGCTTCTTCATCTACGCGGTCGGCGCGATCGGCTACGTCTTCGCCCCGAACTGGCAGACGGTCGTAGCGTTCCGAGTGCTCTCCGGCCTCGGCGCCGCCGGCATCTTCCCGCTGTCGCTCGCCTACATCGGCCGGCTGGCGCCCCCGCAGCGCGAGGGCACCTACATGGGCGTCTTCTCCGTCGCCCAGATTGCAGGCTTCGGCCTCGGCCCCCTGCTCGGTGGCGGCCTCCGAGACGCCTTCGGCACCGATGCCGCCTTCACCTCGATGGCCCTACTCCTCGCCGGCACCGGCCTCATGACGCTCCTCCTCCTCCCGAGGCGAGGCCGGCCGCGAGGCGCCGCGGCCGACTACGTGGAGCCCGCGGAGATCCAGATGGGCTGGCGCGAGGTGATCCGACGTGCCGACGTGCAGGCCGCGCTCGCCGTGCAGACGGTGGTCGCACTTGGATGGGGCGCCGCGGCATCGTTCCTCGCTGTCTTCGTGATCGACCCGGACGGCCTCGGCACGGACTCCGCGCTCTTCGTCGGCATCCTGCTGGCCACGCGCTCCCTCACCTCGGCGGTGCTGCAGCCGTTGGCCGGCCCGGTTGCCGACCGCATGGACCGCCTGATGATGGTGATGGTCGGCCTCGGCATCTCGGCGGTCGGTCAGTTCCTCACGCCGGCGGTGCCGCGCAACGTCGTGGAGACCGACTTCCTCGGCAGCGCGCTCGTGATCGCGCCCTGGCTCGTCGTCGTCGTCTTCGTGATCGGCCTGGCAGAGGCCGTCTCGTGGCCCGCCCAGCAGGCGATCTTCGTCACCGTCGGCCGTCGAGTCGGCATGGGCTCGGTGATGGGCCTCAACCAGATGGGGAACTCCGTCGGCTTTCTCACCGGCTCGCTCGTCGGCGCGCTCGTCGTCTCGACGTTCGGCCTCGATGCCGTCTTCCGCTACGCCGGCATCGTCACGATCGTCGGCGCGCTCGCCTTCTTCGTCCTCATGCGCCGGGCCGACGTGCCCTACATGGAGCCCCTCGACGAGGACGTCGAGCCCGACGCCACCATCGAGGCCGCGGGCGCCTGACTACGTCCCGAACCGCTCACCCACCCTCGAGGTGCGGCGGTAGGGTTCCCCCCGGCTCGCCGAACCCCCCGAACCTTGCTACGATGTTCATCGATGACACTCATCCCCGCGCGACAACGGCGCGGCCCCTCCCCCCTACCAGTCCCTGACACGGCCAACGACATCGCGCCGGACGAGGACGAGGCCGCGCGATGAGCCCGCTTCTGCGACGGCTGCGGGACTGGTTCACCGCGCCCACCCCAGCAGACATGGCCACGGACGAGCACGACGACTCGGACGAGCCCCGCAAACGACGCCGGCGCGGGCGTCGAGGTGGGCGCGGCCGCAACAAGTCGAACCAGACCACGAACGGAACCACCCAAACGACCGCCACCTCCGAGGCCCCAACGGCCACCCACGAACGCTCCACCTCCAGCTCCTCCAACGGCCGCTCCGGCCGCGACAACGAGAGCTCACGAAACTCCCAGACCCGAGACCGCCGTGACTCGCGCGATCGCTCAGACGACCGCCGCGACAACCGAGGCCGCGACGACCGTCGACGACGCCGCCCGTGGCGCTCCTCCCTCGAAGAGCCGCTGCCCGAGGACGTCGCCTTCCGCCCGCCTTCCGAGGGCGGTGATCGCACGATCCTCCCCGCCCGCCGCCGGCCGCCCCCGGGCCTCCACGCCACGCGCCGTGTGCTCGTCTCAGGCACCAGCCGCTTCGTGCCGCACTTCGGCCGCGGCGACGCCGAGGCAGACACCGAGGCGCCCTCGAACACCACCGCACCCGCCACTTCGAACGACCGCGCCGCAGCCCCCCGAGACACCGAGTCGGGCACGGACGGCGATGCCCCGAAGCGCCGCCGCCGCGGCCGTCGAGGCGGACGCGGCCGTCGCCGCAGCGAGGGCGCGGACGGCAGCCTAGACACCGCCAACGACACCTTGAACGTCGACGATGACGTTGCCGAGGCCGACGATTCCGAGGAGTCGAGCGACGACACGCGAACCCCCGCAATCGAGGTCGACGCCCCGCGCGTCGCCCGCCGGCGCCCCGCGCGCGCACCGCGCAACGAGGCGCGCCGCGACGAGACGTCGGCTGAGCGCCCGAGGTCCGAGCAGCCCTCGAAGACCGGGCGGCTCGAGCCCACCACGTTCGACGGTGACCTTCCAGAGGCGTTCCGCGAGCTCGGCGTCGGCGACAACGGCCTCCGGGCCGTCGGCGCCTCCGGCTTCACCGACCCAACTCCGATCCAGGCTCAGGCCATCCCGGCACTCATCGAAGGCCACGATGTGGTCGGCGTCGCGCAGACCGGCAGCGGCAAGACCGTCGCCTTCGGCCTGCCGCTCCTCGAGGCGTGCGACCCCGACCTCGCCGAGCCGCAGGCCATCGTCCTCGTGCCGACGCGCGAGCTGGCGCAACAGGTCCTCGAGGTCCTGACGGACCTCGGTTCGTACTCCGGCGTGCGCGTCGTCGGCCTCCTGGGCGGGCGCGCGCTGGACCGCGACTTCCGCGCCCTCGAGCGCGGGCCTCAGGTCGTCGTCGGCACGCCCGGCCGCGTGCTGGACCACATCAAGCGCCGCACGCTCTCGCTGCGAGCCGTGCGCTACGCCGTCCTCGACGAGGCCGACGAGATGCTGGACATCGGATTCCTGCCTGACATCACGCGCATCCTCGGCCAGACGCCGCGCGCGAGGCAGACCGCGCTCTTCTCGGCGACGATGCCCACCTCGATCAAGAACCTCGTGCACCGCTACATGCACGACCCGGTCACCGTGACCGTCGACCCCGAGCTCTCCTCCGTTGAGTCCATCGAGCAGGTCTACTTCGAGGTTGCCGAGCGCGACAAGATGCGCGGCCTCGCCGAGTTGGTGAAGCGCGAGCTCAAGGGTCGCACCATCGTCTTCTCGAAGACCCGTCGAGGCGCCGACCGCCTGAGCGAGCGCCTCCAGACCGACGGCATCCGCATCGGCGCGCTGCACGGCGACCTCGACCAGCGTCAGCGGGACCGCGTCGTCCAGCGCTTCCGCGACGGCGAGCTCGACATCCTCGTCGCCACGAACGTCGCCGCCCGAGGCATCGACATCCCCGAGATCACCCACGTCGTGAACTACGACGTCCCCCAGAACGTCGAGGAGTACGTCCACCGCATCGGACGCACCGGGCGCATGGGCCGCGAGGGCAAAGCCATCACCTTCGTCTGCGAGCACGACGTCGGCGAGTTCGACGCCATCATGGACGCCTTCGGCGACAAGCTGCACCAGGAGCGCCTCGACCTCTACGGCTAGCCCCAACCGAGGGTCAGGCTCCGTCGCCAGGGCCGCCCGTCACCGCGCACCGCAAGTCCGAGGGGAGCGCGTGGGGCGCAGCCCCTCGCTCGAGAAGGGGCGGGTGGGCGGGCACGCCGGCCCGCAGGGCCGTCCACGCTCCGAGGCCTGACGGCCCACCTCGCCGCTAGAGCCACGCTCCATATACTCGCCACCTCGAATGACCATCCAACGACGAGGCGGGGGAGCACATGCGCAAGATCTCGATCGGGGTGAACTGGCAGGGGCCGTGGGACCTCGAGGGCACCATAGCCGAGGCGAAGATCGCGGACGACGCCGGCGTGCACCTCATGTCCGTCGCCGAGGCCTGGGGCCGCGACGCCTTCACGACGCTCGCGATCCTCGCCTACGAGACCAACCGCATCAATCTCGGCACCTCGATCGTGAACATCTTCTCGAGGACGCCGGGGGCCCTCGCGCAGCACTTCACCACCCTCGATGCGCTCTCCAACGGCCGCATGGTGATCGGCCTCGGCAGCTCCGGCCCGCAGGTCATCGAGCACTTCCACGGCGTGAAGTTCTCGCGCCCCCTCACTCGCATGCGCGAGTACATCGAGATCATCAACGCCCTCACCGCCGGCGAGCCGCTGCACTACCACGGCAAGATCTTCGAGCTCGACCGCGGCTTCACGATTCGCGACTACCAGCCCACCGCTGGCCGTAACCACATCCCGATCCACGTCGCCTCGATCACCCCGAAGTCGATCGAGCAGACCGCGCAGCTCGCCGACGGCTGGATCCCGATCTTCGTGCCCCGCGAGCAGTGGGCCGACCAGGTGAAGATCGCCCACGACGCGCTCCGCGCCGCCGGCCGCGATCCTTCGACGTTCGAGATCCGCAGCGGCGGAGGCGTGACCGTCACCGACGACCCGGAGAAGGCCTACTGGGGCATCCGTGAGGGCGCGGCGTTCTACATCGCGCGCATGGGCGACTTCTACTACGAGCACTTCCTCCGCATCGGCCTTGCCGATGAGGCGAACGCGGTCCGCGCCGCCTGGCGCGAGGGCGGCTCGAAGGCCGGCATCGAGGCGGTGTCGCCCGAGCTCGCAGCCTCGCTCGGCTACGCCGGCCCCGTCGAGGGCTGCATCGATTGGATCGACGCCCAGCAGGAGGCGGGCTACGGCATCAGCGGCGTCTCGATCGCCGAGCGCGACCCGCAGAAGCGCGCCGAGATCTACCGACAGCTCGTCGGCTAGTCCGAGGCACGAACACAACGAGGGCGCCTCGACCGAGGCGCCCTCGCCTTGCTCATCCGCTCGAGGCAGCTAGTTCGGGCTGACCGAGCCCTCCTCTGGCAGCGCGTTCGGACCCCGGCGCGCCCGGATGCGCGCACCCAGGGCCTGCATCCCGGCACCGAGGGCGTGCACCGCGCCCTCGCTCGCCCCACCGAGCAGGTCCGCCGCCTGGCGCAGTGCGTTCGGGCTGTGGCGGCCCATCCGGCGGACGCGCGCCTCGCGACGGGTCCGACGAGCGCTGCCGCGCCCGCGCATCGCCTCGGCGAGCGCTCGACGCAGTTCCGGCTCCAGCAGCCGCACCGCGCCCGCGGGGTCTCGGTGCGCGCCACCGGCGGGCTCCGGCACCACGGTGTGGATCACGCCCAGCTGGTGCAGGTCGTCGGCCGCGACGCCTAGCGCCTCCGCCACCTCGGCGGCACGCTCGCGGTCGCGGAAGAGGATCGCCGCCGCGCCCTCGGGACTCGTGATGGCGTACATCGCGTTCTGCTGCATCAGGATGCGGTCGGCGACGGTCAGCGCCAGCGCGCCGCCCGATCCGCCCTCGCCGATGACGACCGACACCGTCGGCACCGTGAGCGACGCCATCGTCGCGAGGCAGTCCGAGATCGATCCCGCGAGGCCGGCCGCCTCGTCCGCGATGCCGTCGTGCGCGCCCGGCGTGTCGACGAAGGTGACGAGCGGCAGACCGAGGCGCTGCGCCAGCAGCATCAGCCGCTTCGCCTTGCGGTACCCCGCCGGCGACACACGGCCGTCGTTCCTCGAGCCCGAGGAGTCGAGGTCGCCGCGCTCCTGCGCCACGATGACGACGTTCGTGTCGCCGATGCGCGCGAGCCCGCCGACGAGCGCCGGGTCATCGACGCCCGATCGATCGCCGTGCAGCTCGATGAAGTCGGCGGTCAGGCCATCGATGTAACGCATCGCTCGAGGCCGCGCGCCCTCGCGAGCGCGCTCGACCACGGTCCAGCCGCGCTCGAGGTTGTGTGCCTCCACGAACGGCGGCAGGCGGTCCGGGTCCGGGCCCGGCGTCGACTTCAGCAGGCGCACGACCCGCACGAGGTAGTCACGAATCGCCTCGCGCGGCAGGCAGGCGTCCACCTGGCCGTGCGCGAGCAGGTCCTCGGCGTAGAGCGTCTCGCGCTCCTCGCCCTCGTCGTGGACGGCGCGCACTCGAGGCCCGGCGAACCCGATGAGGGCGCCCGCCTCCGCGACGATGATGTCGCCCTGGTTCGCGTACGACGCGTAGACCCCGCCCGTCGTCGGACCGGCGAGCACCGTGAGCATCGGCACGCCCGCCTCGTGGAGGCGCTGCGCCGCCGCCGCCGTCTTCGACATCTGGACGAGGGCGATCATGCCCTCCTGCATCCGGGCGCCGCCCGAGCACGTCACGGCCACGAACGGCACGTGTGCCTTGCGCGCCTCGTCCATCGCCTCGGCGACACGCTCGCCCACGGCGAAGCCCATCGAGCCGCCGATGAACTTGAAGTCCGAGACAGCGACGATGACCGGCTGCCCGCCGATGCGCGCGCTGCCGGTCCACACGGCCTCGCGGCCGCCGCTGCGCTCCCGCGCCTCCGCGAGGCGCTCCGGGTACGGCTGCGAGTCGGCAAATCGAAGCGGATCCGGGGTCCGCACGCCGGCAAAGTGCTCGTCGAACGACCCCCGATCGAAGAGGACGTCAATCCACCCCTGCGCGGAGATCGAGTCGGGACGCGCCGCCGGGGCGGCTTCCGGACGCTCGGCCGTGGTCATCGTGGCTCCCTCTGACTCCTTCGACCGCCGAGCGTGGGGGCGCTCAGGCCGGTCGAAGCGATTCTATGGCGAATGCAATTGACCCGGGTCAACGGATCGTGAATCCAGTGTAAAGAGGCCCGCCAGACGCCCCCCGGGGAGCCTCCGACACCCCGCGCGCTTGCACCTCGATGCCCCGGCACCCACGATCCCGGCATGACGCAAGATCACGAGGCGCTGCCCGAATACGTCCGCGCGCTGCTCACGGCCGAGGCATATCCGCACGCCCCGACCGCCGAAGTCGAGCTGCGCCAGACCCACATCTCCTACGTCTTCCTCGCCGACGACACCGTTTACAAGACGAAGAAGCCCGTCGACTTCGGCTTCATCAGCCAGCTCGACCTCGCGACGCGAAAGCGGCTGTGCGAGGCCGAGGTCCGCCTGAACCGACGCCTGACGCGCGACGTCTACCTCGATGCCGTGCCCGTCGTGCGACGCCCGAACGGCACGTACGCCGTCGACCCGCCCGAGAGCGCCGCAGCCGGCGAGGTCATCGAGTGGGCCGTGAAGATGCGCCGCCTGCCCGACGACGCCACGCTCGACCAGCTCCTCGAGGCGGGCACGATGCCGCCCGACCTCCTCGCGCGCACCGTCCGCCGCCTGATCGGCTTCCACGAGGCCGCGGCGGTGGTGAAGAACGACCCCCCCTTCGCCGGCGCCGAGGCCGTGCGCGCGTGGTGGGCACGGGAGTACGGCGAGGCCGAGGGCTTCATCGGCGACTCCTGGCGTCCCGAGGACGCGGCCTCACTTCAGGCCTTCGCGACCGCCACCATCGAGGGCGAGGCGTCCCTCTTCGACCTCCGGCTCGCCGCCGGGCGCGTCGTCGAGGGCCACGGCGACCTGCACGCGAAGCACGTCTACGTCCTCGGCCCCGAGGTCAGCGACCTCCAGATCGTGGACTGCATCGAGTTCAACGACTGGTTCCACTTCCGCTACCTCGACGTCGGCTACGATGTCGCCTTCCTGGCGATGGACCTCGAGGCACGCGGCCACCCGGCGCTCGGCGACGAGTTCGCCGGGCGCTACCTCGCCGCCTCGAACGACGAGACCCTCGGCGTGCTGCAGCCCCTGCACCGCGCCTTCCGCGCCTTCGTCCGAGGCAAGGTCGAGTCCATCGGCGCGCACGCCCCCGAGGTCGGTGCCGCGCAACGCGCCGACCTCGCCGCCTCGGCCGCCCGCTACTTCGAGCTGGCCAGCTCCTACGGCGCCCGCCGCCGAGGTCCCGCGCTCGTGCTGATGTCGGGGCTCTCCGGCACCGGGAAGTCGATCGTCGGCGCGACGCTGGCCGGCCGCATCGGAGCGGCCTACGTCTCGTCCGACGCCGTCCGCAAGCGCCTCGCCGGCCTCGACCCCACGACGCCCGTCGAGGGCCGCTACCGCGAGGGCATCTACGCCCCCGACGTGAACGAGCGCACCTACGCCACTCTCCGCGAGGCCGCTGCCGCACACCTCGAGGCTGGGCGCCCCGTCGTGCTCGATGCCACGCACCAGCGTGCCGCCGACCGCACCGCCGCCCTCGAGGTTGCGCGTGCCGCCGGCGTGCCGTCGGTTATCGCCGAACTCCGCCTCGATGACACCGAGGCGCGTCGTCGCATCGAGGCCCGCGCCGCCGACCCGATGCGCACGTCGGACGCGACGTGGGAGATCTACGAGCGTCAACGCGAGGCATTCGAGGCCGTCGAACCGAGCGAGGGCGCACACCTCGTCCTCGACGCCGCGAGCTCGCCCGCCGAGCTGGCGTGGCAGATCGCGGAAGCGCTCCCGCCCCGAGACTGAGGCTCGAGCCGAACGTGGGGTGCTAGTACAGCGTCCGCATCGCGCCGCGGCCGTCGTTGATCGGCCGCCGGACGAGCGCACTGATCTGCTCCAGGTGCAGCAGGTCGTGGTTCGCGAAGTGGTGCAGCACGTTCTCTGCGGTGATCTCACCGACCACCGACTGCATCCCCACCCGCTGCCAGCCCGCGCCATCGATGCCGTGCAGGAACTCGAGCGTCTCGAGGCGCTGCCGCTCGAACCGCCCGAGGAGCTCCGCCAGCGGCGCGTTCCGCAGCCCCGATTCCTCGAGGTTCGCGCTCTCGTCGATGTCCGGAACCGCGGGCCGCTCCTCTTCGAGGATGCGCCGCACCCGGTCGACGAGTGCGACGGGCTCAATCGCCACCATGTGCGCGACGACCGTCGAGGGCCCCCACCCCTCCTCGTCGCGCACGGTCAGCAGCTCCTCGGGCAACCCGTCGAGCAGCCCGCGCAGCAACGAGGCCGTGCGCGACATCACCTCGATCGAGGTCTCAGGCGAAGCCTTCATCGAGGCCGCCTATCCCCGCGCCTCGAGGGCGGCGTAGAGCAACCGCACGAGTCGCTGGCCCCGAGGGTCCATTCCCCCACTCGAGGGGCGGTGCTCTTCGGGCTTCGCCAGCAGCATCTGGCTCATCGCGTAGCCGAAACCGAGGCGTCGGTCGGGGTCGACAAAGCCCTGCGACCCGCCCGCGCCGGCGTGGCCCCACGTGCTCGCGGGCCTCACATCGCCGTTCTGCGCGAAGCGCCGCATGAAGCCGAGCGTCCGATACATGTGGAAGCCGGAGCTCTCGAGGCCGTCGACCTGCAGCACCCCCGCGCGCTCCACCGCCTCGGGTGAGAGCAGACGCACGCCGTTGAGCTCACCACCGAGGCCGAGCGCGCCGTACATCGTCGCGAGCGACCGCGCGTTCGCGTGCCCGTTGGCCGCCGGAATCTGCGAGACACGACACGCCCGGCTGTTCCAGTCGACTTCCGGGATGACCGGGTCCCTCGAGGGGTCGTGGAGGATCGAGGCGACACGCCCGTCCTCACTCGCCGGCAGCCCCACCTCGAAGTCGATGCCGAGCGGCCCCGCGATCTCGTCTCGAATGAACTCGCCCGGCGTCTTGCCGCTCACCCGACGCACGACCTCGCCCACGAGCCACCCGAAGGTGAGCGCGTGGTACTGGTGCTGCGATCCCGGCTCCCACTGGGGCGCCGACACCGCCAGCGTCTGCACCATGTGGTCCCAGTCGAACATCGACGCATTGTTGGTGCCCTCCGGCATCGCCGAGAGCCCGGCCTGGTGCGTCAGCAGGTACCGCACCGGTACCGAGGCCTTGCCCGCCGCCGCAAACTCAGGCCAGTACTGCGCCACCGGCGCCTCGAAGTCGAGCAGCCCGCGGTCCGCCAGCATGTGCGCCGCCAGCGCCGTGGCGCCCTTCGTCGAGGACCAGACGTTCACCAGCGTGTCGCGCTCCCACGCGCGCTCATCGGTCGCCCGCCCCGCCCAGAGGTCGACGACCAGCTCACCGTCGATCATGACGGCGACGCTCGCCCCGACCTCAGGGAAGAGCGAGAAGTTCTCGAGGAAGGTGTCCCGCACCGCCTCGAAGCCGGGCGCGACCTCGCCCTGCACTTCGACGTTCGTCGCCTGCGTCGCCATCGCTCGCTCCCCCTGCGTGTCCGCCGCCGGATGGCGGCCGGATGAGCGAGTATCGCACCGCCGCCAAGCCCGCCGACGCGGGGACCTTCGGCCCCCTCCGCATTCGACGCGCGCGATACGCTGAGGGCGATTCGCAGGGACCGAGGGGAGCACGCTGATGTTCGGACAGTCGGACTCGAGTGACCGGCGCAAGGCCTGGTGGCGCAACGTGCTCGACTCGGTGCGCTCGATGACCGGGATGCTCCCGATCCTCGGCTTCAACCAGCCGAAGGAGCCCCCCGTCGAGCCCGTGCACCGCGACGACACCGTCGAGGGTGGCGCCCCGTCCGGCGAGATGCACGACCAGCAGCACGTGAACCCCGCGCCGCACCTCGAGAGCGGGCACCCGAAGCGCTAGCCCGCCCGGCGCGCCGCCCCCGATCGCGCGCTAGACTCCGCACCGAAGCGAGGCGCCCTCATCGAGGGCGCGCGACTGCGGAGTACCCCCATGCCGGACCAGCTCTCCCCCGAACTGCTCGACCTGCGTGAGCGCGTGCAGCGCTTCATCGCTGAAGTGCTCGCACCCCTCGAGGAGCAGGCGATCGGCGACGAGGACGGCGCCGGCAACACCGACCTCCGCAAGGAGGTCGCCGCGCGCTCGCGCGAGGCGGGCTTCTTCGGCATGACCCAGCCGAAAGAGTTCGGTGGCAGCGAGGCCGGACCGCTCGCGCTCACCGTCGCGCGCGAGGCCTTCGCCGCCTCCAACCTCCGCACCGCGAGCTGGGTCTTCGGTCCGGGTCCCGGCGTGCTGCGCCAGGCGGAGGGCCGCCTCCGCGAGGAGTACCTGAAGCCGCTCATGCGAGGCGAGCGCTACGCCGGCTGGGGCTTCACCGAGCCCTCTGGTGCCGATGCGGGCCGCCCCACCTGGGCGGTACGCGACGGTGACGACCTCGTCGTGAACGGCCGCAAGGCCTACGTCTCCGGCGGCTCGAGCGCCGACTTCTACGCCGTGCTCCTGAACGTCGACGAGGACGCGAGTGGCCCCGGCGGCACCGCGATGGTCGTCATCGACCGCGCGACGCCCGGCGTCGAGCTCGGGGACGATTTCGTCAGCGTCGATGGCTCGTCGCACTGCCAGGTGATGTTCCACGACGCCCGCGTGCCGCAGTCGAACGTAGTCGGACGCATCGGCGAGGGACTGCAGCGCGGCCTCGGCAACATCGGCCAGATGCGCCTCGGCATGGCGGCGCGCGCCACCGGCATCGCGATCTGGGCCACGGAGCACACGAAGGCGCACATCACCGCACCCCACCGCCACGGTGGCTCGCTCTACGACCGCGAGCAGGTCCGCTGGATCTTCGGCAACATGATCATGGAGACGTTCGCCGCCCGCAGCGTGCTCTACCGCACCGCCCGCCTCGCCGAGACCGGCGTCGACGTCCAGAACGAGGGCTCGATCGCGAAGGTCCTCTCGACCGAGACCGCCGGCCGCGTCGTCGATGCCGCCATCCAGCTCAGCGGCGGCCAGGCACTCATCGTCGGCCACCCCCTTGAGCGCCTGTACCGCCAGGTCCGCACCATGCGCCTGGCCGAGGGCGCCTCCGACCTCCTGCGCCTCAACCTCGCGCGCGGTATGGTCGAGTTCGAGGCCGGTCGCCTCTAGCCTGCGCGGTCACCGCGGCGGGCCACCGCCCCTCCGAGGACGGCCGAGGCCACGAGCGCCAGCAGCAGCCCCGCGAACGTCGAGGCTTCGCTGTCGACCGTCGTCACCACGATGCGCACGGCCTCGTTGAAGGAGCGCACCGCTCGAGGTGCAGGCGCCGGAGCCACCGCAGTCGGCGCGGGCGCAGCCACAGCCGAGGCGGGTGACACGACCGGCGCGAGCTCCTCGACGCCCTCGGCCAGCCGCTCGTTCGCGCCATCCGCGAGCGGCGCGCCCTCGGTGGCGACGATGCGCTCGACGGTGACGGCTACCGAGGGCGACACCTCGAAGGCCGGCAGCGTCAGGGCGCGAGCGTCCGCATCGGTCTCGAGACGCGTGACGTCGACGAGCAGCGAGGGACCCGGCAGGTACACGAACGGCAGCGCCCGCCCGTCCAGCAGCCGGAACGTGACGCGCGTGCCGTCCTCTCCTACGAGGTCAGACAGCGGCACGTCGAGGACCGTCGGCTCCTCGTCCGAGCTCGTGACGAAGAACGCCGCGCTCATCGCCTGGGGCCCCGGCGGAAGCACGTCCGCGGGCGTCGCATCGACGGCGATCGCCTGCTCGAACTCGTTCCACAGCAGCCGCTGGTCCCACCGCCGCGGCTCGATCTCGAACCCCTCGACGTCGATGACGACCGACTCACGCCAGCGCCGCATCTCCCGCAGCACCTGTAGCGTCGTCGGCTCCGAGCCCACGCGCCCGCCGCGACCGATGCGCGCGTAGCGCGTCAGCATCGAGGCCCGCGCCTCGTCGATCGCCCACCAGGACGTCGTCCCGTCGATGTGCCGCAGCCGTGCGAGTGTCGTCTGGTTGTCGTAGTCGGCCACGTCCTCGACCGCCGGTAGCCCCCCGTCCTCTGCGAGGCGCGCCCAGAGCGCCGACCGCACCTCGATGCGCGGCACGAACCCGGACGGCGGAACATCGAGGCGCGTCGGCTCGCCGGCATCCGAGACGCCGGCTCCCACGGGGTCGAGGAACGCACGCTCGTCCGCCTCGATGAAGCGAACGCCCTCGGGATACCCCGCCGCCGACACCGTCGTGCGGCTGAGCCCCTGCGCCGAGGTCGAGCTCGCCCCGAGGAACGCGAGCACCGCCATCGCCACCAGCGCCAGCAGAGGGGATGCGAATCGGGCCATCACGGGGTTAATGTACCGCCTGACGCGTACCCGAGATGGAGGCGATCTGATGGCAGCTCCCAACTTTTGCCCGCGCTGTGGCAGCAAGCTCGGCTCGAAGTTCGACGGCGGTCGCGACCGCGCCGCCTGCCCGGACGAGTCCTGCGGCTTCATCGACTACGGCAACTTCTCGATCGGCGCCGCTGGCGTCGTTGTCCGCGACGGCCGCGCCCTCCTCGTGCAGCGCGGCTGGAACCCCAACCGAGGCGCGTGGCAGCTCCCCGGCGGTTACGTCGAGTACGACGAGGAGATCCTCACCGCCGTCGAACGCGAGGTGATGGAGGAAGCAGGCATCGAGGCGAAGGTGCGCGATGTCGTCGGCTTCCGCCACTCCATCGGCGGCTCCATCGGCGGCCCCAGCACGAACATCTACCTCGTCTTCCGCCTCGAAGAGACCGGGTTCGCGGAGCCGACCTTCGACGGCGACGAGGTGATGGGCGCCGGCTTCTTCTCCCAGGATGAGATGGCCAACATGGAGCGCGTCCAGAGCCTCTCCACGTGGGCGATCCAGAAGGCCCTCCGCATGCACGAGCACGGCGGCCTCCACCCCGAGATCGATGCCCTGCCGACGACGCGTGGCGGCTGGTCCCTCTTCGGCGCACGTCACATCGAGGACATGCTCCGCTAGCGACGCCCGGCATCGAGACTACGTACGGCATCGAGGCGGGCGTTCGCGGGTTGCCAGATTCGAAAGGGCAGGTCTAGGGTGGATCCACTGACCTTGCCGTGAACGTCAGCGTTTTCCCTGACGTCCGTCACATCAAAGGCATCCCATGACGACGATCGAACGCGACGTTCCAGCGGGCAGTCCCGACGACGAGTCTTACAACCTCGCCGCGCGGGTATACGACCACGAGGTCGTCGCGCTCGAATCTGACCCGGAGGCCGTCCCGGCCGCCTCGCGCGCCTACCAGTACAACCTCGCGGCCCAGGTCTACGGCCTGCAGCCCCGCGCGCTCGTGCCCGACGCGACCACCGAGGTCGCAGCACCCCCCGCCACGTCGAACGGCCACGCCGACACCAACGGCCACGCGCCCTCGAACGGCGCCGTAGCGGTCGCGAGGCCGCAGGGCCCCGTCGACGGCGGTGGCAGCGGCCGAACGCGCACCTTCGACGCCTTCGCCGTCTCCGGCTTCCGATGGTTCTTCGTCGCGATGCTCGGCCAGATGGCCTCGATGAACATGCAGATGCTCGTCCGGGGCTACCTCGTGTTCCTGCTGACGGGCTCCTACGCCGCCCTTGGCACGATCTCGCTCGCGAACGCGATCCCCGGCCTCTCGCTCTCGCTCGTCGGCGGTGTGCTCGCCGACTGGGCGAAGCAGAAGAAGTACGTCGTCCAGGCCGGCCAGCTGCTCAACGCGATCAACGCGCTGGCCGTGGCACTGCTCCTCTACTTCGACATGCTGACGTTCACGCACCTCTTCATCGCCAGCCTCGTCCAGGGCACCATCCAGGCGCTCATGATGCCGGCGCGGCAATCGATGATTCCCGAGGTCGTAGGCCTCAAGCGCCTGATGAACGCCGTGGCGCTCAACTCGGCGGGCATGAACTCGATGCGCCTGCTGGCGCCGGCCGCCGGCGGCTTCCTGCTCGCCGCGTTCGGTCCGCACTGGATCTACTTCATGATGACCGGGCTCTACCTCTTCGCCTCGGTCTTCCTGCTCCCCGTCCCGAAGGTCAGCGAAGCGGACGTGGCGGCAGCCGCCGCGCGCCGCAGGTCTCGAGGTGGTGGCGGCCTCTCCCAGATGATCGATGGCGTGCGCTACATCGCGCACGACAGCACGTTGCGCACGATCCTCGGCGTCAACGTCCTCCTCATCGTGATGGCGATGCCGTACATCTTCCTGCTGCCGGGCTTCGTCGCCGACGTCCTGAACGAGGGCCCCTCGAAGCTGGGTCTGCTGCTGAGCGCCACCGGCGCCGGCTCGCTGTTCGGCGCACTGATCATCGCGTCGCTCCCGCCGAAGCGCAGAGGCCTGCTCTTCCTGCTGTCCTCTGCGGCGCAGGGCGTCGGGTTGCTCGCCTTCTCGGCCTCGACCTGGTTCTGGGTCACGATGCCGATCATGGTCTTCATGGGCATCGGACAGGCCGGCCGCCAGTCGTTCAGCAACGTCCTCGTCCAGACCTACGTCGAGGACGACTATCGAGGCCGAGTGATGGCGGTCTACATGCTGCAGTTCAGCCTGACGTCGTTCGGGACGTTCTTCGTCGGTCTGCTGGCCGCGGTCGTCGGCGCCCAGATCGCCCTCGGTGCCACCTCGGTCGCGATGATCGTGATCGCTCTCGGCGCCCTCGTCTTCGCTCCGAGCCTCCGCAAGCTCGACTAGCCCGACCCGAGGCCGCCCGCCTCACCGACCCCACGCGCTCACGAGGCCGCCAAACTTGACTGGCGGCCTCGTTGCAGTACGCTCGCCCTCGAATCTGGCGAAGAGACCGCTGGGGGAGCCCTCGGGCTGAGAGACGGCATCGACCGTCGACCCCTGGAACCTGATCACGTTCGTACGTGCGTAGGGAAGCGGCTCGGACCCCGGCAACCGCCCGGCGCGACTCGCAGCACGCGCGCCACTCCCCTCGGTTTCCGGGCATCCGAACTCGGTCCCATCAGGCGGCGGTCTCGCACCGGGAGGAGTTCCGATGCGAGTGTTGAGCTTCCTGATGGCCGTCATCGTCGCTTCGATGCTCGTCGCGTGCAGCGACGACGGCGGCGACGAGACGACGGCCACCCCGACCAGCGGGGCGCCCACGGGCGAGGCGACCGAGACGGCGACCAGCACGCCCTCCCAGGCAGGCGAGACGAGAGAACTGGTGCTGCTCACCCACGACTCGTTCGACGCCCGCGACGACGTGATCGCCGCGTTCGAGGCGCAGAACAACGCCACCGTCACCATCCTCAAGGGCGGCGACGCCAACGAGGTCGTGAACCGCGCCATCCTCAACGCCGGCAACCCCGAGGGCGATCTGCTCTTCGGCGCCGACAACCTCACCTACGAACGCGCCGTCGAGGCGGGCGTCTTCGAGGCCTACGCGGCCGCCGGCCGCGACGCCCTCGTGCCCGACGCCCTGACCGCGATCGGCGACTCTGACCTCGTGACGCCGATCGACTACGGCTTCGTCGACCTGAACCTCGACCTCGGCGCCGGCCTCGAGCCGCCGGCCACGTTCGAGGACCTGACGACCGAGGCCTACAACGGCACCCTCGTCGTCGAGGACCCGTCGACCTCGTCGCCCGGCCTCCAGTTCCTCGCCTCGACCGTCGCCTACTTCGGCGAGGACGGCGACTACACTTGGCGCGACTTCTGGGCCGACCTCCGTGCGAACGACGTGCTGGTCAGCGACGGCTGGACGGACGCCTACTACACGCAGTTCAGCCTCGCCGGTGGCGACCGTCCCCTCGTGGTCTCCTACACGACGAGCCCGGCCGCCGAGGTCTTCTTCGGCGAGCTCGAGGAGCCGCCTACTGCGAACGTCGTGCCCGGCCCGCTCTTCCGTCAGGTCGAGGTCGCAGGCGTGCTCGCCGGCGCGAACGAGCCCGAGCTCGCCCGCGCCTTCATCGACTTCATGCTCACCGAGGAGTTCCAGACCCAGATCCCGGAAACGATGTTCGTCTACCCCGCCCTGCCCGGCACGACCCCACCCGAGTGGTGGCGCTGGGCCGAGCTCGAGGTCGAGCCCGCCGCCATCGAGGCGACGCAGGACGACATCGACCGCTGGGTCAGCGAGTGGACGGAGACCATGCGGCGGTGAATCGAATCGCGCTCGTCCCGGCGCGCGTGTGGTGGGGCATCGTCCCGCTGCTGCTGATCGGCCCGTTCCTGCTGTGGCCGCTCGGCGCGATGCTCTGGCGCGCGTTCGTGATCGATTCCGGGACGGGCGCCTCGCCCACCCTCGAGGTAGTGCGCGCCGTCGCGACCGACGGCTACACGTGGAAGCGCCTCGCCTTCACGACGGGTCAGGCGCTCGCCTCGACGGCGCTGACACTGGCGATCGGCATCCCCGCCGCTTACGTCTTCGCGAACGTCCGATTCCCCGGCCGCACCGTCCTCCGAGCCGTGGCGACGCTCCCCTTCGTGCTGCCGACGATCGTCGTGGCGCTGGCCTTCCAGCGCCTCGTCGGCTCCGGCGGTTGGCTGAACGACGCGCTGGGCCTCATCGGGCTCGGGCCGATTCAGGCGACGGGCACGCTCGGGATGATCCTGGCGGCGCACGTCTTCTACAACGTCTCGATCGTGCTCCGCATCGTCTCCGGCGTCTGGGCCAACCTCGACCCACGCGCCGAGGAGGCGGCGAGGCTCCTCGGTGCGACGCGCTTTGGTGCGTTCCGACGCGTGACGTTCCCGGCACTGCTCCCTGCCATCGCGTCCTCGGCCGCGCTCGTCTTCACATTCACCTTCACCTCGTTTGGCGTCGTCCTCATCCTCGGAGGGCCGGGGCTCGACACCCTCGAGGTCACGATCTACCGCCTCGCGACGCGCCTGCTGCAGCTTCCCGAGGCCGCCGTGCTCTCCTTCGTGCAGATGGGCGCCACCCTCGGAGCGCTCGTGCTCTACGCCGCCCTCCAGCGACGCATGACCGTCCCACTCCGACCCCGCTCCGATCGCGCGCGGCCCTGGCGCGAGACCTCGAGGGGCGAGCGCATCCTCGTCGCCGGCGTGCTCGCCGCCCTCGCGCTGCTGATCGGCGCGCCGATCCTCGCGCTCGTGCACGGCGCGCTCACGGTCGGCGGCGGCTTCGGCCTCGACAACTTCGGGCGCCTCTTCGAGGACACCGGCCGCGTCTCCTACATCGAGCCGCTCTCGGCCATCCGCTGGAGCCTCACCTTCGCCATCGGCGCGACGCTCCTCGCGAGCGTCGTTGGGCTCGCGGCCGCCGCCGCCATCGCCCGGACCACCGGCCGCTGGGCCTCCGTCCTCGACGGCCTGTTGATGCTGCCGCTCGCCGTCCCCGCCGTCGTGCTCGGCTTCGGCTACCTCGTGACCTTCAACCGAGGCTGGTACGACCTCCGAGGCTCGCCGTGGCTGCTGCTCGCGGCGCACGCGCTAATCGCCTACCCCTTCGTGCTCCGCTCCGTCCTCGCGGTCTTCCGTTCGCGCGATCCGCGACTGCCCGAGGCCGCGGCCCTCCTCGGCGCATCGCCCGTCCGCGTCTGGCGGTTCGTCGAGGTCCCGATCGCCGCCCGAGCCCTCCTGGTGGGCGCGGTCTTCTCCTTCGCCGTCTCCCTCGGCGAGTTCGGAGCGACCCTGCTGCTCCAACGGCCGCAGTACGCGACCATGCCCGTGGCCATCTTTCAGGCGCTGGGCCGGCCTGGTCAGGCAAACCTTGGGCAGGCACTGGCGATGGCGGTTATCCTGCTGTTGGTGACGGCGGCGGGGTTCCTCCTCATCGAGCGATTCCGGTACCAGGAGCTCGGTGAGTTCTGATGGCAGGTCAGACCACTCTCCCCCGAGAGGAGCGACCGTGGCGACGCTGAGCGTCCAGCACCTCCAGAGGCGCTACGACGACGAAGTCGTCGCGCTCGAGGACGTGAGCTTCGCCGTCGAGGACGGGCGCATCGCCGCCATCCTCGGCCCGTCCGGCTGCGGCAAGACCACCGTGCTCCGGCTCATCGCCGGCCTCGACCACGTCGACCACGGCGATGTGCAGCTCGGTGGCGCGTCCATCGTGCACCAGCCCCCCCACACTCGAGGCGTCGGGCTGATGTTCCAGGAGCTCGCGCTCTTCCCGCACCTCGATGTCGCGGGCAACATCGACTTCGGCCTGCGCATGCTCGGATGGTCCCGCGAGGACCGCGAGCTCAGGCGCGCCGAGCTGCTGCGCCTCGTCGGCCTCGTCGACAAGGGACATCGCAAAGTCCACGAGCTCTCCGGCGGTGAACAGCAGCGCGTCGCCCTCGCCCGCGCGTTGGCCCCGAGGCCGGGCGTGCTGATGCTCGACGAGCCCCTCGGCGCCCTCGACGAGGCGCGCAAGGAGGAGCTCCGCCTTCAGCTGCGCGAGTTGCTCCATCGCCTCCGCATGACGGCGGTCATCGTCTCCCACGACCTCCGCGACGCCGTCGCGATCGCCGATGACCTGATCGTGATGGAGCGGGGCCGCGTCCTGCAGGCCGGACCCATCTCCGAGGTACTGGCGCGCCCCGCCACCGCCTCCGTCGCGCGCATGGTCGGCTACGCAACCCTGCTCGAGGGCACGCTCGAGGATGGCTGCGTCGCCGAGGATGGCGTCGGCGCGGTCCGCATGGGCGCGGGCAACCAGGGGAGCGACGGCGACCGCGTCACCGTCCTCGGCCACCCGGCCGCGCTGCTCGCGGTCCCGGCCGGTCACGGCCTCGGCACCGGCGTCGTCGGCGTGGTCGCGAGCAGCCGCCCCGACGGGCCGGTCGCACGCCTCGAGGTGTCGCTCGCCGACCGTCGCACCGTCGCCGCGCGCTGGGAGTGGGACAACGAGGCGCCACCGCCCGGCACGCGCGTCGACCTCGCCGCTCAGCCCGGCACGCTCCGTTTCTTCACGCACACCGCAGTCGCGAGGCCGAAGCGCGCGCCCGCCCCACAGCTCGCCTTCGAGGTCGACCGACAGGACGTCCTGCGGCCCGCCTTCCCGGAACCGGCGCCGCCCGCCGAGGTCGTGCCGATCGAGCGCGCCCGCATCCGCGCAGACGAGGACATCGAGGCCGAACCCCTGCCCGAGGCCGTCGAGCCGGCCGCCGAGCGGCGATCGAGCTAGCCATGACCCCCTCGCTGCCGCTCAGCCTCACCCGCCGCGACCCCGAGGCGAAGACCCTGCGCGCGCTCGATCGCGCGCTCCGTCGCCTGCCGCCGCGCCACCGCCCCGACGAGGCGCTGCAGGTCGTCATCGATCTGGCGCGCGCCCTGACCGGCGCGACCTACGGCGCGCTCGCCGTCACCGACACCAACGACCGCACGATCGGCTTCATGGTCTCCGGCATGGACGACCGTGCCCTGCGCGCTCTCAAGACGCCGCCGCAGGGCCACGGCCCGCTCGGCTCGCTCCGCTACGACGGCCGGCCGATCCTGCTCGATGACGTGTCGGAGCATCGAAGCGCGTTCGGCTTCCCGCCGAACCACCCCTCGATGAAGCGACTGCTGGGCGTGGCGATCTGGGCCGGCGGCGAAGTCCGAGGCTCGCTCTACGTCACCGATCGACGCGACGGCAAGCAGTTCGACGAGGCGGATGAGCAGGTGCTGACGACGCTCGCGTCACACGCCTCGAAGGTCATCGAGCACGATTGGTACTAGCCCGAGGCGCCCGGGCCGTCCCCGTCCTCGACGCGCGTGACCCGATCGACGATCCCGAGGATCGCGTGCACCTCGATCGCATCCCCCGGCCGAGGGTCGGCGTACACCATGTCGTGCGAGAGCCGCGCCTGCTGCGGCTGCTCCGAGGCGTCGGGCACGAACACCAGCTGATAGTGACGCACCCCGTGGAGGTCGTACGGCATCACCGCTCGCAGGGTGGCACGCATCGAAGAGCTCCTCACCTCGGTCGCCACACGGTCGGGACCGCGTCGATGGTAGCGCGCGGCCCCCAGTGACCGGCGCGCGCCCCGCAACCCCCGCCGGCCTCTGCGAGTCGTGCCGCTGGGCCTCGGTCGTCGAGTCCGCCCGCGGCTCGAGGTTCTGGCGTTGCGGCCGCTCCGACGTCGACCCGCGCTTCCGGCGCTACCCGGCGATCCCCGTGCTCGCCTGCGTTGGCTACGAGCCGAACGACCCTCCACCGCAAGCGCCAGATCAGGCGATACTCGACGGATGATGCCCGTGGATCTCCCCGGTCGCCCTCGTGGCACCCCCTTCGAGCGCATCGGCGGCCGCGAGGTCGTCGAGCGCATCGTCGACACCTTCTACGACGGCGTGGAGGCCGACCCGCTGCTGCGCCCGCTCTTCCCCGAGGACCTGACCGAGGGGCGCGAGCGGCAGAAGGCCTTCCTCGAGGAGTGGCTCGGCGGCCCGCCGCGCTACTCGACCTCCCGAGGCCACCCGATGCTCCGCCGCCGCCACTTCCCCTTCGAGATCGGTCCGCGCGAGGCCGGGCGGTGGCTCCACCACATGCGCGCCGCCTTCGAGGCGTGCGAGGTCGACCCCGCCGTCACCGTCGAGGTCTTCCAGCGGCTCGGCCCCCTCGCCCACCACATGATCAACGAGGGCCAGGACGTCCCCCGCGAGCCCTTCGACCCGCCCCTTCCACCCACCTCGACACGCTGATTCGAGGCACGTGCCCGGGCACAGGAGTACCGCCGAGGTCTCCAACCTCTGGGTCCGTCTTAGCGGCGGTACGCACCGACCTGCGTCAGTCCGACGCGATCCGGAGGGGAGCGCGAGGGGCGAAGCCCCTCGCTTGAGAAGGGGTGGGCGGGTGGGCTCGCCGGCCCGAAGGGCCGACCTCGCTCCGTCGACTGGGAGTCGGCCTACGAGGCCGGTCGCTCCGCCACGTGGAGCGCGATCGTCCCGAGCATCATCCGCCGCACCGACCGCACCTCGAACCCGGCGCCTCGCAACCGCGAGGTGAACTCGCTCGGCGTGAGGAAGTGGTCCACCGACACCGGCAGGTAGCGGTACGCGCTGTCGTGGCCCGAGATCACGCGCCCCACCAGCGGCACCACCCGTGCGAAGTGCAGCCGGATCGCCGGCCGCAGCACGCTCGGCTCGAGCTTCGGGATCTCGAGGACCGCGAGGCGCCCGCCCGGCCGCAGCACCCGCCACGCCTCGGACAGCGCGGCATCGAGGTCCGGGATGTTGCGGACGACGAAGGCCGAGCACCACGCGTCCACCGAGGCGTCGGCCAGCGGCAGCCGCGTCGCGTCGCCGAGGCCGAACGTCGCCCGCAGCCCGCGGTCGGCGGCCTTCCGACGCGCGTGGTCGAGCATCGGCGCCGCGAAGTCGAGCCCGAGGACCGACCCCGCCCCCGCCTCGAGGCACGCGAAGGAGAGGTCCCCGGTCCCACAGCCCACATCGACGACGCGATCGCCCGGCCGGACCAGCGCCTCGGCCGCAGCGCGTCGCCACGCGTGGTGGCGCCCGCCGGTCATCACCGTGTTCATCAGGTCGTAGCGCCCGGCGATGTCGCCGAACATCGAGCGCACGTAGGGCGCGCGGTCGACGTCGCCCTCGAAGAGCCGCTCGGGAGCCTCGGTGTCCGGCTGGTGCGTCACGCGTCGAGGGTAGGGCAGGGCACCGAAGTGCGCCGCACGAGTGAGATCAGTCCACGCGAGGCGGTCGCTCCGCGGTCACCTGCTCGAGGGTCGCGTGGTACGAGGCCGGTTCCGCGAGCCGCAGCGTGATCACGAGCTCGTCGTTCGCCTGCTGGGATTCGAGCGTGTACGCCCGCTCCTCGGCGATGTAGCGAATCGCCGCCTCCAGCACGTTGGCCACGTGGTCGTTCCTCAGCTGGCTGGTGATGGAAGACGCTCCGCTACGAGCGATGGTCGCACTCCAATGGGAGCGGGATTCTACGCCAACCGGACGCCGATGTGGGGAGGCAAGCCGGGACTCAGAACCCCCCGGCCTCCCGCAGCGCCTCGATCTCTGGCCACGTGAAGCCGCCATCGAGGAGCACGGCCTCCGTGTCCTGCCCGAGCTCCGGCCCCGCCCCCTGGATTCGAGGCGGCGTCGCGCTCATGCGCACGGGCGGCCCCGGCACGCGCATCGGCCCGAGGTTCGGCGACTCGATCTCCTGCAGGTAGCCGTTCGCCCAGTACTGCTCGTGCGCCGCCACCCCGGCGTAGTCGAGCACCGGCGCGTTCGGCACGTCGTGCGCCGTCAGCCGCTCGAGCCACTCCGCCGAGGGCCGCTCGAGGAAGGCCCGCTCGAACGCATCGACGAGGGCGAGCTTGTGCTCCGCCCGCTCGAACGGCCCGACGAACCGATGGTCCTCGCGCCACTCGGGGTGCCCCATCGCCTCGGCGCAGCGCTCCCACATCGCCTGCGTGTTCGCGGCGATCGCGACGTAGCGCCCATCCGAGGCGCGGTAGTGCGTGTACGTCGCCGCGCGCCGGAACTCGAAGCCCGGCTGGTTCCCCGTCCGCAGGTAGCGCGTCACCGGCATCGCCTGCAGCGCCATCATCGCGCCTATCAACGCGACGTCGACGTGCTGGCCCCGGCCGCTCCGCTCTCGCACGAAGAGCGCGCTCGAGACGCCGTATGCGAGGAGCATCGCGCCGATCTGGTCCGCGAACCCGCCGATGAGCGCGTGCGGCTCGTGCTCCGGTCCGCCGCCCTGCTCCACCATCACGCCGCTCAGCGCCTGCGCGACGTGGTCGTAGCCCGGCCGCTGCGCCCAGGGTCCCTCGCGGCCCCATGCCGACCCCGAGGCGAGGATGATGTCCGGCCGTAGCGCCCGCAGGTCGTCGTACCCGAGGCCCCAGCGCTCCATCACGCCCGGCCGGAAGTTCTCGATCACGACGTCGAAGCCCGGCACGAGGCGCCGAATGGCGTCCCGCGACTCGGCCACACGCAGATCGAGGACCATGCTCCGCTTGCCGCGGTTGTGCGCCTCGAAGTACGCCGAGAACCCGCTGGCATCGAGGCCGTTCGCGCGCCCCGGCTCGCCACCCGGCTCCTCGACCTTCACCACCTCGGCGCCCATGTCGGCGAGCAGCACGCCGGCGAACGGCCCCTGCTGGTAGCGCGTGAAGTCGAGGACGCGCACGCCCTCGAAGGCTGAGGCCATTCGTTCCTCCTCGCTCGCCGCCGCATCATATCCGCGACCGCGCGTCGCGCCGGTTCGGTCGGCTCGTGCTCGTGAGCGCGCACACGAGCGCTCAAGTCCCTACGCTCGCGGTCGGGGGGCGAAGGAGGTCGCGATGGGACTGCTACAGACGCTGGGCCGCATCCTCGGGGGGCCGGCCCAGGACCTCGGGCGCCAGGCCGAGTCGCAGCGGCGTGCCGTGCGGCTCGACTACCCCGCGACCGTCACTCTCCGAGGCGAGGAGCTGACGCTCCGCCTGCTCGAGGCCGGCGACCGCGAGGCGATGCTGACCTTCGCCCGCGCGCTGCCCGAGCATGACCTCCTCTTCCTGCGCCGCGACATCACCCAGCCCGACCAGGTCGACGCCTGGATCGAGGACGTAGCGGCAAGTCGCTACGTCACGGTGGTCGTCGTCCGCGGCGCCGAGATCGTCGGCTACACCACTGTGGCGTCGGACCCGATGACGTGGGCGCGCCACATGGCGGAGATCCGAGTGCTCGTTTCGCCCAGCCTGCGCGGCGTCGGTCTCGGTCAGCTCCTGACCGAGCAGGCGTTCGCCATCGCCCAGGAGCGCGGCGTCCGCAAGATGATCGCCCGCATGACGACCGACCAGGAGGCCGCCATCCGCGCCTTCGAGCGCATGGGCTTCGTCCGCGAGGCGGTGCTCCGAGGTCAGGTGATCGACCGCGACGACGCCCTCCACGACCTCCAGATCATGGGCCTCGACGTCGAGGCGTTCCGCGCCCGCCTCGACCTGGCGCAGTTCCAGGCCCAGCTGCCCGCGTCCGAGTTCTAGGCAGCGCCGTGAGCGCTCTCGAGACGACGCCCCCCGAGGTCGAGGCGGCACGCCGCCTGCGACCGCTCATCGAGGCCGCATCGAGCGAGATCGAGGCGAGCGGCCGCCTCACCGAGGAGGTCGTCGACGCTCTGCAACGTGAGCACCTCTTCCACATGATGCTCCCGCGCTCCCTCGGCGGCCTCGAGACGAACCCCGTCGACGCCTGTCGCGCCATCGAGGAGGTCGCGCTGGCCGACGGGTCGACCGGGTGGTGCGTGATGCTTGCCGCCCAGTCCGCCAGCTTCGCGGGCTACCTCCCCGAGACCGCCGCCCGCGAGGTCTGGGGCGACGGCGGCATCGCCGCGGGCGTCGCCCGACCCATCGGCCGCGCCGTCGTCACCTCGGAACCCGAGGACGGCTGGAACGTCTCCGGCCACTGGCCGTTCGCGAGTGGGAGCACGCACGCGACGTGGTTCGCGGGCGAGTGCGTTGTCTACGACGGCGACAGGCCGCGCATGCGTGGCGACGAGGAAGAGACCCGCATGGTCTTCGTGCCGCGCGACGAGGTCGTGATCCACGAGACGTGGGACGCGCTCGGCCTCGGCGGTACCGCGAGCCACGACTTCACCATCGAGGCGTCATTCGTCCCCGCGTCGCACGGCTTCCAGATGCTCCGCACGGAACCGCAGCACCCGTGGGCGCTGTACCGCGCCGACCCACTCATCTTCGTGACGCACGGAAGCCACGCCCTCGGCGTCGCGCGCGGCGCCCTCGAGGCCGCTCGCGCGATCCTTGTGAACCGTCGCGGCTACGGCGACGCACCGCTGCGTGATGTCCCCCGCCTGCAGACGGCGATCGCCGAGGCGACGGCGCTCATCGAGTCCGCGCGACACTGGCTGTACGCCACGTCCGATGCGCTCTGGCGCGCGACCGTGGCCGCCGGGGCCGACACCACGCTCCTCCGCGCGAGGACGCGCCTCGCGACGAGTCACGCCGCTCGCGCCGGCGTGCAGGCCGTCGATCTACTGCAAAGTGCGCTGGGCACGAGCGCCGTCGGGCGCGGCAGCCCGCTCGAGCGCCGCTTCCGTGACATCCACACGGCCGCGGCGCACGTGATGATCGGACCGCTCACCTACGAGGCGGCGGGGCGGGCCGAGCTCGGGCTCGACCCGGGAATGCCGTTCTTCTAGGACAGGCCCCGAGGCGATGCCTCGAAGGCCGGCGCTAGCGCGCGCCGACCTTCTTCCACAACAGCACGCGCTGCTGGTTGTCGCTCCACGACGAGCGAATGCGCACGCCGACTTCCTTCGCGGAGTCCTGCAGCAGCCGCTTCACGGTCGCGGGCTTCTCGCCACGCTCGAGCTCGATGCGGCCGGCTTCCGAGGACTTCAACGCCTCGATGAAGGGCTTGCGCGCCTCCTGGGCGGCGCGACCGCGACCCACGACAACCTCACCCGGGTTCATCTTCGTGAACTTCGGCATACTGCGGACGACTCACTTTCCCGGACACCCGACGCGGAGTGGAGCGATCGTGCGCCGCTTCAACGGCTCGTTCGTCGCGTACGATAGTCACCCCCTTGGTTGAGCGCTAGCGATTCGTCAGCTTCGCAATCAACACCGCGTATCAGTTCCATTTCGATCCGAACTGCTGTGCGGCTCTCCCGACGTCTCACGTCCGTATCGAGGCACACTCACGCGCCACTCCAGCGCACGGTACGATCGACCGCAATGGCCGACGCGACGTTCGAAGCTCCCACCCCCATCGAGGCCCGCAACACCACCGAGGCCATGCGCCGGCGGTGGAGTCGGGGCTTCTTCGCGCTCGCTGGGCTCGTCCTCCTGGCGCTTGGCTGGCTGGGCCTGCTCGCCACGCAGCCCCCGCCCTCCATCGCCGGAAGCCCGGCGCCGCCGTTCGATCTCGAGGCCCTGAACGGCGATGGCAGAATCACGAGCGCCGAATTCGAGGGGCGCGTGGCGGTGATCAACGCCTTCGCGTCGTGGTGCGCGCCCTGCCGCGAGGAGGCGCCGGTCCTCCGTCGCGCCTACGAGGACACCGACCCCACGCGCGTGGCCTTCCTCGGCGTCGCCCACAACGACCGGCGCGAGGACGCGACGCGCTTCCTCGAGGAGTTCGACCTCACCTTCACGGCCGCCTTCGATGACGGTTCGTTCGGCCGTGACTTCGGCGTCCGCGGCCTCCCGATGACCTTCGTGCTCGACGCCTCCGGCAACGTGATTGCGACGCACTTTGGACCGATTTCTGAGAGTCGTCTGACAGCTCTCATCGAGGACGCGCTCAGTCGCAGTGAGTCGGCCGCGCAGGCCTCGCGATGAGCGCCGCCCTCGACTTCGTGCATCCCCGTGGCGAGATCTTTTCGCTGCTCCTCGTGGCGCTCGCGCTGACCGTCGCGGCGCCGCGCGTCGCGCTCCTCGTCGGCCTCGAGCGCCGGCGCGTCGCCGACCTGTTCTGGAACGCCGGCATCGCCTTCGTCGTCGTCGGCCGTGCTGCCTACCTCCTCGACGAGGCGTCGGGCTCCCTCCTCGACCCCCTCGTGGCCATCCGCGTCCAGGGCGGCATCGCACCGATCGCCGGCGCACTCGCAGCCGCCGCCGTCGCCACATGGATGATGTATCGAGGTCCGGGCGACAACGACGATGTCCGCTCGGCCAGTGGCGCGTGGCTCTCCGCCTGGGGCCTCGGCCTGGCCCTCGCCGTCACGACCTACGACCTCGCCTGCCCGCTCCGCGACGCCTGCTACGGCGCACAGGCGCCGGCGCCGCTCGGCTTTACGATGTCCGGCTTCGCCGACACCCGCCTCGCCACGCCGCTCGTCGAGGCCGCGCTCATGCTGCTGGGGCTCGGGCTGCTGCTCGCCTCGTGGCCACACTGGCGGCCCGGCGTCCCCGGGCTGTTCGCCGTCCTCGCGGTCGCCGGTCTGCGCCTCGGCCTCACACCGATGTCGGTCGCCGGCTGGCCCGGCCTCACCCCCGAGGTCCTCGTGCTCTCGCTCGTGAGCGCGATGGGCCTCGCCGGGGTGATCGTCCTCCAGGCAGCCACTGCCGAGGCACCACCACCCCCAACAATCGCACCGAGCGGCTGACGCTCGCCCGTCTCGCCGGACGTCCCGCGCGGTGCTAGGCTCCCTCCCGGCGCAGTGCTCGGGGAAGCCGGTGAGATGCCGGCGCTGTCCCGCAACTGTGATCCGCCCGGCGTCCCCGGACACCGAGGCGGCAAGCCAGGTCGCCGACCTGCGCCGTGTCTAGCCTTCGAGGACGAGGCGACGGCACGAGGTTCGGCGCACCCTCCCTCGCGCCGGGCTCGTGTGCATCGACCTCTGCCGCATGTGGAGGTCGAAGCGATGAGATTCGATTCCCTGCCCCGCCCGCGCCTCTGGCGCACACTCGTGCTCGGCGTCGGCGCCTTGCTCGCGTTCGCCCTGGTGGCCTGCAGCGACGACGACGAACCGACCGCAACATCGACGTCCGAGGCCGCGACCTCCACTGAGGCCGCGTCGGCGACCGCCGAGGCGAGCTCGTTCCCGCTCACCGTCGTCGACTACGGCGGCACCGAGGTCGAGATCCCCGCCCAGCCGGACGCGATCATCTCCTACTCCCCCGGTGGCACCGAGATCCTCTTCGCCATCGGCGCCGGCGAGCAGGTCGTCGCCGTCGACCGCTTCTCCGACTACCCGCCGCAGGCCGCCAGCCTGCAGGGGGTCGAGTACTCCGACCCCGATCCCGAGGCCGCGCTCTCGTTCGAGCCCGACCTCGTGCTCCTCACCTCACGCCAGGACGAGCAGGTCGAGGTCTTCCGCAACGCCGGCCTGCCCGTCGTCTACCTCGGCTCCGCCGACTCGCTCGACGAGGTCTACGACCAGATCGAATTCCTCGGCCGCGTGACCGGCCACGAGGACGGCGCACAGGCGGTCCTCGATGACATGCACGCGCGCGTCGATGCCGTGACGGGCGCGCTCGCCGAGGTCGATGCCGGCCCGCGCGTCTACTTCGAGATCTCGGCCGACCTCTACAGCGTCGCGCCCGACTCGTTCGTGGGCGGGCTGATCGAGGCGCTCAAGGGCCAGAACGTCGCCGAAGGCGCGACGACGCAGTTCCCCCAGCTCACCGCCGAGGCCGTGATCGATGCCGATCCCGAGGTCGTCTTCCTCGCCGACGCCGACTTCGGCGAGAGCCTGGAATCGCTGCGGGCGAGACCCGGCTGGGACGCCGTGACCGCCGTCGTCGATGGCCGCGTCTTCGCCGTCGACCCCGACACCTCGAACCGGCCTGGCCCCCGCCTCGCCGAGGCCATCGAGGCGATGGCGCGAGCGATGTACCCGGACCGCTTCCCGTAGCGCAGCGGCTAGCCGAGTAGGGCGTTTCCCCGATGAAGTCCTGTCAGGTTCCACCCATGCTGGTGGGACGAGTCAGGAGTGCATCGTGCCGCACGAGTCTGCGCCGACGGTTCGCGAGCTCGCACAGCGAGTCGCAGAGCTGCGCCCGATCGGGGCCGTCGCCGCGCGCACGCTCCAGCTCACCGAGGGCGATCAGTTCTCGGCCCACGAGCTCGCGCGCGTCATCGCCTCCGATCAGGTGCTCACGACCAAGCTGCTGCGCCTGGCGAACTCCGCCTACTACGGCTTCCCCCGCCGCATCTCGACGGTGCGAGACGCCGTGGTGCTCCTCGGCTTCCGCGAGGTCCGCGCCACCACCATCGCCTCGAGCGTCATCGATGCGATGAACGAGACGACCGTGCTCAACCGGCGCGACTTCTGGTTCTTCTCCGTCGCCACCGGCATGCTCGCCGAGGTGCTGGCGCGCGCCGACCACATCAACCAGGGCGAGGCCTTCACCGCTGGCGTCGTCCACCAGATCGGCCGGCTCGCCCTCGACCAGCACGAACCCGAGCTGCTGCGCGCCATCGTCCGGCTCGCCACGCACCAGCACATCTCGATCCACGAGGCCGAATCGGCCGTCCTCGGCTACACCGACGCCGATCTCGGCGCCGTCCTCGCCGAGATGTGGAACTTCCCCCCGCCGCTCATCGAGGCGGTCCGCCTCCACCATCGCTCGCTCGCGGACGTCCCCGACCCGCGCTCCCTCGCCGCACAGGTCATCCGAGCCCGCGAATTCGCCCGCAGCTACGGCATGTCGAACGGCATCGAGAGCACCGAGCGCGAGGATCCACCCGACGACTGGCTCGCGCCCGCGATCAGCGGCGCCCTCGCCTCGAGCGGTGGCGCCGAGGGCATCTTCGAGCGGGTCTCCGTCTTCCTCGAGCACGCGCTCCCCGCCTGACCCAGGCTGCCGCCACCCGCGCCACGAGGCCCCGTCGCAACCTGAGGGTTCCCGAGACGCACCTCGCCGTTTCTCCTCGATTCTGTCCGATTCTCGCGAGGTCTGCCCGAGTCCCTCATTGATCGTTGCCGACGGCGGTACGGAGACTGAGCGCGGCCAACAACCAGAGGGACACATCGGAGGAATCTGCGTGAAGAAACCCGTGCTGCTGCTGCTCGGCGCACTGCTCGTGTCGGTCAGCCTGCTCTCGGCCTGCTCGAGCGACGACGACGGCGACTCGACGGCCGAGGCGACCGCCACCACGGCATCCGAGACGGCCACGGCGACCGAGGCCGCCACCGAGACCACGACCGCCGAGGCCTCCGCCACCACCGCGGCCGGCGCCGAGGGCACCGCCACCGACCTCCTCGGCCGCGAGGTCACCGTGGCCTCGCCACCGGAGCGCATCGTCACGCTGAGCCCGTCCGCCATCGAGATCCTCTACGCCGTCGGCGGCGAGGCCGTCGGCCGCTCGACGACCGCCGTCCACCCCGAGGGTGTCGAGTCGCTCGAGGACATCGGCCCCTCCTACCAGCCCAACTTCGAGGCAGTACTCGCCCTCGATCCTGACCTCGTGATCGCGGACGCCTCCGCGCAGGCCCACCTGCTCGACCAGATCACCGCCGCACTCGGTGACGTGCCGGTCGTCTTCGTCGGTGCCGTGGTCTACGACGATGTCGCCACCTCGATGGGCATCCTCGGCCAGCTGCTCGGCAAGCAGACCGAGGCAGAAGCCGCCATCGCCGAGATGGAGGCCGCGAAGGCCGACGCCGAGGCCGCAGCCGCGGACCAGACCCCGCCCAAGGTCCTCATCATCGACGGCGCGCCCGACGACTTCTTCGTCGCGCTCCCGGACTCCTGGCCGGGCAGCCTCGTCGAGGTCCTGGGCGGTGAGAACGTCGCCGCCAGCCAGCCCGCCGCCGGCCCGTTCCCGGGCTACACCCAGCTCTCGCTCGAGGCCATCCTCGCCTCCGAGGCCGACGTCATCCTCGCGATCACGCTCGGCCCTCCCGGCGCGACCCTGTCGCAGGGCATCCTCGGTGAGACCGCGTACGCCGATCTCCCCGCGGTCCAGAACGGCCGCGTGCACGAGATCGACGCCGAGGTCTTCCTCCAGGCTCCCGGCCCCCGCGCGGCCGACGGCCTGCGCGAGCTCGCCGAGTACCTGTACCCGGCGGCCCGCTAGGATCTCGAGGTGGCGACCAGCCGCCCCAGTCCGCGCATGATCAGGGCCGCTCCGGCGTTGTCCGGGGCGGCCCTGCTGCTCGTGCTGGCGATGCTGCTCGCCGTCTCGGTCGGCGCGTTCCTCCTCACCCCATCCGAGGTCCTGCGCGGCCTCATCGAGCGCGGTGACCCGGTCACCGCCCGCATCGTCCACGACCTCCGCCTGCCCCGCGTGATGATCGCCGCCCTCGTCGGCGCGAACCTCGCGATCGCGGGCGCGCTGCTGCAGGGCATCACCCGCAACCCGCTCGGCGACCCCCACCTCCTCGGCTTCTCCGCTGGCGCGGGCCTCTTCGCCGTGATCGCCATCGATGTCCTCCCGGCCACACCGACGGCGATCGTGACGCCGGCGGCCTTCGTTGGCTCGCTCGTTTCCGCCGCCGTCGTCTACGCACTCGCGTGGCGCAGCGGCATCACGCCGGTCCGCTTCGCGCTCGCGGGCGTCGCCGTGGCGGCGCTCTTCACCGCGCTCTCGACGGCCGTGCTCGCGACCTCCGATCGCTTCACGCAGTCCGTCCTCGCCTTCCTCGCCGGCGGCCTCTACGGCTCCGGCTGGGACGAGGTCCAGCACATCTGGCCTTACACCCTCATCGCCGGTGCAGGCGCCATCGTCATGGCCGACAACCTCAACGTCCTCGCGCTCGGCGACGACGTCGCGAGGAGCCTCGGGATGCGCGTCGAACGCGTGCGTCTCGGCCTCGTGGTCGTCGCCGCGCTGCTCACCGGCTCGGCCGTCGCGGTCGCCGGCCTCCTCGCGTTCATCGGCCTGATGGTGCCGCACGTCGCGCGACTCGCCGTCGGCGGCGACTATCGAGCCGTGGTCCCGCTCTCCGCGCTGCTCGGCGCGCTCCTGCTCGTCCTCGCCGATACCCTCGCGCGAGTCGTGATCGCCCCCGTGGAGATCCCGGTGGGCATCGTCACTGCCGTCCTCGGCGCCCCCGCCCTCCTGCTCCTGATCCGAACCCGCACATGACCGCCGCTCGAGGCACCGCCGTCTTCGAGCTACGCGGCGCGAGCGCCCGCCTCGGCGCGCACCTCGCCGTGCGCGAGCTCTCCCTCGAGGTCCGCCGAGGCGAGGTCACGGCCATCCTCGGTCCCAACGGCTCCGGCAAGTCCACCCTGCTCCGCCTGCTCTCCGGTTCGCTGCGCCCGACGACCGGCGCCGTGCTCTTCGAGGGCGAACCGCTCGAGGCGCTCGCGCCGAAGGCCGTCGCGAGGCGTGTCGCCTACCTCCCCCAGTCGCCGATCGCACCCGTCGACCTCACCGTCGGCGAGCTCGCCTGGCGCGGCCGCTACCCTCATCGCCGCTGGCTCACGGCCGCCGGCGAGGCCGACCGCCGCGCCGTCGAGACCGCGATGAGCCTCGCCGAGGTCGATGAGCTCGCCGATCGCACCCTCGGCACGCTCTCCGGCGGCGAGCGTCAGCGCGCCTGGGTCGCCCTCGCGCTCGCGCAGGAGCCGGACGTCCTCCTCCTCGACGAGCCCACGACGTTCCTCGACATCGGCCACCAGGCCGACCTGCTGCGCCTGCTCGCCCGCCTGAACCGCGACCGAGGCCTGACGGTGGTGATGGTGCTGCACGACCTCAGCCAGGCAGCCCACGCTGCCGACCGCGTGATCGGCCTCCACGACGGCGCAGTCGTCTTCGATGGCGCTCCAACCGAGGTCCTCACCGCCGAGGGCGTGTCGAGCCTCTTCGGCACCCGTGTGCGGGTGATGCTCGACCCCGACAGCGGCCGCCCGGTCGTGCTCCCCGCGCTCGACATGCCCGACCGAGGCGAGGCCTCGACGCACCCGTAGAATGAGGGCATGAGCCCCGAACCCGACCCCGCACACGTCGAGGCCCGCGCCGCCCTCCAGCGCGCGATGCAGCTCCACGCCGCCGACGACGTCGACACCGCCCTGACCGAGGCCATGCGCGCCATCGAGCTCGCCCCCGACCTCGCCGAGGCCCACGCCTACCTCGGCAACACCCTCGTGACTCGCAAACGTCGTTTCGCCGACGGCCTCGCCGCCCTGGAGCGTGCCGCCGAGCTCGCCCCCGAGGACGTGGGCATCCTCTACACCCTCGGCTGGTGCCAGGAGTTCGTGGCGCAGTCGATGATGCGCGGCGGCCTCCGCGCGCGGCACCAGCCCGTCGACCACACCTTCGAGGACTTGTTCGACGCCGCGACGGCGACCATGCTGCGTGCACGCGAGATCTGCGACCCCGATGACGACATCTACGGCGACATCGAGGACGTGCTCGACTACATCGCGAACGCCACCGGCGTTCCCTGGACCGACGAGGAGCGCGAGCGTGCCGCACCTCGACCTCGATGACGGCTTCAGCCTCTACTACGAGGTGCACGGCCCCGCGCCGGGGACGGCACCGGCCGTCCTCCTCGCGCACGGCGCCGGCGGCAACGCGATGGTCTGGTGGCAGCAGGTCCCAGCCTTCTCGAGGCACTTCACGACAATTACCTTCGACCACCGTGCCTTCGGTCGCTCGCCCGACCTCGAGGACGGCCCCGGCCGCATCGCCTTCGGCACGGACACGCTCGCCCTCGTCGATCACCTCGAGCTCGAGCGCGTGCACTTCGTCGCCCACTCGATGGGCGGGCGGACCGCCTTCGGCCTCTTCTCGCGCGCCCCGCAGCGCGTCGCCTCGCTGACCTACTCCGGCACGAACGGCGGCGTCGTCAACGACGAGGCACGCAACCGCAAGGTCGAGCTCGAGGCCGAGGGCTACTACGAGGGCTCACTACTCCGCCGCGCCCTCGCCGACGATTTCTACGATGAGTCGCCTGAGCACGCCTACCTCTACCGCCAGCTCCGCGGCATCAACCCGCCCCGCCCGCGCGACTTCCTCGCACCCGCCCCGAGGCGTCTCAACTATCGAGGCTCGACCGCCACCAGGCTCACCGAGAGCGGCATCCCGATCCTCTGGCTCGTCGGCGAGCGCGACCGCGTCGTCGCGCCGGAGCTCATCGAGCGCTCACACCGCCTCACCCCCGGCTCGCGCTTCCACCTCGTCCCGAAGGCCGGCCACTCCGGCTACTTCGAGCGCCCGGACGACTGGAACCGCATCGTGCTCGACTTCATTCTCGAGGTCGAAGCCAACACCGACCGCCTCGACTAGGAGGCCCGGGGGCTCGACTTCCAGACACCGAGCGCCACTCGCATGCCCGAGGGCGGCGGTCCCCCGCACGATGTCGCGGCGCAAAGGACCCGGCCGCTGCGGCACTCGCCGTCGACATGCTCCCGAGAGGATGCGCGGGCAATCCCTCGCGACGCGTGTCGGCAGCCCCCCAGCGCGAGGCTCTCGCGCCGGCGCCCGTTCCGAGGAGAGCGCGAGGGGCGAAGCCCCTCGCACAAGAAGGGTGGGCGGGTGGGCTCGCCGGCCCAAAGGGCCGTCCATGCTCCGGTCCGAGGTCCGGCTACATCAGCTTCGAGGCGCGGTCGGTGATCTCGCGCGCCAGCGCCACGTCGCGCTCCGTGATCCCACCTTCGTCGTGCGTCGACAGCGCAATCCGAACCCGGTTGTAGATGTTCGCCATCGAGGGGTGATGGTTCGCCCGCTCCGCCAGCACGCCGGTCTGCGCCATCAGCCCCAGCGCCGCCACGAAGTCCGGCAACACGAACTCCCGCACCAGCGAGTCGTCCTCCCGCGCCCACCCCTCGAGGTGAGACAGCGCCTCGGCGATCGCCTCGTCGCTCAGCTTCGGCATCGGGAGCTCCTTCCTCGCCCGTGGGAACCTCCAGTCTACGGGGCCGTCGAGGGGCGGCCTCCCGCCTCGTATTGCCGGACCGAGGCCTCAGCGCGAGACTGGTCGCACCAGCGGGACCGGCGCGCGGCATGGAGGCAGCTCGTGGCTTCGATTCTCGAGACGTACGAGGCGCTCCACCACGGGTCGAAGGCGCTCGCCGCCCGTGGCGCCGCCGCCTTCCCCTCGGGCGTGACGCACGACACCCGTGCCTTCCGCCCGTTTCCAATTTATGTCGAACGAGCTGCCGGCAGCCGCAAGTGGGACGTGGACGGCAACGAGTACGTCGACTACATCGGCGGCCACGGCGCTCTCCTCCTCGGGCACCAGCGCCCCGAGGTCGTCGAGGCCGTGCAGGAGGCCTACACCCGAGGCACCCACTTCGGCTCCTCGCACCGCTGGGAGATCGAGTGGGCCGAACAGGTGATCTCGATGGTCCCCTGCGCCGAGCGCGTCCGCTTCACCAGCTCCGGCACCGAGGCCACGATGATGGCCCTGCGCCTCGCCCGCGCCTACACCGGCCGCGAGCGCGTCGTGAAGCTCGAGGAGCACTTCCACGGATGGCACGACCTCGTCGTCGGCCGCCTCCGCGAGGATGATCCGCACCCGCATTCGCCCGGCGTCCCCGAGGGCTTCTACGACGCCCTGACGATCGTGCCGGCCGGCGATGTCGAGGCGCTGAGCATGGCCCTCGCGGGCCGCGACGTCGCCGCCGTGATCCTCGAGCCGACCGGCGCCCACTGGGGCACCCACCCGCTCTCGCCGGAGTACCTCCGCGAGGCGCGGCGTCTCACCGAGGAGACCGGCACGCTCTTCATCCTCGACGAGGTGATCACGGGCTTCCGCATGGCGCCCGGCGGCGCGTCCGAGCGCTACGGCGTCACACCGGACCTCTCGACCCACGCGAAGATCCTCGCCGGCGGCCTCCCCGGCGGCTGCGTCACCGGCCGCGACGACATCGTCTCGATGCTCGAGATCCGCGCCGAGGACCAGGACTGGAACCAGCGCCACCGCATCTCGCACCAGGGCACCTTCAACGCGAACCCCGTCTCGGCCGTCGCCGGCATCACCTGCCTCCAGCTGATCGCCGCCGGCGGCGAGGTCGAGCGTGCCGACGAGACCGCGGCCGCCATCGTCCGAGGCCTGAACGCGCTCTTCGCGGAAGCGTCGGTCCCCGGCTCCGCCTGGGCCGTCTCTTCGATGTGGCACTTCAACCTCGGCTACGACGCCCCGCGTCCCGCCGACATCGAGTGGGACGCCGCCGAGGAGCCCCTTGGAGTCGCCGACGACCTGATGTCCCCCCTCCGCTGGGCGCTCTACAACCACGGCGTCGACCTCATGGGCGCCGGCGGCATGGTCTCGAGCGCGCACGGTCCCGAGGATGTGGATCGCACCGTCGAGGCGTTCCGCTCGGCCATCGGCGACCTCCGCGCAGAGGGCCTGCTCAGCTAGATCCACGCCCGTCGCACCGCTCCCGAGGCCTCTCGCCCGGTGGATCACCGTCATTGCTTTCGTGATGATTGTGACCCTTAGGGGGTAGGCGTTGGCACTGCCAGCCTGACATACTCCCCCTTCGTGAGTGGACATCGAACCTCACCCATGGAGCGGTGGCTCCAGATCGGCAGCGTCGTCGCGGCGGGAGCTCTCGCCGTCGCGGTGCTGACCGGAGCGGCGGCGTACCGCATGAATGTCGGTGCGCCCACGGTGGCGGACGCCTCCGGCTTCCTCGGCACCGCCGGCAAGGCGGCGCTCATCGAGCCCGTCGAGCGCCCCGCCCCCGAGCTGCTGGCGGCGCAGATCGGCCCGCCCGAGGACATGGACATGCCCCGCGTGCAGGCCACCGACGCCGTGCACGAGACCGCGCGCCTCCTGAGCGTCGAGCCGCCCGCCGCCGCTCCCATCGAGACTGCGCCGCCGGTCGCATCGACGCCGTACCCCCTCGGCGGGGGCGACCGCGTCCAGGTGACGCTCTCCTTCTACTACTGCCAGCACCTCGACCCCTCGGTCGGCGGCGGCGATGGCGGCGGCTTCTGCGGTTACACCGCCGACGGCAGCCACGTCGCGCCGGGCGTTGCCGCGTGCGACGCCGCCTACCTCGGCCAGCAGTTCCGCATCCAGGGCGACCCGCTGAACCGCGTCTATCGCTGCGCGGACACCGGGAGCGCCGTCGGTGGACTCCACCGCGACATCTGGTTCAACTCGGCCGCCTCAGGCTGGGCATGGATCAACGAGGTCGGCCACGTCGGCATCATCGAGATCCTTCCCTAGCCCCCTCCAGCGCTCCGAACCTGACACTCCTCGGCAACAAACGTAAAAACCTCTCTGTGCTCGTCTCATTGTGCTTGTGGGCACAATGACGATGTGAGAACATTTGTGGGCGCTACCCGCGCCCACCGACCAAACTGCTTTCGCCTCGCGGCGATCCGAGTGAGAAGAGAGACCATGCCCCGCACGACGAACCACACGAGTCTCCACCGCAAGGAAGTCGGTCAGCGCATCCGCGAGTGGCGGCTCCGCCGCGACCTCTCGCAGGCCGAGGTCGCCCGCGTCGCCGGCATCACCCAGGCCTCCCTCTCCAACTACGAGACCGGCAAGCGCGACCTCCCGCTCTCGACCTTCCTCGGCGTCGCGAAGGCCCTCGACGTCGGCGTCGGCGACCTCCTCGAGACCGAAGAGGTCCTCATCGTCCGCGACTCCCGCCTGAGCCGCGCCGTCGAGCGTCTGGTCCGCCACCCCGAGCTCGTCGAGATCGTCGCCCCTGAGCACCTCAGCGTGGAGGCCGTCGCCTCCTAGGCGAACCGTCCTCCGCCGCGAAGTCACGAGCCCCGCTCACGCGGGGCTCGTTGCATATCGAGGGGGCTCGTCGAGCCCCGGACAGGCGCGCTGACGGGGGGCGTATACTGGCGCCACGTTCGGCAGACATCCGCTGAACGGCTTCGGAACATCACGGCAGGCGCACTCGGTGCGAACCGCCTGCCCCCAGGGGAGGACTGGCGCGTTGACGAGCGAACGACCAATGACCCTCGGCGCGCTGCGCGCATCCGGCGTCACGTCCGTGCTGCCGGTGCGCGAGGAGATGAGGAAGAACCTCATCGCCGGCCTGCGCTCAGGTGCGAACCTCTTCCCCGGCATCGTCGGCTACGACGAGACGGTCATCCCGCAGATCGAGAACGCGATTCTGTCCGGCCAGGACATCATCCTGCTCGGCGAACGAGGCCAGGCGAAGTCCCGCATCATCCGCAGCCTCACCTCCCTCCTCGATGAGTGGACGCCCGTCCTCGCCGGCGCCGAGATCCCGGAGAGCCCCTTCAACCCGATCAGCGCCCCCGGCAAGCAGATCGTCGAGGAGATGGGCGACGACGCCCCCATCCGCTGGATGCACCGCGATGAGCGCTACGGCGAGAAGCTCGCCACCCCGGATATCACCATCGCCGACCTCATCGGCGAGGTGGACCCGATCAAGGTCGCCGAGGGCCGCTACCTCTCCGACGAGCTGACCATCCACTACGGCATCATCCCGCGCACCAACCGCGGCATCTTCGCCATCAACGAGCTGCCCGACCTCGCCGAGCGCATCCAGGTCGGCCTCCTCAACGTGATGGAAGAGCGCGACATCCAGATTCGAGGCCACAAGGTCCGCCTCGACCTCGATGTCTTCATCGTCGCCACCGCCAACCCCGAGGACTACACGAACCGCGGGCGCATCATCACCCCGCTCAAGGACCGCTACGGCTCCCAGATCCGCACTCACTACCCCCAGACCATCGAGGCGGAGATGGAGATCATGGCGTCCGAGGGCGCCCACCTCTCCCTCGACGACTACAACGTCATCGTCCCCGAGTACATGGCCGAGATCGTCGCTGAGATCACGCGCCTCGCCCGCCGCTCGCCGGACGTGAATCAGCGCTCCGGCGTCTCCGTCCGCGCTTCCGTGGCGAACTACGAGGCGATGCTCGCGAACGCGCTCCGGCGCGCCATCCGCCTCCAGGAGACGGACGTGGTGCCGCGCATCTCCGACCTCCCCTTCGTGCTCCCCTCGCTCCAGGGCAAGGTGGAGCTCGACACCGTCGAGGAGGGTCGTGACCAGCAGGTCCTCGAGCGGCTGCTCCAGGGCGCGATCGTGGCGGTCTTCAACCGCCGCTGCGACGCTGCCGACATGGAGCCGATCGTGCAGGCCTTCAAGAACGGCATCTCCGTCGACACCGGCGAGGTGATGGCCGCTGCGGAGTACCAGGGCCTCCTGAAGGACGTCGAGGGGCTCAAGGAGGCCGTGGCACAGGTCACGAGCGACGGCACGCCGGCCGTGCAGGCCTCGGCCGTCGAGTTCGTCCTCGAGGGGCTGCACCTGAACAAGCGCCTCAACAAGGACACCGTCGCCGGACAGGCGGCGCGCTACCGAGGCTAAGCGACAAGCACACCGCGCCGGCACGGCCGGCGGTCAGGGGACTTCATGACGACGCGCTACCGATACTCCGAGTGGGACGGGACACAGGACATCCCGACGCTCGACGCCGCCGACGTGCTCGAGGCGCTCACCGACGACCTCATGAACTTCGGCGACCTCCAGCACGCGCTGCGCAACCTGATGCAGCGCGGCATGCGCACCCCGCAGGGCGATCGCATGCAGGGCCTCCGCGACCTCCTCCAGCAGTTGCGCCAGCAGCGCCGCCAGCGCCTCGACCAGTTCGACCTCTCCGGGATCATGGAGGACATCCAGCGACAGTTGGAGGAGATCCTCGGTCTCGAGCGCGACACGCTCCGCGAGCGCCTGGAGCAGGCCGGCGGCCAGCCCCAGGGCGGCGACCAGGCCGGCGAGGCCCCCAGCGACCAGCAGTCGGGCGAGCCCTCCGAAGGCGATTCCGGCGAGCAGGGTGAGGCGGGCGCCGACGGCGATCAGGGCGAGTCCGGCGCACCCGGCTCCGAGGGCGCGAACGGCGCCCCCTCCTCCGCACGCGGCACCCCCTCGATGAGCGGTGCGCGCGGTCAGCGCGGTCAGGCCGGGCAACGAGGCCAGGCGGGCCAGCAACAGCCCGGGCAGCCGGGCCAGCCCGGCTCCGAACAGGGTGGCGAACAGGGCGCCGAAGGCGGCGCCGCCCAGGACGGCCGCTCCGAGGAGGAGCAGTTCGCCGAGATGCTCCGGCGCATCGCCGAGCGCAAGAACGACTTCCTCGATGACCTGCCGCCCGAGCCCGCCGGCCAGATGCGCGAGCTCCAGAACTACGAGTTCCTCAACCCCGAGGCACAGCACAAGTTCCAGGAGCTCGTCGAGAGCCTCCGCCAGTCCATGGTGAACTCGTTCTTCCAGAACGTGCAGCAGATGGTCGAGCAGATGTCCGAGGGCGACATGCAGCGCATGAAAGACATGGCGCGCGCCCTCAACGACATGCTCACCGAGCGCATGCGCGGCGGTGAGCCCGACTTCGAGAACTTCATGGAGCAGTTCGGCGACATGTTCGGCGACAACCCGCCGCAGTCGCTCGACGAGCTGATCCAGCAGATGCAGGCGCAGATGTCCGCCATGCAGTCGCTGATGGAGTCACTCCCCGGCGACCAGCGTGAGCAGCTCCAGTCGATGCTGGGCGACAAGCTCGGCGACCCGGAGCTCGAGGGCGAGCTGAGCCAGCTCGCGCAGAACCTCGACTTCCTCAACCCCTCCAGGGACCAGGCCTCCTCCTACCCGTTCCGCGGCGACGAGGAGATCGGTCTCGAGGCGGCCATGGAGCTCATGCGCCAGATGCAGGACATCGATGGCCTCGAGCGCGACCTCGAGCGCGCCCAGTACGGCGGCGACCTCGAGCACATCGACGTCGATGCCCTGCGGGAGCTGCTCGGCGACGACGCCGTCGACACCCTCGATGAGCTGAAGCAGCTCCTCGAGGTGCTGGAGAAGGCCGGCTACGTGCGGCGCGACGGCGACGCCTGGGAGCTCACGCCCCGAGGCATGCGCACCATCGGCCAGAAGGCCCTCGGCGAGATCTACAAGCAGCTCCGCAAGCAGGGCATCGGCAACCACCCGACGCCGGAGTCCGGCCGCCTCGGCGAGCGCATCGACGAGACCAAGCCCTACGAGTTCGGTGACCCGTTCCACCTCCACATGGAGCGCACCATCCGTAACGCCCTCGAGCGCGAAGGCGCCTCGATGCCCGTCCGCCTGCACCCCGACGACTTCGAGGTCTATCGCTCGGAGCTGGTGACCCAGACGGCGACCGTGCTGATGGTCGACCTCTCGTGGTCGATGGCCCTGCGAGGCTCGTTCCAGGCCGCGAAGAAGGTCGCGCTCGCGCTGCAGAACCTCATCACGTCGATGTACCCGCGCGACCACCTCTACGTCATCGGGTTCTCGGCCTACGCCCGCGAGTTGAAGCTCCACGAGCTGCCGTACGTGCGCTGGGACGAGTCCGTCCTCGGCACGAACATGCACCACGCCTTCATGATGGCCGAGCAGCTGCTCGCCAAGCACAAGGGCGCCACGAGGCAGATCCTGATGATCTCGGACGGCGAGCCCACGGCGCACCTCGAGCGCGGCCGCTCGCAGTTCGCCTACCCGCCCAGCCCCATCACGATTCGCGAGACGCTCAAGGCCGTGAAGCGCGTGTCGCAGCAGCGGATCACCATCAATACCTTCATGCTGGATCGCAACTACTATCTGAAGGAGTTCGTGAACCAGCTGGCAAAGATCAACGGTGGCCGCGTCTTCTACACCACACCGGACAAGCTCGGCGAGTACATCCTCGTCGACTACGTCCAGCACAAGCGCAAGCGCATCGGGCGCGCCTCGTAGGGGCACGCCCGGCGCCCGCCTGACCCTCGAGGCCTCGTGAGGACTGGCTTCCTCTCGAGGCGAGTCCCGGCCGCGCTGCTGGTCCTCCTCGCGATCGCCCTCGTCGGCGTCGCCTGGTACATGCTCGCCGAGGGCTGGGACCTGCTCGACGCCGCCTATATGGTGGTCATCAGCATCACGACCGTCGGATACGAGGAAGTCCAGCCGCTCGACACGAGTGGCCGCATCTTCACTCTGTTCTTCGTCCCGATCGGCGTCGGTGCACTGCTCTACGTCGTCGGGCTCACCGTCGAGGAACTCGTGCTGGGCGAGGTCGCGCACGCCTTCGGCCTGCAGCGGCTCAATCGGAGGATCGAGCGCATGCGAAACCACATCGTGATCTGCGGCTACGGCCGCGTCGGCCAGGAGGTCGCCCTCGAGCTCCGTGAGCGAGGCGAGGAGATCCTCGTCATCGAGCGTGACCCCGCCGTCGCCGAGCGCGCTCGCGAGACCGAGATCACGACCCTCGTCGGCGATGCCACCGACGAGGCGATGCTGCGCCAGGCCCATGCTGACACGGCCCGCGTCATCGTCGCCGCCGCCGACAGCGACGCCGAGAACGCCTTCGTCGCTCTCACCGCCCGCGCCCTGAACCCGCAGATCATGATCATCGCGCGCGCCGGCACCGAGTCCGGTGAGCGCCGGCTGCTCGCGGCGGGCGCCGACCGCGTCATCTCACCCGCTCAGATCGCCGGTCGACGCATGGCCCTGCAGGCGGTCCAGCCCCTCGTCGTCGACTTCATCGATTCCGTGACGCGCCACGGCGGCCTCGAGAACCGCATGTTCGCCGAGATCGTCCTCGGTGACGAGACGGCCGACCTCTCGGGTCAATCCGTGGCGCAGGTCTTCGGTGCCCTGCGCACCTGCCGCCTGCTCGGCATCGAGCGCGCCGGTGCCGAGTTCATCGTCGCCCCCGCCGGCAACACCCAGTTGCGAACCGGCGACCGCCTGATGGTCTACGGCGACGTCCACGAGATGGAGGGCCTCCACACCGCCGCCGGCGGCACACGCCTCGTCTCCGACCCCGCGAGCTAGATCCAGACCCCCGGACGCTCTTCCCAGAAGAACTGAATCAGCAGCCCCCCCGTATGTCGAGGGTGGATGAACGCCTCGCGCCACCGCGCGCCGTCGGTCACGCCCTCGCGCTCCCCGAACATCGGCACATCGTGGTCGCCGCACGCATCGACGGCCTGGCGCCAGTCGCCCACCTCGAACGTGACGTGGTGCATCGTAGGCCCGCGCTCATCGAGGAAGCGCTGGACGAACGAACCGGGGCCCGAGGGCTGCAGCACCTCCCAGCGCATCTGCTGCGTCGGCGTCTCTAGCACCGCCGTCGAGAACGGCCCGCCCGAAGCGTCGCTCGCGAAGATCCCCTGCATCCCGAACACGCGCTCGTACCAGAACGCGAGGGCCGTGCGGTCCGGATGCGAGTGCGAGAGGTGGTTGATCGCGGTGATCCCGAGGGCAGGGCGTCCCGGCTCATGTGGGGCACGCGCCGCCGGCTCGTCGTCATCCGCGTCGTGATCGTGCCGGCCGGCGAACTGAAACAGGAAGCCGTGCCCGTCTCGAGGGTGGATGAAGACCTCGCGCCAGTGCTCGCCCACCGGCGGCGGGTCGCCCCACGGCTCGATGTTCACGTCACGCAGCTGCTCGACCGTCGCATCGACGTCCGGCACCTCGAACGTGACATGGTGCAGCCCGGGCCCCATCGGCGAGTCGAGGAAGCGCTGGACGAACGAGTCCGGCCGCAACGGCTCGAGGACTTCCCAGTTGATGTCCGACCGGCCCGGCACCCGCAGGTTCACGCCGCGATACCCGTCGGTCTGCTCGGTCCAGGTCCCGGTCGCCTCGAAGCCCAGCAACCCCTCGAGGAACTGCACCTGTGCCTCGGCGTCGCTGACGGCCATGCTGATGTGGTCGATGCGGGTGATGTCCAGCACCGCTGCTCCTTGCGTCGTGCTCGATCGGTCGCGCCCGAGGCAGCCCGGGCGCTCAGGAAGCCCGATGGTACCAAGGTGCCGCGGCTGCGCCGAACGAGGCTACGTCGACGCCTCGATGGGATGCAGCGCGCCCTCCGATAACCGGTAACGCCGCGCGCCGGGCAGCTCCTCCGCCGTCGGACGATCGCCGTCCGGGGTCGTAATCAGCACCTGGTCGACGTCGTACGCAGCATGGATCACCCGCGCCCGCCGCTCCTCGTCGAGCTCCGAGAGGATGTCGTCGAGCAGCAGCAGGGGCGGCTCGCCCGTCCTCGAGGTCGACAGCGCCACCTCGGCGAGGCGCAGCGCCAGCGCCACCGTGCGCTGCTCCCCCCTCGAGGCATACGCGCCCGCGTCGTGCCCGCCGAGGAGGAACGCGACGTCGTCGCGGTGCGGCCCGATCTGCGTCACTCCCCGCCGCACATCGTGCGCCCGCCCCTGCTCGAGCGCCTCGCGCAGCGCCGCCTCGAGCGCCTCCTCCGGCTGGCCCACGTCGAGGCCGTCCGGCACCGCCGGGCGATACGCGATCTCGAGGGGCGCCGACCCCGTCGAGAGCTCCGCGTGGCGCGCCGCCGCCTCTTTCCCCAGCTCGCACAGCAGCCGCGCCCGCCCACCGAGGATCACGGCCCCCGCCGTCGCCAGCTCGCCGTCCCAGAACTCGAGCTCGTTCGGGTCGTGCCGCCGGCCCTGGAACTGCCGCAGCAGGCTGTTCCGCTGCTGAACCACGCGCCCGTAGCGCTGCAGCGCACGCACGTAGCGTCCATCGAGCTGCGACAGCGTGATGTCTAGGAAACGGCGCCGCCCCGAGGGCGATCCGTCGATGATCGCGATGTCGTCCGCGGAGAACATGACGACGCGCAGCCGCCCGATCAGGTCCGAGGCCCGCCGCGCGACGCCGTTGACGCGAAACCGCCTCGAGGCCGTGGGCGCGTCCGCGCTCGCCGCGAGGCCGCCCGCCCGCGCGATCACGGTGATCTCGATGCTCGTCCGCCCGCCGTTGGATTCGACCTGCGCCGCCAACCGCGCCGCGGGCAGCGGGTCCTCCCGAACGGCGTCCCAGGAGATCAGCTCGCCGTCGCTGCCGCCGCGTACCCCGCGCGTCGTCGCCAGCATCGCGATCGCCTCGAGCAGGTTCGTCTTCCCGCTGGCGTTCGACCCGACGACGACGTGAATCCCCGGCGCGAGCGGGAGCTCGAGGCGTCGAAACGAGCGCACATTCGAGAGCTCGAGGTGAGAGACGTGCATGGCCTCAGGCTACGGCACACACCCGAGGAGCGGCAGCACCGCTACCGAGGGCGACAGCGTGAGCTCAGCGCTCCACGCCTCGACCCTCGACGAGGTCCATCCGCAGCTGCGGGTCCGGCTCGGCGGGCGCCACCTCGGGCTCCTCGATCGGCAGCGGCACTTCCGAGGCCGGCAGTGCGGGTACTTCGAGGCAGAAGCGCGCCCCGCCGTCCCCCGCCGCCGTCTCGCCATCCACCCACAACCGCCCCCGCAGGCGCTCGGCGCTCCGACGCGCAATCGCGAGCCCGAGGCCCGCCCCCGGCACCTGCGCCACGCCCGGCCGCTGCACGCGATAGAACGGCTCGAAGATGCGGTCGCGGTCCGCCGCCTCGATGCCCGGCCCGCTGTCGTGCACTTCGACACGCACCGCCGTCGGCTCCTCGATGACGCGCACATCGACGCTGCCGCCCGAGGGTGTGTGTCGGTTCGCGTTTGACATCAGGTTCATCAGCACGTGCTCGAGGGTCCGCGTCTCGGCACGCACCCACACCGGCTCCTCGGGCAGCTCGAGGTGCAGCTCCTGCTCCGCCTGCGCGAACGCCGGCCGCAGGATCGTCTCGACGTCGTGAAGCACCGCCCGAAGCTCGACGGGGCCCACCTCGACGACGTCGTGGACCTCCTCCATCCGCCCGAGACCCAGCAGGTCCTCGACGAGCTCGCTCAGCCGGTCGACCCCGCGCGCCAGCGACTGCAGCAGCTCGTCGTCCGAGGGACGTCGACGCCCCCGCGTCGGCCGCCGCTGCTCGCTCAGCAGCTCCGCGAACGCCCGGATCGAGGTGAGCGGGGTCCGCAGCTCGTGTGAGATCGCGTTCAGGAACTCGCGACGCCGCCCATCCTGCGCCTCCAGGTCGCGCGCCTGGTCGTAGGCCGCCTGGTAGAGCCGCGCGTAGTCGAGGGCGCCGCCCATCAACGAGGCGATCAGCTGCAGCAGTCCCTCGTCCTGCAGCGCCCCTCGATGCCGCGCTACCAGCAGCAGCGCGCCGAGCGTCTCCTCGCCGTTGTGCAGCGGGATGCGCGCCACCCACGGTCGAGGTCCGAGGTCCTCCCCGAGGGGCGCGAGCCAGCGATCGGTCTCCGTCGCCTCGCGCCCGATGCGGAACTCGTGCACTGCGGAGATCGGCAGGCTGTCGGCGCTCGGCTCCTCGAGGCCTTCTGGGAACCCGGCCGTCCCGACGGCGTTGAGCATCGCGACGTCGCCCAGTGCGTCGTCGCCCGTGGCAACGCCGCCGCCCGCCTCGGTGCGGACGATCGCGGCGACACCAGCGTCCGCGAACCCGGCCGCCACCAGCAGCTCGACGCCCGCGCCCGCGGTCTCGTTGATCCCCCGCGGCACCGAGTACGTCGAGGCCATGAGCCGCAGCATCGCCGAGCGCCGACGCTCGCGCGCCAGCGATTCGATGTGCGTCGCGATCGCGACGAGCGCCGCCACCGCCAGCAACGTGTCGACCGCGAGGACCGTGCCGTCGAATCCGTCGAAGCGGGCCCACCACACCGCGAGGTGCGCGCCGAAGACGGCCACGACCGCCACGAGCGCCGCCAGTTGCAGGCGGCGCGTGGCGGCCGAGATGCGTCGGAGCGTCGAGCCGACCTCTGGATCGAACGCGAGCTGATCGAAGATGCCGCGTCCTCCAGCCAGCCGCGACGGCGGCTACGCCAGCGTCACCCGCATGGTGCGCTCATCGACCGAGGCTGCCTCAACCTTCGCGTCCTGGCCGAGCCCGTCCGAGAGCGCCTTGGTCAGGCGCTCCGGCGCGAGTTCGTCGACCAGCGCGACGCGCAGCTGCGCCTCGCCCCGAGCGTACGCCTCGACGGCGGCCTCGCGCACCTCTCGCAGGTTCGCAATCGCGTCCTGCACGCGCATCAGCCCCTGGAAGCCCGAGATGGGCGACACGCGAACGACGATCGCACCTCCACCGGGGAAGGCAGTCGACTTGCTGCTGCTCTCCGCGGCCTCCGAGGCCGGTTCCTCACGAGTGAGCGCCTCGGCGGCCTTGCCCGGGACGTAGGTCTCCGCCGGCGGCGCGTCCGAGTGGCCGCGCGGCGGCGTCAGGGTCGGCGGGTTCGGCCGCAACGAGGCCGGCGGCGCCGACGTCCGAGGTGAGGTCGCCTCGGCCTCTTCGGTGGCCCGCTCGCTACCGGACTGCACCGGCGTCGCGAATCGCGGCAGCCCCTGCGAGGCAGGTTCGACGACCCGCTCGACGGTCGGCGTCGCGCTCCCGCTCGGCGGCGTCACGGGCGTGAACGGCCGCGGCGTGGGCGTCAGCGGCGAGCGCCGCTCGCTCTCCTGACGCAGCGCCGAGGCCGCCACGGTGCGCTCCACTGCCTCACTCGAGGCGTCACGTGCCGCCTCGGACTCGTCCTTCTTCTGCGTCGCCTCGCTCGAAGCAACCTCAGCGGGCGCCTCCGCTCGAGGCTGAGCGGGCGTTGGCGGCGCCACCGTCGGCGGCGTCCACAGCCCGGCCGGTCGCGCCGAGGCAGGCGCCTCGCTGCGAGCCGCGCTCGGGGTGCTCGCGGCGGACGTCGAGGTCGCACCCGTCGAGCTCGATGACGTCTGCTCCTTGGAGGCCTCGCTCGTCCGAGGCTCCGCCGGCGCCGCGCTCTGCAGCTCGTTGCGCGCGCCAGACCCGACCGAGGCCGGCGTACGGGTCGTCGTGGCCGAACTGGCAGGCGGCGCCTCCGTCGACTCGTCGAGGTTCGAGGTCTCGCGGTCACGCCCGCTGCCGGCCAGGCTCGAGGGCAGCGCCGGCTTCGCGGCGGCTATCGCGGCATTCCGCGCGGCCGTGAGCGCCGTGGCGACGGCGTCCTCGATCCGGCGGTGCGCCTGCTCGACGGGCGGCTCGCTCGTCTCAGCGCTCGTCGCCCGCGCGGCTGCCTCGCTCGGCGTCGCCGTCGCGGGCTCCGCGTGCTGCTCGGCGGTTCGCTCCGCGTCCGAGGTCGCGGCCGTCGAGGCGGCGGCGGAAGTCGCCTCGCTGCGCGCGTCCGTCGGCGCCGAAGCCGTCGCCGCCGTCGAGGTGCCCGCTCGCTCCGCGTCCTCGGACTTCGCGCCACCCGAGGTCTCGGCCTTCGCGTCGTCCTCGTCGGTAGCCGTGGCCAGCGAGGCCCGCGCACCGGCCGCGAGGGCGGCGCGCTCCTCGGAGCTGCGCTCGGTCCGCTCGGCCCGCACGGCGGCGACCGCATCCGGCGTGGCCGTCGCCGAGGACGTGCCAGCGTCCGAGGACGCCTCCTGCTTGGCGGCGTCCTCAGCGCGCTCGTCGCGCGCCGGCGTCGCGGTCGAGCCGGTCGTGGCCGTCGAGCTCGCGGTGTTCGAGGTCGAAGTGCGCTCCGACTCACTCCGAGCCGGCATCGTCGGGCGCGCCGTCGGCGCAGCCGAGTCGGTGGTACTGGCCGCCGGCGCGGTCGTGGCGCTCGGCGCCGTCGACTTCGCTGCCGGTGCGGCGGCCTTCGAGGCCGAGGGCGCAGCCGTCGAGGCGGCGGCGGCCGATGGGCGTGCGGTCGCGGTCGGCGTACCGCCCGAGTTCGCCGCGCTCGTCGAGGTGTCGGGCTCGCGGCGCTGTCGCAGCAGCCCCTCGATCCCATCGAGGCGCGCGTGCAGCGCACGAATGTCGGAGTGGATCTCGGCCACGGATCGCCGCAGCCGCTCGAGGGCGAGGCGCTGCGCCTCACGCTGCGCGTTCGTCGCCGCCTCGTCGACGGCCGGCTGTCGTCGCTCCAGCATCTCCTTCGCCCGGGCAACCGACTGGTCGATCAGCTCATGCGCACGCGCGCGCGCGTCCGCGAGCATCATCGCGATGTCCTCGGTCGAGGGCGCCTCGGCCGATGGCAACGGCGGAGGGAAGAACGCCTCCCGCGTGGCCCGCTCCGTCGTCTCAGTCATGGTTCCCTCCCTGGCCGCGCGGGCTGGACCGCCGGCCGTGACTGCATCGCCCCGCGCCCGCTGGGGTGGCGAGGTGCGCTCGGCGCCATCGTGTTCGGCGATGGCGACCAGCAGCTCTCCGAGGTTGCGAAGCACGTCCGCGTACGGGCGCCGACCGGAGGCAATCCAGTCTGCGACGACGCCCGAGGTTCGTTCGCGCTCGTCCCAATTCATCGAATGCGCGTCCTTCACTCCCGCGGCGTCACGCGGGCCGGGCGGGGGACGATAGGGGTTCCGCGATCAACGCGAAACCCACCCCCTGGCGACTCGTGATGCCGGGCGGACCCGCACCGGCATCGTTCAGCTTCACGCGCAGCTGTTCCACCTGGACCGTCAGGCACTCGATGTCATCCGCAAACTCACGCCCCCACACCTTGGAGAGGAGCGTGCGATGCGAAAGCGTGCGCCCGGCATGCCGCGCGAGGTGGTAGAGGATGCCGTACTCGACGGCGGAGAGCCGCACTGCTCCGCCACTGACGGTCACCGAGCGAGCAGCATAGTCGATCCGCAGCGGACCTGCCTCAAAGGCAGGCTGCCCGCCGGCGCCCGTCGGCTCGCCCAGCAGCCGTGCCGCCGCGCGCACGCGCGTCAGCAGGTCGGCCGGCAGGAAAGGCTGCCTCACGAAGCCCGTCGCCCCCAGGCGCAGCGCGCGTCCACGGTCGATCGGCTCGTTGCCCGTCAGCACGAGCATCGGCTGATCCGAGGCGCGACGCACCGTGGGACAGGCCTCGAGCGCGCGCGCGTCGACGAAGATGACGTCCGGGTCGAACGCCCGCACATCGTCCGCCTCGAGGCGCGCGGCGGCACGCTGCTCGAACTCGAGATCGTCGATCTCGAGGCCCAGCGCCGCCTCGATTTGAGCCGCCGTTTGCGTGTCGATACCGACGAGAAGTACCCGCATCGGGGGCAGTGTAGACGGGGCACACAAGCCCCGTTGAAGAGCCTGTTGACGACCCGTGGACCACTATTGGATAACGCGTCCAGCCCGTATTCGGCCGCCTCGCGAGGGTAGACGGAACCCTGTACCGTGGCGGCTCCGCTAGCGGCCAGGAGGCTTCGACATGACAGAGATGACCGGCGGGCAGGCCCTCGTGCAGTCCCTCAAGATCGAGGGCATCGACACCATCTTCGGCCTGCCCGGCATCCAGATGGACTTCGCGTTCGACGCGCTCTACGACGAGCGCGACGCCATCACCGTGCTCCACACCAGGCACGAGCAAGCCTGCGCCTACATGGCGGACGGCTTCGCCCGCACCACCGGTCGCATCGGCACCTTCATGGTCGTGCCCGGCCCCGGCTTGCTGAACGCCGCCGCCGGCCTCTCGACGGCCTACGCGTGCTCCTCGCCGGTCTTCGCCATCTCCGGCCAGATCCAGTCCGACCTCATCGGCCTCGGCCGCGGCGTCCTCCACGAGATCAACAACCAGCTCGAGACCATCTCCGCCGTGTGCAAGCACGTCGAGCGCGCCATGACCCCGCAGGAGATCCCCGCGATGGTCCACCGCGCAATGCGCGAGCTGCAGACCGGCCGCCCGCGGCCCGTCGAGATCGAGATCCCGCCTGACGTGCTGGAGCGCGTCGGCGACGTCACCCTCCTCGAGCCCGAGGCCTTCAGCCGCGCCGAGGCCGACCCCGACCTCATCGAGCAGGCCGCCGAGCTGCTCGGCAAGGCCGAGCGCCCACTCATCGTCTCCGGCGGCGGCGTCCTGTCCGCCGGCGCGTGGGAGGAGCTCCGCGCGCTGTCCGAGATCCTCGAGGCCCCCGTCTACATGACGAACAACGGCCGCGGCGCCGTCTCCGACCGCGACCACCGAGGCGTCACCGGCGCCTCCGCCCTCGGCGCGCTGCTCCCCGAGGCCGATGTCGTCCTCGCCGTCGGCACGCGCTTCGTCATGCCGCCGCGCATGGCCGCCGAGGCCCCCGCCGGCCAGAAGTTCATCCAGCTCGACATCGACCCCGAGGAGGTCGGCCGCAACCGCACGCCGGACCTCGGCATCGTCGGCGACGCGAAGCGAGGCCTCGCCGACCTCGTCCAGCGCGTGCCGGGCCACAACCGTGCCCGCACCCCCCGTGCCGACGAGCTGAACGCCCTCAAGGCCTCGGTCACCGCCGAGATGGCAAAGCTCCCGGTCCAGTCGAGCTACGGCCTCGCGATCCGCGAGGTCCTGCCGGACGACGGCATCCTCGTCAGCGAGAGCACGCAGGTCGGCTACTGGGCCCACGGCGGCGGCTTCCCCGTCTACGAGCCCCGCACGATGGTGACCTCGGGCTACCAGGGCACGCTCGGCTACGGCTTCGCCACCGCCCTCGGCGCGCAGGTCGGCAACCCCGACCGCAAGGTCGTCTCGATCAACGGCGACGGCGGCTTCTTCTACAACGTCCAGGAACTGTCGACGATGGCTCGCCACAACATCCCGCTGGTCGCCGTCGTCTTCAACGACAACGCCTATGGCAACGTCCGCCGCATCCAGGACACCCGCTTCAACGGCCACACCATCGCGTCCGACCTGAAGAACCCCGACATCGTCGCGATGTCCGAGTCCTTCGGCGTCCCGGCCACGCGCGCGTCGTCGCCCGAGGAGCTGAAGCGCGCCCTCAGCGACGCCCTCGCGTCCAACGCCCCGCACCTCATCGAGGTGCCAATGACGCCGACGGTCGACCTGCCGGCGGCCTACACCATGCAGCCGCTGCCCCCGCGCCCGGTGCTGAACCTCTAGACGGCGGCGCGCCGGTCACGAGGCCGGTCGAACCCCAGGGGGATGCGAGGGGCAGGGCCCCTCGCACCGCGCGAGGTGCGCCGTCCGCAGACGATTCGGACCCCGGGGAGCGCGAGGGGCTGCGCCCCTCGCTGAAGAGGGGCGGGTGGGCGGGCTGCCCGCCCGGAGCGCGGACCTCAGCCTCCCACGGTTGTCGCGACCACACGAAACGGGGACACTCCCGTCCCGATCGAGCAGCAGCGAACAGCAAGGAACTCCCTCATGGTTGAACCACTCCGCGTCGGCTTCATCGGCGCCGGCGCCAACACGACCCTGCGCCACATCCCCGGCCTGCAGGCCATCGAGGGCGTGGAGCTCGTCGCCGTCTGCAACCGCTCAGAGGCCAGTGGCCAACGCGTCGCCGACGCCCACGGCATCGACCGGGTGACCATCGACCCCGACGACATCTTCGGCGCCGACGACATCGATGCCGTCTGCATCGGCACCTGGCCCTACATGCACCGCGACTTCGTCGTGCGCGCGCTGGAGGCCGGCAAGCACGTCCTCGTCGAGGCCCGCATGGCGATGAACGCCTCCGAGGCCCGCGACATGCTCGCCGCCTCCCAGGCCCACCCCGACCTCGTCGCCCAGATCGTGCCGGCACCGTTCGACTTCAAGTCGTGGCGCACGATCCGCCGACTCGTCGCCGACGGCTCGCTCGGCATGATCCGCGAGGTCCACGTCACCTCGATGAACGGCAACAGCCTGCGCGAGGCGCCCCCGCACTGGCGCGAACAGCAGCGCTATTCCGGCGCCAACGTCATGATCATGGGCATCCTCGCCGAGGCCGTGCAGCGCTGGCTCGGCCCCTTCGAGCGCGTCGCCGCCGACGCCGAGACCTTCATCACCTCGCGCATCGACGGCGACAGCGACCAGCCGGTCACCCTCGACGTGCCCGACAGCCTCGGCGTGATCGGCCGCCTCGAAAGCGGTGCGCGACTCACGATGCGACTGAGCACTGTCGCGAACGCGACCGTCGAGGCGAATGGCGTCTCCGTCTACGGTTCGAACGGCACGCTCCACTGGCGGGTGGGCGACTCGATGTCCTTCGCGCCAGTCGGAGGCGAAGTCGCGCCGCTCGACCCCGACGAGGGCACGGCGCACGGCTGGCAGGTCGAGGCCGACTTCGTCGCTTCGATCCGCGACGGTGCCCCCGTCGAGCTCACCAACTTCGAGGACGGTGTGCGCTACATGCAGTTCACCGAGGCGGTCTACCGCTCGTGGAACGAGGGCGGCCGCGTCGTCCGACTCGACGAGGTCTAGCCCGCACCGAGGCCGAGGGGCCTAGGTCGCGAGCGATACACTCGGCCTGTGAGCCGCGTCGTCTTCTACCGCTACCAGTCGCCGGACCCCGCCAGCCCGGGCGTCCTGCTGCTGCGCTTCGTCGTCGCCGCGACGGGGCTCTTCCTCGCGTCCGTGATCGTGCCCGGCATCCGCATCGAGGACTGGCAATCCCTCCTCGCCGGCACTGCCATCTTCACGATCGTCAACCTGCTGGTGCGCCCGATCGCGCTGCTGCTCTCGTGCTGCCTCGTGATCCTGACCCTCGGCCTGTTCGTCATCGTCGTGAACGCCGCCATGCTCGGCGCCACCGCCTGGGCAGCCGGCAAACTCGACCTGAACTTCTACGTCGATGGTTTCTGGGACGCCGTCGTCGGCGCCATCATCATCTCGATCGTCTCGATGTTCGCGAACTTCGCGATCGGCCCGCGCATCCGCCGCGCCTAGCTCTCCGCGCGCACCTCGAGACCCGCGCCCACATCGAGGTCGCCGCCCCCGCCCCGCATCTCGGCCAGCACGCCCATCGTCGGCTGCTCCTGCTCGAACGCCCGCACGAGGGTCTGCATCACCGGCAGGTCATGGCCACCGCCCTCGGGATCCGCGTGCGTCGCGAGGCAGCGAATCACCGGTCCCGTCACCCGGAACCGCGTGCTCCCGAGGACGATGTCCCGCCCGACCCACGTCAACTCGTCCCACGGCGCCAGCCCATCGAGGACGACGTTCCCGCGGAAGCGCCGCTCGTCGATCGGCGCGCCGATCGCCTCGGTCAGCGCTCGCACCGAGGCGCGGTTGAGGATCGTGACCTGCCGCGCGCCACGGTCATGAAACCGGGGCGTGCGTCCGTCGCCCACCAACCGCAGCGGCGCACGCTCCGGCCGCCCCGCCAGCGGGTTCTCGTCGAGCGACAGCACGAACTCCGTCGCGGCCGCCTCGAGGGCGCTTCGCTCCGACACGTCATCGAGCTGCGCTGACGCCAGCAACTCCCCGCCAGCCTCGAGGCGCAGCCGCCGCGACTCCACGTCGAAGCGCGCATCGAGGCGGGCGAGCCCCGGCGTCGTCATCAGCGTGACGAAGCGGTCCTTCGGCCACCACTCCCCACGCACGGGCGGCCCCGCGTCGGCCAGCTGCAGCCCGAGGACGCGATCACCCTCGACCGCCCCGCTCGCGAGCACCTTGAGGTGCTCAACCGACTCGGGCGTCAGCCCCTTCACCGGATGGTGGTACAGCGCCGCGACGTGAGATCCGTCCATCGAGGTCTCTGGAGTCATCGAGGTCATGGCCGCATCGTACGGCCTCGAGGGCGGCGAGGCTCAGTCCAGAGGCTAAACGAGGTGCGGCACCGGCGGCGGCTCGACCGACGCCACCGCGCCCGCGATGCGGCTCGAGTCGGGCGACTTCAGCACATCGATGCGCTCCGGCAACCGCTCAGCGATCTCCGGCACGTGCGAGATCACGCCGATCATCCGCTGCCCGCCCGCCAGTCGCTCGAGGCCTTCGATCGCGACGTCCAGCGACTCCGCGTCCAGCGAGCCGAAGCCCTCATCGAGGAACAGCGATTCGAGGGCCATCGCCCCGCCGTTGCCTGCGATCTCGGGCAGCCGCTCGGACAATGCGAGGGCGAGCGCGAGGCTCGCGAGGAAGGTCTCGCCGCCCGACAGCGTCTTCACCGAGCGCCGCTCGTCGCCGTTGAGCTGGTCGATCACGACGAACTCGCCCGCGTCCGCCTCCAGCCGGTAGCGCTCCGCCGTGAGGTGAAGCAGCCGCGAGGACGCGTCGGCCGCCAGCACCGCCAGCGCCTCGCGCTGCACGTATGCGATGAAACGGTCCGCGTGCAGCTCCTGCTCCAGCGACGTCGCGAGGCGGGCACGCGACTCGTGCTCCGCGATCTCCGCCCGCAGCTCCGCGGCCAGCGCCGCCTGCTCCGCCGCCTGCGCGATCCGCGCCTCGAGGGCGCCAAGCTTCGAGGCGTGTTCGCGTCCCCGGTCCTCGATGCGCTGGCGTAGCGCCGGCACGCGCGCGGCGTCCGCCGCCGGCGCGCCGGTCTCGCTGCCGACGAGCGCCACCCACGCCTGCTCGAACGTCGAGGTCGCGACGCGGTCGGCCTCCGCCGCCTCCGCCCCCGCCCGCTCGGCCTGCGCCACTTCCCCATCGAGGCGGGCGACCATCGAGCTGCGGTCGTCCTGCTGCTGCACGAGCACCGCGAGCGCAGTCCGCTGTTCCTGCAGCCGCGCGTCGATCGAGGCGACGCTCGCCGCCTGCCGCTCCGCCTCGGCGAGCGCAGTGCGCGTCGCCTCGGGCGTCGCGCCCGCGCCAGCCTCGCCGGTTCCGGCGATCGAGGTGAGTTGTGACTCCGCCGCCTCGACCGCACGCGCGGCCGCCGCCTGCTCGCGCTCCGCCAGCCGCAGCGTCTCGGCGCCCTGCCGAGCGGCATCCTCGGCCGCCCGTGCCGTCTGCGCGGCCTGTTCTTCGATGCGCGCCGCCTGCTGCCGCGCCGTGAGCGCCCGCTCGAGCTCGCCGCCGACGCGCGCCGCCTCATCGAGGAGCGTGTCGTCATTGAGGTCGATCGTGCCGGCCGCGACCTCGAGCCCCTCGAGGCCGAGCGCCGCCCGCGCCGAGGCAATGATCTGCGTCAGCGCCTGCCCGGCCCCGCGCGTCGATTCCGCGAAGGCTCGCGCCCGCCCGTGCTCCGTCGCCGCATCGAGGCCGCTCGCGCGCGTCGATTCGATTGCCGCCGCCAGTGCCTCCGCGGTCTCGACTCCCGAACTCGTCAGCGCCGTGCCGAGCTCGTCCCGTCGAGGCGCCAGCCGCGCCTCGGCCGCCAGTGCCTCGTCGCGCGCCGCGGTGGCTCGCGCCAGCGCGGAGACATCGAGGTCGCGCGCGCGACGTGCAGCGCCGAGCGCCGCCTCCGCCTCCTCGACCGCGCCGTGCGCAGCGTCGAGGTCAGGCGTCGCCTCGTGCTCCGCGATCGAGGTGATGACCTCCCCGCAGACGGGGCAGACGTCGCCCGGCTTGAGTCGCGCTCGCAGCGCGGCCGCGGCATCCCCGGCGGTCGCCTCATCGAGGCGTGCGCGCGCCTCGGTGAGACCCGCCTCGGCCTCGACGGCCGCGCGCTCGCTCGCCTCGGCTCGCGCAGTCGCGTCGGCGAGCGCGGCTTCGGCTGCCGCACGCGCACCTTCGAGGCGCGTCGTCTCCTCGTCGATCCCGGCCAACACGCGCGCCAGCTGCTCCAGCTGCGCGACGCGCTGCTCGGCCGCCGCCCGCGCTCGATCCGCTTCCGCCGCCGAGGCAACGCTCGAGGTCGCCAGCGCCTCGAGCCGCTCCGCGAGCGTCGCCGCCCGCCCGGCCGCGTCGAGCGCGACACTCGAGGCCGCGGCGCGCACCTCGCTCGCTCCCCCGGCGGCGGCGGCAGCCTTCGTCGCCTCACCATCGAGGGCGGTCCCGCTCCTACGCGCCTCCTCGACACGACGCTCGGCCTCGGCGAGTGCGGCCCGCGCGCGCGTCGCCGCGGCCTCGGCCTGCTCGCGCAGTTCGAGGAGCTCGACCGCTCGCTTGAGTCGCGTGTGCTCCTCCGTGTCGTAGCGCGTCGCGGCCCGCTCACCCTCGAGGCGTGCGATGTCCGCATCGAGGCCGGTACGCCGCGCCACGATCCCCTCGAGGTCAGTGCGCGCCTGCGTCAGCTCCAGGCCGCGCGCGGTCGCCGCCTCGGTCGCTGCCACCAGCGCACGCCGCGCATCGAGGTGCGCGGCCGTCGCCTCCTCGAGCGCCGCGAGGTGTCCGCGTCGCACATCGAGGTCCGCGATCAGCCGCGCCAGCTCCGCGCGCTCCGCTTCCAGGGCGGCCATCGCCTCGGGCGTCCCGAACGTCAGTCGCTCGATCTGCGCCGCCAGCATCCCGCTCGCGTCCTTCGCCGAGCGCGCCCGCTGCCGCGCCGCCCGCCCCGCCGCCATGTACGTCTCGAGGCCCAGGAGCGCACTCAGGATCTTGCGGCGGTCCTTGTCGTCCCCGCGCAGGAACGAGGCGAACTCGCCCTGCGGCAGCACGATGGTCTTTGTGAACGTGGCGTAGTCCAACCCGAGGATCGACGTCACCCGCTCGGTGACTTCACGTGCCCGGTCCGACAGCGACCGCCACGCGACGCCGTCCTCCGCCAGCACCTCGAGGCGCGCCTCGCCGCTGCTGCTCAACGAGGTCGCCCGCGCCACCCGGTACGTCTGCCCCCGCGCCTCGAAGTCGAGCTGCACGCGCAGCGACCGCTCGCCGTGCGTGATCAGCTGCTTCGTCGCGTTCCCCACCCGAGGCACGGCGCCGTACAGCGCCCACGTCATCGCGTCGAGGATCGAGGACTTGCCCGCCCCCGTCGGCCCGGTGATCGCGAACAGCGTGCGGTCGCGGAAGTCGACGACCGCCGGCCGCCGGAACGCCGTGAACCCCTCGATCTGCAGGCGCAGCGGCTTCACGAGCCCACCTCGACGCCCGCTTCGATCGAGGACTCGGCCTCGAACAGCTCGCTGAACAGCGCCAGCAACTCCGGCGCCGGCTCCGCCCCGTGCTGCGTGCGGTAGTAGCGCGCGAAGAGGTCCGTCGGCGCGAGCTGCGCGAGGTCCGGCGTCGGCTCATCGAGGTCCGTGCGCTCGTACTGCAGCCTCACATCGACGACGCCCGCGACCGCGTCCCGCAACCGCTGCGCCATCCCCGGCTCCGGCCGCTCCACATCGAGGACCACGCGCAGGTGGGCGTCACCGACGTCCCCCGCCTCGCGCAGCACCTCGTCGAACGATCCGCGCAGCTCGACGAGCGGGCGCCCCGAGGTCAGCGGCACGGCCCGCTGCTCGACGGGCCGCCCCGGCACGGCATCGATGATCCGCACGACCTTCTGCTGCCCCCGCTCACCGAAGTCGAGCTGCAACAGCGATCCCGAGTACGCCGCAGGCGCCGGCGCCGACCGCACCTCCTGCGGCTGGTGGATGTGGCCGAGTGCCATGTACTGCGGCGTCGCGGGCAGCGCGGCCGGGTTGATGCCGTACGTCTGCCCAACGTGCAGCAGCCGCTCCGACCCATCGAGGGCCGCGAGCTGCGCTCCATCGATGAAGATGTGCGCCGCGAGGAGGTTGACCGTGTCCGGCTCGAAGCCGCGACACACCGCCTTCAGGATCGCGGCCGCGCTGTCGGCGTAGCCCGCGATGCGCGCGTCACGATCGAGGCCGAACAGCGCTTCGGCGTCGACGAGCCGCCCCTCCGCGATCCACGGTACGGCGGCGATCCGCGCCTCATGCTCCCGCCCCACGAGGTGCACGACCCCGCCCTGGTCCGCCGGCCGCGGCATCCAGCGCACGTGCACCCCGAGGAGGTCAGACAGCCGCCCCAGCGCATCGAGCCGTCGAGGGTTGTCGTGGTTCCCCGCCAGCAGCAGCACCTGCACGTCGAGGCCGATCAGCTCGCGCAGCGTCTCGTATAGCAGCCGCTCGGAGTCCGGCGACGGCGTCGTCGTGTCGTAGATGTCGCCGCAGACGAGCACCGCCTCGACCTGCTCCGAACGCGCGATCGCCACGACCTCCGCCAGCACCGTCTCGAACTCCGCCTGGCGGCTCCGCCCGCGAATCGTGCGACCGAGGTGCCAGTCGGCCGTATGCAGGAAGCGCATCGGTGGCCTCCTACTCGCCGAACGCCGCGAAAACGTCGCTGTCTGCGCGCTCCGGGACCTCGGAGGGCCGGGTCGCCCACGCCGGCCGCGGGAATTGCACGAGCAGCGGCACCGGGATGTCGGGCTGCTGGAGGATCAGGCTCCCCGGCTTGAGCAGGCTCGCCCGCGCACGCGCCGCCTGCGTGAGGAAGCGGTACTCCCCGCGCTGTGCCTCGGCAGCATCGAGGCGCCCCACGACCCGATACGAGCAGTTCGCCACCACCCGAGGCTCGACCTCCGAGGCCGTCTGCTGCGCCCCGATCAGCACCACCCCGAGGGATCGACCGCGCTCGGCGATGTCGAGCAGCACGTCCTTGATCGGGCTCGAGCCCTCGCGTGGCGCGTATTTGTTCAGCTCATCGAGGACGACGAACGTCAGCGGCCGGTTGTGCCCGCTCGCCAGCCGGTCCTCGAACATCCGCTTCAGCACCACGCCGACGACGAAGCGCTGGGCGCGATCGTGGAGGCGGTTGAGGTCCACCACCGTCACCTGCGTGCGCGTCCAGTCGACGCGATGCGGCGCGTCGTGCCCCGGCGCGTTCCCGCGAATGAGGTGTCCGACGTGCGCCGCCGAGGCCTCGAGGCGGCGCAGGAAGGCGTGCACGGTGCCGGCCGCCGCGCGGCTCGCCCACGTCCCGCCCGCATCCGGGTCGGTCATCTCCTCGATCGCGTCCACCAGCTCGTCGAACGTCGCGACCGTCGAACCCGCGATCTGCACGGTCGGGCGGTCCGCCGGCGAGAGCCGCGCGACGATCTGCAGCTGCCGCGTCACGAGGTCGACGATGTAGCCCAGCTGCGATCGGTCGTCGTCGGCGTCGGTGAAGAGGAAGCGCAGGTAGCCTTCGGCGCAGAACTCGCGCAGCGTCCAGTAGAAGCCGGTCACCCCGTCCATCCGCGATCCGGTGTCCGGCACGGTCTCGTTGCCGCGCTTCACCGGCGCGAAGAACGCCACCGACTGGAACGGCCGCGCCGGCAGGTCGAGCGCCTCGTACCGCGCCCGGTCGTCGCCATCGAGGCCCGCGTTCGGCTGATCGAGGAACAGCAGGTCCTCGCCCTTCACGTTGAAGATGAGCGACCGCGCCGTGTGCGCCTCCGCCCCCAGCGCCCCGCCCTCGAGCAGCCCGTACAGCAGGAACATCGCGTACGAGGTCTTCGTCGCGACGCCCGAGATGCCGCTGATGTTCACGTGCGCGCCGCGTGTGCCGTTCAGGAAGTCGAAGTTCCCGAACACGGACTCCCCCGACCGCGAGAGGCCGAGGGGAATGCGCACCGGCATGCGGTCGAAGAATAGCGCCTCCTCGCGCGCCGCGCCGTGCGCCCGCGACACCGCCCGCCCGGGCATCGGCGGCACGAAGATCTCCGGCTCGACGCGTGTCACCGAGACGTGCGCCGCGACCGAGGTCTCGACCGGCAGCGTGCCCGCCGTCGCCAGCACGACGTCCGACTCGAAGCGCACGCCCTCGTGCGTCGCCCGCACCTCGTCCACCACGCCGTAGACGTCGACGTCCCGGCCGTCCGGCAATGACGAGCGCACGTGCACGACGTCGTCGAGCTGGAGGTAGTGCTGCGGGTCGACGTACACCCAGAAGTCGAGGGGCGTCGCCGCGTTCTGTGGCGTCCCCAGCACCCAGCCGGTTGCCTCACCCTCGAGGGAGGGCGGCAGCGCCGCGGCGAACGCTTCGAGGCCGTTCGGCGTTCCCTCGGTCATCGCACCGCTCCCGGCAGCGCCCACGAGGCGCGCTCCGCCTCCGCGACGTGCGCGGTGATCAACCGACGCACCCACAGCCGGTCACCGAGGCGGTGCGTCAGCGCCTCCTCGAGCGCGCCCACCGGCGTCAGGTTCTGCGGCGCGCGCGGGTCCCGATGCGGCGAGGACGCCAGTCGAGGGAGCACGATCGCGCTTTGGTCCGCGAGCGCAACGGCCTCCGCGATCGGCAGCCCGCCCGGCACCTCGAGGCGCATGATCCCGCCGAGGGGATGCCAGCTCGCCCCGAGATCCGCGATGCGCAGGAACCAGCTCGTGCGTCCGGGCCGGCCGAGGTCGGCCGCGTCGTCGAGGCGAAACAGCGGCGTCCGCTCGCCCACCTCGAGGCGCGGCAGCAGCCGCTGCGCTTCCGGTGAGACGTACCAGTGCACGACCCGCTTCACGTAGCCGACGGCCCGACGGCCGGGCGAGCGCAGGCTCCTCAGCGGTCCATCAACGAGCGTCAGCGCGCTCTCGTCGCGCGAGAGCGACTCCGCCAGCTTCGATTCCTCGTCGAGCATCGCGCGGTTGAGCGCGTCCACGAGGCCGTTCGCCGTCGTTGCCTCGGGCCGCACCTCGGCGCGAAAGCTCATCGCGTGCCCGCCGACGTTGAAGACCCGATCCGAGGGCTCGCCGCCGGCCTGGAAGTAGCGCCGCTCGACGCGCACCGCGTCCTCGAGGATGCGCGCCCGTCCGCCCTCGAGGCGCACCGCCCCGACGGCATACGACCCGAACAGCCCGAACAGCGGCTCGCCGCCCGGCCCGTCCTCCAGCGCGTGCGCCTCCGCGCGACGCACCCCGTCGACGACCTGGACCGTCGAGGGCGCCTCACCCGAGGCCCGCACCGCCGCCCACGAGGCCTGTTCGACCGTGGTGTCGACGTCGACGCGTGGGGATCCCTCGCCACGCGCGCCCTCGTCCGCATCGAACTGCATCGATGTGCCGTATTCGGGCGCCCAGGGCAGCAGGCGGACGGTCATGGCGTAGGCCGGTGGTCGCGAGGGACGGCGAGACGCGCGGAGTATAGCGTACAGAACGCCAGTTCTGCACAACCGCCTCAGCGGCTACGCGCCTCCGTCGCTGCCCTCCCGAACCGGTCGGATGAAGAGCGCATCGAGGACGGCACGCGTCTCGAAGCCCATCCGCTCGTAGATGCGCCGCGCCCCCTCGTTCGTCTCGAGGACGTGCAGGAACGGCACGTCCCCCGCCTCGAAGATGCGCGCGGAGATCTCCGCCGTGAGCGCCGCCGCCAGGCCGCGGCCCCGCTGGTCCGGCAGCGTGCAGACGGCACTCACCTCGGTGTACCCCGGCAGCCGCATCCGCTGCCCCGCCATCGCCACGAGGCGCCGGCCCTCGTCCCGCAAGCCGATGTACTCACCGAGTTCACGCGTGTGGATCGCGAACGGCCCCGGATTCGTCTCCCGCGCCAGCGCCAGCATCTCCTCGTCGTCCGATGCCGTTAGCTCGAGGAACGTCGCACCCGCCGGCCGCGCGATCGGCGTCCGAGCCACCATCTGGTGCACCCGCCCGCTGAACCGCACCTCGAACGTCGAGGGCAGTTCGGTGTGCCGCCGCAGCAGGATCAGCGGCCCGTCCGACCCGTGTAGCGCCGCCAGCGCCGCCCACGCCTCCGGCCCCGGCTCGTCCGGCACACCCGCGATCGGGTCGATGTCGACGCGATACCGGCGCGCCCGCTCGTCACCGAGCGCAACGTCCGCCTGCCGGCTGCCGAGCGCGTACCACGCGGGATTGTCGAGGGGCTCCATGCCGCCAATGTACGCCGAAGCCGTCCGAGGCGGGGACGACCACCGAGGCCCGTGACCGTCTCGCGTACGATGTCGCCGCAGCAGACGGGCAGGTCGAGGTGAGCTCGGATCTCGAACGCATGACATCGACGCTGGGGCGCTCCGCCCGCCGGCTGCGCTACCTCGTCGTCAGTACCGGCACCCGCACCGCGCTGCGCCGCGCGATCACGAGGCTCGCCTCACCCCTCTACGCCTCGCAGACCCTCATCATCCAGAACCTCTACGTCGACTACGACGCCATCGAAGAGGGCGCAGAGGAAGGCCCCGAGACCGTCCGAGGCGAGATCGTCGAGACCGTCGAGGCGCTCGCGCAGCGTAGAGGCGACCTCCATCCCGCCCTCGACTACGACTACTTGGTCCGTTTCATCACAAAGCCGGGCAGAAGTCGCTGCGTGCTCTTCTTCGACTACACGCAAGAAGACGGCACGCACCAGATCATCGGCTTCCGCACCATCGAGCAGGGCTACTTCGAGATGCCGGAGTACCACTTCGGCGGCCCGCTCGCCTCGAACTTCAGCGTCGTCTACGAAGTCGAGGTCGCACCGAGCTTCCGAGGCAAGAACATCCACGGCCGCACCCGGCGCTACCTCTTCCAGGAGCTCCGCCGTCGAGGCGTCACCTGCTCCACCGGCGTCATCCGGCCGCACAACGCCGCGTCGCTGCGCGCCTCGTTCCGCCAGACCCCCGGCTCGAAGTCCACCTTCAACGGCTCATTCCGGGTCTCCCGCTGGCTCGGCGGCCGCCGAGTCCGGACCCCCTCGTGGGACCGCGTCCGGGCCCTGATGGAGTCCCCGCCCGGCCCCACCACACTCCCCCCCGAGTTCGACCCCGGCGACTGACAACCACGACAAGAAGGTGTTCGAAGCGAGAAGCTGGCGCGCCCTCGAAGTCGCTGGCCAAAGATCTTCGCGTGGGTTGAGGGCCGGTGCGGATGGAGCAGCCGCACTCGCGCCTCTGCCGTCAGCGCAAAGGCGCGAGTATCGGCTCGGCCACCCCCGGTCCGGAGGCCAGAGATTCTGGGGTGTGACAACCCCATCGGGCGGACACGATCGCCCCATCCTCGCTGAGGCCGAACGCATAGCCCCGCGCAGTGCGTGTCGGCGCGCTCGGAGATGAGGCGAACACCACGCGCACATCGCCATCGACGAAATTCTTGAGCGGGTCCAGACCGTCTTCTTGGTCAATACGAACCACTGCGTACAGACCTTCGATCTCCCGCACAGCATCCGTCAGCAGCGCTCGTGGGTCGCTAATGAGGTGACCATCGCAGTGCCCATATGGGAAAACCTCGTGCCGAGAGCCGATGCTCTCGCTCGCACCGCAGCGCGGAAGGTGCATCTCTTCTTCACTCACAACGTCGCTGACGCACGGGGCATTGATCATCGAGGCGCGGTCAACGAGCGCATCGATGTCGCCCGAGAGGACGGCGTCAATCACCTCGTCCACGCTGTCGATTCCCGTTCGCGTACCTCGATCGTGGAGCGGTACAGGCCGAGAGGGCGGTGTCGCTACGATTCCCACGAGTAGCGTCACATCCGAGTTGGGTTTTCCCGCGATTCCCGCCGTCACCAACGTGCCCGGGGTGAGCGCCGATCCATCGGGAATCACGGTGCCAGGTACGATCTGACCTTGAATGAACCCGGGCTCGATGGTCTTGGCGAACACATCGCCACTCCCAGACAGCCTGACAAGCCCGTCGTCTGAGACGTCTTCCACGCGGCCCTCGATCGTCGCCCCAGGGACCCAGACGGCGGTCGAACCGCCCTCGTCGAGGTGGAACTGATATTCCACGACGCCACCGGCTCGAACCCTGACGCGAATGGCAACGGAAGTACCCGCGACACACGAGAGCCACAGCGCCTCCGCTCCGAGGCACGAATCGTCCGCATCGAACTCCTCGACGGAGGCAACCTCAAACGCCTCGTCATCGAGCCCCGTCCACGCCGACGCCAATGCGACAATCGCATCAGCCAACGTGCCGTCGGCCTGCGGAGGCTCCGGCCGCTGGGGAGTAGGTGCGACCGTTCTCGTCGTGACAGCAGTCGCCGCCGAAGTGACCGAGGGCAGCGGAGAATCCCCGCCGCTGGAGACAACGGCTTCCCTCGTGCGCTGCTCAGTGGGCGTATCGCTGCAGGCCATCGGCGAGAGCACGATGCCCAAGGCGGTGACCGCCAGCATTAGGAGCCTGTCGCGCCACTGGGGCACGGGCGCACACCTCCGCCGATGGGATCCGCCGCGTCTGACTCGGTCGGGTAGAGCGTCGGCAAGCGCTCGACCGCTCTTGAGGGTGCCTTCGACTGCCCGCGTAGCTGTCTGGTGCTCAAGGCGCGCGGGGAGTTCGAAAGGTGGCGCGCCGGGAGGGATTCGAACCCCCGACCCTCAGTTCCGAAGACTGATGCTCTATCCGCTGAGCTACCGGCGCGTGCCCCAAGAGCATACGAGGCGGCGAGGCCCGCGCGCGACCGAGGACACCACCGCCCGCGGCCTCACCACGTGTGCTCCGCCTCGTGCGGCGGGTGCAACGTCCGCAGCGTCGAGTCCCACCGCTCGAGGACGCTCGCGTTCGCCACGTCCTCGAGCAGCCCGGCCGCCGAGGCACGCGACGCCGGCAGGAACCCGACCGCCATCGAGGCGAGCGTGTCCGCCGTCAGCCGCAGGTCGACCGCCTCCCCGTCGATGCGCCGCATCGAGGCGCCCTCGGGAGAGGCCTCGAGGCACCAGCGCCCCGCGTTCCACTCGCAGAACGGATCCACCAGCTCGAAGCGCAGCTCGCCCGCGCGGTCGTAGCCGCGCTGCGTCAGCGCCGCCTCCACCGTCACCAGGCGCGCCATGATCCCCCCGCGCGTCGACGCCTGCAGCATCCGAGGCTCCACCAGCATGTGCGGCAGCGGGTCGTCCGCCGGCGCGTTGTCCCAGCGGATCTCGCCCACGCTGTCGTAGTTCCCGAGGATCGACCACAGCGCCTGGTGCGCCGCCGGCGTCAGCCCGAACAGGTCCATCACCCGCAGGTACTGGTTCGCCTCCGGCCCGGACCGCTCGAGGCCCGGCCCGTGGTGATACACCACATACCCCTGCGCCTCGCCGCCCTCCTCGTACGCGAGCACCGTCCGTCGATGCCCCGCCGGTGGGTCCTGCAGCGGCCCCGCGTCCCACATCGCGCGCCCGCGATGGATCAGCCCCGTCCGGTCCTCGCGGTACCGCCGGTACACGTCGACCAGCAGCCCGAACTCCGTATCGAGGTCGACCTCCCGCACCGTGCCCGCAAGCTCGAGGGGGTGATGGAAGGCGATCTGTCGAGGCTCCACGCGGTACGAGGTGCGCTCGTGCACCAGCCCGTAGCCGTAGCGCCGGTAGATCGCGTCCCACGCCGGGTGCAGGCACGCGATCGCCGTCTCGCCCCGCTCGTGCTTCTCCTCGAAGTGGCGGCGCGTCACCGCCCGCAAGTAGCCACGACGCCGGTGCGCCGGGTGCGTCGAGACCTGCGTCACCCCGGCCATCGAGGCCACGCGCCCGTTCAGCCGCAGCTGCAGCGGCCAGAACGCGTACGTCGTCGCCAGCTCGCCGTTGACGAAGGCGCACATCGTCCACTCCGGCGAGACCCCGTCGAACATCGAGATCGGCAGCGCGAGCTGCCGCGATCCCTGCTCCGCGACGGCGGGCATCTCCTCGGGCGTGGCCGGGCGAATCTCGACGTGTGGCATGCCGCTGTCGACTCCGATCGCGTAGCCCGAGGCACGGGGGCTCGAGGGCAGTTCGGCACAGGATTGTATGGCGGCACGCCCGATTCGGGCCGCGCTATGCTCCGCCCGCCCTCGAGGACCAGCGACAGGAGGGCCCGCGATGCCCGACACCTCGATCTGCCTGCTCACCGCCCGCGAGCTCCGCGCCCGCCTCGCGGCCCGCGACCTCTCCGCCGTCGAGGTCATGGAGGCCCACCTCGCCCAGATCGACCGCGTGAACCCGAAGGTGAACGCGATCGTGACGCTGCGCCCCGACCTCGCCCTCGAGGGCGCACGCGCCGCCGATGACGCCCTCGCCCGGGGCGAGGAGCCGGGCCCGCTCCACGGCCTCCCCATCGCCATCAAGGACCTCGTCCCGACGAAAGGCATCCGCACCACCCAGGGCTCGCCGATCCACGCCGACGACGTGCCGACGCAGGACGCCATCGTCGTCGAGCGACTCAAGGCCGCCGGCGCCATCGTCATCGGCAAGACGAACACCCCGGAGTTCGGCGCCGGCTCTCACACCTTCAACCAGGTCTTCGGCGCCACCCTCAACCCGTGGGACACGTCGAAGACGGCGGGCGGCAGCAGCGGCGGCGCCGGTGTCGCGCTCGCCTGCCGCATGCTGCCGATTGCGGACGGCTCGGACCTCGGCGGCTCGCTGCGCAACCCCGCCAACTTCAACAACGTCGTCGGCTTCCGTGCCTCGAACGGCCGCGTCCCCGCCACGCCGCCCCTCGCCTGGACGAACATGTCCGTCACCGGCCCGATGGGGCGCAACGTTGGCGACGTCGCCCTCCTCCTCAGCGCGATGGCTGGCCCCGACCCGCGCGCGCCGCTCTCAATCGAGCAGCCCGGCTCGATGTTCGCCGCGCCGCTCGACCGCGACTTCCGAGGCACGCGCATCGCCTACGTCGCCGACCTCGGCGGCCTCCCCGTCGACCCCCGCATCCGCGCCGTCATCGAGTCGACGATCCCCGTCCTCGAGTCGCTGGGCGCCACCGTCGAGGCCGCACAGCCCGACTTCACCGGCGCCGACGAGGCCTTCAAGACCCTCCGTGCGTGGGCCTCCGCCCACCGTCACGCCGACCGCTACGCGAATCACCGCGACCAGCTCAAGGCCACGATCGTCCGCGAGATCGAGGAAGGCCAGCGCCTCAGCGGTGCCGACATCTCACGCGCCGAGGCCCTGCGCTCCGCCTACTACGGCCGCGTCCGCGCCTTCATGGAGCAGTACGAGTTCATGATCATGCCCGTGAACCAGGTGCCGCCGTTCGACGTCGAGACCGAGTACCCCACCGAGATCGATGGCGTGCAGATGGAGTCCTACATCGACTGGATGCGCTCCTGCTACCTGATCACCCCGCTCGGCCACCCCTCGATCTCCGTCCCCGCCGGCTGGACGCCCGAGGGCATGCCCGTCGGCGTCCAGATCGTCGGTCGCCACCACGACGACTTCGGCGTGCTGCAGCTCGCGCACGCCTTCGAGGCCGCCACGCGCCACGGCGAGCGCACACCGCCCGTCCTCGACTAGCACCCAACGGCGCCGACTGCGGGCAAACGAGGATCCTCGCCGCCGCCTGCGGGCGATACGCTCGAGGCGTCCTCGCACGCCCGAGCCCCGACCACGCCCGAGGTCGCGCCGATGCCCCTGCCCGACGCGCTGCTGCTCGATCTCGCCGCCCGGCGCGCGGTCGAGGGTCGTCACGCCTCGCCGGCCGTCGTCGACCAGGCGATCGACCACCGCATGGCCGGCCTGCTCTGGAGCCGCATCGAGGCCGGTGCCGTCACCGTGGAGGACGCCGACCGCGCCCGCCTCCTCCGCATCGACCTCGCGAACCGCCAGCACCATCGCGTCCTACGCTCCGCCCTCGCCGAGGTCCAGCGCCGCGCCGCCGAGGCCGGCCTCGAGGTGGCGTCGTTCAAGGGCGTCACTGCCGCCGCGCGCTGGTACGCCCGCCCGAGCGAGCGCCCCGCTTCCGACCTCGACGTCTGGCTGAACCCCGACCAGCGAGCCGAGGGCGCTCGCCTCGTCGAGGCCCTCGCCCCTGAGTTCGAGGTCCCGAGGAAGAAGCGCGCCGCCCTCGAGGCGTCGCGCCTTCCCGTCCTCGAGGTCCCCATCACGACCGACCTCGGCACGGTCGCCGTCGATGTGCACTTCGACCTCCTGCGCCTCGGCGTCACGCCGCGCGACCCGCGCGCGCTCTGGCAGGGCGTGCACCCCATCGCCATCGAGGACGGTCCCGAGGCGCTCGTCCTCGCCCCCGAGGCCGCGCTGCTCCAGCTCCTCCTCCACACGAACCGCGACCGCTTCCGCTACCTGATCGGCTACGCCGACATCGCCCGCATGCTGATCCCCGAAGACGAGCAGGAGGCCGTCGACTGGCCCGCCTTCTGGCGCATGACGAGGCGCGAGGGCGCCGAGGTCCCCGTCCACGAGACGCTGCGCACCGTCCTCGTCACGCTCGGCCTCGATCCCCCGCCCGGCCTCCCGGGAGCCCCTCGTGGCTGGCGACCCGCCCTCTGGCGACGCCTGTGGGGACCGAGCCAGCGCCTCCTCGGCACCGGCTCCCCCGGCGGCGACCGCCGCCGCCTGCGCTTCCTGCCCCTGCTCGTGCGCGGCGCGACACCCGAGGCCGCGGCCGCGTGGGTCCGAGGCAGCGTGTGACCTCCGATGCCGGCAGCGAGTCGCGCTCTCCCGCGAGCGCCGACCTCCTGCGTCGACGCGTGCAGGCCGGCGGCCTCTGGCTCCCCGTCGAGGGCGATTCGATGGGCCGCACCATCCGCGCCGGCAGCGAGGTCCTGCTCGAGGTCGCCAACCGAGGCCCGCGCCTCGGCGAGGTGTGGGCCTACGTCGATGCCGCGGGCGTCCTCGTCGTGCACCGCTACCTCGGCCGCCGCGGCCGCTCGATGCGCTTCGCGGGCGACGCACAGCACGACGACCCGCCCGTCGAGCCTTCGATGCTCGTCGGCCGCGCCGTCCGCGTCCGCCGCAACGGCCGCACCGCCCCCCTCGATGGCGTCCGCCGCCTCCCGCCGACGGCGATCGCCCTCGCCCACCGCACCCTCCGAGGCCTGGCGGTCCGCCTCGGCGCGCGCCGCGTCCGGCGCTGGCTTGGCCGCTGAAGGCCGCTCACCGCCTTCATCGGAAGGTCTTCCGCCTTCTTACGATCGCCATACGTGCGCTTGCGCGCGTGGGCCCAAAGATCTGGCTCCACCCAGGTTCACGTAGGAGGACCCGTGACGTACCAGAAGCCGGCTATTGAGGAGCGTGTCAGCGTCGTTGGCCAGCTCCACCGTGGGAGCGGCAACTACTCCGGAAACTACTTCTTCTTCCGGAACCGCTAGTCACGACGGGCGGGTGGACGGCGGACTTCCGCCGTCCACCCCACCCACGCGGCCAAAAACGAATCGATACGCCCCTCCTACGCGTTTGACGCGCCTCGAAATCTACGCTCGCCCCTGACGTAGACACCGGCACGAGGCCCGCGCATGACCGCTCGAGACCCCAACCCCGTCCGTCTCCTGGGCGACCTCCCCACCGAGTTCGTGGGCACGACCGCCCGGCATCGCAAGGCGCTCGCGACCGCCTTCGGCACGCTCGCGCCGACCCGACTCCGGCCCCGGGCCCGCATCGAGTTCGCACCCGGCGCCCTCGATCTCCCGACTCGCGACCCGGACGAGGACGTGGGCGGCCAGCTCGGCTGGCGCGACGGCGACACCTACACCGTCGAGTGCTGGGGCCTCACCGCCCGCGTCGCCGGCGGCGATGCCACAATCCGAGGCGATGGGCCGGACCTCGCGCGCCGGCTGGCCTGGATCGGCCAGCCCGTGCTCGCCGACCTCCTCTCGCCCTTCGAGCGCCCGCTCCTCCACGCCGCCGCCATCGAGCGCGACGGCATCGCGCTCCTCGTCATGGGCGCGAGCGGTCGAGGCAAGTCGACCACCACCTTCGCCGCGCACCGCTCCGGCTGGCGCATCCTCGGCGACGACCACGTCGTCCTGCGCCGTTCCGAGGACGGCGCCGAGACTCCCGTCGAGATCTGCGGCATCCCGAAGCCGGTCGCCGTCCCCGGCGAGCTCGCCGACGGCATCCCCGCCGGCGCCCGACGCATGACCCGCGACGCACGCGAGCGCTGGCAGCTCCCGGCCACCGTGCTGGGCGCCGGCTGGCATCCGCTCGCCGGCACGCTCTGGCTCGACCATGCGAAGAGCGCGCTCGGCTACACCGAGCCCGCCAACGCCCTCGAGCTGCTGCGCGAGCTCGTCGCCTCACACCCCGCCGCCGGCAGCCACGAGGCCCTGACGCGCCTCATGCCGCTTGCCTCCACCGTCGCCCGCGGCCCCGCCTGGCGCCTGCGCCTCGGCGCCGACCCCGCGACGCGCGTCGCCGACGCCGGTCGCCTCCTCGACACCATCGCCTCTGCGTCCGACACGCGCGTCGCCTAGGCGCGGACACCCGACCGACCTCGCCCGAGGCCACGCATCGCACCGAAGCCTGCCGAGTGTCGAAAGCTGGCTTAGAAGCTGGCCAGCGTGCCGGAGATGCGGCCCCAGCGCAGCGCCTGCGACAGCGTCCACACCGAGAGCGGAAGCAGCACCGCCGCCATGACGCCGAGGATGGCGATCTCGTCGGCGACCGAGGCGAACGTCCCCGCGCCGAGGAGCGCCTCGCGCAACCCCTCGATGGCGTAGTACGAAGGCAGCATCCGTCCCACGACCTGCAGCGCGCCCGGCAGCAGTGCCACCGGGAACAGCGCACCGGCGAACAGCGAGGTCGCCGCGTTCACCAGCGGCCCCAGCGGCTCACCCCGCTTCGTGACGACGATGAACGCCGCCGAGAAGATGCCGATCGCCGCGAACACCGCGACCGTCAGCAGCGCCACCGGCAGCGCCAGCAGCAGCCCGCTGGCCGAGAAGCCGGCACCGAGGGCGCCGGCGCCGACACCGAGGTACACGCCGATCTCCAGCGCCGCGAACCCGAGCGGCCACAGCGTTGAACCGGCTAGCAGCACCCACAGCGGCGTCGGCGTGCGCAGCAGCGCGTCGAGTGTGCCCTCGCTCTGCTCCCGCGCCACCATCGTGCTGAACAGCCGCGCACCGAGGGTCGACAACGTCGTCGCTACCAACCCGATGAGCACGAACTCGAAGTACCCGCCCTGGTAGTCCCCGAGCGCCGAGTCGTCGCCCACGAGCTGCGAGACGTAGAAGAACGTGACGATCGGCATCGCGATCGCCAGCAGCTGCATCAGCTGCCCGAAGTGGTACGACAGCTGCACCCGCAGATCGCGCTTCCCGAGCGCAATCACCCGCTCGAGGTTCGACGACGGCCGTGCGAACGCCGCGCTCACGAGGCCACCGGCTCGATCGACTGCAGCAACGACCGCACCCCCAGCTCGGCCTCACCGCGCAGGTTGGCCGCCGCCTCGTGGCGCACGACGACGCCCGAGTTCAGCACGAGCACGCGGTCGCAGACCTCCACCACCTCATCGAGGTCGTGGCTGGAGAACAGCACTGCGGCGCCGCGGTCGGCCGCCCCCCGGATCCACCTGCGCACCTGCTTGCTGACGACCGGGTCGAGGCTGCGCGTCGGCTCATCGAGGAGCAGCAGTGGCGGCATCGCGAGGAAGGCGCGCGCCAGTTGCAGCCGCGTGATCATCCCGGACGAGTACCCGAACAGCATCCGGTCCCGATGCGCGAGGCCTGCCTCGATGAGCAGCTCGTCGGCGCGAGCCTCCGCCGCGGCCGGCGTGAGCCCGCCCAGCACCCCGAACAGCTCGAGGTTCCGTCGACCGTTCAGACGCCAGTAGAACCCGCGGTCGTCCGCCATCGCGATGCCCATGAGCTGCCGCGCCGCGCCGTCGCGCGTCGGGTCGAGGCCGCCGACGCGCACGTCCCCCTCCGAGGGCACGACGAGGCCCGCGACCGTCCGCAGCAGCGTGGTCTTCCCGGCGCCGTTCGCGCCGACCAGCCCCACCACCTCGCCGGGCGCGACGTCGAATGAGACGCCGGCCAGCGCCTGCACCGGTTCCGGCGCGGCGACACGGCTGAGCAGCCGCAGCCAGAACGGCGGCGGCTCGAAGCGCTTCGAGAGGTGCTGGACCTCGAGCATCAGCGCTGCTCGATGAGCGACTCGCTGGAGAGCGTGGAGAGGAAGTCGGCAATGTCGCGCTCGAGCTCGTCGCGCTCGACGCCCTCGATCTCCGACAGCAACGCCGAGGCCAGGCGACCCGAGTCGCCCTCGTGCTCGTCGACCAGCTGCCACACGCGCGTCCCCACCGGGTTGAGCGAGAGCAGCTCGGACCCGTCGGCGGAGACGAGCATCGCGCGCCCATCCACGACCTCGAAGATCACACTCGGCGAACGGCGGTACGGCATCGTGCCTCGATTCGGCGCACTGGTCCTCGATGGCGAATTCGCACCATCGAGCGTGACAGCACGCCCGTTAAGGAGAGGTAGATGCTTGGAATGACGGGCGAAACGCCGCTAGGGCTCGTCCGGTCGCTGGCGCGCCTCCGCGGCCTGGTGCGCGTCCATCTCGCGGCCCACGTGGCGGATCGCGTCCGAGATCGCCGAGGCCTCGAGGAGCACGACCACGACGAGCGTCGTGACCACCGCGACAATCCACAGACCCGCCGCCGTCGCCAGCCCGATGCCGGCCAGCACCCAGATCGTGGTCGCCGTGGTCACCCCGCGCGGTGCGTTCCCCCGCTGGAAGATCACGCCGGCGCCGAGGAAGCCCACGCCACCCACGACGCCCGCCGCCACCCTCGAGTCCTGGAACATCGTGTCGACGACGCCGAACAGCGCCGCCCCGGCACACACGAGCGCCGAGGTCCGCACCCCCGCCTCGTGCCCGCGAAACTCCCGCTCGATGCCGACGATGGCGCCCATCAACATCGCTGCCAGCGTGCGCCCGAGGAGGTCGAGTTGCTCGGCGTTGTCCATGGCGTCCCTATTGGCCCCGGTGTGCGCAGATGGGACTCAGCGTAGCGCGCGCCACCTAGCCGGAGGCGAGGACGCGATCCACGGCGGCCGAGACCTCATCGAGGCCCATGATGCCCTCGAACTTGGCCACGACGCGCCCCTCCCCGTCGACCACGAAGATCCACGGCTCGGTCTGCAGACCCCACTCCTGCATCGTGGCCACAGGCACGAGCTGTCCGGCGCGCGCCTCGGCGACGTCGTACGGCTCGATCGCCATCACGTTGACGCGATCCCCGTACTGCTCCCAGATCGGCGTCACCACCTGCTCCACCACCGGCCCGCAGAAGCGCGTCTGGCAGAACAGCGGCGTCGCGAAGGCGATCACCGAGGGCCGGCCGCTCGCGAGGGCGTCCGCGACCGTCATGTCGTGCAGTGCCGCGTTCGGCGTGAACGCCGTGTCCACGAGGCTGATGTCGTCGACGTCCGCGACCGTGAGCTGCTTCGAGGCAGGAACGGCCTCGCCCACCGCCGGCTCGGACGTGTCCTCCTGCACGAAGAACCGCAGCCGCAGCCCCTCGAACGTCTCGTCGCCGACGCCGAACGAGAGCTCCGCGCCCCACCACTCCGGCTGCGTCAGCTCGACATTCGAAACGAAGACGGTGGTCACCGGCCCCTCGTGGAGGTGCTGCTCGCCGTCCGCGTGCTCGTGCGGCGTCCCCTCACCCACAAGCCGCGAGGGGCTGAGCGCGTACTCCTCGGCTAGGGTGCCGTCCTCTCCATCGAGGGTGTAGAGCCGCACCTTGGGCTCGCTGACCTCGTTGAGCAGGTTCCCGTCGCGGTCGAACAGCCCGAAGGCCAGTCGCGCCTCGCCCACGCCGACGCCGGAGTTCACGAGGATGGGCTGGACCGCCGAGGTGCCGGACTCCGCGATCGCCTGTGCCGACCAGCCCGGGTCGTCGTTGCCCCCGCCGCACGCGACCAGCGCGCCGGCGGCGACCAGCCCGAGGAGTGTGGTGGCGCCGTGGCGCAGTACGGGCACGCGGGACGTGGGGAGGGCGCGCAGCATCGAGGACTCTCCGGCCGCCAATAGCTCCGGCGGAAGCGAGATCATGGTTGGAGCGATCCCAGCATCCGACGCGACGCCCGGCCGGGCAAGTGCCGAGCGTCCACACCGGCTACGATGCGCCCCGAACCTGACGCGAAGGAGACACGATGCGACTCGGACTGATTGCAGGCATGGGTGAGGACTGGCGCGAGACCCTCGAGAAGGTGCGCATCGCCGAGGACCTTGGCTATGAGCGCGTCGTCGGCACCGAGGCCTGGTCGCTCTCGCCCGTCCCGTGGCTCTCCGTGCTCGCCGCGAACACCTCGAAGATCGAGATCGGCTCGTCAATCCTGAACTGCTTCTCCCGGACGCCCGCTGCGCTGGCGCAGGAGTTCGCCGCAATCGACCAGATCTCGGGCGGCCGCGCGATCCTCGGCCTCGGCTCGTCCGGCGCCTTCGTGATCGAGCACTTCCACGGAATGAAATTCGAGAAGCCGCTGCGCCGCCTCCGCGAGTACGTCGAGATCTTCAACACCCTGATCAGCGGTGAGCCCCTGAACTACCAGGGCGAGATCTTCCAGATGAGCCGCGACTTCAAGCTCCCCTACGACCGCCCGAGGAACCACATCCCCGTCTACATCGCCGCCATCACCCCGAAGTCGATTCGCCAGACCGGCGAGATCGCCGATGGCATCATCCCGATCCACTGGCCGCGCCAGCACTTCAAGGACCTCAAAGACCAGCTCATCGAGGGCGCGACGGCCGTCGGCCGCGACCCCTCAAACCTGACAATTGCAGTGCAAACGCACGTGCACATCCTCGACGGCACGAACGACGAGGCCGAATGGCGCGCCGCCCGCCAGCCGCTGCAGTACTACATCAACCGCATGGGCGTCTTCTACTGGCAGATGCTCACCCGCAACGGCTTCGAGGCCGAGGTCGCCGCCTCGCGCGAGGCGTGGGCCAACCGCGACGTCGAGGCCTCCTTCGCTGCCATCACCGAGGAAATGGTCCGCGAGATCGAGGTGATCGGCCCCATCGAGTCGGTGCGCGAGCAGCTCCAGGAGCGCGCCGCTCTCGGCGCCGACATCCAGATGCTGCACATGCCCAACGGCTCCGTAGCGGAGGTCGGCAAGACCCTCGAGGCCATGATCAAGGTGTAAGCGATGGCAGACATGGCCGCGTTCGCGGCCGGCGTTGTCGGCCGGGGGCTCCGGCTACGCTTAGGACACGGACGGCTCGAGCTAACGGTGGACGCCCTCATCTGGACGCAGACATGGCGACCACTCATCTGGATGGCCTGGGTTGCCGGCCGGTCAGTCCCGAGGGTCGTTCGCGTTCCGATCTCGGACATTGCCTCCGTGGACGTCGAGGACTCGCGATGGAGACCCCCGGTTCTCTGGCTACGCACGGATGCGCAGCTGTACCGATTCCAGATCAGACGGAGCATCTGGGGCGGTTCCGGAACGTACGTCGATGACTTCTACCGCGAGCTGCGAAGGCGAGGGGTTCTCCGCGCCGGAGACCGGACCCAGAGCGCGCCGAACGGCTAGCGAGGTGCCGAGCCCCTAAACGCGGCCCGCAACCGCCTACCCGAGCGGCTGGAACACCCGTCGCCCGCCCTCGGTCGCGAGGTGACCGAGCCCCGGCACCGGCAGATGCGACGCCGCCACGAGGGCGTTCGAGGCCTCGACGCGCTCGATCAGCGCTCGACGCGTCGCCCGCACGTGCTCGGCGTCCCAGTCCCAGGTCGTCACCCAGTCCGGTTCCGCCACATCGATGGGCGTGAGCAGCGCGTCCCCGATGACGTACGCCTCCACCCCGCCCGACTTCGCCACCACCGAGAGATGGCCGGGCGTGTGCCCCGGCGTGTGCCACGTCACGAGGGACGGCGTGATCTCGTACTCCCCAGCCACGAGATCCATCACCCCGAGGGCATCGAGCGGCAGCATGTCGCGCACGAACGACTTCGGCTGCGGGTCCTGCACGCGGTAGTGATTCCAGTCGCCCTGCGGCACGAGGTACCGCGCGTTCGGGAATCGAGGTTGCCCACTCTCCCGCACGAGGTTCCAGCCCGTGTGGTCGCCGTGCAGGTGCGTGAACAGCACCGCGTCGATGTCGCCGGCGCTCACCCCGGCCGCCTCGAGCTCCTCGAGGAGCTTCCCGTCCGCCTCCGGCCCGTTCCCCGCATCCACGAGGACGGTGCGCCCGTCGGCCCGCAGCAGGAAGCAGGCGAAGTTGAGCGTGACCTTGCCTTCGCCATCGAGGAACTGGGCGTACTGCTGCAGTGCGTCACCGGCCTCGGAGTACACACCCGCGGCGCCGTACGCCTGCACCATGTCGATCAGCGCGGTGATCTCGATGTCGCCGACGTTCGTTCGATGCATGGCTGCTCCCGGGCACAGTCACACCTCGCGTGGCGAGGTCGCGAATCGCAGATTCCGCTGCCGAGAAGTGAGACTCGAGGCGGGGGCTACCCCGTCGAGGCTAGGCCTTGCGCCACCACCACATGCCGACACCGGCGGTGACGACGCCGACCAGTACGACGAGCCCAAGTGCCTTGCGCATCCATGCCTCCAGCAAACCCTCCGCGAGGTCCTCATCGTACGGCACCCGGCAAGCACCGAGAATCACCCCGAACGCTGGCGTCGGCTTGGGACCAATGGGTACCCTGATCACTCGAAGCAACCACGAATCCCAGCATGCGGACCACGATTCCCGGGGCCCGAGGCGCGTCGCGCGCCCGGCCACACCGCAGCCCCACGTGAGGACCCTCCGATGACCACCACCATCGAACGACCGGCCGCGACCTCCGACTCGTCGATCTACGAGCGACTGATTGGCCGCGTTCAGAAGCCCACCCGCTACGCCGGCGGCGAGCTCCACTCGATCGCAAAGGACTGGGACGCCCGCGACCTGCGCGTGGTGCTCGCCTACCCCGACCTCTACGACCTCGGCATGTCGAACCTCGGCCTGGCCATCCTCTACGACATCCTCAACAAGCGGGACGACACGCTCTGCGAGCGCGTCTTCTCGCCCTGGACCGACTTCGAGGCGCTGCTCCGAGAGCACAACGAGCCGCTGCGCTCCCTCGAGACGCGCCACCCTGTGAGCGACTTCGACATCCTCGGCATCACGCTCCAGTACGAGGTCTGCTTCACCAACGTCCTGAACCTGCTCGACCTCGCCGGCATCCCCATCCGCGCCGCCGACCGAGGCCGCGACGACACCATCGTCATCGCCGGCGGCTCGGCCGCCCTCGAGCCGGAGCCGATGCACGCCTTCTTCGACGCGTTCGTCTGCGGCGAGGGCGAAGAGGTCATCGAGGACGTGGCGAACGCCGTCCGCGACTGGAAGACCTCGGGCGAGCCCCGCATCGAGCTCTACCGCCGCCTCGCCCGCGTCTGGGGCGTCTACGTCCCCTCGCTGTACGAAGCCCGCTACGACGAGGCCGGGCGCTACCTCGAGACCGTTCCCATCGACGAGGCCGCTCCCGCGCGCGTCGTCCGCCGCGTCGTCCAGCAGCTGCCCCCGCCCCTCACGAAGCCGATCGTCCCCTTCATGGAGGTCGTCCACGACCGCGCCACCATCGAGATCCAGCGCGGCTGCACCCAGGGCTGCCGCTTCTGCCAGGCCGGGATGATCTACCGCCCCACCCGCGAGCGCTCCGTCGAGGAGGTCGTGCGCGCCGCCGGCGAGCTCCTCGACAACACCGGCTACCAGGAGCTCTCGCTGATGTCGCTCTCCACGACCGACCACACCGAGATCGCGCCCATGGTCCACGCCCTCATGGACGCCTACGGCGATCGAGGCCTCAAGATCTCGATCCCTTCGACCCGCGTCGACTCGTTCTCCGTCGAGATCGCGAACGCCGTCGCCCGAGGCAAGAAGCACACCCTCACCCTCGCCCCCGAGGCCGGCTCGCAGCGCCTCCGCAACACCATCAACAAGCTCATCACCGAGGAGCAGCTGCTCTCAGCCGCTGAGAACGCCTTCGCCAACGGCTGGACCTCGATCAAGATGTACTTCATGGTCGGCCAGCCCACCGAGACCGACTTCGACGTCGAGGAGATCGTGCGCATCGCCTCCGAGGTGAAGGCCATCGGCCGTAGGCACATCGGCGGCCGCGCCCGCGTGCGCGTCTCCACCTCGAACTTCATCCCGAAGGCGCACACGCCCTACCAGTGGCTCGCCCAGTGCGACGCCGAGACGCTGCGACGCCGCCACCGCCTCCTGCGCGACGGCTGCAAGCGCGCCGGCGTCCAGTTCACATGGGAGGACCCCGAGAAGTCCCTCCTCGAGGCCGTGCTCTCGAGGGGCGACCGCCGCGTCGCCGACGTCATCGAGACCGCCTGGCGCAACGGCGCCACCTTCGATGCCTGGTCCGAGCGTCACGACTGGTCGATCTGGCAGCAGGCCTTCGACCAGCACGGCCTGAACCCCGCCGACTACGCCCACCGCGACCGCGACCTCTGGGAGGCGCTGCCGTGGGACCACATCGACTCCGCGACGCAGAAGCCCTTCCTCCGAGGCGAGTGGATGAAGACCCTCAACGAGGAGGTCACGCTCGACTGCAAGCGCTTCCCCTGCAACGTCTGCGGCCACCAGGACGTGAACGGCGAATGCCGCCACAAGATCGTGGACCTCGTCACGGCAAAGCACGGCCCGGAGAAGGCCGCCCGCCTCCGCGAGCAGCTCGAAAAGCGCTGGGAGCCTGTCACTCTCGTCTAGGCGGGCTCACCGAGGAGTAACGCACATCGAGGCTGCGCGGAGCGAACCCTCAAGCTCCTAAAAGAGGGATCGCGAGGGGCGAGGCCCCTAGCTGCGCCCGAGCCAGAGGGCTGGACGGGCGGGCCGCCGCCCCGAAGGGGCGTCCACCCTCCGGAACGAACAGCCGCCCGCACCCAGATCGAGGCGCTAGGGCGCCGTCACCGTCACATCGATCGTCCACGCATCCGTCATCGAGTTCGCCTCGAACGGCCGCGCGTACTCCAGCGAGATCGAGGTCGTACCCGCTCCCACCGCGAGGAAGTCGAACGTCTCGGTCCCGGCGGCCCCCACGAGGTCCGACGCTCCACCGATGTAGATCGGCCCAAGCACCTGCTCGAGGACTGCCGGGTCCGGCGCGCCGGTGAGCTGCCAGCTGTACCCGGTCGTGGGGTTCGACTCCAGCGTCACCCGAAGCCGCTGACCCACCTCGAGGCTCACGCTCGAGCCGCTGTCGTCCGCGCCAACGCGAACCACCGCAGGCGCCGCGTCGCGGCAACGCACGAAGAACGGCGTGTCCGCCGCCAGCTGCTGCGGGAAATCGCTCTGCAGCTGAGCCGGACCGCCGGGGATGTAGATGTGCCAGCGACCGTCGGTGAGCGTCGCCAGCGTGAGCGGCTCACAGTCCTGGTCCTGCAGCTGCAGCATGATCTGGTCGCGATCCTGGTCGCGAGTGGTCACCATCAGGCCGATCCCGCCGGGCGTGGGCGCGTCGCCGTGGACGCCGCCGCCCACGCGAGGACCGCCCGCTCCGGGGCCCGGTGACTGCGCCGAGGCGAGCCCCGGCCATCCGAAGACCGCGGCGAATGCGGCAATGGCCGCCGTGGCAGCCAGCAACGTCGTGACTCCGAGCCACTGGCGGTGCTTGGGTGTCGTCATGACTCCTCGTTCCAACTGCTTCATGGTGCGATTGCGAGCCTCCAGTCTCGTCGCCAAGCCGCGCCCGTCCGAGGGCCGAACCGCCATCGAGGAGGGGACCCTCGGCCGCGCCGTGCGTCTGCCATACTGCCGCCATGAGCACGACTCACGAGGCGGCACTCGACCTCGCCCGCGCCATAGCCGGCGAGCTCATGCGCGAGCCCGGCGCCCTCGCCGTCTGGCTCGCCGGCAGCCACGCGCGAGGCGACGCCGGCCCCTACTCCGACCTCGACCTCGGCGTGATCGCCGACGGGGAGGGGCGCGGCCCCGGCTACCGCCTCTCGCGGCGCGACGGGGTGCTTGTCTCCGTCAGCTGGGGCTACGCCGAACGCACCAGGGCATCCTTCGATGACCCCGCCGTCCTCGGCGCCGCCGTGCCCGGCTGGCGGAACGCCGTCATCCTCGCCGACCCCGACGGCATCGCGAACGCCCTCCGAGGCGTCGCGGCCAACTGGCGCTGGACCGACGCCCGCGAGGCCATCTGCAACGACTGGGTCGCCGAGCAGATCACCGGATACGCCGAGGAGGTACAGAAGCTCCTCAACGCCCGCGCCCGCGGCTGGCCCGCCACCGAGGCCGTGCAGCGCTCCGTCCTCGCTCTCCGCCTCCCCTGGATCATGAGCGTCCACCACCGCCTGCTCTACGACAGCGAGAACGGCCTCTGGGCCGCCGTCGCCGGGACCATCGGCGAGCCGTGGGCGAGCACCCAGGCCTGTGCGCTCGGCACAACGAACGAGGACTTCGAGGCCCAGACGCGCGCCGCCCTGCGCCTCTACGTCCTCGCCGCAGGCGCCGTCCGTCGCCTGCTGGACGACCGTCAGCGCGCCGTCGTCGACCCAGCCATCGAGGCCGCGATGGGACTCCTCGAATGAGCGACGAGCGCTCCGAGCGGACCTTCTGCGCCTTCGGCTGCTACTGGGACTGCGAGCACCCGCGTGCCACCATCGAGGTCGATCCCACCGAAGCCGCTGAGCGCGCGCGCCTGCACCCCGTCACAGACGAGGACCGCGTCGGCCCGCTCCTCCACTGCGCCGAGTGCGGCGAGGACTTCCGCAGCGCCGTCCGCCACGCCCGCGACCATGCCCGCATGCGCCAGCTCGGCTGGCTCTCGAGGAACGACTCCCTCCGCTAGCCCGCCGCCCGAGGTACACGCCGTCGACACGCGGACTCGCGATGGGCCGCCGTCCTGTGTCGCACCCGAGGAACCCTCGTCGGATGCTTGCACCCACTTCGTGTCCCCAACGACGCGGGGAGCCTCTCGCGGAAGCGGGGAGCGCGAGGGGCGAAGCCCCTCGCTGCCAGAAGGGGCGGGCGGGCGGGACGCCGCCCCCAAGGGGCGCCCCTGCTGCGAGATGTTACGGCGCCTTCGAGGCCTCCCGAGGCACCAGCCGCCGCGCGAGGAAGATGTCGGGCCGCCCCGGCCCGTTCGCGTCCGGCAGCACCCCCACGATCGAGTACCCCACCCGCTGATAGAACTCGAATGGATGCCACCCCGGGTTCTCGATGCGCCCGAGGTGCCCCAGCGGGTCGTCGTAGAGGTCGACCGCGCTCAGCGAGGTGCGGCCGTCCTCGTCGTCCGTGCCCAGCCACATGCTCTCGCCGCCGCGCGCCACCACCCGCAGCTCGAGGTCCCGCACGAGCGCCCGTCCGAGGCCGCGCAACCGCGCGTCCTCCCGCACCACCAGCGGGTGCAGCTCCCACGTCAGCCCGTCGTACTGCTTGATCCCGCCGATGAACCCGACCGCGCTCCCCGAGGCGTCGACGGCGACCCGGCTGATGCGGTCCTCGTCGAACGACTCGTGCACCTCGTCGAGCGCATCATCGAGGCCGTCGAACCACCCCGGCGAGTGCACGCGAAACCCATCGAGGAGCAGCTGCGCCACTTCCCCCACGAGCCCCTCGTTCGACGCCTCGAGGTCGATGATGCGAACGCCGCCGGGCGGCTCGACCGGCGGCAGCGTCACGGGAAGATGCCCCGCAGCTCCATCGCCTCGATCACCCGCTCGATGCCGATCCACTGCGAGGCGTCCCGCAGCGTGCAGATTTCGCCGCCCGCGTGCGCGCGGCGCGCCACCGCCGTGTAGCCATCCGTCATGTACCGCGCCAGCAGCGGATTCACCTCGTCGATGGTCCATCGACGGAAGTCGCGCGACTGCACCCACTCGAAGTACGAGGCCGTCACGCCGCCCGCGTTCGCGAGGATGTCCGGGATCACCGTCACCCCGCGCGCCGCCAGCTCCTCGTCCGCCTCGGGCGACAGCGGTCCGTTCGCGCCCTCGATGATGAGACTCGCCTGGACGCGATCGACGTTCGCAGCCGTGATCACGCCCTCGACGGCCGCCGGCACGAGGACGTCGACGTCCGCGTACAGCACGTCCTCCGAGGGGATGCGCTCGCCCGGCCCGGTCCAGTCGCTCAACCCGCCGCCGTCCTGCACGTGCGTCCACAGCGCCATGCAGTCGATGCCTGCCGGGTCGTGGATCCCCACGTACTGGTCGCACACGTACTGCACCCGTGCGCCCGCCTCCTGCAGCAGCCGTGCCGTCACGCCGCCCACGTTGCCGAACCCTTGCACCGAGGCCGTGCGCCCCGCGATGCCCCCGCTCTCCGACAGGTGCTGCGCGAGGACGTAGACCAGCCCCCGCCCCGTCGCCTCGAAGCGCCCCTCGGACCCACCGATGGCGATCGGCTTGCCCGTCACCACGCTCGGCACGGTGTACCCCTGCCCGATCGAGTACGTGTCCATGATCCAGGCCATCACCTGCGGGTTCGTCCCCAGGTCCGGCGCCGGGATGTCACGGTCCGGCCCAATGATCGGGTTGATCTCGGACGCGTAGCGCCGCGTCAGGTTCTGCAGCTCGCTCGGCGACAGCTCCCGAGGATCGACGACCACGCCGCCCTTCGCCCCTCCGAACGGCAGGTCGATGACCGCGCACTTCCACGTCATCCACATCGCCAGCGCCTTCACCTCGCCCAGCGAGACCATCGGCGCATAGCGGATGCCACCCTTCGTCGGCCCCCGCGCGCCGTTGTGCAGCACGCGGTAGCCCTTGAACACGCGGAACGATCCGTCGTCGAACTCCACCGGGAACTCGGTCTCGAAGACGGTCTTGAACGACGTCAGGATCTCGCGGTGCTTGTCGCTCAGGCGCAGCCGGTCCGCCGCCCGATGGAACTGACGCATCGCGTTGTCGAGGGTCAGGTCCCCGTCGCTCATCCCCACCGCAGCGCTTCCCGTCTCGTTCGTCATCGCCAGTCCTTATGTCGCACGACTAGATTCGAGCCGCATCGAGGTCGAATGCACCGATCGTATCGAGCCGCCACCATCCGAGGGCGCGCCAATGACGCTCGAAACGAACGAAGCCCCGGCCGATGGCCGGGGCTTCGCATGATTCCGCTCGAACCAGTCGAGGACTAGTCGGGTTCCGCCACGAAGCCGGTCGCCGCGCCTGCCAGCTCTCGCTGCGACTCCTCGTCCAGCTCGTACATCGACCCGTCGATGCCCGCCAGCTCCGCCCGCTCGAACTCGAACTGGAACGGAAGCAGCATCGACTCCGGCATCGCCATCTCCGCGATCGGCGTCGGTCGCTCGACCACGATGCTGGCACGCGCCGGGATCAGCTTGCCGATGATCACGTTCTCCTTCAGGCCGCGGAGGTGGTCCGTCCGGCCCTCCAGCGCCGCCTCGGTGAGGACGCGCGTCGTCTCCTGGAACGACGCCGCCGCGAGGAACGACTCCGTGGAGAGCGAGGCCTTCGTCACACCCAGCAGCACCGGGGTGACGTGCCCGGCGTCACCGCCCTCGGCGGAGACGCGGGCCGCGAGGTCCGCGTACTCCCACCGGTCGATGACCTCGGACGGCAGCAGGTCCGTGTCGCCGGCGTCGTCGACGGTCACCTTGCGCAGCATCTGCCGCACGATGACCTCGATGTGCCGGTCGTTGATGTTCACGCCCTGCGACCGGTAGACCTTCTGCACCTCGTCCGTGAGGTACAGCTGCACGGCCTCCGGACCCAGGATCGCGAGCACGTCCTGCGGGTTCAGCGAACCCTCGGTGAGCTGGTCGCCCGCGCGGACGAACTGCCCCGCCTCGACGCGCAGGCGCGCCGTCGCGGGCAGCGGGTACTCGCGCTCGTCGACCACCTCGGAGATGACCTTCAGCGCCGAAGGACGCTTGCGCCGACCCTCGGTCACGAACTCCACGCGACCATCGAGGTTCGTCTGGAGCGTGAGGGCCGCCTTCTTGCTGCCCTCCTCGTCCGCCTCCGAGGCCAGTACCTCGTCCGCCTGGACGCTCGCGCCGTCCTCGACGAGCACTTCCATGCCCTCGGGCAGCTCGTAGAGCTCCTCGACGACATCCGAGCTCGTCAGCGTGATCGTGCGCGTGTCGCCGTCGCGGCCCACGTGCACCACGCCGTCGATCTCCGCGATGACCGCCTGCCCCTTGGGCACGCGCGCCTCGAAGATCTCCTCCACACGAGGCAGACCCGAGGTGATGTCGATGCCGGCCACACCACCGGTGTGGAACGTGCGCATCGTCAGCTGCGTGCCCGGCTCACCGATGGACTGCGCCGCGATGATGCCGACCGCCACGCCCATCTCCACGAGCTGACCCGTGGCCAGCGAGCGGCCGTAGCACAGCTGGCAGATGCCCCGACGCGCGAAGCACGTCAGCGGCGAACGCACGTACAGCTGGTCGATCCCCGCCTCGATGATCGTCCGCGCGAGGGCGGTCGTGATCTCATCGTTCGTGTCGACGAGCACCTCGCCCGTCTCCGGGTGCACGACCGGCGCCGCCGTCCAGCGGCCCGTGATGCGCTCTTCGAGCGAGGCGAGAATGCCCGCTTCGGCCCGCTCGCGCAGCCACGTCCCGGGCACCTCGTCGGCGCCCTCGGCGCAGTCGTGCTCGCGCACGATCAGGTCCTGCGCCACGTCGATCATGCGACGCGTCAGGTAGCCCGAGTCCGCCGTGCGAAGCGCGGTGTCCGCGAGGCCCTTGCGCGCGCCGTGCGTCGAGATGAAGTACTCGAGCACCGACAGCCCCTCGCGGAACGAGGAGCGAATCGGCAGGTCGATGATCCGGCCGGTCGGGTCGGTCATCAGACCGCGCATCCCGCCCATCTGGCGGATCTGCGCGATGTTTCCCTTCGCGCCCGAGTTGGACATCATCGCCAGCGACCCCTGCGGGTCGAGCGCGTGCTGGATCGCCTCCTGCACGCTGTTGGTCGTGTTCGTCCAGATGTTGATCGCGGCCTGGTAGCGCTCCTGCTGGGTCACCAGACCCATCTGGTACTGCTCGTCCATCTCATCGACGCGCGCGTCGGCCTCGGCGAGCAGGCCCGCCTTCTCCGACGGCACCGTGATGTCGGACGCCGCGATCGTGATCCCGGACTGCGTCGCGTACCGGAACCCGATGTTCTTGATCGCGTCCACGAAGTCGACCGTCGCCTCGTTCCCCAGCTCCTCGTGGATGCGGGAGACGAGGGCCCGGAGCGCCTTCTTGTCCATCAGGACGTTCTGGAACCCGAGCTCGGCGGGCACGACCTCGCTGAAGAGGACACGACCCACCGACGTGTCGAACAGCTGCCCCTCGTGGCGCAGCTTCACGCGGTCGTGGATCTTCAGGTGGCCCAGCTCGTACGCCATCTTCACCTGGTTGTAGGTGTAGGCGTGGAGCTGCTCCGGCTCACCCTCGGACTCCGGGATGAACGTCATGTAGTAGCAGCCGAGGACCATGTCGAGCGTCGGCGCCACCACCGGCTCACCGTCCGAGGGCGAGAGCAGGTTGCGAGCCGACAGCATCACCTGCCGAGCCTCGGCGACGGCCTCGTACGACAGCGGCACGTGCACCGCCATCTGGTCGCCGTCGAAGTCCGCGTTGTACGCGAAGCAGACGAGCGGGTGCAGCTGGATCGCCGACCCCTCGACCAGAACCGGCTCGAACGCCTGGATACCCAGGCGGTGGAGGGTCGGCGCGCGGTTCAGGAGCACCGGGCGGTCTTGGATGACCTCCTCGAGCACGTCCCAGACCTCGGGACGCGCGCGCTCCACGATGCGCTTGGCGCTCTTGATGTTGTGCGCCAGCCCCTTGCGAACCAGCGAGTGCATGATGAACGGCTTGAACAGCTCCAGCGCCATGCGCTTCGGCAAGCCGCACTGCGACAGCCGCAGGTTCGGGCCGACCACGATGACCGAGCGGCCGGAGTAGTCGACGCGCTTGCCGAGGAGGTTCTGGCGGAAGCGCCCCTGCTTGCCCTTGAGCAGGTCGGAGAGCGACTTCAGCTTGTGGTTGCCGGAGCCGGACACAGCACGGCCGCGGCGGCCATTGTCGATCAGCGAGTCGACCGCCTCCTGCAGCATCCGCTTCTCGTTGCGAATGATGATCTCGGGCGCGCCGAGGTTCAGCAGTCGCTTCAGGCGGTTGTTGCGGTTGATCACGCGCCGGTAGAGGTCGTTGAGGTCGGAGGTCGCGAAGCGGCCACCGTCCAGCTGGACCATCGGGCGGAGGTCCGGCGGCAGCACCGGCAGCTCCTGGATGATCATCCACTCCGGCTTGTTGCCGGACTTCCGAAGCGCCTCCACCACGCGCAGGCGCTTCGTGGCCTTCTTCTTGCGCTGGCCGGAGGTCGACTGGATCTCCTCGTGCAGCTGCATCCGCAGCCCGTCGAGGTCCAGCCGCTCGAGGATCGAGAGCACCGCCTCGGCGCCCATCCCCGCCTCGAACACCAGCCCGAAGCGCTCCTCCAGCTCGCGGAACTCCTGCTCCGTGAGAATGACGAGCTTGTCGGCCTCGACCGGGTCGCGCAGGCTCTCGAGGCGCTTGTACAGCGCGTCGTATTCCTTGCGGACCGTCGTGCGGACGTCGGAGACCTGCTTCCGCAGCGGCTCCAGCTCCTTGAAGGCGGCGTCGCGCTTCTGCTGGATCGCCGTCTCGGCGGCCAGCTGTACGTCGGCCTTCTTATCCGCCACCCGCTGCTCGATCGCCCCCACCTGCTGGGTGGCAACGTCGTGCAGCGCCGCGATCGTCTCTGCGCCGAGGGTGTCCCCACGGCTCGCGATGGTCGAGTTGCCCAGCGTGACCTTCGCACGCAGCTTCTCGCCTACGCGGCCCTGCAGGTCCTCCTCCAGGGCGCGCGCCTCGGCCATCGTCGCGTCGATCGACTTCGCGAGGTCCTCGTCGGCCTCGGCCAGCTCGGCGTCGCGTCGACGCTCGATCTCCGCGATCTCCTGCTGCAGCGCCTCGTCGCGCACGTTGATGCGCGACGACGTCTCGCCCTCGCGGCGCGTCACCTCGTCGTCGATCTCCTGCTGGAGCTGCTCGACGGCGAACTCACGCGCCTCTTCGTCCACCTTCGTGATGACGTAGTTCGCGAAGTACAGCACGCGCTCGAGGGCGCGCGGCGGCACGTCGAGGAGCAGGCCCATGCGACTGGGCACGCCCTTCGAGAACCAGATGTGCGCGACCGGCGCGGCCAGGCTGATGTGGCCCATGCGCTCGCGGCGCACCTTGGACCGCGCCACCTCCACGCCGCACTTGTCGCAGACGATGCCCTTGTAGCGGACGCGCTTGTACTTGCCGCAGTGGCACTCGAAGTCCTTCTGCGGGCCGAAGATGCGCTCGCAGAAGAGCCCGTCCTTCTCCGGCTTCAGCGTTCGGTAGTTGATCGTCTCAGGCTTCGTGACCTCGCCGTACGACCACGAGCGGATCTGTGCCGGCGAAGCCAGCGAGAGACGGATAGCGTTAAAGTCGTTGACCTCAAGCAACGGTGACGTCCTCCGCTTCGCGACCGCTCAGGTTGATGCCCAGGGACGGGATCGGCTCGGAGTAGTCCTCCGAGAACGTGACCTCTTCCTCGTCGTCGTTCAGGATCTCGACGGACAACCCCAGCGACTGGAGCTCCTTCACAAGGACCTTGAACGACTCCGGCACGCCCGGTTCGAGCGTGTTCTCGCCCTTGACGATCGCTTCGTACGTCTTCACTCGTCCGACCACGTCGTCGGACTTCACGGTCAGCATCTCCTGCAGGATGTGCGCGGCGCCGTACGCTTCGAGCGCCCACACCTCCATCTCACCGAAGCGCTGACCACCGAACTGCGCCTTGCCGCCCAGCGGCTGCTGGGTGATGAGCGAGTACGGTCCGGTCGAACGCGCGTGCACCTTGTCCTCGACGAGGTGCGCGAGCTTGAGCATGTAGATGTACCCAACGGTCACCGGCGAGTCGAACGCCTCGCCCGTGCGGCCGTCGTACAACCGCTGCTTCCCGAGGACCGGTGGGGCTTCGCGCGTCGCGGCCGAGACCGCCTTCACGCGCTCGTCCAGCTTCTCCGGCGACAGGCTGCGCACGTTGCGCTCGCCCCGCTGCTCCAGCCACAGCTGGAGGCACGCGAGCCGCGCCGTGCCCGGCACGCCCGTCCGCAGAACCTCCTCGGCGTCGTAGCCGCCGTCCTTCAGGTACTGCTCCATCGCCGCGACGTCGACGCGCTCACCCACGAGCGAGTCCGCCGCGCGTAGCGCCCGGTCGGTCTCCACCGCGCCGGCCTGGATCGCAACCCACGCCCGCGCCAGCGAGTCCTGGATCTGGAGGTCGGTCGCACCGTCGAAGACCGGCGTCGCCGCCCGGAAGCCGAGCGTCGAGGCGGCCCAGCCGAGGTGCGTCTCCAGCACCTGACCGACGTTCATGCGCGACGGCACGCCAATCGGGTTCAGCACGATCTCGACGGACCGGCCGTCCGCCAGGTACGGCATGTCCTCGATCGGCATGATCCGGGACACGACGCCCTTGTTGCCGTGGCGGCCGGCCATCTTGTCGCCCTCGGAGATCTTCCGCTTCTGGGCGACGGCCACGCGCACCATCATGTTCACGTCCGCCGGCAGCTCGTCGTCCTGCGAACGCCGGAAGATCCGGACGTCGATCACCTTGCCGCGCTCGCCGTGCGGGACGCGCAGGCTCGTGTCCTTCACCTCGCGCGCCTTCTCACCGAAGATCGCGCGCAGCAGCTTCTCCTCAGGCGTCAGCTCGGTCTCGCCCTTCGGCGTGATCTTGCCGACCAGGATGTCGCCCTCACGCACCTCGGCTCCGACGCGGATGATGCCGTCCTCGTCCAGGTCGCGCAGCGACTCCTCACCCACGCTCGGGATGTCGCGGGTGATCTCCTCCGGGCCGAGCTTCGTGTCTCGAGCCTCGACCTCGTACTTCTCGATGTGAATCGAGGTGAACTTGTCGTCGCGCACCATCGACTCCGAGAGCACGATCGCGTCCTCGAAGTTCAGGCCCTCCCACGACATGAACGCCACCAGCACCGACTGGCCGAGCGCCAGCTCGCCGTTGTCCGTCGAGGACGAGTCGGCCAGCGCCTGGCCGCGCTTCACCTTGTCGCCGCGCTTCACCAGCGGCCGCTGGTTCACGCACGTGCCCTGGTTGGAGCGCACGAACTTCATCAGCGTGTAGCGCTCCTCGCGGCCCGAGTTGTACCGGACGGAGATGAAGTTGGCGGACGAGGCGACGACCTCGCCATCCTCCTCCGCGACCAGCACCTGGCCGGAGTCGACGGCTGCCTGCGGCTCCATGCCGGTGCCCACGATCGGGCGCTCCGGCCGGACCAGCGGCACCGCCTGGCGCTGCATGTTCGCACCCATCAGGGCGCGGTTCGCGTCGTCGTGCTCGAGGAACGGGATGAGCGCCGCGGCAATCGACACCATCTGCTTCGGCGAGACGTCGATGTACTGCACGTCGCTCGTCGAGACCAGGCGCGGCAGCGGCCCGTCGCGGACCTCCACGCGCGTCTCGACGAAGTTGCCGTGCTCGTCGAGCTCGGTGTTCGCCTGCGCGATGCGGAACTCGTCCTCCTCGTACGCATCGAGGTAGACCGTCTCCGTCGAGGCAAAGGCGCGCACCGGGATCGTCTCGAGGTCGGACGCCGCCAGCGCCTTCGCCAGCTCCGTGTCGACCGCCTGACCCTCCTTGCCGAGGGTCTTGCCGCCGGACTTCACGTCCTCAGAGAGGATCCGGCCCACCAGCTCCTTGCTGTTCGTCGGCAGTGCGCTGCGCACCGGACGGTACGGCGTCTCGATGAAGCCGAACTCGTTCACCCGCCCGTAGCTCGCGAGGCTGCCGATGAGGCCGATGTTCGGACCCTCAGGCGTCTCGATCGGGCAGATGCGACCGTAGTGGCTGTAGTGCACGTCGCGCACATCGAAGCCGGCACGGTCGCGCGAGAGACCGCCGGGACCGAGGGCGGACAGCTTGCGCTTGTGCGCCAACTCCGCCAGCGGGTTCACCTGGTCCATGAACTGCGACAGCTGCGACCCGCCGAAGAACTCCTTCATGGAGGCCACGATCGGGCGGATGTTCACCAGCGCCGAAGGAGTCGCCTCCTCCGGGTCGGTGATCGTCATGCGCTCGCGGACCACGCGCTCCATGCGCAGCAGGCCCACGCGGAACTGGTTCTGGATCAGCTCGCCCACCGACCGCACGCGGCGGTTGCCCAGGTGGTCGATGTCATCCGGGTTCCCCTCGCCGTTGTTGATCTGAATCATCTTGCGGACGATCGAGATCATGTCCGCCGTGCGCAGCGTCCGCTGCACCGGCGCGTCCACGAGGGCGAGGCGCTTGTTCACCTTGTAGCGACCGACCCGACCGAGGTCGTAGCGGCGGTCGGTGAAGAACAGCGACTCGAGGAGGTTGCGGGCGTTGTCCGCCGTCGGCGGGTCACCGGGGCGCAGCCGCCGGTAGAACTCCTCCAGCGCCTCGCGGCGGTTGGTCGTCGGGTCCTTCGCCAGCGTAGCGTCCAGGTAGCGATGGTCCGGGTTCGTGTCGACGGCCTCGAGCATCGCGCGCACGCGCTCCTCGCTGCCGCGCTCCTCCTCCGGCGTGCCGTCGTCCTCCATGTCGATCGCCCGCAGCAGCACCGTCACCGGGATGCGGCGCTTGCGGTCGACCTTCACGGAGACCACGTCGCGGTTGCTCGTCTCGAACTCGAGCCACGCGCCGCGGTTCGGGATCAGCTTCGCCGCCGTCAGGCGGCGGCCCGTCGCCGGGTCCGGCGTCGCGGTGAAGTAGACACCCGGCGAGCGCACCAGCTGCGAGACCACCACGCGCTCGGCGCCGTTGATGATGAACGTCCCGTGCGGGGTCATGAGCGGCACGTCGCCCATGAAGAGCTCCTGCTCCTTGACCTCGCCCGTCTCCTTCACGACCAGCTCGACGCGCACCCGCAGCGGCGCCGCGTACGTCGCGTCGCGCTCGCGGCACTCCCGCTCGTTGTACTTCGGCTCGCCGAAGCGGTACTCGCCGAAGCGCAGCTCCATGTGCTGCCCGGTGAAGTCCTCGATCGGCGAGATCTCGTCCAGGAGCTCGCGCAGTCCGGTCTGCAGGAAGTGGTCGTACGACTGCCGAGGCATCTGGATCAGGTACGGCATGTCAAGCACCTGTTGGTGCTTGCCGTACTGCCGGAGCAGACTGGGTGCACGACGGTTGGGACGCACGATGCGCCGGTCGGTGGTCAAGAGAGACTCCTCGCGGTGGCCGCTAGTGTGCAGAGCGAACGGACCGCCGGGCGGGACGTTCGCAGCGTCGAGGCAGTTCGGTTCCGGGGACGGTCAATCGTCAGCAGCCGGTAGGGGTGCCGAACATGCTGACGCTCCGAGGCAGGACATCTCCCACTCGGAGCGAACCGATCGATGACAATAGAACAGGCCGCGCCCAACGCCTTAGGAGGATACCCGAAGGCCGCAGGAAAAGCAACGGTAGCGTTCGCCGCCCTTGTGTGTCAACGAACTTATCCACAAGGGAAGTGTATGCCCCGGTGACTCCGGCTACCCCGAAAACGCGGGGCCCCGAAGGATGACCTCGAGTGGCCCGTACACCTCGCTCAGCGGCTCCGTGAGGAACGCCGCAGCCGACCCCCCGCACAGCACATCGATGTATCTGATGTGCTCGCCGTCGATCGCGAACAACATCCCGCTGGCCCCGTCGCCATCGCCCCGCTCGAAGATCAGCGCATGCGTCACAGGGATGTTCACGCCCGAACCGTGAACATCGGTGAGGTCATCGAGTTCCACCACGGCAAACAGCGTCCGCGGCTCATCGCCCACGATCGACGCGATGGTATCGGCTTCGGCGTGCCACTCCGACTCGCAGGTACTGATCGGGAATGCCTCGACGATCGTCCCCTCTGACCGAGGTACGCCGCCCTCCTTCGCAGGCACGTCGTCGATGGTGCCGCACTTCGGTGGACCGCCAATGCCAAGTTCGTTGGTGCACGGAGCCTCTGTGAGGCGCAGGACCGAGGCGAGGGCGGCCGGGTCCGCAGAGCCAACAACCTCAACGAGCCGGTCGATCGCCCCGACGCCGGTCGAGGTGCCGGCTGGCACCGTCGATTCGACGGTCGGGCTCATCGACTCCGCTGGGGACGGGGTAGGGGGTGCCTGGGTAGATGAGGCGCTCTGCGTGGCGTCGACGGGGTCGGCGGTCGCCGGTTCGCTCGTCGCTTCTGGCGTGGAACACCCCGCGAGGAGAACGAGCAGCGCCAGGGTCAGTCGGAGCGGCATCGGGCCTCCCTCGAGCGTCGAGCATGAAGGTGCCGCCGCACCGCAGCCCCTCGAGGCTAACACCCCATCGAAGTCCCACGAGGGCAGGTCCCTCACCCCGCTCCTACCTCACCGCCCTGCGCAACGCCGCGGCCAGGTCCCCCTTCGGCCCCACCTCGAGCCGCTCCAGCCCCAGCCACTCCGCCAGCAGCCCCAGCTCCTCCGCCAGCGGCCCCGCCACCTCCGAGGCCTCCGCGTGCCCCTCGAGGTGCGACGCCGGCACCGACAGCACCCCGCGCGCCCGCTCCGCCCTGACGTCCACCCGCCCCACGATGCGGTCGCCCAGGACGAACGGCAGCACGTAGTACCCGAACCGTCGCTGCGGCGCCGGCGTGTAGATCTCGATGCGATAGTCGAAGTCGAAGAGCCGCTGCGCCCGCGCCCGCTCCCACACCACCGGGTCGAACGGCGCCAGCAGCGCCCGCGCCTCCACCTTCCGAGGCACCCGCGCCCCGACGTCGAGGTACGCCGGCTCCTCCCACCCCTCAACCGTCACCCGCCGCACGAGGCCTTCGTCGGCCAGCGCCTCGAGCGCCCGTCCCGTCGGCCTGAGCCCGAGGCGGTAGTAGTCGGCCAGGTCGCGCACCGTCCCCACCCCGTGGTGCTGCGCCGAGAGCAGCACGAGGCCGCGCACCGCCTCGTCCTCCTCCGGCGTCGGGTGCTCGAGGACGGACGGCGGCAGCACCCGCTCACGCACGTCGTACAGCCGCGCGAAGTTCCGCCGCCCCGAAACCGCGACGGTCCCCATCCCGAAATGCGACTCCAGCGCCAGCTTCCCCCGCCCCCAGTCCCACCAGGGCCCCCGCCGCTCGGTCGGCTCGCCGAGGTCGGACGCGAGCAGCGGCCCCCGTGCCCGCACCTCCTCCAGCACCCCCTCGAGGTACTCCGCATGCTCCGCCAGCCATTCCGCGCGGCGCGCCCGCCGCTGCGGCCACGCCGCCATCCGGTGCCGGAACAGCGGCTCGCGCTCGATCGGCACCAGCGACGCCTCGTGCGCCCACGTCTCGAACAGCTCCCGACGCCGGTAGGCGAGATCGTCGAGGAGCGGCATCGGGTACGGCCCCAGCCGCGAGAAGAAGGGGAAGTAGTGCGCCCGCGCGACGGCGTTCACCGAGTCGATCTGCACGAGGCCGATGCGACTGAGCACCCGTCGCAGGTGCCGCGCGTCGACCCGCCCGCTCGGCTTTGGGTCGGCGAACCCCTGCGCCGCCAGCGCGATGCGACGTGCTTCGGCCGCCGACAGATCGGGCTTCGACTTCGCGCCGCGCTTCGATAGCGTCCTCGCCATGGGGCCGCACCATACCCGACCGCAGGCCCGAAGCCCGAGGGCCCGCTGTCAGACCGCCCGAACCTCCGCGAGCCGGCTCACCGCGTACTCGTCGTCCCAGCACACCGCCGCCTCCCACGCCGCCGACGCCTGCGAGGCGATGTCGTACGCGCCCGCATCGAGGCCGGCCGCGTTGTGCGGCAGCACGAGGTCGAGGTCCGGGACGTCGACGTGCGCCTCGTCCCAGTCGATGAGGCCCACCCGCTCCGCGGTCACGAGGACGTTGCGGACGTTCGGGTCGCCGTGCACGACGCACGTCTCGCGCCCGACGAGCCTCGCCCACGCCGTCCGGCATCGAGCCACCCCCTCCGGCGGCATCGCCCCGAGGTCGACCTTCGTGCCGGTCTCCACCTCGAGCAGGTCCGTCGAGGACCGCCAGCCCGGCCGCTGCGGCCAGTCCCGCGTCAGCCGGTGCACCTCCCGCAGCGTATCGGCCACCCGCTGCCAGTCGGCCTCCGTCTCCGGCGGCCCGCCCTCGAGGAAGGTCATGACCACGAGCCCGTCCGCGAAGAGCCGTCCGTCCCGATTCGGGATCGGCGTCGGCACAGCCAGCCCCGCACGGTCGAGGTGCTGGACGAGCTCCGTCTCCCACGCGAGGTCCGCGTCGCTCCTGGTGCCGAGCCGCCCCACCGCGAGCCGCCCACCGAGGCGCACGCTCCACACGTCGTTCGCCACCCCGCCGCTGAGCGGCTCGACGCGGGCGACGTCGTCACCCCACAGCGCGAGTGCGTCCCATCCCATGGCTGCATTCTCGCAGAGCCCGCGCGAACGCCTTCGCGCCGAACTATCAATGCGTTCCAGATTCGAGCCGCGAATTCGATCGCGACCAACAATCAAACAACCAACGAGGGCTCAACGAGGCTCAAACGAGACACGCCGCCCTGCTACGTTCCCCACGAAGAACGCGCACCCGCGACGAGCCGCGGGACCGAGGAGGGTGACCCGTGGACTTCGAGCTGTCCGATGCCGATCGACTGATCCAGCAGACCGCCCGCCGCGTCGCGCAGGACGTCGTCAAGCCGCGCGCCGCCGAGGTCGATGCGACCGCCGAGTACCCCCAGGACTTCTTCGAGGCCTTCCGCGACGCCGGCCTCCTCGGCATCACCCTCCCCCGCGAGGTCGGCGGTGCCCAGGCCGGCACGATCGCGCTCGCCCTCGCCGTGGAGGAGATGTCGAGGTACGACTGCAGCGCCGGCCTGATGCTGCTCCTGTCCTCCCTCGCCACCCACCCCGTGAAGCTCTTCGGCAGCCCGGAGCAGCAGCAGCGCTACATCGGCCCGGTCGCCCGCGGCGAGCTGAAGGCCGCCTTCTGCCTCACCGAGCCGGATGCCGGCTCGGACGTCGCCGGCATGCGCTCCCGCGCCGTCCGCGACGGCGACGAGTACGTCATCAGCGGCCAGAAGTCCTACATCTCCGCCGGCCCCGTCGCCGACCAGGTCGTCGTCTTCGCGAAGACCGACCCCGAATCCGGCGGCCGAGGCATCTCCGCCTTCATCCTCGACACCTCCACCCCCGGCTTCGAGGTCACCTCGGTCGACAAGAAGATGGGCGTCCGCGGCGTCCCCACAGGCACGCTCACCTTCGACCAGGTCCGCGTCCCCGCCGAGAACCTCGTCGGCGAGGAAGGTCGAGGCCAGCGCATCGCCCTCGCCACCCTCAATTCGCTCCGCCCGGTCGTCGGCGCGCGCGGCGTCGGCCTCGCCGAGGGCGCGCTCGCCTACGCCCTCGAGTACGCCCGCCACCGCGAGGTCTTCGGCGGACCCCTCACCGAGGTCCAGGCGATCCAGATGAAGCTCGCCGAGATGGCCATCGAGATCGAGGCCGCCCGCCTGCTCGTGCTGCAGGGTTGCTGGCTCATCGATCAGGGCCGCTTCGGCCCCGCCGAGGGCCACATGCTCTCGATCGCGAAGGCCTACGCCACGGAGATGGCGAACCGCGTCGCCTCGGAGGCGATTCAGATCCTCGGTGCCCAGGGCTACATGCAGGACCACCCGCTGGAGCGCTTCTACCGCGACGCCCGCCAGCTCATGATCGTGGAGGGCACGTCCGAGATTCAGCGCGTCGTCGTCGCCCGCGCCCTGCTCGACTCGAACCTGGCTTACCCGTACTAGGCGTAACGACCGAGGAACGAGGCGCGACTACCGAGGGCTGAAGGCGGCCGACGAGGACGCGGCGGGCGTCGACTGCTGCACGGCCGGGTCGAGCGGACGCGCCAGCGCGTCCTCCCACGCCGGCCACGCCTCCTTCGGCTCGCCGTCCGCCGTCCGCAGCCCGATGCTCGCCAGCAGGTCGAGCGGAGGCGAGTCCGCGAACTCGAGGTCACGCGAGGCGAACCAGATCAGTAGCGGCGAGTGCAGCGCCTCCGCGTCCACCAGCAGCCGCTCGAGGAAGCGTCGCTGCTCCGCCGGCGTCGAGGAGTTGAGGCCCTCCCGCGCCGGCGCCGACGCGAACCCCGTCGAGACGAACGCGATCGGCAGCGAGGTGTGGTCCACGAGCTGCGAGTAGTAGTCCGGCGGCACCTTGCGAGCCACCGAGAACACGAACGACGGATACGAGGTCAGCCCGATCATGTCGAGCCCCTCGAAGTCCCGAAGCAGGTCCCACCGCGGCGCGTGCGGCGGCTCCCAGGGCACCAGCCCCAGCAGCTGCTCGTACTGGAACGTCACCAGCACCTGCGTGTCCGGGCTGATCTCGTGCACCGCCAGCCGCGCCTCCTCATAAGCCTCGACGTACGCTTCGTAGGCATCGGGATTCGCCTCGAAGGCCGCGTTCACCTCGACCCCGAGCACGAGGTACGCCGGCCGGTAGTTCAGCGTGACGAAGCGCGCGAGCCCCACGAAGGCGTGGCGCAGGTCCGGATTCGAGAGGTCCTCACCCGCGTACCGCTCCGGCAGCCCCGCCAGCCGGCCCCTCGAGGCCGGGTCGAACACGTCGATGGCATACGCCAGCCGCAGGCCACGCCCCTCCGCCGCCGCCTCGTCGGCGAGCGTGACCGCCGCGAGCTCGTCACTCACCGAGGCGCCCGGCAGGAACGAGGCCCAGTCGGGCGCCCGCTGCAGCAGCACCACCTCGCCGTTCTGCGCGGCGGTGTCGAGAGCTTCGCGGTACCCGTCGTCGGTGAGCTCCGACGGCATCGCCGAGAAGCCCATGAGGTAGGAGCGCGCGCCACCGCCCGTGGCGGGCGCGGCGGTCTCACCCGCGGTCGCCGAAACGTCCGCGTCACCGTCGCCTGAGCCGCATGCGACGGCAAACGCCGCGAGCAGCACGAGGCAGAACGTAACGATCGAGTGAACGCGGCGAGCCTTCATCCCGACGATTGTCCGAGCCTCGCCCGCCGGAGGCAACGCATGCCGCTGCAACACACCGAGGGAACTCCCGCATACCGGCACCCATCGGGGAGCCGAGTATCCCTCCAGAGCACCGACCATCGCAGCGGCGGGGAGCCCGGCATGCAGCGAACCCTGACGATCGAAGACCTCGCCGCGGAGCTGGGGGCGGTCACGTCCCGCTCGGACGCCCGCGCCATCCTCAACCGCGCGTCGAGGGTCGCCGGCGTCTCGCCGCACCGCCCGCTCGCGCTGCGTGACCTGCTCATGGTCTGCCAGGCGCTGGCCGCCGAGGGTGGTCTCGTGCAGGAGCTCGCCGAGCGCATCGCGACGCGCACGCTCGGCGACGACTTCGGACTGGACGAGCTGAGCGCCTAGGCAGAGACCGAGGGACGTCGGGGCGTAGCCCTCGAGGGCTACTCCTCTTCGTCGACGAAGATCGCCTCGCGCGCCACGTCGCCCCAGGAGAACAGCGCCGCAGCGAATCGCACGGGCCGGTCGCGCCGGTTCAGCTCGTCGAGGCGGATCGAGCGCATGAAGCCCTCGATGCGCTCGGACACGCCGCCTTCGGCGTAGAACTCGACCGGCCGGAACACGCCGAACGTCTGCGACGCCAGCGGCGAGCCCCCGGGCTCGGCACACGCGATCGCCAGCGCGAGCTGGTCGATGCCGTACGGGCGGCGCGTCGTGGAGATGCGCTCGCGGCACCAGCCCACGACCTCGTCGGTCATGCGGTCGATGGCCTCGCTGTCCAGCGGCATCGATTCCACGAGCCACTCGCCTCGGTGGAGCCCCGTGCCGCGGTCGATGGAGGCCTCGACGCGCGAACGCAGAGAGGGCGGCTGAAAGCGCGCCAGCAGTCCCTGCAGCATCGGCCCCTCGCATCCATTCGGGCGCGACCGTGCGGCCACGCAGTGGGGAAACCCCGTGCGTCGTCCTGACGCTCCCTGATCATCGGCACCGCTTCCGAAGCGCGTAGTGCACACACGCACAAGCGTCTCTGCCTCGGAATTGACCAATCGAACGCGTAGACTGGGCTCATGGATGGTGCCATCGACCTCGACATCGAGCGCCTGCGTTCGTCCCTGCGCTCGGTCGACCACGTTCTGTTCCGCCTCACACCCACCGGCGTGACGCAGCGTCTGCTCGTCGACTTCCGTTCGAACGACACGACCGGCCCCGGCGTGCACCTCCTGCCCGAGGTGCAGTCGTTCGCCGAGCGCCTGCGCACCATCGAGCGCGTCCGAGGAGGCTTCCCCCTCCCCGAGCGCCTCGTGGTCGTGACCTGGCCGCTCCGCGTCGATGCCCTGCAGCGTCTCGAGGTGCTGGACATCGTCCGGCACCGCCTTGCCTCCGAGGACGCCTACGAGGCCATTCGCCAGCTCGACGAGGCGTACGATCGCCTCCTGACGCTCCAGCGCGACGAGCTCCGGCGCGCCATCACCGGCGAGGGCTATCGCACCCTCTGGCCGGACCGCGCCGGCGCCTGACCCGAAGCCCGCGAACCGCCCGTGGAACGTGACCGCTTCCGCCGCCTCGTGCAGCGTTCGCTGCGCACACTCCCGCCGGAGATTCGCCGCCGCATCCAGAACGTCGAGGTCTCCATCGAGCGCGAACCAAGCCGCGAGGACCTCGAGACCGCCTTCGAGGACGGGCACGCCGCCCACGATGGCCACCACGGCCACGGGCACGAGCTCTTCGGGCTCTACCTCGGCGTGCCCCTCACCGAGCGCCACGGTGGCGATCCGTCCCTTCCGGACCGCATCGTGATCTTCCAGGGCCCCCTCGAGCGGCACTTCGGCCCGCGTTCGCTCCAGCGCGAGATCCAGCGCACCGTCGCCCACGAGGTCGCGCACCACTTCGGCATCGACGACCATCGACTCGAGGAGCTCGGACTTGGCTAGCACCACCCGCTTCACGCTCGCGCTGTTCGTTGCACTCGCGACCGCCCTCGTCATCTCGTGCACCGACGACGGTGACTCGAGCGCCGCGCCCACGCTTGGTCCCGGCGTCGTCCTCAACGTCACCCGCGGCGACGAGCTCCTGAAGGCCTGGACCCTCGACGAGATCCTCGCGCTGCCCCAGCAGGAGATCGAGGCCGACGGCGACACCCAGACCGGCCCCTGGCTCCGCGACCTTCTCGCGGCCTCCGCGGTCGGTACGTGGCAGCACGCGACGGTCCACGGCAGCGGCGAGGGCCGTGCATTCGACATCGAGCTTGAGATAGAGTCCGGGCCCGCGGAGGGATACGTGCTCGACATCACGCGTCGAGGCACGGCCAAGCTCGCCGGCCAGGACCTCCCCCGCGAGCGCTGGGTCCGCGACGTGACGGAGATTCGCATTGACGACTGACGCCATCGCCGAACGCTTCGTGATCGGCCTCGACGACACCGACACGCCCGAGTCTGGCGGCACCGGCAAGCTCGCCCGCGCCCTCGTCGAGGCCTTCCTCGCCGACGGCCTCGGCGCCTCGCTCGGCGTGACGCGCCACCAGCTCCTCGACCACCCGAAGATCCCGATGACGAAGCGCAACTCCTGCAACGCCATCGTGGTCGAGAGCCCCACCTCCCTGAACGACATCGAGGACTGGGCCGTCCGCTTCGTCCGCCGCAACGCCGAGCGTGGCGCGGACCCCGGCGTCGCCATCCTGTCCCGCCACTCTGACATGCCCCACGTCCTCGCATTCGGACGCCGCTGCCAGCAGGAGCTCATGAAGCTCGACGACGCCGGCACCTTCTCCAGCGAGGCGAACGTGCGGCTGCGTGCCCTCGGCGGCAAGCGCAACGGCAGCATCGGCGCCCTGGCGGCCGTCGGCCTGCGCGCCGGCGGCGGCGACGGTCGTTACGTCGACCTCCGAGGTCTCCGCGACCTCACCGGCCGCATGACGGCCGGCCAGATCCGCGAGGCCAGCGAGGTACAGAACATCCTCGACGAGGCCACCGGAGAGCCCCTCGACCGCGACGACATGGTCGACACCGGCGCCTGGATCCGCCCTCGCCTCGTCGACGGCGGGCCGCTCCTGATGACCCGCCGCTCTGCCGAGGAGCGTCGCCTCTGGATCCCCGTCGATCGCCATGACGAAAAGCACGATGAATAGCGGCGTCCTCACCCGTCGAGGCACGGCCGCGCTCGACCGAGCGCTCGCCCGCGACCTCGCCATTGCCGCGGCCACCGGCCTCGGCGTCGTCGCCGCGAAGCACTTCCTCGACTTCGGCATCGGCGTGCCGGGCCACGCGGGTCTCTCGTGGGTGGCCGTGCTGCTGTTCGGCGCCTCTCGAGGTCGAGCAGGGACCGGCGTCGCCTCCGGCATCGCTGTGGGCCTGTGGGGCGTGCCGCTCGGCCTCGGCCACTCGATGGGCTACAACATGGCGCTCTACGCCACCGCAGGCGGCGTCCTCGATGCCTGGCGTCTGACGCGCCTCATCTCACCGGAGCGATTCCTGGGCGCCGTGATCGCCGGCACCTCGATGCACCTCGCCAAGCTCGCCTACATCACGAGCTACGCGAGCGCGACCGGCCTCGTGAAGCACTTCCACGTCGTCGGCTTCCTGCCGACCGCCTTCAACCACGCCCTCTTCGGCGCCGGCGCCGGCATCCTCGCCTGGCTCGCCCTCCGCGCCACGCACCGAGGTCGACGCGCGGGCTGACGCGGACCACGACACGGACGCCAGGGACCAATGACTGCCGGGCAGAGCGCGAGGGCGCAGCCCTCGCTCAAGAAAGGGTGGGCGGGTGGGCTGCCACCCCGGAGGGGTGTCGTCTGCTCCTTCTACCGGGGCGCGAAGTCGCCGAGGTGCTCCTCATAGTGCCCGTACCCGTTGACCGCGAACACGTACGCCCCGAGCCCGTCCTGGTCGCGCAGTGTGTCCGCCTCCGTGCTCGCGAGCGCATCGAGGAACGCCTCGTGCGCCGAGGCCGCCTCGGCTCGCACGTCGTCCCACGACATCGCTCGAGCCCGAGACTGCACCTGCGCGTTGAACGAATCGACGTCCGTCCGGCGTGGCACGTCCCCGCGCTCCATCGCCCGCACCCGTTCGATCGCGAACTGCTGCCACGCCGAGACGTGCGCGACGACCTCTTTCAGGGTCCACCCGTCCGCCCGCGTCGCGTCGGGCGAGACCTCCGCGATCGCCTGCTCCCAGCGTCGATAGCCGTCCCGCTCGAGGGTGCGCAGCACCGAGGCGTGCAACGGCACCCCCTCGCTGCTCAGACCCGGCGCGGCGTGCGTCGCGATCTCCGCCGCCTCCTCGAGGGCCGTCGTGTACATCAGCGTCTGCCAGAGATCGGCCCCGCGCGCGAAGGAGCCGTGCCCCCGCACGAGGACAATCGGGCTCGATGCCAGCGCCGAAGCGATCACCGAGGGCGCGTCGCTCCCCGAGCCATCGACGATCGGGACCTGCCCGAACAGCAGCCGCGCCTCGAAATTCACCGCCTGGAACGTATCCGCACCGCTCGCAATCGACAGCGCCGTCGCGTACGCCGGGTGCGCGTGCAGGATCGCCCCCACCTCCGGGTAGGCGGCATAGATCGTCACGTGAATGTCGGTGTTCGAGGACGGCGCGCGAGCGCCCACCTCGAGGGGCGCACCTCCTCCGTCGATGGGCACGAGCGTTGAGGCATCGAGGCGCCCGAGCATCGCACCGGTCGCGGTGATCAGCGCCCCGCCCGCCGGCCGCCGCAGCGAGAGGTTGCCGCCGTGCGAGGTGACAAGGCGCTGGGCGTACAGGTCGCGCCCGACCTCGATCAGCGTGTCGCGCCACCCGCCGAGCGACCCACCGACCGGCGTCATCCGGCTAGAACCCGCCGCCGTTGACGTAGATGCGCTGGTTGGTGATGTAGCGCCCCTGCTCGGTGCAGAGGAACACCACCATGTTCGCGATGTCCTCGGGCTGGCACACGAAGCCGAACGGCATCGAGGCATCGATCTCGCGCATGTCCTGCACGCCACGCGTCGCCCGCACGAGGCGTCGCCCCATCTCCGTCTCGACGAGACCCGGACCGACGACGTTCACGCGAATGCCGTGCGCCCGCTCCTCCTTCGCGAGGGTGAGCGCCAGGGCCTCCATCGCCGCCTTGCCCATGTTGTACGGCGCGCCCCGCGCACCGAGGGACAGCGCGGCACCCGAGGAGATCATGATGATGTCGCCCCGAGGCCGCTCCCGCATCTGAGGCAGCGCCGCCTGCGACACGTAAAACGACCCGAAGGCGTGCGTTCGGACCACGCGCTCCATTTCGTCCGGGTCGGTGTCCGACACCAGCTGACCACGCGAGGCGATGCCCGCGTTGTTCACGAGGATGTCGACCTGCCCGAAGGCACTCACCGCGCCCTGGACGGCCGCCTCCGCAGCGCCTCGGTCGGTGACGTCGGCCTGGAAGATCTCCGCACGTCTCCCGAGGCCGCGAATCGCCTCGGCGACCTCGCTCGCGCTGCCTTCGTCGCGACCGTAGACGATGCCGACGTCCGCGCCGGCCTCGGCCAGCCGCATCGAGATCGCGGCGCCGATGCCCCGGCCGCCCCCAGTGACGAGCGCCGTGCGGCCGCTCAGGTCCAGCTCGATCATGCCTCACCCCCTCAGCGGGGCGAGTCTAGGGCGCGCACATCAACGCGTCGATTAGCGCACGAGGCGCCCTAGCGAATGAAACCGCGCAGCCCGTCCGCGAAGTCGCGAATTGCGAGGAACGACCAGGAGAGCGTCAGCGCCGCGACCGGCGCAGGCATGAAGGCGATGAGCGGATGCGTCGTGCGCGCGAGGATGACGATGTACACCGTCAGGAAGATCGCCGACTGCACCAGCAGGTAGCCGAGGAAGCCGTACGCGATCGCCATCATCGCGTACCCGAACGGCCCGTTGTACACCCGCGCTCCCCCCGTGCGGCGCCAGTGTCGAGGTCTCACCATACCGAGGACGTGTAGGAACCCGTAAGAATCGCGATCAAACCTGTCAGAACGGCAGGTCGTCCGCCAATCGCCGCGCCGCCGCCTCCACCAGCTCCGCCGCGCGCGCCATTGCCTCCGCGGGCACAATCCCCGAGGCCGCAGCTTCGGCTGCCTCGATGCCGCTCGGGAACGCCGCGATCGAGCCCGCGACCGCGACACATCGACGCTCATGCGCGGCCGCGAGGCCCACGACGTGCGCGACCGCTTTGCCGTACCCCGTCTGCGTGTCGAGCCGTCCCTCGCCGGTGACGACGAGGTCGGTCGCTGCGATCAGCCCTTCGAGGCCGATCTCGCCCGCCACCAGCGCCGCGCCCGACTCCACCGAGGCGCCACACGCGGCCGCGAGCCCCGCAGCCAGCCCGCCTCCCGCCCCGCCACCCTCGATCGAGGCGATGTCGACACCGAGATCCCGACGCACGACCTCGGCCCAGCGCTCCAGCGCCGCCTCGAGGCGAGGGCGCAGCTCGGGCGTGACGCCCTTCTGAGGCCCGTAGACCGCGGTCGCCCCCTCCGGCCCGAGCAGCGGGTTGCGCACATCGACCGCGACGCGCACGTCGACGCCGCTCAGCCTCCCGTCGACGCCGGAGGCATCGATGCGCGCCAGCCGCTCGAGGTGCAGCGGTCCGGAGGGCAGCTCGTCGCCCGCGACGTCGAGCAGCCGGTAGCCGAGGGCACTGGCCGCGCCCGCTCCCCCATCGTTCGTGCCCGTCCCGCCCACGCCGATGAGGATCCGCTCGACGCCGCGATCGAGGGCGAAGCGAATCTGCTGACCAAGGCCGTACGACCACCCGCGACCCGGGTCGCGCTGCTCCTCGGGCACCAGCACGAGGCCGACCGTGGCCGCCGCCTCGATGACGGCCTCCCGCCCGTCGTCGACGAGGGCGAATCGAGCCTCGATCTCCTCGTCCAGCGGACCCGTGCAGCGCTCTTCGACCCACTCACCGCCGCGCGCCGCACGGACGATCTCGGCCGTGCCGGGACCGCCGTCGGCCATCGGCGCTTCGGTCACGTCGGCGTCGGGCCAGGCCGCGCGGATCCCACGCGCGATAGCGGACGCGGCCTCGGCGGCCGACAACGAACCCTTGAACTCCTGGGGGCAGACCAGGACGCGGGCTGGCGTCTGACTCACGACCAGTCCACGATGCCCAGCACGCGCAGCGCCGCCGAGATCAGGATCGCCGCGACGTACGCGTACCCCACCTGCCGAATGCGGCGTCCGTACCGCCGGAGCCGACGCGGGCGATAGACCACGATCACCGTCACGGCGATCAACGAGGCGAAGAACAGCAGACGCAGCAGCGTGGACATGACAGCATCCTAGCCGAGGCCTGAGGGAACGGAGCGCCCGTGCAGTACCGCCGGCTCGGCCGCAGCGAGTTCATGACCGCCGAGGTCGGCATCGGCACGCGCGGTCTCGCTGCCGTCGACCCCGCCGAGGCGACGGCAACCCTCGAGGCGGCGCTCGGCCTCGGCGTCACCCTCGTCGAAGTCGACATCGAGGACACGGCGGCCCTCGACTTGGTCGCGCCGGTGATCGCGTCCGTCCGCGTGCAGCTCCTGCTCGTCGCTGCCGGCGATGGCGACGAGGACGCCGCGCGCGCCGCCCTTGAGCGCCTCGGCGTGGAGCGCTTTGACGCCTACCTCGTCCGGGGCCCCCACCCCGACCTCGGCGCTGGTCAGGCGCTCGGCCTCGCCGGCCTGACCCGCACCGTCGGCCTCACCACCGACTCCCCCGAGCAGGCCCTCGCGGCTGTGCTCGATGGCGGCATCGATCTCGTGCAGGTGCCGTTCGATCCCCTCGACCGCACGCGCCTCCAGGGCGTCGATGCGGTGCTCAACGCCGCGCAGGCCGCCGACATCGCCGTCGTCACCTGCTCCCCGCTCGCCGGCGGTCGCCTCGCCGCAGGCGCATCCGCCGAGGAACGCGCCGCGCTGGCCTTCCTCGAGGACGGTCCGCCGCGCTCCATGGAGCAAGGACTCATCGCCTGGGCCCTCAGCGAGCCGCGCGTCGCCGCCGTCGTCTGCGGCCCCCGCACCCCTGCCGAGGCCACCGACTGCGCCGGCGCATCCTCGGTCGCTCCGCTCGACTTCGACACCATCGAGGCGGTCATGCGCGCCCTGCAGACTCAGCCCGACTAGTCACCGCCAGAACCCCCGCGCCGCGTCATCGCGTGCTTGACTCGTACGTTTGTTCTATCTATCGTCTCCATGTCGAACATCTGTTCCGTTCCCGAGACGGAGAACGCATGCCCCTCACCAACACCGCACCGCGAACCGACGACGCGCTGGTCGGCCTGCGCCTGAAGCGCATGGCCGCCCGCGGGCCTCGATGTCCCGACTGCGCAGGGCCGATTGTCTTCGGCGAGGGCTGCCAGCTCTGCCCGATCTGCGGCTACTCGGCGTGCGGCGGACGACGCTAGCCGCCGAGCAGCTCCGGCAGCGGCGTGAGCGACTCGATGGTCGCATCCGCCCGAGGTGCCTCGGACGCGAGCGCGTGACCGTCGCGACGCACCCAGACCGCCGCCGCGAGACCCGCATCGAGGGCTCCATCGACATCGGCGTGCACGTCGTCGCCGATGTGAATCGCCCGCGAAGGCGGCACATCGAGGGCCTCGAGCGCGCGCTCGAAGATCGCAGCCTCCGGCTTGCGCACGCCCAGCTCGCCCGAGATGCAGACGATGGGGAAGTCCGCATCGAGGCCGAGCGGGGCGATCTTCTTGCGCTGCTCGGGGCCATCTCCGTTCGAGACGATCGCGAGGCGATACCGACCCCGCAGCGCATCGAGGACGGCTGGCACCTCGGGATAGAGCCGCACGTGCTGCGGCCACGTCGAGGCATACGTCGAGTACAGGCGGTCGGCCAGCTCCGGGTCGGGCTGAGCGTGGCGCGCGAGCATCGAGGCGAACGCGCGTCGAAGGAAGTCGGGGTCCCAGTGCCCGCTACCGGCCGCCCGGTGCTCCTCGGCCACCAGCGCACGGAACACCGCCCGATGCACGTCGACGCCGCCACCGAGGTCCGCCAGCTGCGGGTAGGAGGCCACCGCGATCGCGAACGCCGTCTCGAACGCGGCGTCCCACGCGCTCAGCGCGTCGACGAGCGTGCCGTCGAGGTCGAACAGCAACGCCTCAATCGGCTCAGTCGTACGAAGCGGAGTCAGGGGCACGGAACCGACGCGCTAGTCCTCGTCCTCGTCGTCGTCGTCCAGGTCGTCATCTTCGTCGTCGAAGTCACCGTCGTCGTCGTCCTCATCCGAGGCGTCGTCGGCAAAGACGCCGACCTCGACACCGCGCCAGACGGTGACGATGAGGTCCTCGCGGTACGGGTCGGCGGACATCACGAGGCGGTCGTCGATCTCCGCGATCAGCTCCTGTACGGCGTCGTCATCGATCGCCTCGTGCACCGCCAGCGTCGCGAACGTCGCCGAGGACGTGAAGTGCAGGTCCACCCGCCCGAGGGCGTGCTCGGCGTCCTCGATGGCGTAGCTCTCCGACTGAGGCGTCCGCGCCTCGCGCACGAACCGGTACTCGGCCACGTTGCCCCCCGCCTCGGCGATACGAACCTCGAGGCCGGCAGCGGCGTCCGCCGCTACTCGCGCACCTGTCCGTTGCCCAGCACCAACCATTTGTAGGACGTGAGCTCGCGCAGCCCCATCGGCCCGCGTGCGTGCATCTTCTGTGTGGAGATGCCCACCTCGACACCGAGGCCGAACTGCGCCCCGTCGTTGAAGTACGTCGAGGCGTTCACGAAGACCGCCGCCGCGTCGACCTCCTGCTGGAAGCGCCGCGCCGCCCCGTACGAGTCGGTAACGATGGCCTCGGAGTGCCCGCTGCCGTGCACCTCGATGTGCTCGAGCGCGTCGTCGAGGGAGTCGACCACCCGCACGGAGCAGTCGAGCGAGAGCCACTCGCGGTCGTAGTCCTCGTCGATGACCGGCACCGCGGCCGCACCGGCCAGCACGCCGGCGCGATCGTCGACGTGCAGCGTGACGCCGCGCTCCGTTAGGGCCTGCGCGATCATCGGGATCGCGCGGTCGGCGACGCTCGAATGCACCAGCAGCGTGTCCATCGCGTTGCACACCGAGGGCCGCACCGTCTTCGCGTTTACCACGATGCGCGACGCCATCTCGAGGTCGGCGTCGGCATCGATGTACGTGTGGCACACGCCGATGCCCCCGGCCACGACCGGCATCAGCGCCTCATCGCGCACGCGGCGAATGAGGTCCGCGCCGCCTCGAGGAATCATGAGGTCGATCGAGTCCGCCGCCCGCAGCATCTCGCCGACCTCGTTGCGGTCCGTCGACTCGATGAACTGCACTGCGCCCGCAGGCACGCCACCCGCCTCGGCCTCGCGCGTCACGATGCCGGCAAGCACCGCCGAGGACGCGTGCGCATCCGATCCCGAGCGCAGCACGACGGCGTTGCCCGACTTCAGGCAGATCGCTGCGATGTCGACCGTGACGTTCGGCCGCGACTCGTACACGGCGCCGATGACGCCCAGCGGCACACGAATGCGTCCGATCTGAAGCCCGTTCGGGCGCGTCCGCATCTCCTCGACGACCCCGACCGGGTCCGGCAGCGCCGCGACCGATCGCACGTCCGCAGCCATCCCCGCGATCCGCGCCTCGGTCAGCACCATCCGGTCGATGAAGGACCCGGTCAGCCCCTTCGCGCGGCCGCGCTCCACCTCGGGCTCGTTCACTTCGAGGATGCGCGCCGTCTCCGCGACCAGCGCGTCGGCCACCCGCTCGAGGACCTCGTTCTTCTGGTCCGTCGAGAGCGAACCCATGCGGCGGCTCGCGACGCGCGCTCGCGCCGCCTTCTCCGCCGCCTCGGATCGAGTCGAAATCGTCATAGCCCGCCGATCCTACACGAGGAACGGTCGCTCGCGCCTACGCGAGCGCCAGGTTGTTGGCGTGGATGACCTCGTCGCCGTACTCGTACCCGAGCACCTCGACGATGCGGTCCGAGCGTAGGCCGCGAATCCGCGCGATGTCCTCCGCGCCGTAGTTCACCGCGCCACTCGCGAGGTGCCGCCCATCCGAGGCCCGCACCTCCACCACGTCGCCCCGCTCGAAGGTGCCCTCGACCTCCACGATCCCGGCCGGCAGCAGCGAACGCCCCCCGCCCGCCAGCGCCCGCGCCGCTCCGTCGTCGACGCGCAGCCGCCCGCGCACCGGCAGCCCCGAGAGCAGGAAGCGCCGCCGGCTCTCGAGGCGCGTGCCCCGAGGCGTGAACTGCGTCCCCGCCGGCCGCCCGCATGCCGCATCGAGGACCGCGCTCCCCCCGAGGCCGCTCGCGATCACGACCTCGGTGCCCGACTGCGTGGCGACGCGCGCTGCCTGCAGCTTCGTCACCATGCCGCCCGTGCCGCGCTCGCCCGCCGTGCCCGCCACCCGCTCGACCGCGTCGTCGATGACCTCGACCCGCTCGATGAGCGTCGCCGACGCATCGAGGCTCGGGTCCGCGGTGTACAGCCCGTCGATGTCCGTCAGCAGCACGAGGAGGTCGGCGTCCACGAGGTTGGCGACGAGCGCCGAGAGGTTGTCGTTGTCTCCGATCGCCGACCCGCGGATCTCGTCGACCGCCACCACGTCGTTCTCGTTCACGATCGGCAGCACACCCATCGCGAGCAGCGCATGCAGGGTGTTCCGCGCGTTGAGGTAGCCGAGGCGGTCCGCAAGGTCGCGTCGAGTCAGCAGCGCCTGCGCCACCGTCACCCCGTGCGCCTCGAAGGCGTCGCTCCACGCCGACATCAGGTGCCCCTGGCCGATAGCCGCGAGCGCCTGCCGCGACACCACGCTCCGGCGCGCATCCGAGGCCGCGGGCAGGCCGCGCACGCGCTCCCGCCCCGCCTGGATCGCTCCCGAGCTCACGACGATCGCCTCGCCGCCGAGCTCGCGCACGGCCGCGACGTCCGCCGCCACCCGCTGCAGCGAAGCGGCATCGAGGGCCGCACCGCCGCCCGTCAGCAGGTTCGTGCCCACCTTCACGACCACGCGTCGATGCGCGAGGCCCGCCGAGCCACCATCCGAAGTCGAAGGCGCCATTCGAGGAGACGACATCGGTCTGCTCCGCGGTCGCAGCACGTCGGTGATTCACCGAGGGCGGTACGGCCGTTCGCTTATAGGATGATCGAGAACGTTCCGTTGCGTCGAGCGGGTTCACCCGCCCCTCGAGGCAGCGCCCGGTGCGAGGTGCGCGTGCAACGCGAGCCGGCGACCGTCATTGCCCTCCAGCCACCGCCCCGGCGGTGGTGGCGCGTCGTGCTGCAGATTCTGCAGCGCTCCGCGCTCAACTTCTCGGAGGACCGCGGCACGCACATGGCCGCCGCCATCGCCTACTACGCGCTGTTCTCGCTGTTCCCGCTCATGATCCTCGGCGTCTCCATCTTCGGCCTCGTCATCCGCGACGCCGATCGACGCGCCGAGGTGCTGAGCAACCTCGTCGACACCCTGCCCGTCAACGCCCCGAACGTGGCGGACCAGCTCAAGACCCTCGCCGATCAGAGCGCGACGGTCACCCTGCTCGCCCTGCTCGTCACCCTCTGGTCCGCCAGCGCCCTCATCACCGCCGTCCGGCGCTCGATGGACGTCGCTTTCTCCACCGACCGTGCCCGCCCCCTCCTCCGAGGCAAGGCGATCGACATCCTCGTGCTGCCCGCCCTCGGCATCGCCTTCCTCGCCACCGTCTCGCTCACCACCGCTTGGCGCGTCATCCAGCGCGAGGCCGAGTCGTCGCTCCCCTTCATCGAGGAGTTCCGCTGGGCCTGGGACCTCGGCGCGCTCGCCATCCCCGCCCTGCTCACCTTCCTCGCGTTCATGTTCCTCTACTGGCTGCTGCCCACTCTCAACGTCCGCCTGCGCGACATCTGGGGCGGCGCCCTCCTCGCCACGATCGGCTTCGAGGCCGTGAAGCAGGGCTTCGCCATCTACGTCGCGAACTTCTCGAACTACCAGGTCGTCTACGGCTCGCTCGCCGGACTGATGGCGTTGCTGTTCTGGGTGTACCTGAGCGCCAACATCCTGCTCTTCGGCGCTGAGGTCGCCGCCGAGACCCCGCACGTCCTCCGCGCCGAGCCTCGACACGGCCACGCCAGCGCCGCCGCCGAGGGCGAAGGATCCTGGCGCCACTCCCTCTGGGTGCTCCTCAAGGGCCTCGTGCTCGCTCCCGGCGACCAGGCCGGCCCCGCCCTGCCCGGTCCCGAGGCCCCACAGCCACCCTCCGACACCTCAACCACCGAGAAACCGGAGCCCCCGCGCAGCCGCGCCGCCGGCGACCGCTAGGCCCCTAAGACCCCTGGTCGACCCGCCCAGCCCTGAGCCATCGCAGCATCTCCGCGAACTGCCGCTCGAAAGTCGGGTGATCGTGCCACCCCGTCATGTCCCCCACGTTGCGCGTGTTCCACAAGTCACGCGCCCATCCCGCCGCTGAATCCTGGATTGCATCATCGATTCGCACCGGAAAGAGCACGTCACGACCGGTCTCCCGCTCTTTCCGTCGCGCCTCTTCGACTTCCGATTCCACCCAGTCGCTTGCCAGAGACTCCTCTGAAAGCACAACGATCAGCTTCTCGTGCACCCGGATCGCATCGAATACGTCGCGCCGGGTCTTCGCCCCCCACGCGAGATCATGCGAGTCCAGCCACGTCCGAACACCATTGGCCTGCAGAGCGTCGTGCAAGCGACTCGCGAAGTCGTGATTGGCGCGCGAGTACGAAATGAACGACGAGTAAAACCGCACCGCTCCACCCCATGAGCGATACAGCGAGATCAGGTCATCGCTCAGCCCGACCCCGCGCAAGAACACATCCGGCAAGTCCGGTGACGCTCGCAGCGTCTGCTCGTCTACGATGCTCGGGCTACCGTGGGTAACGCTCGCGAGGCCCGCGATGCTACTGAGGTCAGTCCCGACAATGACCGCCCCCCACATCCGGGCTCCCGCCATGCGAACCCCACGGAGTGAGCTGCGAGCGAAACTCGTTCGGGACAGGCTTGTGTCAGCCAAGTCCGCGCCATCGAGATTCGCGTCGGTCAGGTCGGCGTAGACAAGGTCCGCCCCGCGGAGGTTTGCGTCGCGGAGATCGGCGATACCGAGCTTGGCGCCGGCTAAGTGCGCTCGCTCGAGGTTCGCTGACGACAAGTTGGCCTGGATGAGACCCGCGTCATCCAGCCACGTCCCGCGGAGGTCAGCCCCATGCAGGTCCGCATCGTTGAGAACCGCGAACTGCAAGTTCGCATTGCGTAGGTCGGCTCCAGCAAGTTCGGCGCCCTGCAAGTTGAAGGGCATTCCGGGGTGCGACTCGCGGAAAGCACCGATGGCATCGGCACCCCGGGCAGCCACGGCGACGTGCTCCGGATTCGCCCCTGGCACGGGACCCCGCGAAGCCACTATGCCCTCACAAGGCCGAGCGTCACCTCGTGCCCCTCGATCGAAGCGCTCGTCGAGGCCGCGCCGTCCACCGAGGCCCCACGCTCGAGGGTGAGCGCCAGCGTCTCCTCCGCGATGTACTCCCGATGCGCCTCCACCACCGAGGCGATGACATCGTCCGCCTCGAACGTCACACGAATCCGATCGGACACGTCGAGGCCCGCCTCGCGACGCAGGTCCTGCAGCCGCCGCACCAGCTCGCGCGCCAGCCCCTCCGCCTCTAGCTCCGAGGTGATGCGCGTGTCGATCAGCGTGACGTAGCCCGCCTCCTCGGCCGCCGCCCAGCCTTCGCCGGCCTCCACCGTCACGAGCAAGTCGCTCGCCGCCAGCTCGAACCCGTCGAGGGCAATCGGCTGCCCGGCGCGCATCGCGCGCGCCACCTCGGCCCCGTCGGCGGCCGCGAGCGCCGAGCGGATCTTCCCCACCTCGCTGCCGAACTTCGGCCCGAGGACGGGAAGGTTCGGCCGCAGCGTGTACGAGAGCCGCTCGCCGGCATCCTCGCCGACTTCGATCGACTTCACGTTGAGCTCGTCCGCCACCTGGTCGCCGAGACGCGAGAGCGCCTCGCGCTCCGCCTCCGTCCGAGGCACCAGCAACGCTGTCGCCAGCGGCTGCCGCACGCGGATCTGCGCCTTGCTGCGCGCCCCGCGTCCGAGCGACACCATCCGCTGCACGATCGCCACGTCGGCCGCGAGCCGCTCATCGATGGCCGAGAGGTCCGCCTCCGGCCACGTCTCGAGGTGCACCGATGCCGCGGCGCCCGGCACGCCCGCCGTCAGGTTGGCGTACAGCTCCTCCGCGAGGAACGGCGTGAACGGGGCCAGCAGCTTGGTCACCGTCGTCAGGCACTCGTACAGCGTGTGCAGCGCCGCCTGCGTGTCGGCCGAGTCGTCCGACTTCCAGAACCGCCGTCGGCTGCGGCGCACGTACCAGTTCGACAGCTGCTCGATGAACTCGCCGATCGGCCGCGCGGCCTCCGAGGGCTCGTACGCCTCGAGCGCTTCCGTCACGCGCTCCACCGTCCGATGCAGCTCGGACCGCACCCAGCGGTCGAGCTCCGTCCGAGCCGCAGGGTCAGGCGTCGAGGCCGGATCGAATCCCGCGATGTTCGCGTACGTGACGAAGAAGGAGTACGTGTTCCACAGCGTCGCGATCACACGCCGCGCCGACTCCCCGACCAGCTCCGAGGAAAAGCGCCGTGCGTTCCCCGGCGGCGAGGCCGTGTAGAGGTACCAGCGCAGCGCATCGGCGCCATGCGTGTCGAGGATGTCCCACGGGTTGACGACGTTGCCCCGCGACTTCGACATCTTTTGCCCGTCGCCGTCCAGGATGAGCCCCAGGCAGATCACGTTCCGGAACGCGATCGGCTCCGGCACGTCCTCGGTCCGGTTCAGCAGGTTGGCCAGCGCGTGAAGCGTGTAGAACCACCCGCGCGTCTGGTCCACCGCCTCGCAGATGAAGTCCGCAGGGAAGCGCTCGTCGAAGACGTCGACGTTCTCGAAGGGGTAGTGCCACTGCGCATACGGCATCGCGCCCGAGTCGAACCACGCGTCCGCCACCTCCGGCGTGCGCCGCATCGTCCCGCCGCACGTCGCGCAACCGAGCTGCACGTCGTCGATGAACGGCCGGTGCGGGTCCTCGAAGGGCTCCGGCAGCGTGCCGGGCAGCGCGCGCTCGCGCAGCTCCTCGAAGGATCCGATGCACTCCGTCTGGCCGCACAGCTCGCAGATCCACAGCGGCAGCGGCGTGCCCCAGTAGCGCTCGCGCGAGACCGCCCAGTCGATGTTCCCCTCAAGCCACCCACCGAAGCGCCCGTCGCGGATGTGCTCCGGCACCCAGTGGATGTCCTGGTTCGTCTCCACGAGGCGGTCGGCGACCGCAGTCGTGCGGATGTACCACGAGGGCTTGGCGTAATAGAGCACCGGCGTGTCGCACCGCCAGCAGAACGGATACGTGTGCCGGATCGTCGCCGAGGCCCACAGGAGGCTCCGAGCATCGAGGTCGCGCAGCACGTTCTTGTCCGCGTCCTTCGCGAATTGCCCATCGAAGGGACCGCCCACCATCGCACCGGAGAGCGAGACCGGCTGCAGGAACATCAGCCCCTCGCTGCGGCCCAGCTGGTAGTCGTCCTCACCGAAGGCGGGCGCGATATGCACGATGCCCGTGCCGTCGTCGGTCGCGACGAAGTCCGCCGCCACCACCCGTCGAGGCGGCTGTTCCTCCTGCTCCTTCAAACGCTGCGGGCGCCCGTCCGGCCCGAACGCCAGCGCCTCGACGCCCTCCCACTCGCTCGATTCGTACAGGGGCTCGTAGCGCAGCCCCACGAGGTCCGCACCCGTCAGCTCACCGAGGACCCGACCGCGCTCGCCCACCACTGCCTCGAAGCGGTCGCGCGCGACGATCACCCGTTCGCCCCCGAGCGCGTCCTCGGACGCGAGCTCGACGAGGACGTACGACGCCCCCGCGTTCACCGCGAGCGCCGTGTTCCCCGGCAGCGTCCACGGCGTGGTCGTCCACGCGAGGATCGAGGTGGGCACGCCATCCCCGAGGCGCAGCGCCTCACTCGGCGTCCCCACCGTCGAGTCGCCGGTCAGCCGGAAGCACGCCGTCGCCGAGGGGTCGGGCGTGTCCTCCTTGTAGCCCAGCGCGATCTCGTGGCTGGAGAGGCTGGTCTCGCAGCGCGGGCAGTGCGGCGTGACGCGGTAGCCGCGATACATGAGGTCGGAGCCCCACAGCCGCTTGAAGATCCACCACGCGCTCTCGACGTACTCGTTCGAGTACGTGACGTACGCGTCGGCCGTGTCGATCCAGAAGCCGATGCGGTCCGTCATCCGCTCCCACTCGCGGACGTACGCGAACACCGAGGCCTTGCAGCGCTCGTTGAACTCGGCCACCCCGAACGCCTCGATCTCCGGCTTCGAGGACAGGCCGAGCTGCCGCTCGACCTCGAGTTCCACCGGCAGGCCGTGCGTGTCCCAGCCGCCCTTTCGAGGCACGCGGTAGCCGCGCATCGTCTTGTAGCGCGGGATCAGGTCCTTGAAGACACGCGCGAGAACGTGGTGCACGCCCGGGTTGCCGTTCGCGGTCGGCGGCCCCTCGTAGAAGGAGAAGATGCGGTCGGCCGGCCGCTCCTCCACCGAGCGCTCGAAGATGCGCTCGCGCTTCCAGAAGTCGAGCACGCGCTCCTCGAGGTCGGTCGCGGAGAAGCGCGAGGAAACCGGGCTGAAGCGCCCGGCAGCGTCCGCGGGAGTGGTCTCCACCATCGTGCGGTCCTCGTCCTGCGGGCCACGCAAAAGCCCGCCCCGGTCACGGGACGGGCCTCGATGTGATCGCAGCCCGCGGTACCACCCGCGTTGCGCCTCGACCGCCCACGCGATCGACGACGCCGCTCACCGCGCCGCAGTCACGGCGCTGCCCCTGGTAACGGTGGGCGCTCCGGCCGAGCCTACTTGCGTCCCCGATGAGCCATCGAGGCGCGCGTTCGGTCGGCGGCTCGGGAGTGATCTTCACCTCGCGAGGTCGCGCCCGGCTCTCACCGTCCCGGGCTCGCTTCGCGACCGCGGCTCACGCCGCCGGCGAGGCTACTCTCTCCGTCGCAGCCTGTATCGAGGAGTGTAGAACCGCCCCCGGCGCCCCCGCAACGAGGGACCGCCCGGACTACACCGGCTCGAGGCGCTCGTGGGGCTCCGCCGGCAGCTCGACGCGAATCGCATCGCCCATCCGCACCTCGCCGCCTGCGAGGACGATGCCCATCACCCCGGCCTTGCGGACGAGCTCGCCGTCCGCGTCGCGCTCGAGGCTCGCCGCCATCAACCCCGCCTCGAGCCCGTCGAGCTGCGCGCACGGGTTGCGAAGCCCGGTGACCTCGACGACCGCGCCCGCACCGAGGTGCAAGAGCGTGCCCCGAGGCAGCCCGAGCAGGTCGACGCCCCGCGTCGTGACGTTCTCACCCATGACGCCGGGCGCGACGCCGAAGCCCGCCACCCGCAGCTCGTCATGCAGCTCCTCGTGGATGAGGTGCACCTGCCGCAGGTTCGGCTGAGAGGGATCGCGAGCCACGCGCGATCGATGCTTCACGGTCGCGCCCGCGTGCGCGTCGCCCTCGACCCCGAGGCCCGCGACAAGCGTGATCACCTCGAGCACGGGCTTCGACATGGTGTGGCCGCCGCTCCGCGCGACGGCCACCACGGTTCCTTCGGATGCCGCGCTCACGACGACTCAGCCACGCCTAATCCGCCTCGGCTACTCAGCCGTGACCTCGGCGGCCTCGGACTCGCGCTCCTCATCGGAACCCTCGAGGGTCGGGCCGCTCGTGCGGTTCGCCAGGCGGGCAGCCAGCGCCTCGGCCTCGGCCTCCGCCTGCGCCTCCTGCTTCGAGCGCACGTCGTTGTAGCAGTTCGAGCAGTACACCGGCCGGTCGCCCCGAGGCACGAACGGCACCTCGGTCGCCAGGCCGCACTGCGCGCAGTTCGCGACGTGCAGCTGTCGAGGCGTGCGCCCGCCCCACGAGACCGCCACGCCGTAGTGCGGCGTCTCTTCCCGGTCCTCGGGACGCATCAGCTTGCGGTTGGCGCGGCAGGCCGGGCAGCGCACGGGGTCGTTCTGCAGACCCTTGCTCTGGTAGAACTCCTGCTCGCCGGCGGTGAAGATGAACGAGCCGCCGCAGTCGCGACACGTCAGGTCGCGGTCCTGGAATGCCATGAAACCTCCCGGTCGAATCGCCCTCCACGAGGGCAGATCGAGTCTTGGCGCGACGTGCGTCGCGCGCTCGATGTGGGTGCCCTTGTCAGAGTGGGCCCAACCAATATAGCAGCCCGCGATAGCCGGCGTCAGACCCCGAAGCGTCCGAGCAGCGCTCGATACGCCTCGTTGCGGGCGTACGCCGAGGCCCCGACGAACGCCGCCGCACCCGCTAGCCCCGCGACCGCCGCGAGCGCGAACGCCCCACCGAGGCTTCCCGCGTCGACCCCGCCCGCCTCGAAGGCGATCCACACGAGGACCATGACCTCCGCCATCAGCGCGCCCGCAAGCGCCGTCCGCACGAGCGATCGCCCCACCTCGCGACGTCCCACCCCGCCCAGCCGCCGCTGCAGCGCGATCCACAACGCGACGCACTCGAGCGTCGAGGCGATCGAGGCCGCTGCCGCCAGCCCGCGAATCCCGTACGGCGAGACCAGCGCACCGGCGAGCACGACGTTCGCGATCATCGCCAGCACCGCCATCGTCACGGGTGTGCGCGTGTCGGCCATCGCATAGAACCCGCGGCTCAGGATCTCGATCGTCGCGCTCGCCGCCACGCCGATCGCGAAGAAGCGCAGCGCCGAGGTCACGACCTCGCTCGAGGCCGCATCGAACGCCCCCCGCTGCAACAGCAGCACGACCGCCGGCTCCGCCAGCAGCAGCAAGCCAATCGAGGCCGGCACCGCGAGGAAGAGGATCACCCGCAGCGTCGACGCCAGCGAGGCCTGCAGCGTCTCGATCTGCCGCGCCGCCGCCTGCGTCGCGAGCGTCGGGAACACGGCCGTCGAGATTGCCATCCCGATCACGCCGACCGGCAGCATCGCCATCAGGAAGGCGTAGTTCACCGCGCTGATCGCCTCGTCCGAGACGAACGAGGCGAAGAAGGTCACCACGACGAAGTTCACCTGCGCCGCCGCGAGCCCGATCACCCGGGGCCCCATCAGCCGCCCGACCTCACGCACCCCCTCGGACGCGACGTCGAACGAGGGCTGCCAGCGCATCCCGACCGCCGACAGCGCCGGCAGCTGAATCGCGAGGTGTCCCGCCGCCCCCAGCACGACGCCGAGCGCGAGCCCCCGCACGCCCATCGGACCCGCGAGGAACAGCGCCGAGAGGATGATCGAGAGGTTGTAGATCATCGGTGCCAGCGCCGGCGCGACGAAGTGCTGCCGCGCGTTGAGGATGCCCGTGAGCATCCCCGAGACGCCGAAGAGCAGCGGCGAGAGCAGCATGATCCGCGTCAGCTCGACCGCGAGCGACTGCAGCTCGGCCTCGCGCCCGCTGTCCTCCCCGAGGCCCGGCGCCAGCCACGGCACGATCAGCGGCGCGAGGACGAAGGCGACCGCCGCCAGCACGCCCGTCGCGATCGCCACGAGGTTGAGCACGCTCGAGGCCAGGCGCCACGCCTGCTCTTCGCCCGCACGCAGGTGCACCCGCGAAAACGTGGGGATGAACGCCGCGGCCAGCGTCGCCCCTGCCAGCAGCTGGAACACGAGGTCGGGCAGCCGGAACGCCACCCAGTACGCCGAGAGCTCCGGCTCCGTCCCGAAGGCGTGCGCGATGACGACCTGCCGCAACAGCCCGAGGACGCGCGATCCGATGAAGCCGAACGCGACCACCCCGGCGGCCGCGGCGACGCTCCGCGAGCCCAGGCTGCTCTGCAGGAAGCGAGTGAGCCGGTCTGCCTGCGGCGGCCGGGGCGGGGGTGCCGTCATGAGCCTCGATGTTCGGCGCGCGCCCGCCGCCGGTCAACGCACCACGCTCGCCGGCCCTCATCGAGGCCCGTAGACGCCGATTCGAGGCGCCGGTATCCTCATCCCTCGCCCGAGGAGGGGCATCGAATGGCCAACACGACCCAGGCCCGCAAGCGCATTCGCCAGAACGAGCGCCGCGCGGCACACAACCGACCGCTGCGCACCCGCGCGGCCCGCACCGTCCGCGACGCGCGCGCGGCCATCGCCGCCGGTGACGACGACGCCGCCGCGCTCGTCCGCTCGGCGCAGTCCGCGCTCGACCGCGCCGCGAAGGACAACGTCCTCCACCCGAACGCAGCCGCCCGACGCAAGTCGAGGCTCGCGGCGCGCCTCAAGGCAGCGGGCATCTCCGCCTCGTAGCCCCGACCCCGGCGTCGAGTTCGACACGCCCGCCTCGCGCGGGCGTTTTGCTGCCCCGCCACTCACTCCGCTGGGCGCCACGCCTCTCGATGTTGGCAACTGCTCCGCGCTGCCGCTGGCCCGGCCTCGCCCGCGCTGCGATACTGCGGGCCAGACGACTGCGCCGCACTCCCCGCTCGACACCCGACAGCTCGCGACCCAGCCCGAAGGGCCGAACATGCGCGCAACGATCTTCCATAGCCCCGGCACCGTCACCGTCGAGGACCGGCCCACCCCCACTCCCGGCCCCGGCGAGGTCCGCCTCCGCGTCGGCGCCACCTCGCTCTGTGCCTCCGACGTCCGCGTCTATCGAGGCGAGAAGTACGCCCTCCCCGGCGTCATTCCCGGCCACGAGATCGCCGGCGTCGTCGATGCCCTCGGTGAGGGCGTCGACTACCTCGCCGAGGGCGATCGCGTCGTGCTCTGCCCGATCATCGCCTGCGAGCGCTGCCGTTTCTGCCTCGTCGGCCGGCGCAACCGCTGCCTCAACCGCAAGACCCTCGGCTACGACCTCGATGGCGGCTTCGCCGAGCACCTGCTGGTGCCCGAATCGCTCGTCCGCACCGGCCACGTCCTCAAGATCCCGGACGCGCTCCCCTTCGATGTGGCCGCCCTCGTCGAGCCCTCCGCCTGTGTGCTCGCCTCCCTCGACCTCTGTGGCGTCGAGGCCGGTTCGTCGATGGCGATCGTGGGCGCGGGCCCCATGGGCCTGCTTCACCTCCTGCTCGGCCGCGCCGCCGGCGCCGGCCCCATCATCGTGAGCGAGCCGAACCCCGCCCGCCGCGAGATCGCGAAGCGTTGGGGCGCCGACCTCGTGCTCGACCCCACCACCGAGGACGTGACCGGCGCGACCCTCGCCGCCACCGACGGCTACGGCGCCGACGCCGTGATCGTGAGCGTCGGCATCGCCGAGCTCGTGCCGCCCGCCCTCGAGTTGGTGCGCAAGCAGGGCTCGATGAACCTCTTCGCCGGATTCCCCCCGAAGTCGTCGATCCCCTTCGACCCCAACCTCGTCCACTACGGCGAGATCAACCTCACCGGCTCCCAGAACGCGACCACCGACCAGTACCGCCGCACCGTCGCGCTCCTCCCCTCGACGCCCCACATCGACGAGGTCGTGACGAACCGCTACGACATCGAGCACTCACCCGAGGCCTACGCGTCGAGGCTGGCGATGGACGGGCTCAAGTCCCTGGTGCAGTTCGCGGGTGTCGATGTCGCCTGAGCCCGGGCCGCCCCGCCGCCCGGCCGATCGCGCCGGCGAGTCGCACGACCTCGAGGCCGGGGCGGACCCGATCGACCTCCACCCGCTCGCCTCGGCCCTCCACGAGGGCGCGGGCGGCCGCCGCCGCATGGCGAACGACCCGGACGACCTCGACGACATCGAAGACCTCGAGGACGCAGACAGCCTCGATGACCCGGGCAACCGCCGCGCCCCTGAGCCACCCCCGCCACCGCTGACCCTCGGCCCGCTCCTGCGCGAGACGCGCCGCCGCCGCGCCGTCACCCTGCTCGACGTCTCACAGGCGACGCGGATCAATCCCGCCTACCTCGAGGCGCTCGAGGCCGAGAACTGGGAGGTCCTCCCGGCCCCCGTCTACGTGCGCGGCTTCGCGAGGTCGTACGGTCGCTTCCTCGGCCTCGACACCGACCTGGTGCGCAGCCTCGTCCCGAAGAACCTCCCGCGCCCGCCCGAGCTCGAGCCGGCCGCTGGGCTGCGCCGCTCCCGCACCGACGGCGTGCAGGTGTCGCTGCCGCCCGTGCGACCGAGGCCGCTCGCTCTCGCCGCCGGCGCGATCGTGCTCGGCGCCGCCGCCGTCTTCGGCATGTTCCAGTTGCTGCCCGACGGCTCCGCGGACGGCGGCGGCACGGCGGCCGTCGCCACCTCACCGGCCGGCATCGAGGGCACGGCGGCCGGCCCGCCCGACTCGACCGCCACCGAGGCCGCCGCGACCGAGACGGCGGCCGTCACCGTGACCACCACCCCCGTGCCGCCGACCTCGACACCCGAGGCGCAGGCGACGACCCCAACCGCCACCGAAGTCGCGCCCGCCGTCGCGACCGTCGCGCCCTTCGAGGACGGGCGCATGCCCGACTTCCGGGGCGTCCTCCGCGGCGAGGCCGAGCAGGTGCTCGACGACCTCAATCTGCCCTTCGTCGTGATCGAGGTGAACAGCGAGACGACGCCGGCCGGCGTCGTCTTCGACCAGGCCCCGTCCCCGGGCGAAGCCGCCTCCTCCAACACCAGCGTGACCCTCATCGTCTCCCAGGGCACCCCCGCAAACTGATCCCCGAGTTGACGCCGGACGCCCCGAGGCCCAGCCTGACCGGGTGCGGTATCACCTCATCACCCTCGGCTGCGCCAAGAACACCGTCGACTCCATGCGCCTCGAGCAGTCGCTGCGCAACGGCGGCCATCGAGCCGTGGGCGCGCCCGATGACGCCGACCTCCTGATCGTCAACACCTGCGGCTTCATCGATGCCGCGAAGGACGAGTCCGTGGGCGTCATCCGCGAGCTCGACGCGTCGAGGCGCGCCGACCAGCGCCTCTACGTCGTCGGCTGCATGACCGAGATCGCCCGCGACGAGGTCACCAGCGCCGTCCCCGACGTCGACGCCACCTTCGGCGTCGAGGCCTGGGACGAGATCGCTGCCGACCTCGGTCCCGCCGTCGAGACCTACGACATCCCTGCCCAGCCCTTCGGCGCCGGCGGGCCCAGCGCCTACCTCAAGATCTCGGACGGCTGCGACCGCCCCTGCACCTTCTGCATCATCCCGACCATCAAGGGCCGCATGCACTCGATGGAGGCATCGAGGCTGATCGCGGAGGCCCGCTGGCACGCCGCCATGGGCGTGAAGGAGCTCGTGCTCGTTGCCCAGGACTCGACCGCCTACGGCGAGGACGAGGGCGAGCGCGACGGCCTCGCCACCCTCCTCGAGCAGCTCGCCGAGGCCGTGCCCGAGGTCCCCTGGATCCGCCTGATGTACGCCTACCCCGGTCGCGTGACGAAGCGTCTCGCCGAGACGATGGCGCGCCTCCCGAACGTCGTCCCCTATCTCGACATGCCGCTCCAGCACGGCTCCGATGCCGTGCTCCGCCGCATGAAGCGCCCCGGCCTCGCCGTTGCGCGCCGCTCGCTCGAGACGATCCGCGAGGCGATCCCCGACGTGACCCTGCGCACGACCTTCATCGTCGGCTTCCCTGGCGAGACGGAAACCGAGTTCCGCGAGCTCCTCGAGTTTGCCGAGCGCGAGCGCTTCGACCACATCGGCGCCTTCACGTACTCACCCCAGCCCGGCACGCCGGCCGCCGATCTCGAGGCGCGCGTGCCGTCGAGGGTGATGAAGAAGCGCTACGCCCGCCTGATGGAGCTCGCCCAGTCGATCTCGCTCGAGTCGAACCGCGCCCAGGTCGGCCGCACGCTCGATGTGCTCGTCGAGTCCGCCGAGCCCGTCGAGGCGCAGGACGGCTCACCGCTCGTCATCGGCCGCACGATGCGCGACGCCCCCGAGGTCGATGGCCTGGCGATGCTCCGCGGCAGCTTCCCCGCCGGCGCGATCATCCCCGCCCGCGTCGACGGCGCCCTCCACTACGACCTGCTCTGCTCGCCGCTCGAGGCCCCCGTCACGGCCTGAGGCGCCGCGAGCCTGCCACCCTGTCAGGCCTATTCAGGCCTCGACCCTTCGTGCCGATGATGGATGCGGAACGACCCCAACTCGTAACGTGATGTTAACCCGCTTGTGAACACATTCACTTGCAGTCACGGTCTGGGGCATTCACACTAGTTCTTGCGTGGAGGGCTCATCGGGAGCACGACACGCGGAACGTCTGGCGGTCGAGGGCGAGGCCCAGGCCGAACAGGGAAGGATCCAGGGATGCGAACGACCCGCTTCGAGTTCTACAGCGCGATCCTCCAGGGTGGCCGCCTCAACGCCCCCCTGATCAAGGAGTCCCGCCGCGACCTCGACCGCGCCTTCCGCGCGGCGTCGCTGTCCTCGTACCTCGCTTCCTAGAGCGAGGTCCACGAGGTCGCACGACCCAGTAGACCCAGGCACAACAGTCGAGGGCGCCCATCGGGCGCCCTCGCTGCGTCCATCCTCACGAGGTCAGCCCTCGATCGACAGCTCCTCGAGGTCCGCGCGCACGACCTCGCCCTTGCCGATCAGCTCGTCGTCGACGTAGCGCCGCAGCTCGTCGGCCACACCCCGCGCCGTCGCGAAGTCACGCGACACCACCGCGAAGCCCACTTGCGCCCCCTGCAGGCGGTCCTGCAGCCCCACCTCGGCCGCCGAGACCTGCCGCCGCACGCGCAGCCGCTCGACCAGCGAGCGCACGATCGCGCGCTTGTCCTTCAGGCTCTGGACGCCGGGCAGGTGCAGGGTGAGCAGGGCGGCAACGACCACCATCGAGGCGGTGACCGGCTAGATCAGCGGGCGCTGTACGCCGGGCGGTGAGGACTTGCCGCTCGAGGGGGGGCTGACGCGCGCCGCCGGCAGCTCCGTCGTCCCCGTCGAGGGCACGGTCACCGGCCCGCCGGTCCGCCGCCGTTGCCACTCCGTCGTCGGGCGCATCGAACGCACCGCCGCGCGCGCGAGCCGCACGAGGCGCTCCGCCACCACATCCTCGGGACGCGGCTCGCTACTCGGCGCGCCGCCCGAAGTATCGAGGCGCATCGGCTGCGGCGCATCCGGTGGCGGCAGCTCGTAGTCGCCGAGCTCCGGCAGCTCGCCCGAGCTCTCGAGGCCGAAGTGCTCGAGGAACCGCTGCGAAGTCACGAAGAGCGTCGGGCGGCCGGGCCCCTGGGCGCGGCCGCCGTCCTCGATCAGGCCCCGTGCGCGCAGCGTCTGGATCGCGCCGTCGCTGCTGACGCCGCGAATCGCCTCGACCGTCGCGCGCGTCACCGGCTGGCGGTACGCCACGATCGCGAGGACCTCGAGCGCAGCATTCGAGAGCCGCCGCCCCTGCTCGAGGCCGAGGAAGCCCTCGACGTACGTGGCGGACTCCGGTGCCGTCACCAGCTGCGCCCCGTCGGGCCCCAGCTGCAGACGCACGCCCGTCCCCTCCAGCCGCTCGCGCAGCACCTCGAGGGCGTTGACCACGACCCGCGTCCGCACGCCGAGCACCCGCGCGAGGATGCGTTCCTCGACGGGGCCGTCGGAGACGAACAGCAGCGATTCAATCAGCGAAGGCAGATGCTCCGGCAGCGGGGCGTCGGCCTCGTCCTCGTCACCCGCGGCGTCGGCGTCCACCTCATCCGAGGCGTCGGACTCATCCTCGAGGTCGGAGCCGACTTCATCGGCCGCGAGCGCGCCCGCCTCGGTCGCGTTCGGCGATTCCTCCACCTGGCCGGATGCATCGGACGACGCGACCTCGTCCGAGGCCTCGTCGTCGGCGTCCTCCGCGGCGTCGATCACCGCTTCGATCGCTTCCTCGAGCGCATCCACGGGCCGGTCGGGCATGCGTTCCTCGTCACCCCTCGAGGCCAGCCCGCTGGGCCGGCCGCTGCCGCTGAGTGCCATCGTACCGGATGCGTCCCAATCCCTCACCCGAACCTCCGAGGCGTCCGAAACGCCGTCCCCGTACGATGGCGAACGATGATCGTCGACGTTCACACACACATGTTTCCGCCCCGCATGATCGCCCGTCGAGGCCGCCTCGTGCCCCTCGACGACGGCTTCGCCGAGCTCTACGGCTCCGCGAAGGCGCGCATGGTCAGCGCCGAGGCCCTGCTGGCATCGATGGACGAGGCGGGCGTCGACGTCGCGGTCGTCTGCGGCTTCTGGTGGCGCGACCCCGCCATGGCCGAGGAGCACGCCGCCTACCTCCTCGACGAGGCCGCGGCCTCCGGCGGACGTCTCGTCCCCTTCGTCCCCTTCGCCGGCACGCCTCCCGAGGCATTCGAGGACGCGATCGACCGCCTCGTCCGCCTGGGCGCCCGCGGCTTCGGCGAGGTCCGTCTCGGCCAGGCCGACCCCGATCACCTCGAGACGCTACTCGTCGCCGCCGCCACCCGCGGCCTGCCCGTGCTCGTCCACGCCTCCGAGGCTGCGGGGCACGCCTACGCCGGCAAGACCGGCGGCCACACCCCCGCCGACCTCTGGCGCACCCTCGAGGCGCATCCCGACCTCCGCGTCATCGCCGCACACTGGGGCGGCGGCTTCCCCTTCTTCGGGCTGATGCCCGAGGTGCGCGCCGTCATCGAGGCCGGCCGCCTCGCCTTCGACACCGCCGCGACCCGCTTCCTCTACGAGCCGCGCGTCTTCGATCTGGGCGCCGGCCTCGTCGGCACTAACGCCGTGATGTGGGGCTCGGACTTCCCCCTGCGCGCGCAGCAGGAGGACCGCGCGGATCTCGAGGTCGCCGTCGAGGACGAGGCGACGCGCCGCGCCTTCCTGGGGGAGAACGCCGCCCGCTTCCTCGGCATCGAGCCGCCCCCCGCTCGATGAGACTGTTCGTCGCCATCGAGGCCGCACCTGCCTGGCGCGACGCGGCGCTCGAGGCACGACGCGGCATCGAGGCCGCCCTCGATGCCGACGACGCCCGCGCCCTCCGCTGGGTGGCGCCCGACCTGATGCACGTGACGCTGTCGTTCCTCGGCGAGGTCGAGGAATCGCACCTCGATGCGCTGCGCGACGCCCTCGATGAGGTCGCCCGCGCCGAGGTGCTGTCGCTCCGCACCGAGGCGCCGGCGATCTTCGGCCGGCCCGACCGCGCCCGCGTGGTCTGGCTCGCGCTCGCCGGAGACGCGCCCGCCCTCGATGCCCTGGCCACCGACGTCGACCGCGCGGCCCGTGCCGGCGTCGGCCTCGAGCCGCCGTGCAACGCCCCGAACCCCCACCTCACCCTCGCCCGCGTCCGAGAGCGCGCGACCCGCGAGGCGAGGCGCGCGATCGCCCGCGCCGTCGAGGACGTAGCCCCCGTCCTCGCCCCGTCCGAGGAAGTTGCCGTCGAGCGCATCGTGCTCGTCCGCTCGCACCTCGGTCCGCGCGGCCCGCGCTACGAAGTCCTGTCGAAACATGGCCTATCGGATCGCGGAGGACCGACCGACGATCGTGACGCCGGGCGCGAAGTTGACGCGCCTCAGGCCGGGGCGTAGCGTCGAGGTCGGAGGGGCGGTCGATGCCTGGAACACCAGCAGCCTCTCGGAGCAAGCGCTAGACGGGCGTATCGCGTGCAGCGATGCGCCCGTTTTCTGTTCTCCCCGAGAACGAGCAACGCAGGGCAGGGAACGGAGGCCAGATGGACTCGGGACTGATCGGGAAGGTCGAGAAGGCGCACCGCTACGCGGCGGAGCGCGACCGTTTCACCTTTCAGACCATGACGGTGACCGTGCGTGGTGACAACGACGCGCACGAGGTGACGCTCTCCGACGGCGAGTGGCGCTGCGGCTGCGAGTTCTTCGACCACCACCACGTCTGCGCGCACAGCATGGCGCTGGAGCACCTGCTCGAGGGCATGGTCCCCACCGGCACGATGCCCGTCGCCTGACGAACCGCCCGAGGTAGTACGACGACGGACCGGGCGCTCGCCCGGTCCGTTGCGTTTCACGCCGGCGCCCGAGGCCCGGGCTACCCCTCGAAGGCGCGCAGGATCAGCACGGCGTTCTGCCCGCCGAAGCCGAATGAGTTCTTCATCACCGTCCGCACCTCAGCCCGACGCGACACGTTCGGCACGTAGTCGAGGTCGCACTCCGGGTCGGGATGCTCGAGGTTGATCGTCGGCGCGATCTGCCCGGTCAGGATCGTCTGGACCGCCGCCACCGACTCCACCCCGCCGGCCCCACCCAGCAGGTGCCCGATCTGCGACTTCATCGCCGACACCGGCAGTTCGTACGCCCGCTCTCCGAAGACCGACTTGATCGCGCGCGTCTCCGCGACGTCGCCCGCCTCCGTCGAGGTGGCATGCGCCGAGAGGTAGTCGACTTCCTCCGGCCCGATGCCCGCGTCGGCAAGCGCCGCCTGCATCGCCCGCGCCGCGCCCGACCCGTCCTCGGGCGGCGCCACCAGGAACGTCGCGTCCGAGGTCACGCCGTAGCCCGTGACCTCCGCGAGCGGCGTGGCGCCCCGCGCCTGCGCGTGCTCCAGCGCCTCCAGCACGAGGAACCCCGAGCCCTCGCCGGGTGAGAATCCGTCGCGGTCCCGGTCGAAGGGCCGGCTCGCGTGCTCCGGGTCGCCGTTGTGCCCCGTCGCCAGCGCGCGCATCGCTGCGAACCCCGCGAGACCCAGCTCGGAGATGCCCGCCTCGGCACCCCCGGCCAGCATGACGTCCGCCGCCCCGCGTCGAATCACCTCGACCGCGTCGCCGATCGCCTGCGTCCCGGCGGCACACGCCGTCGAGACGGTGTTCGAGTACCCCTGCAGCCCCAGCTGGATCGAGACGTTCCCGGCCGCCATGTTCGGCAGCATCTTCGCGAAGTAGAGCGGGTCCACGCGCGACCCGCCGCGCGAGACGATCACGCGCATCGTCTCGTCCGTGTTCGGCACGCCCCCGCCGCCGCTGCCGCACAACACGCCGACGCGCGTGCGGTCGACGGCATCGAGGTCCAACGCCGCCTGTTCCACGGCCTGACGCGCGGCTGCCACAGCGAACTGGCTGAACCGCGCCATTCGGCGCGCGTCGCGCCGGTCCATGTACACGGTCGGATCGAAGTTCTGCACCTCGCCGCCGGTCTGCGCCGGGTAGTCGGTCGGGTCGACGAGCGTCAGCCGCCGCGTGCCCGAACGCCCCGCGACCGCCGCCTCCCACATCGAGGCGACGTCGTTCCCGATCGGACAGACGACCCCGAGGCCGGTCACGACGACGCGACGACGCCCGTTGCTGGTTGCCATGGCAGCGCTCCCTCGAGGCCGAGTCTACCGTCCGCGGAAGATTCAGCGCAGACCGAGCGCGGCGTCGCCCGTGACGCCCAGCACCAGCTCGCGCGCCTCCGCGACGGTGTAGAGGCTCCCAACGACGAGCGTCGCCGCCCGCTCGCCCCCGAGCTCGGCGGCCCGCTCGAGGCCCTCCGCGAGCGAGGACGCGCGCTGCGCCAGCGCCCCGGCCGCCGTGAACTCGCGCACCACCTCCCGAGGATCGGCCGCCCGCGGCGATCGCGGCGGCACGACCACCACCGTGTCCGAGACCTGCACCAGCTCGCGCGCGATTGCCTCGCCGTCTTTCCCCGCCAGCAGCCCGACCACGAGGACACGACGCGCCGGCACGCCGGCCGCGGCCACCGTCTCCCGGAAGCGCCGCGCGGCCAGCGGCGTGTGCAGCCCGTCCACGATCAGCAGCGGCTGCTTCCGCAGCACCTCGAAGCGGCCGTGCAGCCGCACGCCTTTCAACCCGCGCGTCACCGCGTCCTCCGGCAGCTCGAGGCCGCGCGCCTCGATCGCCAGCTCCGCCGCCCGCACCGCCGCCGAGGCGTTCTCGCGCTGATGCGGCCCCAGCAGGGGCAGGTGCAGCCCGCGATACGTCCGCACCGGCGTTCGCAGATCGAACACCTGCTCCTCGAGGCCCTGTGACCCCACCCGCAGCGCGCACTCCTCGCTCACGACGTGCAGCGACGCGCCCCGCTCCGCCGCCCGTGCCCGCACGACATCGAGGGCCGACTCCCGCATCGGCGCCGCGACGACGGCGCACGGCCCGGTGATGATCCCGGCCTTCTCGCCCGCGATCTGCGGGATCGTGTCGCCGAGGATGGCGGTGTGCTCGAGGTCGATCGCGGTGATCACGGCCACGTCCTTCGCCGCGACGGCGTTCGTCGTGTCGAGGCGGCCACCGAGGCCCACCTCAAGCACCTGCCGGTCGCAGCCGGCCTCGGCTCCGGCCAGCCACCCGAGCACCGTCAGCAGCTCGAAGTACGACCAGCCCGCCGTCGCCGGGTCATCGAGGAGCGTCCGGGCGTGCCGCGCGAACGCCTCGTACCCCACCGGCGCGCCGTCGATCGCGACCCGCTCGCGCGCCTGGTGCAGGTCCGGGCTCGTCAGCAGGAGGGTGTGCTCGCCGGCCGCGCGGAGGATCGACTCCGTCATCGCTGCCGTGGAGCCCTTCCCCTTCGATCCGGCGACGTGCACGGTCGGTCGCGCGTCGGGCCGCCCGCGCCCTTCGAGGTAGCGAACGATGTGGTCGATGTCCCAGCGCGCCGCCTCGGCAGTGTTGCCGCTCCGCTCAAACCCCCCGCGCGCGAGCAGCCGCCGCATGACCTCGACGTAGTCTCGAAGCCCACCATCGGTCGGCGCGTCCGCGGGAGTCTCTTGCACGGCGGGCAGTGTACGGCTCCCGCGCCCGCCCGAGACCCGAGGCCGGTCGCGCCGCTCTGCTACGTTCGTACCGATGACTGCGAGCCACACCGCCCGCTGGCGACCCGCCGCCGAGTCCCCCGACCACCCCCTCACCCGCCTCGATGGCGTCGGGGTCGGCGAGGACGTGACGCTCGCCGTGCTGCTCGGCCCGAAGAACTCGGTCGGCGCGACCTACTTCCGCCTCTACCTCGAGAGCTCCGAGTTCGGCCGCACCGTCGACCCCGTGGTGTTCGGCCTCCAGAACAGCGGCCCGTTCCCCGGATTCAACTGGGTCGAGATCATCGAGTGGCAGGACGTGCTCCCGCTCCACGACGGCCGCTCCGTCCAGGTGCCCGAGGGCATCGAGCGCCTGCTCTTCGCCCGCCTCGGCGAGCTCATTCCGCCCGGTGGCCACCTCATGGCCGAATACGACTCCCCCGCCCGCACCATCACCGCCCGAGCCCTCGCCGCGCGCGTCCCCCCGGCTGCGACCCCGCTCGGCTCGATGCTCCGCAGCGCCGGCTGCGGCGACGCCTACCGAGACTGGTACATCTCCGAGGGCGGGCGCGAGGGACCGCGCAAGCTCCAGGGCTTCCGCGCGCTCGACGAGGCGCACGCCGCCCGCCGTGCCGCCGAGATGGTCGAGGCCCTCGAGGCCTTCCTCGCCGACGAGTCGGACCTCGACTGGAACGTGCTGGCCCAGGCCCGCCCCCTCGCCGAAGGCGCGCTGCTCACCCTCCGGCCCAAGGCCGCGAAGGCAGCGCGGGAAACGCCGAATTGACCCGCTCGTCGGGCGCTGGCTAGCATCGCGAGCAGGCAACCGTCGAGGCAGAACCGGTCAAGAGTGCCGTTCGACCCGACCGTTCCCTGGCATCCGTCCGGGCCCACGTGCCCCGACCCCGATACACTCGACGCGCGCCGACCGGCGCACGTCGTGAATGCACGACGAACCGTTTGAGAGGACTCACATGCCCCAGACCCTGAGCGTGATCAAGGCCGACGTTGGTGGCTTCGTGGGTCACTCCGCCAGCCACGAGGAAGTGCTGGACGCCGGCCGCGAGGGCATGGCGCAGGCCATCCAGTCCGGCCTGCTCATCGATGCCCACGTCTCGCACTGTGGCGACGACATGTTCCTCATCATGTCCCACAACGAGGGCGAGAATAACGAGGCCATCCACAAGCTCGCCTGGGACACCTTCGTCGCCGGCACCGAGGTCGCGAAGAAGCTCCACCTCTACGGCGCCGGCCAGGACCTCCTCGTCGACGCCTTCTCCGGCAACATCCGCGGCGCCGGCCCCGGCTCCGCCGAGATGCAGATTGAGGAGCGCCCGTCGGAGCCGGTCATCGTGCTCATGGGCGACAAGACATCGGCGGGCGCCTTCAACCTGCCCTTCTACAAGATGTTCGCCGACCCCTTTAACACCGCCGGTCTCGTCATCGCCGAGCCCCTCCACGACGGATTCTCGTTCGAGGTCCACGACGTCATGGAGCACAAGAAGATCGTGTTCAACACGCCCGAGGAGATTTACGACCTCCTCGTCTTCATCGGCTCGCCCGCCCGCTACGCCTTGAAGCGCGTCGCCAACCGCCAGACCGGTGAGGTCGGTGCGGTCTCCTCCACCGACAAGCTCTCGCTGATCGCCGGCCGCTACGTCGGCAAGGACGACCCGGCCGCCATCATCCGCTGCCAGGGCCACTTCCCCGCCGTCGGCGAGGTCCTCGAGGCCTTCACCTCCGCCTACATCGTGGAGGGCTTCATGCGCGGCTCTCACTACGGCCCGCTCATGCCCGTCGGCCTGAAGGACGCCCACCCGGCCCGCTTCGACGGCCCGCCGCGCGTCGTCGCGCTCGGCTTCCAGATCGCCGAGGGCAAACTCGTCGGTCCCCGTGACATGTTCGACGACCCGTCGTTCGACAACGTCCGCCAGGAGGCGAACAACATCGCCGACATCCTCCGCAAGCACGGCCCCTTCGAGCCGCACCGCCTGCCGCTCGACGAGATGGAGTACACCACCATGCCGGCCGTCGCGGCGAAGATGCAGGACCGCTGGTCGCCCACCGAGTGAGCGCGGACACACGCAACGTCGAGGCGCGATGACCACCCGGTCGTCGCGCCGCTTCGTCCTCGCCTCCGGCAACGCCGGCAAGGTGCGCGAGTTCCGCGCGATGCTCGAGGGCAGCGCGTGGCAGCTCCTCACCCCCGCCGAGGCCGGGGCAACCGACGTCTCCGTCATCGAGACCGGCCGCTCCTACCTGGAGAACGCGACCCTCAAGGCCGTCGCCCACGCCGCGGCCACCGGCCTCCCCGCCCTCGCCGATGACTCCGGCATCGAGGTCGATGCCCTCGATGGCCGGCCGGGCGTGCTCTCAGCGCGCTTCGGCGGCCCTTCCGTCACCTCGGACGCCGCCCGCTCCGCCCTGCTGCTCCGACGCCTCGAGGGCGTGCCGCCGGCCCGCCGCGGCGCACGATTCCGCGCCGTGCTCGTGCTCGCGCTGCCCGGCGACCGCACGTTCGTACGCGAAGGCACCCTCGAGGGCCGCATCGCGACGGCCCCCCGAGGCGCCAACGGCTTCGGCTACGACCCCGTCTTCGAGCTGCCGGACGGCCGCACCGCCGCCGAGCTCGGTCCCGAGAAGGACCGCATCAGCCACCGGGCGCGTGCCATGCGTGCGATGATGGATGTGCTGAACGAGCTCGCCGCCTCGGACTGATGCCAGCCCGAGGCCGAGCCTCGAGGTGATTCGATGACGCTCGACCGCAACACGCGCGACGACGGCACGGCGCTGCTCGACCGCTTCGGGCGGCCGCTGCGCGACCTCCGCGTGTCCGTGACGGACCGCTGCAACTTCCGCTGCCGCTACTGCATGCCCCGCGAGGTCTTCGGCCCCGGCTTCGAGTTCCTTCCCCGCGACGAGATCCTCTCGTTCGAGGAGATCACGACCCTCACCCGCGTCTTCGCGAGCCTCGGCGTCCGCAAGGTCCGCCTCACCGGCGGCGAGCCCACCCTCCGCGCCCAGCTGCCCGAGCTCGTGCGCATGCTCGCCGAGATCCCCGACCTCGACGTCACGATGACCACCAACGGCTCGCTGTTGACCTCGATGGCGCAACCACTCGCCGAGGCCGGCCTCGACCGCGTCACCGTCAGCCTCGACTCCCTCGACGACGACATCTTCCGCTCGATGAACGACATGGACTTCCCCGTCCGCCTCGTGCTCGAGGGCATCGAGGCTGCCGAGGCCGCCGGCCTCACCCCGGTGAAGATCAACGCCGTCGTCCGTCGAGGCGTGAACGACCACACGCTGGTTGACCTCGCACGCCACTTCAAGGGCACCGGCCACATCGTTCGCTTCATCGAGTACATGGACGTCGGCACCACCAACGGCTGGCGCCTCGACGAGGTGCTGCCGGCCCAGGAGGTCATCGACCGCATTAACGCCGAGATGCCGCTCCGCCCCCTCGAGCCCGCCTATCGAGGCGAGGTCGCCCAGCGCTGGGCCTACGAGGACGGCAGCGGCGAGATCGGCCTCATCACCTCGGTCACCCAACCGTTCTGCGGCGACTGCACACGCGCCCGCATCACCGCGGCCGGCGAGCTCGTCACCTGCCTCTTCGGCACCCACGGCTTCGACCTCCGCGCCCGCCTGCGCGACGGCTCATCGGACGCCGAGCTCGCCGAGGCCATCCGCGGCGTGTGGACGCAGCGCGACGACCGCTACTCCGAGCTCCGCTCCGAGGCCACGCGCGACCTCCCCCGCCTCGAGATGTCGAGGCTGGGCGGCTAGCCGTGCCGGAGTCGAACGGACCGACCGAGCCGCGCGCGCTCTCCCACGTCGACGCCGAGGGCCACGCCCGCATGGTCGACGTCTCCGCGAAGGACACGACCGCCCGCGAAGCCACGGCCGCCGGCCGCGTCGTCATGGCGCCCGCGACGCTGGCCATGATCGTCGAGGGCCGCACGCCGAAGGGTGACGTGCTCGCCGTCGCGCGCGTCGCCGGCATCATGGCCGCCAAGCGCACCCACGACCTCATCCCGCTCTGCCACCCGCTGCCCATCAGCGGCATCGAGGTCCGCCTCGAGCCCGGCGCCGCCCGCGCCGGCGCAGCCACCCTCGAGATCGAGGCCACCGTCCGCACCACCGCCCAGACCGGCGTCGAGATGGAGGCCCTCACCGCCGTCTCCGTCGCCGCCCTCACCGTCTACGACATGTGCAAAGCCGTCGAGCGCGGCATGCGCATCGAGGCCATCCGCCTCCTCGCCAAATCCGGCGGCGCCTCCGGCACGTACCGCGCCGACTAGCCCCGCCAGTCCAACCCAGGTAGGCGCAGACGCCGAGGCGCTGCGTAGCTCCGGGCTCGAGGCGGCACGAGGAACAGTCTTCAACCGAGGACGTTCGAGGGGAGCGCGAGGGCGTAGCCCTCGCTGAAGAAAGGGCGGGTGGGCGGGCAGCCGCCCCGCAGGGGCGTCCACAGGGCGCGGCTGGCCGCGCCCTCCCGATCCCGAAGCGCGCGTAGGACCGAGGCACCGCCACAACCCGCGGAACTTCGAGGGGAGCGCGAGGGCGAAGCCCTCGCTGTAACAAGGGCGGGCGGGAGAGCCATCAGCCCGAAGGGCTGTACACCGGGGCCCAGCGCGCCCTCCCCCTCCCCGGCGCGCGTGCAGCACCGAGGCACCACCAGGACCGAGGACGTTCGAGGGGAGCGCGAGGGCGAAGCCCTCGCTGAAGAAAGGGCGGGCGGGCGGGCTGCCACCCGAAGGGTGACCACGGGGCGCGGCCCAGCCGCGCCCTCCGGCTCCGAGGACGAACCCCTACGCGCGAGCCCGGTTCGGCGCCCGCCGAGGCCGAGGCGCCGTCGGCCTTACATCCAGGTCGCTCTCCGGCCGCACCGCCGCATCGAGGTGCCGGAACGCCGCCGCCGCGATCATCGCCGCGTTGTCGGTGCACAGCGCCGGCGGCGGAATGAACACCGGCACGTCCGCCCGCTCCCGAATCCGCTCGCGCAATCGAGGGTTCGCCGCCACGCCCCCCGCTACCAGCAGCGAGCGCGCCCCCGCAGCCTGCGAGGCCCGCACCGCCTTCTGCGACAGCACGTCGCACACCGACTCCTGGAAGGCCCACGCCACCTCGGCCGCCGGCGGCGCGTCGTCGCCCTCCACCAGCTGGCGTACCGCCGTCTTCAGGCCCGAGAACGAGAAGTCGTCGCTGCCCCGCAGCCACGCTCGAGGCAGCCGCAGCTTCCGCACCGTCGCCGTCGAGGCGAGCCGGGACAGCGGCGGCCCGCCGGGGTACGGCAGCCCGAGGAGCCGCGCCACCTTGTCGAAGGCCTCGCCCGCCGCGTCGTCGCGCGTGCTTCCGATGCGCTCGAACTGCCCGTGCTCGCGCATCAGCAGCAGCTCGGTGTGCCCGCCGGAGACCACCAGGGCGAGCGCCGGCAGCGGCGGCTCGTCCGCACCCTCGTCCCGCAGCCAGTTCGCGCAGACGTGCCCCTCGATGTGGTCCGAGGGAATGAAGGGCAGCCCGCGCGCATACGCCATGCCCCGCGCGCCGTTCAGCCCCACGAGGAGCGCGCCCGGCAGCCCCGGCCCCGCCGTCGCCGCGACGTAGTCGATGTCGTCCCACGTCGTCTCGGCGTCGGCGAGCGCCTTCCGCACGACCGGCGCGAACGCCCGCAGGTGCTGCCGAGCCGCCACCTCGGGCACGACCCCGCCCGTCTCCCGATGCAGGTCCTCCTGCGAGGCGACCACGTTCGAGCGCAGCCGCCAGCCGTCGTCGACGACCGCCGCCGAGGTCTCGTCGCACGAGCTCTCGATCGCGAGGATCCGCACACGCCGCTGGCTCGAGGTCGTCATGTGCCCACCCTATGGCACGGTCAGCGTCGGCGTGAACTCGACGAGCGGATCGAAGGCGAAGATGCCGTCCGCCGTCAGCACGTAGAGCACGGAGCCGTCGTCGGCCACCGCCAGCCCCCGCAGGTCGAAGAACGCGGGGTGGTGGAACTGCGAGATGAACGCCCCCTCACGATCCGAGACGAGGATGCGCTCCCCACCGCGGTCCGCGACGTAGAAGCGGCCGCGCAGCACGTCTTCCACGACCGCCGCCGCTGGCGACGGCGGCCGATCGACGCCCGTGAGGAGCGGCGTCAGTTCTTCGCCCAGCCGGAAGTGCCGCAGCGCGTCGTCGCTCAGCACGAAGACGTCGCCGTCGATCGCCAGCCCGTGCGCATCCGGCAGCTCGAGGCCGCCGAGCAGGCCGCTCCGCTCGGAGTCGAACCCGTCGCCGGCCGGCGCATAGCGCCACACCTCGCGCGCCCCGACATCGAGGATGTAGAGGTTCCCGTTGTAAGCCGCGATCGCGCCGGGCGAGCGCAGCTCGTCCGCCCCGCGCAGCGGCAGCGCGAACGGTGTCGTCGCCTCGGACAGCGCGAACAGGTTCCGGTCGGCATCGAGGACCAGCAGCCGACGCCCGTCCTGGTCCCATGCGATCGCCGCCGGCGCCGCCGAGGTCGTGCCGCCGTAGTCCTGCCCGGCCCGATACACGATCCCGAGGCTGCCGCTCGACGCATCGATCGAGAAGACCCGCCCCCCATCCGCATCGAGCAGCCACAGCCCACCGCCGCCGAAGGCGATCTCCTGAGGCGTGAACGGCGCCGTCACCGCCCCCTCGAACTCCACCACCGCCCGCAGCGCGCTCACCTCGATCACGCGGTCGAGCGCGGCCGTGAGCGCCGCCACGCGCGCGTCGAGGTCCGCGATGCGCGGATCGGCACCATCGATGGCCCGCGCCGCCTCCACCTCCGTGCTCGCTTCGGCCAGCGCCGCGCGCGCATCCACGAGCTCGCCGGCATTCGAGGCCGTCGTCGCGTCTCCGAGCTGCTGGTCGGCCGTCGCAATCGCGTCATCGAGGCGCGTGTCGGCCCCCTCGCGCAGCAGCGGCGGCAGCGCGAACCACGCAACGAGGGCCACGAGGATCACGGCGGCGACGATGCCGATCGCGCGGAGCGGCAGCTCGCGTCGCGTCCCGCTCCGCCCCACCATCCGCGAGCGACGCAGGCCGGGCAGCGATCGCGCGCGACCCCCGACCGGCCTCGGCACCGGTGGAGGCGCCGAGTCGATCTCCGGCACCCGAGGCGCGTCGTCCACCTCGGAGTCGAGCGTCGGTGCCGGCGTCGAAGACGGGCCTTCGGTGATGACCGTGCCGCCGCCGGTGTCCCCGCCCTCCTCCTCGGCCAGGTCGAGGTCCGCGATGAAGACCGCCGCCATGTCGCGCACGCCGCGCGTGCGCAGGAAGAGGTCGGCCAGCGCGCGCTCGGGACCCTGCGCCAGCGCGGCGGCAATCGCCTCCACGCCGATCTCCCGCTCGACGTTGCTCGTGAGCAGCAGCAGCGGCTCGTCCGCCAGTCGCACGCGCGCGAAAGAGGGCTCGATCGACTCCGTGCCGCCGAGGGGGTTCTCGGCCGGCTCGCCGTCCGTCACGAAGCGCCGCACCTCGCCGCCCGCGCGCGCGAAGACCGTGCCCGGCCCCACCTGCGCGACCGTCGCCTCGCCCTCGCGGATCGCGACGCACGTCAGCCCGACCGCCACGCGATGCTCACGCAGCGACCGCCGGTTCCACTCCGCGAGGTTGGTGTGCGCCTGCCGCAGCGCGCGCAGCAGACCGCCGGTCAGCGAGAGCGACTCACGACGAAAGAGCGCGGCGACCGCCTCGGCGACCTCGCTCGCGAACTCCGCCGAGCGCTCGTCCACCGGCTCGGCCAGCACCACGAGGCGCACCGACTCGTCGTCCTGCACGCGACGGCGATCGACGACGCCCGGCCCGTGCTCCTGCACGTCGCCGCCGACCATCGAGTAGCGCCCGACCCAGATGCCCATGCACCGTCCATCGCTGCAGCCGGCCGCTCACGTCCGGCCGAGATGGGCGCGGACGCGTGGACCGGTGGAGGGAGCGTTCGGGCGCACGTCGGCGGAGTGCGCGCACCCGCCTCGGCGCCGTGCCCGCGCGCCGCACGTTCTCGCGTCACCCCGCTGCCGGTAGCATACTGGCCCCGCGTCGCCCGCACCGCACGATCGCGAACGCACCGCCGAGGCCGCACACCAACCGAGGAGCCGAACGTGGCACAGGACCCGCTCCAGCTGCGCGCCCAGGCCGATGCCGTCATGCAGCGGACCGCCGACCAGCTCCGCACGATCCTCGAGACCGCCGCGGGCCAGATCGACCCCTTCCCCACCTTCCCCGGCACGATGTTCTCGAACGGCATCGAGGTGCAGGGCGTCGGCGGCAGCGAGCGCGGCTGCGTCGTCGTCGGCGAGGACGGCGGCCTCTACGAGCTCCAGATTGGTGTCGATGCCGACCAGCTCGCCCTCGGTGTCTCCGACCCTGCCTCCACCCGCCACGAGCTCCGCATCCCCATCGAGGACCTCGCCCCCGCCGAGTACGCCAGCTACGCCTACAACGCCATCGTCGCCCTGACGAACTACGCCGAGCAGCAGCCTCAACAGCCGTAGCCGTTGGTCCCCTGCCGCCCGGCGACGGGTCCCTTGCCCCAACCTCACGTCGGCCCGACGGTGGATGGCGGAGGGAGCGAGCCTGCAGCGGGGCATGAACTACCGCCTCGGCGGTCAGTACTCCGTCGTCTTGATGAGCCGACGGCCGAATGCTCCCTATCGCGATCAAGTTGAAGACGAGGGGCGGACAATCGTCTACGAGGGTCACGACTTGCCACGGTCCGCCAGCGTGCCGGACCCGAAGACGGTCGATCAGCCTCTTGAAATCAACGGGCGGCGAACTCAGAACGGCCTGTTCTTTGATGCAATTCGGCTGTCGAAGAGCGGGCAGGCGCCCTCGGAGGTCGTCCGCGTCTTACGAGAAGCTGCACACCGGAGTGTGGGTCTACAACGGCGCGTTCCGGCTTCAGGACGCCTGGATCGAGCCGTCTGGGCGCGGGAAGTCTGCAAGTTTCGGCTGGAGTTGGACAGCGCCGCTGCCGTCGCGGCGACGCCTCGCGGCGACGCTGAGCCCACCCGCGTCATCCCATCGCAGGTGAAGCTGGCCGTCTGGCGGCGAGATGGTGGCCGGTGCGTCATGTGCGGGAGCAGTGACAACCTTCACTTCGACCACGTCATCCCGTTCTCTCGTGGCGGATCGTCGCTGGTCTCCGAGAACATCCAGATCCTGTGCGCACGCCACAACCTCGCGAAGCGCGACGCCATCCAATAGTCACCCACCGTTTAAGCACTTGGTCCTTGCCCCAACCTCACCTCGGCCCGACGGTGGATGGCGGAGGTCGAAGATGATCGCGTTTCAGCTGGTCGCAGGCTTGGCCGGGCTCGCGCTCGGCGTCGTCGCATACCGCATCGGCCGCGAGGCGTGGCGCCCGCTGGCATGGCCGCGCGCCGTCGCCAGCCTCGCCGTCGCCGGACTGGCGGTCGGGCTGGTGATCCAGCTCGTCCCGTACGGCCGGGACCACTCGAACCCGCCGATCACGGGTGAGCCCACCTGGGACTCCGCCCAGACGCGCGACCTCGCCGATCGCGCCTGCTTCGACTGCCACAGCAACGAGGTCGAGTGGCCCTGGTACTCGAACATCGCACCCGTCTCATGGCTCGTGCAGTCGGACGTCGAGGGCGCACGACACATCCTCAACTTCTCGGAGTTCGACCGCCCCCAGCGCGTCCGCGAGGCCGTCGAGACCGTCCGCGAGGGCAGCATGCCGCCCTTCCAGTACCTGATCGCGCACCCGAACGCGCGCCTCTCCGCCGAGGAGAAGGATCAGCTCGCCGCGGGCCTCGCCGCGACGCTCGGCCAGGTACGCCAGGACTGAGGCCGCTGCGGCGCGCTTGCGCCGCCCCTCATCGGCGCTCCCGCGTCGTCGCGACGTCGCACTCGTTGCCCGCCGCGTCCGCCAGCGTCCACCACGAGGGCGCGAAGTCGTCGCGCACCAGCCGCCCGCCCGCCGCGAGCGCCGCCGCCACCCGCGCCTCGGCCTGCTCCGGCGGCACCCACACCGCCAGGTGGATCGCGCCGCCGCCGTCCGCACGCGGCGCCTGCATGCGCTCGAGCCACAGCGCTGTCCCGCGGTTGCGAGGATCAACGAGGTCCGTCTCCGGCTCGTCGGCGCGCGGCTTGTAGCCCAGCACCGCCTGCCAGAACGGCCGGATCGCCGCGCGGTCCGGCCCGCCGGGAATCACGAGCAGCCCCTGCACGCGCGAGCGGTCGCCCGACAGCCCGAGGCCGCGCGCCGCCGCCGAGATCCGGCGAGCCCGCTCCACGTCCCGCCGGCTGAACCCGTACGCGCCGTCCTCGACGGTGATCAGCCGCACGGTGACCCCGTCCGGACGAACGTCGATGTCCGGCGCGTGCGCCTCCATCCCGGGAATCGCGGCGATCGCCTCCACGAGCCGCGCCCCGAGGGCGAGCGAGCGGGTCTCGAAGTAGGAGCACGCCCCGTCGCCGAGCACGCTCCATTCCCCCACGCCGGCTGCGGCCTCGAACTCGGCCGGGCTGATCCCGTCGTCGATGCTCATGCCCCGCTCCTCGCCGCGACCCCGCCCGAGGCGAGGCCACCCCGCTGCTCCATCGACCCGCTCGACAGCGGACACGCGCCACAGCCCCCGCGCGTGCACCACAGGTCCTGCAGGTGCAGCAGCCCCTGCGCCCAGAGCGCACCGCCACCGCGACGGGCCGACCCCGCCGGATCGATCGAGCCCTCGAGGGCGCGCGTGCGCCCGTACGGCCGAGGCGCCGGCCACCCCGCCGCGAGGCGCGCTGTCCGCCCCGCCAGCTCGACGTCCTGATACGCCGCCGCATAGGCGGCCAGCAGCGGCAGCGCCGCGTTCCATCCCACCTCGGCCGCGCGCGCCGCGCCGATCGCCCCACCCGCCCGCAACGCTGCCACGAGCTCGGTGCGGTCCCCGGCCAGCCCCGCCAGCGCCCGCAGCGGCTCGTCTCCGAGCGCCTCATCGAGGCGCCGCATCAGTTCGGCACGCTGATCATCGCTTTCCGCGCGGCGCCCCGCCGAGGCCCTCAAGGCCCGCTCAACCAGCGCCGCCCACGCCCCGTCCCACCCGAGCCGGGCCGCGAGGTCCGCCGCGCGCCATGTACGCTCCGCCAGCCGCCGTCGCCCCTCGAGGCGCACGCGCGCCCGCAGTGTCTCCGCTCCGACCTCGTCGACCATCGACGCGCACGGCTCCCCGCCGCTCGGCCCCGCCCGCACGAGTCGCCGCAGCCGTTCCGCGCTCTGACCCAGCGCCGTCCCGAGGACCACGGTTTGCAGCCCCGGCAGCAGCGCCTCGACCTCCCCCGCTCCGGTGCCGTCCCACACGAGGTGCACGATGACGTTGGCGTAGGCCGGGTCGCCGCCGTGCCCGTGCGCCAGGAAGTCCGAGGCGCGCAGGTGCACCTCGACATCGCCGCTGCGCACGACACCACTCGGCAAGACGAAGGCCGCCTCGCGCACGTCCGGCCCCGGCCCCCGCCCCGCCCGCCCCGGTCGCAGCAACGGCCACGGCAGTGCCTCCGCCGGCACGCGCCCCATCAGCCAGGCCGCCGTCAGCTCGTGCTCCAACAGCCGGTCATCCGCCGCCGCGCGCACCGCCGTCACGAGGCCGGCTCGTCGCCATCCGAGGCGCCGGCCTCGAGGCGCGTCGGTGTGTCCCCGCCGCCACCGACCTCATAGAACCCCGACTCCTCCGCGACGAGGTGCAGCAGGCGCCCGGACATCCGGCGCGGCCGGCTCGCGCCCGTCTCCCACTCGGAGACCGTCTGCTGCCGCGTCCCCAGCCGCTCTGCCAGCTCCGCCTGCGTCTCCCCGAGGTGCGCGCGCAGGCTCCGCACCCGCGTCGCGTCCCAGCCCCCCGCCGCCGGTGGCTCGCCCGCCGGTGCCCCGTCTGCCATCACACCCTCCCGCGCGATCATACACGGTTCCGTGTACGCTACCGACCGACCGGCGCACGCGCCGCCGAAGCCGTTCGAGTCCCACGAGGCAGCGTCGCCGAGTCTGCACCGAGGGGGCTAGCACTCTCTCAATGCGAGTGCTAACATCCCGTTCGCGTCGGGGAACCCCCGACCTCTGTGTGTGTATACCGCGCCGGCACTGCCGGGCCGGGAACGCTGCCGGGTGTACCGCCGGGCAGCAGCGTGAAGCGAAGCAGCACCAGTCGGAAGATTCGAGGAGGCACAGCTTGGCCACGAACGTCGTGCCGCTGACGGACCACATCGTCCTGAAGCCGGTCGAGAAGGAGGAGGTCACCGCCTCCGGCATCGTGATCCCGGACAGCGCCAAGGAGAAGCCGCAGCACGGCATCGTCCAGGCCGTCGGTCCCGGCAAGATGAACGACGCCGGCGTCGTGGAGACCATCGAGCTCGCCTCCGGCGACCGCGTCCTCTACCAGAAGTACACGGGCCAGGAAGTGACCGTGGACAACGAGGACTACATCGTCATCCGCTTCCAGGACGTGCTCGCACGGCTCGAGGACCAGGCTCCGGCCAAGGCCTCGACGCGGAAGAAGTAGGCTGCCATGCCGGCCAAGCGCATTCGATTCGACGAGGACGCACGCCGCGAGCTGCGTCACGGCGTCGACATCCTGGCGAACGCCGTCAAGGTGACGCTCGGCCCGCGCGGCCGCAACGTCGTCCTCGACAAGTCCTACGGTCCCGCCGTCATCACCAAGGACGGCGTCACCGTCGCCAAGGAGATCGAGCTCAGGGACCGCTTCCACAACATGGGTGCCCAGCTCGTGAAGCAGGTCGCCGTCCGCACCAACGACATCGCCGGCGATGGCACCACCACCGCCACCGTCCTCGCCCAGGCGATCTTCGCCGAGGGCCTCCGCAACATCGCCGCGGGCGCGAACCCGATGGCGATCCGCACCGGCCTGGAGCAGGGCCAGCGCACGCTCTCCCGGGCGCTGCGCCAGCTCTCCGTCCCCGTCGAGGCGAAGGAGACCGTCGCCGCCGTCGCCGGCATCGCCGGCAACGACCGTGAGATCGGCGACCTCATCGCCGACGTCATGGAGAAGGTCGGCAAGGACGGCGTGATCACGATCGAGGAAGGCCGCACGCTCGGCTACGAGACCGACGTCGTGGAGGGCCTCCAGATCGAGCACGGCTACCTCTCGCCGTATTTCGTCACGAACACGGACCGCCAGGTCGCCGACCTCGACGACCCGTACATCCTCATCACGGACGCCCGCATCCTGTCGATCAACGAGGTCCTGCCGATCCTCGAGAAGGCGCTCCAGGTCACGAAGAACATCGTGATCCTGTGCGACCAGTTCGAGGGCGACGCGCTCTCCACCATGATCGTCAACAAGATGCGCGGCACGATGAACCCGCTGATCGTCCGCGCCCCCCTCTTCGGCGACCGCCGCAAGGCCGCCCTCGAGGACATCGCGGTCCTCACCGGCGGCACCTTCATCACCGAGGACATGGGCCGCAGCCTGGAGCAGGCGCAGATCGCCGACCTCGGTCGCGCCCGGCGCATCGTCTCCGACAAGGACCGCACCACCATCATCGAGGGCTTCGGCTCCGATGAGGCGATCCAGGCGCGCATCCGCCAGATCCGCGCCCAGGTCGAGGACACGTCCTCCGACTTCGACCGCGAGAAGCTCCAGGAGCGCCTCGCGAAGCTCGCCGGCGGTGTCGGCGTGATCAAGGTCGGCGGCGCCACCGAGACCGAGGTCAAGGAGAAGAAGTTCCGCGTGGAGGACGCCCTGTCCGCCACCCGCTCCGCCATCGACGAAGGCGTCGTGCCGGGCGGCGGCGTCGCGCTCATCCGCGTGCAGCAGGCGCTCGACCCGCTCATTGAGGAGCTCGAGGGCACCGACGAGGTGATCGGCGTGCGCATCCTGCGCGCGGCGATCGAGGCACCGCTCCGCCAGATCGTGGAGAACGCCGGCCTCGAGGGCGCCGTCATCATCGACGACGTCCGCGCCGGCTCGACCAACGTCGGCTTCGACGCCGCCGCTCAGAAGATGGGCGACATGTTCCAGCTCGGCATCGTGGACCCGGCCAAGGTCGTGCGCGTCGCGATGGAGAACGCCGTCTCGGTCGCGGCCCTCATGCTGACCACCGAGTCGGTCGTCGGCGAGCTGCCGGAGCCGAAGGGCGCCGCCCCGGCGATGCCCCCCGGCATGGACGGCATGATGTAGCTCCCGCGCCCTGCGCGAGATCAACGAGGCCGCCCAGTGGGCGGCCTCGTTCGTTGTTCGCTCGTGTCCGCTACGCCGCGGCGAAGACGACCGTGCAGTGCGCGCAGCGTCGCGCGTCGATCGGCACCTCGCTCAGGCACTCCGGGCAACGCTTCGTCGTGGGGTCCGGCGTCGGCTCCCGGCGCGAGCGCGAGATCAGCGTGTTCACCGGCTTCACCACGAAGAAGAACACCGCCGCCGCGATCGCCGCGAACGAGAACACGGAGTCGAGGAACGCGCCGTACGCGAAGATCGAGTCGTTGATGCGGAACGTCATCGACGCCAGCGACGGCTCACCGAAGATCATCGAGATCACCGGCGTGAGCAGGTTGCTCACGAACGAGTCGACCACCGCGCCGAACGCGGCTCCAATGACGACCGCGACCGCGAGGTCGACGACGTTCCCTCGCAGCAAGAATTGCCGAAACTCCTGAAACACGTGGCTAGCCTCCTGCTCACCCCGCCCGGTGGCACGCGACGTTACCACACCGCCATATACGTGACGTGACGAGGTTGAGGACCTAGCGAGGCTGGTCGAACAGCGCCGCCGCCGCCCGCAGCAGCCGGCGCTCCACCTCGGTCTCGAGCTGCGCGAGCGCGTCCTCGAGGCTCAGCTCCACCACCGCATCGAGGAGCGCGTCGGCCTCCGGCTCGCCCTCGACGCGCACCGCCGCAGCCCGCAGCCAGCCCGGACCCTCGCGCCCCGTGCGCGGATGCCGCATCCGCACCGGGAGGCGCTCCGAGGCCACCCGCGGCTCTTCGAGGCAGGTCACGCTCATCCGCGCCTGCAGCGTGCTGTCGACCGCCGCGCGCGTGTCGCCCTCGGCGGGATGCACGACCGAGAGCATCGCCGGCGGCGGCCAGTCCGGCCACCGGACGAGCAGATATCGAGGCTCGGCGCCCGGCCGCTCCAGGCGCGGGACGATCGTCAGGCGCTCGGGGTCGCCCGGCGCTGCATCGTTCGTTGAATCAGGCATCGTGCTCACCCGTCGAGCGACACGCCCTCGAGGAGGTCGACTCCCTCGAAGGGACCGACCACCGATAGACGCAGAGCCTCGTCCTGGAACAGGCGGCCGGCGACGCGGCAGACGTCCTCGGCCGTGACGGCCGCCGAACGCTCGATCACCTCGTCGGGCGTGAGCGACGGCAGACCGAGGATGGCCTGCGCGCCGTACCAGCCCGACACCGCCCGGCTGTCCTCCATCCGCAGCAGCACGCGTGAGCGCAGCTGCCCCTTCGCGCGCTCGAGCTCGTCGGCGTCGACGCCGTCGCGAATGCGTCGCAGCTCGGCCACCACCTCGCGCACAGCCTCGCGCGCGTTGTCGGGGTCGACGCCCGCGTAGATGCCGAACATGCCCGTGTCCCGCAGGTGCGACGCGAAGGTGTGGATGTCGTAGCAGAGCCCGAGCTCCTCCCGCAGGCGGAGGAAGAGGCGCGAGGACATGCCCTCACCAAGGACCACCGACAGCGTGTCCGCCGCGTAGCGGTCCGGGTCCTCCAGCGAGAGCCCGCGCATCCCGAGGGAGAGGTGCGCCTGCTCCGTCGGCTTCGCGAGCACGCCCGAGCGCTGCTCGACCACGAGGTCGGTCGCGCGCTTCCAGTCGGCCGTCGTCCCCGGCTGCCACTGCCCGAACGAGTCCTCGACGAGCCGCCGCGCCTCGTCCTCGGTCAGCGCGCCGGCAATCGAGACGACCGCGGCGTTGGCGACGTACTGCTGGCTCGCGTACGCGCGCAGCCGCTCGACGCTGATCCCCTTCACGGTCGCCGGCGTGCCGGCGATGTCGCGCCCGAGCGGGTGCCGAGGCCACAGCATCGCATCGAGCTGCAGCGCCGCCTGCTCGTCCGGCGAGTCCTCGACGGCGGCCAGCTCCTCGAGGATCACGCCCCGCTCGCGCTCGATCTCGGGCTCGAGGTACAGCGAGTGCTGTAGCACGTCCGCCAGGATGTCGACGGCACGCTCGGCGTGCTCCCGCGTCACCTTGGCGTAGTAGACCGTGTACTCGCGCTCGGTCGCCGCGTTGATCGTCCCGCCGATGGCGTCGATCTCGATCGCGACGTCCTGCGGGCGCGGTCGGCGCTCGGTCCCCTTGAAGCAGAGGTGCTCGACGAAGTGCGAGAGCCCCGCGTCCGTGTCCGCCTCGTATCGTGAGCCGGCGGCGAGGTAGACCGAGACGGACACCGAGGTGGCATGAGGCATGTGCGTGGTGATCACGCGCAGGCCGTTGGAAAGCGTCGCGACAGTTGGCATGGGGCCGCATGCTACGTGCGCCCTTCTGAGGGGTCAACGACAATTCGTCGTTCCGCCCCACGGCGTACCATCGACGTGATGGCGCAACGACGAGGCCGCACGCGCGCACGACGCCGGGTCGACGGACCGAGGGCGATCGCCGCGGTCGCTCGCGACGCCGCCACCGCCGAGCGCTGGCAGGCCGTCCTCGCCGCCCACGACATCGAGGCCCACGTCACCGTCGAGGACGCCGCCGCCTTCGGCGACCGCTCCTCCGTCTACGTCGTCGCCAACCGCGTCCCCGACACCCTCTTCGCCTACGCCGTCACCGTCCCCGCCGCCGCCATCGAGGACGCCCGCCAGCACCTCCGCGCAGCCGGTTGGGACGGCCACCTCGGCGAGACCCCGCGCACCTCCTGGTCACCGCGCCAGATCGCGCTCACGACCGTGGCCGTCTTCGCCGCCGCTGCCGCCATGATCGCCCTCGCCGCCCTCCGCGCGTCCTGACCCGAGCCGCCGTCGCACCCCGGCTTCGCCGTTCCGCGTCCCGGCACAACATCGAGGCACGGCCCAACAGCGAGGCGACGCGAAGCGTGCTCCCGGCCACTTCCCCGAAGCATCACAAGGCTCAGCGAGGTCGGGACAAGCATCCGAGGGGAGCGCGAGGGGCGAAGCCCCTCGCTTGAGAAAGGGTGGGCGGGCGGGCCAGCCAGCCCGGAGGGCTGTCGACCGAGCGCGGCGCAGCCGCGCTCCCTCCGACGAACGAACCCCTAGGACTCAGCCCAGAGCACGTCGCCCTTGAGGTCCGGCGCATGCTCCTTCGAGGCGAAGACCGCGTACTCCGCCTTCGACGCCCCGACGGTCGTCGAGTCGCCATGACCCGGCAGCACCAGCAGCTCATCCCCGAGTGGATACAGCCGAGTCGTGATCGACTCAATCTCCTCGAGCAGCGCCTCGTGGCTCCGCGAGTAACCGGGCCCGCCGGGAAACAGCGTGTCCCCCGTCAGCAGCGCCCCGCCCACACGCAGGCACATCGAGCCCGGCGTGTGCCCCGGCGTGTGGATGATCTGCACCGGCACGCCGTCGAACGTGAACGGCTCCCCGTCATCGAGGCGCACAACGAGCCCGCTCCCCTCGACCGCGTCGAGGTTCACCTCGGCCGTCGAGGCGAAGAACGGCCCCGCGATCCGCCCACGCAGCACCTCGTGCCCGCCCCAGTGGTCCCGATGCGAGTGCGTGAGGATGACGCCGGCCGCGTTCGCGTCGCCCAGCGCCTCGAGGATCGCCTCGCTCCCTTCCGGCGCGTCGACGATGATCACCGAGCCACCCGCCCGCGCCCGCAGCAGGTACGCGTTGTTCGACAGCGGCCCGAGGTTCGCCAGCCGCTCGATCACCACCGCCTCGTCCTCGTACACCCGCTCCGCCGCCATCGCCGCCTCCTCGTCCGCACCGCCAACGTAGCGGCTCAGCGCGCGCCGTCACCGGCCGCACCGAGGCCGCACCGCCCGCCCTCGACCCACGCCAGCCCTTCGTGCACTAGCGCCTCGAGGTTGGCGCGCACGCGCGCGGCCTCCCCCTCGTCCGCGGCCAGCGCCGCGACCAGCTGTTTCACGTGAAACGGCCCGCCCGACTCCCGCAGCCGCTCGAGGATGCGGCCGCGCCACTGCCGGTCCGATCCGTCGAAGGCACGCTGCGCCCGTACCGGCTCCGCCCGCTCGCCCGCCTCGAACCTCGGGCGCGCAGCGCACATCGAGGCGACCACGCACTCCCCACATCGAGGCCGCGGCAGGCACACCCGTGCGCCGTAGTCCATCAGCGCCGGATTCCAGCGCGCCGCCGTCCCCGGCCGCAGCAGCCGCGCCGCCGCCGCCTCGATGTCCCGAGGCGCGGTCTCCTTCGCCGGCTGCAAATCCCCGAACACGAGGCGCCCGATCACCCGCACGATGTTCGTGTCGACCGCCACCGCGTCGTCCCCGAATCCGAAGCACCGCACGATCGCCGCCGTGAACGGCCCGACGCCCGGCAGCGCCAGCAGCGCCTCCGGCTCCCGAGGCAACGCGCCCCCGTGCTGCTCGACCGCGATCCGCGCCGCATCGCGGATCGCGAGGGCGCGACGCGGGTACCCACCTCGACCCCACACCCGCAGCACCTCGGCATTCGAGGCCGCCGCGGCCGTCTCCAGGTCCGGGAACGCCTCCACCCACCGCGCGTAGATCTCGAGGACGCGCGACATCTGCGTCTGCTGCGCACAGACCGCCGCCACGAGCGCCAGGTAGGGGTCGCGCGCCGTCCGCCACGGGAAGTCCTGCATCGCCCCACCCTGGGGCGCCCCGTCGTACCACTCCAGCAGCCGCGATCGAATCCGCCCCAGCCGCTGAGGCGTCAGCCCGGCAGCATCGAGGCGCGTCGAAGCGAGATCCGAGGTCGTCGAGCGGGCCATCGAGCGAGCCTAGCGGCCCCTGCCGCTTGACGGCTCGATCGCCCGGCCTCGATCATCCCCCCGCGCACTGGAGGCTGCCCGATGCCGAAGCTCGACGACGACGCCAAGCGCTGGCGAGCGCTCACCTACGCCCGCGACGAGCGCGCCGCCGCCGAGGCCCGCGCCGCCCGCGCCGAGGCCCGCAGGGCCCAGGCCAAGGCCGCCGGCGGCGAGGAGACCGTCGACACGCGCGTCAACCGCATCGACGACCACCTCATCCAGCACGTCGTGGTCGTGCGCCAGTTCTCGCGCACCTTCCCCACCTCCAACGTCTGGATTCTCCGCGACGGCAACGACGCGATGCTCATCGATGCCGGCTACGGCGACGACGGCTCCGTGCAGCCGCGCGCCGAGTTCTTCGCGAAGGAGCTGCCCGAGGCGAAGGTCCACGCCATCGCCATCACCCACCACCACTTCGACCACTCCTCCGGCGGTCGCAAGCTCCGCGAGGCGCTCAAGGCCGAGGTCGCCATCAACCCCATCGACGAGGAGCTCCTCCACACCCCCAGCGAGAGCAACGAGGACCTCCCCGACGAGGCCGAGATCAACGAGCGCGCCCGCGTCTGGCACGACGAGGCGATGAACACCCCCATCGACCGCCCGATGGCCGACGGCGACACCGTGAAGGTCGGCGGCCTGACCGTCCGCGCGGTCCACACGCCCGGCCACACCGCCGGCCACAACTGCTACTGGGTGGAGGAGCTCGGGCTGCTCTTCACCGGAGACAACGTCCTCGGTGTCGGTACCTCGGCCATCGGCCCGCCACCCCGAGGCGACATGGAGCAGTACCTCCAGAGCCTCCTACGCATGGACGAGCTCAACGCCTCGCTCTTCGCGCCCGGCCACGGCCCCCTCGTCCGTGCCACCCACGAGAAGATCAAGGAGCTGATCGACCATCGAGGCGCCCGCGACCGCCAGATCATCGACCTCATCGAGCGCGGCTACGAGACGGACGGCCAGATTCGGCGCGCCCTCTACCCGGAGATCCAGCCCGGCCTCCGCCGCGCCGCCCGCGGCCAGCTCCGCGCTCACATCGCCCGCCTCGTCGGCCAGGGCGCCGTCACCGTCGAGCAGGAGGATCGAGCCTGGAAGGTGGCGCTCACGCGCTAGCCACCGAACTCCGTCTGCGTGGCTTGCGGTGTCATTGCACCAATCGTTCGTGTAAGGAACGTCATCCCTCGCCCCGCGCACCGCGCCATCCTCGAATGAGCGAACACGGACGCTCGAAGGGGATGACATGACTGCGCCACTGCTCGATCGCACGACGAATCGCCGGATGTTGCTCCGAGGCATCGGCCTCGGCGGACTCGGCCTCGTCGGCGCCGCCCTCATCGGCTGCTCGGACGACGATGGCGACGATGCCACCGCCACCGCCACCGAGGCCATGACCGAGACCGCCACGCCTACCGAGGCGATGATGGAGACCGGCACGCCCACCGCCGAGATGATGGACGACGCCACCGACTTCGACCTCGGCGCGGCCGTCGACTACCCGCTCGTCGAGGGCTGGGCGAAGGGCGAGGACGTCGTCTACTACGACTTCGGCATGCGCTCGCCCACCAGCGGCGCGGTCGTCACGCCGGCCCCGATCTGGGCCTTCATCACCGGCATGGACGCCGACGGCAATCCGATGTTCGTCGAGCACCAGCACAACGTGGTCGACACCGTCCCGGGCGTCGACGGCTACTCAGACCTCTGGGAGGTCAACCTCGTCATGGTCCCGGAGGGCTACGAGGCCGACACGATCCGCTCGAAGGCCGACCTGGACGCGGCGAACCTCGAGATCGTGAAGCCCGGCTTGTTCGTGAACTGCCCGATCGTCCCCGCCGGCTCCACCCTCGAGAACGGCGAGGAGCTCACCATGGGCTGGTACGAGGGGCAGCACGTCTACTACCCCGACTTCGGCCCCAACCCGCCCAACGCCATCCCGATCTGGGCCTTCATCACCGGCATGGACGCCAGCGGCGCCCCGATCTTCGTCGAGGGCCAGCGCAACATCATCGACATCCTCCCGGGCGAGGACGGCTACTCCGCCTTCTGGAACGTGAACCTCGTCGAGGTGGCGGAGGACTACGAGGCCAACTCGATCACCTCGGCTTCCGAGGTCGTCGACGCAGGTCTCACCGTCATCCAGACCGACCTCGTCGTGAACTGCCCGGTGGTCACGCGCGCCTAGCACCTCCGGGTACCACGCACGCGAGTCCGCGCACCCCGCGGTGGCCTGCCGCCCTCCCTGGCAGGCCACCGCGCTGGTGCCGTCCCCGCTCCGCTTCCCTGCTGGTATCGCACGGCGCGTCCGTGCAATAATTCGGTGAAGCTGCCGCCGCCGAGAGTGCAGGCGCGGCGTCACGACATTCACCGGTTCGCTCTGCGCGCGAGTCGTCGTGCATCCGGCCCGGTACCGAAACTGACTGCACTCCGCCGTGCGGGGTGAATCCTGTGGCTACTCCCGCGGCGGCAGCGTTGCCGCTCGCACACGTTCTGCCTGAGTCCGCCGGACTGACATCCGAGGGCACGCTTGCCCTGGGCGGCTGCGACACGCGCGCCCTCGCCTCCGAGTTCGGCACGCCCCTCTACGTCTACGACGCCGCCACGATCCGCGCCCAGTGCCACGCCTACCTGCAGGCGTTTCGCGACGAGCACGCGGAGACCGACGTTCTCTACGCCTCGAAGGCGTTCCTCAACCGACCCTTCGCCCGCCTCATCGCCTCCGAGGGCCTCGGCTTCGACGCCGTTTCCGGCGGCGAGATCGCCGTCCTCCACGCCGCCGGTGTGGATATGTCGAGTGTCTACTTCCACGGCAACAACAAGAGCCTCGACGAGCTCCGCCTCGCCGCGCAGGTCGGCGTCGGTCACGTCGTGATCGACAACCTCGGCGAGGTCCGACTCGTCGAGCAGGCCGCTTCCGAGGCGAATACGACGCAGCGCGTCCTGGTGCGCGTCTCGCCCGGCGTCGACGGCCACACGCACGAGAAGACGACCACCGGCATCCTCGACTCGAAGTTCGGCCTCCCGATCGTGACCGGCGCCGCCGAGGCCGCCGTGCGCGCCATCGTCGACGCGCCCCACCTCGACTTCCGAGGCCTGCACATGCACCTCGGCAGCCCGATCTTCGAGCTCGAGCCCTATGAGCTCGCCACCGAGCTCCTCGCCGAGTTCATCGCCCACCTGAAGGACGACCTCGGCGTCGAGGTGGCGGAGTTCTCGCCCGGCGGCGGCTTCGCCGTCGCCTACCGCGACGAGGACGACGTGCCCGCCCTCGCCGCCTACGCCCGCACCATCTTCGGCACCCTCCGCCGCGAGGCCGACGCGCGCGGCTTCTCGATGCCACACGTCACCATCGAGCCGGGGCGCTCCATCGTGGGCCGCGCCGGGGTCGCGCTCTACCGCGTCGGAGCGCGCAAGGAGGTGCCGGGCATCCGCACCTTCGTCTCGGTCGACGGCGGCATGGCGGACAACATCCGCCCCGCGATGTACGGCTCGCGTTACGAGGCGCTCTCCGCCGAGCGCCCGCTGGCCACCATCGAGGAGACCGTGACCATCGCCGGCAAGTACTGCGAGTCGGGCGACGTGCTGATTCGCGACGCCGAGCTGCCGCGGCTGCAGGAGGGCGAGCTGCTCGCCATCCCGGCCGCCGGTGCCTACCAGCTGGCGATGTCCTCGAACTACAACCTCGCCTATCGCCCCGCCATCGTCCTCGTCGAGGACGGGGAGGCCCGCCTCCTTCGCCGCCGCGAGACCGCCGAGGACCTGATGGCGCTGGACGTCGACTGATGACCACCGCCGCGCCCGCGACGGCCACCGTGGCCTCCGCGCCGTGGGGCGTCGTCGGCCAGGAGCACGCCGTCCGTGCGCTGCGCAGCGCCATCGAGGCCGATCGCCTCGCGCACGCCTACCTGTTCATCGGCCCGCACGGCTCCGGACGCGCCACGCTCGCCCGACGCCTGGCGCGCGCCCTCGACTGCGAGTCGCCCACCAATGACGGCGATGGACCCGAGCCCTGTGGCGAGTGCCGCCCCTGCCGCCTCATCGAGGCCGGGGCGTGGCCCGACGTCGAGCGCATCACCATCGGCGGTGTCTGCGACGTGCGCGAGCACCGCGACCACCAGGCCGACGGCTCCACCCGCATCCGCATCTGCCAGGTGCGCCGCCTCGAGCGCGTGGCCAGCCTCGCGCCGACCTCTTCGCGACGCCGCATCTTCATCATCGATACCGCCGACGACCTCCAGACCGAGGCCGCGCACGCGCTGCTGAAGCTCCTCGAGGAGCCGCCGGCGACCGCCACCCTCGTGCTGCTCGCCACCGACGTGCTGGAGCTGCTGCCGACCGTCCGCTCGCGCTGCCAGGAGATCGTGCTCCGCCCGCTCTCCGCCGCGGCCCTCGCTGCCGCACTCGATCAGGTCGAAGCCGAGGCCGGCTCCGCCCCCCTCGACCCGTTCGAGCGCGACGAGGTCGCACGCCTCGCCCACGGCCGCTTCGGGCGCGCCCTCGAGCTGCTGCGCGACCCCTCGCTCCGCATGCTCCGCGAGACCGCCGCCGCCGAGGCCCTCGAGGCCGCGTCGTCGACCCGCAACGAGCGCCTCGACATGGCCCAGACGATGTCCCAGCGCTGGTTCAAGGAGCGCGAGTCCGTCATCGCCGGCCTCGATGTCTGGCGCGACGTCTGGCGCGAGGCGCTCCACGCCGCCGCCGGCCTCGAGCGCGCCACCACCGAGGCCGATTCCATTCGATGCACCCCCGCCGAGGCCGCTCGCGCGTTGAGCGCGGTGCAGACCGCACGCGAGCACCTCTTGGACAACACGAACCCGCAGCTGGCGCTGGAGGTCATGATGCTCGACCTCCCGCTGCTGCCGGCGCGGGAGCAGGCGGCCGGCGACGACCGCAGGGAGGAGGACCGCTCGAGCGCCTGATGGCGCCGGGCGGTACGCCATGCCAGACACCCCAGACCCCTTGGTCGGCATTCGCTTCATCGAGGCCGGGCCCGTCTCCTACTGCCGCCCCGGCGAGCTGCTGCTCGGCGTCGGCGACTACGTCGTCGTCCGCACGGACCGCGGCGAGCGCCTCGGCTGGGTGGTGATCGCGCCGGACCAGGTGCTCGCCTCCGAGCACCGAGGCCCCTGGCGCGTCATCGACCGCCTCGCCACCGAGGCCGACATCGAGGCGTGGCGGGAGAACCGCGACCGCGCGCGCGAGGACCTCGGCCGCGCGCAGGCCCTGGCGACGCGGTCGGACCCTCGCATCCGCGTCGCCTCGCTCGAGTACGACCTCGCGAGGGAGCACGCCAGCCTGACCTTCGCCGCCAGTGAGCGCGTCGACTACGACTGGCTGCGCCGCCAGAGCGGCGAGCTGCTCGAGTGCGACGTCGAGGTGGATCAGGTCGGCGACCGCGACCGTGCGAAGGCCGCCGGCGGCCTCGGCGTCTGCGGCCGCGCGCTCTGCTGCGCGACGTGGCAGACCGAGTTCCCCGCGATCTCGATCAAGATGGCGAAGGATCAGGACCTCGCACCGAACCCCACGAAGATCTCGGGCGTCTGCGGCCGTCTCCTCTGCTGCCTCTCATTCGAGGTCGAGCAGTACCGCGAGCTCCGCGGCGGCCTCCCGAAGGTCGGCAAGAACGTCACCACCCCCATCGGCCGCGCCCGCGTCCTCAGCATCAACCTGCTCCGAGGCGTGGCGCGCCTCCGCTTCGAGAGCAGCGGCGAGATCGTCGAGATGTCGACCGACGAGCTCCGAGGCCAGTTCGGCACCGCGGTGCGCCCCGCCGAGCTCGAGGCCCAGATCGAGGCGCCCATCCGACGCCGCCAGGCCCAGCTCGACGACAACCTCGTCGCCGTCCTCGAGCCCGTCGGCGCCGCCACGGAGCGCTCGAACGATCGGTCCGAGCGCTCCGGCCCGTCCGACGACGGCACGGACGCCGACGGTCAGCCCCGCCGGAGGCGACGCGGCCGCCGAGGCGGACGCCGCCGCCGTCGAGGTGGTGAGGGCGCCGAGGGACAGGGCACGGACGGCTCGAGCGGTGGAAACGGCTCGAACGGCGCCTCGGACTAGCGTCCCGCGCTGAAGCCGCCTCCTACGGCGGACCGAGCGTGACGGTATGACCCGTCGGGCTCTGAACGAACGCCCGACCAGCCGCGGCGAATCTAGGACCGCCTGGGAAGCGCTGGGGCGAGGCCCCTCGCACAGAAGGAGTGGGCGGGCGGGCCGCCGGCCCGGAGGGCCGACCTCGCTTCGGGCTCGGGGTCGCCGCTAGGCGCGGACCGCCAGCAGCGTCTCGAGTTCTGCGATGCGCTCGTCGTAGAACGCCGCGCTCTCTCGCGCGCGCTGGCGAATCGAGCGCCGGCCCTCCACGAAGAGGCCGGGGCGGCCCCACGCGGCGTCCGGCTGATCCTTCAGCAGCTCCACCGTCTCGGCGATCGGCTCGGTGAGCCACTCGAGCAGCTCACGGGTGCTTCGCGAACCCCAGAACGACTGGTTGGCGGCAGCATCGAGGTCGAGCGGCGGAATCACCGGGTCTGACATCCACGCCATGCGGTGCAGCG
>JAWKPM010000005.1:0-214021 GCA_041390625.1 Dehalococcoidia bacterium | reverse complement strand
CGCGGTACTTCGTCGCCTCACCGGTCCCGATGATCCACACCGGCGGCTTCTTCGTCCCGCGCGCCACCTCCGGGCTCGCGATCACGAGGGCGCCACCACCGTCCGAGACCATGCAGCACTCGAGCAGGTGCAGCGGGTCGGCGATGACGCGGGAGTCCAGCACGTCCTGCACAGTGATCTCGTTGATGCCCTGGAACTGCAGGTCGGTCATCGCCTTGACCGCCTCGGGGTTACGCATCGCGTGCGCCCGGGTCGAGACGGAGATCTCGGCGAGGTCGGCGCTCGTCGTGCCGTAGTTGTGCATGTGCCGGTGCGCGACCATCGCGTAGTTCGCGATCAGCGTCGAGCCGTAGGGGTCCTCCATGTTCCCCTGCCAGTTCGGCGCGCCCATACCCGTCGCGCCGCCTGTGCCGATCGGCGTGCGGTTCGACGCCGCCATCGAGCCGTACGAGAGGATCGCGACGTTCGCCTTGCCCGACCGAATGTCGCGCAGCGCGTGCGCCGTCTGGAACTCGTACGAGGACCCACCGACCTGCGTCGTGTCGATGACGGTCGGCTTGATCCCGAGGTAGTGCGACAGGCCGAGGCCGCCGCCACCCTCGCCATCGTTCGTGTCGTACACCGCGTCCACCTGGGACAGCTTCAGTCCGGCGTCCGCCAGCGCCCGCGAGATCGACTCCGCCTTGATCTGCATCGCGGACCGTCCCGGAGCCACCCGCAGTGGGTACTCGTGGATGCCGACGATCGCTGCGTCCCGTGCCTGGTTGGCCATGCTTGCCGCCTTGCTTTCGTGCCTGCCGCTGGGTGGTCGCGATGGAGCGCGGGTTCGGCCCGAAGTCCGACCCGGCGGGGTGAGGGTTAGCACCCCGCGGAGAATCGCGTCAAATACCACTGTGATGTGCGCCCCACGTGCGCCCGCGGAGCGAGGGATTCGAGGTGTCCACCCTGCCTCGAGAGGCGGTGTCCGGCTGTCACGTTGCCCCTGACGGCCATCGAGGACTAAGTTCCGACGATGCGCGTCGGACTCATCTCGGACACCCACCTGCCCTCGCTGATGCGATCGCTTGATCAGCTGGGGCCGCAGGTCGGCGAGTTCCTCCAGTCTGTCGACCTCATCCTCCACGGCGGAGATGTCGTCACGACGTCGATTCTGGACTGGTGCGAGCAGTACGCCCCGCTCCTCGCCGCTCGAGGCAACCACGACACCTTCGAGGACCCGCGCATCGAGCGCCGCCAGATTCTCGACCTCGAGGGCTGGCGCATCGGCATGGTGCACGACCTCCGGCCCGAGGACCGGCCGATGGAGATGATCATCGAGCGCGACTTCGCGGACGCCCTGCCGCAGATCGTCATCGGCGGCGACACGCACGTCGATCGCCTCGAGTACCGCGACGGCATCCTGCTGGTGAACTCGGGCAGCCCGAACCTCCCGCACCACAAGGAGACCCGGCTCGGCACGGTCGCCCTGCTCGACCTCGCGCCCGGCCGCGTCCACGCCGAGGTCATCGTCCTCGGGCACACCGAGGGCGCGCCCAACCCGGGCCTCGCGCGCCACATCGAGATCGAGGACGGTCGCATCATCTCCGCCTCGCGCGACGGCGAGACCCTCGAGATCCCCGAGCCCGTCGACTAGAGGGCTGCTGACCGCAGCGCGATTGCAGCGTTTTCGCAACCCCGCTCGAACGGGCGCGTTCCGGCGGCGCTCAGTTCCTCGTGCTTCGATAGACGAACGACACACCCATGAAGCGCCCCAGGAGGGACCCATGCATACGCCCCCGTCGAGGCTGATCCGCGTGGTGCTGCCGCCGCTTGCGGCCGCGCTCGCGACCACCCTGGCCTTCGCCCCATCCGCTGCCGAGGCAGCGCCGCTCACCTGCTCCGGCACGGCGGTCAACGCCGTCGGCGCGCACGCCGGCTCGCTCTCGATTCGCGTCGGCCTCACGCTGAACTGCGACGAGCAAGCCAGCTTCGAGGTCATTCTCCCCGGCGGCGCCTCGGCCTCGTTCGACACCGATGCCTCGGGCAGCTTCACCGGAGTCGCGGGCGATGCCTACGTCTGCTCGGGTCACCCACAGCCGGTGGCAGTCGTCGCGACCGGCGCGAGCGGGGACTGGAGCGGCCTGCTGACGATCGGCACCGAGTCCGGCGCTCCCGCGCCCGCCGGCGGGCCCGGTCAGACCTGCGACCTGATGCTGCACCCCGGCTTCAACTACGTGACCTACGACGGACCGCTGGCCGACCCGGCGACCGCGCTCGCGAACGACCACTTCACGGCCGTCCTGCCCTTCGGCGACTCATCGAGCTCGAACGGCGCCGACCACATCATGGCCGTCTTCGAGTCCGTCCCCGGTGCCACACCGGCGGAGCGCCAGTGGGTGCAGTGGCGCCCGGGTGCCCCTGCCGCCGTGAACGGCCTGCACACGCTGGTCCCGGGTCACAGCTACGCCATCCTCACGGATGCCGAGCTCGCCTGGACCTACGCCGCCTCGTCGACGCCGTAGCTCAAGCACGCGGACGCAACTTCGAGGCGCCTCGTTCCATCGAGGCGCCTCGATCTAGCTCCGCACGAGGTAGTGCAGGTGAACGACCCCGTTCGCGAACCGGCGCTCCGAGACCAGTTCGAGGTCGAGTCGACGGCGCTGCTGGAAGGCCGGGGTCCCGGCGCCGACGGTGATGGGGTTCACGAAGACGTGGCACTCGTCGACGAGCCCGGCATCGAGCGCATGCGAGGCGAGGAGCGGTCCTCCAATGCTCAAGTCCCGCTCCGAGGACGCCTTCAGCGCGCGCACGGCCTCGATGTCGAACGTCCGCTCGATGCGGGTTCGAGCGCTCGTCACCCCCTCGAGGAGCGTCGAGTAGACGACCTTGTCGGCGTCGCGCCAGATGCGCGCGAAGTCCTCGATCACCGGCGGTTCGTCGGCCGTCGGCATCGTCTCCCACGCCACCAGGACCTCGTACATCCGCCGACCGAGCAGCATCGTCCCGGTCCCACGCTCGAGGTCGTTGAGGGCCGCGTGCACTTCCTCGTCCGGCGCGGACCAATCGAAGCGCCCTTCCGCGTCGGCGATGTAGCCGTCGAGTGACGCGATGGCGGTGTAGACGAGCCGTCCCATGGAACGGAGCGTAGCGGCCGGGGCGCCCGCAGAGGCGTCTACGCCTCCTCGATCACCGCAGTCATCGAGCCCTTGCTCGTCCGGATCCGAGGGTCGGCGCCGTAGCCGTGGATGGCGTCTCGATGCCGCTCCACCTGCTCGAGGGCGGCCGTCTCGAGGATGACGCGGCCCTCGGTATCCACGATGCGCGCGAGCGCGAACGCCTTCTCGCGGCTGTAGCCGAAGATGCGCGCCAGCATCTCGAGGACGTACTCGTACGTGTGCTCGTCGTCGTCGATGAGCACGAGGTGATACAGCGGCTCGAGGTCCTCGAGCACCTCCGCCTCCGGCGCCGCCGGCACCGGCGCGATCGCACGAGGCTCGGCCATCCGAGGCCCCGCGGGGCTCATCGAGGCGGCACTCCCTGCTCGCCGGCTGCACCCGAGGCCAGCAACGCATCGATGGCTGCGTCGTCGTACCTCAGCAGTTCGGCCAGCAGGTCGCGCGTGTGTTGTCCCGCCAGCGGCGCCGGTCCCCCGGGGCGGTTGTCCGCCTCCGACATGTGCAGCGCCGAGGCCACCACCCGCACCGTGCCGTCCAGCACGTCGTCCACTTCCTCGATCATGCCGCGCTCGTGCAGGTACGGCTCCTGCAGCAGCTCCGGCATGGAGCGCACGATGCCGTACGCCACGTTCGACGTGCGCAGGCCCTCGTCGATCTCCTCGAGCGTGCGCTCCGCGACCCACGAGGCCGTGACTTCGCGCTGGTTCGGCGGTGGCGGCCCCTCGACCTCGGGATGTCCGAGGCCCGCCGCGATCCGAGGCCAGTTGTACGCCGGCCCTGGATTCAGCGTGATGTGCCCGTCCTTCGCGGCGTAGACGGGGTGCCGGAACGGCGCCCACGAGGCCTCGGGCTGATTGAGCGGTGCGTGCGCGACCTCGAAGAGCATCGCCAGCTGGCTCTCCATCAGCGTGACGTCGATGCGCTGGCCCCGCCCGGTGTGCTCGCGGTCGTACAACGCCGCGAGGATCGCGGAGAAGGCGTTCATGCCGGTGACGATGTCCGCCACGGTGATCCCCGGCGCCAGTGGTTCGCCGTCCGAGTGCGCCTGCTGCTGCACCCACAGCAGCCCCGCCTCCGCGTGTGCCGTCGCACCGTACGCTCGCCGCTCACGCTCCAAGCCCGTCTGGCCGAACCCGGAGATCGAGGCGTAGATCAGCCGCCCGTGCCCCGCGCTCAGGTCGCCCCACCCGAGGCCGAATGCGTCCATCACCCCAGGGCGGAAGTTCTCGATCACCACGTCGGCGTCGGCTGCCAGCGCTCGCGCCACCTCGACGGCCTCGGGACGGTCGAGGTCGAGGGCGATCGATCGCTTCCCGAGGTTCGTCGCGACGCTGCCGTTGCTGCGCACCGGCCCAGCACCCGTGTCGGGGATGCGGTCGATCTTCACGATCTCGGCGCCCATGTCCGCCAGCATCCGCGTGCAGAGCGGTCCCGCGACTACTTGCGTGAAGTCGAGGACGCGCACGCCCTCCAGGATCCGATGTGTCACGAGTCACCCCCAGCCCGCCCCGATTGACGCCGTCTGATGCGCCCGTAACAGTCGATCGCACACACTGGAAGGCAGCCTATCGCAGCCCTGCGCGCCCCGCGCGAGGGCACGCGACGAAGGAGCATCGAGGTGACGAACGCCCCCGCCGGCATCGACGCCGAAGTCGCCGTCATCGGTGGCGGCGTCGTCGGCCTCGCCGTGGCCGCCACGCTCGCGCCAACGCGCTCCGTTGTGCTGATCGAGCGTCACGAGGGCATCGCCCGCGAGACCTCATCGCACAACAGCCAGGTCGTGCACGCCGGCATCTTCTACCCCACCGGCTCGCTCAAGCACCGGCTCTGCGTCGAGGGCAAGAACCTCCTCTACGAGTGGTGCGAGTCTCGAGGCGTCCCCGTGATGCGCTCGGGCAAGCTCATCGTCGCCGTCGAGGAGGGCGAGATACCGGGCCTCGATGGCATCCTCGCGCAGGCCGACGCGAACGGTGTCACCGGCATGAAGCGCCTGACCGGCGAGCAGGCCCGCGAGGTCGAGCCGGCCGTTCCCGCCGTCGGTGGCCTGCTCTCGACGACGACCGGTGTTGTCGACGCTTTCGCCTACGCACGTTCCCTCGAGGCCGCCGCCCGCGAGGACGGCGCCTCCTTCGCCTTCCACCACGCAGTCCGAGGCGCTACCCGCGAGGCCGGTGGCTTCGCGATCGAGGTCGAGGACGACGCCGGCACGGTCTCGACGCTGCGCTGCGAGACGCTGATCAACGCGGCCGGCCACGGTGCGCCCGCTGTTGCCGAGGCGCTGGGCTACCCCCTCGACGGAGCAGAGGGCGTGCCGATGATGCGCCAGCGCGTGAATCGAGGCCGCTACTACGACCTCGTCGGCCCCGAGCACCGTCGCGCCGTGACGATTCCCGTCTACCCCGTCCCTCGCGGCACCGGGAACATGGCCGAGCACCTCCGCACCGCCGGCGGCCTCGGCGTGCACATCACCGTCGACGTCGAGGGCGGCGTTCGCTTCGGCCCCGACACCGAGTGGCTATCCGAGGGCGCTCCGATGGACTACCGAGCCGACGACCTCCGCCGTGCCGAGTTCCTCGCGTCGGCCCAGCGTCTGCTGCCCTTCCTCAGCGACCAGGACATCGCGCCCGGCCAGATCGGCTACCGCCCGAAGCTGCAGGTGCCGGGCGAGGCCCCGCCGGACTTCCTCATCTGGCCCGACCGCGGCTACGTGCACCTCGGCGGCATCGAGTCGCCCGGCCTCACCTCGTCGCTCGCCATCGCCCGCGAGGTCGCCTCGCTGCTCTAGCCCCGAACGCGGCCACGGAGGTCGAGCCTGCCTTCGAGGCGCGCTACCCTCGACCGAGGCTGACAGTCCGGCACGGAGCAACCGATGACCAAGTACGAGATTCTGCTCTTCATCCACCTCGTGGGCGTCTTCCTGATCCTCGCGGGGGCGGGGGTGGGTACCGCCACCGGCATCGCGATGACCCGGACGAGCGTCGTGCGCTCGATCGGCCTCCTCGCGAAGACCGGTCGCATGGCGGAGCTCGTCTCGACCGTGCCGGGCGCGCTGATCAGCATCGTCTTCGGCAGCTGGCTCGTCTCGTACCTCGGCGCATACGAGTTCTCGCAGGCGTGGGTCTCGGCCTCGTACGTGCTCTGGTTCATCGCGATGGGCCTCGGGACCGGCGTGATGAGCCCCGCCCTCAAGCGCATCGCCGCGCGCGCCGACGAGCTCGAGGGACAGGGCGTCGATACGAGCGACGAGCTGCTCGCGATGGCGCGTGACCCGAAGCTGCCGCTCGTCGGCAACATCCTGCACCTCGTCACGCTCGGCCTGCTCGCGCTCATGGTCTTCCGCCCCGGCGCCTGATCGGAGAGCATCGAGGTATGAACCTCCTCGAGGACCCGGGTCGCTTCTACTGGAAGTGGATCGCCGTCGCGGCGGTCCTGCTGGTCATCTACGGCCTCGAGCGCCTCGTTCGCACCGGCGGCATCTTCTAGCTCTCACCGACCCTCGAGGCCGCCCTGCCCGCCACACCGCCGGCCGGCTGCGCAGGAGCCTCAACTCCGAGGTCCGAGCGCCCCTGCACGAGTGCGCGCGCTCGCTGCTAGCATGCCCGCCGGAATCCACCAGCCATTCGAGGAGAGAGGCACATATGGCCGTCGACAAGTTCCCCGTCGAGTACAGCCACATCCTGATGTTCGCCCGCGCCGTCGGTGACGCGAACAAGATCTACTCCGACGAGGAGTACGCGAAGTCCACCGAGCCAGGCGGCATCATCGCGCCTCCGACCTTCGTCCAGGCCAGCGCGCAGTTCGACCCGGACTATGGCCTCCGCCCGAAGATCGGCGAGCCGTGGTTCGGCTCAGGCCGCACCCCGACCGGCGTTGAGCGCACGGGCGGCGGTGGAGGCGGCTCCGGCCTCCACGCTGAGCAGCACTACGAGTACCACCGCCACCTCCGCCCCGGCGACGTCCTGACCGCCACCACCCGGCCGGGCGAGACGTGGGAGCGCGAGGGCCGGCGCGCCGGCAAGATGACCTTCCGCGAGAGCATCACCGAGTACCGCGACCAGAACGGCGAGTTGGTCATCACCGCCCGCTCCGTGGGCGTCCAGACCTCGCGTCCGGTCGATCAGTAGCCCCAGCGCATCACACGGAAAGTCGAGGAACATCGAGATGGCACTCAAGGCCAGCGAGCTCAAGGTCGGCGACGAGCACTCCGAAGTTGTCGTCGATAACCTGACCCGCACCCAGATCGTCCAGTACGCCGGCGCCTCCGGCGACTACAACCCGCTTCACACCGACGAGACCTACTCGAAGGAAGTGGCCGGCTACCCGACCGCCTTCGCCCACGGCATGCTGAGCATGGGCCTCACCGGCAAGATGCTCACCAACTGGGTCGGCGACGGCCGCCTGACGAAGTTCGGCGTCCGCTTCTCGAGGCAGGTCTGGCCGGGCGACACCCTCACCGCGAAGGCCCACGTCGAGGCGGTGCGCGAGGAGAACGGCCAGCACTTCGTCGACCTGACCCTGCAGACCGTGAACCAGAACGACGAGACCGTCGTCCAGGGCAACGCCACCGCCCGCGTCGACCCCTAGTCGCTCCAGTCTGTCCGCCGCGCCGCGCCGCGCCTCGACCCGAGGCCGGCGCGGCGGCGGCGATCTCGAGGAGGCAGCGCGTGACCTCGCCCCTCCTCACGTGGCCCGAGGCCTGCCCGCCCGAGACACTCCGAGCCGAGACCGAGGCGATGGCCGCCGCCTGGGTCGAGGTGCTCCGAGGCCGTTTCGGTGACGCGCTGACTGCCGTCTACTTCAAGGGCTCCGCGCGGAAGCCGTGGGACTCACCCATCGACTACGTCCCGTCGCTGTCCGACGTCGACCTCCACGTCCGCCTCGCCTCCGACGCCGACATCGAGGCGCTCGACGACCTCGATGCGGCGCTCGACCTCGCCGCCACGGCACTGCGCGCGTACCGCGCTCACGTGCCGAACCCGCTCCACGTCCCGAAGCCCCAGCTCAACCTGCTCAACGTGCTCGAACGCGACCCCCTCTACGCCCCCTCGCCGCCCGAGACGGTCGCCACGCTCCACGGCCCGTCGTACGAGGCGCATCCGCTCGACGAGGAGGCCCGACGCTCCTACCGCGAACTCGACCGCGCCGGCCTCGTGCGCCACGTCGAGTTCGTGCAGGACCTGCCGATGCGCGTCCTCGACCGGCCCGGCGCCCTGCTCTTGCGCATCGTCGATGAGCTGAACTGGCGCATCTCGCCGATCGCGCCACGCGTGCTCTCGATGCTCGGCACACCGTTCGAGGAGGCGTGGTCGATGAACCGCACGCGCCTCGTGGCGACACTCGAGGAACGCGGCCACGCCGACCTCGCGCACGCCTACGCCGGCTACTACCGCGCCGGCTGGCGCCTCTTCCTCGAAGGCTTCGAGTCTGGCGCCGCCATCGAGGCCGTGCGCCGTGGCGTCGACGCGCTCACGCAAGGCGCGCGCCTCGCCGAGGAGCACGCGTGACGGTCGAGCCGTCTGAGCTCGAGCGCTGGCTCGAGGCCAACACCGTCCTCGAGCACGTCGAGTCCGCGCGCGCCATTTACGAGCTCATGCCCAGCCAGAGCGACCGAACGTTGCCGCTCGTGTACGTCCCCTACGACCCACGCAGCGAGGCGCACTGGTCCGACGCCGCTCGCATCGCCGACTACGTCGCCCACGTTCCCGAGGGCGCCCGCCGTGTCCTCGACGTCGGCCCGGGCGATGGCTGGCCATCCCTCCCGGTTGCTCGCGCCTTGCCCAACGTCGAGGTGGTGGGCGTCGACCCCTCGCCGCGCCGCGCCGAGGTCTGCGCTGCGAATGCCGCTCGCCTCGAGCTGCCGAACACGCGCTTCCTCACAGCCGATGCCGCCGCGCTGCCCTTCGAGGATGGATCGTTCGACGCCGTCCTCGCCGCCAACTCTCTCGAGGAGGCCTCGGACCCCGCCGCCGTCTTCGCGAAGCTTGCGCGGGCGCTGAGGCCGGGCGGTGCGCTGCGCGTGTCCTACCAGAACTGGCGACTCGGAACCCCCGAGGTCGAGACGGTCTTGCTCTGGGACGGCACCCTCCGAGGCGCGCGCGTCCTGCTCGCCACCTACGTGCGCCGCGTCCAGGACCCGCCCCTCGAGCGTCGATACACCCTCGTGCTGCCCGCCGAGGGTCCCGCCGCCGCGGCGCACACCGAGGCCCTGCTCGCCGCCGCCGAGGCGCCGCGCGCCTGGGGCGAGACGCGCCTTCGGCCCGCGCTCGGCGTCCCGCTCTTCGAGCGCCTCGCCCCCCACGCCCTGCGGTCGACCCGCGTCGAGATGCGCCGCTGGACCACCGTCTGGCTCGTCGATGCGCTCAGCCAGGCGGGCTTCGCCTCCGTGCGCGCCACGGCTCACCCCGGCGAAGCTGCCCGCCACATCGGGCGCGACCTGATCGCCTCGGGCGTCGCCGCCACCCTCGATGCCGCGACCTTCGAGGCGCTGGCCGCCGCCATCGGCCGCACCACCGGCACCCTCCCGGGCACCACCATGGTCGAGGCGGTTCGCTAGGCAGTCCACGGATGACCGACATGCGGCGCCACGAGGCGCAAGTTGCCTCGCCCTCGTACCATGTGCCCGCTTCCGATGGCCCCCTCACGACGGAGGAGCGAACTGTGCCCGGTCCCCTCGACGATCTGCGCGTCCTCGACCTCTCGAGCGGGCCCGCCTCGGGCATCGCCACCATGGTGCTCGCGGACTTCGGCGCCGACGTCATCAAGGTCGAGGCGCCTGAGGGCGACCCCGCGCGGGCACTTCCCAACTCGCCGATGTGGCTCCGCGGCAAGCGCTCGATCGTCCTCGACCTCACGACTCTCGAGGACCGAGCGCGTCTTCACCAGCTCGCGCGTGGCTCCGACGTCGTGATGGCCTCGTTCGCACCCGGCAAGGCCGAGCCCCTCGGCGCCGACTACGAGACGCTCCGACGCATCAACCCCGCGCTCGTCTACTGCTCCCTGACCGGGTGGGGCGAATCGGGGCCCTACGCGCACTACCCCGCGTACGAGGGGGTCGTGGCCGCGAAGGCCGCGCGCATGAACTCCTTCGCCGGTCTCGTGCCGCGCGAGGGGCCGGCCTTCGCCGCCGTTCAGGTCGCAACCCACGGCTCAGCGCACGCCGCCGTGCACGGCATCATCGCCGCCCTCGTGGCTCGCAAGGCACTCGGCGCCGGGCAGTTCGTCGAAACCAGCCTGCTGCAGGGACTGCTGCCGTACGACATGGGCGGCCTCATCCGTGAGCAGCTGGCCGAACGACGCCCTCAGGACTTCGGGGCCGACCCGCTCGCCGAGCTCAGCCGCATGCCGACGCTCAACTACCACCCCGTCATGACGAAGGACGGGCGCTGGATCCAGCTCGGCAACCTGCTCGAGCACCTCTTCTACTCGTATGTCGCGGCCGCCGAGCTCACCGAGTTCATCATCGACGAGCGCTTCGAGGGCGCCCCGGGGGGCTGGCCGCTCGATCTCCGCGAGTACGCCCGCGACCGCATGCTCGAGCGCATGCGCGAGCGCACCGCCGACGAGTGGATGCAGGCCTTCTACGAGAACGGCAACGTCGCCGCCGAGCCGTTCCTGCCCACTGACGAGGGCATGCAGCGTCCCGACATGGTGCTGAACGGCGACGCCGTCCAGACCACGCACCCTCGCCTGGGGCGGACGCATCAGCTCGGCCTTGCCGCAAACCTGACCGAGACCCCCGGTGCGGTCGCCGAGTCCGAGCCTCTCGTCGGCGAGCACACCGACGAGGTCTTCGCCGAGGCGCCGAGGCCGATGCCCTCCGTGATCGCATCGAGCAGCGTCCCGGCGCACCCCCTCGAGGGCGTGACCGTCCTCGAGCTCTCGACCATCATCGCGACGCCCCTCGCGGCCGCCTTCCTCGGCGACCTCGGCGCTCGCGTCATCAAGGTCGAGCCGCCCGGCGGCGATCCGTATCGCGTGCTCGGCGCCGGAGCGGCAGCCGGCATCGGCGCATCGAAGACGAACGTCTCGAAGGAGTCGATCCTCGTCGACCTCAAGGCGCCCGAGGGTCAGGCGATCGTCCGCGACCTCCTTGCGCAGGCCGACATCGTGATGCACAACTACCGCCCGGGCGTGCCGGAGCGCCTCGGCATCGGCTTCGAGGACGCGAAGGCCCTCAACCCGCGCATCGTCTACGTCTCCGCCAACGGCTACGGGCCGGACGGCCCCGGCGCCACGCGACCCTGCGCGCACCCGATTCCCGGCGCGATGCTGGGCGGCGCGCTCTACCAGGCCGGCGCCGGTCAGCCGCCGACTGAGGTCTCGAGCCTCGCCGAGATCCGCGAGGCGGCGCGCCGCATGATGCGCGCCAACGAGGTCAATCCGGACCCCAACACCTCGATGGTTGCCGCCACCGCCGCCCTGCTCGGCTACTACGCCGCGAAGCGCCTCGGCGTCGGACAGCAGGTCTTCGTCGACATGATGGGCGCGAACGCCTACGCGAACCACGACGACGCGATCTGGTACGAGGGCAAGCCGCCCCGCCCGCCCATCGATGCGGATGTCCTGGGCACGTCCGCGCTCAACCGGCTCTATCGCGCCCGGAACGGCTGGGTCTTCCTGGGCATCGTCACCGGCGAGGAGTGGCGCGCCCTCTGCGCCGAGACTCACGTCGACCTTGGCACCGACCCCCGATTCGCCACCGCCGAAGCGCGACACGAACACGACGCCGATCTTGCCGAGGTGCTGGCCGCCTGCTTCGCGGCCGACGATGCGGATGCCTGGGAGTCGCGCCTGATCCCGCACGGCGTCGGCTGCGTCCGCGCCGATGGCCAGTCGGTCGGCTCGTTCTGGCTCAACGACCCGCACGTCCAGGCCAACGGTCTCTCGCCCGAGGCCGAGCATGGCGTCTGGGGCACCTATCGCCGCCACGGCCCGCACGTGAAGCTCCATCGCACGCCCGGCAACCTCCGAGGCGGTTCGCTCGGAGGCGACTCCACCGACACCATCCTCGCCGAGCTCGGCTACGACGCCGCGACGATCGCGGACTACCGCGCGCGCGGCCTCGTCGCCGGCACGATGACGACCTAGGGCGGCGCGCGTGCCCGGACCGCTCGACGGGATTCGCGTCCTCGAGTTCTCGCAGATCGTGGCGGCGCCGTTCTGCGGCATCCTGCTGTCCGACCTCGGTGCCGATGTCGTCAAGGTCGAGCCCGTCGACGGCGAGGGCTACCGCCAGAGCAGTGCAATCGTCCCCAACGAGGGCAAGCGCTTCCAGTCGCTCAATCGAGGCAAGCGAGCCCTCTCGATCGACCTCCAGCACCCGCAGGGTCGCGAGACGATCCTCCGCTTGCTCCCGCAGTTCGACGTCGTGCTGCACAACTTCCGCCCGGGAGTGGACGAACGCCTCGGCCTCGACTACCCGAGCCTCAGCGCGCTGCACCCGCAGCTGATCTACGCCTCGATCACCGGCTTCGGCCGTCGAGGCCCGCTCGCGCCGAACGGCGCCACCGACCTCGTGGCCGCCGCCTACTCAGGCCTCGTGGCAGGCGACGTCAGCCTCGATGCCTCCGGCGCGCCGAAGCAGCTCACACCCGCGTTCTCGGACTACATCACCGGTACCGCCGTGGCGATGGGTATCTGCGCCGCGCTCTATCACCGACGTGACACGGGTCTCGGTCAGCGCGTCGACGGATCGCTCCTCAAATCCGCCCTCGCCGTCCAGGACGTCTACGTCATGCGCGAGCCGGTGAGCGACGCCATCCTGCGCGAGCCCATGCTCGAGCAGCTCGAGGCGATGCGCGCCGAGGGCCGTCCCTTCGTCGAGCAGCTCGACGCCCGCATGACCTTCCGCTGGGCCGGCTCCGGCCCGCCCCGCCTGTACTACGCCGGCTACATCTGCCTCGACGGTGCGCTCGTTCTCGGCTGCCTCACGAAGCCCACGAGAGCCGGCGCGCGTCGCGTCCTCGGCCTCGAGGGCGAAGACCGATCCGACGATCCCGACTTCGACGCGCGTGATCCCTCGAACGCCCCGCTCATCGCGAGCTGGAAGCGCCGCATCGAGGAGCAGATGCGCGCGCGCCCCGTCGCCGACTGGATCGCCGACTTCGAGGCCGCGGGGGTCCCCTGTGCCCCGGCCCAGATCCCCGAGGAGATGTCCGAGGACGCGCACGTGAAGGCCGCCGGCTTCATGACGGATCTCATGCACGACGTCACCGGTCCGCAGCAGGTCGTCGGCCCGATCATCGAGATGTCCGCCACCCCGACCGAGGCCCGTCGCGCCGCCCCCGCCCTCGGCGTCCACAACGACGAGCTCCTGACCGAGCTCGGCCTCACCCCCGAGGAGGTCGCCGCCCTCCGCTCCGCGGGCGTCATCCGCTGACGGGTCGCGCGAGGGAGCCAGCCATGACCACCGTCATCCACGATGCGACGATCGTCACCGCCGATGCCGGTCGCACCGTTCACCATCGAGGTGCGATCGCCATCGAGGCTGATCGCATCCTCGAGGTCGGGCCGAGCGACCGCGTCCTCGCCGCGCACTCCGACGCCGAGCGCATCGACGGTCGGGGCAAGGCCGTCATGCCGGGCTTCGCCAACTGCCACACGCACTTCTCGCTCACCATCTCCCGGGGCATCCAGGAGGACTTCTCCTTCCCCTCGACGCTGCGTTTCCCGAGGGGCCCCGGCGACTACCTCGACGATGAGGGCCGCATCGTGATGGCCCAGCTCGGCGCCCTCGAGTCGATCCGCTCGGGCACGACGGCCCCCTTCGAGATCGGCCGCAACCTCGAGGTCTACGCGCAGGCGATGGTCGACTCGGGCCTCCGTGTGGTCCTCGGTGAGACGGCCGCAGACCTCGACCAGCCGAAGGCCGCACGCGAGGGCGTGTTCGAGTTCGACGACGCTCGAGGCGAGGCGGGCCTCGAGCGCATCGAGGACCTGCATGGGCGCTTCAACGGCGCCGGCGACGGCCGCGTCTCGGTCGCCGTCGCAGCGCACGCCCCCGAGGCCGTCTCGCCTGCCCTGCTGCGGCGCCTGCGCGACCTGTCGGAGCGCCTCGATGCCGTCGCCACGATCCACCTCAATCAATCGTGGTGGGAGGTCGAGGCCGTCCAGCGCACCCGAGGTGTGCTGCCCACTGAGTACCTGTTCGTGCACGACTTCCTCTGGGACCGCCTCGTCGCTGGCCACTGTCGATGCATGGACGTACGCGAGATCCAGCTGCTCGGCCGCTCGAGGGCGAACGCATCGTTCAACTCGGCCATCGCTGCGCGTCGTGGCTACAGCCCTCGAGTCGCTGACCTCGCAGCCGCCGGCTGCAACATCGCCATGGGCTCCGACAACATGGCCGAGGACATGGTCGAGGTCATGCGCACCGGCCTCTTCATGGAGCGCGTCCGCACCGGTGACGGCGAGCGCCCCACCCCCGAGGACGTCGTGCAGTGGGCCACCGCGAACGGCCACCGCGCCCTCGGCCTCACCGAATCCGGCACGCTAGAGGCCGGCAAGAAGGCCGACCTCATCGTCATCGACACCCAGCGCGCCCACCTCGTGCCGACGATGCGCTTCGTCTCATCCTTCGTGCACCAGGGTCAGACGCGCGATATCGAGTCGGTCATGGTCGACGGCAAGTGGGTGATGCGAGACGGCCGGGTCCTCACGATGGACGAGGCGCACATCGTCCGCGAAGCCGAGCGCGTCGCCCGCACGGCCTGGCGCCGCCTCCTCGAGGACTACCCCGACGTCCCGCTCCCGATCACGCTCGACACCTCGGACCCCGACTAGCCCGAGGTCGCTAGCCGCCCGCCCCTCGACGCCGGATCGGCACCACCGAGGCCGCCTCGACGGGCACGTCCACCGCCGCCCACTGAGGCCGCACCACCCCGGTATCGAAGGCCAGCACCGCCGCACGTGCGCGGTCGTTCACGCCCACCTTCGCGAAGATGCGCTTCACGTGCGTCTTCACCGTGCCCTCGCTGATCACGAATGTCTCCGCGATCTCCGCGTTCGAATACCCTCGCCCGATCAGCTGCAGCACCTCGAGCTCTCGAGGTGTCAGCTCCGCCAGCCGCGCATCCAGGCCCGCTGTTGCCTGCGCCAGCCCGCCCGAGGCGGCACCGCCATCGAATTGCGGTGCGGCAGTGGCGGGCGGCGCGGGCGGCGCGGGCGTGGGCTCCGGACGAGGCGCATCGAGGCGAGGCGACGGCTCGACGGGCGCCGAGGGCGTCGGCATCGAGGTGCCGTCGGCCGGCCCGTCCTCGCCCAGCCCACCCGGTCGAGGCCGGATGTGTGGTGCGCGGCTGCCGAGGGCGAAGCGCGCCCACGCGACATGCGCCACCGACGTGACCTTCACGAGGTGCGCCTCGAGCAGCAGGATCGCCAGTCCGAAGGGCACCAGCATGAATGCCTCGGCGGGCGTGTCGAGCACCCAGCCGCGCCCGTTGAACTCGAGGAGCTCGATCGGGCGGTCCGCCACCCACCACACCGGCGCCAGCGCGAAGACCCCTCCCACCGTCGTGCTCGTCACGAGCCCGACGAAGGCGGCGATGCCGATCGGGAACTGCAGCACCAGGTAGGCCAGCCCGCTCCACGTCGTCGGGTCCACCAGCTGCGTCTTCACCTGCGTTCGGAACGACAGCCCGCGCTCGATGGCCGTCGGCGGCCGCCGCAGTTCGATGCCGCCAACGTGCCGCACCACCCATGCTTCCATGTCGCCCAGCCATCGAGTCGCGTAGAGCGCGACGAGAAGCACCGCCGGCCCGATGAAGGTCCAGATGAGCGAGAACCCGAGCGCGAACAGCGTCACGAACACCACGAAGTACGCGATGCCGAGGGGGAACATCAGCAGCAGGTGCAGCGCCCGCAGGTACGTCTGCGCTTCGAATGGCGCACCGAGGACGCTCGCCCACGCCGAGCGACCGGGTGGGTAGGCGACACGGAATGGATTCGTCTCGCCCCTCGGCGTGGCGTCGGCGTTCATCGCGGCGGCTCCTTCGGTCAGGGTCATCGTTGCCGCCTCGACCATCGCGTCGGGACCGCGCTCGTCGCGTCCCCCCACGAGGGTATTCTCCCTCGAATCGGTCGTTCCGAATCTGCTACAGAGCCCTAGCGCGGCACTCAGTCGTACCGAGGGGGCACGGAAGGAGCGACATAAGATCATCGCGCTACGATCATCGTTGACCGACCCAACGAGGAAGGACGCACATCGATGCAGCTCGTCCGCGCCACCGACGGCGACACGGTCGACCGCAGCGACCTCGACATCTTCGAGGGCGGTTCGGTCTGGGGGCGCGCTCTCGCCACCGTCGGCGAGAACGTGAAAGACATGACCGTCTCGATGGTGCACTTCGCTGCCGGCGCCCGCACCAGGCCCCACCGCCACAGCGGGGACCAGGTGCTCTACGTCACCTCGGGCATCGGTAGGGTCGGCGCGGGCTCCGAGGAGCACACCGTCGCCTCGGGTGACTGCGTCGTCATCCCGGCCGGCGAGCTGCACTGGCATGGCGCTGGCGACACCGGCTCTCCGATGTCCCACATCCAGGTGCAGCCCGCCGGCAGCCAGACCACCGTCGAGGGCTAGGCGCCTCGCCTAGCTCGAGGGCAGCACCTCGCTCAGGAACCCATCGAGCTCGCGCGCGAAGTCTCGAGGGTTGTCCGAGTGCACGTTGTGCGTCGCGCGCGGGATCACGACCAACCGCGCGTTCTGCATCGCCTCGACGGTTCGCTCGGCAACGTCGTGCGCCAGGATCTTGCTGTTTTCGCCCCGGAACAGCATCGTCGGCGCCTCGATCGCCTTCACGTCCGCCCACAGCGCCTCGGCGTTCCTCGCGTTCGCTTCCTTGCGCTGCTCCTCGGACATCTCGGCCATGCCTTCGCGACGGCGGTGGTCCTGCTTCCAGGTCCAACCCTCGGGCGTCTGCTTCAGGCTGTGCGTCAGGCTGTAGCGGAGGTGCGCGACGGGGCGGTGCGGCATGAACTTCGTTGCGCGGTTGAGGAAGTCGTCGAAGGAGGACAGCGTCTCCGTCGCCTCGCGGAACGCCTCCATCTCCAGCTGCCCCTCACGCATCGTCTCCGGCGCGATGTCCACGATGCCCACCGCATCGAGGCGTTCCGGGTGCCGCGCCGAGTAGCGGATCGTGTTCATCCCGCCCATCGACATCCCCACGATGGTCATGTGGTCGTACCCGAGGTGCTCGATGAACTGGCGGGTGTCTTCCAGCATCAGCTCGTTGTTGTCCTCGCCGAGTTGCGAGTCCGGCGTCCACTCCGTGTCGCCGTGCCCGCGCTGGTCGAGCGCCACGAGGTGGTACTTGTCGCGCAGCAGCAGCGCCGCCATGTCCCACGTGTGCGCGGTCAGCGAGCCGCCGTGCAGCAGCACGATGTGCGGCTTGTCCGGGTTTCCCCAGTCGAGGTAGTGGAACTTGATCCCGTTCAGCGTCACCCAGTGATCGGTCGGCGCCGAGGCCCCCGCCGCCTCGATGCCCTGCGTTTTCGCCGCCTCGATCATCAGCTCGGTGTAGTCGTCCACCGTCGATTGCGTCATGGCACCCTCCTCAGGTCGCGCGCGCAGGATACCGCCCCGCGCTAGCCGCGACGGCGCCGGCGCCGCACTTGGTCCCGAGGCAGCCGCGCCGCCGCCACGATCGCCCGCCCGAGGTACGGCACGCCCTGGCGCATCGGCGCCGTGCGGATCCACTCTCGAGGCGTGTGCGCCTCGGCCCCCGTCGACACGCCGATGCACGTCGCCTGGTAGCCCGCCGCGATCGCCGCGTTCGCATCCGTCGAGCCGGCATTGAACTCGGCGGGCGGCAGGTCGAGGCCCTTGCGTGCTCCCACGACGGCCTGCACCAGCGCCGCCTGCTCGTCGATGCTCCCGCCGGGGCGGTTGCCGATGCGCCGGAAGCGCAGCTCGCCATCGCTGCCGGCCGCCTCGCGCATCGCCGTTCGCGCGTCGCGGAAGAGCGCGTCCACGCGCGCCGGGTCGATCGAGCGGACATCGAGCTCGAACGTGGCGTCCGGCGCGATCGTGTTCACGCTGCGCCCGCCTCGGATCACGCCGACGTTCATCGTGGTCTTGGGGTCCATCCCCACCTCGGGCATGAGCGGCTCGAGGGCGACGATCGCGCGCGCGAGGATCGCGATGGCGTTCGGTCGCCCGTAGGCCCCCCAAGAGTGCCCGCCGTCCGTCTCGACGCTCACCTCGTACCGCAGCGAGGCGACGAAGCCCGTCTGCACGCGGTTCAGCGAGTGCCCCTCGATGGCGATCATGGCGTCGAACTGGCCCTCGTGCGCGTCGAGGAGCCGGCGCACGCCCCGCAGGTCGCCGCGTCCCTCCTCGCCGACGTTCGCCGCGAAGATGATGTCGCCCACCCCGCGCACCGAGGTCGATTGCATCGCTTCCGCCACCGCGAGCATCCCCGCCACACCGAGGCTGTTGTCGCCGACCCCGCGCCCGACGAGGCGTCCGCGCCCACGCTGCACGGGCGTCGCGTCGTCGGGGAACACCGTGTCGAGGTGCGCGCACAGCAGCAGCCGCGCCGCGCCCGACTCGCCCTTCCGGACCGCGACGACGTTCGAGACGCCGTCGATGCTCACATCATCGAATCCGCCGATCTCGAGGAAGCGGTCGCGAACGTAGTTCGCGCGGGTGCGCTCGCGGCCGGTGGGCGCGGGGATCTCGCAGATCCGCACGGTCTCCTCGATGGCTGCGGGCACGGCCTGATCGAGGGCTCGCTCGTAGGCGGTCGGCATCGGCGCGCTCCTTCTTCGAGGGCCGCGCCCTCGGGGTCGGGTGGGGACGGCATAATAGCCGCCACCAACGCGCCCCCGCCTATCGAGGTGCCTGCGAGATAGCCGCATCGGAGACATCGAGGTCCGCCGTGCCCGACTTCACGTTCGAGGACTTCGTCCGCATCGAGACGTCTGCGCAGCCGTCGTATGACTCGAACGGCGCGCACCTCGCCTTCCGCTCGAACCGCTCCGGCGTGTCTCAGGCCTACGTCATGCCGGCCGCCGGCGGCGAGGCGCGACAGCTCACCGACACCGGCGGCGTCATCTACCAGGTCGAGTTCCGTCCCGGCGTCGACCAGTTGCTGTACATCGCCGACGACGGTGGCGACGAGCAGTACCAGCTCCACCTCCTCGATCTCGCCAGCGGCGCCAGCCGCGCGCTGGCCTCGATGCCCCACGTCATCCACAACTTCGGCGCGTGGTCGCCTGACGGCCGTCTGCTCTCGTTCGGCACGAACCGCCGCGACCGCGCGCACTTCGACGTGATGGTGCTCGACGTCGACTCCGGCGAGGAGCGCGTGGTCCTCGAGGCCGATGCCATGAACGAGGCAGGGCGCTTCGCCCCCGATGGCCGCGGCCTTCTGGTCACCCGCCCCAATCTCGACGTGCCGGGCGACAACACCCTCTGGCTCGTCGACCTCGAGGGTTCCGAGGCCCCTCGCCTGGTCACGCCGCACGATGACCTCTCCGAGTGGCTCGCCGCGCACCCGGTGGGACTGCCCGACGGCGGCGCCGCGGTGCTGGCACTCGCCAACGAGGGTCGAGAGTTCTTCGGCCTCCAGCGCATCGACCTCGCCACCGGCGCACGTGAGTACTTGATCGAGCGAGACTGGGACCTCGAGGCCCTCGCCGTCGCGCCGGACGGGCATCGAGTCGCGATCGTGGTCAACGAGGACGGCTACTCGCGACTCGAGTGCTACGAGCTCACCCCCGAGGCTCGTCTCGGCGCCCGCCTCGGCGCTCCGGCCCTCCCCGACGGCATCGTCAGCACCCTCGACTGGCGGCCCGACGGCGGGGCGCTCGCCTTCACCTTCGAGGGTCCGCGCCACGTCTCCGATGTCTGGGGCCTCGATATCGAGGCGGGCACGCTCACGAGGCTCACCGAGAGCGACACCCGAGGCCTTCCCATCGACGCGCTGCCCGAGCCTCGGCTCGTGCGCTACCAGACCTTCGACGGCCGCGAGATTCCCGCCTACTACTACCTCCCCGAGGGCGCGGGCGGTCGAGGCGACCTCGCCTGCGTGGTGGTCGTGCACGGCGGCCCGGAGATGCAGAGCCGTCCTGCCCTCTGGGGCCGCTACCCCGGCCCGCACTACCTGCTCGCCCGCGGCGACGTCGCCGTGCTCGTCCCCAACGTTCGAGGCTCGACGGGCTACGGTAAGGAGTACAGCCACGCCGACGACGTCGAGAGGCGTATGGACTCCGTCCGCGACCTCGTCGCCGCCGCCGACTGGCTCGCCGCCACTGGTGACATCGATCCCGAGCGCATCGGCGTCCTCGGCGGCTCGTACGGCGGCTTTATGGTGCTCGCGGCGATCACCGAGGCACCCGACCGCTGGGGCGCTGCCATCGATCTTTACGGCATCGCCAACTTCGAGACGTTCCTGAAGTTCACCGGTCCGTGGCGTCGCAAGCACCGCGCGCGCGAGTACGGCGAGGACGCGGCCTTCCTCCGCACGATCTCGCCCATCCACAAGGCGAACGAGATCCGCACGCCGCTCCTCGTCTTCCAGGGCGACCACGACGTCCGCGTCCCGCCCGAGGAGTCAGAGCAGATCGTCGAGACCGTCCGCCGCCACGAGGGCATCGTCGAATACGTGGTCTACCCCGAGGAAGGGCACGGCTTCCAGAAGCTGCCGCATCGCCTCGACCTCGCGGAGCGCGTCGTGGCCTTCGTGGACCGCCACCTCCTCGGCCGGGGCGACGGGGCGAACGAGGCGTGAGCGACCTCTATCGTCTCGCAGCCGGTGAGGATCCCGCCGCCGTCATCGAGGCCTACAACGCCTTCCACGACGGCTTCGTTCGCTCGATCGCCCTCGCCTCGCGCGACCGCTTCACGCGCGTTGGCCCTCGCCAGTGGGACATCGCCCATGAGACGACGGGCAACTTCGCGGTCGTCATCGACTTCGCCCACTACAACTACGGCGGTGGCATTCAGCCGCTCGACCGCGTCGTTCGCGCCACGTTCCGAGGCGTCCGCGACTTTGCCCTCGACCTCCGCGGCTTCCGCTCCTACGAGTGGCCGCTGAAGCACGTCGAGATCGAGCCCGCCACGCGCCCCACCGAGGCCGCCGGCGCCCCGCCCGAGCCCTGCTTCACGCTCACCCTCACCTGGTCCCACATCGAGGGCGCCACGTGGACCGAGCGCCCTCAGCGCCTCCTCACGTTCACCCACGCCACCTTCGAGGACGCGACCGAACCCCTCGAGGGCTGACCATCTCTCGCTTAGGCGCTGAAGCCCGACACGTCAGGGGTCGTCCCGCGGTGCTCGTCCGACCGCACGCTCATCACCCCGACGATTACGCCGTCCGGCCCCTCGACGATCGCGAGGCGCGAGCCCCAGAACGCGTCGTACGGCGCCCTGATGCCTCGGTGCCCCCCTGCCGTCACTCGGTCGTAGATCGCGTCTACCGTCTCGCGCTGTTGCACGCGAAAGTCGAGCACGAGGCCCGGCGGTAGCCCCTCGGCGCCCCAGTACGAGGCAAACGCCGCACTATCGAGGTCCACCTCGAGGCCATCGCTTTGCAGCACGCCGGACCGATGATGCGCCGCCCACTCGTCCGAGGTCGCGGGCGGCACGTCGACGCCGAGGAGGCGATAGAACGCCGCCGTCGCCTCGACATCGCTCGCCACGAGGTTGATCTGGTCGAGCACCGGCCGGTCGTCGGCCACGACGCACCCCCTTCGGCCGCGGTCGTCACGCTCGCGCGTCGAGTTCCGCCAGCAGCCGCTTCGTCGCCACGAGGCGGTACGACTCCTCGATGAGGTCGGCGGCCTCGTCCCAGTCGACGTCTACATCGAGGTAGACGCCCACCCACCCTCGATGTCCCACGTACGGCGGGCGGAAGAAGCGCTCCGGCGCCTCCTCGATCAGCGCCTCCTGCGCGCCCGGCGGCGCCGCGCACCAGAACGCCACGCGCTCGTCGTGATGGTGATCGGAGAGCATCACGAACACGCGCTTGCCGGCGAACCACGTCGGCTCGCCGTGGCTCAATCGCTCCGAGGCGCCCGGCAGATCGAGGCACAGCGCCCGCAGCCGCTCGAGATCGCCCGCATCCATGTGGCGCAGTCTACCGCGGCTCAATCGCGCCACCTGGAGCGGACGACCGGTCCGGCGAGCCACCGAACCGACACGCAAGAGAGATCGAAACGGGGCGGCCCATCGAGCGGCCCCGTCGCGAATCCACCATCGAGGCCGGTCGCTAACTCTCCTTGGGCTGCACCATCGGCGCGGGGTTGTTCACCCCCACGGTCAGCTGGTTCGGCACCACGTCCTGGAGGTCCTCGACCGACCAGCGTCGAGGCGACGAGATGCTCCGGATCGCCTGTCGAGGCGAGTAGCGCGACGCCTGCCAGCCCGACGTCCCGATCACCTGGCCGGAGATCACCCCGCCGGCCTCCGAGCACAGCCACGTCACCGGCGGTGCGTTGTTGCCCGGGTCTCGAGGCGTCCCGATCGCGGCATCGATATCCGAGAAGTTCTGCTGCGGCGCACGCGGCGCGCCACCGCTCGTGATCCCGGCGCGGGCCCGCAGCTCGCGGGACGCCGACGGCACCGAGGCCGTCATGCGCGTCGCGCCACCGGGGTAGATGGCGTTCACCGCGATGCCGTACGGCCCCAGCTCACGCGCCAGCGAGCGCGCGAAGCCGACCATGCCCTCCTTGGCTGCGCTGTAGTTCGCCTGCCCGGACGAGCCGAGGCCCGACCCCGAGGAGAACACCAGGATGCGCCCGTAGCGCTGCCGGATCATCGGCTCCACGGCGTGCCGCACCGTGTTGAACGCGCCCTTGAGGTGGACCGCCAGCACGGCGTCCCACTCCTCCTCGGTCATGTTGAACACCATGCGGTCGCGCAGGATGCCTGCCACGTGACACAGGATGTCGAGGCGCCCGTACTCGTCCACGGCCTGCTGCACCATCGCCCGTGCGTCCTCGAACTTCGACACGTCGCCGTAGTTCGCGCTCGCCCGGCCGCCGGCGGCCTTGATGCCGTCGACGACTTCCTGCGCGGGCGTCTGCTCGCCGCCCGACCCGTCGAGGTTCCCACCGAAGTCGTTCACGATGACGGCGGCGCCTTCTTCGGCCATCAGCTGCGCGATGCCGCGGCCGATGCCGCGACCCGAGCCCGTGATCAGCGCCACGCGTCCTTCCAGACGGTTGCCCATTGCTCGATCTCCTTCTGCTTGAAGCGGTTGAGGCTCGCGACTAGTGGTGGTGTGCGGCCTCCACCGGGCTCGGCACCCCGAGCGCCAGCGTGCGGGGCATCTGCTCGTCCATCTCGTCCATCGTGAAGCGACGGCCGTAGGAGAGGATCTGCCGGTCGATGGTCGGGTTCGAGTACAGGTAGATGTCCCCGCCTCGCACGCCGAAGCACTGGCCGTTGATGTCGCCCGCGCCCTCGGACAGCAGGTACACCGCCAGCGGTGCCACGCTCTCCGGGTCGTCCGGGTGCCCGGTGTCCTCCCACTGGAACATGGGCGTTGGCCGGCCGATACGCGCCACGTCGTTCGCGCTCAGCACGCCCGCCGGCGGCCGCAGGTCCTCCGAGTACCCACCGAACATGCGCGTCCGCGCCAGCGGTGAGATCGCGTTCGCCGTCACCCCGTACCGCCCGAGGTCGCGAGCGAGCGTGCGGTTGAAGCCCAGCGCGCCCTCGCCCGCCGCGGCGAAGTTCGAGGCGCCCACGGCACCGAGGCCCGCGTCGTTGATCAGGCTCACGATGCGCCCGTAGCGGTTCTGCCGCATCGCAATCGAGGCGAACTTGCTCGGGACGAACTGCGCCTTCACGTTCCCGCGAATGACGACGTCCCAGTCCTCTTCAGTCATTTCCCAGATCGGCGTGTCGCGTCGAATGCCGGCCGCGTTCACCAACCCGTCGATCTTCCCGAAGGCCTCAAGCGCCGCTTTGATCGGCTCTTCCCCACCCTCGAGGAGGGAGACGTCAGAGTGCGTCGCGACGGCATTGCCGCCGGAGGCTTTGATCTGCTCTACCACCGCGTCGGCGATGGCCGGGTTCGCGCCCGTGCCGTCAGCCTCGGCGCCCGTGTCCGCCACGACCACCGAGGCGCCCTCGGCCGCTGCCAGCAGCGCGATCGCCCGTCCGATGCCCCGCCCGCCGCCGGTCACCACGACCGACCGTCCGTCGAGTGCTCCCAATCGACACCCCCTTCACATGCCTGCTTCGAGGCCCATACGCACATCGAGGCCCGCGCGAACCTCCTTCGAATCGGAGACGAGGCGCGCAAGCGGCCGGATTCTACACCACCCGTATTGGCTCGGAAGGAACTCGCGCCTCGGGGCGCGGCGTTATACTCGCGCCGCGCGGGCCTCGATGAGCGTGCTCGCGCGGAAGGATGGCCGGGGATGACGCAATACGAGGCGATCGAGGTCGAGCGACACGGACGCGTCGAGGTGATCGCATTCAACCGCCCCGAGCAGCTGAACTCCTTCAGCACCACGATGACTCGAGAGTGGGTCGAGGCCCTCGAGGCCGCCAACGCCGACCCCGAGGTCGGTGCCATCGTCAGCACGGGCCGCGGCCGCGCCTACTCCTCGGGCGCCGACATGGGCGGCTTCGCGCGACGCCAGTCCGGCGAGTCGGCGCCCGCGCCGGAGCGCCCGGCCTCGAGGCATGCCTTCGACCCGCACTTCCTCGCGGAGTGCAAGCCGATCATCGGCGCCATCAACGGCTTCGCGATCGGGATGGGCTTCACCGGGCCGCTGAACTTCGATGTGCTCATCGCCTCGACCGAGGCACGCTTCTCGGCCCGCTTCGCGGCGCTGGGCCTCACGCCGGAGATCCACAGCACGTGGCTCCTGCCGAAGATCGTCGGCCTCCACCGCGCCAAGGAGATGTTCCTGACCGGCCGCATCTATACCGCCGCCGAGGCCCAGGACTTCGGCCTCGTCCGTCGCGTCGTCGAGCCAGATGAGTTGCTGCCCGAGGCGATCACGCTGGCCCAGGAGATCGCCGAGAAGCCGCAGTCGTCCCTGCGCCAGATCAAGGAGCTCGTCTGGAAGGACCTGCTCGAGCACGACTTCAACGTCATCCAGAAGCGCTCGGCCGAGCGCTTCTCGGCCTCGCTGCAGTCGGTCGAGGCGCGCGAGGCCGTGCGCGCCTTCGGCGAGAAGCGCCAGCCGAAGTTCCACGACGCCGAGCACATGGCTCAGCTCGCCGAGCAGCTCGCCGCATCGAGGTCGTAGGGGCAGAACCGACGCGGCTAGACGAGCCCCGCGCTGGCGCCGAGCCCGAGCACCGACTCGAGCCAGCGATTGAGGTCGAGCGCGCTCTCCTGCCCGATCGCGTGCCCCATCGAGTACTCGTGGTACTCGGCGTCGAGTCCCAGTGCCTCCAGGCGGTCGCGTGTCTCGCGCGCGCGGTCGATCGTGATCATCGGGTCATCGAGGCCGTGCTGGACGAGCACCGGCAGCTCCGAGGCGCCCTCGCCCAGGACGAGGCCCGCCGCCATCTCCTCGGACAGCGTTGTGCTGAGCGCGGCCAGCCCCTTGAACCGCCGAGGCTCCGATAGCGCGATGCGGTACGCCAGCATCCCGCCCTGGCTGAACCCCAGCAGCACCACCCGCTCGCGGTCCACCGGGTAGCGCTCGAACGCCTCATCGATGAACTCGCGCAGCACCCCGAGGGTGCGCTCCGGCTCGCTCGAGGCGCGCTGTCCGTTCGCGTCCCGCTCGAACCAGGTGAAGCCGTAGAAACCCGGCTCCACCGGGAACTCCGCCTGCGGGCAGATCCACAGCGTGCGCCCACCCGCAAGGTGCGGCGCCAGCCCGATCAGGTCCTGCCCGTGCGCGCCGTGCCCGTGCAGCGCCAGCACCGTCGGCAGCGGCTCGTTCCCGCCGGGATGCGCGATCAGATGTGTCAGCATGGCCCGAGCATATCAGCCTGCCTCGGTGGCCCTGTGAGCAGCAGGCCCGGGCGTCAGCGCCCCAGCCCGGCCTCGATCTGTGCCATGTGCTCCTCGCGATGCGCCCACCGCCGCGCGAGGTACGCGTGCGCGCTCGCCTCGATCGCGGCCAGCGGCGCCTCTTCGAGGCCCGCGACCACCTCGTTCACCAGCTCGCCCGCGCCGAGTGCCAGCTCGACCGCCCGACGAGGCGGGAGCGCCAGCAGCAGCGGCTCGATGCTCGGGTTGACCGTCTCGTCCTCCTCGATGAACGCGCCCGTCTCGAGGTAGCGGCGAATCGTCAGCGCCTGCCGCCGGTCCCAGAACGCGAGGTGTGCGAACGCCGTCGCCACCACCCATCCCCCGCCGAGCGACTGCTCGAGGTCGTCATCCGACACCGAGGCCGCCAGCACGCGCAGCGCCTCGAGGGTCGAGGCGTTCCGCTCAAGGGTCTCGATGGTGTCGTCTGGCACGGCTGCCCCTCCTGCCTCGTGTGGTCGAGGCCGGGACGATAGGGCATCGGAAGGGTCGAGGTCAGACGGTGGCGGCGCCGACCGCCGGCTTCATCCGACGCACCGAGCCCCACGTCGCCGTGAACAGCACGAACAGCACCGTGGCCGCGATCATGAACGAGCCGATGCCGATCGACGGGCCGGCGGCCGCGACTAGCAGCCCCATCGGCGCCGATCCGAGCGGCTGCAGGCCGTTCGTCATCTGCCACACCGCCATCACGCGGCCACGCAGCTCGTTGCGCACGGCCATCTGGATCAGCGTGTTGGTCAGCGCCATGCCGATCGAGTGGAAGATGCCGGCCACCGCGAGGATGCCGAGGGACAGCGGGTACACCGTCGACCACGAGAAGCCGATGAGCATCGCCGAGTAGATCGTGAAGCAGAACAGCATCACGCGGCCCGAGGTCAGACGCGGTCCCATCGTCGCCAGCAGCATGAGCCCGACGATCGAGCCCCACCCGAGCATCGAGGCGAGGAACCCGAAGCCCTGCGCTCCGCGCCCGAGCACTTCCTCGGAGATCACCGCCAGGAACGGGATGTACGGGTAGACGAGCAGGGCGGGGATCGCGCTCACGATCACCAGTCCGAGGATCCGCTTGTCCTGCCACGTGTACTTGAAGCCTTCGCCGATTTGGCGGAACGGGTTCGCGCCCCCGCGCAGCTTCACCTGCCTCGTGTTGTGGCTGATCAGCAGCGTCATCACCGAGGCGATCACCTGGACCACTACGATGAAGATGAACGGCGAGGCCACGCCCAGGAAGCCGATCATCGCGCCGGTCAGCGGCGGGCCCGTCACGCGCGAGACGTTCTGCACCACCGAGTTCATCGCGATCGCGTTCGGCAGCGTCTCGTCCGTGGAGACGTCGTACACGAACGCCTGGCGCGTCGGCTGGTTGATCGACTGCAGGATGCCGCCGGCCAGCGCGAAGGCGTACGCATGCCACACGTGGATGAGGTCGGTCACCACAAGGGCCGCGAGCACGCCCGCGAGGAGTGCGCCGGCGATCGTCGACCACACCATGATCAGGCGCCGTGAGTAGCGGTCCGCCAGCACGCCGCCGATCGGCGCGATGAGTGTTCCCACGCCGCCTCGGAACGCCGCGATGAACCCCAGCTGCGCCGAGGACCCCGTCAGCTCCAGCACCAGCCAGAACAGCCCGATCTGCTGCGCCCACTGCCCGAACCCGACCGCGAGGGTCGACAGCGCGAGGTAGCGGAAGTCGCGCTCGCGGAACGAGACGAAGACGTCCGCCAGCGACGCCTTCCGCCGTCCGGGCGGGCCGCCGCCGGTCGCGACGAGTGGTGCCGTCGGCGCGCCGCCACCTCGGCCGTTGCCGTCACCGAGGGCGGGCACCGCTGCCGTCTCGGGCGCCACCACCGAGGGCGGCGAGAGCGCCACCGTGCCGTTGCCGTTCGTCGAGGCGCGGCGGGCGGCCAGCCGTCGAGGCGGCAGGCGTCGGCTCACGACCTCGCGCGTGGCGCCGTTCGAGGTGCCGTTCCCGTTCGAGTATCCGTTGTTGTTGGAGGCGCCGTTGGACGTGCCGTTGCCGTTGGCTGGGGGATGCGCGCCGTTAGATGCCGAGGCACCATTCGAGGCCGGCGCGGACATGTAGTCACGCCCTCGTCGAGGCGGGGCCGGATCCATGTAGTCGCGCGAAGGTAGACGGCCGGGTGCCATGGCTCGCCTCGATTGGTGAGTACCCTACCACCGCTCGAGGCGTCGAAAGCGCTCGACGACTGAGGGTTTGCCCTCGTTTCCACTCGGCACCGCCGGGCCTCGAGGCGCGCGCCCGGCCCTTGCTTGCGACTGTTATAGTTCCGCTGCCCGTCACGACGACCCGAGCAAGGACGGAGCATTCTCAAAGGGGGTGGCAGCCGCATGACATCTGAGCTCGAAACACTCGTCACCAAGGAGATGGAGGCCGAGAAGGGCGTTTGGCGCGACGAGCGCGTCGCTCCGCCCGTCTCCGAGTCCGACATCCGCAAGTGGGCCATCGCCTCCTACTGGCCCGAGAAGCCGCCCCAGGTCTTCTGGGACGAGGCCTACGCCAAGGGCACCAAGTGGGGCGGCATCATCGCCCCCAACGACTTCAACCCCTTCGCCTGGCCCATCGACCGCCCCGCGCCCGCCGCTGGCCGCGCCACGGCCGCCGGCGCCGGCCCCGGCACTCGAGGCATGAACGGCGGCCAGGTGGAGACCTTCGGCGTGCCGATTCGCGCCGGTGACGTCATCACCGCGCGCACGCGACTGAAGGACTGGAACGAGCGCACCACGCGCCTCGGCCTCACGCTCTTCACCAACACCGAGACGGAGTGGCGCAACCAGCGCGGCGAGCACGTCAAGACGCGCATCTCCACCGGCATCCGCTACTAGGCCGCTCGCGCCCGCGAGGCTCGAGCACAGGAGGAACGACATGGCAGTCAACGTGAAGTTCGCGGACGTGAACGTCGGCGACGAGATCCCGGCCTGGTCGCGCCAGACCGACTTCATGAACTGGAACCGCTACGCGGCCGTCAACGACGAGTTCGTCTACATCCACATGGACGACGAGGCCGGCAAGGCCGCCCTCAACGAGCAGGGTGCCTTCGGCATGGGCAACCTGCGCTACACCTACATGCTGAACGCCCTCCGCGACTGGATCGGCGACGAGGCCGAGATCCGCGAGTGCGGCGTCCAGTTCCGCGCCATCAACCAGAAGAACGACGTGCTCACCGTGACTGGCAAGGTCACGGAGAAGAAGGTCGAGGACGGCGAGAACCGCGTCTACCTCGACATGAACGTCGTCAACCAGGACGGCAACGGCACCTGCCCCGGGCACGCCGTCGTCGTGCTTCCCTAGCGAGGCCTCGCACCGAGGAACGCTCGCACCGTCAGCTCCTGTGTGGCGGGGCCTATCGCCCGCGGCCCCGCCACACGATCGCCGCTCCCGACTTTCCTCCTCGAAACCCCAGTCTCCGCCTCGTATTTCGGATCGTTCGTCGCTCGCTGAGTGCGCCCGAGGCGCCACGGTCGTCGCGCGCTCTCTTGCACTCCGTCGGAAGAATCCTCGGTTTCTCCGATGCGATCGGGTAACTGTCACACTGTCACCCGCGTTATCATGACATCGGAGACCGGGCTGACGAGAGTTTCAGACCGGCCAAGAGACCAAGAGAAAGGACACTCAGCTGGTCACCACAAAGAAGGCTCCCGCAAAGGCCGCGGCCAAGGCTCCGGCCCGCGCGACGGCCAAGGCTCCCGTGAAGGCCGCGTCTCGCACCGCTGCCAAGCCCGCCGCCAAGGTCGCCTCGAAGGCCACCACGAAGGCCGTCGCCAAGCCGGTCGCGAAGGCTGCCGCGAAGCCGGCCGCCAAGGTCGCCTCGAAGGCCACCGCCGCGAAGGCTCCCGCGAAGAAGGTCGCCGCGAAGCCGGTCGCCAAGGCTGCTGCGAAGCCGGCCGCCAAGGCCGCGGTGAAGAAGGCCCCGGTCCGCGCTGCCGCGAAGCCGGCTGCCCGCACCGCCGCTCGAGGCCGCTAGTCCGACCTCGGTCACACCACGAATGAGCCGCCGGGCAACCGGCGGCTCATTCGTTTCCTAGCGCCCGTCACCCCTCGAGCTCCGGCCCGGCCACACGAGGATCGTGAGCGCCAACAGCCGCCCGAAGCCCGAGACCAGGAACGCCGCTCGCACCCCCCACGAGGCGACGACCACCGTCCCCGCCAGCGGCCCCACGAACGACGCCACCTGGACCGCCGCCTGCTGCGCCGCCGCGTATCGAGGCACGTTCGTCGTCGGCGCCAGCTCCAGCACCACGTTGAAGATCGCGAGGTTGTAGAAGGCCCACGCGCCGCCCCCGATGGCGTTCGGGATCGCGGCCTGCCAGGGCGAGTCGATGAGCCACCAGATCAGCGGCAGCATCGGGATCACCGCCAGCGACCCCACCAGGATGCACCGCGACCCGAAGCGCACCGCCAGCACCCCCGCCAGCGCCTGCCCCACCACCGCCGAGGTGCCGTCGACGGCCGCGAGCGCGCCCACCTGCTCCGGCGACGCGCCGAGCGTCCGCACGAGGTACACCGCGAAGAACGGTCCGGCGACCATCGTGAAGCCGTACAGCAGGAACGTCGCTGCCAGCACCCGCCGGAACGCCGCGTCGCGCAGCATCTCCCGATACGACCCTCGAGGTGCGGCGACCGTCGCGTCCTCCGCCGGCTCCTCGATCCGCGAGTACGCGAACGTGCTGCCGAAGCCCAGCACCGCCGCGAGGCCGAACGCCGCCTGGTAGCCCTCGATGCCGCCGATCCGCCCGATCACGAGGCCGACGGCCGGCGCGGCGATGACCGTCACCACCGTCATCCCCAGCATTCGCCTCGAGATGTAGAGCCGCCGCACGTCGACGGGCACGACCTTGGTGACGATCGCCGTCCACGCGGGGTGCGACACCATCCCGAAGAACCAGCGCAGCGCTGCGAGCCCGATCAGCGCCCACACCGCACTCGCACCGTTCAACGCGAGCGGCAGCAGAGCGAGCAGCGTCAGCGTGACGTGCGTGCCGCCTCGGCCGCCCAGCAGCACGATCGGCTTCAGGCGCGTCGAGCGGTCCACCCACCACACGCCCACCGGCAGTGCGAGCGCCGCCGCCAGTCCCGAGGCCGTGGCGATCAGCCCGACTTGCGCCGCCGAGGCGCCCAGCGCCAGTGCGTACAGCGTGAGGAACTGCAGCGGCGCCACGTCCGAGCCCGCCGCCAGCATCCCGTCGAGGAAGAACGCGCGCAGCGAGCGCGTCCCGAGGACCCGCGTCTGAAACGAAGTGCGAGGGTGGTTCGTGGGCAGACGGTTGCGGAACGGCCACGGCCGCTCCGGCTGCCCCAGCGGCAGGAACATGAGCGATCGCGGCAGCGACCGCGTGGGCCAGCGCACCCGCAACAGCGAACCCGTTCCCTCGGACGCCGCTCGTTCCGTCGCCGCCAGCCACCCTAGCGCCTGGCCTCGCTATCGGGACCGCCGCCATCCTGCCGGAGTTGACCCATACCCCCCGGGGAGGGGTACACTTGGCTTCCGAACCGGAAAGGATCCCGCGTGCAGCTTCTCCTCTCCTCCCCCGAGATCACCTGTGACCACTGCATCGCCACCATCCAGCGCACCGTCGACGCCATCGAGGGCGCTCGCTTCATCGAGGGCAATCCGGACGCCCGCACCTTCTCCATCGAGGTCGCCTCCGGCGCGCTCCTCGATGCCGTCGGCACCGCCCTCGAGGCCGAGGGCTATCCGCTCGGCGAGGCGCCCGCGCCCGGTGCTGCCGCCGTTGCGGTCGATCTCTCCTCGTGGGTGCCCGAGTACCGCGTGACCCGCACCGACCTCGGCGCCGACGTGAACTACGCGTGCCCCTGCTCGTGCCAGGCCGGATTTGCCCTCGACCGCTCGAAGGCCGAGCAGGCGCCCGAGTCATGCTGCTGTGGCCGCCAGATCGTCGTCGGCGCGAACGCCGAGGACCGCCTGCGCGCGGCCCTCGAGGACGCGAGCGCCTACGCCTTCGACGTCCAGACCGTCACGATGCCGTGGGGCCAGCCCGTGCCCGTCGCCCTCGCGACGCCCGTCGACGCCCACCACGGCGCGAACCACTAGGCGCGCCCGCGCCCACGACTCGAAGAATCGAGGCCCGCATGGATGCCGACACCCGCGCCGATGTGCTGAAGCGCCTCGCGTACGCCGAGGGCCACCTCGCCGGCGTTCGCCGCATGATCGAGCAGGACACCTACTGCGTGGACGTGCTCAAGCAGACGTATGCCGTGCGCCGCGCCATCGAGAAGGCCGAATCGAAGATGCTCGAGGGCCATCTGCACCACTGCGTCGTCGACGGCATCGAGCGCGGCGACGCCGCCGTCCTCGATGAGCTCGTCGAGCTCTATCAGCTCGCCAACAAGTAGCCGGACCACCCCGACCACCACCCGACCGAGGTCCCACCATGACCACCGACGCTCCCAACCCCACCGCAGACAAGACGGACAGCGAGGCCGCCGCAGCCGTCGCCGCCGCGAACGAGCACCTCCGCCTCGGGATCCGCGGCATGACCTGCGCCTCGTGCGTCCGCCGCGTCGAGCGTGCCCTCGCCTCCGTGCCCGGCGTCGAGACCGCCGCCGTGAACCTCGCCACCGAGGAGGCGACCGTCGATGCCGCCGGCGTCCCCGTCGAGGCCCTGCGTGCCGCCGTGCAGAAGGCCGGCTACGAGCTGCGCCTCCCCGGCGAGCACAGCGAGGACGATGCGCGCGACGCCCTCGAGGCCGAGCGCCAGGCCGAGATCGATGACCTGAAGCGCCGCACGATCCTCGCGCTCTCCGTCGCCGCCGTGCTCGTCGCCGCGATGCCCCTCACCAGATGGGTCCCCGGCCTCGACCAGATCCCGATGCGCGTGCTGAACCCGACGTTCTTCGCGCTCGCGCTGCCCGTGCAGTTCTGGGCCGGCTGGCGCTTCTACGAGGGCGCATGGAAGGTCGGCCGGCACGGCTCGTCCGACATGAACACGCTCGTCGCCCTCGGCACGACGGCCGCCTTCGGCTACTCGGTCGTCGCGACCTTCGCCCCGGACGTCTTCACCTCGGTCGATGGACCGAAGGGCCACGTCTTCTTCGACACCTCGGCCGCCATCATCGGCTTCGTGCTCCTCGGCCGCCTCCTCGAGGCCCGCGCGAAGGGCGCGACTGCAGCCTCCGTCCGCGCGCTGATCGCGCTCCGGCCGCAGCTCGCCCGCGTCCTCGAGGACGGGCAGGAATTCGAGATCCCGATCGCGGCCGTTCAGCCCGACGACGTCGTGATCGTCCGCCCCGGCGAGCAGATCCCCGTCGATGGGCTCGTCATCGACGGCCTCTCGACGGTCGACGAGTCAATGCTCACCGGCGAGTCCGTTCCCGTGGCGAAGGCATTCGGTGACGAGGTGTTTGGCGCGACCATGAACACGGTGGGCGTGCTGCGCGTGCGCGCCACCGCTGTCGGCGCCGACTCCGCTCTCGCGCGCATCGTTCGCCTCGTCGAGGACGCACAGGGCTCGAAGGCGCCCATTCAGCGCCTCGCCGACCGCATCGCCGCCATCTTCGTGCCTGCCGTGATGAGCATCGCCGCGCTCACGTTCGTGGCGTGGTGGCTGCTCGGGCCGGACCCCGCCTTCACCTTCGCGGTGCTCAACATGGTTGCCGTGCTGATCATCGCCTGCCCCTGCGCCCTCGGACTCGCGACGCCGACGGCGATCATGGTCGGGACCGGCCGCGCGGCCCAGGCCGGCGTCCTCATCCGTGATGCCGCCGCCCTCGAGCAGGCCCGAGGCATCGACACCGTCGTGCTCGACAAGACCGGCACCGTCACCGAGGGCAAGCCTGACCTCACCAACATCGTCCCGGCCGAGGGGATGGGTATCACCGAGGTCACCCTCCTTCGCCTCACCGCCTCCATCGAGCGCGGTTCGCAGCACCCTTACGCCGAAGCCGTCGTGCGCGCCGCCGTCGGACGCAACATCGAACTCGCGTGGCCCGACACCTTCCTCTCCGTCACCGGTCAGGGCGTCGCGGCCGACATCGAGGGCCGCCACGTCCTCATCGGCAACGCCGCCCTCCTCGAGGGGCGGGAGGTCGACCACACGCCGCTGACGAAGCCCGTCGCCGCCGCGGAGTCTCGAGGCGAAACGCCCCTCCTCGTCGCCATCGATGGCGTGGCCGCCGGCGTGCTCGTCGTCGCCGACCGCATCCGTCCGACGACGGCGGACGGCGTGGCCCGCCTGCGCGAGCTCGGCGTCGAGGTCGTCATGCTGACGGGCGACCGCCGTGCCACCGCCGAGACGATCGCTCGGCAGGCCGGCATCGACCGCGTCGAGGCCGAAGTCCGTCCCGAGGACAAGGCGCGCATTGTCCGCGAGCTGCAGGAGGCCGGGCGTGTCGTCGCCATGGTCGGCGACGGCATCAACGACGCCCCCGCGCTCGCCACGGCCGATGTCGGCATGGCCGTCGGCACCGGCACGGACGTCGCGATGGAGACAGCGCCCGTCACGCTCATGCGCGCCGACATTGGCGCCGTTGCGACCGCCATCGAGGTCTCACGCGCGACCATGCGCGTCATGCACCAGAACCTCGGCTGGGCGTTCGGCTACAACCTCGCGCTCATCCCGGTCGCCGCCGGCCTCGGCTACGTCGCCTTCCACGCGCTGCTCGAGGTCGAGGTCCCGACGCTGCTGAGCCCCGTGTTCGGCCACGACGGCTTCCTGAACCCGATCGTGGCCGCGATCGCGATGGCGCTGTCGTCCGTCTCCGTGATGACGAACTCCCTGCGTCTCCGCCGCCTCCGCCTGCACTAGGCACCCTTCGAGGCCGCCGCTGAGCGGCACGAGACGAGTCAAGCATCAAGGCCCGTGAAGGGGCCTCGATGCTACCCTCGTCCGCATGGTGACCTCCCCGGCCGACTCGCCCGTGACCGACGAGTACAAGCTCTGCCCGACCTGCGGATACGCGAATCTCGCGTACCGCAATCGTTGCTACCACTGCTGGAATGACATCGCCGGCGCGCGGCCCATCCCCCAGGCTGAGGCCGAGCAGCGCCTCGCCCTCGAGGAGCGCATCGAGTCCCAGCGCCTCGCGCGCGAAACGCAGCGCAAGCTATGGGCGCGCCGGATCCGCCTGGTGGGCGTCGCGATGGCGGTGCTCCTCTTCGCGTGGTGGGGCTACCGCACCTTCATCTACGAGCCGCCGCCCGTGCCCACGCCGTCTTCGACCGAGCGCCACCTCACGTCGAACGCCGATACCTGGCCGATCTCCGGCGGCGACCTCGGCGCCACGCGGCGCACCGAGGCAACGGTCGCGCTCGAGGCCCCCGAGGCGTGGAACGTCGATCTCGGCGCCGGCCCCGCCACGCCGGCCATCTCCGACGGCGAGCGCATCTACGAGACGCTCCTCGATGGCCGGATCGTCGCCCTCGATGTGCAGACCGGCGCCGAGGTCTGGACGCACCGTCTCCAGAACTTCCCGTTCGCCGCGCCCACCGTTGCGGGCGATCGCCTCTACGTCCCGTTACGGCAGGGCATCCTCTACGTTGTCGACGCGAGCACCGGCGAGTTCGTCGGCCAGTCCGCAGCCACCCAGAGCTCGTTCGGTACGTCTCCGCTGGTCGCGGACGGTATGGTTTACGTCTTCGGCACGGGCGAGCTCCACGGATTCGATGCCGAGACCCTCGAGCGCCTCTGGACCGTCTCGATCCCGTCGAACTGGGCCTTCGTCACCCCGGCACTCTCCGACCGGTACATCGCCGTCGCCACCGGCAACCGCACGCTCGCGTTCGATCGCGTGACCGGCCGCGAGACGTACTTCTACGAGTTCGAGCGTGCGCACCCCTACTCGATCGCGATCGACGACGGTGACGTCTACACGATTTCACCCCGCTTCGGCGCCGCCCTCGACCTCGAGTCGCGCCGCCCGTGGTGGGAGGGGATTCGCGCCGTCTGGAACCAGTTCTGGCTCTGGGGCATGGCGCCCGACGTCCCGCCCCCACCGTCGCTCTGGGTCATCCCCGAGCCGCCTTCGCAGGGGCTCCCGATCGCCATCGCCGACGACCGACTGGTCCTCGCGAGCGCCGACGGCGATCTCCGCGCGATCGACCGCGCCAACGGCGAGGACGTGTGGCGCATCGACACCGAGGCGATCGTCCAGGGTCCGCTCGTGACACCCGCCGGCGTCCTGGCCGTGCATCCCGACCGCCTCGTGCGCTACGACCTCGCGGACGGCGCCGTCCTCGCCGAGCGCCCCTTCGAGGGCACGTCGCTCTTCGATGCCGTCGTCACCGCTCGAGGCACCTTCGTGACGACCTCTGCCGGCACCGTCATCGCCCTCCGCTAGCCGCGGGCGCGAACCGAGGCGCGAGGTCCCGCCACATTGACAGTCCGAGGCGCCCCCGCCACACTCCGCGCGCACACCCTCGCGGACGAAGGAGGCGCTCGGTGACCGCACGAACCGCCCTCAACCGCGCCCCGTCCGCCCGCCGCTAGCTCCCCCGAGCAGGCCCGGCAGGCATCGAGGCGCTTCGCCGCCACGCGCAACGCGCCATCGAGGCGCGTGTTGCGCGCCGTTCCTGAACGAGGGTGCTCGTGTCCCGAACTGCCTGGATCAGCCGGCAGCCGACGCTGCTGCCGGGTCGCCCCGTGTCACCTCGAGGCCTCTATCTCGCGATGGCGGCCGCCTACGGCGTCCTGACCGGACCCGGCCTCGTCATCTACGGCCTCTACGTCGTCCGCGAGGCCGGGCTCAGCCCACTCGAGCTCGTCCTCGTCGGCACGGCCCTCGAGGTCGCTGCGTTCGTCGGTGAGGTCCCGACCGGCGTCGTCGCCGATGCGGTGAGCCGTCGCTTCTCGGTCGTCCTGAGCGCGTTCGTGTCCGGCTTCGGATTCATCATCATGGGCTGGTCGCCCACCCTCGGCTTCATCGCCGCTGGACAAGTGATCTGGGGCATCGGCTTCACCTTCCGCTCCGGCGCCCGCGAGGCTTGGCTCGCCGACGAGATCGGCGAGATCGAGGCCGGTCGCACCTTCATCCGCGCCGCCCAGCTCCTCGAGGTCGGTCGCCTCGCCTCGATCCTTCCGATCACCGGCCTCGCGTTGATCGACCTGCAGGCGCCCTTCCTGGTCTTCGGCGCACTGAACGTCGTGCTCGGCGTCGGCCTGCTCTTCACGATGACCGAGCGCGACTACCGAGGCGTGGCCGTCGAGGACACCTCGGGCCGCTGGAGCGCGCTCGTGGCCCCGACGGTGCAGGGCGCCTCGCTGATCCGCCGGCGTCACACGCTGCTCGCGCTCGCCGTCGCGGCCGTCCTGCTCGGCGCGTGGAGCGAGTCGCTCGACCGCCTCTGGCCGCTCCAGGTCGTCGAGGAGATCGGCCTGCCGTCTCTCGGTGACCTCGGTGAGCCCGGCTGGTTCGCCCTGATCGCCCTCGGGACGATGGTCGGCGGCATCGTGGCCGCCGAGGTCGCGCGCCGCCGCGTGGACGTCGAGTCGCCTGCCGCGCTCTCGTCGGCGCTCGCCGTCCTCACCCTCGTGCTGATGGCTGCCGCGCTCGCCTTCGCGCTGGCGCACCAGATCTGGCTCGCCCTCGTTGCGTACTGGCTCACCGGCTGGGCCCGCGTCGTGATGGCACCGGTGGCGCTCGCGTGGGTCAACCGAGGCCTCGACCCACGCTCGAGGGCGACCGTGCTCTCGATGTACTCGCAGGCCGACGCCATTGGCCAGGTTGCCGGCGGGCCCGGCATCGGCGTGCTCGCCCAGCTCCGAGGCGTCGTCACCGCCCTCGTCACCGCCACGCTGCTCCTCGGCGCGACCCTCCCGCTCTACCGCCTCGCCGCCCGCGACCGCGCAGAACTCGAGGAGGGTGCAGCCCCCGAGGCCTGAGTGTCCTTGCCCGCGCGCGGTACGGTGCCTCGGGAGGTGCGCCCATGACCGAACCCACGTCGAAGCTCGACCGCGAGGCGCTCGCGGACATCGCGGCCATCCTGCGCGCCTATCTCACCCCGCCCGGCGAGCCCTCGTCCGCGGATGCCGAGGCGACGACCGACACGGACTCTGCCGTCGATGACGCCGGCGACGACGAGGTCGTCCTCGATCGCCCGGTCGGCACGAGGCACATCCCGCGTCCGTCTCGCGCCCCTTCGTGGTCACAGCCCCGGTCAGGGTCCGGAGCGTCGTCGCTTGCGTATCTGGCGGACATGGAACTGCTGCAGATGCCCGGCTTCGACCTCGAGAATCATCTCTCCCAGCTGGCGCAGAGCCAGCAGTCCGGTGAGCTCGCGCCCGAGGGCTGGAGGAACGTCTGGTGGTGGGCCAACATCTTCGGCGTCCAGCGCGAACTGCAGGAGCAGCTCGAGACGCGCCAGGCGACGGCCGGGTTCCCTGCTCGCTTCGAGGTGCCGGCCGCCCCCGACCTCTTCGGTGGTGCGGGTCCGCCTGCAAGCGACGCGCGGCGTACCGAACGAGCTGCGGCCGTCATGGACGCCTGCGAGCGCGCGATCGTCTTCAGCTACGCGGACCCGGAGCCGCAGCCGTACCCGTGGGAGTACGTCTTCGTTCGTGACTTCGCCCTCGCGAGCCTTCCGCACGAGGCGCGATTCGAGATCGCGCGATGGCTTCAGGAGCCCAACGCGGACGGCGGTGGAGCCGCCACCATCGAGGACGACGCACCCGACCGGCCCTCCGACCTCGATTCCGCCGTCGACGACTCGGACGACGATGTCATCATCCTCGACCAGGCGGTCGACGTAGCGCCCTCATTCTCGTCCGGCGGACTCGCGGCCGATTCCGCGAAGTCGGTCGACCTCGACGCGATGTCCGGCACCCCGCTGCCGGTCGATGCACCTCCCGTCGACACGTCCGGCATCGTCGTCAACGATCGCGACAAGGACCTCACTACCGTGGATCCGGGGGAAGTCGACGCGAGCCACTCGGCGGTCGCGAGGCTCTATCGGGATGCCGGCGCCACGCGGTCCCGCTTCGGCTCGAGTCGGGTCCGGCTCGGCGCCGCAGCGATCATCCTCGCCGTCATCCTCGGAGGTGCGTTCTACGCCTTCGGTGGGGGCGGAGACTCGGGCGGCAGCGCGGGCGCCACGAGCCTCGATGCGACCGCGACCATCGAGGCCTCGGCCCCCGCCACCGAGGCCGCCACGGACACACCGACTGCGGCCCCGGTCTTCGAGCTTCAAGGGGTGCCGCAGCTGATCATTTGTGGTGACGGCACGTCGTTCTCCGCCTTCGAGCAGCCAGACGGCACGCTCCTCGATGCCGAGACGAACGAGCTTCGTGCCTGCCCCGGCGGCGGAAACTAGAAGCGCACGCAGCCCGAGGCGTTACCCGGTTCGGCGCTGCAAAGTCGCCGCCCCCAGCGCCACCGAGGCCACGGCCGCCGCCGTCACCAGCGCGATGTCCCGCGCAAGCGCGCCGCTCCACGCGCCCTCGGTCGCCACGAGGCGCAGCCCATCGTAGGCGTACGTCAGAGGCAGGTAGTCCGACACGATTTCGAGCGCGCGGGGCATCGAGGAACGCGGCGCCATCAGCCCGCACAGGAACACCTGCGGCATCAGGAACAGCGGCATGAACTGCACCGCCTGGAACTCGCTCCGGGCGAACGCGCTGACGAAGAGCCCGAGCGCCGTCCCGAGGACCGCGTTCCCCACCGCGAACGTGACCACCGCCCACGCCGGACCGTCGCTATGCAGGTCCAGCAGCGAGAACGCGACCACCGAGGTGAGGGTCGCCTGCACCGCTGCCAGCACCCCGAACGCGATGGCGTACCCCAGCAGCAGATCGAGCTTCGCGATGGGCATCGACATCAGTCGCTCGAGCGTCCCCGTCGAGCGCTCGCGCTGCATCGTCACCGCCGTCACGAGGAACATCGAGATCAGCGGGAAGATCCCGAGAAGCGGCACGCCGACGCGCTGGAAGGCGCCGCCGCCCGCGAAGACCGCCTTCATCAGCGAGACCAACACCACCGGCACCACGAGGAGCATCGCGACCGTACGCGGGTCGCGGCGCAGCTGCCGCAACACGCGCTGGGCCGTCGCCACTGTGCCCTTCACGGCCCTCACGAGGTGCCCTCGTGCGCTCCGTGCGTCTCCACCAGCGCGAGGAACGCGTCCTCAATCTCGGAAGTGCCGGTGCGCTTGAGCAGCTCGTCCGGCGCGCCTGTTGCGAGCAGCTCGCCGTCGCGCATCAGCAGCAGTTGGTCGCAGCGTGCCGCTTCGTCCATGACGTGACTCGAGACCAGCAGCGTCGCCCCGTCGCTCGAGAGGCGATGGAAGAGCTCCCACAGCGATCGACGCAGCACCGGGTCGAGGCCGACGGTCGGCTCATCGAGGACCAGCACCTGCGGGTGATTGAGCAGCGCCGTCGCCAGCGAGACTCGCGCTCGCTGCCCGCCCGACAGGCGTGACACCTCGCGGTTCCCGACCTCATCGAGTCCGACGTCGCTCAGCACCTCGTCGACGCGCTCACTCGGCGCATCGAGCAGGCGTGCGAAGTAGTCGAGGTTCTCGCGCACTGTCAGGTCCTCGTACACCGAAGGCGCCTGCGTCACGTACCCGACCTGCCCGCGCACCGAGGACGATCCGGCCGCCTGCCCCAGCACCTCGACGCTGCCGCCGGCGACGCGCTGCACGCCGACGATCGCCCGCATGAGCGTCGACTTCCCGCAGCCGCTCGGTCCGAGCAGCCCCGTGACACTCCCTCGAGGCACCGATAGCGACAGCCCGGGCAGCACGACGTTCCCGCCGCGCACCACCCGCAGCTCCCGCACGTCGATGGCCGGCCCCTCGTTCACGCGCTCACCCTACTCCCGAGGCGCCACGTGAGCATCCGCGCGAGATGCACCCGCGCGGCGGACCTTTCGAGGTCGAGTGCTACTCCCGAAGCACGTCCAACAGCGAGGCCGCGATCGTCTCCAGCGCCCGCGCTTCAATCGGCGGATTCACGAGGCCAGCCCGCACATCGCGGAAGTACCGTTCCAGCGGCTCCGACCGGTGCAGCGCCACGCCGCCCACGACCCGCATCGCGAGTTCTACGATCTCCACCGCGCTGTTCGTTGCCAGCCGCTTCGAGGCCGCCACCGCCGCACCGAGGTCCGAGCGCGAGTCGGGGTGCTGCGCCCAGTCCTCGGCGGTTTGCAGCAGCAGCGCCCGTGCCGCCATCGACAGCGCCTCCATCCGCCCCACCTGCTCGCGCACGTGCGGGATCGAGGCGACGTGCGGGCCTCCCGAGGGCCGTCGCTCCCGCGCGAAGCGCACCGTGTACTCGAGTGCCGCCTCCGCGATCCCGAGGTTCGTCGCCCCCACCGTCAGCGCGAACCACGCCGGCACCCCGCGCTCGGACTGACCCGGGTGCGTGCGCGTCGTGAAGTCCTCATCGAGGACCTCCACGCCCTCGAACAGCACATCGTGCGACCCGCTCGCGCGCATCCCGAGGGCGTCCCACGTCTCCTCGATGCGCATGCCGCTGCGCTCCCGAGGCACCGCCACCCGCGCCACGTCGCCCGACCCGTCGTCCACCGCCGCGTACGTCACGAAGTGCGTCAACACCGGTGCCAGCGTCGAAAACGTCTTGCGCCCATCGAGGCGCCATCGGCCCGCCCCTGTTGGCGTCAGCGTCGTCGCCGGTCGCCCGCCGCCCTGCGGCGATCCGAGGTCGGGCTCCGCCGCGATGTTGTTCAGGATCGCCCCGTCGCGCAGCACCGCCTCGAAGAGTCGCGCCCGCACGGCCTCCGGCCACACGCGCGCGTCAGCCTCGGTGCCGCACACCATCAGGTGCATGCCGGCCCCGAGGGCCGTCGAGCCATCGCCTTGCGCCAGTGCGAGGTGCGCCAGCACCACGTCATCGAGGCCGTGCCCCGGCCCCCCGTACTCGGTCGGTATGGCCGCCGCGAGGTAGCCGCTCGCGCGCAGCGCCTCGAAGTTCTCGGACGGGAACGAGGCCTCGCGGTCGTGCGCCGCCGCCCGCGGTGCGAACTCCGCCGCCAGCCGCTCCGCCGTGGCGAGCAGCTCTGACTGCTTCTCCGTCTTGGGCCACATCCCGCCGAGCGTATCTCACCCCCGAGGAAGGGGTGGCCGTTCCGAGGCGGTCAGCGCCACTCGATCGCGAGCGTTCTCAGCGCGAGATCGAACGCCGGACGAAGTGCGTCGACTTCGTTGTCTGGCATGCCCCTCAGCTCCACCCGCCACACCCACCCAGTTCCCATCGGATCATCGAGGTACGCACGAAACGCGGACTGTCCGCCCGGGTGCCGCAATTGGACCATTCGTCCGTCGAGTCCAGCCGCTCGCACAGGGCCGAGGTCCTCGGAGTCCCACTCGGCCGGAATCGCCGCCGTGGATGCCACGGGGAGGACGAGCATCCAGGCCCGCATCGAGCCGTCCGCAGCGGCGAGCCCACTCGTGGGCATCCAGCGCTCGAAGGGCCCTTGCCCCCAGTTCGAGGGCGTTTCGTACCGCACGTTCCAGGCGGCCGTGCCGCCGTCCACGACTCGAGGTCCCTCCCCTCGCGTCGCCACGAGCGCGACCGCAGCGATCGACAAAGCGAGGCCGAGTACCCAGCGCATCCGCACGCCCTTTAGGTGCCGAGTTGAGGCTCGCGCCTGAGAGGTCTGCGCGTCACTACCCGCCGAGGCAGCCCTCGCCTACGGCCGAGCCTACACTCGCCCCGTGGAGCTCCTCGGTGTCGCCGCCGTCTCCTTTGTCGCCGGCCTCAGCGGCGCGCTGAGCCCCGGCCCCCTCACCGTGCTCACCATCCGCGAGGCTGCTCGTCGAGGTTGGCAGGCCGGTCCCCTCGCCACCCTCGGTCACGGTGTCGTCGAACTCGCCCTCGTGCTGCTGTTAGCGACCGGCCTCCGCGGCGCCCTCGAGGGCGGCACCGCCACCGATGTCATCGCCGTCGCCGGCGGACTCGTCCTGCTCTGGATGGGCTGGGGCCTCCTGCGCTCCCTCAGAGGCGACGCGCTCGACCACTAGCTGGCCGTCGCCCGGGGCCAGGCGGCGGTTCCCACCTCGGCCATCGAGGCCGTGACCGCCGTCGCGCCCGCCGCGATGGTCGTCTCCGTCATGAACCCCTACTGGGTCATCTGGTGGGCCAGCGTCGGCGCCGCCCTCACCGCCGAGTCCCTCGAGGCCGGTCGTGCCGGCCCGCTCGTCTTCTTCGCGGGCCACATCACCTCGGACTTCGTCTGGCTCACCGGCATCGCCGCCCTCATCGCCAGCGGCCGCCGCCGCGCCAACACCTCGATCTACCGAGGCCTGCTCGGCGCCTGCGGTGCGTTCCTCCTGCTCCTCGGCGCTCTCTTCCTCGTTGCGGGCCTCCGCGCCCTCACCTCGCTGTAGCCGCCTCGAGGCGAAAGCTTCCCGGCATAGGCCTCGCCGCGTACGACAAACCGTAAGTTGACACGAACGTTAGTAAACGATTACTCTCAGCGCCATGAACGATGCCCTCGCCGCCCTCGCCGAGCCCCGACGACGCCAGATCCTCGAGCTCGTCCGATGGCAGGAGCTCCCCGCCGGCGCCATCGCCGCCAACTTTGAGGTCACGCGCCCCGCCATCTCCCAGCACCTCCGCGTCCTCCGCGAGGCCGGGCTCGTCACCGAGCGCCGCGACGGCACGCGCCGGCTCTACCGCGCACGGCCCGAGGGCCTTGAGGGCCTGCGCGACTTCGTCGAGTCCTTCTGGGCCGAGGGCCTCGAGCGCCTCAAGCTCGAAGCCGAGGCCGAGGAGCGCGCCGTCCGCCGTGCCGAGGCCGCGACCGAGGCCGATTCGGAGCCCGAGGCATGAGCGGCACCGTCGAGCGGGAGATCCACATCGATGCCCGACCCGAGATCGTCTTCGGCTACTTCACGGACGCCGAGCGTCTCCTCCGCTGGCAGGGCCAGCACGCCGAGATCGACGCACGACCCGGCGGCACGTACCGCGTCCAGATGAACATCGTCGGCGACCTCACTTCGGGCGAGTTCCTCGAGGTCCGGCCGTACGACCGCATCGTCTACACCTGGGGCTGGGAACGAGGCGGCTTCGAGTCCGTTCCCCCCGGCTCCTCCACCATCGAGATCACGCTGCGCCCCGATGGCGGCGGCACCCACCTCACCCTGCTGCATACCGGCCTGCCCGACGACGAGGAGCTGATCTCCGCGCATCGCGACGGCTGGGCGCACTACCTCTCGAGGCTCGCGGTCGCCGCGACCGGCGCCGACCCCGGGCCCGACCCTGCGGGCGGCGGCGACATGAGCGTTCATCGAGGCGCCGCCACCGAGGGCGATTCGCCCGCCTGACACCGGCTCCCACGCGCCACCGAGGCGCGTACGCAACCACGAGGCACGAAAGGACCTGTCACATGCCGACCTTCATCGACCGACACGAGCACTTCCCGAGGCCCGACGCCACTGGCCTCGAGGCCCTGCGAGCGCAGATCCTCGCGCCCGCCAACGAACACGGTGTGAAGGGCATTAACGTCCTGTTCGAGGAGGACGGCAGCGCCTCCTGTCTGATGGACGCCCCCGACCGCGAGGCCGTCCTCAAGTCGCACGAGGGGACCGGCCTGGTGCTCTCGCTCACAGACATCAAGGAGTACACGGGCGTGATCTAAGCGGAAGACCGGCCACCGGCCGGCCCGCACGCACCTCGAGGGGGACCCAGTGCCGAACCCAATCGTTCACTTCGAGATTCTGGGCAAGGACAAGGCGAAGCTGCAGCAGTTCTACGCCGACGCGTTCGACTGGAAGATCGATGCCAGCAACCCGATGGGCTACGGCATGGTCGACAACGCCGGCGAGGGCATCAACGGCGGCATCGACGGCGATGCCCCCGGCGTCCTCGTCTACATCGCCGTCGACGATCCCGCGGCCTACCTCAAGAAGGTCGAAGGCATGGGCGGCAAGATCGTCCAGGACGTGACTGTCATCCCTGGCATGGTCACGTTGGCGAAGTTCTCCGACCCCGAGGGCAACATCGTCGGTCTCGTCGCCAACGAGATGCCGTCCGCCTAGCCCGCTCGAACATCGAGGAGCGCGGGACGTCGCGAGCCGGCGCCCCGCGCTTCGATCCCCACCGAGGCCGCGATGCCGCTCGACGTCATGACCGAGATCACCATCGACCGCCTGATCGAGGTCGTCTCCGCCTACGTCGAGGATCCAACCCACGCTCCCGAGTGGTACGCCAACATCCGCTCCGCCGAGTGGGAGACCCCGCCGCCGCACGGCGTTGGCTCGCGCGTCGCCTTCGAGGCCCGTTTCCTCGGCCGCCGACTCGTCTACACGTACGAGCTCGTCGAGGCCGTTCCCGGCCGCCGCCTCGTCATGCGCACCGCGCAGGGCCCGTTCCCGATGGAGACCTCTTACGAGTGGACCCCCGCGGGCGCCTCGACGCACATGACCCTTCGCAACCGAGGCCGCCCCGCCGGCTTCTCGCGGCTGATGATGCTCTTCATGCCGATGGCCGTCCGCCGCGCCACCCGCAAGGACCTCGCCCGCCTCAAAGCCCTGCTCGAGGCTTGAGCCGAAAGACCGACGCAGGACCCTCGTCCTCACGACGCCCGGCCCGACGACCCTGCACGACTCCCACCATCGAGACCAACATCGCCCCATGGAAGACCGAACTGCGGCCCTCGCCGCCCCCGACCGCAAGAACGCCAGCGACCGAGCGCTGTCGATCGCCTGGTTCCTCATCATGCTGACCGGCTGGTCGATCGTCGCCACGCTTCTGGTCGCTTCGCCGGACACTGCAGACCGCTTCTGGCACTGGAGCCGCAACCTGCCAATGTGGCAGCAGGTCATCGAGTGGATCATCCTGCTGCCCTGGATGGTCGGCCTCGCCATCTGGCAGAGCGACTGGGCGACCAACGTTCGCGTCGCGGCCGTCACCCTCGTCGCCCTCGCCTGGATCGTCGCCTCGAAACCGTAATCGCGACCGCACATGCGAGACCCGCGCGCGCCCATCGAGGTCGTACGCTGGATCTCGATGAGACACGTTACGCTCGACCTGAGGCGGCCCTTCCTCCTGGCGTTCGGCCTGCCACTACTGCTCGCCGCATGTGGCCCGGCGACCGTCGAGGTCAGTCCGGACGTCGAGGCCGCGGGCCCGCCTCCCGCCGCGCTCTACCTCGCCCTGGGCGACTCGCTCGCCGTGGGCTACGGCCTCGAAACCCCCGACATCGAGGGCTACGTCGGCCGCGTCCACGCCGGCCTCGAAGCCCCCGACCGCCCCGTCGCGCTCCTCAATCTCGGCACGAGTGGCGCCACCGCCCGCTCAGTCATCGAGGACGGCACCCTCGAGGCAGCCGTGCGCGCCATCGAGGACGCCCGCGCCGCCGCCACCCCCATCGACGCCATCACCATCGACCTCGGCGGTAACGACGCCGCGCGTCTCGCACCCATCTGCCTCGGCGGCATCGACGCGACCTGCGACACGGCCGCCGGCATCGTCCGTGTCCAACTCGCCGCCGACCTCGACCGCATCCTCGGCGACCTGCGTGCCGCTGCCGGGCCCGAGGTTCCCATGGCCGTGATGGGCCTCTACAACGCCCTCGCCAACCCGCGCTGCATGCTCCACGAGGGGGCCCCCATCGCCGAGACCCTCCTCGAAGGCGCGGCGTCCACCGAGGCGGCATCGACCGCCGCCCCGGCCGAGGGCTTCAACGACGTCATCCGCGCCCGGGCGGCCGCCCACGGCGCGCGCCTCGTCGAGGTCGCCGACGTCCTCGGCGCCACGGGCACCCTCGCCGACTGCCTCCACGCGAGCCTCGAGGGCCACGCCCTCATCGCCGCTCGCTTCCTCGAGGCCCTCCGCACTCCCTGATCGCCACCGACATGGAGGCGACGGTCCGAGGACGGAGCGCCCTAGCGCGCCACCACCACGTGCGCCTGGATCTTCCCGTCGATCCCCGTCGTCCCGAAGCGCTCCGCCACCGCCGCGGTCGCCCGCTCGATCGCCGCATCGAGCATCGAGGCGTCGCGCTCCTCGATCTCGTTGCGCAGCGGCGTCCCCGCGCAGAACGCCACGGCGGGGTCGCGGGCCGTCGAGGCGCGGCTGCGATGTTCGACCGTCGCCACGCGCACATCGAGGAACCCGGCCGCCTCGAGCTCGGACCGCACCAGCTCGAGGTCGTGGTACCCGTGTGGCGTCCGACGGAGGAATGACGGCGGGTTGTCCGGGAACACCGAGGCGACCGCGTCGCTCACGGCCATCGGCACCTCGTTCTCTTCGATGCGGTCCCAGGTGTTGAAGATGAAGCGTCCGCCCGGCGCCAGAACCCGACGCGCCTCGCGATAGGCCGCCGGCCGGTCCGGGAAGAACATCACCCCGAACTGGCACACGACGGCGTCGAACGTCCCGTCCTCGAACGGCAGCTCGAGGGCGTTCGCCTGCCGCCACTCCAGCCCGGGCGCGACCAGCATCGAGGCTGCGTGGTCCAGCATCGTCTGGTTCAGGTCGGTCGCGGTGATTTCGACGCCCGACATCAGCGCTGCCATCGCCCGCGTCGCCACGCCTGTCCCGGCTGCGACCTCGAGCACCCGTCGAGGCGACCCGGCCGCCACCAGGCTCGCGAGGTCGAACGCGTACTCCTCGAAGATCAGCGGCACGAGGTACGTCTCGTACACCTCGGGAATCGACCCCGTGAACGCCCGATCGAGGTCCCCACCGCCAATCGTCACAGCAGACGCTCCGCTCAGCCTCGTCGAGGCCGCATCGTAACGCGACGGCAGTCGGCGAATCCCGCGTGCGACCAGCCGCTGCGACGACGGTCTGCCTGTTGAGGGCTCGAGGAAAGGGGTGTGAGGCGAAGCCTCCACGTGCCGCACGGGCGGGTGGGCGGCCATCCATCCGAGGCCGCGAGCGCGGCGAGCTAGTCCCCCGCCGCGACCTCCACCATCGAGGCCGGCAGCCCGTCCACGAACGCCACCGTACGCCCCGGAATCGAGGGCACACGCGCTCCCGGCAGGATCACCCCGGTGAGGTTGAGCGGGTCGCACGCCGAGACCTCGATGCGCGTCCCGTCTCGAGGCTCGCGTCGCACTCGACGTAACGACTCGACGGCCTCCGAGAGCGCGTACTGCTCGCCGACGAACCCCGACACGAAGCGGCCGCCCCGCACCAGGCCGCGTGCTTCCATCCGTCGCAGCGCCCGCAGCACCGCGCGCCACGGCACCGTGAACGCCTCCCGCACCACCAGGTCGCGAAAGACCACGCCGTACCTCATGAGCAGCACCGAGGCCACGCCCTCGGCGAGCGCTTCGATGTCCGGCTCGCTGCCGTCACCGTCCGAGGGGGGGACCGACACCGGCGCCCAGCGTCCCGCCGGGCTCGGCCCGGCGAACGCAGTGAGCGACGCCATCGAGGTGAACCGTCCCGCCCGTCGCCCGTGGCTTCCGTGTCGCGCTCGACGGTCCGCCCGCCCCCGCGAACCGGTCGAGCCCGTCAGCCGCCGCAGCCCTTCGAAGCCGTCCGAGGCGACGAGGCCCAGCGCGATCAGCTCGCGCAGACCGCGCTCCACGTCCTCCGGCAGGCGTCGCGTGCCCGTCGTGATCTCATCGAGGAAGAGCGCCCCGCGCGCCCGCAGCAGCTCGAGGACCTCGGCCGCCGCCCCCTTCGAGGGCGCGCACCCGGCCGCCGCATCGGTGCGCACCGCGCGCAACAGCCCACCGAGGGCCGGCCGAGGCGCGAGCGCGATCGGCGTGCTGCGCGTCGCCGAGGTCCGGCGCTCGCCATCCTCCGTGACCGCCTTCCGAGGCGTCAGCCGTGCCCACGCCACCTCGCCGCCCAGGCACAGCTCGTCGAGAGCGCTCGGGGCGTAGTCCTCGAGGCGCGTTCGCAGAATCGAGGCCTCCCACTCTGCGGCCGGCGCCTCGATGCCCTGCAGCTGCTCGACGACGAGCCGCAGCCCCGCGCGCCCCTCGAGGCGGTGACCCTCGCCGACGTGCTGCCAGCGGAACAGGAAGCGCATGAAGTCCTGCGCCGTCACGGGATCGATCTCGCGCCGCAGCCGGTCCAGCGTCAGCCGGTGGATGCGCGCCAGGAGCCGCCGGTCGCACCATTCGTCATCCGAGGCAGAACCATCCTCCCGAGGCGTGAACCGCCCACGCAGCACGAACCCGCCCGCCTCGAGCTGCACGAGCCCCCGTTCGACATCGGTCGCGGCGAGGCCGGTCCGCATCGCCAGCTCGGCCGCAGTCTGCGGTCCGAGGACCTCGGTGTGCCCGCGCAGCAGGCGCTTCCGCGCCTCTTCGCGATTGGCCACCTCGATCGCCGCGCCTGCGGGGAGCGACAGTCGAGGCTGGACGCGGCCATCCGGCCACAACTGCTCGATCGAGGGCAGCATCTCCGCCGCAAACCACAGCTCGCTCGTGCTCGCCGAAGCGCCATTCGAGGGCCGAACTCGCGCCGCGCGCCCCGCCCGCTCCAGCTCGACGAGCCACGGCTCCCAGCCCCGTACATCGTGGTCGCGCACCGCCACGAGCCCGAGGAGGGCATCGTGTGCCTCCTCCGCGTCCCGAGGCGCCGGCCACGCCTGCCCCGCCACGAGGTCGATCGCCGCCTCGTCCAGCAGCCCGAGGTCCTTCGCATCCGTCGGTAGCGTCCGTCGCAGCTGCACCGCACGCGTCCGACGCTCCTCGATCGGTGCATCGTCGAGGTATGTGAACGGCCGTCCCGTGACGATCTCGTGCGCCATCGGCGAGGGCTCCGTCGTGTCGATCGCGTGCAGCCGCACCGATCCGTCCTCGATGCGCTCGAGCAGCCCGACCAGCCCCTCGAGGTCCATCGCCTCGTAGAGGCAGTCGCGCATCGCCTGCTGCGTGTAGGGGTGGTCCGGAATCTCGAGGGGCCCGGTGACGTTCTCCTGGCACCCGACCTGCTCCGGGAAGACCGCCGCCAGCAGGTCGTCCGCGATGCGCCGCTGCAGGAAGGGCGGCACCTTCTTCCCCCCGCGCTGTCGAGGCACGGCGAGCGCCCTCGTCGTGACCCACCGCCACCGCGTGGGGAATAGCGGCACGTAGAGCACGCTCTGCTCCAGCGCCGAGTACGCATTCCGAGGCGTGACGTAGGAGAACGAGTCCTCGAGGGGGAAGGAGTGCTGAGGTCCGAGCGACAGCAGGATCGAGTCGTCGCTCGCCGCCGCCTGCAACTCGAAGTCGAACGTGACGCAGAAGCGCTTTCGCAACGTCAGGCCCCACGCCCGGTTGATGCGCGCGCCGAACGGCGCGTGCACCACCAGCTGCATCCCGCCCGATTCGTCGAAGAACCGCTCGAAGACCACATCGACGTCCGAGGGGACGATCCCGCCGAGCGCGACCTTCGAGGCGCGCACGTAGTCGACGACCTGTCGCGCGCCCCAGTCGTCGAGGCCGCACTCGCGGCCGAGCCACGGCACGACCTCCCGCTCCTCGAGGCGCGCGTCGACATCACGGCGCAGCGCGCCGACCTCCTCAGAGAGCTCGATCGTGCGGCCGGGCGCCTCGCCCAGCCAGAACGGGATCGAGGGCGCCGCGCCCCCGGCATCGACCACGCGCACGACGCTCTGCTCGACGCGCCGAATGCGCCACGAAGTGGATCCGAGGAGGAATACGTCGCCCGCCATGCTCTCCATGGCGAAGTCTTCGTTGACGGTGCCGACGAAGGTCTCGTCCGGGTCGGCCACCACGCGGTAGTCGCCCATCTCCGGGATCGTGCCGCCGTTCGTGAGCGCGGTGATCCGAGCCGCCCGCCGCCCCCGCAGCACGCGGCCGATGCGGTCGCGATGCACGAGGGGCCGCGCACCGCCTGCCCCCTCGCCGACACCCGTCGAGAGCACCTCGACGATCTCGTCGTAGTTCGCACGCTCGAGGCCCGCGAACGGCGCCGCACCTCGCATCAGCTCGAAGAGCGCGTCCTCGCCCCACTCCTCACACGCCGTCTCCGCCACGATCTGCTGCGCCAGCACATCGAGGGGCGCGACCGGCTGCACGATGCGGTCGAGGCGGCCGCGCTTCGTCGCACGCACCAGCGCCGCGCACTCCACCAGCTCGTCGCGGGTCGTCGGGAACAGCCGACCCGTCGGCCGCAGCCCGAGGGCGTGACCCGAGCGGCCCACTCGCTGCAGGAACGCTGCGATGCTGCGAGGCGACCCCACCTGGCACACGAGATCGATCGCACCGATGTCGATCCCTAGCTCGAGCGAGGCGGTGGCCACGAGGGCCTTGAGGTCCCCCGCCTTCAGCCGCTGCTCCACCTTCAGCCGCCGCTCGCGCGAGAGGCTGCCGTGGTGGCTCGCGACCGCGTCCTCACCGAGACGTTCCGCGAGGTTGTGCGCGACCCGCTCGGACAGCCGGCGCGTGTTTACGAAGACGAGCGTCGTCCGATGCCCGGCGACCAGCTCCGCGAGGCGGTCGTACACCTCGCCCCACTGCTCCGCCGGCATCACGGCCTCGAGGTCCGTCGGCGGCACCTCCACCGCGAGGTCGAGGTCGCGCTGGTGCCCGAGATCGACGATCGTGCACTCGTCTGCCCGCGCCGTTCCGACCAGGAAGCGCGCGATGTCCTCGATCGGCCGCACCGTCGCCGAGAGCCCCACGCGCGCCGGCCGCGTCCCGAGGCCCCCGCGCTCGACGTCGCACACGACATGCTCGAGGCGCTCCAGCGTCACCGCGAGGTGAGACCCCCGTCGGTCCCGCGCCAGCGCGTGGATCTCGTCCACGATCACCTGGCGCACGTGCCGCAGCGTCTCCCGGCCGCGTTCCGAGGTCAGCAGCAGGTACAGCGACTCAGGCGTCGTGATGAGGATGTGCGGCGGTCGTCGCACCATCGAGGCGCGCTCCGCGCTCGGCGTGTCGCCCGTGCGCACCCCCGTGCGGATCGCCGGCAGCTCGTACCCGAGCTCCGAGGCGACCTCGAGGATCTCTTCGAGCGGCGCCTCGAGGTTGCGCTGGATGTCGTTGCCCAGCGCCTTCAGCGGCGAGACGTAGACGATGGCCGTCCCGTCCTCGAGCTCCCCCGCCACGCCTCGACGTACGAGGTCATCGATGCCCGCGAGGAACGCCGCCAGCGTCTTGCCGGAGCCCGTCGGTGCCGAGATCAGCGTGTCGCGCCCCGCGCGGATCGAGGGCCACCCGCCCTCCTGCGCGTCCGTCGGCGCCCCGAACCGACGCTCGAACCACGTTCGAACGGCCGGATGGAACCCCGCCACCACAGAGTCCGCCACGCCCCACCCCCGAAGCGCCGCCGCAGAACATGCGTGCGGCCTTCGAGTCTACACCCACCATCGAGGCAGGGAGGGGCCGCACTACGTCAGGTCGAGGCCGATGTTGAACGTCGAGGCGAAGCCATCGCCGGTCTCCTGCACGTCGAGCAGCAGGTCACTCCCGCCCGCTCCGAAGATGCCATCCTGCGAGTTCTGCGTACGCCCGGCCGCACCCCTCGAGGCGTACACGCCGCTCGCGTGCACCTCGTCCGACAGCTCGTCGTCGAAGTAGAGCTGCGAGGTGAACTCGTGGCCCGCCTCGGTTCGGATCTTGAAGTGGATGTGGGTCGCCCGCCCCTGGTACCAACCGGGGTAGATCGTCACGAACGAGGCCTGCCCGTCGCCGTCCGTCACCTGCTGCCCGCGCAAGAAGCTGAGACCGCTCGCGTCGAAGTTGCCGCCGAAGTCCACGACGCCCGAGTACACGCCGAGAGCGTCGCACTGCCACACGTCCACGAGGGCGTTCGCGAGAGGCGCACATGAGCCCGCGCCCACCTCGAGCACGCGGAACGTCAACTCCAGCGGCGCTCCCTCGACGGTCGTCCCGTCGGAGGGCTCTACGCGAATGTCCGAGCGCATCAGCCCCTCGTCGACGAAGTACGGCCCCTCGGTCTGCTCCGGCCGCACGACGCACGCGGGCAGCGCGACCTCGGCGCTCCCCGCCACCGTCGAGGCGACGGCCGTCACCGTCGAGGGCGCACCTGTCGCTGCCTCGGTCGCCGTCGAGCTCGCACCACCCGAGGCCGTGGGCGAGGCACCGTCCTCGCTCGCCCCATCAGTGCACGCGGTGATCAGCAGCGCGAGGCCCGCGCCTCCCAGCAGCCCGAGTGCCTCGCGCCTCGAGAGCACGCGTCCAACCGGTGCGTCGTCCTGGTCCACCTGTGTCGCCTCCGCTGCGGGTGGGATATCCAGCCTATCGAGGCGCTCTAAGACCCGCTTGAGACACAGCAATCACACACGCCATCGACACCGAGGCGTACAATCCCGCCATCCGACGCCCGATTCGCTGCTTCGAGGGCATCGAGGCTGCATCTCACATCGAGGAGGCTCCACCCATGGTCGACTTCGCCGACAACGCCGAGCAGGCAGCGTTCCGCGCCCAGGTCAAGGACTTCATCGCGAAGAACCTCCCCGAGGAGCTACGCATCAAGCCCGACGAGGTCCGAGGCTTCGACGAGGACGACCCCGAGGAGAAGAAGGCCGCCCTCGCGAAGTGGCGCCAGGCCCTCGTCGGCAACGGCTGGATCGCCCCCATGTGGCCGAAGGAGATCGGCGGCGCCGACCTCTCGAAGGTCGAGCAGTTCATCGTCAACGAGGAGTTCGCCATCGCCGGCGCGCCGCGCCTGACCGTGCACACCGTCGGCAGCACGATCATGGTCCACGGCTCGGAGGAGCAGAAGAAGGAGTTCCTCCCGCCGATGGTCACCGGCGACACCCGCTGGTGCCAGGGCTACTCGGAGCCCGGCTCCGGCTCGGACCTCGCCTCGCTTCAGACCCGTGCCATCCGCGATGGTGACGACTTCGTCATCAACGGCCAGAAGATCTGGACCTCCGGCGCCCACCTGGCCAACATGATGTTCATGCTCGTCCGGACTGACCCGGACGCCCCGAAGCATCGAGGCATCACTTACCTCCTGCTCCCGATGACGTCCCCCGGCATTAGCGTTCGCCCTCTGAAGCAGATGTCCGAGGCCTCCGGCTTCAACGAAGTCTTCTTCGAGGACGTGCGCGTCCCCGTGAAGAACGCCGTCGGCGAGATCAACCGAGGCTGGTACGTCGGCGCCACCCACCTCGACTTCGAGCGCTCCGGCATCGGGCAGTCCGTCGGCCAGATGCAGACCCTCGATGCCCTGCGCAACTTCCTGATCGCCGAGCGCGACGCGAATACCGGCCGCTCGAAGATCGCCGAGCAGCCCACCGTCCGCGCCGAGCTCGCCGACCGCTACTGCGAGGCCGAGGTCGCCAACAACTTCTCGAGGCGCGTCATCTCCATGGAGGCCGCCGGCCAGATCCCGAACTACGAGTCCTCCATGGCGAAGATGTTCAACACCGAGCTCTCGCAGCGCATCGCCCGCACCGCCACCAAGACCCTCGGGCTCTACGGCGGCCTCTTCGAGGAGGGCGAGTCCAAGTACACGCCGATGAAGCGACGCTGGTCCCGCATGTACCTCTCGACCGTCTCAGCGACGATCGCCGGCGGCACCTCCGAGATTCAGCGCAACGTCATCGCCACCCGCGGCCTCGGCTTGCCTCGCGGCTAGCCGTCACCTGCTCGGAACGACTATCGAGGCCCGGCCCCCCGCCGGGCCTCGTCGCGTCCCCCTCAAGGCTTGCCGCCGAGCCCGCCACGCAGGTATGCATGTCCGACCCACCGTCGAGGAGGACCAATGACGAGGCGCTTCACCGCCATCCTGTTGACGTTGCTCGCCCTGACCCTCGTCGCCTGTAGCAGCGACGACGACTCATCCGACGCCACAGCGGCCGCCACCGAGGCCATGACCTCCGAGGCGACCGCATCGAGTGGCGGTGCCGAGGGCGGCAGCTCGAGCGCACCGGACGTCAGCGAGATCGGCGTGCCGCTGCCTGACTGGGCCGACGCCGTCGCCGTGGACGACGCGGGCCCAGTCAAGGTCGTTCAGTTCATCGTCCCTCTGGACCAGCAGGACGAGACCGTTGCGTTCTATGAGGCCTGGGTCGACGGTCAGCCCGACGAGTACCTCCGCACGGAGGGCGCGAGCGGTGGTCTCACCCTCCAGAGCGACACCCCCGAGGGCGAGAACAGGACGATCATTGCCATCCTCTCGCCCCTTGAGGGCGACGACTTCGTGACCGTCACGCTGACCGTCGGCGCCCTCGAGTAGCCCCGACGTCACCTCGAGGACACGCGCGCTACCCTGCTCGCGCAGTCCTCGAGGTGCCGTCATGACCCCGCCCGACCCCAGCGCCGAGGCCGCCAACCCCGAGGGCAACGACGCATCCCGCCGCGCCTGGGAGGCCAACGCCGACTTCTGGGATGACCGCATGGGCGAGGGCAACCTCTGGGTCGAACGGCTCTGCTGGCCCCACCTCGAGCGCCTCATCGAGGTCCGGCCCGGCGAGCGCGTCCTCGATGTCGCGTGTGGCAACGGCCTCACATCGAGGCGCCTCGCCGCCCTCGGTGCGAACGTCGTCGCCTTCGACTTCAGCGCCCCGCTGCTCGAGCACGCCCGTGCTCGCACCGAGGCCGATGCCCCCATCGAGTACCGCCAGCTCGACGCCACCGACGAGGCCGCGCTCTTCGCCCTTGGCGAGAACGCCTTCGATGCCGCGCTCTCGAACATGGCGCTGATGGACATCGCCGACGTCGCCCCGCTGTTTCGGGCGCTGGCGCGACTGCTCAGGCCCGGCGGTCGCTTCGTCTTCACCGTCCCGCACCCGGCGTTTCAGGGCGCGCACACCACCCTCGTCGCCGAACGGACCGAGGATGCAGCGGGCCTGCACAGCCACTACGGCGTGCGCATCGGCGGCTACCTCCAGGCCGAGGTTCACGAAGGCGTCGCCATCGAGGGGCAGCCCGTCGCCCAGCCCTACTTCCACCGCCCCCTCAACGACCTGCTGCGACCCGCCTTCGAGGTGGGGCTCGTCCTCGACGCCCTCGAGGAGCCAGCCTTCACCGAGGCCGATCGCGACGAGCGTCGAGGTCCGCACTGGGCCAACATGCCGGGCATCCCCCCGGTCATCGTCGTCCGCCTCCGCCGCCCCGCCTGACGCCGCCCTCGCGGGGAGAGGACGGCGGAGGGTCGGCACTGCCGGGTGAAATGTGCCTATTCGGAGACGATGGTGACCGACTCAGCCCAGAGCCCCTTGTCGTCATCGTCGAGGGCGGACAGCTCGTCGTCGGTGAACGGCTCGTCGAATCGAGTCGCCAGGTCGCCTGTCTGCACATCGATGACCTGACCCACGACCTGTGCGACGTCGCCCTCGGCCACGTCACCACTCAGCGCGCTGTCCGGCCCGAGGAACACGGGCACGTCGCTGCCGCCGAAGAGGCCGAGCACCTCGTCGCCGCCCACGATGAACAGTCGGTCGCTCACCACCTGCTGCACGTCGCCACAGAGCGTGACCGTCTCGCCGACGGCAGCCTCGTCGAGGTCGCTCAGGCCGACCTCATTGTTCACGTACGCGATCGACCGGGCGAGGACGGCGCGTTCGTCGTCGAAGCCATCCAGCTCGGACTCTTCGTTCGAGCCCAGCGCCTCGCCGAGCTCATCGCCGACTGTCAGGAAGTTGAAGTCGACGACCTCACCCTCGACCTCGACCTGACCGTCCTCCTCGCCCACGGACAGCCCGTCCGGGAACGAGACGTCGGGCGGCACGAGGACGAGCAGGTCCGACTCGAGCAGGCCATCGATGCCGAGGACGCCGCCGCCATCGATCACCAGGGTGTGCGGACCGATCACGCGCTGCAGGTCACCCGAGACCTGCACGACGGTGCCGGGCTCCGCGTCATCGAGGCTTGTCCCCACCTCGGTCGGACTGGCGGTCTGCGTTTCGTCGGCGCCCTGCGTGGCCTCGATGACAGCTTCGTCCCCGCCGTCGTCGTCACAGGCGACGAGCGACATCGCGAGGACCGGGATCAGCGCCACGGGTGCGAGCCTGCGCAGTGCGCGCCCGGCAGTTGAACTCCAGATCACGGCGACTCCTTCGTGTGCCATGGGCACGCTATGGGTCGTCCGCTCACAGGCACATCGAAGGCCGCGGCCTCGGCTGGCGAGTTTCTCGCACGGCTGCGCGTCTGGCGATTTGCGTGGAATCGAGGCGCGTGCGCAGGCCGCGCCGAGGCACGTCCGCGAGGCGAATCGTCCGGTGGCGCTACCCCGAGGCCTCAGCCCGCGCCTTGAGCCCCGCTGTGAACTGATCGAACGTCGGCTGCAGGTCCGGCATCATCCGCCACATCACCGGCAGCAGCGGCCCGGAGAACTCCTCGCGCATCTCGAAGCGCGTCGAGCCATCCGACTGCGGCATCAGCGCGAACGTCCGCACGCCCTTGAACAGGCCCATCGGCATGCCCCCGCGCCATGTCATCCCCACCTCAGGCACCAGCTCCGACACCGTCACCGGGAACGCCCGGTTCGGGCTGATGCTCGAGTACACGGAGATGCGCTCGCCGAGGCCGATCTGCCCCTCGACCTTCACCACGCCCGAGTCCCAAGAAGGGTACGCACGCGCGTCCGCGAGGATCGCCCACACCGCAGCGGGCGTCGCCTGGATCACCGCGCTCGACTCGTACGACTTCACCGCCGGCCTCCTGCCGTTGCCCCGCGAGGCGCTACAGGTCCTCTTCCTCCAGGACCCCTTCTTGCTCGGCCACCCACTCGCGCGCCAGCTGTCGCGCCTCCCAGTGCGAAGACGCCTCGAGGCCGCGACGGCGCAGATCGATGTTGAGGTCGATCGTCTCCTTCGGCAGGCCGCGCCGCTCCTGGTTCGCCCGGAACCCCTCGAGGTCCCCGGCGAAGGCCATCTGCCACCCCACCGTCCGGTCGAACGCCGGGAACGTCTCCATCTCGCCCACGTAGTTGAAGAGGTCCATGTACTGCAGGTCGGCGACCGACTCGCCTTCCCAGATGAAGACCCGCTTGTTGCCCGCGAGATTGAAGGCCGAATGCAGCTTCAGCGTGGGCGGCTGCGTCCCGTGCCAGATCGTCGTCCACAGCTCCGGATCCCGCTCCCGATCCGAGGTCAGAATCGACACGTACAGCACGCCCACCCCCGCCTTCTCCGCCCACTCGCCCCGCCCGAGGCGCCGCCGCCATCGAGGCGGACGATGCTACTCCACGCGCGCCCCGGCCGAGACACTCTTCGAGGCACGCCGCGCCGCCTCGGTCGCCCGCAGCTCGCGCCGCCACACCACCCGCAGCCCTGACCACGTCTCGTCTATCGCGCACACCTTGTTGTCGACGAGGCCCGCCGGCAGCGCGACCTCGCGCACCACGTCCTCCGTCATGTCCGTCGCCACACCCGAGGCCCGCTTCGGCCACGCCACCCACAGCCCACCGTCCACCTCGATGGCACGCGACAGCGCCTCGAACCGCCGCTCGAGGTCCGACCGTCGCTTCGTGAAGAACACCGCCACGTCCACCGGCCCGCGCAGCCGCCGACGCACCTCGACGGCCGCCGGCAGCGCGCCGAGCGTCGCATCGAAGCCCGCCGGCGCCCCCACGAGTGCCAGCCGGTGTCCCTCCTTGATCCCCAGCTTCCGAGGCAGCGGCGTCCCCGAGTACCCGGCCATGGCGTCCTCCTCGACATCGAGGGCGTCAACGTATCCGACTGAGGACCGGACTTCGGACCCGCCACCCGCCGAGGCGAGTCTTTAGGCCGACGTCCGGAGCGTCCGCCCGAACCACTCCACCAGCATTCGACGCACGTCCTCGCGCCGCTGACGCAGGCTGTGCGTCGCGCCCTCCAGCAGTTCCAGCCGCCGGGGCTCGCCCGCCCGTTCGAACAGCATCTCCGAGCACGCCGCCGGCAGCCGTGTGTCGTCCATCCCGTGCACGAGCAAGATCGGTCGAGGCGCCAGCTCCCCCACCCGCAGCGCGCCCGCAGTCTGAGACGCGAGCGTTGCCACCGAGGTCACGCGCTCCGGCTCCCGCGCCGCCGCCTCGATGACCACCGCCCCGCCAAACGAGTGCCCCAGCAGCCCGATGCGCTCGATGCCGCGGCGCGCCAGCGCCTCGATGCCCGCGCACACATCGAGCACCCCGTCCTCGATCGGCCCGGGGAAGCGGTGGATGCGGAAATCGAGGCGCAGAGCCCCGATCCCGAGTTCGTTGAGGTCGCTCGCGAGTGTCGGGTACAGCGCCTCGGCCGGCCCATCGAAGCCGCCGTCGCCGCCTCCCACCATGATCACCGCCGAGGGCCCGGCCCCGGCGTGCCACCGACAGTGCACCGGCCCCAGCATCGAGGCGATCTCGACCGCTTCGCCACCGGCTGCCCCGTCCGTGCTCATCGCCGTGACGGTACCACGCCCCTTCGAAGCCCTACTCTCCGACTCGGCACCATCGAGGCGAGGACCCCATCGATGTCCAACCTCACCATCGAGCGCGCCACCGCACCCACCCCCGAGGTCGTGCGCCTCATCGGGGCGCTCGATGCGTACCTCGGCGCGCTCTACACGCCGGACCAGCAGCACGGACTCCGCCTCGATGCCCTCTTCGAGCCGCACGTCCGATTCTTCGTCGCCCGCCTCGACGGCGAAGCGGTCGGCTGCGGCGCGATCGTCCTCTTCGACGGGCACGCCGAGGTGAAGCGCATGTTCACCACCGAGGCCGCACGAGCCCGCGGCGTCGCCACCGCCGTGCTCGCCCGCCTTGAGGACGAAGCACGCGTCGAGGGCCGATCGCTCCTCCGCCTAGAGACCGGCATCCACCAGCACGAGGCGCTCATCCTCTACGAGCGCCGTGGCTTCACCCGCTGCGACCCCTTTCCGCCCTACACCGACATGGCCCCCCACCAGATCGGCCTGAGCCGCTTCTACGAGAAGCTGCTCGACTGAGCCTGGCACCACTCGAGGTACGATGCCGCCATCGAGGCCCAACGCCTCGGCGTCCCGAGGAAGGCGGAATCACGACGATGGCGAATCTCAGCGACGTCGGACCGCGCTTCATCGAGATGGCTCACCGGATTGTCTGGGCCACCGTCGCCACCACCGACGCTCAGGGCCGCCCCCGCTCCCGCATCCTTCACCCCCTCTGGGTCTGGGAGGGCGACGACCTCGTTGGTTGGATCGCCACCTCGCCCACCCCGACGAAACGAGCCCACATCGAGGCGCACCCCTACGTCTCGGTGAACTACTGGACCCCCGAGCACGACACCTGCGTCGCCGAGTGTCGCGCGAGCTGGGGCTTCGACGACGAGACCCGGACCCGCGTCTGGAACCTCTTCAAGGACGCCCCGCCGCCCGTCGGGTACGACCCTGCCATGGTCCCCACCTGGCCCGGCCCCACTGACGACAACTTCGCGGTGCTCCGTCTTGAGCCCTGGCATCTCCGCGTCTTTCCCGGCACCGTCCTCCTCGGTCAGGGCGGCGACGTGCTCACCTGGCGCGCCCCCGCCTGACCGCCTCTCGAGGTCGCTACCCTCCCGCCATGCGCATCGCCGTCATCGGCTCCGGCAACCACCACGACCGCCTCGCCGCGCTCGCCTACGAGGTCGGTCGGGAGCTCGCCGCCCGCGGCCACATCCTCATCTGCGGCGGCCGCGGCGGCGTCATGCTCGAAGCCGCTCGAGGCGCCAAGGACGCTGGAGGCCTCACCGTCGGCATCCTCCCCGGCGACGACGCCACCGAGGCGAACCCACACATCGACGTCCCCATCCCCACCGGCCTCGGCCACGCCCGCAACGCCGTCGTCGCCCGCAGTGCCGAGGCCGTGATCGCCATCGGCGGTTCCTACGGCACCCTCTCCGAGATCGCCTTCGCCGCCATCGCCGGTCGCCCCATCGTCGGCCTCGACACGTGGACCGCCCGCGACCACGAGGGCAACGACCTCCCCATCCACCGAGCCGCCACCCCCATCGAGGCGGTCACACTCGCCGAGTCGCTGGCTGGCGCCGACAGCCTCCCCCCACGATCGCCCGCTCGCGCACCGATAATCGAGGCATGACAAGACCGCGACTCGCGCATTCGATCATCGAGGGTGGATGCACAGCCCTCGCGTCGCCGTGGTAGGCCCTTCGCGCCCTCCTCTCGCGAGTGACGCGCTGATGGTGCTGAGCGAGCACGACACCTGGCAGGTCTTCCTCGTCACGCGCACGCTCGACGAGTTCGAGTCCGGGGCGATCGACCTCGGATAGCCGCCAGCCGTCTCGAGGGAGCGACCCCCTTCAGGCCTCCGAGCGGGGGGCTGGGGGCGTAGCCCCCAGGGACCGAAGGGTGGGCGGGTGGGCCACCCTCCGACGGGGAGACAACCCGTGCGCGCCGAAGGCGCGTACCTCACGTCCCCCGCGTGTAGCGCACCATCGAAGCCCCTATACCTCTCGAGGCATGAGAAACGCCGGCGGCCGACGCAGCCGTCGAGGCAGCATCGGCACCCCGATGCGGCATGTCGCCGCCACCCCCGACAGTAACCGCTCGTCCACCGAGCTCCAGCGCAGTCCGTACCCCGCCCGCAACCGAGGTGGCAGCAGCCCCGCCGTCACCCACCGACTCGCCACGGTCAGCGGCGCGAGCTCCCACGGCCGCGTCGCGAACACCGAGGCCGCCAGCCGCCGCGCCTCCGCCGATACGTCCAACGTCCCCACCATCGAGGCCACGTACGTCTCGAAGGCCGCCACACCCGCCGGCTGCGACGCCCGCGGCACCCCGAACATCTCGCCGAGGCGCTGCATCTCGAGGTAGTACGCCGTTCGCTCGCGCGCCTCGAGCGGGCGCACGAAGCGCTCGTACGTCACCAGCGCCGAGTCGACGAGCGTCGCGTGCACCCACATCCCGAGGCCGGGGTCGAGCGCGCTGTACCCGGCCCCCACGACCCCTCGATGCCGCGCTCGCACCGTCGAGGCCGCGCCCGCCGCCTGCCCCGCCGACCCGAACCCCACCGCGTAGACCGGCCTGAGCGTCCGCACCAGCCGCCGCAGCGGCGCCGCCTCGAAGTGGCTGTGTTCCGCCACCCCGCGCGCCACGAGGGGATGCGCCAGCTGCATCAGCAGCGCCCGCCCCCCACCGAGGAGCAGCACCGACTCCCCGTTCACCCGCCGCAACATCGAGGCTTTGTCGAACATCGAGGTGGAGTCTAGACGCGCAGGTTTCGCGCACACCCGCGCAACCTCAAAGGAAATCCAAGGAAAGAGGGTGGGAGCGAAGCCGCCACGATCCGGGGTGGGCGGGCGAGCCCCGCCGAAGGAACCGACCTCGCTCGGACGCCTCGCGGACGCGAGGGCTTCTACCAGCTCGTCTCGACGCACTCGCCGTGCGACGCCGGCTCCACCTGCAGCGTTGCGTGGCCGATGCGATAGCGATCTCGCAGCAGCGCGTTCGCCTCGTCCAGCACCGCATGCGCGTCGCGCGTCTCCTCCGTCATCAGGTGCAGCGAGGCCACATCCATCTCAGAGGTCAGCGTCCACACGTGCAGATCGTGCACGTCCAGCACCCCGTCCAGCTCCTCGAGGTCCGCGCGCAACGCCTCGAGGTCGATCTCCGGCGGCGCCGCCTGCACCAGCACGCGCAGCGCCCGCCCGCCCAGCCGCCACGCTCGAGGCAGGATGAACAGCCCGATGCCCGCCCCGAAGAGCGGATCCGCGTACGCCCACCCCGTCGTCAGGGTGATCGCCGCTGCCACGATCACGCCCACCGACCCCACCAGGTCGGCCAGCACCTCCAGCAGCGCACCTTCCACGTTCAGGCTCTCGCTCGCGCCTGCCCGCAGTAGCTGCCAGCTCACGAGGTTCACGACCAGGCCCGCCGTCGCCACCGCGAGCATCGCCCCGCTCGCGACCTCGGGCGGGTCCATGAAGCGCCGCCCGGCCTCCCACAGCACGAAGCCCGCGACGCCGAAGAGCAGCGCCGCGTTCGCCAGCGCCGCGAGGATCTCGAGGCGGTACAGCCCGTACGTCCGGCGTCGTCCTCCGGCGACCCGGCTCGCCGTCGTGATCGCACCCAGCGCCATGCCGAGGCCCACCGCGTCGGTCAGCATGTGACCCGCGTCCGACAGCAGCGCCAGCGAGTTGGTCAGGAAGCCGCCGACGGCCTCCACCACCAGGAAGACCGCCACGAGGCCGAACGTGACGGCGAGCGGCCGCACGTGCCGCTCCCCGCCGCTCGCCGCTCGCGATGTGCCGCCGTGCTGATGCCCCATCGCACCCCCTCGAACCACTCTATGCCCGCGTTCGGTCGCCGCCGCATAAACGCAGACAACGAGGCGCTCCCGCCGCCGGGGCCCCGTTGGTGCCACCTCCCCCTCGGTGTTCCCGCCCCGAGTCCCCACGATCGAGGCATGTCCGAGTCCGAAGCGACGCCCCGAGGCCGCAACTGGGGCGGACGCCGTCCCGGTGCCGGCGCTCCCCGCGGCAACCGCAACGCCGTCCGGCGTTCGCCGCACGACCTCGCGGATGCCGAGCTCGAGGCGCTCGTCCGCGAGGCGCCCTTCGATGCGCTGCTGCGCTTCTTCCCGCCCGCCGTGCGCGAGCTCCTCCGCCTCGCTCTTCGCAACGCCACAGCCGGTGCCCTGCAAGGCGCCGACGCCCTGCCGCCGCTCCCCGACCCTGCCGACACGCGTGCTCGCCGCATCGAGCTCTACCTCGCTGCGATGAACCTCGTCATGACGATCGCTGCGGACGCCTGGAACGTCCGCCTCCAGCGCGACCCGCGCGAGGCTGCACTGATTCGCGCGCTCAAGCCCTGGCTGGTCATCGAGAATCCGGATCTCCCCAACCGCACCTCACAATCGAGTCAATCAAGTTCGAATCCGGACGCCGACCCGGACGACCGAGAACAATCGAGTCAATCAACCTGGTTCGCGCCCGGAGCGGCCCCCACCGAGGCTTGCCATCGAGGGGCATAATCCCCCCGAAGACCCACCCGCACCGACACATCGAGGGAGCGCACCACCGATGCCGACCGCCCAGATCAACGGCACCGAGATCTACTACGAGACCCACGGCTCCGGCTTCCCGCTCGTCTTCGCCCACGGCGGCTTCGGCGGCCTCGGCACCGGCGCCGGCGGCAACGTGCCCGGATGGGTGGAGCGCTTCGCGCCCCACTTCCAGGTGATCCTGCCGGACCGCCGCTCCTCCGGTCGCTCCGGCTTCCCCGACGTGCCACACACCATGTCGCTCTTCGCCTCGGACATCCGCGAGCTGCTGCGTCACCTCGGCCAGGAGCAGGCCTTCGTTTGGGGCACCTCGGCCGGCGGCCCCATCGCCACCACCTTCGGACTCGAGCACCCCGACGCCTGCGCCGGCCTCGTCATCGCCGAGACCGCACCGTGGCTCTCGCAGGACCCCGACCTCCTCGGCAAGCTCCGCGAGCGCATCGAGGTGCTGAACACGAAGGGCGTCGACGCCGCCTATGAGGCTCGCCGCGAGGGCGGCACCGTCGGCCTCAACCTGTTCGCGGCCGCGCGTCCCGCCCAGTCCGAGGAAGAGCAGCGCCAGCGCGATGAGCGTCGAGCCGCCATCCAGGCCCAGCTCTCCGCCATCCCTCGCGAGGAGCGCATCTACAAGTACGGCGCCGAGCTCCGCACCTACGCGGCCCACCTCGACTTCGACGCCACGTCGAGGTTCCACGAGCTCAAGATGCCCGTGCTCGTCGTCTACGGCACCGCCGACACCGTCTACCCGAACGTCGAGTGGGAGAAGCTCGCCGAGGGCATGTCGAACGTCGAGGTCCGCCTCTTCGAGGGCGAGGAGCACGGCGCCGCCAGCAGCACCTCCGAGGGAGAAGCGGCGATCCTCGACTTCCTCAGGCGCCACACGCCGGTGACCGCCTGACGAGATCCTGCGGAATCCTCCCTCTTGCCGCTCCCGGGCCCACCGGTGAAACGTATCGGAGGGCGTGGAGATCGTTACGGAGGCATGACAAAACGCGATAGCGGCGGTACCCTCTGGCCGCGACATCCTCTGCTCGTAGGGAGGGTCGAATGGGTTGGTGGATCGCACTGGTTGTTGCTTCCTGGTTGGAAGTGTCCCTCGTCGTCGGCATCGTCGCCGCGGCGATCGGTTCGCATCGGCGGAATCGCGAGGCGCGGCTGCGCCACGACAGTCCCTCGACCGCCGCTCGATAGCGTGACCGGCGCCGGATGACCGCGTCCGGCGCCGGCATCTCCGATGGACGTTGAGCTCAGGCCGGCCACGCCGGCCGACATCGAGGCGTGTGCGACCATCTGGGTCGAGGCCCGCCGCGCCGCCCATCGAGGCGTGATCCCGGACGCCGACCTCGACCGTCCGGTCGAGGATCGACTCCCCGAGTGGCGCACCGTCCTGACCGATCGGCCCGGCTCGACGCTCCTCGTGGCAACACGTGGTACCGAGGTCGTTGGCTTCGCCTGGTTCGGTCCACGGTTCACACTCGAGGGCGGAGCCGCCCTCGAGGAGCAGGCCGGCCAGCTCTACCTGCTGTTCGTCTCACCCGAGCGCTGGGGCACCGGTGTCGCCGATGCCCTCTTCGGCGCCGCCATTGAGGCCCTCGCTCGCGACTTCGAGGTGCTCACGCTCTGGACCCTCGAGGAGAATCCCCGCGCCCGCCGCTTCTACGAGCGCCACGGCTGGGCCGCCGACGGCGCCCGCGAGCTCCACCCGTTCGGCGACACATACCTCCCCGAGGTCCGCTACCGCGCCCCACGCCCATCGATGCGATAGCGCAGGTACACCTCGCTCGTCGCCGCGTTGACCGCCGCCGAGACCAGGTCGAGGCGTGTCAGCGCATCGAGGTCCGGCGGCCGCTCGCTCTGCACCGCCGTCTTCGTCCCGTCCCCGGCGACCACGACCGAGCCCACCGTGAGGAACAGCTCGTCGATGAGCCCGCCGTCGAACAGCTCGCCGTTCAGCGATGGCCCGCCTTCGACCAGCAGCAGCGAGGCGCCGAGCTCCTGCCTCATGTGTCGCAGCACCCACGCGATACCGGCATCCGAGGGCATGACCACCAGCGGCCGCCCCGTCGCCCGCAGCGCCTCGAGGCGCTCGCCGCCGGCCTCCTCCGAGGCGAAGACCATCGCCTCGAAGTCGCGCGCCGTGAAGAACGCTCGGTCCAGCGGCAGCGCGCCACTCGAGGTCACCACCGCGCCGAGGGGGTTCGCGGGCTTCCCGGCTGCGATGCGGCGCTGTTGCAGGGCTTCCGGCACGCGCGACGAGGTGCCGCTGGCCCGCAGTGTCCCTGCGCCGTTCATCACCACGTCAGCGTGGAAGCGCAGCTCGCGCATCAGCGCCTGGTCGTCCGGCGATCCGAGGCCCTGCTCGGTCCCCTCGACGACCACCTTCCCGTCCGCCGACGAGACCATGTTCGCGATCACGTACGGCCGGTCATCGAGGGGCGGTCCAAACTCGAGCGCCGTGTAGTCCGGCCGCCCCAGGCCCACGTTCGGCGCTCCGGCGTCAGTCATTCGTCACCCCCTCGAGCACACCGTGCCGTTGAAGCGACGCTCGCACCTCGTCGCCGTCGATCTGCTCGCCCCGTCGCCACGTTCGGCTGATCCCCGGGAAGGGCGCGAGCTGCCAGTTCCAATCGAGGCGCTCGTGCATCCCGCCGTCCACACGCCCGCCGAGGTCCTGGTACGCCTCAATCGCTTCGCGCTGGAAGTCGAGGCCGATGAACCGCAGGTGCGCGAAGTCGTACATCGGGTCGCCCACGGCGGCGTGCTCCCAGTCGATCACCCCCACGAGGTGACTGCCATCCTCCGAGGCCAGCAGGTTCTCGTCTCCGATGTCTCGATGCAGCAGCACCAGCGGCCCGTTGTAGGCATCGCGCACGTCGAGGAACCCCTCCCACCAGCGCGCGACGGCCTCCATCTCCGGAGCCGACAGCACCGAGGGGAGCACCGCCATCGAGGCCTCGTGCCACTCGCGCTCCCACGTCCGCTCGAGCTCCGGGCCCGGCACGCCGAGCGCCGCAAGCTCCTCGGTGGGCATCGCATGGAGGGCGACGAGCAACTCTGCGATCTGGCGGATGAGCGCCGCTCGATCACCCTGCGCGATGAGGTCGGCTGTCATCTGGACGCCGGGCAGCATCGGATAGCCCGTCCCACCGAAGGGGAACGCATCACCCGGCACCAGCAGCCATCGAGGCCGTGGCGCCTCGAGCGGCAGCTCGTGCTCGCGCAGCCACGGCAGCAGCCGCCACTCCTTCTCGTAGCGCTCGAACACGCCGGGCGCTGTCCCGAGGCGAAAGACGTGGTCCGAAGCCGTCGCCAGCGCCACCGAGAAGAACCCCTCGCCCAGGAGGCGCAGGGGCGCGATCGGCTCCGCGTCCGGCGCGAACGCCTCGAGGTCGAGTGCGACCCGTTCGAGGTCGCTGAAGTCCGGCGGGGTCCACCGACCGCCCGGCGGCGCCGTGTCGAAGTCCTTCATCCCGCCAGTCTATCGACGCGCCCTCGTTGACTCCGGCCGCGCTCGTGCTCGACGCTGACGCCGGAGGACGGATGCCGCAGCCCCGCTCGAAGCCCGACGTCGAACGCCTGCGCCAGGACCTCGTCTTCACCGAGGCCATCCGAGGCCACGAGCTGACGTTCCACAGCCGCTGGGGCCTCTTCTCCCCGCGCGGCATCGATGAGGGCACCCGACTGCTCCTCGACCACATCGAGGTGCCGGACGACGCCGACTGTCTCGATCTCGGCTGCGGCTACGGTCCCATCGGCCTCACGCTCGCCCGCCTCGCCCCTCGAGGCCGGACAACGATGGTCGACCGCGACTTCGTGGCCGTGGACTACGCGCGCGACAACGCCGCGCGCAACAACATCGAGAACATCGACGCGTTGCTCTCCGACGGTTTCGAGGCCATCGCGGACCGCCGATTCGACCTCGTGGTCTCGAACCTCCCCGCTAAGGTCGGCAACGAGGCCTATTCGATCCTCTTTCACGACGCCGAGCGCGCGCTTCGCCCGGGCGGACGCATCGTAGTCGTGACGATCTCCGGCCTGCGCCGCTTCATCGAGCGCGCCTTCATCGAGGCGTTCGGCAACTACGAGAAGGTGAAGCAGGGCCGCACGCACACCGTTTCGATGGCCACCAGACAGCGCGAGGACACTTCGGGCTGACGCCCACCCTCGAGGCGTTGGGGTTCTCCCGATGTGCAACGCCCCGTCGTGCCGAGACGATCGACCTCGTGCCTGCGCGGATCGTGGGACCGTAACGCGGCCGCAATGCGTAACTGAGATGAAGGGGTACGATCGAAGGGCACGGCGGGACGCAGCCCGCCGACGCGCCGCCCGGAAGGAACCGCCCCGTGCCCAACCGTCCCATCGACGACCTCTGCATCAACACCATCCGCACGCTCGCGATGGATGCCGTGCAGCAGGCGGGCGACGGTCACCCCGGCACCGCGATGGGCGTCGCGCCGATGGCGTACACGCTCTGGACTCGATTCCTCCGCTACAACCCGGCGAACCCGCACTGGGCCGGTCGCGATCGGTTCATCCTCTCGCCCGGCCACGCCGCCATCCTGCAGTACAGCCTCCTTCATCTGACCGGCTTCGACCTGCCGATGGACGAGTTGAAGCGCTTCCGCCAGTGGGGCAGCCGCACGCCCGGACACCCCGAGTACGGCCACACCGCCGGGATCGAGTTGACCACCGGCCCGCTGGGCTCCGGGTTCGCGACCGGCGTCGGCATGGCCATCGCCGAGCGATTCCTGGCCGCCACCTTCAACCGACCGGGCCACGAGGTCACGGACCATCGCATCTACGGCATCGTCAGCGACGGTGACCTCATGGAGGGCGTGGCATCCGAGGCCGCATCGCTCGCCGGCCACCTTGGCCTCGGGAAGCTGATCTATCTCTACGACGACAACCGCATCACGATCGACGGCCACACGGACATCACCTTCACCGAGGACGTGGGCGCCCGCTTCGAGGCCTACGGCTGGCACGTCGAGCACATCGAGGACCAGACCGACATCGAGGAGATCGCCGCCGCCATCGAGCGCGCGCGTGCGGACCTCGATCGTCCGTCCCTCATCATCGTGCCGACCACGATCGCCTACGGCAGCCCACACAAGGCGAACGACCCCTCCGCGCACGGCTCACCGCTCGGTGCCGAGGAAGTCGCGCTGACGAAGCAGGCCCTCGGCTGGCCCGCCGAGCCGCCGTTTTTTGTGCCCGATGAGGCGCTGGCCGAGTTCCGACTCGCCCTCGACCGCGGCCGCGACCTCGAGACTTCCTGGAACGCGCAGGTCGAGGCCTTCGAGGCCGCGGAGCCCGAGGTCGCGGCTGCGTGGCGAAGCGCCCTCGATGGCACGCTCCCCGAGGGCTGGGCCGCCTCGATTCCCGCCTTCGGCGCCTCCGATGGTGCGCTCGCCACGAGGCAGGCGTCCGGCAAGGTGCTCGCCGGCCTCACCGAGGTCCTTCCCACACTCATCGGTGGCTCGGCCGACCTCGCCGGCTCCACGAACGCCGTTCTCCCCGGAGCGGGCGATCAGTCCGCCGAGAACCACGCCGGCCGCAACATCCACTTCGGCGTGCGCGAGCACGCCATGGGCGGCATCGTGAACGGGCTGGCGCTGCACGGCGGCATCCTGCCGTTCAGCGCGACGTTCATGATGTTCTCGGACTACATGCGCCCGCAGATTCGCCTCGGCGCGCTGCAGGGTGTGCGGGCGGTCTACATCTTCACGCACGACAGCATTGGCGTCGGCGGCGACGGTCCGACCCACCAGCCGGTCGAGCACCTCGCCTCGCTGCGCGCCATTCCCAACGTCTCCGTCATGCGCCCGGCCGACGCCAACGAGACGGCGGCCTGCTGGCAGCTCGCGCTCGACCGCACCGAGGGCCCGACCGTCCTCGCGCTCTCCCGCCAGTCGCTTCCCGTCATCGAGGATGTCGAGCGCGTCCGCGCCGGCGTCCCTCGAGGCGCCTACGTACTCGCCGATGCCGAGGGCACACCGGACGTCGTCCTGATCGCCACCGGCTCCGAGGTCTCACTCGCCCTCGAGACGCGCGCGCTCCTCGGTGAGCGCGGCGTTCAGGCCCGCGTCGTCAGCATGCCCGCCTGGGACCGCTTCGAGGCGCAGTCCGAGGCGTATCGGGCGGAGGTGCTCCCGCCCGACGTGCCCCGCGTCTCCATCGAGGCCGCCGCCTCCCTGGGCTGGGAGCGCTGGGTGGGCACCGATGGCGAGATCGTGGCCATCGACCGCTTCGGCGCATCGGCGCCGGGCGGCGAGGTGATGAAGCACTACGGGTTCACGGCCGAGGCCGTAGCGGGCCGCGCGGTGGCGCTGGTCGAGCGCCGGCCGCGCGCCGTCGTGAGCGCAGGGGATTGAGGTCGGCGTGCGATTCGTCGTCGGTTCCGACCATGCAGGGCTGCCGCTGAAGGCCCCCGTCATCGCCGAGCTCGAGCGCCTCGGTCACCAGGTGCGCGATGTCGGCACGTTCGACGACTCGCCGGTCGACTACCCGGACTATGCCCTCGCCGTTGGCGAGCCGGTTGCCGCGGGCGACGCGCATCGAGGCGTCCTGCTCTGCGGCAGCGGCATCGGCGCCTGCGTCGCAGCGAACAAGATTCCAGGCGTGCGCGCCGGTACCTGCCACGACACGTTCTCGGCCCACCAGGGCGTTGAGGACGATGACATGAACGTCATCTGCATGGGCGCTCGCGTCATCGGCCCCAGCCTCGCCATCGAGATCGTGCGTGCGTTCCAGGCAGCCGTCTTCTCGGACGCGCCCCGCCACCGTCAGCGCCTGCAGAAGGTCAACGAGATCGAGCAGCGCTTCTCCCGCTCCCCCAACGAATCCTAAGGAGGCCGCGATGGCCCTTCCCGCCCCCCTTCAGCGACTCCGCTCCGCGCAGCAGAGCGTCTGGCTCGACTTCATCGACCGCCACATCCTCGATTCTGGTGAGCTCGCTCGCCTCATCGAGGACGGCTGGCTCCAGGGGATGACCTCGAACCCCACGATCTTCGCGAAGGCGATCACCGGCTCGGACGACTACGACGACGACCTGCAGCGCATTGCCGAGTCCGGAGAGACCGACCCCTACGCCGCCTTCGTCCAGATCGCCGCGGACGACATCGGCCGCGCCGCCGACGCCTTCCTGCCGATCTACGAGGCGAACGCCCGCCAGGACGGCTTCGTCTCCCTCGAGCTGCCCCCGGGCATCGAGCGCGACACCGCCGCCAGCGTCGCCGAGGCGAAGCGGCTGTTCGGTCTCCTTGGCCGGCCCAACATCATGATCAAGGTGCCCGGCACCGCCGAGGGCCTGCCCGCCGTCACCGAGCTCATCGCCGAAGGCGTGAACGTCAACATCACGCTGCTCTTCGCGGTCTCCACTTACGAGCGCGTCGCCGAGGCCTACATCGAGGGCCTCGAGCGCCGGCACGCCGCCGGCCTCCCCCTCGATTCCGTCGCGAGCGTCGCCTCGTTCTTCGTCTCGCGCGTCGACACCGCCGTCGATGAGCAGCTGCCCGAGGACTCGCCGCTGCGCGGTCGTGTCGCCATCGGCAACTCGCTCCTCGCCTACGAGCGCTTCGGCGCCATCTTCGCCGGGCCGCGCTGGGAGGCACTTGCCGCCGCCGGAGCGCGGCCGCAGCGGCCACTCTGGGCCTCGACGAGCACGAAGAACCCCGCGTACCCGGACACGCTCTACGTCGACCAGCTCGTTGTCCCGCACACCGTGAACACCCTGCCGTTGCCCACCATCGAAGGCTTCGCCGATCACGGCGATGGCACGGCGCTCGATGCCGCACGCATCGCCGAGGGAGCAGCGGTCGTCGCGGAGGCGCGCGCCGCCGGTGTGGACCTCGATGCCGTGACCGACAAGCTGCTCGTGGACGGCCTCGCCTCGTTTGCCGCCGACTTCGAGCGGTTGCTCGAGGCGATTCGCAACGCGCTCGGTGCCGTCAAGGCCGCGTCATGACGGATGCATCGCACGGCATTGCGCCGCAGGCCGCCGGCACGCGCCTCGGTCCGATCGAGGCTGCGGTCGCGACGCGCCTCGAGACGATGGCCAACGACCGAGCCATCCCGCGCACGTGGGAGCACGACCACACGCTCTGGCAGCCCGACCCCACCGAGATCACGGACCGCCTCGGCTGGCTCGACGTGCTCGATGAGATGCGTCCGCAGCTCGACGACCTCCGAGGCTTCGCCCGCGAGGTGCACGAGGCCGGGTTCGAGACGGTCGTGCTGCTCGGCATGGGTGGCTCGAGCCTCGCGCCCGAGGTCTTCTACTCGACGTTCGGTCGGGGCCCGAACGGCCTCGACCTCATCGTGCTCGACGCGACCGATCCCGAGCAGGTGCGCGAGGTCGAGGCCGCCATCACACTCGAGCGCACGGTCTTCATCGTGGCGAGCAAGTCCGGCTCGACCATCGAGACGCTGTCGCACCTCGACCACTTCTGGAGCCTCGTCCCGCGCGGCGAGCAGTTCATTGCCATCACCGACCCGGGCTCGGGCCTCGCGAAGCTCGCCTCCGAGCGCGGCTTCCGGCGCACCTTCCTCAATCGCTCGACCATCGGCGGCCGCTACGCCGCGCTCTCGTTCTTCGGTCTCGTGCCCGCCGCCCTGATCGGCGCGGATCTCGAGGCACTGACGGCGGCCGCCCACTCGATGCAGGAGGCGTGCCGCACCGAGGACCCGGCGTCGAACCCCGGCGTGTGGCTGGGCGCCGTCCTCGGCGAGGGCGCGCTCGCGGGCCGCGACCAGGTCACGCTCGTCCTGCCCGAGGCGATCGACACGCTGGGCTACTGGATCGAGCAGCTCATCGCCGAGTCGACGGGCAAGCACGGCCTCGGGATCCTGCCCATCGAGGGGGAGCCACTCGGCGCGCTCGAGGTCTACGGCGAGCGCCGCCTCTTCGTCGCGATCGGCGACATCGAGGAGGCGCGCCTCGGCCCGCTCGCCGAGGCCGGTCATCCCGTCGTACGTCTCCCATTCACCGACGCCTTGCAACTCGGCGTCGAGTTCTTCCGCTGGGAGTTCGCGACCGCGATCGCCGGGCAGATCCTCGGCATCAATGCCTTCGACCAGCCGAACGTACAGGAGGCGAAGGACGCGACGAACGCCGTCCTCGCTGGCGACGAGGTCGATCCCTCGACGCCCCCTGCCCGCGACGTCCTCGCGCAGGTCGTGCCGGGCGAGGACTACCTCGCGATCCTCGCCTACGTGCCGCGCAACGAGGAGACGAAGCGCCGTCTGCAGGCCGCGCGCGTCGCCCTCCGCGACCGCTATCGAGTCGCGACGACGGTCGGCTTCGGCCCGCGCTTCCTGCACTCGACCGGCCAGCTCCACAAGGGCGGCCCGAACAACGGCGTCTTTCTCCAGATCGTGGACGCCGATCCGAACGACATCGATGTGCCGGGCCGCTCGTTCACCTTCGGGCGGCTGAAGCAGGCTCAGGCCCTCGGCGACCTCGCATCGCTGCGCGCGCACGGACGACGCGTCGCCCGCCTCTCGCTCGACGAGCTCGAGGCACTCGCAGGCGGCTAGCACCGCACGGCACGCAATCGCACGGAAGGAGCCACACGTGCGCATGGGATTGATCGGCCTCGGTCGCATGGGCGACGGCATTCGCGAACGTCTGCGTCGCGGCGGCCACGAGGTCGTGGGCTACGACCGCAACCCGGACGTCACCGATGTCGATTCGCTCGAAGCCCTCGTGGCAGCCTTGCCCGCACCCCGCGTGGTGTGGGTGATGGTCCCCTCGGGCGACCCCACCGAGCAGACCATTGAGGAGCTGGCCGGTCTGCTCGAGGCCGGCGACCTCGTCGTCGACGGCGGCAACAGCAACTACCACGACTCGATGCGCCGAGGCGCCTCGCTCGCCGAGAAGGGCCTGCGCTTCGTCGATGCCGGCACGTCCGGCGGCATCTGGGGTCTGCAGGTCGGATTCTGCCTGATGGTCGGCGGCGAGCCCGAGGCCGTGGCGATGGTCGAGCCCGCCTGCCTGACGCTGGCGCCCGAGGGTGGCTACGCCCACATCGGCCCCGTCGGCGCCGGTCACTTCACGAAGATGGTCCACAACGGCATCGAGTACGGGATGCTGCAGGCCTACGCCGAGGGCTTCGAGCTGCTCCATGCCTCGAAGTTCGACATCGACCTGCACCAGGTCGCGGCGATGTGGAACCACGGCAGCGTCGTGCGCTCGTGGCTCCTGGAACTCGCCGAGAGCGCCTTCGAGAAGGACCCCGACCTCGAGCAGCTCCGAGGCTACGTCGATGACTCCGGGGAGGGCCGCTGGACCGTCATCGAGGCGATCGAGCACGGCGTTCCGGCCGGCGTCATCGCGCAGTCGATCTTCGCCCGTTTCGCCTCGAGGGACGACAACGCCTTCGGGATGCGCGTCATCGCGGCGCTCCGCAACGAGTTCGGTGGCCACGCGGTGCAGTCGACGTGAGGGAGCCGGCCGCCGACGAGCTCCTCAGGGACGATAGGTACGACGACGAGGAAGGCGTCGACTACGACGTCGTACCCGAGCGCCCATCAGGCCCCGAGGGCGCGGGCACTCTCGCCGGATACACGCTCAAGCCACCGCCGGACCAGGACATCATCCTCGTCGGTGCGACCGGTGACCTCGCCCGGCGCAAGCTGATCCCGGCGATCTACGACCTCTTCATCGATGGCCTGCTCCCCAACGAGGGCGCCATCATCGGCTACGCCCGCGAGGAGACCGACGACGAGACGTTCAAGCTCCGAGCCGCCAACGCCATCAAGGCGCACGCTCGCCGTCCCCTCTACGACGAGGCCTGGATCGAGCTCCGTGACCGCCTCGTCTACGTACCGCGCTCGGCCGGGGGCCTCGGCTTCGCCGGCAAGCGAACGACGAAGGACCGGCGCCTGATCTACCTGTCGACGCCGCCGACGGCCGTGCCGGGGCTCGTGGACGAGATCGCCGAGGCGAACCTCGTCGAGGGAACGCGCCTGGTCATCGAGAAGCCCTTCGGCTTCGACCTCGGGTCCTCGCAGGACCTCGACCGTCGTCTCCGCGGCCACTTCGATGAGTCGCAGATCTTCCGCATCGACCACTACCTGGGCAAGGAAACCGTCCAGAACATCATGGTCCTACGGTTCGGGAACCACATCTGGGAGCGGGTGTGGAATCGAGACGCGATCGACCACGTCCAGATCACCGTCGCCGAGTCGATCGGCACCGGTGGCCGCGCCGCCTTCTACGACGGCGTCGGCGCCATGCGCGACATCATCCAGAACCACGCGCTGCAGGTCCTGTCGATGGTGGCAATGGAGCCCCCCATCAACTTCACCGCCAACGCCATCCGCGACGAGACCGCCAAGGCGCTCCAGGCGATGAAGCTGGTCCAGCCGAAGGACGTCGTCCGAGGCCAGTACACCTCGGGCACCGTCGAGGGCCGTCCCGCCCTCGGCTACCGTGAGGAGACCGGGGTCCCGCCCGACTCCGAAACCGAGACCTACGTCGCCCTCCGCGCCGAGATCGACAACTGGCGCTGGGCCGGCGTCCCCTTCTATCTGCGTACCGGCAAGCGCCTCCCGAGGCGCGACACGGAGGTGCTCATCTCCTTCAAGGAGGCGCCCGTCCACCTCTGGGAGAGCGTCGGACTCGACATGGACGAGCACCGGCCGAATCACCTCGCGATCCGCATTCAGCCCGACGAGGGCATCACCTTCACCTTCATGGCGAAGGTGCCTGGTCCCGAGATCGGACTGCGCGCTGTGAACATGCATTTCTCGTACGAGGACTCCTTCATGACGGAGCCCGCCGAGGCCTACGAGCGCCTGCTCTTCGATGCGATGGACGGCGACGCGATGCTCTTCCTGCGCGACGACGCCGTGCGCCGCTCCTGGGAGGTGCTGCAGCCGGTCCTGGACGACATGCCGCCGCTGCAGTTCTACCCGGCCGGCAGCTGGGGCCCGCGCGGCGCCGACGCGCTCATCGGCGAGCGTCGCTGGCATATGCACGAGAAGCACATCCCGCACTAGCCCGTGGCACGTCGAACTCCCGAACTGCTGGTCGGCGCCGACCCCATCGCCGAGGCCGCACGACTGATCCTCGAGTTGCGGCCCCGCACCTGGGCGCTCGCGGGCGGCTCTACCCCTCGAGGCCTCTACGGGCGCCTCGTGAGAGCCGACCTGCCGTGGCACGAGATCGAGTGCTTCTTCGGCGACGAGCGCTGTGTGCCGCCGAACCACCCCGCCTCGAACTTCCACATGGCGCACGAGGCGCTGCTCGCGCACGTCCCCGCCACCGTTCACGCGATGCCCGGCGAGACCTGCGACGCCGAGGCGTACGAGCGCCTGCTGCGCGACCGCCTCGGTGCCACCCCGCGCCTCGATCTCGCGCTTCTTGGGCTCGGTGAGGACGGGCACACCGCATCGCTGTTCCCGGGCGATCCCGCCCTGGAGGAGCGTGAGCGCCTCGTGGTGCGCGTCGAGCGCCCCGACTTCTCGAGGCTCACCGTGACGTACCCCGTCCTCGATGCCGCGTCCGTGGCACTGTTCCTCGTCGTCGGTGAATCGAAGCGTGAGGCGCTGACCCAACTGCTGGAGGGTGACGACATCCCCGCGGCACGCGTGGCCTCCGAGCGCGTGATCGTGGTCGCCGACCACGCGGCCGCAGGGACTGACGCCCAATGACCGAATCCCCCGACCCGAAGGCTGCCGCTGCGCCTGCCCCCCGGCCTCCGGGCGACCGGACGCAGCGCTACCCACCGATCGGTGCATACGGGCTCATCGGCGACATGCACTCGTGCGCGCTGGTCTCGAATGCTGGCTCCATCGATTGGTGCTCGTTCCCGCGCTTCGATAGCCCGTCGATCTTCGGGCGCCTGCTCGACTGGGACCGAGGCGGTCACTTCCAGGTGGTGCCGACGGACGTCTACAGCGTCACGCGCGAGTACATTGAGGGGACGAACGTCCTCGAGACGACCTTCCGAACGCGGACGGGTGCGCTGAAGCTCACCGACTTCATGCCGCTGCACCCCGCCTCGTCGCCGGAGGAGCCGCGCTCGACCCAGCCGCTCCACCAGCTCGCACGCATCGCCGAGTGCCTGGACGGGCACGTTGATGTGCGCGTGGACTGCCACCCCCGCTTCGACTACGGCAGCATCACGCCCCACGTCTCGCCCCAGGGCGACTATGCCGGCTTCGCACACGGCGGTGCCGACAGCCTGAGCTTCTTCTGCTCGATGCCGGTTCAGACCGTCGAGGGCGGCTTCATCTCCGAAGGGCGCCTCGAGGCAGGCGAGACCCTGCTGACGACGGCGTCCTATCACCAGCACTTCGGCCACCTCGAGGTGCATCAATTCTCGGACGGCGACCTGCGCGAGCGCCTTGACACCACCGTGTCCTACTGGCGCGCATGGTCGTCACGGATGGAGTACGACGGGGACTATCGCGAAGAGGTCCTGCGCTCGGCGCTCACACTGAAGGCGCTCATTTACGCCCCGTCAGGGGCCATGGTCGCGGCCGCCACGACCTCACTGCCGGAGCACATCGGCGGAGAGCGGAACTGGGACTACCGCTACACGTGGGTGCGCGATGCCTCGTTCGCGATCTACGCGCTCTCCCTCCTCGGCCTTGAGCGCGAGGCTCACGAGTTCAAGGAGTGGGTCGACTGGAGCACCACCGGCCGCGCGCGCGACCTCCAGGTGATGTACGGCCTCGCCGGCGAACGGCGGCTCACCGAGCTCACGCTCGATCACCTCGAGGGCTACGCCGGCTCGAAGCCGGTTCGCATCGGCAACGACGCCTCGAAGCAGCTACAGCTCGATATCTACGGCGAGGTGATGGACGCCGCTCACATCTACCGCCGCGCCGGCGGCGAGATCGACCCCGAGTACTGGGAGTTTCTCCAGCGCGTCGTCGCCTTCGTCATCGATCACTGGCGAGAGCCGGACGACGGAGTCTGGGAGGCGCGCAGCGGACGTCGCCACCACACGTTCTCGAAGGTGATGTGCTGGGTCGCGCTCGACCGCGCCATTCGCACCGTCGAGGAGTGCGAGTTCGAGGGCGATCTCGAGCTGTGGCGCCGCGTCCGCGAGGAGATTCGCGACGATGTCCTCGAGCACGGCTTCGACGAGGACCGTGGGACGTTCGTCGCCGCCTACGGCGAGACCTCGCTCGATGCGAGTCTGCTGATGCTGCCTCTCGTGCGGTTCATTGACGCGACCGACCCCCGCATGCGCGCCACCATCGAGGCGATCGCCACCGAGCTCGCAGCGCCCGACGGCTTCCTCCACCGCTACCGCGGCTACGACGACGGACTCAAGGGCGAGGAGGGCACCTTTGTGATCTGTTCGCTCTGGCTCGTCGACGGGCTCATCTTGCTCGGCGAGACGGAGCGGGCTCACGAGCTCTTCCGACGCATCTGCGACCACTCGAACGACCTTGGTCTGCACGGCGAGGAGGTCGGCGCCGATGGTGGGATTCTGGGCAACTTCCCCCAGGCATTCAGCCACCTCGCGGTGATCAACGCAGCGATCCAGTTCGAGCGCGCTGCCGGCCGCTTCCCGCCGACCGGCCCGGTCAGCCCCGCAACAGCGTCCGACCGCTCCGACCAATGAGCGCAACCAGCGAGGATGGCTCGACCCCGATCTCGAGGCGCTGAGCGGTCCCGAGGTACTCGCCGTCGACCTGCACGGGCAGCGGGGCCGCGGTCTCCACGCGGATCGAGGCGCCTCGAGCGGTCTCGATGCCGGTCGCGTCGCCGGACCGTCCCAGCAGCCCTCGGAACAGCGCCCGTCCGATGAGCGCGCCGCGCCCGCCCTCGGGTCGCGTCGAGTACGAGCTCACATCGAGGCGACCGTCGTTGATCAGCGCGTCCGGCGTCAGCCGAAGCACGCCACCGTACGACCTCGTGTTCCCGGCAACGAGCAGCAGGAGCGAGCGCCGCTCCGGCGTCCCGCCGTCGATGCCGATGAGCGCGTCGACCGGCGCGGCCGTCCGTAGCGCGCGCATCGCGGGCCAGGCGAACGCGGCCCGTCCGAGGCGCTTCTTGCTGCCGGTGCCGTCGACCGCCCGTAGCACCGCGGCATCGAGCCCGACGCTGCACATCAGCAGGAAGCGCTCTCCGGCCCCGCCATCGAGGCGCGCGAGGCCCGTGTCCACGCGATGGCGCTTCGCGCGCACCATCCACGCAAGCGCCGGCCGTGCGCCATCCGGAACGCCCATCTCCCGGGCCCAGACGTTCGCCGTACCGCCCCGCATGACCGCGAGTGCGGTGTCGCTCCCCACGAGGCCAGACGCGACTTCGCGAACGGTCCCGTCGCCGCCGCACGCCACGACGGTCCGCACGCCTGCATCAGCAGCCTCGCGCGCGAGCGTCTCCGCGTGGTGCGGCGCCTCCGTGGTGCGGATGTCGACCTGCCAGCCCGCCTTCGAGAGTGGTGCGCTCGCCTCGACCAGCTCGTGCTCGGCCGGAGCGGTGCGGGCGCGTGGGTTGCGAACGATCAGGAGGGAGCGCGTGTCGTCCATCGAGGTGCGGTTGGCTCAGGCTCGAGGTCGCGGCTGCGCCGCCTCGATGCGCTCCGTGCCCTCGGCAGCGTCCCGGTCGAGCCATAGCGCGAGCCCGCCGAGCAATCCGACGTCGTCCCCTCCCGAGGCCCGCACGACCTCCGGCACGATCGCCATCGAGGGCCCGCGCTCCTCGAGGAGTGCTCGCACCGGGTCGAGGACCAGCGTGCCGGCCTGAGAGACGCCGCCGCCGATCACGACCCGCTGCGGCATGTAGAGCATCACGAGGTTCAGCACGCCGGCGGCGAAAGCGCTCGTAACGCGCGCGAACGCCGCCAGTGCGTCGGCGTCCCCCGCCTGGGCCCGACGCGTCACCTCGGCGCCATCGAGGCCGGTCAGACCCTCGAGGGCCGTTCCCGACCCCAGCTCCTCGACCGTCCGACCGCCCTCGAAGTCGATGAGCGTGTGTCCGATCTCGGCCACCGACCGCTGTCCGTGCAGCAGCCGCCCGTTGAGGACGACACCCGCGCCGACGCCCGTGCTGATCGTGACGTACACCATGTCCAGGGTGTCGCGCCCCGCCCCGAAGCGGTGCTCGCCCAGCGCCGCGAGGTCGGCGTCGTTCGCCAACAACACCGCGAGCCCGAGGTCATCGGCGATCGCCTGGGCAGCGACGTGCCCTTCCCACTGCGGCAGGTTTGGCAGCCGCAGCGAACGACCCTCGATGTACGAGACGGGGCCCGGCACGCCCACGACCGCCCCGGAGACGTCGAGTCCCGCCTCCTCACGCGCCTCGCGCATCGTCGAGGTCAGCGTCGACGGATCACCCTCCGAGGACGGGTGCGCCACCCTCGAGTGAAGTGTGCCTTCTCGATCGATGACGGCCGCGCGCGTCTGCGTGCCGCCGAGGTCGGCGACGAGCACGGCCGTCATGTCGTTGGAGGTCACGCCGTCTCCGTCCCGACTGGATCACGCGGTAGGCTCTGAGTCGTCGAGCCTACCAGCCCCGGTCGCGAGTCGCCCCGCTGGGACCCCGAGGAGGGTGCATGTCCGATGTTCGAGCTGCCGACGGGGCGCAGGAACGAGGCCGTCGCGTCGTTGCGATCTCGAATCGCGTGCCGCCGCCCTCGACCGAGCGCGCGGCCGGCGGGCTCGTGGCGGCCGTGCTCCCCGCTCTCGAGGCCGAAGGCGGGCTCTGGCTCGGCTGGAGCGGCAGCGCGAGTGATGCTCCGGGCCCGCGCGTCCGCGAGGTTCGCGGTAGCGTCGAGTACGTCACGCTCGACCTCACCCCGGAGCAGGTCCGCGACTACTACGAAGGCTTCTGCAACCAGACGCTCTGGCCGCTGATGCACGGCTTTCCCGATCGCGCCTCGATCAACCCCGCGCAGTACGCGACGTGGCGAGCCGTAAACGTCCGCTTCGCCGAGGCGCTGATGGCCGAGTTGCAGGAGGACGACCTCGTCTGGGTGCACGACTACCACTTCATGCCCCTCGGCGCCGAGCTGCGGGCCCGAGGCTGGGACGGCCCGCTCGGGTACTTCCACCACATCCCGATCCCGCTTCCCGAGGTCTGGGCCCAGATCCCGCACGAATCCGACATCGCCGCGTCGATGCGCGCGTACGACCTCGTCGGCATGCAGACGCATCGCGACGCCGACCGCCTGCGCTCGTACATCGAGGCGGCCACCGAGGACGGCGTCACGCCGCTCGTCGAGGGGCACCCGATCTCCATCGATCCCGCGCGCATTCGCGCGACGGCGGCTCGACATCCGGACGACGCGTTCGGTTCATTTCGCCGCGGCCGCCGCATCCTGCTCGGTGTCGATCGCCTCGACTACACGAAGGGCATCCCGCTGCGCCTCGAGGCGTTCGACCGCGCGCTGCACGCCGACCGCACGCTCGGCGAGCGCGTCGCGATGGTGCAGTGGGCCGCCCCATCGAGGGCCGGCATCCCCGCCTACGACGCTGAACGCGCGCGTTCCGAGGAGCTGGCCGCCGACATCGCACGCCTCGATGAGGGAGCCGTCCAATTTGAGGTGGCGACGCGTGCCCCCGAGGAGGTGGCCGCCAGCATGCGCGACGCCGAGGTCTGCCTCGTGACGTCGCTGTCGGACGGCATGAACCTCGTCGCGAAGGAGTACGTCGCGCTGCAGCCCGAAGCCGACCCGGGTGTCCTCATCCTCTCGGACGGTTGCGGCGCCGTGGAGGAACTGCCCGAGGCGCTCGTGGTGCCCGCCGGAGACGTCGATGCCACTGCCGAGGCCATCACGACCGCCCTCGCGATGCCCCTCGAGGAGCGACGCCGCCGCTGGGCCGCGATGCACCGCACGGTCGAAGAGAACGACGTCCACGCCTGGCGCGTGCGATTCCTCGAGGCGCTCGCTGCGGCCGCGGCCGATCGAGCCGCCCACGGTTAGCGGTGCAGCCACCGCCACAGGGCGAGCATCGGACCCCAGAACCCCACGACTGCGAGGAGGAGTCCCCAGCCCACGCCCCGCGCAGCATCGAGGCCGTCGCCCGGGGCCGCGCTCGCCCGACTAGCCGCGAAAGCGCCGTCGTCTCCGAGGCCTCCGTCGTCCGAGCCGCGTCGTTGAGCCGCCACGGCCCCACCTCCACCCCGCCGATGTGCTTCGGCGTCACGGTGAAGAGCGTCCGCGAGGACGAACGCAGTTCCTATCCGGGAATGTCTCGAGGAAACGCGGCTACGCGGACTCCGCCTGGTCGAAGCTCAGCGACTCGAGCCACTGCTGCTGCTCCTCGGTCGGAGCTGACTCCGGTCGCGCCGCCCGCACGAGGCGCATCGCGTCCGGCAGCGAGAACCCGGTCGCCATCAGCAGGGCCGTCGCCACCGTCGGCGTGCGCCCAACGCCACCCTGGCAGTGCACGTACAGCGTCATGCGGTCGCCCGCCGACTCTCGTGCGTCGTTCAGCCACTCGAGGAGTGAGCCAAGCGAGTCGACCGTCGGCGCCATGCGGTCCTCGATGGGGAGGTGGTGCCAGACGATGCCGGCCTCACCCAGGCGCTCCGAGTCATCGATGTCCTCGGCGCGCAGATCGACGACGTGCGTCACGTCGAAGCTGGCGAGCTGGCGATAGTCGCTCGGATGCAGCACCGGCCCGATGAGCAGCCACGGCGCCACGCGGTCGATGCGAGGGTTCGAGGGATAGCCGCGCCGCGGGTCGAGCGCGCGCTTCAGTCTCGACAGCACGATGCCTGCCGCCTCCGCCTCGTGCGGCTCCGGTCGGCCGCTGTGCGCAGACTACCGCACCGAAACGCGACATACATCGCGTTCGTGCTACTCGACGGACACGAGGACCGAACGCGCCTCCTCGACGGCCTGCGTCCGGCCGAAGAGGATGAGCCGATCCCCCCGCTCGAGGCGTGTCGTGCCGTTCGGGACGATCTCGCGCTCGCCTCGCAGCACGAGGAGCAGCAGCGCCTGCGGCGGCAGCCGCAGGTCGCGCACGAGACGGCCCGAGAGACCCGAGCCGACTGCGACCTCGATGCTCATGCGCCCGCCGGCGCCGGGCGCGAAGGCGTCGTAGAGCACGGGCGCACCGAGCGACTCCAGCATCGCCTCGGTCACGGCGTCCGTCTCGGAGATGACGCGCACGCCCGCCCGCTTGAAGGCGTCCTCCGCGAGGACCTGGCTGACGCGAGCGTACGCCTCCGCCTCGGGCGCGACCGACAGGACGTACTGGCTGAAGAGCAGGTTCGCCTGGTCGCTGTCCGTCGCACCCACGACGATGCGAGCTTCGGCGGCGCCGAGTTTCTCGAGGAAGCGCGTATCGGTCACGTCCCCGGCCGTCACGTTCAACCCCTCGGCACGCGCGCGCTCGACGACCTCGGGATCCGAGTCCGCGAGCACGACATCGAAGCCGCGCGCGCTCAAGTTCGTCGCCAGCCGGCTCCCCACCGATCCCGCACCTGCCACCAGCGCACGCATCGCTCGTACCTCCAGCAGGCCGGCCATCAAGCCGGCGTACGTTGACTGTATGGCCACGGTGAGCAGCACCGTGAGGAAGACGAGGGCCGTGAGTGTCGCCCCGCCGAGGTCGTCCGGTAGACGCTCGCCGGCGAACGCGGCCAGCGAGGCCGCCACTACGCCTCGAGGCCCGATCAGCCCGATGTACAGCCGCTCCCGTGCGGTCAGGTCGGACCCGATCGCACAGACCCAGACCGCGAGTGGCCGCACGATCACCATCAGCCCGATGACCGTCAGGAAGCCCCACGGCCAGAGGATGCGCACCGTATCGAGTTCGACCGCGGCCGTCGCGAGGATGAACACTGCCGCGATCAGGATCCGCGAGAGGTCGTCCTCGAAGCCGCGCACGGCCTCGGCGTGCGGAACCGGCGTCGCCGCCAGCGCCACCCCGAGCGTCGCCATCGCCGTCAGGCCCGACCCCGGGATCAGGCGCTCGGCGGCGGCGTAAGTGGCGACACTGATGCCGAGCAGCAGGGGCGTCACGTCGGTCGCCGTGGGCGTGCGGTGAATCCACAGCACCCCTCGCACGACGAGCATCCCAACGAGGCCGAGTGCGAGGCCGCCCGCGAGGCGACTGACGACGTATGCCACCGGCTCGGTCTCCACGCCGGGCAGCACGAAATCGAGGATGACGACCGCCGCGATCGCCCCCAGCGGGTCGATGAGGATGCCTTCCGCGAGCAGCACCGCCGAGACGCGGTCCGTGAGGTGCTCGCGACGGACCAGCGGAAGGATGACCGTCGGTCCCGTGACGCTCACCAGCGCCCCGAAGAGCAGTGCCGTCCGCCACGGCAGGACGTCCAACGCCCCGGCGAGCGCGGTCGCGAGGACGATCGTGATCACCATGCCCAGCGTCAGAAGATTGCGCACCACGCGTCCGACACGCTGCAGGTACGTCACATCGATGGAGAACGCGCCCTCGAAGACGATGAGGGCGACGAGGACCTCGACCGACACCTCGTAGATCGGGCCGATCTCGTGCGGGTCCGTGAGGCCGAGGAGCGAAGGGCCGGCGATCGCGCCGATCACGAGGTAGATCAGGACTGCCGGCAGCCGCAGCCGGCGCGCGACCATCCCGGACAGTGCGGCGGCGAAGCCGATCACGCCGAGGGCGGTAACGGCGGCGGTTTCCACGAGGTGTCTCCCGAGACGTCGCGCGACGCACCGGCGGCGTCCCTGCGCGGTGCATTCGTGTGGGTCTCGGCCGCCGTCGCGGCCGTGGTCGTCGGATCGTGCCTACAGGCTAGCGGGCCCCGGCCTCCGGTGGGGCAGCCGCCGCACGTTCGCCCAGCCCGAGTGCCTCCGCGATCAGCTCGTACGAGCGCAGGCGCGCGGCGTAGTCGTGCGTGATCGTCAGCACAATCACGTCGTCGACCTCGTACTCGTCGGCGATGGCGAGCAGGCCCTCCCGCACGCGCTCCGGCCCGCCCTCGAGGGCGAGACTCTGCTGGTAGCGAATGTAGTCGAGCTCAGGCTCGTTGAACTCGACCGCGAGTGCCTCCTCGGGACTGGGCACGCCGCCCTCGGAGCGACGCCCCTGTGCTCGACGTAACCGCATCAGGTGACGGCTCATCCCGAGGCGATGCGCCTCCTCGTCCGTGTCGGCGCACAGCGCGTGCACGCCGATGCTGACGAGCGGCTTGTCGAGGAACGGCGACGGCTGGAATTGCTCGCGGTACTCCCGCACGACGCGCTGGCCGCCGTCCGGACTGATGAACTGCGCGAACGAGAACCCGAGGCCGAGCTCCGCGGCGAAGCGGGCGCTGTCGTACGCGGATCCGAGGAGCCACGGTACGGGCATCGCGTCACCGGTCGGCGTCGCCCGCACACCCGCGAACGGGTGATCGTCCGGCACCTCGTTCGACATAAACGAAAGCACGTCCATCACCTGGTCGGGATACGCCTCGAGGGGGAGTGCACCCGGCCCGTGTGCCAGCGCGCGAGCCGTGAGCTGGTCGCTGCCCGGCGCCCGCCCGAGGCCCATCTCGATTCGTCCGGGGTAGAGCGTCTCGAGCATCCGAAACGTCTCGGCCACCTTGAGGGCGGAGTAGTGCGTCAGCATGACCCCGCCCGAGCCGACGCGAATCCTCGAGGTGCTGGCGGCGATCGGACCGATCAGCAGCTCCGGGCTCGCGCTCGCCAGCGTGCCGCTGTTGTGGTGCTCGGCGAGCCAGTAGCGCTCGTAGCCGAAGCGGTCGGCGGCCTGCGCCAGCTCGAGGGTCGCCAGCAGCGCCTCGCGCGGCGTGCCGCCCTTGCGGATCGGCGACTGGTCGAGGATCCCGAGCTTCAGCTCACGCACCGCATCCTCCTACGGGTAGTCCAGCCTGCCGCCTGAATCTGGCGAAACTGACGCATTCCTGACACTGGGGCCCGGGACCAAGGTCCCAAGGGGATTTCCTGACTGTGTACCTGCGGTCCGAACCCGAAGGATGGATACATACCACTCCTCGACTTCCGGCCGTGGCGACACGAGCCGGACGTCAGTCTAGATCGAGGTCGCTCCCGTGCCACGAACCGACAGTCGAGCCGCGCGGCTCCCCGGCCGCGTCTGGCTCTCTACAACCTTCCTCGGGGCGGTGGCGCTCGTCGCCGCGTGTAGCGGCGACAGTGCTCCGGACCAGGACATCGAGGCCCTGACGGCCGACGTGTCCCAGATCCAGGCGGACCAGCGTGCCGTGACGCGCGAGCTGGAGACGCTCCAGCGCGAGGTCGAGTCGCTGGCGTCCGAGGTCTCGGCGTTCGCGCTCGAGGCCGGCCACGACGCCGAGGCGGGCGATCATCCGACCGGGGCCTCGACGGAATCCGCTCACGAGGCGCCCCACTGGACGTACGCCGGCGAGACCGGCCCCGAGATGTGGGGCTCGCTCGCCGACGACTGGGCGATGTGCTCGACCGGCACGTCGCAGTCGCCGATCAACATCTCGGCGTCGCTCCCCATCGGGCTCACGGATGTGCAGTTCGACTACGTGCCCTCCGCGCTGACCGTCATCAACAACGGCCACACGATCCAGGGCAACGTCGCCGAGGGCAGCGGCGTGATGGTGGACGGCGAGCGCTACGAGCTGCTCCAGTTCCACTTCCACGCACCCAGCGAGCACGAGATCGATGGCAAGCCCGCCGCGATGGAGGTGCACTTCGTGCACCGCAACGCTGAGGGCGAACTCGCCGTCATCGGTGCGCTCTACCAGCTCGGCGAGCACAACCCGACCCTCGATGGAGTCTGGGCAGCCCTGCCGACGACCACCGAGGACGAGGTCCACATCGACGGCTTCGTCGCGGAGGCGCTGCTGCCCCTCGACCGCTCCGTCTTCCGCTACTCCGGCTCGCTCACGACGCCGCCGTGTTCGGAAGGCGTCAAGTGGCACGTGATCACCACCCCGCTCTCCGCCTCGGCGGAGCAGGTGGAGGCGTTCATCAACATCGTGGGCGACAACGCGCGCCCGGTGCAGCCGCTCAACGGCCGCTCCGTGCTTGCCGACGTGGCGAAGGGATAGCCGAAATGGCCAACCTCACTCAGCTCCGTGAGCGCCGCAAGGCGCCCCGAAACATGAAGGCCCAGGCCACGCCGCCGTCCGGGCACTCGTCGTCCGCCGCGTCGTGGATGCCGCGACTGAGCGTGCGCACGAAGCTCTTCGGAGGCTTCGCGCTCGTCATCCTCGCGCTCGTGATCGCCAGCGCGGTCGCGATCCGCGGCATGCAGACGATGGCCCACCACGAGGAGGAAGTCTTCCTCAACGGTCAGTCTTCGGAGCTCACCGCCGAGCTCTCGATCATCATGCACGAGATGGAAGCCATCGAGCTCGAGTACCTCGTCGCACCCGCCTCGCGTCGCGCCGAGCTGCGCGACGAGCTCGAGGTGCATCACGAGGAGGCCCTCCAGATCGAGGACCAGCTCCGCGTGCACCCGGCGATGACCGCCACCGAGCTCGCCGAGCTCGAGCGCATCGCCGACGACCTCGAGTCGTGGTTCGTCGCCGCCGAGACTGGCGTCTTCGAGCACATCGACGAGGGCGACATCGATGGTGCCATCCAAGAGGCCGAGGAAGGCGAGACCCACGAGCTCACGCTCTCGGTCCTCGAGGGCCTGGCCACCATCAACGCATCGACGACCGCCGACTCCGAGCACGCGCACGAGTCCGCCGCCGCCTCCGCGTCGAGCTCTCGGACGTTGATGCTGATCACGGCGCTCGTCGCCGTGGTTGCCGCCTCGGCGATCGCCTGGTGGCTCGGTCAGAGCATCTCCAGCGGCGTGAACAAGATGAAGGTCGCGGCCGTCGGCATCGCGGCCGGCGACCTCGAGCAGAACGTCGAGGTGAACAGCAGCGACGAGATCGGCGAGATGGCCACCGCCTTCGGCGAGATGATCGTCTACCTGCAGGGCATGGCCTCCGTCGCCTCGAGCATCGCCGATGGCGATCTCACCCGCGACGTCCAGCCGAAGTCGCCGCGCGACGTTCTGGGCAACGCCTTCAAGTCCATGATTACCAACCTCCGCGAGGTCATCGGCCGCACGAAGCACGCCGCCGAGAGCCTCGCCGAGTCGAAGGACCAGCTGGCGCAGGGCGCCGAGCAGGCCTCGATCGCCACGCAGGAGGTCGCGAAGACCACCTCGCAGGTCGCCGAGGGCTCCAGCCAGCAGGCCACCAACGCCACCGAGATCGGCACGAGCGTGAACGACCTCAAGCGCGCCATCGACGAGGTGATGCGCGGCGTCGAGACCCAGTCGCAGTCCGTGGTCGAGGCGACTTCCGCCGGTGACCGCGTGGCCGCGGGCGCCGAGCAACTGGCGGCGAACGCCGAACGCGCTGCGACCGGCGCCGGAGAGGCCTCGGACGTCGCTCGCGAGGGTTCCGACGCCGTTCAGCAGGCCGTCGAGGGCATGGGTCGCATCCAGCGCACGGTCGAGGCCGCCGCGCAGGAGGTGGCCAGCCTCGGCCAGCGCTCCGCCGAGATCGGCAACATCGTCGCCGTCATCGAGGACATCGCCTCGCAGACGAACCTCCTCGCCCTCAACGCCGCCATCGAGGCCGCGCGCGCCGGCGAGCAGGGTCGAGGATTCGCGGTCGTCGCCGACGAGGTCCGCCAGCTGGCGGAGCGCGTCGCCGCGGCCACCAAGGAGATCGCCGCCCTCATCGGTGGTGTGCAGGCCGGCGTCGACGCGTCGGTCCGCGCGATGAACCAGGGCGCCGAGGAGGTCGAGAGCGGCAACCGCGCCGCCGCGACCGCCGACGAGGCCCTGGGTCGCATCCTGGCCGCCGCCGACGCGGTCGCCCGCGAGATCGCCCAGATCTCGAATGGCTCGAAGGACCTCACCGAGGCCGGCCGCGACATGGCGGGTCGCCTCGTGGAGATCAGCGACGTCGTCGAGTCGAACACGGCTGCGGCGCAGCAGATGCAGGCTTCGGCCGCTTCCGTCGCCGACGCCGTGGCCTCGATCGCGGGGGTCGCCGAGGAGAACAGCGCCGCCGCCGAGGAAGTCTCGGCGTCTGCCGAGGAGATGAGCGCTCAGGTGGAGGAATTCACCGCCTCCACGCTCACGCTCGGCGAGCTGGCCGACGACCTCCGTCGTCAGGTGTCGATCTTCAAGCTCGATGGCAGCTCCGCTTCGGCCAAGCCATCGAACGCGAACACCCCGTCGCGTGATGGCTCGATGAAGGAAGCTGCATAGCCCGGCCACCCGGCCATCGAGTGATCGAGGATGGGAGGCCCGCGAGGGCCTCTCATCACGTCTGGCGAACGGGCCGCTCCTGGAGTTCCCGTATAATCCCGAGTGTCTCAGTCAGATTTGAAGCCACCTCGGGAGGTGTGTGTTCATGGAGTTCCGCAGACTCGGCCATTCCGGCCTCGAGGTGTCGGTCGTCGGCCTCGGTACCAACAACTTCGGCGGTCGCATCGACTACGACGCCACGAAGGCCGTCATCGACAAGTCGCTCGAGGTCGGCATCAACCTCTTCGACACCGCCGACGTCTACGGCGGCCGCGGCAAGTCCGAGGAGCTGATCGGACGCGCCATCCAGGGGCGCCGCCATGAGGTGGTGCTCGCGACGAAGTTCGCCAGCCCGATGGGCGAGGGTCCGATGACCTCGGGCACCTCGCGCAAGTACATCATGCAGGCCGTCGAGGACAGCCTCCGCCGCCTCGACACCGACTACATCGACCTCTACCAGGTCCACCGCCCCGACCCGAAGACGCCGGTCGAGGAGACGATGCGCGCGCTCGACGACCTCGTGACGTCGGGCAAGGTGCGCTACCTCGGCAACTCGAACTACTCCGGCTGGCAGATCGCCGAGTCGCACTACGTCGCGCAGGCGAACCACTGGGCGCCGTTCATCTCCGCCCAGAACCAGTACAACCTGCTCACGCGTGGCGCCGAGGCCGAGGTCATCCCGGCTGCCGAGCGCTTCGGTCAGGGCATGCTGCCGTTCTTCCCGCTCGCGAGCGGCATGCTGACCGGCAAGTACAAGCGCGACTCGAGGCCGGAAGGCGCCCGCCTGTCGCAGGGACCGGCCGCCGACCGCACGCTGACGGACCGCAACTTCGACATCGTGGAGAAGCTCGAGGAGTTCGCGCAGGCTCGAGGTCACACGCTCCTCGAGCTCGCGTTCTCCTGGCTCGCCTCGCAGCCGTCCGTCGGCTCGGTCATCGCCGGCGCCACGAAGCCCGAGCAGGTCGAGGCGAACGCCGCGGCCGCCGGCTGGCGCCTCGACGCCGAGGAGATGGCGGAGGTCGACCAGATCACGCGCCGCTAGCCGGCGCTCCGGCCGGGGGCGCTAGGCGCGCCCCACTGCCGCATCGATGCGCGCGACCAGCTCGGACTCGAGCGGGCCGCGCGCTTCTGCGTCCAGGCAGTCTTGCAGCTCGACGCGGTTCTTCACGCCGAGGACAACCGTCGAGACACCGGCGATCGTGAGCGCATATCGATGCGCCAGCGCCGCCGTCGACTCGCCGAGCTCGCGCGCGATCGCCCGAACAGGCTCGGCCCGCTCGAAGTCGAGTCGCTCCGGATGCCCCTCGGGCAGGTCGCGGTCCAGCGCATCCGTGAGGGCCCCCGCCTGCACGGCACGAATGCCCATCACCGCCGAGCCGGCCTCGACCGCTGCCGCCATCACCTCGCGAGGCCGCGCGGGCTCGTCGAACCGCCCGAGGCCGCCCGGTGAGTCGAGCAGGTTCGCGATGCACTGCACGACAGCCGGCGCCGGACGCGTCCCGAGCACATCGATGAGTGCGCGCGGCACACCGATGCCGGTGACACCCCAGTCGCCCGTCAGCCCCTCCGCCACCAGCCGCTCGAACGCGGGTCGCACGGCCTCGACGAACAACGTCCGAGGCGTCCCCGCCCTTCGAGGGTCGGCAGCCGGCGTCGAGGTGTTGCCGGCCGCCGGTGCCGGCGGCTGCTCGTACCCGTCCGGCACGATCTGCCCGTGCAGGATGAACACGTCGACCCGCGGAAGGCGCATCCGCTCGAGGCTGCCGAGGAGGCTCTCGCGGAGCATCGAGTAAACCTCGTCCGGCTCGGGCCGGCCGAGGAGGCACTTCGTGGTGACGCGCACTCCCGCCGGTAGCTGGCCCTCGAAGGTGTCGCCGATGACCCGCTCGGCCTCGCCGTCGCCGTACGACGGCGCAAGGTCGAGGAGCCGGATGCCGCCTTCGACGGCCGCGCGCACCGTCGCCACCGACTCCTCGCGCGTCGTCGATCCCCATACCTGCCCGATGCCGCCCCCACCGAGGGTCAGCGCCGATACCTGCCCGAGTCGTCCGAAGGTTCGTAGTTTCATGGCGACATCCTACCGGCCGCTCACCCGCTCGGCCTCGACGCGCGGTGCATAATGCGCGCGCATCCTCGGTCGAATTGAAGGGAAGAGCGATGCCCGTCACGCGACTGCAATACTTCTCGATCGCCGTCCACGATCTCGAGGCGGCGGCCGAGCGCTACACGAAGATGCTGGGACTGACCCGCACGACCGAGTTCCAGGACACTCGCTGGGGCTTCCGCAACTGCATGCTCGGCATCGGCGACGAGAACGTCATCGAGCTGATCTCACCCTCGAGCCCGGACAGCGCCCCCGCTTCATGAAGATGCGGGAGGGCGACGCCTACCCCGGTGGCGAAGGCCTCTACCTGGTCGGCTTCCAGGTCGACGACGTGCAGTCGATGATCGCTAGCGTCGAGAACGTCGGCGGGCGCGTGACCACCGAGCCGGAGTCGCCTCGCTCGGCGTGGGTCCACCCGGCGAGCAACGGCAACGTGATGCTCGAGTTCAACGAGGCGGCGCCACCCGCCTAGCGCCCGCCTCCGAGGCATCCTCGCGGGCCGCGTGCGGTCCGTGACGCCGCGCCACGAGGCGATAGACGGCATCGCGCAGCCTCGCCACGCCCGGCAGGTCGAGGACCGCAGCCACCCGCCCGCCTCGAACGTGCCGAAGGGCGCCCGTCACCGCCGCTCCGCCATGGCGCACCGTGGTGCCACCGACGAGGTGTGCCCGGCGGCGATCCGCCGCGAGTTCGGTGGGCACCGAGGCGTCGTCGAAGGCTCGCGCCTCGATCGCCCCGCCGGAGCGAAGCTCGATCCAGCGTGCCGTGCTCGTGCAGAAGCGGCACTCGCCATCGAAGACCAGGAGCGCCTTCGTCACGCGCGCGACTCGAGGCGCTTCACGAACGAGGCGACCGCTTCCGCAGTTGTCCGCACGTGCTCGGCCTGCGTGTGCCCGGACGCTTTTCGAGGCTTGAACGAGTGGTCGCCGTCCTCGAGCCAGCGAACCTCGATGCCGGGCGCGAGACGGTAGCCCTCGACGTCGGCGCGCGTCCCGAAGGGGTCGCGCTCGCCCTGCACGATGAGCGCCGGCGTCCGCAGCGCTTCGAGGTGCGCGGTGCGCAGCCGTTCCGGCTTGCCCGGGGGATGAAACGGGTAGCCGAGGCACACGAGGCCGCGTACGCCCGCCTCGTCCGCCACGAGGCTCGCCATTCGACCGCCCATCGACTTCCCGCCGATGACGAGGCCGTCCGCCCCGCCCAGCGCTTCGATCGCCTCGATCCAGCTCGCGCGCAGCACCCGTTCGCCATCGGGACGGCCGATGCGCGTGCCGGCGGCCGCTCGGCGCATGTACGGGAACTCGAAGCGCGCCACGCGCAGCCCCGCCTCAGCGAGGTGATCGGCCATGTCCTTCATGAACGCCGAGCGCATCCCTGCGCCCGCCCCCGGCGCGAGCGCGACCCTCGGACCGTCCACCGGTCCGTCGAGGACGATCTCCAGCGGCGGGGTCTCCGAGGGCGCCACGCGCTAGCCGGCCGCGCTCACCTCGACGTGCTCATGGTCGTGCTCGTGCTCGCCGGGATGGGCATCGACGCCGCTGTCGAGCGCCGCCTGCATGCTCGCGATCAGCCGTCGCGCCGAGTCGTAGTCGAGCTCCACGCGCACGCGGTGGTCCGGCTTCGACTGGTCCTGCGCGAAGTCCACGGTCAGCACGTGGTCGAACGGCGCGTGGTACGGGTGGTCGTAGTACACGGCCGCCTCACCGAGCTCGAACCAGCCTTCGGCTCCCTTGGCGCTGCCCTGCAGTGTGGCCTTCTCAATGATCCAGGTGCACATCTCGCCTGCTCCTGTTCTGCGTCTAGGAGTCCGTCGCGAGGTACTTGCCGTACCACGCGAAGACCTTCTCCCACGCGTCCGTCGCCTGCTCCGGCCGGTAGCCGGGTCGGTTCACGGCGAAGAAGCCGTGTCCGGCGCCGTCGTAGCGGTGGAACTCGTAGACCTTGTTGTGCTTCTTCAGCTCGGCCTCGGTGACGTCCACGTCCTCGGGAGTCGGGCTGCGGTCGTCGTTGCCGAAGATGCCGAGGAGCGGTGCGTGCATTTCGCCCGTGAGGCTCAACGGCGCGACCGGCTGCCGTTCCGTGAGTTGGTCGTCCGCGGCCACCACGCGTCCGCCCCAGCAGTCGACGGCCGCGTCGAACGCCGTCGATCGGCAGTTCACGAGGTAGGTCTGGCGCCCGCCCGAGCAGAAGCCGATGAGCCCGACCTTGCCGTTCGAGTAGGGCAGCATCCGCAGGTGGGCCGCGGCGCCCTCGGCATCCCCCACGATGCGGTCATCCGGCGCTCCACCGGCCGATCGAGCCACTGCGGCGGCGTCGTCGGGCGCTGCGTCCGGCGCCTCGCGATGGAAGAGGTGCGGCGAGATCGCGACGTAGCCGTTGAACGCGAACTTGCGCACCGCCTCCTTCGACCACTCGTCCCAGCCCGGCATGTGGTGCAGCAGGACCACGCCCGGGAACGGCCCGGCGCCGAGCGGCCGCGCCATGTAGGCGCGCACGTCGTCGCCGCCGTGACCGCGGATCGTCACGGTCTCGGCGATCATGCCTTCGTACATCGTTCACCCCCTCGATGCAGCGATTCGAGGGGCGCAGCATACCGGAACCGGGAAGCGCCTCGGGCCAGGCGCACATCGAGGCGCTACCAGGAGCCCCCGCCGCCGCCGCCACCGCCGCCGCCCGCGCCGCCCGAGAATCCGCTCGAGCCGGAGCCGCCCGGAGTGCTGGCGATCGTCCCGCTGCTCGCCACCGTGAACGCGCCCATCGAGTCGGCGAACGAGGTCGCCGCGAACGCGTGCGTCCCGGAGTACCAGGCGGGATTCGAGGGCTGCTGCGCCAGCCCCTCGAACGCCTTGGCCCATTTGTCGGTGGCGCCAAAGACGATCGCGAAGGGGAGGTACTCGAAGAACAGGTTGGCGTTCTCGGCGAAACGCGCGCGGTCGCGCTCCGCCGTCTCGATGTAGCGCTTGAAGCCGCGGATGCGCGTGAGGGCCGCCGTGCCTCGAGCGGTCCGTCGAGGCATCGCGCGGTGCGCCGCCAGCACGACGAACCCGAACAGCGGCAGTGCGAGCGGCACGAGGGCGAGCTTCGTGAAGGCGATTGCCGCAACCTCGATCGCGATGCCGGCGGCGAAGGCGCCGAGCCCGATGCCGAGCCAGATGTTGCGCGTCGTGGCGGGGCTGCGAAGGAACCAGCCGTGCGCGACCACCGAGGCGTAGAGGGCGTCCTGCACCCGCTTGAGCCGCGTGACGAACTTCGTCTTGAGGTCTGAGAGCTGTACCTCATCGCCGTCCTCGAACAGCCCGTCGAGCAGCAGCTCCTCGAAGCGGGCGAGGTCGCCGGTCTTCTCGGTGCGAGTCAGCTTCCAGTCGGTCTTGCCGAAGAGCCCCGACAGCAATCCCGTCGGCTCGATCTCCTCGATGGTCAGGTAGCCGCGCACGGCGAGGTCGACGATCGTCGCCGTGACATCGAGGGGGTGCGCGATCTCGTCCTCGAGCGTGCCGATCTCGCCCGGGCGCAGCCCCTCAGGAGGCGTGAACTCGACGGGATACGGACCGCCATCGAAGAGGCCGACCGCCCGCTCCTCGCCGCCATCCGAGCCGTAGACGATGTCGACGGCCGAGCCGGCCCAGCGGCGATCCCGCCCACCGAGCCACAGCAAGCGCGTCACCACGAAGCCGGTGATGGCGAACAGCGCGGCGCTCGCCGCGACCGTCCACCGGTTCACCGTGAACGCCCGCCCGAGGCTCCAGCGCTCATCGAGGATCGGCGTAGGCGCCGGCACGACGCCCTTCGGCAGCGCCACCACGACACTCATCGCCTGGAATGACCCGAGCCCCCGATGCGCGAACCGCGCCGTGTCGCCATCGAAGGCTGCTTCGTCGCACGGAAGACGCGAGCCCGTGGGGCCGGCGTAGCAGGCGATGCTGGTGACGACCCCGGGCATGACGACCGTGACGATTGCGGAGCTGATCGGCGCGCTCCACTCACCGCCGATCGCGTTCCAGAACAGCTCGTCGTGATCCTCAAAGCCGTTCAGCGCGCCGCGGACGCGATAGCGGATCCGATACGTGTGGGAGCCGGTGATGGTCTGGTCGGGATCGCCGATGCGCAGCCTTAGCAGCCCGCCGCCGGGATGCTCCTCCTGGTACTGCGCCGGCGTCCCGGGCGATGCGCTGACCTCGAGGACATCGAGGTCGTAGACCCGGTCGTAGCGATCGTCGTACCGGAGCCGCACGGGGATGTCGCGCAGGATCCCGTGCCGCTGCGCCGATCCGAAGTCGTACTCGATCGTCTCGTCCACGACCATCGAGCCGTCGTCCTCGACGCGAATGACCACGTCGTACCCGTGAATCACCTCGCTGCTCTGCGCGGCCGCGCGCGGCATCGAGTCGAGGAGCAGCACCGAGGCGACCACCACGAGCCCGGCCCCGAGGGCGAGTGAGCCGCGCCTCGCTGCGTCGCGCGCTATCCTCGCGCCCAGCCATCGAGGGGTACGCATGCCAACCTTCGTCATCGTCGGCCTCGCGGTCTTCGTCGTCGTGTGGGCGATCTTCACGTTCAACCTGCTCATCCGTCGGCGCAATCGCGTCGACGAAGCCTGGGCGCAGATCGAGGTCGAGCTCGCCCGCCGCTACGACCTCGTGCCCAACCTCGTCGAGGCCGTGCGCGGCTACGCCGGCCACGAAGAGACCATCTTCACGCGCGTCGCGGATGCGCGCTCGGCCGCCGTCTCCGCGCCCGGCGCGGCCGAGCACGACCGCGCCGACACGCAGCTCACGGACGCGCTACGCCGCCTCTTCGCCGTGAGCGAAGCCTACCCCGATCTGAAGGCGAGCGAGCAGTTTCAGTCGCTCCAGGACGCGCTCGTCCACACGGAGGACCGCATTGCCTACGCGCGCGGTTACTACAACGCGCTCGTCGTCGAGTACGAGTCCGCCCGCCTCACCCTCCCCTCGAAGCTGATCGCGAGCGCGCTCTCCTTCCCGCGACGCAGCTCCTTCGAGGCCGATGTGACCTCGAGGGCGAACGTGTCGGTCGCTCTCACGGGGGACGAACCCGCCTCGCGAAGCTAATCCGTCGGGGAATCCCCTCGTCGGGTTCTTCCTATTCGGGCACTTCTCCGTCCGAATCAGGGCGGATTCTTATGCAGAAACGGGCGAGTCCGTCTGCATTTCGCGATCCGCGCGGTCGACGATCTCAACGTGGAACTCGGCAGGCCCCTCTCTCCGCGCGCGAACGCGGCGCTGACGTCCTCGTGGGCCGTGCGCGGTCTTGTCGCGCTCGTCGCCGCCTTCGCCGTCTTCGCGACCATGGCGCCCGCCTCGACCGTCGAGGCCCAGGAGCCGCTCGTCGTCGGCCAGGTGCCGAGGGCCGGCGGCCTTGCGATGGTCGTGTGGGGTGGCGGCCCCGTCGATGCCCTCGCCTCGGCCCTCTCCAACGAGGGCTGCCACCCCGCCTCGGTGTGGGCGGCGGGCTCGAGCAGGCTCGTCGGCTACGTCTTCGGCGCGCCGAGCCGGGTCAACGGCTCCTTCGTCGCGCGCTTCCCCGGCGGCGCGCTGCCCGACAACTCGCCGGTCATCGTGGTCTGCCGCTCGGCTGCGCAGCTCGCCTCGAACTCCACGCCATCGTCGCCGGCGCCGACCACCGCCTCGCAGCCGGCTCCCGCGCCGGCCTCGAGTGTCTCCGGCGTCGACACCGCCTCCGAGGCCCGCATGCTCACGCTGCTGAACGAAGAGCGCATCGCCCGAGGCCTGCCGCCCTTCGTGCTCGACGCGAAACTCACCGAGGTCGCGCGCGCCCACTCCGCCGACATGCGTGACCGCGACTACTTCTCGCACACGAACCCGGACGGCCTCTCTCCCTTCGACCGCATGAAGGCCGCCGGCATCTCCTTCGGTTGGGCCGCCGAGAACATCGCGTGGGGCCCCGGCGTCGAGTGGGCGCACCAGGGCCTGATGGACTCGCCCGGCCACCGCGCGAACATCCTGAACCCCGAGCTGCTGCGCATCGGCATCGGCATCGTGGGCCCCGCCAACGGCCAGCAATGGTTCACCCAGGCCTTCACCGACTGACGCCTGTCGAGGCTCGAACACCAACGAGGCCCGGGTGCACCCCGGGCCTCGTTGGTGCATGCGCTGTCGAGACCGCTTAGTTCACCGTGAACCTCGAGGAGTCGCTGCGCCCGAACACCTCCGGGAAGAACGACTCCTCGGCGTGCGCCGGCGCGACGAAGTAGTCGCCCGGCGTCGTCGCCCGCGCGTAGTAGATGAACTCGTGCACGCCGGCCGGCAGTGAGTCCGAGTACAGCACGACGCGGTCGTCTCGGGTGTCGACGTGGTCCCACGGGTTGAAGTACCAGGGGAACCACGGCGCGAAGTAGTCCGGCGCCTCACCCTCGAACGCCTCGCGACGCTCGGCCTCGAGCTGCTGACGCACCTCGATCGGCGTGATGTTCAGCACCGGGTCGATCGGCTCCAGGCCGGCCGGCATCAGGTCCTCGACCACCACGAACTTGCGCGAAGCGTCCGTCACGACCGTGACCCGCACGCGCACGATCTCGCCCGCCGGCGCCCCATCGATGCGCGTCTCCGGCGCATCGAGGAGCGAGTACTCGTGCGACACCGCGAAGCCGCGGTTCCGCGCCTCGATGCCTGCGGCCGGTGTTGCGTAACGGAGGTTCACGCCGTAGTAGAGCCGGCCCGCTCCGCCGTCACGCAGCATCGTGAGCAGGTTCACGGCGCCGAGCCGCAGGTCCGCGAGCGGGACCTCGACGTGCTCTGCCGCCGAGGCGCCCCCCGGCGTGACCTCGCCTTCGATCAGGTCGCGGTCATCGAGGCGCACGCGGTACGTGAAGTCCCCCGACAGCTCACCGGTCAGCGAGGCGAAGTCGGCAAGCCCGACGACCGAATCCGACCGCTCGAGGTTCGTCTCCCAGCGGTCGGCGTTCCGCGCGATCGTCAGCCACCTCACCGTCTCCTCGATGAGCGGGTGCTCCGGCTCGGCCGCCACGAGGGCCTGCAGCACCAGCGCGGTCGTCCGCACGTCGGACTGCATCGAGCCGCGTCGCCGCTCGTCCTCCCAGTGATTGCCGTTCGCGCTCGCGACCGTCGAGGCCGAGAGGTCGTTCAGCAGGAGCCGTATCGTGGCGCTGTCGGGCGATTCGCCGGCATCCAGGAGCCCAAGAATGGCGTACGCGCGGCCGTAGTTCGGGAGGTTCGCCCGTTCCTGCTCGACGAGCGCCTGCAGCAGCCCGAGGACGGTATTCGACTGCGAGGACCCCCCGCCGCCCGTCGCCGCCGCGTCGTGAGCCAGCGCGTAGTAGATGAAGGCGCGGTCGCCCGGGTCGATCGGGTCTTCCACGTCACCGGATCGCCCCGCGTAGGCCAGCAGCAGGCTGCGCACGCCACCGCCCTGGCCGCCCGCCCCCGCGTGACCGGCCATCGAGGCGTCGCCGAGCGCGATCAGCACCCACGCCGAGATCCGCTCGTTCACCGGGCACTGGCGGCACCAGCCCCAGCCGCCGCCGGCCTTGCGCGCCGCGAGCAGCGAGGCGATGTCGCGCTCGATCGAGGCCGTGCGCACGTCACTCGAGGTGCCGAGCGCGCGGTCGACGGCCACCGTCGCCATCAGGCGGCTGGCGGTGCGGTCGGCCGTCTCGAACGGTTGAGGCTCGAATGCCTCGAGCTCGTCCTCGATGAGGCCGACCAGCGAGCCCTGCACGCTCACCTCGAGGCCGCCGCGGTCCGTCAGCGCGAACTCCGGCAAATACACCGCCTCTGCACCGGCGTCCCCAGTCACCACGCCGCCCGTGGCCGTCGTCTCGAGTGTGACGTCGAGGTCCACCGGCAAGGAGATCGACACCGAGTCGCTCTCGCCGTCGCCGTCGGCACGGAACGTCACCCGGGCGGTCCCGCCCGTGTCGACCGTGGCCGGCCATTCCACGAGCTCCGAGGCCGACGGTGCCACACGCACCGTCCGCGGCGACGAGTCTCCGAGCGTGACGCCCGAGGCCTCGATCGCGACCGTGACTTCGATCGGCGCATCGGTCGCGTTGCGGACGAGCGCCCGGAGCTGCGTCGAGTCGCCGACGCGGAGGAATCGAGGCAGCGCGGGCCGCAGCAGCAGCGGCAGCGAGACCTGCACCTCCGCCGTCGACTCGCCGACGCTCGTGTTGCCGCTCACGGCTCGGGCCTGCGCCCGCCATGTCGTGAGGTTGTCGGGGAGCGGTACCTCGATGCTGGCGTGGCCGTCCGCGTCGGTGCGGACCTGCGCGTCCCAGTAGGCGGTGTTGCGGAAGTCCTGCCGTAGGCGTTCCTCGTCGCCGCCGCCCTTGCCGCCGGCCTGCGCCTCCGAGATGACGTCGTTCGTGCGATCGACGGAGACGGAGGCCGAGGAGGCCGTCAGTACCCCGAGGCCGCGCTCGAACCAGAACGCGCGCAGCCCGTCCGGCCCGACCTCGTCCGCGAGGGCGAGCACGGCCTGGTCGACCACCGCGAACGAGAGCTCCGCCTCGGTCCCCCGCCCGTTCGAGTCGGTCACATCCACGTCGAAGCGCGCGGTCTCGCCCGGACGCGCCGTCTCGCGGTCGGGCGTGACCTCGACGGTCAGCTGTCGCGGCTCCGAGGAGACATGAAGATTGACGTAGCCCACGTGGTAGCGCGGGATTGGGTCCTCGGCCGTCGGCGGGCGGTAGAGCACCACGCTGACGTAGACGTTCGGGAGGTGCGAGTCCTCGATCGGAATGCGCAGCACCTCGCTGCCGCTGTCGAAGGCGCGCACCGAGCGCTCGAGGATGCCGCCACGCTCCAGCGTCACGAGGCCGATCGCGCCGGGGAAGGGCGCCGGCACCAGCACCTCGGCGGTGTCGCCGACGTCGTACTGCTCGCGGTCGGCGATCAGTTCGATGACGTCGTCGTTGCGAATCTGCCAGCTTGCGCGGCCCGATCCGCTCACCCACAGGTACGTCGAGGCCCGCGCCTCGCGCCCGCGGTCGTCTGCGATGACCGCCACGAGGCGCAGCGTGCCGGCGTTCTCCGGCTCGAACGTCGCGGTCGCCTCGCCCGAGGCGTCGGTCGTGACCTCGATCGTGTCGATGAGCGTGTCCCGGGGCTCGCTGCGGTAGCGCCGCGCGCCGCCCGGTGTCTGCTCCTTCGTCGTGATCCACTCGCGCTCATAGACCTCGAGGGTGATGTCGCGCGCGCCAACCGGCGCGCCGGTCACATCCACGCTGACCAGCGACACCGAGGCCGGCTCGCCCGTCGCCGCGACGTACCCGTCCGGGCGCACGCCCGCGTAGAAGTCGGCGGGGTGCACCAGCACCGAGGTGCTGCCGGCGACCACCTGGCCGCTCGTGTCGATCACGCTCGCGCTCAAGTCAAAGCGCTGCGTGCCCTCCTCGCCTCGGAGTGCCGCCGGCACCTCGAAGGTCGCATGCCCGCTGTCATCGGTCGTGGTCGACCCCTCGCCACGCAGCGGCTCGTGGAGGATCGAGGTCTCGAACTGATCGAAGTCGTTGAAGGAGTAGCCGGCGTAGTCCTCAAAGGAGACGGGGGCCGGTGAGGCAAGCGCCGCCCAGTCGACCTCGGCGCCGCCGACCGCGCCACCGAAGTAGAACGTCGCGTCCACGTCGACGCCGATCGTCCCGCCGTCGACCACATCGAGGTCGGTCGGCGCGACCGCCACCTCGAACTCCGGCCGCCGGAACTCCGCGACCGTGAACGAGGTCGTGGTGATCCAGTCCTGCTGGTTCGGCGGACCCCACCAGAACTCGACGAAGTAGCCACCCGTCGAAGCGCCGTCCGGCAGCTCGAAGTCGACAGCGGCCGTCCCGAAGTCATTGAGGGTCACGTCGATCGACGCGATCTGCTCGAACTGCGCGTCGCGCACCGTGAGGCGCAGCGGCGGCGGGGTTTGCGGGATGCGGTTCGTGGCGTCGTCGTCCTCGCGGACGATCGCCTTGAAGTGCACCGTCTCACCCGGCCGGTAGATCGGCCGGTCGGTGTACAGGTGGCCGACGTACACCTGCGGCCAGTACTGCACCGGCAGGCCCAGCTCCCACGGGTACGAGCCCTGCTGCCAGTCCGTCGAGGTGACACCGCGATGGTCCGGGTCGTCCGTCCGGACGATGTACGTCCGTTGCTGGTTCCCGACGTCTCGAGGATTGGGCACCGACACCGAGGCGAGCCCGTCGCCGTCGGTGGTGGTCGAGGCGGGCGAGACGCCGGGCCCCGTCACATCGAGGTCGAGGCCGGCCAGTGGCTCCCCCGTGTCGCTGTCGAGCGCCCAGATCAGCAGCTCGTCGAAGGACAGCTTCGTCACCAGCGAGACGTCGACGACGCTGATCGTGAGCACCTGCGGGTACCCCCCGGAGCTCGAGACGAGGTAGTAGTCGCCCTTCGGCAGCGGATCGCCCTCGTTCAGCTGCGTCGATCCGAGGGCGACCGCGTTTGTCGCGCCCTCGATCGGCTCGGTCCAGCTGCGAATCGGGGGAGTCGAGGGAAGCCACGGGCTCGACCCGGAGGTCGGCTTGTAGCCGCCGTTGCGGATCAGCTCCGCCGCGTCGGTCTCGGTGAGCCGGTAGAGGTCGAAGTCGACGCTGCTGAGGTTCGTCGTGTGGAAGAACAGCGTCGCGTCGCTGCTCGCTGAGTAGTTCACGACCTGCGACGGCACGGCGAAGGTCACGCCTTCCGGGAGCGTGCCCGTGCGGAACGTCAGCGTGTACGGCCCGAGCGGGGCGCCGTCGCGGTCGGTGGCACCGTTCGCGATGCGCACCTCGTAGTCCGTCGAGGGCTGCAGCGTGACCTCGATGAAGACCTCGAAGTCGCTGTAGGAGACGGTGTTGTAGTCCTCGGCATCGAGGCCTGGCATCGAGATCCGGCTCTCGACCGAGTCCATGTCCATCGGGTTGTTGAACGTCAGCCACACGCCGAACCGCTCGGCGTTCGTCGCGCCCTGCTCCGGGTACGACGACACGACCGCCGGCGGGTCCGAGGTGCGGAAGGCCACGCGCCGCTCGGCGGCCGTCTCCCCACCCGAGGCGCCGGGCAGCCCCGCGGGGATGACGACTTCGTAGCGTGTGCTCAGTGCGAGCGGCTCCGAGGGCGTGAGCGTCACCGTCCGGTCCCCGTCGCTCCACGCCGTCGAGAACGCGACGATCGCCCCCTCGGGCCCCTCGAGGCGCAGACCGGCCTCGACCGCCGCTCGATCCATCGACTGGTTGAAGGTCAGCACGATCGGCCGCGTGGGCGAGACGAACTCGGTGTTGTCGGCCGGGTCGGACGCTTCGAGGGCGGGCTGGGCGGTCGTGAAGCTCCACGTCACGTCCGCCTCGAGGCTGCCCTCGCCCGAGGGCTCCGCCGCCGAGGTGAGACCGGCCGCGATGCGCGCCTCGTACGTCGTGCTCGGGCGCAGCTCGTCCGGCGTGAAGCGGTAGAGCGAAGTGTTCAGCCACTCACCGTGTCCCGGCAGCGGCGGGTCGAACTCGATGACCGCGCTCGTGTCCGCGGCATCGAGGGTGGTCAGCGCCGCCACCGATCGGCTGAACTGCACGAGCACCTGCGCGCCCGCCGGCACCTCGACGTCGCCGTCGGCCGGCACGATGTAGTCGACGCGCAGCGCGCCCTCGACGGTGAAGTGCTGCTCGCCGTCCTCCTCGAGGCCCGCGCGGGCCGCGTCGACGCGCACCGCGTACTCGGTGCCGCGCTCATAGCCGGGGAAGTTGGGCTGGAAGAGCAGCCGGTGCTCGTCGAGCCACACGTACGCGCCCTCGACCGCCGGCGTGACCGCCACCACCGAGGCGGGATCGTCCTGCGGGGGCGTCTCGGCGAACGTCACGATGACCGGTGTGAGGCGCCCGACCTCCTCGCCTTCTGGCGAGATCGACACGCCCTCGACGCTCACGAACGTGGCGGGCTCGGGCGTCTCGTCGCTCCCCATGAGGATCGAGCCACCGACGCCGATCGCCAGCATCAGCGCCACGAACGCTCCGAGGCCGACGAGCCAGCGGTCGTGGTACCAGGCTGAGGCGCGCGGCGAGGCCTCGCCCTCGCCGTGGCTCATCGATGCCTCGAACTGTGGTTCGTTGGGCTCGGTTGTCATGGCATCCCGCCGTTCGACGCACGCGCAGGCTCAACTTGATAGAACGATGTCGCGGTCGTGCTGGTTCCATCCTCGAGGACCGCGCGCACCGTCAGCTCGTGCCCTCCGGCCTCGAGGCGCCAGACGGCGCGAGCATCGAGACCCTCGACAATCTTGATCACGCGCCCGTCGAGCGCGAACTCGGTCCGCACGGTGCCGAGCGGCACCGCCGCGCGGAGCACGAGCTCCTGCGCCTCGAGCTCCGGCGCGAGGAACAGCACGCTGCCCGGCGCCGGCTGCACGATCGTGACCGTCTGCGTGCCGCTCCCGGCCGGCGCCCCCCCGAGGCGCAGCCCGGCATCGAGGGCCCACGCCTGCGCCTCGTCCGGCGGCGCCGTCGCCACCAGCCCGCGCCCATCGAGGCCGAACGTCGTCTCCGTGTCCGCAGGTTCGGTGCCCGCCACGAACCACTCGAGGCGTGGCGACGGGCAGGCCGCGCCCGGCTGCAGCCCGGTCGTGCCGCACACCTCGGCGCGCACCATCGAGGCCGGTGCCTTGAAGCCCGAGCTCCCGCGTGCCTCGACGGCCGCCGTCAGGACGTCGCGCCAGATCGGCGCTGCCCCATCGACACCGGAGATGTCGCGCATCGCCTGGCCGTTCGCGTTGCCGACCCAGACGCCCACCACCTGCTCAGGGGTGAAGCCCACGGTCCAGTTGTCGCGGTAGTACGAACTGGTGCCGGTCTTCACCGCCGCGCCAAACGGCGTCTCGAGGACCGAGCCGCGCCCGAAGCCGAGCTCGCGCGCCACCGGGTCCGAGAGGATGTCCGCGAGCAGGAAGGCGTGCTCCGCGGAGATCACCCGTCGCGTCTCGGCGCTCGGGTGCTGGTACAGCACGTGCCCCGACTGGTCCTCGATGCGTTCGATGGCGTAGGGCGCCACCCGCACGCCGCCGTTCGCGATCGCCCCGTACGCCGCCGTCAGATCGAGGGGCGTGACCTCCGCCCCACCGAGGGCGAGCGCGAGGCCGTAGACCTCCGTGGTGCCCATCCCCTCGATGCCCGCGCGTGCCGCCATCTCGAGCAGCCCATCGACGCCCACGGCATCGAGGGTGCGCACCGCAGGAACGTTCAGTGACGACGCCAGCGCCTCCCGAAGCGTCACCGGCCCGCGATACCGCAGGTCGTAGTTCACCGGCACGTACGTGCCCGTGTCGCCGACAAACGAGGTCGGCACGTCGAGGATGGTCGAGGCCGCCGTCATCCCCTGCTCGAGTGCCGCCGCGTACACGAACGGCTTCAGCGCCGATCCCGGCTGGCGCCGCGACAGCGCGAGGTTCACCTGGCCACTCGCGCCATTCCAGAAGTCGACGCCGCCGACGAGCGCCGTGATGCGCCCCGTCGAGGGCTCGATCGCGACGACCGCGGCATCGCGCGCCTCGTGCCGCTCGAGCGCCTCGAGGCGCACTCGCACGCTGCGCTCGGCCTCGCGCTGGAGCGCGCCGTCGAGGGTGGTCACGACCACGAGTCCCTCGCGCCGCACCAGCTCCGGCGCCACCGAGGCGACCTCGCTCAGCACGTACTGCGCGAAGTGCGGCGCGAGAGGCGGCGCATCGAGGTCGATCAGCCGCAGCGGCTGCTCCGAGGCGATCGTCGCCTCGATCGCCGTCAGCGCTCCCGCGCTCACCAGTCGGTCGAGGACGTAGTCGCGCCTCGACAGCGCGCCCTCCGGGTTCGCGAACGGGTCGAGGTCTGCCGGCCGCTGCACCAGGCCCGCCATCAGCGCGGCCTGCGCGACATCGAGGTCGGCCGCAGACACCCCGAAGTAGGTCTGCGCCGCCGCCTCGACGCCGTACGCGCCATGCCCGTAGTAGACGTCGTTGAGATACGCCTCGAGCAGCTCGTCCTTCGAGGTGCGGGCCTCGAGCTGCAGCGCAATCAGCGCCTCGTGCGCCTTGCGCCACACCAGTGGCCCCGATCCCCCATCGAGGTACAGCCGCCGTGCGAGCTGCTGCGTGATCGTCGAGGCGCCGGACGCGCCCCGATCGACGAGCAGCGCGCGCGCCATCGCGATCGGGTCGACGCCCGGGTGCCGCTCGAAGCGCTCGTCCTCGGCGGCAATCGTCGCCCGCCGCATGATCGGCGCCACCCGCTCGAGGCTGACAGGGATGCGCAGCCCCTCGTGCTCGTCACGCCAGAGCACCGTGCCGTCTGCCGCGCGCACAACGGTCCCCCCGACGGGCGCGCGCGCATCGAGCGGTTCGAGCGGCGCGAGCTCGGCGAAGAGCCACAGCCCCACCATCGAGGCCAGCACGGCCGAGGTGGCGCCCACCAGCCATCGGCGCAGGGTGCGCCGGCTGGGCACGTGCGGCGGCCGTACGAGTCGCCCGAGGTGCTGCATCGAGGCCGAGTGTAAGCGACGCCCGCGTGGCCGCTACGGTCCTCGGCCCCTCCGGGATCGGACCTTCGCCCGACTAGACCGCGACCGGGTGCACGGAGTCGCTCACGCGGAGCGGCGCCCCCGTCTTCGCCACGATGTCGGCGATCTCGACGCCGGGAGCGTACTCCTCGAGGACGAACCCCTCGGCATCGAGGGAGATCACTGCGAGGTCCGTAACCACGAGCTTCACGCCGGTCGGCGCGGTCACCGGTAGGCTGCAGTGCTCCACGAGGCGAGGCTGCCCGTCGCGCGTGACGTGCTCCATCGCGACGAAGACGCGTTTCGCGCACGCCGCGAGGTCCATCGCGCCGCCGATGCCGCCCATGTTGCCCATGCCGTCGTTCGTCGTCTTCCAGTTCGCGAACGAGCCGTCCTGCGCGACCTCGTAGGCGCCGAGCATGGTGACGTCGACGAGCCCGCGACGGATCAGCGCGAAGGAGTCCGCGTGGTGCACGATCGTCCCGCCCGGGTTGAGCGTCGTGAACTGCACACCGGCGTTCACGAGGTCGGTGTCCTCTTCACCCTCGGCCGCGAGCCCGCCGTAGCCGATGACGCCGTTCTCCGAGGTCAGCGTGATCCCCTCGTCCCAGCTCAGGAAGTTGGAGGCGAGGACCGGGATGCCGATCCCGAGGTTCACGATCCAGCCCGGCTCGACGTGCTGCGCGAGCACGGCGCCCATCTGATCGCGCGTCAGTCCCGGTGCGTTCGTCACGACGAGCTCCTTGCTGCCTGTGCAGCCGCCTGCCCGACGAGCTGCTGGCGGTTGACGGCGAAGAAGCCGTCCTCGGGAATCTGCACGAGGCGATGCACGTACACGCCCGGCGTGTGAATCGAGTCCGGGTCGAGCTCGCCCGCCGGCACGATCGGCTGCTCCACCTCGACGATTGTCGTGGTCGCGGCCATGGCCATGATCGGGTTGAAGTTGCGGGCGGAGAGTCGATAGATGAGGTTCCCGGCGGTGTCGGCCTTCCAGGCCCGGATGAACGCGAAGTCGCCGAACAGCGCCTCCTCCATCAGGTAGTCGCGGCCGTTGAACTGCCGCACTTCCTTGCCTTCCGCGATCAGCGTCCCGACGCCGGCCGGCGTGTAGAACGCAGGGATGCCGGCACCGCCCGCACGAATCCGCTCGGCGAGTGTCCCCTGTGGGCTCAGCTCCGCCTCCATCTGACCCTCGCGGATCATCTGCTCGGCCGTGCCCGCCCTCGAGGGGCGCGTCGAGGCGGTGAAGGCCGCCACGACCTTCTTCACGCGCCCCTCCATCACGAGGTCGCCCGCCGACCGAGGCCGCTCGACGCCCGTCGGGAAGCCGACGCCGTTCGAGATTGTGGTGAGGTCCGTTGCCCCCTGGTAGTAGAGCGCCGTCAGCAGGTTCCACGGTGAGCCCGGGCCGAAGCCGGGGATCATGATCGTGGCGCCGTCGAAGACGTCGGCTACCGCCTCCTCCATCGAGGCGACAATCGCTGGTCGTGCCATCGAACCTCCCGTTTCCGCGTGCGGGATGGTACTACGAGCGCGGCGTCTCGCGATTCGATGCCGTGATGGAACCGAGGCCCCGATGGACGACCTGCCACTCGCCGAGGTTATGCGACGCATCTTCGAGCCGCGCACGCTCGCGATCGTGGGCGTCCCTCGAGGCCCCGGACTCGGCCGCATGTTCGTCGAGGGCCAGACCACCCCCGGCTACACCGGCGAGCTCTTCCTCGTGAACCCGAGCGGCGGCGAGATCATGGGGTACGAGGCCCACACCTCCCTCGAGGCGATCGGCCACCCTGTCGACCAGGCGATCGTGGTCGCGCCCACCGGTGCCGTGCCTGCGATCCTCGAGGATGCCGCGCGCGCCGGGGTGCGCCTCGTAGTGCTGTTCACCTCGGGTTTCGACGAGCTCGGCACGCCCGAAGGCCGCGCCCGTGGCGACGTCGTCCGAGGCTTGGCGGGGGAGCACGGCATCCGGCTCATCGGCCCGAACTGCATGGGCGTCTTCACTCCCGTCGCGCACATCGGTCCGATGCCGAACATGCCGTCCGAGGTCGGGCGCACGGCGTACCTCTCGCAGAGCGGCTCTCTGATGCTGAACTTCGTCCGCGAGGGCGCCGCTCGAGGCGTCCCGGCGGCGAAGGCCGTCTCCTTCGGCAACCAGATCGACCTCCAGGCCGCCGACTTTCTTCAGCACCTCGCCGAGGACGATTCGGTCGATTGCATCGGTCTCTACCTCGAGGGCGCCCCCAGCGGTCGCGCCCTCTTCGAGGCGCTGCGCGCCGCCGCCCGCCGGAAGCCAGTCGTGCTCTGGAAGTCCGGCCGCACCGAGGGTGGAGCGAGGGCCGCGCAGAGTCACACCGGCGCGCTCACCGGCACCAACAAGGTCTGGCAGGCGATGCTGCGCCAGACGGGCGCCATCCCCGCCCGCGAGATCGATGACGTACTCGACACCGTCGAGGCGTTGCACGTCCGCCCCCGCCTCGCCGGCTCGAGGATCGCGCTGATCACGTCGCCGGGAGGACCCAGCGTCTCGGCCGTCGATGCCCTCGAGGAGGCCGGGCTGCGCCTCGCCACCCTCGCTCCTGAGACCATCGAGCGCCTCCGGCAGGAGCCCGAGCTCGCCGGCGTCGGCGTCTCACCGAAGAACCCCATCGACCTCGGCTTCACGCAGGGCTCGACCGGCATCTTCGCGCGCGTCACGCGCATCGTCGGCCCCGACCCGAACATCGACGGCTTCGTCGTCTTCGGCACCGGCGGCAACGACGAGGCGGCCGCGAAGCGCTACGCGGACGAGCTCATCGAGGCCAAGCTCGAGGTTGATCGGCCTCTTGTCCTCGTCGGCCGCCCACCCGAGGCTGCTCTGGTCGCGCGCTATGCCGAGGCCGGCATCCTCATCTTCCCGACGGCCGAGCGCGCCGTCCGAGCGCTCGCGCGCACCCTCGAGGACCGCGCCTTCCGCCTCGATGTGGGCGCGCCGCTCGATTGAGCACGACATCCGCGCAGCGCGAAGCACGCTCGCTATGATGCGCCCCGCATGCCGGGAGGCCCCGTGGACTACAAGAACTTGATCCTCACGCGCCAGGACGGCGTCGTCCTCGTCACGCTGAACCGCCCCGAACGACTGAACGCCATCAGCCCGCAGCTCGTGCACGAGCTGCTGGACGTCGTTGAGACGACGCGAGACAACGACGACGACCACGTCCTCGTCGTGACCGGTGCCGGCCGCGGCTTCAGCGCGGGCGCCGACCTCCAGGCCACCGTCGAGGAGCGCGATGAGGACGTCGAGCTCGACGAGCGCGACGGCTACCGCCGCATGCTGATGGGCCCCATCGGCCACTGGGGCGTGCTCTACTCCGCCCTCGGCCACTACCCGAAGCCCTACATCGCCGCCGTGAACGGCGTTTCCGCAGGCGCAGGGCTATCGCTCTCCCTCGCCGCCGACATCCGCATCGCCTCGACGGAGGCGCGCTTCATCTCGGTGTTCATGCGTCGAGGGCTCGTGCCCGACACCGGCACGAGCTACCACCTGACGCAGCTCATCGGCCGGGCGCGAGCCATCGAGATGATGCTGACCGGCGACGAGGTCGACGCCGTCACCGCCGAGCGCTGGGGCCTCGTGAACCATCTCGTCGAGCCCAACCAGCTCCTGCCCGAGGCGATGAAACTCGCCACGAGGCTCGCGAAGGGCCCGACCGTCACCGTCGAGCTCACGAAGCGCCTCGTGAACGACCTCACGCGCGACGGCTTCGATCGCCAGCTCCAGAACGAGGCGTGGGCGGGCACGCGTTTGCAGTACTCGGAGGACTCCGGCGAGGGCCGCAATGCCTTCCTCGAGCGCCGCGCTCCCGTCTGGAAGGGCCGCTAGCACGAGCCATCGAGGTCCCCACCAGCCGATGATCGGACCCTCGTGACCGCCACCGTCGAACGGCCGCCCGAGCCCGAGCCGGCGGCAGCGACCGGCCCGCAGCCCCTCGACACGCGCGCGACGGGCTTCGCGCTCCTGTTGTCCGCGCTGTGGGGAGGCAATGCCGTCGCCATCAAGGCGGGGCTCGATGACGCACCACCGCTGCGCCTCGCGTGGATGCGCTTCGTCGCCGGCGCCTTCGTCACGATCACCTGGGCCGTCCGCACGAAGCAGCCGCTCCGCCCGACCCGTGCCGAGATGCGTCCGCTCGTGGGCCTCGCCCTCCTGTTCGTCACCCAGATCGCGTTCATGAACATCGGCCAGGACCACACGACGGCCGGGCACGCGGTCGTCATCAACACGACCTTCCCGCTCTGGACCGGCGTCTTCGCGCACTTCTTCGTGAAGGGTGATCGCCTCACGCCGGTGCGCTCGCTCGGCACCCTCGTCGCGTACGCGGGCATCGTGGTGGTCTTCGCGCAGAGCCTGACCGAGGGCGGGAACCTCCTCGGCGACGTGCTCATGCTCTGCTCGGCCGCCCTCCTCGGCGCGAGGCAGGTCTACGTCGCGCTCATGACCCAGGGCGTCTCGATCGCGAAAGTCCTGCTCACGCAGACCGTCGTCGGGATTGCCGCCTTCGTCACCGCCGGGCTGTTGTTCGAGTCCGCTCCCTGGGTGATGACGGAGCGCCTCGCGCTCTCGCTCCTCTACCAGGGCGTCGTGATCGCCGGCTTCGGCTTCATCGGCAACACCTGGCTGCTGAAGCACTACCTCCCGAGCGGTGTGACGGCCATCTCGCTCACCACGCCCGTCTGGGGCGTCCTGCTCTCGAATCTCGTCCTCGACGAGCCGCTGAGCTCCACCCTCTTCGCCGGCCTCGCGCTCGTCGTGCTCGGCTCTGCCGTCGCGCAGATCGCCGCCCGCCGAGGCCGCTAGCCAGATTCGAGGCGATACGCGGCGCCCTCGCGTACGATGGCGCCTCGAACTTCCGCGCTTCGAACTGAAGCCCGCGACGACAGGAGCGCTCCATGCGCATCGGACTGGGGCTCGACTTCACCCTCGGGCTCACCTTCGAGGACCAGGCGACGCTCGCCCGCGAGGCCGCCGAGATGGGGTACGAGGAGATCTGGACCCCCGAGGGCACCGGCCCCGACTCGTTCCAGCTGTGCGGCATCCGCTGGGAGGCCACACGCGGCGTGGTACCGGAGGGCCTCACCACCGGCATCTCCGTCTCGCCGGTCGCCTACCGCACGCCGATGGGTTTCGCGATGAGCGCCGGCACGCTCGGCGCGCGCACCGGCGGCCGCTTCGTCCTCGGCATCGGCTCGGGCGGCGTCTATCGCCGCGAGTTCCGCGAGGCGATGGGCATCCGCACGCACTCGACCCTCGCCGTCATGCGTGACTACCTCACCACCATCCGAGGCCTGCTCGCCGGCGACGAGGTGAACTACGAGGGCGCCGCCCTCACCATTCGAGGCCAGAAGCTCGCCATCAACCCGCCGCCACGCACGCCGGTCTACCTCGGCGCCCTCGGCCCGAAGATGCTCGCGCTCGGCGGCGAGCTCGCCGACGGCATCTGTCTCAACTGGTGCAGCGCCGAGCAGGTCGAGCTCGCTCGCCAGACCGTCGACGCCGCCGCCGTGAGCGCCGGTCGCGAGGCCGGCTCGGTCCCGCTCGCCGAGTACATCCGCGTGAGCATCGATGACGATCCGGCCGTCGCGCGGCGAGCATTGGCGCGCGCCACCCTCGGCTACGCGATGGGGCCCGCCGGCGGCGATCGCCGCTTCGGCTACCGCCCGCACTTCGAGCGCATGGGCTTCCTCGACGAGCTGCTCGAGCTCGACAAGCGCCGCGACGCCGGCGCCTCGATGGACGAACTCGGCGAAGCCGCCTCGGACGACCTGCTGCTCGGCGTCGGCTACTTCGGCACTGCCGAGGGCGCAGCCGAGCACTTCGCGAAGCTCGGCGGCGGCCTCGATGCCGCGGTCGTGCGCGTGGTGCCGGCTCGACCGGGTCTCGAGGGCGTGCGTGCCGTCATGGAGGCCTGCGCTCCCTCGAGGTAGGACGTGGGTCGAGCGGTGCGCTAGTAGTGGATCGCCCGCGGCGCGCCGCCCCCGGCCGCGATCGCGTCGCCGGTGATCGCCACCGATCGAGGCGAGGCGAGGAACGCGACGATGTAGGCGATCTCGCTCGCATCCACGATGCGCTTCGTCGCGTTCGCCTGCGACATCGCTGCCTCGATCTCGGCCTCGGTGACGCCGCGCTGGTTCGCGCGGGCGGCGATCACGCCTTCGGTCGCCTCGGTCCGTGTCGTGCCGGGGTGCACGACGGTGACGTTGATGCCGTCGGGCCCGAGCTCGTCCGCGAGGTTCTTCGTCAGCGCCGCCACGGAGACGTTGCGCATGCTGCCGACGATCGACCCGGCCTGTCGCGCCGCCAGCCCGCTGATGTTGATGATGCGGCCCCAGCCCTGCGCTCGCATATGCGGTGCGACCTCGCGCGCGCAGCGGAGGTAGCCCATCACCTTCACGTTCATGTCGTCCCAGAACGCCTCGGTCGTCACGTCCGCGAGGCGTGGCACCGGCCCCTGCCCGCCGGGCTTCGCCGCGGAGTTCACGAGAATGTCGACCCCGCCGAGGTCAGCGACGACCTGCTCGACCATCGCCCGCACCGAGGCGTCGTCACCCGTGTCGGCCGTGACCGCGATGCAACGACGCCCGGTAGCCTCCATGATTTCGTCGGCGGCGGCCTGCAGCGGCCCCGCGGTCCGCGCCACGAGCGCGACGTCGACGCCCTCGCGCGAGAGCTCGATGGCGATCGCTTTGCCGATGCCGCGGCTGCCGCCGGTCACGATTGCGCGCTTGCCGCTCAGCTCCAGGTCCATGCTTACCCCTCGCCAGTTCGTGCTCCGCAGGCCATCATCGAGGCACCGCATCGAATCAATCGGAATCGATTCGAATCTACAGCCTCGCGCGCGAGACGGAGCAGCCATGACCAACGACCAGCCCCAGGACCGTGTCGAGGTCACCTCGTTCGGCGGGCGTGCCCGCCTCGAGCAGCGCTGGAACGAGGAGCGACGCGAGCAGGTGCTGCGCTTCCACCGCGCCGACGGTCAGGGCGACGGCGAGTGGGTCACCGAGGGCGAGCTGCTCGGCCTGCTCGAGCTCGCGTGGGATGAGGGGCTCGTCTCGGACTTCTTCCGCCGCCAGCTCTTCCACCTCGTGATGCGGAAGTACAACGAGGCCCCCCAGGCACTATGGGCCGTCGCCACCGAGTTCCCACCCGAGGACTGATCTCCTGCGACCGGTAGGTCGAGGCGGGGGCGGTTACTTGTCCTTCGCCCGCGCCCGCTCGGTCGCACCGAGGATCACCTTGCGAGGCCGCACGGCGAGCGGCGTCACCTCGAGGCACTCGTCTGCGCGGATGAAGTCGAGCGCCTGCTCGAGCGACAGCGTCTTCGGCGGTGTGAGCTTCTCCGTCGCCTCGGATGTCGAGGAGCGCATGTTGGTGAGCTTCTTCTCGCGCGTCGCGTTCACGTTCAGGTCCTCGGCGCGCGGGCTCTCACCGATGATCATGCCCTCGTAGACCTCGGTTCCCGGCCCGAAGAAGAGCGTCCCGCGGTCCGAGAGGCTGAGCAGCGCGTAAGCGGTTGTCGGCCCTCGACGGTCGGCGACGATCGAGCCCGTTGAGCGGGTCCGCACCTCGCCCTGCCACGGCTCGTAGCTCTCGAAGACGTGGTGCATGAGGCCGGTGCCACGCGTTTCCGTGAAGAACTCGGTGTGGAACGCGATGAGCCCCCGCGACGACACCAGGTAGTCGAGGCGTACCCGGCCCGTGCCGTGGTTCACCATCTGCTGCAGTCGGCCCTTCCGCGAGGCCATCATTTGCGTCACCGCACCGAGGTACTCCTCGGGCACGTCGATGGCGAGCGATTCGATCGGCTCGTGCGCCCGGCCGTCGATCTCGCGCAGCACGACCTCGGGCCGCCCGACCGTCAGCTCGAACCCCTCGCGCCGCAGCTGCTCCACGAGGATCGCGAGCTGCAGCTCGCCGCGCCCCTGCACGATCCATGCATCTGGCCGCTCCGAGGGCAGCACGCGGATCGAGACGTTGCCCAGCACCTCGGCATCGAGGCGGTTCTTGAGCAGGCGCGCAGTAAGTAGCGTGCCTTCCTGACCGTTGAGCGGCGAGGTGTTAATGCCGATGGTGACCGACAGGCTCGGCTCATCGACGTGGATGACCGGCAGCGGTCGAGGGTCGTCGGGATCGGCCAGCGTCTCGCCGATCGTGACCTCGTCGAGGCCCGCCAGCGCCACGATCTCGCCCGCCTCGGCCTCGTCGACGGCCACGCGCTCGAGTGCCTCCGTGACGTACAGCTCGCCGATGCGCGCGGGTGCGATCGAGCCGTCGCGGCGGCACCACGCCACCGACTGCCCTCGACGCAGCGTCCCCTCGACGATGCGGCAGATCGCGAGCCGTCCGAGGTACGGCGAGGCGTCGAGGTTGGTGACGAGCGCCTGCAGCCCGTGCCCGACGGTGACCGTCGGCGGTGGGATCGTCTCGAGCAGCGTCTCGAAGAGCGGGCGCAGGTCCGTCCCGGCCTCGTCGGGGTCGAGCGAGGCAAGGCCGGTGCGCGCGTTGCAGTAGACGATCGGAAAGTCGATCTGTGCGTCGTTCGCATCGAGGTCGAGGAAGAGCGCATACACCTCGTCGACGACCTCGGCGATGCGCGCGTCGGGCCGGTCGACCTTGTTGATCACGAGGATGATCGGGTGCCCCGCCTCGAGCGCCTTGCGCAGCACGAAACGCGTCTGCGGCAGCGGCCCTTCGCTGGCGTCGACGAGCAGCAGCACGCCGTCGACCATCGTGAGGCCGCGCTCGACCTCGCCACCGAAGTCGGCGTGGCCGGGCGTGTCGACGATGTTGATCTTCACATCGCCCCACCGCACTGCGGTGTTCTTCGCGAGGATCGTGATGCCTTTCTCGCGCTCGAGGTCGCCGGAGTCCATGACCCGGTCCGGCAGCTCCTGGTGCGTGTCGAGCTGACCCGACTGGCGCAGCATGGCGTCGACCAGCGTCGTCTTGCCGTGGTCGACGTGGGCGATGATCGCGACGTTGCGCAGGTCGGACCTGTGGAAGGTCTGCTCTGCCTCGTCGCGTGTGGCGATCTCGGACGTCTGCATGCGCCCTCTCAGGGCCCGTACACGGGGCTCACGATGAACAAAATCGGGCTTCCAACGTAACATCTCGCCTCGCTACGGAGCGCCGGGGACCCCCCGCCCGCATCGAGGCGGCGTCGAGGAGCGTGCGCCGTGCGCTACCCTGCGCATCGTCGCACCGGACTCGCCGCGCGGAGCCACGACTGGAGGCATTCATGAGCTGGGTCGAAGTCAATGGCATCGACATTCACTACGTCGAGGCGGGGTCGGGCCAGCCGATCGTCTTCCTCCACGGCCACTCGTCCTGCGGTGAGGCGTGGTTCCAGCAGTTCGCCGCCTTCAGCGACCGCTTCCGCTGCATCGCCTACGACAGCGTGAACCACGGTCACTCCGCGAACTCGCCGCGCGACGAGGACGAACCGGACCGAGCGGACGAGCTCGAGGGCTTCCTCGCGGCGCTCGGCATCCAGCGCCCGATCCTCGTCGGCAACTCGATGGGTGGGAACACGATCCTGCGCTGGGCCTCGCGTCACACCTCGGACGCCGCCGGGCTCATCGTCTCTGGTTCCGGCGTGCGCCCGCCCGAGGCCGCCACGCCCGCCCCCGCGAAGCCGATGTCCGAGCAGCGACTGTTCATTCCCGTGGGCGAGTCCTTCACCCCCGGATTCAAGGACGAGCAGCCGACGATGCTCGATCGCTACTTCCGCATCCGCTCGACCGCGACCCGCATCGAGTCGATGCGCCACCCGCGCCGCCCCTCCGATCGCACCACCGAGGAGCGTCGCGCCCTCATCGATCGCGTGACGGGCATCCAGTCGCCAATTCAGATCATCACCGGTGAGCTCGATACGGCCCTCGAGGCAGCGCAGGGCCTGCGCGACGCCATGCCCTCAGCGGCCTACCACGAGATTCCCGGCGGTCCGCACAACGCCTACTGGGAGATGGCCGGCGCCTGGAACGAGGTCGCCTCAGCCTTCCTCGACCGCGTGGCCGGCGCGGTCGCGCGCTGAGCGAGTTGAATCCGCGCCGACGGCGCTAGATCGAGGAGCCTCGGTGGCGGCATACGACGTGGTGGTGGTGGGCGCGGGCAACGCGGCGCTCTCGGCAGCGATCGCCGCGCGCGAACGCGGTGCGAACGTCCTCGTGCTCGAGAAGGCCTCCGAGGGCGAGCGCGGCGGCAACACGTTCTTCTCAGGCGGCGGCTACCGCTTCCCATACCGCGGTCTCGACGACATTCGAGGCCTGATCCCCGACCTGAGCGACGCCGAGGTCGACCGCATCGATCTCGGCGCCTACACGGCGGCCGAGATGCGTCACGACCTGATGCGCATCACCGAGGGCCTGTCCGACTCCGATCTCGTCGACCACCTCATCGAGCAGGCGTACCCCACCGCCGTCTGGCTACGCGACCAGGCTGGCCTCCGCTGGGTGCTGATGTACGGCCGCCAGGCCTACGAGGTCGATGGCAAGCTCCGCTTCTGGGGCGGCATGATCACGGAGGCCGTGGGCGCGGGCGCGGGGCTCTCAGACCGCATGTTCACAACGGCGCTCGAGCAGGGCATCGAGGTCCGCTACGGCGCCGGCGCGCGCGACCTCCTGACCGACGCTACGACGGGCGCCGTGACCGGTGTCCGCATCAAGACCGACGACGGCCTCGAGGACGTGGAGGCGCGTTCGGTCGTGCTCGGCTGCGGCGGCTTCGAGGCCAACACCGAGATGCGGACGCGTTACTTAGGTTCTGGCTGGGAACTTGCGAAGGTTCGAGGCACGCGTCATAACTCGGGGGACGGCATTCGCATGGCCCTCGACATCGGTGCGCAGTCGTACGGCCACTGGTCGAGCGCCCACGCCGTCGCGTGGGACCTGAACGCGCCGCCTACCGGCAACCGCCGCATTGGTGACCTCTACCAGAAGCACTCGTACCCGCTCGGCCTCATCGTGAACATCCGAGGTGAGCGTTTCGTCGATGAGGGCGCGGACCTTCGCAACTACACCTACGCGAAGTACGGCCGCGAGATCCTCCGTCAGCCGCAGAGCGTCGCCTTCCAGCTCTTCGACCAGCGCACGGTCTCGATGCTCCGCGACGAGTACCGCATTCGCGAGGTGACGAAGGGCGAGGCCGACACCATCCGAGGCCTTGCCGAGGACCTCGGCGTCGACCCCGACGCCCTTGAGCGCACCGTCGAGGCGTACAACGCCGCCTGCCCCTCGCCCGACACCTTCGACCCCTCGAAGCGCGACGGCCTCGCGACCACCGGCATTACGCCCCCGAAGTCGAACTGGGCGCTGCCCCTAGACAGCCCGCCCTACGTCGGCTTTGCGGTCACCTGTGGCGTCACGTTCACCTTCGGCGGCCTGCGTATCGTCCCGAGGACCGGCGCCGTCCTCGACACTGAGGACCGCCCGATGCCGGGGCTCTATGCCGCAGGCGAGCTTGTCGGTGGCCTGTTCTGGCATAACTACGCGGGCGGCACGGGCCTCATGGCCGGCGCGGTCTTCGGTAGGACTGCCGGGTACGCCGCAGCCGAGGCAGCGCTCAGCTAGCGCGGGCGTTCGAGGCCGGTTGCTACTGCAGCATCCCCGCGCCGCTGATCGGCCACACGTCCTCGACGACGCCGTTCCGTACCGCATACATCGTCCGATGCAGGAGCACCGTCGAGTCCGAGTAGTGCGGCACGAGGAGCAGCCGCTGCCCCGGCTCGAGCGTCACGCCCTCGGCGAGGCGCAGGTGCGTGTGCTCGGCGCTCAGCCCCGTCACCTCGATGCTCGAATCGAGTTGCGCGAGGTCTGAGTCCCAGACCGCCGGCAGCCCCGTGTGTCGCCCCGAGGCCTTCCAGCCCGCGTCGCCGATCGCCTGTCCGAGGCGCGGCGCGCTGATCACCTGGATCTCGAGAAACAGTGCCTGTCGGTGCCCCGGCACGCCGTAGAGGCCGTACGTCTGGTCCATCAGCACGCCACCGCCGGCCTGAAGCTCCGTGAGCGCGCCGAGCGTCGAGGCGATCCAGTAGTTCCCGGTGCCGCCGCCGCTCGTGCACTCGACGGGGATGCCGACGGCCTCCACGAGGCGCTTCGCCTCCGCGAGCATCGAGGCGGACTCCTCAGAGCGCGCCTCCTTCTCCTCGAGGTCGCGAATGCCCTGCACGTGGCCTTCGTACCCCATCAGGCCGCGCAGGCTGAGCCCCGGCAGGTCGAGGACGCGCTGTGCGAGGGCGGGCGCCTCCTCCGGCGTTACGCCGCAACGTCCCATCCCGACATCGACGTCGACGAGCACGTCGAGGTTCACCCCGGCCGCCGTGGCTGCCGCCGACAGCTCCTCGAGGTTGCGCGTGTCGTCGGCGGCGACGCACAGGCGCGCGCGCCCGGCGAGCGCGACGAGCCGCGCGATCTTGGTCGCGCCGACGACCTCGTTGGCGATCAGGATGTCCGTGATACCGCCGTCGGCCATCACCTCGGCCTCGGAGACCTTGGCGCAGGTGACGCCGACCGCGCCCGCGGCCAGCAGGCGTTTCGCGAGTTCCGGCGCCTTGCTCGCCTTCACGTGAGGCCGCCAGTCGATGCCGTTCGCGCGGCAAGCGCCGGCCATCATCGAGGCGTTGGCCTCGAGCGCATCGAGGTCGACGAACAGCGCCGGTGTGTCGAGCTCCTCGATGCGACGTCCAACGGCCTCGTGGGTGGCTGCGGTCGTCATATCGAGCCCCGTCGCTAGGCCCGGTCGCTGTCGCCGAGCGTGAGGTGAATCGAGGCGTCGGGCGCTCGCAGGAAGTCGAGGGCGCTCGGCTCGCCGCGACCGTGCACGTTCACCGTGACCACCGGGCCGCTGTGCTCGGAGAAGAACCCGAGGCGCTTGTATGTATCGGTGTCCGGATGCGTCGAAGGCAGCCACGCCTCGATCGCCATGGCGCCCTCGGCACGTCCCGCCTCGAGGACCTGGCGCAGCAGCGCTGCAACGATGTCGGACCGGCCGGGCAGCGTGAGTAGGTCGGCGAGGTAGGCGTGGTCGTGTGCGAGCCGCACGACGGCGTAGCCGGCCGTCGCTCCCTCCTCGGTCGCCACCAGTCGCACGAACCGGCCCGCCCGCTCGTCGCAGTAGCGCCAGTTGAGGTACGGCGCGTCGCGCACGCCGATGAGCGCGAACGGCCGCGCCGCCTGCACGAAGAACTCGTCGATGCGCTCGTCGAAGCGGTCGACCGCCACGATCTCGAGGTCGCTCGCGACGACGGCTGTGCGCCCGGCCACGGCCGCGATCGCCCGAGGCCAGAGCAGCGACGCCTCGATGACCCGTGCCGGCAGCGGTGTCGAGTCGTGCTCGGTCCGCTCGAGGGCGTAGCGGTGCCGGTCGAGGACGTGGGTGCGCGTGACGACCCGGTTGCCGAGCTCGAAGGCGCGACCCTGCAGCTCCGCCCATGCGCTCGAGGCGGTGGCATGGAACCGCATCTGCGCGTCGAACTGCCCATCGATGAGGTCACGCAGGTTGCGAAGCTGTGCGCGGTCGCCTGCATCGAGGCTCGCGCGGCCGGCCGACTCGCCGGGCCCGGCGCCAACCGCGCCCCGCCCGTTGACGAGGAAAGACCGGAACGTGAACCACTCGAGGTTTGTGAGTCCCTCGTCGCGACGGACGAGCGTGACGTAGCCCGGGTGCTCCCCGTACGGGCTTTCGAGGCGCCAGCGAAGGTGCTCCTCCGCCGTGACCGCCACCTCAAGGGCGGGCCATCGCTCCTCGCCCGCGGTCAGCAAGGCGGCGGCCTCGCCGCGCTCACGCTCATCGAGGGCGTCTGCCCGCACGACGCGAACCGAGGTCCCGGTGTCGAGGGTCGCGGCGCCGAGCAGGCTGTCGTCGAGGCGCGTGCTCGTGGAGTTGCTCACGTCATCACGGTAGCGCACCACTGGCTGTCGGACTCGCGCACGCGAGGCCTCGAGGCAGCTACGCGGGCTCGACCTGCTCGAGGACGAGGCGCTCCGGCGGGCTCGCGAGGCACTGCCGCACCACGGTCAGCAGCCCCGGCATGTACTCCATCGAGCCGTGGCGCTCGCGTGCCGCCTCGTTCTCGTACCGCTCCAGCCACACGAACGTGTGGGGGCGGTCGGGGTGTCGAGTCAGCACGTACAGCACAACGCCCGGCTCGTTCGCCTGGACCAGCTCCACGCCTCGATGCGCCGTCTCGAGGAAGCGCTGTTCCTCCTCGGGCTTGATCTCCATCGTGATCAACTGGGTGAACGTCGCCGCGTTGCCCTGGCTCGTGGGGTCGGTCATGCCGCACCTCCGTCCGTCATCAAGGGGTACGGCGGGCACGGTAGTCGATCCACCCAAAGCGCCTGGTCGTCGCGCCGTCCTCGGGCGGGTACGCTGATTCGAGGTGCGACCCTTACCCACTCGGAGTACGCGTATGCCGCGAGGGACGGCGGTCCTCCCGCTCCTGCTGGCGGTCGCGCTGGCGCTGGGCGCCGCGTGCTCCGACGAGGACCTCGTCGGCCTCGGGAAGCAGCCCCACGACGTCGGCGCGGCCATCGAGGCCGCCACCCCCATCGAGGCGATCGCGACGTCGACGCCCGACCCCGCCGCTGAGGCCGTCGATTGGTCCACCGCCAATGGCGATCTCCGCAACACGCGCGCCCGCGTCGGCGGCATCGACAGGTCGAACGTCGCCGCTCTCGAGGTCGCTTGGGAGCACTCCCTTCGTGGCGTCGGGCCCTACGGAGCCGCGGCGGGCGCGCCGGTCGTCGTCGATGGCGTCGTCTACGCCCAGGACCTCGCGAGCAACGTCTACGCCGTCGATCTCGAGGACGGGACCACTCTCTGGACCCACGTGAACGGCGTCCCCATTTCGGGGCCAAATGGACCCGCGGTGGCGGACGGCCGCGTCTTCAGTTCGGTCGGCGTCGCGCGCTTTGAGGCGCTCGATGCCGCCAGCGGCGAGGAGCTGTGGTCGATCGACCTCGACCGCGACGGGTTTCAGCCGTCGGTGGCGGGCGACACTGTCTACGTCGGCGTCGGCGCGTTCTCTCTCGTGGGCGGCAACAGCGGCAAGCTCTATGCCCTCGATGCCGCCAGTGGCGCCATCCGATGGGTCTTCCAGGTCGTCGAAGACGGCTTCTGGGGCGACCCCACCCTCAACGCCGGTGGCGGCGTCTGGTACCCGCCCGCCATCGATGAGGAACGCGGCCTCGTCATGCTTGGGACCGGCAACCCGGGCCCCTACCCGGGCACGCGCGACTTTCCGAATGCGACCAGTCGCCCCGGCCCGAACCTCTACACGAGCTCGCTCGTGGCGCTCGATGCCGAGAGTGGCGAGCTCGAGTGGTACTTCCAGGCCGTCGAGCACGATCTCTTCGACCACGACCTCCAGCTCTCGCCCGTGCTCGCCTCGATCCCACGCGCCGACGGGCCTCGAGATGTCGTCATCGCCGCCGGCAAGGTCGGGCGTGTCTACGCCCTCGATGCCGACAGTGGCGAGGTGCTGTGGCAGACGGCGGTCGGACGCCACCTGAACGATAACCTCGAGGAGCTTCCGCTCGGGCAGCTCATCGAGGTCTATCCCGGCATCTATGGCGGCGTGGAGACGCCGATGGCCGTCGCGAACGGGCTCGTCTTCGTCCCGGTCGTGAACATTCCGACGTACCACTCGGCCACCGGCCACGGCGCCGCCGACGGCTCGAGTGCGCTCCTGAACGCCGCGACGTCCTCGGGATTCTCGGGTGGGTCGGGGGAGCTCGTCGTGCTCGATGTGGCGTCGGGGCGCGTGGTGTGGCAGCGCACCTTCGATCGTCCGAACTTCGGCGGCGCGACGGCCATCGGTGACCTCGTGTTCACCGCGACCTACGACGGCACCATCTACGCCTTCCGCCAGACCGACGGTGAGCTGCTGTGGACCTACGAGGCCGGGGGCGGCATCAACGCCTGGCCCGCCATCGAGGGCGACACGCTCATCTGGCCGATCGGCCTCGGCCCCCGCCCGCGACTGATCGCGTTCCGTCCCGCCTCGTAGCCCGGCTCAGTGCTCCGCGCGCATGTAGTCGTGCCCGACCGGCTCCTCCCGCATGTAGTCTCGCAGCGGCCGCCGCCGAGGCCGGGTCGCGCCCTTCGAGGTTCCGTTGCTCGACAGGCCGTTCGAGGTCGCGACACTCATCGAGTGCCCGTTCTGCGAGCCGCCATTCGAGGCGGTCACGCCGTTCGATGCCGTCACCAGCGGGATGACCGGCATCGGCATCGGAGGCGCACTCGCCGCCTCGATGCCCGGCGGCACCGGCTCGCGCGTCACGAGGATGAGCCCGGCTGCGATGATGTATGTCGCGACGAAGGTGAGGAACGCGATCTCGTACGACCCGCCAATGTCGTACGCCGCTCCCGCGAAGACCGGCCCGCCCGCGCTCGAGACGATTGTGAACGGCCGCCCGATCGAGCGCACCGTCCCGAGGGTCATCCGCCCGAAGTAGTCGGCCCACACCGTCTCCTGCACGGTGAGGATCCCGCCCACGCCGATGCCGAGCGTGAAGATCGAGGCGTACATCGCCGGCACCGAGGTCGCCGCGAGAATCAGCGCGATCCCCGCGCCGAGGATGAGGAACATCAGCGCCGCGGCGTACTTCGAGGAGATGCGCTCGACGAGCAGGCCCCACAACGGCTTCGAGATCAGGCCGGCGAGCCCGATCATCGAGAAGCCGGCCGCTGCCTCGGCGCGCGTGAAGCCCGTGTCCGTGAGGTAGGGGATGAGGTGCAGCAGCATCGCGCCGAAACCCATGCTGCCTACGCCGAACGTGAGGATCAGCAGCCACAGCGCCGGCGTGCGCATCGCCTGCCGCCGCGTCCAGACCGCCTGGTCGCGGGCACGCTGCTGCACGTTCTCGCGCTTCGCCGAGCGCCCCACCGAGGCGCCGCCGTCCGGCTCGAGGCCGAAGTCCTCGGGCCGTCGTCGCATGACGAGCCACGCCGGCGGGATCAGCAGCACCCAGATCGTGACGCCGATGACGGCCCACGCCGTGCGCCACCCGAACGAGTCGATCATCCAGCCGGCCACCGACGGCAGGATGAGCGCCGCCACCGAGGTGCCCATCGCCGAGATCGCGATCGCGCGCCCTCGACGCATCACGAACCAGTTGGAGACGGCGACGTTCGTGACCATCGCGCCCATGCCGGCCATCCCGATGGTGATGATGCCGGCCTTCACGACGTAGTACTGCCACAGCGTCTGCACCTGGCCGAGCAGTGCGAATCCGGCGCCCGCCGCAACCGCGCCGATGACCATCAGCGCGCGCCCGCCTCGACGGTCCAGCGTGCCGCCGATGAACAGGCCGAGGATGCCCATGATCCCGGTCGAGAGCGTCTGACCGAGGGAGATGTCGGTTCGCGACCAGCCGAGCTCCTCCGTCATGGGCTTGAGGAAGATGCCGAGTGAGTAGGCGTTGATGCCCGACGACATCATCGCGGCCACGAAGGCGACCGCCACGATGTACCAGCCGTAGAAGATCGGGCGCCCGAAGATCGAGGTGGGCAGCGGCAGCCGCGCAGGCGGCGCCTCGGTGGGCGCGGACGGGCCTCGGGGTGGTGCGTGCGCCATCGGCGACTCCGACGAGCGGCGGCTCGGCCGATCGCGCGCACCATACACGAGACGTCGAGGCATCACCAACGTCATCGAAGGCGCCGGTCCGAGGCCGATGCCCCGACTTGTCGCGGTACAGTGCGGCGGCCCGCATCGAGGTCTGAATCGAGGCCGACATCGAGGAGCGGCGAGGGAGGCTGTCATGAGCGACCCGGTCATCGAGGCCGTCGCGCCCGGACTCGACGAGCTGATCACCCAGCGCATGGCCGACCAGCGCGTCGTCGGCGCCTCGGTCGGCATCGTGCGCGACCAGCAGCTCGCGTGGAGCAGTGGCTACGGCCACGCCGACTTCGAGGACGCCCGCCCGCCCGACGAGCGCACGATCTTCCGCGTCGACTCGAACACGAAGCCCGTCACCGCGATGGCGATCATGCAGCTCCGCGACGAAGGCTCACTCCACCTCGACGACCCGCTCGTCGAGTACGTGCCCGAGTTCGCCGCTGTCCGCGAGATCGCGGGGCGCGTCGGCGACGTCACGCTGCGCCGCCTGCTCGCGCACCGCTCCGGCCTCAACGGCGAGGTGCCGGGGACGTGGCACGCGACCGGCATCGGTCCCACCATCGACGAGGTGCTCGACCGCCTCAACGAGTGCGCGATCGTGATCCCGCCCGACTCTGCCCACAAGTACTGCAACCTCGGCTTCGTCCTGCTGGGCGAAGTGGTCTCGAGGGTCACCGGCCTCGACTACGGCGAGTACGTCCGCGAGTGGGTGCTCGAGCCCCTCGAGATGCTCGATTCCACCTTCGAGCCGGAGGCGAGCGAGCGGCGGCGTGCCACCCAGTACGCCTGGTCGCCGACGAGCGGGCGCCCCGGCCCCGCGCGCGACCTCACGTTCAACGGCCGCCTCCCGGCCGGCGGCCTCCACTCGACCATCGAGGACATGGCGAAGTGGGTCTCCCTCCAGTTCCGCCGCGACCGCGGCCTCGAGCGGAAGGGCGCGCAGATTCTCGCCGGCACCTCCATCCAGGAGATGCATCGCCCGCAGTACCTCGACGACGACTGGACGGGCGGGCGCTGCATTGCCTGGGACGCGGTCCGTCGAGGCGAGGCGGTCTACCTCGGGCATGGCGGCGGCAATCCCGGGTCGCTCTCCCGCACGGTCTTCCACGTTGCATCGAGGACCGGCGTCATCGTCCTCACGAACTCGGACGGCCACACCGCCCAGAGCGAGCTCGCCCTCGAGATCCTCGATCGCCTCGTCGAGGCCGATCGCGCCCGGCCTCGGCCACTGCCGGCCCCGTCGACGGCGCCCACTCCCGAGGCCGCGCGCTTCATCGGGCTCTACGCCAGCGCCGCGGGCGACACCGGCTACGGCGGCCCGAGGCGTGTCGTCTGGCTGAACGATGGCCTCGCGCTGCTCGGCCCGGGCGTCGGCCTGCCGCGCACCATCGAGGCGTCGGGAGGCGCTGCGATGCCATGCCACCTCGAGCCGACCGAGGACCCGCTGGTCCTGAAGGCGAGCGACGGCCGCCTCGCGGGCGAGACGCTCACCTTCCGCGAGGGTCCGTCCGGCGTCCTCGACTCGTTCGAGTCGATCGGGGTGCTGTTCCACCGCCTCGAGGTGCGCGAGTAGCGCGAATCTAGCTCGAGGCGGCCGCCTCGACGCCACCGCCGTAGATCGCGGCCTCTCGAGGGTCGACGACCTCGACCGCGACGCCGCGCGCCTCAGCGGAGGCCCGACCCGCCTCCGTGCACAGCAACGTGCCGCCCGAGGCCACGGCTTCGCCGTCGACCATCACCGGCCGCCCGGCGACGAACGACCGCGTTGCCAGCCCTCGCTCGAGGTCGAGCAGCGTCACGTCGGCGTCGGCACCGACGCCGAGATGTCCCTTCCGAGGCAGCCCCATCATCCGCGCCGGGTTGAGCGACGCCTTGCGCACGTAGTCGCTGAGGCTCAGCCCACCGAACCGCACGAGTGCCAGCCCACGGTCGACGAGGAAGTTCCGAGGAATCCCGCCCCCGTCCGTCGAGATCGCGTCGATCGAGAACGCGCCGTCCGGCTCCTTCGCGACCGCCATCGCCAGCGCGGTCTCCGGCGGACACACCGGGAACGAGACCCCGACGTTCGTCCGCGCCGCCTCCCACGCATCGACCGCCTCCTGGCCGCTCACGAGCTCGGCCCGGTCCTCGCGCTCGACGCTCACGAGGCAGTAGCCATCGAGGATGGCGCGCCGCATGTCGGTCCGCGTCGGCAGGTAGCCCCGCATCTCGAGGCAGTTGCGGGTGACGTGGTCCACGACCTCGTCGCCGTCGCAGCGGCCGCCGGTGCCGTTGAACGGGCTGAGGTACGACTCGGACACGACGCGCCCGCGCAGGCTGCGCAGGATCGCCATCGCCTCGATCGTCTCGTCGAGGGGCGGCTCATCCATTCCGCGGCAGTACGAGTTCACGTGGGCGATGTGCAGCCGCCCGTGATTCCCCACGATGTCCGGGATCTCGCGCATGCCGGTGATGCGGCTGCCCGCACTGGTCGTCCCGACGTGGAACGCGACGTACACGCCCATGCGGTTCGCCACCTCGACCGCGCGCGCCGTGGCATCGAGGGTGAGCGGGACGTGCCCGCCCGAGACCTTGAGGCCGAACGCGCCCTGCTCGACCTCGGCGGCGAGCGCCGCCTCGATCTCCGTCGAACTGGGGCCGGGATGCTCGAAGTCGAACGCCGCCGAGTGCACGAAGAGCCCCGCCACGTTCAGCCCCGCGCCGCGGTCGAGGATGCCGTCGATGAGCGTCTCCATCGTCCCGCCCATGTCGAGGACGGTCGTGACGCCCGTCTCCGCCACCATCCGATGCCCCACCGCCCGCGACCGCGAACTGAGCCCGCCGACGTGGCAGTGCGAGTCGATGATCCCCGGCGAGACGACCAGTCCCGAGGCGTCGACGACGTCGCGCGCCTCGGACGGGTCGATGCTCGCCTCGACAGCCGCGACTCGCCCATCCGCGATCGCCACGTCTCGAGGCGTCTCGATCCCGTGCGCCGGGTCGACGAGCGTGCCGCCTCGGATCAGCATGTCGTACATCGAGGCTCCCCGCTGTTCGAACTATGTGTGAATCGTGCAGCCGGGCCGAAACTCCGGCGCTTCCGAGGCCGGGACGTCGATGGCAGCCTGCCCGAGGCGCTCCGCCACCGTCGCAAGCATCGAGTTCCACGCTCCCCGGTCGAATGCCTCGAACGACGCGATGACGCTGCCGTCCGAGTCGATCAGCGCGTGCGCCGGCGTCGAGACGAGCTGCCACTCCTCGACCTGCGCATGCCCCCCGAAGAGCACCGGGAACGACACGCCCGACTTGTCCCAGAACGCCGAGGCGTCGTCCTCGGAATCGAGGCCTATTGCCCAAAGCTGGAACCGGTCGCCCGTGTACTCCTCGAAGGCGCGATCCCAGAAGAGGTAGCTCATCTCGCAGGTCTGGCACTCGAGCTGGAAGAACGTCAGGAGCACCGGCCCCGCCGCGAGTGCCGAGGCGAGGTCGTAGTGCTCCCCATCAGCAGCGTCGAGGGAGAGCGAGGGCGCTTCCGTTCCAGGCTCGAGCATCGCGGCCTCCTCGGACTCGAATGGGACGCTCGTCCATTGACGCGCCCCGACCACGAGCGTAGCGTCATCGCATCACGTACGGCGTCATCCACGTGGCGACGAGGAGGCATCGATGCGCACGAAGCTGGTTCCACTCGAGACCGCCGCGAACATCGTGAAGTCTGGCGATGAGGTCGTCATGAGTGCGGGCTTTACGCACAGCCCGATGGCGATGCTGCGTGAGCTCGCTCGCCGCGACATCAAGGACCTCCACATCGTGGGTGTCGTCGGCGGCTCGATGAACCTCGATTTCCTCGTCGGCTCCGGCCAGACCGCCGTGATGGACTGCTGCAGCATCGGCTTCGAGCCGTTCCAGCGCGACGCGCCGAACTTCAACCGCTACCTCAAAGCCGGGCGCATCTACGCCATGGACAACACCTGAGGCGTCCACTACTCGATGATCCAGGCTGGATCGATGGGCGTCCCCTACATCCCGGTTCGTGGCCTCGCCGGCACCGACGTCTTCAGGCGTCGAGACGACATGATCATGGCGACCAACCCGTTCGACTCTGACGAGCAGCACGTCGTGGCGCTCGCCCAGAACCCCGATGTCGCCATCCTCCACGGCCTCAGGGCCGACCGAGACGGCAACGCCCTGCTGCGCAAGCACGGCGAGGACGTGATGATCGCGCAGGCCTCGAGGCGTGTGATCGTGACCGCCGAGGAGATCGTGGACCGCGTCACCGCCGACGACGAGGGCGGGCAGTTCATCTCCGCCATCAACGTCACCGCCGTCGTGCACGCCCCGAACGGCGCCCACCCGACCGCCGTACCCGGCCTTTACGACCGCGACGACGCCCACATCCGCGAGTACATCGAGGCGTCCCAGAGCGACGAGGCGTTCCGCGCCTACCTCGAGAAGTACGTCATCGGAAAGACCGAGGACGAGTACCAGGCGATGGTCCGAGGCGGTGCCCTCGTCGCCGGCGACGGCGGAGGCGACTAGCCCGTGACCGAGCCCGTTAACACCGAGGAGCTGCTCGCGATCCTGATGTCGCGCGAGGTGCGCGACTGGGAGACCTCGGCCTGCGGCGCGGTGTCGATGATCCCGGCGGCCGCGATGCTGCTCGCCGAGGCGACACACGCCCCCCAGGCCGAGATCATCATCCTCGGCAGCGAGCAGCTCAGCCGTGATCTCGGCAAAGACATCCACTTCCTGTCGCAGCGCGGCGGGCTCGATCTGTTCTTCCACAGCGCTGTGCAGTTCGACGCGGAGGGCAACTTCAACCTCCACGTCATCGGCGACGCGAACGCGCCAGACATGCGGCTCCCCGGCGGCTACGGCTCCGGCCTGATGTCCTACACCGCCGGCCGCATCCTCTTCTTCCGCACCGAGCACACCAAGCGCACGTTCGTCGAGAAGGTCGACTTCATCTCCGGTGCCGGGAAGACGCCGGCTAGCATCCGGAGACCGCAGGAGCCGTTCCTCATCTTCACGCCGATGGCCGTCCTCGAGTTCAATCGCGGGACCGGCGCCTACTCGATCCGCTCGGTCCACGAGGGTTTTACGGCCGAGCAGGTGCAGGACAACACCGGCTTCAGCCTCGGCTCGCTCGAGAACATTCCGACGACCCCGCCCCCCACCGAGGAAGAAGTGCGGGTCCTCCGCACCGAGGTCCGCGACCGCATGGTGGAGACCGGCACGTACCCCGAGTGGGCCCAGACCGTCCTCCAGCCCGCCTAGCTCGCTCCGACGCACGTACCGAGGCTGGTCGGCCGCGATGCCGACCGCTACGCTTCGCCCGTCGTTGGGCCTGACGGCCTCGAGGCGACCGGCGCTCGAGGCACCGTGCTTGGTGGGGGCATGGATCCGGCCGCGCTGTTCGACGGCACGAGCGAGATCGGCACCCGGCAGATCGGCGGCGTCGCCGCGGTCCTCGTGGCTGCGCTCGTCGCCCAGGCGCTCTACCTCGTCGGCGCGACGCTCGTCATCCGACGCCGCACCTCGCGGTCACGACAGCGCTTCTGGCGTAACGAGCGGCGACGTCTCGACCGCCTCGCTTTCGGCCTGATCGCCGGCCTCGCGTTCATCGTCGGTGGCCGATACCTCGAGCTCGAGCCCGACGTCGAGGACGCCGTCCAGGTGGCCGCGCGCCTCGTCGCCGTGGTCTCCGGCGGCCTGCTCCTCCTCCGAGGCATCGCGATCACCGGCGACTACTTCCTCGATCGCGCCGGCGAGACCGCCACCCGCCTCGACGATCAGCTCGTCCCGCTCGTCCGCCAGACCGCGAACGTCTTCGTGGTCATCGTGGGCACGCTCTTTGTGCTCTCAAACCTCGATGTGAATGTCGGCGCACTGATCGCCGGCCTCGGGATCGGCGGGATCGCCGCCGCGCTCGCGGCGCAGGACACGATGCGCAACCTCTTCGGAGGCCTCACGGTGCTCGCCGACCGACCGTTCCAGGTCGGCGACTGGATCACCGTCGGCGGCGTCGAGGGCACCGTTGAGAAGATCGGCTTCCGCTCGACGCGCATCCGCACGTTCCGCACCTCGGTCGTCTCGGTTCCGAACGCAACCTTCATGGACTCCGTCGTCGACAACATCGCGCAGCGCGAATACCGCCGCTACGACACCACCCTCCACCTGCCGCTCACCACGCCCCCCGAGGCCGTGCAGGCCTTCTGCGAGGGCGTGCGGGCGCTGCTGCAGGCGAACACGCTCGTGCGCCAGGACTACTACTTCTGCGAGTTCGAGCGCTTCGGCGACTCCGCCATCGAGGTCTTGCTGTACTGCTTCTTCGACACGGACGACTGGGCCGCTGAGCTGCGAGCGAAGCACATCCTCAACCTCGACGTGCTCCGCCTCGCGGCGACCTTGGGCATCGAGGTGACGCCGCCGGCACAGCAGGTGCGCCTCACGCGCCGCGAGGAACGACGGCCGACATGGGCCGAGCTCGATGCCGCGCTGGGCATGGCCACCTCGAATGGCGCCGGTCAGGCGGGGCACCGCTCGTTCACCGCAGGCTTCGAGCCCCGGCCGCGCGAGGTCGTGCGCCAGGGCGACGACGACGGCGAGGCCTAACCGCTGCCCGCGCTCCCCTCGAGGGGCAGCGACTCCCGAGGCCCGACGAGCGCCCGACGCTGCCACGCCAGCGCGCCGATCGCGAGGGCGAACGCAATGGCGATGCCGCTGACGCCGGCCTCGTAGCTGCCCGTTGCGTCCAGCACGAGTCCGGTGCTCCACGCCGCACCCGCGCCCGCGACGCTCGCCACGAGTTGCTGGGCGCCGCTCAGCGTTCCCAGCCGCTCGACGCCGTAGGTCTCCGCCGCGATCAGCCCGTGCAGCGGCGAGAGCAAGCCGACGGCCAGCCCCGTTGCGATGGCGAACGGCACACCGAGGACGCCGCCGGCCCCGGCCACCAGGGCCACGAGCAACGTCGCCGCTCCCAGCGTCAGGAGGCCGTACGACAGCCCGAGGGAACCGAACATCCCCAGGCGCGCGACGAGCGGCGAAAGGAACAGCCGCCCGGGGATCTGCAGGAACCCGCGCAGCCCCGCCACCAGCGACGCCGTCGCCACGGTGAGCCCGGCCTCGTGCAGCGCGGCGACCTGGTGCAGGTGCAGCGCGTTCACCGCCCCGAGAGCCAGCGCCACCGCGAGGAAGAAGCGCCACACCGAGGGATCGCGTAGCGCACGTGCCAGCGGCACGCTCGAAGAGTGGCCGCGCAGCGATGGTTCAGTCCGGAGCAGGAGCGCGCCCGGCAGCGTCAACACGACCGTGCAGGCGACGAGCACGCGCACCGCCTCGCGCCAGTCCATCGCCGCCACGAGGCCGCCCGCGAGCGGGTAGTAGGCGGGGCTCGCCAGTGCCCCGATCAGCGTGAGGACGGAGAACGCCCTCGTGCGCTCTTCGGGCGCGTACGTCCTCGTGAGGACGGCCATCGTCATCGGATAGAACAGTCCGCCGCCGATGCAGGCCGAGCCGCCACCCCACAGCAAGATGAACACCGAGGCCGATCGCGCGAACGACGAGGCCGCCAGCAACGCCGAGCCACACACGAGTGCCCCGAGCAGCACCGGTCGCGATCCCAGGCGGTCCAGCGCCTGTCCGCTCCCGACCGCGACCGGCCCAGCCAGCAGCAGCCCAACAGAGAACGCCGCCGACAGCTGTCCGGCGCTCCAGCCTTCGCTGTCGGCGATCGGCACGATGAGCACACCGAAGGCGTACTGCGCGAGGCCGTACGCCCCGATCGTCGCGAGGCCGGCCAGGATCGCGGGAAGCCACCGCCTGGGTGCGCGCATGCGGCAGTTTCTCACGCACGCTGGCCGTCGGGTGCCCGCTACGATGCCTCGAGCGACCACGACCGAGAGAGGGGCGCGCCGATGACTTCCGAGGCAGATCGCCGCCCGCCGTGGGCGCTCGGCGGCCCGCTGCAGGGCCTGACGCCTCCACCGGCCCCGGCGTCCGGTGCCGGCCCCGACGCCGCCGGCCACGTCGAGCGGGACGACGCGCCACTCGTGCTCGTCGACATCGAGGTCACGCCCCCCGTGGTCGCGCCCGGCGAGGCGGTCCGCGTGCGCGTCGAGCTTCGGCCCGACGCCTCGAAGGAAGCGCACTGGAACAACGAGGCGGGGGACACCCAGCTGTGGCTCGACGCACCGGCCGGCTGGCACCTCGACGAGTCGCTCCACTCGGTGCCGAACCCGCCCGAGGACGTGAGCAGCGAGCCGCGTGCCTTCGAGGTCGAGCTGTGCGCCCCCGAGGGCATCGAGGGTGCCGCGACCCTTCGAGGCTACGCGCTCTACTTCGTCTGCGAGGACGTCACCGGCGTCTGCATGTTCCGCCGCCAGGACATCGAGGTGCCGCTCGAGGCGCGCGAGCCCTAGCGGGTCCGACGCACCTCGGAGATCGCGCGCGAGAAGTCGCGCATCCTTCGAAGGCGACGCACGCCCTGTCGAGGATCGAACAGGCTCCGCCGAGGCAGTGCCGCCAGCGCCCGCAGCTGGTTGCCGAAGTCCCCAATCACCGGCGGTCCGTGTCCCGCGCACCCGATCTCAGGCGCCCGCTCCGCGAACCGACGCAGCACATCGAGGTAGGCGCCATCGTCGCGATTCGCGAAGGCCAGCGACCGCGCCAGCCCGTCGCGATGACTGATCACGAGGTCGCCGACGAATGCGACGCCGCGTTCCGCCAGCACGAAGCAGTACGAGCCCGGCGTGTGGCCCGGCACCGGTACGGCCACCAGGCCCGGCACGATCTCCCGCTCCCCCTCGAGGGCGACGTCAACCCGCAGCGGCGGCGTCGGCTCGGGCGGCGGAGCCGGCGGCGCGCTCGGCCCACCGAGGCGGCGGAGTTCCCGCACGAGGCGACGTGGCGCCCGACGGGCGCGACCGACGAGGCGTAGCAATCGCCGCCGTCGATGCGACGGCCCGACGTCCACCCGCACGACGTGATGCCCGTCCTCGAGGACACAGTCGCCGGCTCCCGCCACGACCAGCGCACCGAGGCGCTCACGCAGCTCTCCCGCCGCGCCCGTGTGATCGAAGTGTCCGTGCGTGAGCAGGACGTGCGTCAGGCGTCGACCGGGCGCGACGCGCTCAATCTCCGCCACGATGCCGTCGGCACTCGAGGCGAAGCCGGTGTCGACGACGGCCAGCGCCTCGCCCGCCTCGACGAGGAAGACGTTGCTGCCACGGGTCTCGTGCAGCCACCACACGCCCGGCGCGACGGCGTCAGCCAATCCGCCCCCGCTGGGACCACCGGGCGTTCGAGGTGGTTCGGGTCACCGGGCGCTACGCCTCGGTGAGCGGGACGAAGGCGCAGATGCCTTCCTTCACCACGCGCGAGGTGTGGCCGCGGCCCGTCGTGTCCTCGGCCTGCAGCGCGTCGCCCGGCTCCATCACGATGGTCGTGCCGTCACCGAGGCCGATCTCGACGCTCGCCGTCAGGTACAGCACGTACTGCCGTCGAGGCGCGGGGTGGAAATCGATGAAGTTGCCGCCCTTGCGGATCGCGAACTCGATGCTCGAGGTGCCCTCGGGCAGCGAACGCACCCCGTCACGCTCCGTGAACGCGATCTCATGCGGCTCGATGTGCGACTCGCCGTCGTCGCCCGTGAAGATCCGAATTCGCTTCATCCCTCGTCCCTCCGCTTTCGAATCGGGCTGACCGAGGCCCGGCCGTTAGCGCTGCTCGAGCAGCTCCACCCAGTTGCCATCAGGGTCCTCGATCATCGAGATGCGGACCCCAGGCCGGATCTCGCGCGGCTCGACCGCGACGTTGTAGCCGCCCGCCCGGCACTTCTCGGTCATCGCGTCCAGATCCTGCACCGAGATCGTCCAGTAGCGATAGCCGCTCGCGGCCGGAATGCCGCCGATGGGATTCGCCGCATCCGGCGGCGCCGGGTACTCGATGACCTTGATGAGCGACGTGCCGCACATCAGCCGGTGCATCGTCCCGTTGTTCCCCGAGGGCGTGTCCGCGATGTGCTCGAGGCCCAGCGTGTCGCGGTAGAACCGCAGCGCCGCCTCCCCGTCGCGTACGACGATCCCGAGGTCGATCGAGTCCTTCGTGAGTTCGATGGCCATTCCGCTCCTCCTGCTCCGCTAGCGCTCGCCGGCGAAGAACGGGCGCAGCTCCGCGAGCAGCGCCTCCGGCTGGTCATGGTGAATCCAGTGCCCTGAGTCGTCGATGGTGATCGTCCGCGCGTTCGGGATGAACTGCTCCACATCGAGGCGCTGACCGCTCTGCATGTGTGATCGATTCGCGAACGCCAGCAGCACCGGGCACTCGATCGCCTCCCAGAATCGAGGCAGCTCGTCGCGCCGGATTTCCATCGAGGTGCGGCCGTTCACCCAGAAGTCGTACTTCCAGATACGCCCGTCCTCGTAGGGCTTGGAGGCGTACTCCGCGATGTGCGGGACGAAGTCACGAGGCAGGCGCGGGTTCGCCTCGAGCATGCGCTTGACCGCCTCGTCGAGCGTGGCATAGACCCGAGGCCGCTGCCCCTCGAACCCGCGAATGCGGTCGCCCCAGCTGCGCAGCCACGTCGGCCCCATCTCCGGCGTGTCGCGAGGATTCAGCGAATGCGTTCCCTCGAGGACCGCGAGCCGCTCGAAGTGCTCCGGGTACGTCCCCGCCGCCACGAGGCAGACCGAGCCGCCGTACGAGTGCGCCAGCACCCGTGCCGGCGCCCCCACGGTCTCGATCACCCGCACAATGTCGATGGCGTTGTCGGGCAGCCCGTACGTCCCACCGACCGTCCATCCCGAGTCCCCGTGACCGCGCAGGTCCGGCGCGACGACGTGATACTCATCGCGAAACGCCTCCGCGATGCGGTCCCAGGCGCGGGAGTGGTCGCGCCCGCCGTGCACGAGCACGAGCGGCGGCGCGTCTTCGTTGCCCCAGTCCCAGTACGCGATCTTCACGCGCTGCGACTCGACGAACCGCTCGACGGGTGCTCGATCCATCTCTGCCCTCCGGAACCTCGAGGTCGCCACGGCCGGCCGCCACCCATCGAGGGCGCGCGACAGCCGGACGGTACCGCACGAGGGCCCGTCCGCGCTTCGATCGCGGCGGTACACTCGAATCATCGAGGCTCTAGAAGGACCGGGCAGCGAGGAGGGCGAACGATGGACGCGGACGCACGCAAGACGGTGCTGAGGCTGATCCCGTACGGCCTCTACGTGCTCACCTCGGAGGCTGAGGGCTCGACCGCTTCCGGCACGGTGAACTGGGTCACCCAGGCCTCCTTCGAGCCGCCGCTCCTCGCGATCGGGGTGAAGCAGGGCACCCTCTCGCTCGCCAACATCGAGGCGAGCGGCTCGCTCGCGCTCTCATTTCTCGGGCCAGATCAGGGCAACCTCGCCTTCGCGTTCTTCGGCGATGCCGACGTCGAGGGCGATGAGTTCGTCACGAAGGACGCGCGCGTCCCCTTCGAGCGCACGCCCGGCGGCGCGATCGTCCTGCGCGACGCGCCCGGCTGGGCCGAGTTGAAGGCCCGCGAGACCGTGCTCATCGGCGACCACGCCGTCGTTGTCGCGGAGGTCGTGGACGTCGGCCAGCACGTCGAGCAGCCCGAGATTCTGACGCTGAAATCTCTCGGGCTGAACTACGGCGGCTAGTTCTTCCGATCGCGACGTACGAGGTCCGGCTACGGTCGCGCCCCGTCCGCGTCGATACTGATCGTATGCGCCGGCCTCGCCCCGCCCTCCATCAAGCACGCCCTTCGAGGTGGCTCGTCGCGACCTCTGCCGTCTTCTTGCTCGTGCTTGCCGGCTGCTCGTCTTCGAGTAGCGACTCCACCGCGACACTGACAGCCACCTCGACCACCATCGAATCGCCAACCCCGACGGCCTCACCGACGTCCGAGGCAACACCTGCCACGACGCCCGAGCCCGACCTCGCCGCCATCGAGGCCCGCATCGAGGAGCTGCGCGACCTCACGCCCGCAACCGACCTCCGCCGCGAGTTCGTGGATGACGAGGCACTCCACACCATCCTCGATGACGAGCTCGGCGATCCCGCCGTGCGCGACTCCTTCCTCAAGGAGGGGCGGCTCCTGATCGCGCTCGGGCTGCTGCCGGCCGACACCGACGTCATCGAGCTCTACGGTGCGCTGCTCGATGAGCAGGTGCTCGGCCTCTACGACCCTGCGACGCGCGCGATGTACGTACGCAGTGGCGCTCCCTTCGACACCTTGCAGGAAGTGACGTACGCCCACGAGTACGCCCACGCGCTGCAGGACGCCCACTTCGACCTCCAGACGCTCGATGCTGCGACCCCGAACCGCGACGCCTCCTACGCGCTCTCCGCCCTCGTCGAGGGTGACGCGACCCTCTGGCAGACGCTGTACCTCCAGGACCTCGGGCTGGCGGCCGCCCTCGAGTTGCTCGGCACCTCGCTCACCGCACCAACGCCCGACGTGCCGTCCGTGCTGCTCGACTTCCTCCTCTTCCCGTACCAGGAGGGCCTGACGTTCGCGACCGCCGTGAACCGCGCCGGCGGCACGTCCGCACTGGACCAGGCCTTCGAGTCTCCGCCCGCCTCCACCGAGCAGGTGCTGCATCCCGAGAAGTACGAGGCGGGAGAGCAGCCGCGCGAGGTCACGACGCCGTTCGAGGCCCTCGAGGCCCGGCCCGTCGACTACGCGGACGTGCTCGGTGAGCTCACGCTGCGCCTCTGGCTGCGTCGCAGCGGCCTGTCCACCCGCGTGGCGAGCGCGGCTGCCGCCGGCTGGGGCGGCGACCGCTTCGCGCTCCTGACGAACACCGAAGGCCCGTCCGACCTCGTGGCGGTCATCGAGTGGGACACCGAGGCCGATGCCGCCGAGTTCGAGGGCGCCCTCGTCGAGATCCCGCTCGAGGTCGGCGCATCCGTGTCCGTCGAGTTCGGCGGCCGCGCCGTCGCGCTGTCCCGCCTCGATGCGACGACCACCGTCCTCGCCGTCGCCGCCTCCGAGGCCGACGCCGAAGGAATGCTCAGAACGACGGCGACGCTCGTCGCGCCCTAGCCCCGGGGGCCGGGGCGCGCGCCCGATATCATGTCCCCGAGCGGGGGCAGGGATGGCCGGCGCACCACTCGAGCTCGACGACGTTGCGGCACGCCTCGGTGAGGCGTACGGCGCACTGCCGGTCGCCGAGCGCCAACGCCATCTCGAGGCCATGCGTGCCATTGCCTCGCCCGGCGACGTCCGCCTCGACGTCGCGTCGCTCGATCCAAACCACTGGCGCGTGGCCGTCTGTGCCGGAGACCACGTTGGGGTACTGGCCAGCGTCGCCGGGCTCCTGACCGCGACGGGCCTCGATGTCACAAGCGCCGACATCCTCACCCTCGACACCGCGACGGAGACCTCCGAGGCCTCACCTCCACCGAGGCGCGAGCCGCGCGGTCGCCCGCGTCGCGCGTGGTCGCCACCCGCGCCCCCGAAGCCCACGAGCCGCGTCGCTCTCGACCTCTTCGAGGTGACGTCGGACGTCGATCCCGACTGGAACGAGCTCGGTCGCGAGCTCGCGGCGCTCGTCGCCCTCCTCGCCGAGGGGAAGCGCGACGAGGCCCGCGAGCGCCTGCTACTCCGCCTCGCCGGTCGCGAGCGCGCCACCGCTGAGGTGGCGGCAGCCTCCGAGGCCGCGACACCCGTCGAGGTGGAGATCGACGCCGAATCCGATCCCGAGGCCACACGACTCACGATCCGCTCCCCCGACCAGCCGGGCTTCCTCTTCGAGTTCGCGAGTGCCCTCATCGCCCTCGACGTCAGCGTCCGCCGTGCTGAGATCCGCACTTCCGAGGGCGTCACGGCCGACACCTTCTGGCTGACGACCTCCGGCGGCAGCAAGATCACGAGCCCGGACCGCCTCCACGAGCTGCGCACCGCCGCCGTACTGATCCGGCGCTTCACGCACCTCCTCGGCGAGGCGCCGGACCCCGCCCAGGCACTCCAGCAGTTCAGTGCCATGGCTCGCTCCATGCTGGCCCGTCAGCAGGATGGCTCGGCGTGGCAATCGCTCGACTCGGAGGGCGTGTTGCGGACGCTCGCCGAGCTCCTCGGCGTGAGTCGCTTCCTCTGGGAAGACTTCCTCCGCCTCCAGCACGAGAGCCTCTTCCCCCTGCTCGCCGACTCCGAGGCGCTGGACGAGGCCCCGACGCGCGACTCCCTACGCAAACGCCTGCGCTCGGAGGTCGAGGCCGTGACCGACCACGCCGAGGTCGTGCGCCGCATCAACGCCTTCAAGGATCGCGAGATGTTCCGCATCGATCTGCGGCACATCACCCGGCGCACCGGCTTCCTGGTCTTCTCGCGCGAGCTCGCCGAGCTCGCCGAGGCCGTCCTCGAGGCCGTCGCCACCGAGGCCGAGCGCGTTCTCGAGGCGCGACACGGCGCACCACGCCTGGAGGATGGCACGCGCTGCGGCTGGGCGATCTGTGCGCTCGGCAAGTTCGGCGGCCGTGAGATCGGCTTCGCCTCGGATATCGAGCTGCTCGTGGTCTACGCCGGCGCCGGGACGACCGACGGTGCTCAGCCCACCTCGAACGCCCAATACTTCGAGGCCTTCGCCCGCGAGCTGCGCGACTCCATCTTCACGCGCCGCGAGGGCATTTTCGAGATCGACACGCGGCTCCGGCCCTACGGCAACAACGGCCCCGCCGCGAGCACGCTCGAGGCGTTTCGCGCCTACTACGCCACCGACGGCGAGGCGCAGCAGTTCGAGCGCATGGCGCTCGTCCGTCTGCGACCGGTCGTCGGCGACGAAGCTCTCGGTCGGGCCGTCGTCGAGGCGCGTGACGCCTTCGTTTACTCCGGCGCCCCGCTCGATCTCGAGGACGTGCGCTACCTCCGAGGCCGCCAGGTCGCCGAGCTCACCACCGGCGCGCTCGACGCGAAGTACGGTCTCGGTGGCGTCGTCGACATCGAGTACTTCGTGCAGGCGCTCCAGATCGAGGTCGGCGCGACCGACCGGACCGTGCGCGCCCCCGGCACCCTCGAGGCGTGCGAGCTGCTGCGTCGCGGCGGCTGGATTCCCGAGTTGCTCGCGGCCAAGCTGCAGGACGCCTACCTCTTCCTGCGGCAGCTCATCGATGGACTGCGCGTCGTCCGAGGCAATGCGAAGGACCTCGCGGTGCCCGACCGCGACTCGCGGGAGTTCGAGTACCTGGCGCGTCGCCTCTACTTCGAACGGCCGGACGACCTCGCGCGCGCCATCGAGGTGCGGATGGAGTTCGCCCGCGGCCTCTGGGACGTCCTCGAGGAGCTGCGCCCGCCGCGCTAGTCCTCGAAGAGCGTGAGGCGCCCTCCGAGGGCCGGCGTCAGCACCTCGACGCGCGGTGTCACGCGCGCCACAGCCTCGTGCACCGGCGTGAGGTCGGTGATGTCGGGCGCGCCTTCGGCACCCGAGAAGTTGTCGTGGTGGCTGAGGACGATCTGTTGCGGCCGCAGCAGCTCGCACTCGCGAACGATCACGTCCTCGAGCGCGCCCTGCACGGGTTCGCCGTCGATGTTGCCGCGCCCCGCCGCCGCGAGGAGGGCGATATCGGCCCGGATGCCCGCGTAGATGCCGGTGAAGTAGCCCATGCTGTCCTGGAAGAAGATCGTCCCGCGCGGCGTCGAGATGAGGTAGTCGACCGCGCCACCGATGCTGTCGCTGTGCGCCCAGTCCGGGCGGCTCGAGGGCCCGCCGGCGCCCCGACGCTCGCGCGCCGCCGCCAGGCGCGCCTCGCGCTCGTTCTCGAACACGCCGTAGTCACCGAAGAGGGGCGTGCCCGGTCGTGCCGCGCGCGTCCAGATGCACGAGTGCAGGCTCGGGAAGGTGCGCACGGTGACCTCGTCCGAGAGCTGGAAGTGCTCGCCGCCCTGCGCCCGCCACATCTGCCCCTGCGGCACCCCGCGCTCACCGAGGACGCGCGCCGATTCGTTCGAGCAGATCACGGTTGCGCCCGTGTTCTTTGCGATGATGTCGGCGCCGGCCAGGTGGTCCCAGTGGCTGTGTCCGATGAGCGCGAAGTCCGCCTTCGTGACGTCCGCCGTCGTCATCCCCACGTTCGGCGCGGTGTCCGCTCGATCGAGGAACGTGTCGAGGAAGATCACGAGCCCGTCGATGTCGAGCCGGAATGTCGCACAGCCGAGCCAGTCGAGGGTGATCGCCACGTCTTGCCTCCGTTCGCGCTCGTCGAGCTCGCGAGCCGCGCCATGGTAGTCGACGCGCATCGGCCTACATCGAGGGAGGGCGGCAATCGAGGGCAAAGCAAAGCGCGCAGTCCGATTGCTCGGGCTGCGCGCTTCTAAGTCGGACGTTGCTGTCTGCTCCGTGAGCCGCGGTCTGTGCAGACTTCCCGCGCCCCCCGGTCCCCGCCGACCTGCAAGAAATGTACCGCGGCCGGCCGAGCCGTCGATGCCGGTTGCGAACACACCGATGCACATCGAGCACACATCGCCGCCGCGTGAGATTCGAGGCGATGTGGATGCGCCTGTGGACGCGACTTACGTACTGGCCAGGCTCATCACCCCCCGCACGTCAGCCGCCTCGTCGAGGTGCCACGCGGCATCGAGGAGCGACCGCGCCTTCGATGCACCGAGGACGGGCTCGGCCAGCGCCGTGAACTTCGCCTCGAGGCGCTCGTCGCTCATCGGGTTCTCGGGCGAGCCCGTCGCGTGCTCGACGTCCGTCGCGAACGTCGTCCCGTCCCGCATCGTGATCTCGAGGTGCGTCGCCTCCTCCGCCAGCGTTTCGTCCGGCATGGCGTGCACGAGCCCGCGGATCGAGGCAATGCGCGGGTCGCGCACCCGCTCGTCCGTGAACTGCGCGTCGTGCCCCGCGCCGTCGACGAGCGCGGCCGCAATGCAGTGCTGGTGCGAGAACTTCCCCTCGAGGCCTGTCGTTGGCTGCACCCGGTTCATTAGCTCGAGGACCAGCGGGTGCACGCGCGCCTCGATGCGCTCGACCTGCGCGGGATCGATGCCGTGACGCTCTCGCAGCTCGATCGTCGCGTCCTGCAGAGGGTGCGAGACGACGCCGTTCGCGTACGGCTTGAGCCCGTTCTGCCCGAGCTCCCAGCGCGCCATCGAGGCGTCGAGCCCGTCGAGGAGCGAGGCGTCGTGGCCGCCCGGCGAGGCGACCGCCCAGAACCCGCGCCGCCCCTCGAGGATGGTCTCGGGCCCGCGCCACCCACGTGCCGCCAGCGCCGCCGAGCGCAGGCCGACCTCGGCCGCCTGCCCGGCGTGCATCGCCTTGCCGTTTGTCCCGAAGGCCTCGCGCACCCCCGCGGCGTGCGTCCCTCCGAGGCCGAGCGCGCGCGTCGTCGCCTCGACGTCCAGCCCGAGGACACGCGCCGCCCCGGCCACCCCGCCGAAGACGCCCGCCGTGCCGGTGATGTGCCAGCCGCCGTCGTAGTGCCACGGGTGTACCGACATCGCGACGCGGCACGCCGCCTCGGCGCCGAGAACGAAGGCGCCCAGCGTCTCGAGGCCGCTCGTCCCTCGACCCTCGGCTGCGGCCAGCACCGCCGGCCACGTGGGCGCGCTCGGGTGGAGGATGGTCGGGAAGTGCGTGTCGTCATAATCCTGCAGATGCGCGAGATAGCCGTTCACCAGCGCCGCACGCCCGAGGCTCGTCCGACCTCGCCCGACGATCGTGGCCTCGTCAGCCCGCGCCCCGTCCCACGTCTCGAGGGCGGGCACCGAGTCGTCCACCGAGGCCGAGAGCGCGACCGCGAGGACGTTGATCAGCGTCCGCTTCGCCTCGTGCAGCATCGAGGCGGGGAGCGCCTCGATGGGGGTCGTGGCGACGAAGGTCGCGAGCTGCCGCGTGGCTCCCATCCGAGGTCCTTTCGTCAGCGGTCGTCGCCGGGCGATGCCTCGGCCAGGACTCGTTCGTACACGTCGCGTGTCGCGCTATCGAAGCAGACGAACGTCACACTCCGAGGCAGGTCCGAGCCTTCGAGGAAGCGCCGCACCTCGCCAATCGCGATCTGCGTGGCCCGCTCGAGGGGGTACCCGAAGATCCCCGTGCTGATCGCCGGGAAGGCGACCGTCTCGACACCGTGGTCGCGCGCCAGCTCGAGGCTCGAGCGGTACGCGCTCGCGAGGAGATCGTCCTCGCCATGTGCGCCCCCGCGCCAGACCGGCCCGACGGTGTGAATGACGTGCCGCGCCGGCAGGCGGTAACCCTTCGTGATGCGCGCCTCGCCCGTCGGGCAGCCGCCGAGGGTGCGGCACTCCTCGAGGAGCTCCGGCCCCGCCGCTCGATGGATTGCGCCGTCGACGCCTCCGCCGCCCAGCAAGCTGCTGTTCGCGGCGTTGACGATCGCATCGACGTGCAGGCGCGTGATGTCGCCCTGCTCGATCAGGATGCGTCCGTCGAGTCCGGCCATCGAGGCTAGATCTCGGAGTAGCCCGAGCCGCGCCGGTCGATCCCGAGGCCCTCGCCGCCCTCGATCCAGCCGAACTCCTTGAGGATCGCCTGGCTGTAGGTGACGCGACCGGTGACCGCATCCAGCGGCTCCGTCGCGAGCAGCAGCACTGCCCGCGTCATCATCGACATCGGTTCGCGGTCGGGGTCGTCGAGGCTCTTGCTGATCCCGAAGTGCACGGTGCCCTCGGTCGCCACGCCCACGCCCGGCGAGACGCACGTCACAGAGACGCCGTGCTCGTAGACCTCCTGCGCGAGCCCCTGTGTGAAGCGCTCGAGCGCCGCTTTCGAGGCGCCGTACATCGTCCCGCCCATGCGCGCCGGCAGGTCCGAGTACGGGCCGCGTCCCGGCCCGATCGCCCCCACCGAGGAGATGCTCACGATTGACCCGCTGCCGCGCTCGATCATGTCGGGCAGCACTGCCTTGGAGAGCATGAACGGCCCGTGCGTGTTCACGGCGAAGCCGCGCACCCAGCGACTGGTCGGGTAGTCGACGATCGGGATGTAGTAGTTGAGCGCCGCGTTGTTCACGAGGACGTCGACCGCGCCGTACGTCGACTTCGTCTGCGCCACCAGCTCGTTGCACGAGTCGTCGTCCGAGACATCGACGGTGATGGCCGTCGCCTCGCCCCCGGCCTCGCGAATCCGCTCGACGGTCCGATCGAGGGAGCCCGCGAGCATGTGGTCGCCCTCGTGCAGCGTGCGCGCGGCGCAGACGACTCGCGCACCCTCCTCCGCGAAGAGCTTCGCGATCCCCTCACCGATCCCACGGCTCGCGCCGGTGACGATCGCGACCTTCCCGTCGAGCTTACCCATCGAGGTCCCCCGCTCCCTGGCCCGTCTCGAACACGCGGCGCAGATTCGCCGCGAAGTCTCGCACCATCGCGTCCGCCTTGCGCCGGATCAGCGGCTGCCCCAGCTCCGCCAGCCGCCCCGAGAACTGCAGGTCCGCGACCATATCGATGCGCGTCGACGCCTCACCTTCCGAGGCCAGTCGTGCCTCGAGGGCCGCATCGACGCCCGCGCCGACGCGCCTGTCGCGCCCCTCGCCCCGCAGTCGCCACACCTCGGGATCGCTGCGGTCGAGGACCGCCGTGCCGCCGAGGGTGAAGCCCACCGGCCCGAGGCGCATCCGCAGCGAGCCCTCGTACGTGTCCGGCCCGACGAGCGTCACGTCGGAGACGTCCGGGATGCACTGCGCTACCGACGGCACGTCCTCGAGGAACGTCGTCACCTCATCGAGGCCCGCAGGCACGACGATCTCGTGCTCGAACCTCACGAGGACCTCACGACGCCGCCAGCCCGAGCGCCCGCTCGAGGGCGCGACGCGTGAAGACGACAGCCATGTCGCGCTTGTACGCCGCCGATCCGCGCACGTCGTCGAGCGGGTCAACTACGTCCACGACGGCCTCCGAGGCCCGGCGCACCGCTTCGAGGCTGGCCGCCTCCCCCTCGAGCGCCTCCTCGACGGCCCGAGCTCGGACCGGCGTCGGTCCGACCGCGATCAGGCCGACGCGTACGTCGCGGCACACGCCGCCCTCGATGCGTCCGAGGGCGGCAGCGGCGACCGTGGCGTAGTCGTCCTCTGTCCGAGGGAGGAACTTCAGGTACGCGCCACGCGATCCCCAGGCCGGCCGCGGGACGACGAACTCGGTGATCAGCTCGCCCGGCTCGAGCGCGCTCTCGTAGTAGTCGACGAAGAGCTCCTCGAGGGGCAGCGTCCGTGTTCCGCCCGTCGAGGCCACTTCGACCCGCGCATCGAGTGCCAGCAGCGCTGCGGGCGGGTCCTGCGAGGGGTCCGCGTGTGCGAGGCCGCCGCCCACCGTGGCCGCGTTCCGAATCCGAACCGTGGCGACCCGCGCGTACACGTCCGCCAGCAGCGGCGCGAACTCCCGCACCACCGCCGAGGTCTCCACCTCCCGATGCCGCGTCAGCGCACCGATGTGCAGCCCGTCCGCCTCCAGGCGCACGCCGCGCAGCCCGTCGGCATCCGCGACCGCATCGAGGTTCACGAGGTGCTCCGGCAGTGCCAGAGACTGCTTCATCAGCAGCACGAGCGCGGTGCCGCCCGCGATCGGTCGGGCATCGTACCCGTGCTCATCGAGGAGTGCGAGCGCCTCGGCCAGTGTCGAGGGCTGGTGCATCGCGAAGTCATGCATCGGGCGAGCCCGCCGCCGCCATGATCGCTTCGATGATCTGGTAGTAGCCCGTGCACCGGCAGAGGTTGCCGGTCATCCACTCGCGCACGTCCTCGGCGGTCGGCGCGGGGTTCGAGTCGAGCAGCGCCTTCGCCGCCACGACCTGCCCCGGCGTGCAGATGCCGCACTGGAATCCGCCGTGCTCGATGAAGGCCTCTTGCAGCGGGTGCAAGCGCTCCGTCGAGGCCAGTCCCTCGATCGTCGTCACCTCGCGCCCCTCGACCTGCGCCGCCAGCATCAGGCACGAGGCCACGGGCGCCCCATCGAGGAGCACGGTGCAGGCGCCGCACACGCCGACGCTGCACGCCTCCTTCGTCCCCGTGAGTCCGAGGTCGTCGCGCAGCAGGTCGACCAGCAGCCGGTTCGCCGGCGCATCGACCTCCGTGGACTGTCCGTTCACGGTCAGCCGCACCCTACGCCTGCCCTTCGCGCTCGCGCTGCGCCTGGAGCGCTCGATAGACCTTCTCGGCTGTGATGGGCAGGTCTCGAATGCGGACGCCGACGGCATCCTCGACCGCGTTGGCGATCGCCGCTGCGACCGGCACGTTAGGCGTCTCGCCGATGCCCTTGATGCGGTAGGGCCCGATGCCTTCCTCGCCCTCCACGAGGGCGGTTCGCAGCGGTGGCAGGTCGGCCGTCGAGGGGATCTTGTAGTCGCCGAAGGAGAGCGTGGTTACCCGCCCGTCCTCGACCCCGAGGTGTTCCATCAGCGCGTATCCGAGCCCCTGCACGACCCCGCCGTTGATCTGCCCCTGGTGCCCGATCGGGTTCAGCACCCGTCCGACATCGTGCGCCGTCGTGATCCCGAGGACCTCGATCTCACCCGTCTCCTCGTCGACGGCGACCTCAGCGACCTGCGCGACGAAGCCGGTGAGGCGAATCGCCTCCCGATCTTCCACGCGAGCCCGTCCGACGGCCGTCTCCTCCCACCTCGAGAGCAGCTCCGGCCAGCGCTCGACGCGGCCCCCGTCGCCCTCGATGCGGACCTCGTCCCCCTCGAGGGCGATCGTGTCCTCCGCGACATCGAGGCGCTCCGCAACCAGCCTGACCAACGCTGCGCGCGCCTCGAGGGCGGCCTCATGGGCCGTCCGCGTGTTCACGCGCGTCGCCCGGCTGCCTCCGATGCCCGAGTCGTCGTCGGTCTCGTCGGTGTCCCAGATCTCGAGCGTGATCCTCGAGGTCGGAACGTGCAGCTCCTCGGCAACGACCTGCTGTAGCGTGGTGTAGGTCCCGCTCCCCTGGTCGAAGATGGGCGTACCGAGGGTGACCGCGCCGCCCGGGTGCAGGCGCACCTCCGCGTTGCCGATGCCGCCACCCGAGCCGTGGTCGCCGACCGCGATCCCCCGCCCGACCTTCCGCCCGCGCCCTTCCGAGGCGCTCGCGCGGTACCTACTCGTGTCGATCGCGGCATCGAGGGTCTCGTGCGCCTTCAGATGCTCGAGGCGGTCGCCCCAGGCGGTTTCGTCGCCCTCGCGCACCAGGTTCCGCTCGCGGAACTCAAGCGGGTCGAGGCCGAGCTCGCGAGCAACCTCGTCGAGGTGGCTCTCGAGGGCGAAGACGGCCTGCGGCGAGCCCGGCGCGCGCATGTGTCCGCCCGGGACCGTGTTCGTGTACACCTGAATCGACTCGATGCGCGTGTTCGGGATGCGATACGGACCGGCCGCGCGCTGCGCGCCGCCGATGACGCCGTTCGGCTTGTACGCCGCGTACGCGCCGCAATTCACTCGGAACCGCGCGTGGTGCGCCGTGATCGTGCCGTCGCGCTTCACGCCGGTCCGCAGCGTGGTCAATGTAGCGTGCCTTGGGTTCCCCGCCATCAGCTCCTGGATGTAGTCCGCCGCCAGGCGCACCGGTGCGCCCGCCGCCTGCGCGAGGAAGTACGCGATCGGCAGGTTGAGGGGCGTGCCCTTCCCGCCGAAGTCGCCGCCGATGTGCGAGTGGTGCAGCACGATGTCCTCGCGCGGCACGTCGACTGTGAACGCCAGTGCGTCGCGAATCGACTGCGGTGCTTTCGTCGTCGTCCAGACGTGCACCCGCCCGCCCTCGAGGGACACGAGGGCAATGTGCGGCTCGAGGTACGCCTGGTGCACCCGCTCGGTGCGATAGGTGTGCTCGATGACGAGGTCTGCCTCGGCGAACCCGGCATCGAGGTCGCCTCGGTCGTTCACGCTCCACATGTACGCGTTCGAGGGCGTCTCCTGCGCTCGTGCGCCGGGGTAGTCGCCGTGGTTCGGATGGAGGAGCGGCGCGCCGTCGGTGAGCGCCTCCTCGATGTCGAAGACGGGCTCGAGGTCCTCGTATTCCACCTCGATGAGATCGACCGCGCGGCGCGCGATGTCCTCGCTGTCGGCCGCGACGGCAGCGATGCGCTCGCCGGCGTACCGCACGAAGCCCCGCGCGAGCACCGGCATGTCCTTGATGCGCCGTCCGTAGAGGTGCTGCCCAACATCCTCCCCGGTGATCACCGCGCGCACTCCCGGCAAATCGCGAGCCGCCGAGGTGTCGACACTCACGAGGCGCGCGTACGGTCTCGAGGAGTGCAGAAGCGCACCGTGCAGCATCCCCGGCAGCTTCACGTCACCGGCGTAGCGCGCCGCGCCGGTGACCTTCTCGACGCCTTCGACGCGAGGAGTGGGCCGTCCGAGGACGAATGGGTCCGCCACGCACTCCCGCCTTCCGAGGAACACAGCGCCGGCTTCGGAGCGCCCATTATCCACGCTGGTCGCGGTCCCGCGAGCGCTCGGACGCGTCAGTTCCCGTCAGTTCAGTGCGACATCTGGTGGAAAGTGCTCGAAGAGCGCCAGTCGCGACGGCTGCCGCCCGAGCACGTCGTTCCACATCCGCTCCGTCGAGGCCGTGAAGACGTCGCCCTCGCGCGCCTCGACGACGAACCACGCCTCACCGCCGATCTCGCCTTCGAGTTGACCGCCGCCCCAGCCGGCGTGCCCCGCGAACAGCCGCACCGCTTCGATCGAGGGGTGGTCCGCGAGGTCCTCACGCCCGAGGTCGAGCAGCCCCACCCGTCCGAGGACGCGCGTCCACCCCTCGGGCGGCGGTGCGCCCTCGACGAGCCGCCCCAGCGCGAGCACCTGTTCGGGCGCGACGGGCCCGCCGTGGAACACCGTCGCAGGCTCGCCCACTCGAGGCGCCCACGCTCCCAGCTCAGGAGGCAGGGCGAAGCCGAGCGGTCGGTTCAGCACGAGGCCGAACGCGCCATGCTCGTCGTGGGCGCACATCAGCGCCACCGTGCGGTGAAAGTTCGGATCGAGGAGCAGCGGGCTGGCCACCAGCAGGCGTCCGGTCAGCCACTCCATCGATACTCCGCTCCGGCCTCGAGGTCCTGCGATCAGCGTCGCGGGGCGTGCTGGTCGAGGAACGGCGCCAGCGCCTCGTTGAACGCCTGCGGCTGCTCCCAGTACACCGAGTGCCCGGATCCCGCGAACTCGCGGTACTCCGCGCCGGGGATCTCGGCGCGCACGGTCTGCACGATCTCGGGCGCTACCACCGGGTCCTCGTCACCCACGATGAACATCGTCGGCATCGTCAGCGCCGCGAGCTGCTCTTTCGTCGCCGGCGTCGAGGGCACGGTCGCTCCTCGAGGCGGGTTGAGCCCCTGCACCACCTGGTAGAGGTAAGTTTTCGCCGGCTCGCCGATGATGAAGCTCGGCGCCATGTAGCCGCGCAGGATCACACCGCCCTCACCCGCCTTCGCGAGGCGCTCCTCGCGCAGCTGCTGGCGGCGCGGCTCGAGGTCGCTCCACACGAACGATCCGAGCGTGTCGCACATGACCAGTGCCCAAATGCGCTGCGGGCTGCGGAGCGCGACCTCCGAGGCCGTGCGTCCGCCCATCGACTGTGCGACGAGCGCCGCACGCTCGATCCCGAGGTGGTCGAGCAGCGCCTCGAGGTCGTCCGCGAATCGCGTCGATCCCGCGCCGGACGGGTCAGTCGACTGCCCGAACCCCCGATGGTCGATGGTCACGACGCGGTAGCGGTCGGAGAAGACCGGGACCTGGTTCCACCACGAGATGTGGTTCCCGCCCGCCCCGTGCAGGAACACGATGGCCGGGCCCTCGCCGGCCTCCTCGTAGTACAGCTGGATGTCGTTCACCGCGGCCAGCGGCATGGCGGTCCCCCCTCGATGCGCGAGCCCGCGCTCCCGCGGGCCATCGAGGGCGCATGGTACGAGGTGCCGCTAGAGCCTGTCCGCCGAGAACGTGTCGCACGAGTCGAGGTCGCCCGTCTCGTACCCCGTGAGGAACCAGCGCTGCCGCTGCTCCGAGGAGCCGTGCGTCCAGGTCTCGGGCGTGACGCGTCCCTGGAACTCGCGCTGGATGCGGTCGTCGCCGACGGCCGCCGCGGCATCGAGGCCATCTGCGATCGCGGCCGCGCTGAGCGACTCGATGAACCCTGTCTCGACGGCGTGATTCGCCCACACCCCCGCGAGGCAGTCGGCCTGCAGCTCACTGCGGACGGCCGCGCTCTCCGGACCCTCCCGATCGCCCCCGATCTGCCCCAGGATGCCGAGCACGTTCTGTACGTGGTGCCCGTACTCGTGAGCGATGATGTACGACTGCGCGAACGGACCGCCCTGCGCCCCGAACCGCGTGCGCAGCTCCTCGAAGAAGCCGAGGTCGATGTAGACCATCTGGTCCGGTGGGCAGTAGAACGGCCCGACCGCCGAGGTCGCCTGCCCACAGCCGGTGTTCGTCGCCTCCGTGAAGAACTGCGTCCGGGCGAGGGGGTACTGCCCGCCTCGACGTGCGAATTCGCCATCCCACCACACCTGCACGCTGTTCACGACCGCCACGATGCGGCAGTCCTCGCGCGCGTTCGCGTCCGCCCCCGTCTCGCAGTCCGTCGCGAGGCTCGACGGCGGGGCCTCGAGGGTGCCGCCCGCCTGCGTGCCCAGCAGGTCTTCGAGCCCTCCATCGAGGCCCGACACCGAGCTCGGATCCCCGCCGGTGAGCGCGACCGCGAGGATGAGCAGCAGGCCGATGAGCCCGCCACCGCCGCCGACGGCCATGCCGCCGCGCCGGATGCGCCGTCCGCGCTGGTCGTCGATTTGCGAAGTGTCGAGCTTGGCATCGTCATCGAAGCGCATGAACGGTCATCCTCGTCGCTACGCGCCTTCGTGTGACCCGCGAGAGTCAGACGAGTACCCTAGCGCCCGTCGCGCTGGAGGGGCGATGCGCGGCGAAATCTAGAGGTGTTCGAAATGACGACGGCGAACCTGCCCACCCCCGCCGGCGCGAACGCGTGGCTGGGCCGCCAGGGCCCCGGCCTCGCGCTGGTGGCCGCCGTGGCCGCCTTCGCCTGGGCGGCCGCCGAGGTCGAGGCGGGCATCGTCGACCACGCCGTCGTCGATGGCCTGGTCATCGCGGTCATCGCCGGCATCGTGCTGCGCAACACCGTCGCGCTCCCCGCGAGCATCGATGCCGGGGCGCGCTACGCCTCAAAGCAAGTGCTCGAGCTCTCGGTCCTGCTTCTCGGTGCGAGCGTCGATGTCGGCCAGATCGTCGATGCCGGGCTCACGCTCTTCCTGCTGATCACGTTCTCGGTCGTCGGAGGTCTCACGTTCGCCTGGCTCGTGGGCCATCGATTGCTGGGACTGCCATCGAGGCTCTCCGTGCTGGTCGGCGTCGGCAACTCGATCTGCGGCAACTCCGCCGTCGCTGCCGTCGCGCCCGCCATCCGCGCCACGCCCGACGAGGTGGCGGCCGCCATCGGCATCAGCGCGGTCATGGGCGTCGGCCAGATCCTGCTGCTGCCGCTGCTCGTCCCGGGCCTCGACCTGACGCACTACCAGTACGGCGTCGTCGCCGGCATCTCCGTGTACGCCGTCCCTCAGGTGGTGGCGGCCTCCTTCGCGGTCTCCAGCCTGTCCGGGCAGGTCGCCACCCTCGTGAAGCTCGTCCGCGTGCTCTTCCTCGGACCGATGATCATCGTGCTCGGCCTGCTCCACCGAGACTCGAGCGCCCACGAGGACGGTGCGACCCCCACGCTCGCGCGCCAGCTCCGCATGTACGTCCCGTGGTTCGTCGCCGGCTTCCTGCTGCTCGCCGCGCTCCGCAGCTCCGGCGTGATTTCCGAGGCGCTCGGCGACGACGCGAAGACGGTGAGCAAGCTGCTCTTCATCGCCGCGATGGTCGGGCTCGGGCTCGGGGTGGATCTGAAGAAGGTGCGCAGCGTCGGTCCGCGCGTGGCCGCGACCATCCTCGCCGCCATGAGCTTCATGATCATCGTCTCCCTCGTCGGCACGTTCGCCCTCGACCTCACCGGTTAGCCCTGGCCCCACGCCCCTTGCCCGAAGGTCCCATCGAGGCCTCACGGGAGGCTCTCCCTCGCTCGCCCAGGCCTCGGGACGATGCCAACACGAGCACGGCACACGGCGGAGGAGGCGGGGATGGCTGAGTTCGAGGGGCGAGTGGCGGTCGTCACGGGCGCAGCGAACGGCATCGGTCGTGCGACGGCGCTGGCCTTCGCTCGTGAAGGTGCATCCGTCGTGGTCGCCGACATCGAGGACGGCGCGTCCGTCGCGAGCGAGATCGAGGCGGCCGGCGGAGCCGCCGCCTTCGTGCAGACCGATGTCTCCGATGCCGCGCAGGTCGAGCGCTTGATGGCCACCGCCGAGGAGCGCTTCGGCCGCCTCGACTTCCTCTTCAACAACGCGGGCATCGAGGGCGCACAGGCCCCGACCGCCGACGCCAGCATCGAGAACTGGCACCGCGTCATCGAGGTGAACCTCTCAAGCGTCTTCTACGGCATGAAGTACGCCATCCCGGCCATCCTCCGCGCCGGTGGAGGCGCGATCGTGAACAACGCTTCCGTCGCCGGCCTCGTCGGCTTCGAGGGCATCGCCCCCTACACCGCCTCGAAGGGCGGCATCGTCCAGATCACGAAGACCGCCGCCCTCGAGTACGCGACGCAGGGCATCCGCGTGAACTGCGTCTGCCCCGGCGTGATCGCCACCCCGATGATCGACCGCTTCACGGGCGGCTCCGCGGACGCCGAGGCCGCGATGACTCAGATGGAGCCGATCGGCCGGCTCGGCCGTCCCGAGGAGATCGCCTCGACCGTGGTCTACCTGTGCTCGAACGCCGCGTCCTTCGTGACCGGCGTCGCGATGCCGGTCGACGGCGGTTTCGTCGCGCGTTAGAGGTCGCGCGAGTACCGAAGCCGCCGCAGCTCTCGAGGCTCGACGACGTCCCAGCACAACACGCGCGCGCCTCGCTGCGCGACGCGCCTCGCGACGTCGTCCACCGAGGCGAAGCGATCCTCAAGCAGCCTCGCGTTATCGAACGTCCGCCACGAGCCGTCATCGAGGTCGCGAAACGCACACACCGTGTGCGACTTCGCCAGCGGCCACGTCACCACCGTGACCAGTACCGGCCTCGTGGCCGGGCTCATCCCCTCGAGGAGCCTCGCCGCCACCGAGGCGAAGCCGTCGCAGTCATCCCGCCGCCGCGCCCACGTCGAGGCCGGGCGGCTGACCGCATCGAAGAGGTGCAGCGGCCCGTCCGCGACCCACTCGATCTCGCTCAGGAGCGCGCTCACGTCCTCGATGGAGGTCGCGCGAGGCAGCGGTGCATCGGCCCATCGGCGCTCGAACACGCCTCGACGGAGGCGCGACCACGGGTAGCGCAGGAATCGCAGCCAGAGCCGTGCGAACGGCGTGACGAGAGCCAGCATCGAGCGCTCCGGCTCGCTACGGCGAGGCGTTGATGCGCCGCACGAGGCGCGCCTGGTCGAGGTCGATGTCGTCGTCCACCTCGTCGCCGAAGCGGTACAGATCCGGCACCGAGCCATCGGCCTTCAGCACGACCGCCACGGACCCTGCCGCCCCGTTCCCGAGGCGCTGGGCGGTGTAGTGGATGCCGAGCGCGTGGTCGTCGAGGCGTTGCGCCCCCGACTTCGCCGTCGGCTGCCGCACCTCGCGCAGGATCTCCTGCGTCACGGCATGCGGGAAGCCGTGCTTCGAGGCCGGGCCGTCCGCCGAGGAGTTCACGAGGTACCGAGGTCCGGTCGAGGGCCCGCCGCCCGTGTCCCCGAAGCGCTCTACCAGTTCGAGGTTCACCCCGTGCTTCGAGCCGTGATGCGAGACCTTCAGCACGTCACACAGAAGCGGTTCGCGCCCCTTCCGCGCCGAGATCAGCCGCGACCAGTCATCGGTCTGCCGGTTGAGGTGCGGGAAGTCCTGCAGGACCTGCCCCCAGGCGTCCGTCTGCGCATCGCCGCCGAGGATGATCGCGCGCGCCGCGCGATCATCCGTGTTGCCGACGGTGTCGCGCTCGGGGAAGCCGGCCTCCGGGCGTAGATACGGGTACTCGACGCGAATCACCACCGAGGCGTTGTTCGGGTCGATGCCGTACGTGTCGTATCGATTCCGAAGGGCGATCGAGGGCGACAGCACGGACACGCGCGACTCGTTCACCCACGTCTCGAAACCGGCCGTCGGCCGCACGAACTGCATGCCGCCGTCCGTCACCGCCTGCACGATGCCGTTGTACGTCGTCGAGGTGAAGCGGAACCCGCTGTCCCAGAACTCCTCGACCGGTCGCGCCGCGTTCGTGATCACGCTCCGGATCCCGGCGATGTGGTCGAAGTGCGGATGCGTGGCGCACACGAAGCGGAGCGCGTCCACCCCGAGGGCGTCCATCAGCGGCTCCATCTTCGACGCCTTGAAGCAGTCGACGATGCCCCACACGCGCTGCCCGCCGACCTTCGGGAACTCGATGAGGATGGCGTCGCCGTCACCCACGTTGAGGATGAACACGGTCAGGTCGCCGTCGCGCCGCGGAAGGCTGCTCGGTGCCTCGACGGCGTTCGCCGGCAGCGGTGGTGCCTCGCCCATCGCTATCTCCCTCGCTCGGGCGTCTGCTCGCGGACGAGCACCCGCTCGAACAGCTCCTTTGACTGCCGCCTCGCGAGCGCGGTCACGTCCCACACCCGCAGTCCCTCGATCTCGAGGTCACCGCCGAACAACGAGGCGTAGAGGCGCGCGTCCGGATGCTCCACCCAGAACACGTCACCCTCACGCACCGGCCGCACGAGTGGGTCGTCGCGCAGCACGACCGGCTCGAGGTCCGAGAGGCGCGCCGCTGGCGCCTCGTCCTGCGAGGGCCGCACCTCCGCCAGCCGGAACGAGTCCGTCAACCGCAGGGAGATCGCCTCGTTGAGCACGTCGCGATCGAGGTGGAACGGCTGCTCCTCCCACACCTCGCGCTGCGCCGCGCCCTCAACGGCGAGGAGCGCCTGCTTCGCAACGCGGTTCGAGGCGTCACGGACATCCCCCGCCATCGCCTCCGCCTGCGGCCCATCCTCGCGCAGCTCGAGGAGCAGGACGACCGCTTGCGTCGGTCCCGGCCGCCGGAACGCCGAGCGCGTCCCGCTCCGCACACTCGTCGAGACCCGCCTCGAGGTCCGCGACGCCAGGACGCGCACCGCCGTCGAGGGACCAGTCGGCGCCGTCGATACGAGGACGGTCGCGGTGGTCTCGGTCAGCTGGTCGATCGTCCAGCGCGCATGGAACACGGACGTCTCCTTCCGAGGTCGGTTGGGCTACCCGAGGCGCCCGAAGTCCGAGGCGTGCAGCGCCTCCAGCGCTCGGGTCGCCCCCTCCGACAGCGGCGGCATCGAGGCGGCCTCGATCGCCTCGTCGACCTGCGCGAGGTTCGCGAACCCGACGAGGACGCCCGACACCCCCGGCGTGTCCAGCGCGAAGCGGATCGCCCGCTGCGCCATCGAGCCCGGCTCGCCCTCCCACGCCGCGCGCAGCCGCTCGGCCCGCTCGAGGTCGCGCTCGCCGTCCGAACCCGGCGACAGCGGCCGTCCCCCGGCCCGTCTCGCGTCGCCCGCCACCGCCCCGGCGGCGAGCACGCGAATGTTGAGGACGCCCATGCCGCGGGCCGCCGCGTCGTTCAGTAGCCCCCCGTAGTCGTACGCCGAGGTCCCGGGCGGCACCGGCCGGCTGGCGCTGGGGTTGAGGACGTTGTGGTAGACCTGCGCCGTGTCGAAGCGTCCCGAGGCCACGAGCGTCCGCAGCGCCTCCAGCTCGCCGAGCGCGGTGAATCCGAAGAAGCGCACCTGCCCGCGCTCCCGCGCCCGCTCGAACCCGTCGAGGACGCCACCGGCTCCGAGCACGTCATCGACGCCGATCGCCCCCGTCGCCGGGTCGCTCGCCGCCTCGATGCGGTTGTGCAGCTGGATGAGGTCGAGCGAGGGCCGTCGCAGCCGCTCGAGGCTCACGTCGATCGAGCGCTCGACCGCGGAGGCGACGTCGCCGAAGTCGTCGCCGGCCAGCCGCACCTTCGTCGAGAGGTGTGGCGAAGCCCCGAGCTCGTCGAGGATGCGCCCGAGGTTCTCTTCGGACTGCCCGTTCCCGTAGCTCGAGGCCGTGTCGATCCAGTTGATGCCGCCCTCGAGGGCGCGCCGCACGACGGCCGTCCGGTCCTCGAGCGGCCCGTTGAACACCGCGCCACCGACGGCGCCGGCCCCGAAGACGATCTCGGAGATCTCGAGGCCCGTCTGACCGAGCGCCCTCGTTCGCATGTCGTCCTCCGTCGCGCGCCCCGATTGTACGAGGCCGGTAGGGGAACCCCGATGCCCGTCGGACACCCGAGGCCCGCACGATCGAAGGCGAACGCGCGAAGCGGACCGCCTCCATCGAGGCGGCCCGCTCGTGTCATCGAGGCCCGTGCGGCCTCGATCTACGGCTTCAGCACGAACGGGTTCGTGGCCGGGTGCCGGCCCGCCCGTCCGAGGAAGATGTGGTCCGTGCGCAGCAGCCGGCCGTCCACCAGCAGCGTCAGGCCCAGCGACTCGCCATCGCGGATGCGGAAGTCCACGCCGTCGATGCCCTCCCACGTGTGGAACTGCAGGATCAGGCCGTGACCGCCGTTGACGACCGCGAAGCGGTCACCCGGCTCCAGCCGCGTGCCGTCGACGTCCACGAAGACGCCGTCGGTCCGCAGGAACGCGGTGTAGACCTGGCCCTCCGCCGTGCCGTGTGTGCGGAGGTGCGTGCCGCGGTCGCTGTGCCAGAGGTACACGCCGAACGGCGTCCGCGCGTCCTCGGTGATCGAGGGCGCACCGTTCAGATCGATGTCAGTCGGCTCCTCCGCCGCCACCGGCACCGCCGCTGCCGCGAAGACGGCGAGCGAGGCACCGAGGCCGATCATCCAGCGCTTGAGGTTCGTGTTCATCGAGTCATCCCTTTCCAGGTGCTTCGGCGGGCGTTTCGAGCGTTCGAGGTCGTCCTACGAGGCGGCGTCCGTCTGCGCGGGCGGGCTGCCCGCGTAGATGAACCCGTCGAGGACCCCGCTCATCGAGTACTCGTAGCCGCGCCCAACGACGGTCAGCGTGGTGCGGCCGTCCGGCGAGACGTCGAGCGTGAAGCGCACGGCGATGCGCGTGTTGTCGGGGCGCCACAGCCCGCCGCTGCCCTCCGCGTGGATCGCTCCGCCCTCCACCGTCAGCGAGCGCACGGCGCCGTTGTAGAAGCCCGCCTCGCGGCAGTAGAAGCGGAGGTTGCCGCCCACGCGGTCACCCGCGCTGCCCGCGCGCATCGAGAGCCACGAGCTCGATCCGTCGTCCTCGTTGACCGTGCCCATCGCGATCGCGACGACCTCGGGTTGAGGCCGGTGCGGCCGCACGCGCGCGTTTGCGGCATCCGAGGCAACGTCGTCACCTGGTGCCGCGTGCGCCGGCGCGGCCATCGAGACCATGCCGACCATCAGCGCAACGACCGCCGCGCCGCCGCCCAGCAGTGCTCGCCGTCGCCCGAACCGTCGAGGCGCCTTCGCGGGCCCCGAGGCGCCCGCGCCCGTTCCTGTGTCGTCCATGCTGCTCACCCTTCGTGTGCTCGGTGGGAAAGTTCGGCAGCGTTTTGCCGCCTCGAAGGGGGAGTCGCCGCGCGCGGCCTCGGCGTACGGTCGTCCGAGGTCAAGGCTTCGTATGAGGCACGTCGGAGGCTCGATCTGCCCGTACGCAACGAGCGTGCGGAGCGACTTCATGAGTGAACCGGTGCGCCGGACGGCGACGGTCGAGGGTGGCATGGGGCTGCCGGCGGAGGAGCGCGTGGTCGACGCCACCGAGGGCTTCGAGGAGCTCGTCCGCCGCGCTCGCGCCCTCGATCGCGAGGCGTTCGGCGAGCTTTACCGCCGCTCGGTCACGCCCGTGTACCGCTACTGCGCCGCGCGGGCGAACTCGACCGTCGAGGCCGAGGAGCTGACCCAGGAGGTTTTCCTCGCGGCCCTCGCGGGCATCGAGCGGGTGAGAGCGGATCACGAGGCGGCGTGGATGGCCTGGCTCTTCCAGATCGCGCGCAACAAGCAGGCCGACCGCCTGCGCGCTCGCTACCGGCGCCCCACCGCGCCGCTCGAGGCCGCAGGCGATGTCGAGGCCGCCGGGCGCGGCCCCGTCGAGGCCGCCGAGCTCGAGGCTGATCGCGCCGCCGTCCGCGCCGCCCTCGAGGAGCTGACGCCGGACCAGCGCGAGGTCGTGATCTGCAAGTACGTCCTCGGCTACGACAACACGAGGACGGGCGAGGTCGTGGGGAAGAACGCGAACGCCGTGAACCAGCTCCACCACCGCGCCCTCGCCAGCCTGCGCCGCGCGCTGACCGCCGGCGAGGTGATGCCATGACCGCCGAACGCCGCGACGACGCCGTGCTCGCCCTGCTCGAGGCCGTGCGTGCCCGCGTCGGATCCGGCGAGCCGCTCGAGACGGCTCTCGAGGCGGTGCCCGCAGGGTCTCGCGAGGACGTGCGCGCGCTCCTCGAGGTGACAACGAAGGTCGAGGCCGTGGCCGGCGACCCCGCTCCCGAGTTCGTGACCCGCCTCGAGGCCACGCTCGGCGCCGCCGTCGACGAGGCACGCGCCCACCGCCCATCGACGTGGCGTCGCTGGCGCACCTCCATCGGCAGCTCGCTCGCGATGCGCGCGGCGCTTGTCAGTGCGATGGCCGTCGTGATGGTCCTCGGCACCGGCTTCGTCGCCGTCGAGGCATCCCAGGACGCACTCCCCGGTGACACCCTCTACCCCGTGAAGGAGGCGCGCGAGACCCTCGAGCGCTGGTTCGCCCGCTCCGATGCCGCTCAGCTGCGGGTCCAGCAGCGACAGCTCGATCGACGCACCGACGAGCTCGTGCAGGCCGTCGACCAGGCGCGCGACGGCGGCGTGGTCGACAGCCTCGAGGGCACCATTGGCCGCACCGTCCGCGAGCTCGTCGACCGCGCGCTCGCCCTCGAGTCCGAGGGCAACCCGAACGCCGTCCCGCGCGCACGCGAGGCGCTGCTCGAGATGACGGAGCGGCTGCGTGCGCTCGCGCCCTCGGCGCGCACGCCGGAGCAGCGGCAGGCGCTCGTGCGCGTCGGCCTCTTCCTCCGCACGCAGCTCGCACGCCTCGAGGCCGTGATCGACGCTCCCGAGGGCGGGACGGGCGGCTCGAGCGACCGCCCCGCGCTGCGCGACGGGCAGCCCCTGCGCGACGCCACGCCCCTCCGAGATGCGACCCCGTTGGGCGACGCGCTGCCTCAGCGCGATGTCCTCCCGCCGGACGCCACGCCCGCCTCGACGCCCACGTCGGGCACGAGCGACCGCCGCTAGCGGAGGAGCCCGACCAACAGCAGGTGGTCCTTGAGCCACCGCCACGGCTTCGCCTCCATGATGTGAAGGAGGTACTCCTGCCCCATCTTCGGGATCAGCAGCAGCACCAGGGGTACGAGGGTCGAGCGCCACGAGGTGGGCACCAGTCGAGGCCACCAGCGCGCCACGATCGCGCAGTAGAGCCACCAGTTCTCGAACAGGTTCGGGAAGATGAAGAGCAGCGCGCGCACGTGCGTCGCCTCGAAGAGCGCCGCTCCGAGCAGCCGGTACGCGAACAGCCCCGTCGAGGTCCAGCGCGCCCACGGGTTCGTCCAGCGCCACCCCACCCACGCCTCGATTGCGAGGTAGTAGGTGTCGAGACCCTTGTCGAGCTCCGGGTAGTGGCCGCCCATCCCGCCGGGCCCGAACGCCTCGACGATGACCACATCGAGGGCGTCGACCACCAGCGCGATCACGCCGCCGGCCACCCAGAACCGCAAGATCAGCAGCGGCAGCGCAATCCGCAGCGCGACGACGAACAGCTGGCCGTGGGTAGCGTTATCGAGGCCGCCCGGGAGCGAGGGCGCCACATCGAAGCCGACGGCCGCACTGAGCGCGAAGATCACACCCGCGACGATCAGCGCGAGCAGCGTGAACGCGCGCACCCAGCCCGGTTCCCACGCCGCTCGCCAGTCTCCGAGTTCGGCGGATCGCGCGGAACGCGTCTGGTTCATGCCGCCAGCCCCTCCCCGAGGACGTAGGCCGCGGCGACCTTACACCTCTGAAGCGGTGGCTTCTCGGTAGCGGCTGATCGAGCTGGAGAGGAGCGATCGAGCGAGGTTCAGGGTCCGAACGTCTTCGATCGTCTCGAGGCGCGCGGCGTCCGCCTCGATGAGGTCGACCACGCCGCCAACCTCGGCCAGCAGCTGCTCGACCGCGAATTCATCGCCATCGAGGTGGCCGGCGAGGCGAACGCTGCCGCCCGGCCCCTCCGAGGCGAGGGGGCGACGCAAGAGGAAGACGGCTCGGGTACCGACCGCCGCGGCAATCGCGGTCGTCAACGCCCAGCCGGCGAGCACGATCTCCTGGAGCACGGGGGAGCCCTCCAGCCAGGCGCGTCGGCACGCCTGCGAGTTGCTCCTACATGCTAAACCGCTGAGCGGTTGAACGCATCCCCTCGATGGCGCGCTAGCGGATGCCGGTGTCGTACGAGATGTCGAGGACCGTCCACTGCCCCGCCACTACATCGAAGTCGACCCGGCCCGCGGTGGGGAACGGCACCCCCGGCGGACTCAGCGGCACCATCGTGTACGAGCCCGCCGCGAGCGCGATGGCATAGCGCCCGTCGGTCCCCGAGGTCGTACGCGCCACCTCGGCGTTCGCGGAGTCGAGCACGACGAGGGTCGCACTGTAGGGCTCGTCCGGGCACGGCACCCCGAGCTGCTGCACCGGGCACAGCGGCCCACGCGTGACGATGCCCATCACGCCCGAACCGGGCGGCGGCACCTCCGGCGCGCACCGCACGAAGAAGGGCGTCAGCGTGCCGAGCGCCGACGCAGGGAAGCCCGCGTTCGCTGCGGCCGGCGCCCCGAGGATCCAGATCCGCCACACGCCCCCCTCGAGGGTCGCGAGCGTCTCGACGGCACACCCACCCGCCGCGAGCTCGGCGCTCACCGCCTCCGGCGAGGCCGCCTGCAGCAGCACCAGCAGCCCGATGCTCCCCGGGTCGGGGATCTCGCCGCTGATCAGGCCGTCGTTGACGACGCGCAGCGTCGCGCCCGTCGGCAGTGGCGCGGTCGCGATGCTGCTCGGCGCGACCGTCGCGGCCAGCGTCACGCTCGAGCCGGTCTCGTTCGTGTGGTAGCGATACCCGGTCCCACCCGCCGTCGCCCACACGACGTAACCATCGACGAGGGCAAGCGTGCAGGCGACGTCCGGCGGGTAGATCCCGAGGCAGCCGTCGCTCCACGTGACCGCCTCGGCGCGTGCGATCGTGACGTTCGAGGCGCCGGAGTCCGCCAGCGCCGCCGCTCGGACTGCCGTTTCGACGCTCGAGGGCAGCGTGGCCCCCTCCGCTGTCCGGCTCGACGTCGCGAGGGCCGTCGCGAGGGCGGCCGCGAGCACCGCCAGCCCCAGGACCGACAGCACGAGGCCGGAGCGCCCCATCGTCTTCGAACTCATGCGGACTCCTCCCGAGGCGGGTGCACGAATCGCATCGATGGTAGGACGCCCCTCGAGTCCCCCGAGTTCCGGACCCGCCGGCGCTTGCCCCGCCCGAGGACCGCAGCACGCTGCCGCCAGCGTCACGCCCGAGGGAGCCACTCGTGCGCAGCCGCGCCGCGCGCCACAATCACGTCGCTCGCATGAGCGCATCGAGGACGCCACGTGGCTCGAAGCGGTCCCGGCCTGCGGCAGGCGTTCGCCGCCCTCGCGTTCCCGGACTACCGGCGGTTCGCGCTCTCCCTGCTGCTCACCTCGATGGGCGTCCAGCTCATTCAGATCGCGATCCTCTGGCAGGTCTACGTCCTCACCGGCAGCGCACTCGCCCTCGGCCTGACGGGCGTAGCGAGGGCGGTGCCGCACATGGTGCTGTCGCTCGCCGGCGGCGTCCTAGCGGACCGCGCCCATCGAGTGCGCCTCGTGCAGGCGGGCCAGCTCGCGAACGGCGCGCTGCTTGTCGTCCTCGCCGCGCTCACCGCCTTCGACGCCGTCGAGGTCTGGCACCTCTACGCCGTGACGTTCCTCAACAGCGCATTCACCGCCGTCACCCAGCCGGCGCGTACGGCGCTGATCCCGGCGCTCATCCCCGGCGGCAATCTCGTGAACGCGATCGCCCTGAACGCCTCGATCGGGCAGGTCTCGCAGATCGTCGGGCCGGCGGTCGGCGGCGTTGCCGTCGCCACGCTCGACCTCGGCGCCACCTACGCGCTCAACGCCGTGGTCTACGGCGCCGCGATGCTCGCGATCGTGGGTGTCCGAGCCCAGGCGCGCCCGCCGAGGACGGGCGAGAGTCCGTGGCGCAGCCTCCTCGAGGGCCTGAGTTTCGTCCGGAGCCGGCCCGCCATCGTGTCGCTGCTCGTGCTCGATCTCGGGGCGACCGTGCTCGGCAGCTATCGAGCCCTGCTTCCCGTCTTCGCCGACTCGCTGGGCGTCGGCGCCACCGGCTTCGGCTTCCTCAGCGCCTCGCCGGGCGTCGGCGCGCTCATCGGGGCGACGGCGATGCTGTCGCTCGGCGACATGCGCTTCAAGGGGCTCTACACGCTATTCGGCGTGCTCGGATACTGCGGTGCGCTGCTGATGCTGGCGCTGGCGCCGTGGTACGGCGTAGCCCTCGTCGCCGGCGCGCTCCTCGGGCTGACCAACGCCGTGCAGATGATTCCGAGGAACTCGGCCATTCTCGCCATCGCCCCGGACGCGATGCGCGGCCGTGTCGAGGCGTTCCGCAGCATGCTGGCCGGCGGCGGCCCGCCGTTCGGCTACGCCCTGAGCGGCGGTCTCGCTTCAGCATTCGGCGCGCCGGGCGCCCTGGTGATCGGCGCGTTCGCCTGTGTCGCTCTGGTCGCCGGCGTTGGCCTCACCCGCCACGAGCTGCGCGACCCGGACCTCGGTGCGGTCGAGCCCGAGGCCCTTCCGACGCCGGTGCGGGCGTAAAGCGCGCTTCGGCACGTATTATCGGGGCGGCCCGACCGCCATCGAGGTGCGTGCAGGGTCGAGGCGGGAGAGTGACCCATGAGCACCGTGCAGTTCATCCAGCGCAGCATGGACTTCGCGCATCGCGCGCTGGCCGATGCGCGCAATGGCACCGAGGACCAGCTGCACTTCGTGCCGCCGAACGGCAGCCACTCGATCGCCTGGTGCCTCTGGCACACCGCCCGCATCGAGGACCTCATCATCGGAGCGCGTGTCCTCGGCCAGAAGCCGATCTGGAACGACGACTGGGCGAAGCGCACCGGCCTCCCACCCGAGGGCACCGGCAACGGTCTCTCCGATGAGGACTCGCAGAAGATCCGCATCACGGACATCGGCGCCTTCGCCGACTACCAGCAGGCCGTCTGGGACCAGACCGCCCGCTACCTGGAGGGCGCGACCGACGAGGACCTCGAGCGCGAGGTGCCGGCCCGCGAGGGCACCGAGACCGTCGGCGAGGCCATCTCCCTCCACCTGATGGGCCACTTCAACGGCCATCGAGGCGAGATCAACACCCTCCGAGGCATGCAGGGCATGCCCACCGTCCTCCAGCGTGAGGGCACCCACTAACTGCAAGGCACCACAACCCCGCGACCGACGAAGGAGCAGCGAAGCGTGACGACCGAGCACCCGGCCATCCTCGGAACGATCCAGCGGCCGGGTGGCGACATCACGCTGCGCTACGCGACGGCGGCGGACCATCCGCTGCTGCTCGCCTTCGGGCGCACGCTCCCGCGCGAGGACCTGATGTTCCTTCGTCGCGACATCACCCAGCCCGACGAGATCGATGCGTGGGTCGAGGACATTCGACGCGGCCTCAACGGCACCATCCTCGCCGTCCGCAACAACGAGGTGTTGGGCTACGCCTCGGTCTCACGCGCACCGCTGGCGTGGGTGCGCCACGTCGCCGAGTTGCGCGTCGTCGTCGGTCCGGGCTCGAGAGGCGAGGGCCTCGGTCGCGCGCTCACCGAGGCCGCATTCCGCATCGGCACGGACATGAACGTGCTGAAGCTCGTCGCGCAGATGACGCTCGATCAGTCGGCGGCGATGGCCGTCTTCAAGCGTCTCGGCTTCGCGAGCGAGGCGCTCCTGCCCGATCAGGTCATCGATGCGGATGGCGAGACGCACGACCTCGTCGTAATGTCGAGGCGCCTCGATCCCTCCGACGACTGAGCCGCCCGCCTAGGGGATGCGCTCGCCCGGGATGTTCGGCCACGAGCTCATCTCGTGCGGCATCGTCACGGGCTCGGCCGGGCACACGTACTCCGGCCCGAGCTCATCGAGGCTCGTCACCCCCACCAGCCCCATCGCCGATCGCATCTCCGACTCGAGGATCTCGAACACCCGCACGAGCCCGTCGACGCCACCCGCCCCGAGGCCCCAGCCCTGCAGCCGCCCGATCGCGACGGCGTCGGCACCGAGGGCGATCGCCTTGAGGATGTCCGTCCCGCGGTTGATGCCCCCGTCGAGGACGATCTTCGCGCGGCCGTTCACCGCCGCGACGATCTCCGGCAGCGTGTCGACGCTCCCGCGCGCGTGGTCGAGCTGCCGCCCACCGTGGTTGGAGACCCACACGACGTCGACGCCGTGCTCCACGGCCAGCGCCGCGTCCTCGGCCGTCTGGATGCCCTTGAGCAGGAACGGCAGCCCGACGAGCTCCTTCAGCTCATCGAGGAAGTCCCACGTCATCGCGGCCTGGTAGTTGACCGGCGGCCGCGCCGGGCCGGGGCCCCCGCTGATGAGCGGGCGCTCGCGAATCGAGGGCACCTGTGTGTCGACCGTCAGCGTGAAGGCCGAGAAGCCGGCGTTCTTGATGCGCGCGACCTCGCTGCGCACCCAGTCCATGTCGCCGCGGATGTACAGCTGGTAGACCTTGAAGCTGTCGGCGGCCTTCGCGACCTCCTCGAGGTCGGGCCCGCTCGCCGAGGAGATCACGGGCACGAGGCCGTAGCGCGCCGTCGCCTCGGCCGCCGCCGCCGACCCTCGAGGCGTGAAGCGCTGCGTGCTGCCGACGGGTGCCGTCAGCACCGGGATGCGCAGCGGCTGCCCGAGCAGCTCGGTCGCCGTGTCGACGTTCGAGACGTCGCGCAGCACCCGAGGTCGCAGCGCCAGTCGGTCGAGCCCGGCGCGGTTGCGACGGAACGTCGTCTCCGACTCCGATCCGCCCACGAGGAAGTCCCACGCCCCCTGATCGAGCCGCCTCCGCGCCTCCTGGATGATCGGCGCCATCGTCACGAAGTCCGCACCCACCGCGCTCTCCCCTCGCCGCCCCTCGAAATCTCGAGGCCCGCTCGCTACCCGCTGACCCGCCGCCACTTCCGCAGGCTCACCATCTCGCGCGGTACATCGAGGCGGCTCCCCACCTCGACGTACGAGACTTCGGCGACGTAAATGTCCCCGCGCGAGTCCACCGCGATGCTGTGCGGCCAGAGGAACTGGTCCGGCGCCTCACCCGGCAACGGCGCACCCACCCGAGTCACGAGCTCGCCCTCCGGCGTGTAAATCGAGACGCGGTGCCCGAGGTTCGGCACGCCGAGCTGCACCGCCGGGGGGCCCTGCTCGGCCACGTAGATGCGGTCGTCCTCGCCTCGACCGCGCGAGACAGCGACCGCGTGGTGCACGTGCCACGCCCGCACGAACGCGCCGTCGATGGTGAAGACCTGCACCCGATGGTTCTCGCGGTCGCACACCACGACGTGGTCGTCGTCCACGAGGGCGATCGAGTGCGGCAGGCTGAACTGACCGTGGTCCGAGCCCGGCTCGCCCCACGAGAGCAGGTGCATTCCGCTGCTGTCGTAGCGGTGCACCCGCGAGTTGCCGTAGCCGTCGCTGATGAAGATGTCGCCGGTCTTCGGGTGGACGGCGACGTCCGTCGGGCGGTTGAAGGGTTCGCCGCTCTGCTTCGGCGCGGCGGTCCCGAGGCCCCCCGGTGTGCCGACCTGCATCAGCGTGTTCCCGGCTCGGTCCGTCTTCGTCATCGTGTGGATCTGCACGTCGACGAGCCAGAGGTTGTCCTCGTGGTCGACGCGCACGGCGTGCGGCCAGACGAAGCGCACGCCCTCCCACACGCGCCTCGAGGCGCCGTACGGGTCCGTGATCGTCGTCATGCCGGCATGTGGCGTCTCGTTGCCCCACGAGTCGACGAGGTTGCCGTCCGGGTCGAACACGAGCATCGGCATGTTGCCGCGGTTGAAGACGTAGACCCGGTCCTCCGAGTCGACCGCCACCGAGGTCGCCTCGCGCAGCCAGAGGCCGTGCGGGATCTTCGCCCAGCCCGCGACCGGCTCGTACTTCGTGTCGGCCGTCACCGGCCCGACGCTCGAGCGCGCCGTCATCGTCATCGCTACCTCCTGCCCTCGAAGTCCGTCTCGAGGCGTCCCGCCGGCCGAGGCCTAGCGGAACACCGAGTAGTCGTGGGACTTCTTCGTGATGAACTCGAGCAGCACCGGCGTGCCCTGCTGCGTCTGCTCGATGCCGCGCTTGATCGCCGGGATGATCTCGGAGACCTCGGTCACGCGCTCGCCGTAGCCGCCGAAGGCCTTCGCCATGTCGGCGTAGTGGCCCGAGATGTCCGTCGCGCGGTACTTCTCCGTCGAGGCCGGCATGACCGGCAGCTCGATCGCCATCGAGAAGTTGTTGAGCAGCACCGACATGATCGGGATGCGCTCGCGCACGGCCGTCTCGAAGTCCATGCCCGTCATGCCGATGGCCGCGTCGCCCCAGACGTTGATGCAGAGCTTGTCGGGCTGCGCGAGCTTGGCGCCCATCGCCAGGCCGAGGCCGTACCCCAGTTGTGTCGTCTTCCCCCACCCGATGTAGGAGAGCGGCGTCGTGGTCGTCCAGAACGGCGAGAGCTGGTCTCGAGGGCTGCCCGCGTCGTGGGTGATGATCGTGTTCGCCACGTCGACGGTCGCGTGGAGGTCGCGCAGCACCCGGTACGGCGAGAACGGCGCCTCGTCCGAGTCGGTCTCGTGCGCCCACGAGGCGAGCCACTCGGAGCGGCTCGCCTCGATCTGAGCCACGACGCCGTCGCGTCGCCCACGGCCACCGGAGCCGACCTCGCCGCGCACCACCTCGATGAGGGCATCGAGGGTGAGCTGCGCGTCACCGATGAGGGCGTATTGCGCCTCGACCGTGCGATCGATGTCGGACGGGTCGAGCGTGGCGTGGATGACAGTCTTCCCCGTGGGGAACTGGATGCCGTAGTTCGTCGCGGCGAACGAGCAGCCGATGCCGAAGATGACGTCCGCCCCCTGCACGAAGTCGAACACCGGCTTCGGTAGCGAGCGTCCGCCCGACCCGAGGGACAGCGGGTGGTCCTCCGGGAAGGCGCTCTTCCCCTCGAGGCTGGTCGTGACCGGCGCCTCGAGCAGCTCGGCCAGCGTGCGCAGGCTGTCCCACGCCTGCGCGTAGTGGACGCCCTGCCCGGCGTAGATCACCGGCCGCTCGGCCTCGAGGAGGACGCGGGCCGCCTCGCGCACGGCGTCCGGGTCCGGCCCCGACTTCGTGCGCACGACCGGCACGTAGTGGAAATCGTCCGGGATCTCCTCGCGGAAGACGTCGCCCGGGAATTCCACGAGGACCGGGCGAGGCCGCCCGTTCAGCACCTGCGCGAACGCCCGCCGCATTGCGTTCGGCGCTTCCGAGGCCACCGTCACGACCTCGGCCGACTTCGTGATGTGCTGGAAGTTGAGGAACGAGGAGAAGTGCGGCTGCACCGCCATCAGGTTGCGGGCGTAGCCGCCCGGCAGCACGAGGATGGGCGATGAGTCACCCCACGCCTGCGCCACCCCGCCGAACGAGTTCTCCGAGCCCGGTCCGTTCTGCATCGCGAACACGCCGACTCGGTTCCCCGAGTTGAGCCTCGAGTAGGCGTCGGCCATGTGGAGGCCGGTGCGCTCCTGCCGCACGATGATCGGGCGGATGTCGACCTTCGCCGCGGCCTCCAGGACCGGGTTCACCGGGTAGCCGGTGATGAACTCGACCCCCTCGCGCTTCAGGATGTGGGCGATCGCGTCGGCGACCTGCATCGGATGCTCCTTCGGTTCGCGCGTGCCTCGAGGGCTCGCGTGCTAGCGGTTCGGGCCTCGCCCCATCGAGTGCGGCTGCCACCGCTCGAGGGTGGTGCTCATCAGTACCTGCGGGTTGACCGCGCTGCGAGGCCAGCGCCCCTGCAGCACGAGGGCGATCTCCTGCCCGAGGCGCCGTCGGGTCTCCGGCATCATCCGCGACGACGCCGAGGCGACGTGCGGCGTGACGATGACGTTCTCCATGTGCAGCAGCGGATTCTCCGGGTCGGCCGGCTCGGTTTCGAACACATCGAGGCCGGCCCCGGCGATCTCGCCGGCCTGCAGCGCCTCGATGAGCGCCTCCTCATCGACGCTCGGGCCGCGGCCGTTGTTGAGGAAGATGGCGGTCGGCTTCATCGCCTTGAAGTGCGGCGTGCTGATCATGTGCCGGGACTCGACGTTCAGCGGGCCGTGGTTCGAGACGAAGTCCGAGCGCTCCAACATCTCGAAGAGCCCTACGGGCTCGACGCCCAGCGCGGTCATCTCGGTCTCCGAGATGTAGGGGTCGTAGGCCATCACCCGGAGGCCGAACGGCTGCGCTCGTCGCGCGACCGCCCGTGCCACGTTTCCGAAGGCGACGAGCCCGAGGGTCTGCCCGAACAGCCGGGGGATCTCGCGCAGGCGCGGGTGGCCCTCGGCCCATCGCCCCTCGAGCATCAGGCGCCGCATCTCGTACAGGCGTCGATGGGCCGCGAGCAGCAGTGCCATCGTGTGGTCCGCCACGTCCTCGATGAAGACGTCCGGCACGTTCGTGACGACGATGCCGGCGCGCGTCGCGGCATCGACATCCACCGAGTCGGTGCCGACGCTTCCGACGCCGATGATCTTGCAGTGGTCGAGGCCCGCGATGATGTCGGCGTTGATGCGCCGCCCGCGCGAGATGACGGCGTCGAACTCACGCACCTGCGCCGTGAACTCGGCATCCGTCTCGGCGTCGATCTCGATGATCTCGGCGCCGATCGGTGCCAGCGCCTCCAGTTCCCACTGGTAGGTCTGTCCCTGCAGGTTGAACTGCGAGCCGCCGCCCTGCTGTACGGCGCGCGGCTTCTGCACGCCCACGCGGAATCGAGGTGTCTCCGCCACGTCTCACCCCCCAGAACGCCCGCGCATCCTAACCCGAAGCGCGCCGCGGTGGGATCGAGGCGTCTAGAACCCTCGCTGCTTGTCGATCTGACCCTCGAGGGGCTCGCCGGCGCCGAGGTGCTCGATGTTCCGCAGGAAGCGCTCGAGGTTGCGCCCGAGCCGCAGCTGGCTGGCGCCGGCTGTGTGCGGCGTCATGACGACGTTCGGCGTGGTCCACAGCGGGTGCGAGGCGGGCAGTGGCTCCTCGGGGGCGACATCGAGGCCGGCGCCGGCGATCTGGCCGGTGCGCACGGCCTCGGCGAGGGCGTGCCCGTCCACCACCTCGCCTCGTGTGACGTTCACGAGGATGGCCGTCGGCTTCATCAGCTCGAAGGCCCGCGCATCGAACAGGTTGCGCGTCGCCTCGGTGAGCGGCAGGCCCGAGGCCACGACGTCCGAGGTCGCCAGCAACTCGTCGAGGCGGTCGGCGCCCCACACCTCGGCGACCTCGGGCGAGGGCGGCACCGCGTCGACGTCGACCGCAATGCAGCGCATTCCGAAGGCAGCCGCCCGCTGCGCGATGGCGCGCCCGGTGCCGCCGAAGCCGACGATGCCCATCGTCAGCCCCTCGAGCTCGAACTCCTCGCGCCGGTACTCGACGCGCACGTCCCATGACTTCGGCCCGTCGAGGATCGAGCGCGCGATGCGGCGGCTGAGCGCCAGCAGCAGCCCGAACGCCGTCTCCGAGAGGTGCGACCCCACGAGGCCCTTGTCGCCCGACAGCTGCACCTCGGAGTCGCGGAAGGCATCAAAGAGGTAGGCGTCGGCGCCGGCCGTGATCGCATGGACCCAGCGCAGCCGCTCGGCGCGCTCGAAGAGCGGAGGCGTGATCGGCCCGAGGATGACCTCGACGTCGTGGACGAGCTCGAGCGCCTCGCCCGTCGAGGCCGCGACCAGCACCTCGCCATCGGGGCCGGCGGCCTCCTCGATGCGCGCGAGGAGGCGCTCGTCCACTTCCGGCATCGTCAGACCAAGGATGACCAAGACCTTCATGGCGCGACGGTAGCAGCCGACGCGCGCAGGCGGTCGCCTCGCGTGCGACGCGTATCATCCTCGGGCCTACGTGGCGGGGAAGGGGTCGCGATGCGACGCGTCAGCGAGCACGTCTACACGGAGATCTACTTCTGGGGCTGCAACCCCGGCTTCTACGTCACGCCCGGCGAGGTCTTCATGATCGACACGCCGCAGCAGCCGATCAACGCGGTGCGCTGGCGCGAGCAGATCGCCGAGCACGGTCCGGTCCACCAGCTCGTGAACACTGAGCCGCACGGCGACCACATCATGGGCAACGCCTACTTCCCCGGCGTCGAGGTGATCGGCCAGCGCCTGATGGAGGCGCGCTACCTCGAGACCATTCCGCGCATGACCTCGCAGGAGCGCGTCGACACGATGAAGGAGACGGATCCCGACAGCGTCTGGCTCCTCAACCACCCCGCCTACCCGCCGAACCCACCGACGCGCCTCTTCGACGACGAGCTCACCCTCGAGGTGGGCGGCAAGCCGGTGCGCTGTATCCACATCCCCGGCCACACCCCGCCCCAGACCGCCGTGCTGCTGCCGGAGGAAGGCGTGGTCTTCACCGGCGACAACGTCTTCAACCGCTGCAAGACCTTCATCCAGGAGGCGGATCCCTGGGAGTGGCTCGAGGCGCTGAAGCGCATCGAGGCGCTGGGCGCCGAGGTGATCGTGCCCGGCCACGGCGAGCCGTGCGACAACTCGTATCTCCCCGAGCAGGCCGCGATCCTCGAGGCGTGGATCGACGCCGTGCAGGCCTTCGTCGACCGCGGCATGACCAAGGAGGAGGCGCTGGCGCAGCCGGCGCCGGACGTCGACCCGTACCCGATCGGCCAGCGCCTCTTCCCGGCGCACGATCGCGTCAACGCGATGAACGTCGGCAACCTCTACGACCGTATCGTCGCGAAGGCCGGCCGCTAGCCACCACCATCGAGAGCGAACGAGGAGGCTCTGCGTGCTCGAACGGTTCAAGGTCCCCGAGGCCGACCAGGTCATCGTGCAGCCTCGACAGATGCGGGCGGCGACCGAGGCGATCTTCGAGGCGATGGGCCTCGAGGCGGAGAACGCCGCCCTCGCCGCCGACGTACTGCTGTTCAACGACCTCCGCGGCGTCGAGACGCACGGCGTCTCGAACATGCTGCGTTCGTACGTCGCGGGCTACCGCGACGGCCGGCTCAACCCTCGAGGCGAGCTCACGGTGACGAGGGAGACCGACACCACGGCCGTCCTCGATGGCGGGGGCAGCCTCGGGCTGCACGTCGCGCCGCGGGCGATGGACCTCGCGATCGAGAAGGCGGCGCGCCACGGCCTCGGATCGGTGTGTGTGACGGGCGTCGGGCACATGGGCGGCGCCGGTTACCACGCGATGCGCGCGTTGCCGCACGGCATGATCGGCGTCGCCATGTCCTCGAGCGGCCCGCCGGCGATGCTGCCGACGTTCGGGGCGGTGCCGAGGCTCGGGACGAACCCGATCGCGTGGGCGGCGCCGGCCGGCGAGATGCCGCCGTTCGTCCTCGACATGGGCACGACGCAGATCGCGAACAACAAGGCGCGGCTCGCGAGGCGCGTCGGCGCGCAGTTGGAGCCCGGCTGGATCGCGAGGACCGACGGCAGCCCGATCATGGAGCGCGTCACCGTCCCCGACGAGTTCTACATGCTGCCGCTGGGCGGCACGCGCGAGCAGGGATCGCACAAGGGCTACGGCCTGGGCGCGGTCGTCGACATCATGTGCAGCACGCTGAGCGGCCTCGGGCCCGGCTTCATCGCCCTCGTGCCCGGCTTCCACTTCCTCGCGTACCGCATCGACGCCTTCATCGATCTCGATCAGTTCAAGGCCGACATGGACCGCTTCCTCCGCGGCCTCGTCGAAACGCCGCCTGCACCCGGCCACGACCGCGTCGTCTACCCCGGCCTGCTCGAGGCCGAGGAGGAGCGCGTCCGCCTCGAGGAGGGCATCCCGTACCACGAGGAAGTCATCGAGTGGTTCCGTGGCATCGGCGGGGAGCTGGACCTTAGATTCGACTTCGTGTGATGTGGCGGTGATGAGTCGGAGCGTTTCACGTGAAACAAGATGCGATGTTTCACGTGAAACATCGCGCCATTCGAGTTGTCAACAGTTCATCGACAAGCGCGAATGAAGGAACGGAGAGCCCTGGATGCCTGAGTCCGAGCAGCGGCTGATCGTCACGCCTTACACCGACACCGCCGAGACGCCCTCGCGAGGCGACCTTCGTGTCCGCCGCATCTTCGAGGCGGGGCGCACCCCCTTCGAGAGCAGCTTCCAGTTCGTGCTCCACAATCGCGTGCCGGCCGGCGGCGCGAACGAGCGCCACATCCACGAGGACGTCGAAAAGGTCTACTACTTCCTGAGCGGTCACGGTGAGGTGAAATGCGGCCCATGGACTGAGCGCGTCGGTCCGGGGGACTTCCTCTTCTTCCCGGCCGCCATCGAGCACGAGATCCACGCCGACGCGGACGCCGACCTCGAGTTCATCGTTTGTGCGGCGAAGACCCTCGACACGCCGCGCGGCCTCGAGGGCTGATTCCGGCGGTGGTCGAGGCTAGGGCGCCTGCTCGAGGACGAGCGGGCGGTCGACGTGCAAGTGGAAGCGGCCGCGGCCACTGCGCTCGATGCGCAGGTAGGTGCAGCGCTCCTCGAGGCGCTTTCGCAGCAGGATGAGTCGCGCCTCGAGGTTGTCCTTGATGTCGGGCAACCCGATCGACTGGTCGAGGCGCAGCTCGCGATTCGTGAAGTCCGAGCGGCCCTGCTCCTGGTACTGCTGCAGCAGCCGCCACAGGATCGAGCCCGCCACGCCCTTGATGAGGTACTCGCCATCGAGGAAGACGCTGTCGTCCTCCGGGTAGTGGCGCACGACGACGGCCTCGGGCGCCTCGCGCGCGGCGTCGCCTGCATCCTCGGGAGCCGCCTGTGCCTGCCTGAGGGTGGCGAGCGCCATCGCGGCCTGGTTCGCCAGGATTCCCACGACGCACTCGTCGTTCGACAGGAACGCGCCGGGCTCCTCGCTCTGCAGATACAGCACGCCCACGAGCTTGTGGTACGCGAGCATCGGCGTGACGAGGAGGCTGCGGACGCGGGGCAACCACGGCAGCGCGATCGCCTCGCTCGTCGGGCTCGGTGCGGGTGGACCGTCCTCGACCGCGGTGTCGTCCGGGGCGTTCACATCGAGGATCGCGTGCGAGTACGAGATCTCGCGGCCGAGGTCGGCAACGCGGACGGACTGACGGCGCCCGGCCGCCACGCCGATGAGCCCCTCGCCGATACGCACCTCGGAGCCCGCGCCGGAGGCCTCGAAGCCGGTGCTGGCGACCGTGTAGAGGTGCTCACCCGTCTCGTCGGCGAGCATGACGGCGGCATGCGGGTATCCGAGGAGCTCGGCGCAGGCGTCGAGCATCGCGCCGAAGAGCTCCTCCATCTCGCCGACGTCCGTCAGCCGCCTCGAGACGGCCTCGACGCGCTCGATCGCGATGTCGCGCCGCGGCAGGCTGTTCGGTTCGAAGCCGGGCAAGAGCTGGCAGGCCTCCACGCGGCAGACGTCGGTGCCCTTGAGGCGGAAGACGTTGGCCATGCCCTCGTGCGCCGCGACGGCATCGAGTCGCGTCCGCATGCGCTCGAAGGTCGGCCCCTCGGTCTCCGTCCGCACGTACACGACATCGAGGAGGAAGATACGCCCGGTCTCGGGCTCCGTGACGGAGACCTGGGCGCGCGGGTTCACCTCGATGTTGTGGTCGGTCTTCTTGAAGAACTGCCGCGACAGGGCCACGTGCGTGTCGTCGACGCGGTGGACGATCGAGAGGTACGTGACGTTGGGCGTGCCGTCCTCGGCGACCGTGCAGATCGCCGAGGGGATGGCGCCGTCGAAGCAGGTCGGGATGTCCTCGATCCGGACATCGAGGGACGGCTGGACCGAGGTCATAGCGGCGTGCCCGCGCCGGGCCCGGGCGTCTGGTCGAAGGCCTGCTCCACGACGAAGGCGAGGCGGATGACGTCGTCCTGCCATCGACTGCGCAGCGCCTGGGGCGACTCTCCGACGAGCGTGGCGGCGACGAGGAAGGCGTCGCGGCTCGCGCGCACCCACGCCATCTCCTCGACGGTCGCCGGGGCCGCCTCCAGGAAGTGGCCCTTCAGCTGGGCGGAGCGATAGCTCACCGGGTTCGCGAAGGTGACCGCGATGCGCCCGCTGCTGCCGAGGTTGGCGAGCGTCTGGTCGGCGCGCAGGCTGTCGACGAAGACGTCGGCGCTGCTGCGGTCGTCGCGGATGCGCAGGCCGGAGCCGTAGATGATCGCCGGCTTGCCCGCGGCGTCGGTCGTGCCGACGACGGTGGCGAGAGCGGACTCGCAGAACTCCTTGAGGCGATCGTCGATGCGATACATGTGCCTCGCGCGGTGCGCCGCGCCGCCCTATTCGGCCGCTGGTCGAAGGATAGGAATCTTATCGCGTGCGGGTAGTGAACATGTAGGAGGCGTGAGGATGTCTTGAGGATCGCGCCCGCCCGCGTTTCCCGATGCTGAGGACACCAAAACGGAGCTCAGCAATCGGAGACCTCAATGACCACTTCCACCCGAGTCCTGGACCGCGCCGCGGCCCTCGCCACCGTCGAGGCGGCGCGCAGGCGCTTCGTCGGCACCGTCATCACCGCGGACGACCGCGGCTACGACGACGCTCGACTGGTGCACGACCACTCGATCGACCGCCGCCCGCTGGCCATCGTCCAGGTGGGGGACACGCAGGACGTCGTTCTCGCCGTCCGCCTCGCGGCCGAGACCGGCCTCGAGCTGGCCGTTCGGAGCGGGGCGCACAGCCTCGCCGGCTTCAGCACCGGGGATGACGTCCTCGTCATCGACCTGTCGGGCCTCAAGGGCATCGCCATCGACCCGATCGCTCGCGTGGCGCGGGTGCAGGCGGGGGCGACCTCCGGCGACCTCGCCGGGCCGGCCCACCGCTACGGGCTCGCGCTGACGACGGGGGACACCTCCTCGGTGGGCATCGGCGGCCTCGCGACGGGTGGCGGCATCGGCTGGTTCGTCCGCAAGGTCGGTCTGACCATCGACCAGTTGCGCTCGGCGCAGGTCGTGACCGCGGACGGCCGTCTGCTGACCGCGAGCCCCGACCAGCACGCCGACCTCTTCTGGGCCATCCGAGGCGGTGGCGGCAACTTCGGCATCATCACCGAGTTCGAGTTCCAGCTCGTCGAGGCGGCCGAGGTGTACGGCGGGGCGCTCGTGCTGCCCGCGACTCGCGAGGTGATGCGTGGCTACCTCGACTACATCGCGCAGGCGCCCGAGGAGCTCACGACGATCGCCTTCCTGATGCACGCGCCGCCGGCGCCGTTTATCCCGGAGTCACGCCTCGGCGAGCCGGTGCTCAACATCCTGACCTGCTGGCTCGGCGACCTCGAGGCGGGCGAGCAGGCGATCGCGCCGCTGCGGGCGCTCGCGCCGGCGGTCGCGGACGTGGTCGGGCCGCTGCCGTACCCCGCGATGTACCAGTTCATGGAGGCGGCCGCGGCTCCGCACAGCGCGACCATCCGCACGATGTTCATGCAGGCGTTCGACGACCAGGCGATCGACGACTCCCTCGAGGCGCTCGACCACGCGACCTCGCCGATGAGCATGATCCAGTTCCGCGGCCTCGGTGGTGCGATGGCTCGTGTGCCGCGCGACGGCACGGCCTTCGCCCACCGGGACGCGAAGTACCTCTTCGCGGCGCTGGCGCTGTGGGAGGACCCCTCGGAGGACCGCGCTCCGCACCAGGCCTGGGTCGACGGGCTCTGGGGGCGGGTCAACCGCCTGGCGGACGGGGCGTACGTGAACTTCGTCGGCGACGAGGGCGAGGCACGCGTGCGCGACGCATACCCGGCCTCGACGATGGCGCGCTTGGCCGAGGTGAAGCGGCGCTACGACCCGGACAACCTGTTCCACCTCAACCAGAACGTCCGCCCGTAGGGAAGCGCGCAACAAACGAGGCCGGTCACGATGACCGGCCTCGTTTGCGCGCTTCGGCTTCGGCTTTCGCAAGCGCTAGCCTCGCAGGCGCTCGGCGACGAAGGCGCGGTACGCGCGGCGACCTTCCTCGGGCATCTCTGCGTGCGCACCGAGGAACGAGAGCATGCGCTTGTCGCGCGTGCCGAAGAGGTCGAAGAGCGCCAGCGAGCCATCGCGCGTGAAGCGCTCGTCGTTCCACTGCAGCATGAAGATCACCGGGCAGCGCACCAGCGGCGCGCGGTTCACGAGCAGGCCACCGATGCTGCCTCGGCTGGGCGTCGAACCGGCGACGCCGCAGAGCCCGAGGGCCGCGACTTTGATTCGAGGCTCCATCGCCACATAGGGCACACCGATGAGTGAGCCCATCGACATGCCCGACCAGCCCACGCGTTCGGGGTCGAACCAGCCGGTCTCGAGCATCGAGGTGAGGACGAGGCTCCAGTCGGCGTTCGCGTTGTCGGTCATCACCTGGGCGTCGGCCCAGAGTGCGTAGTACTCAGGCGTGCGGCCCTGCGTGCCGCCACGTTCGCCGTGCCCCGGCGCATCGATGGCGACCGCGGGGATGCCGTGCTCAAGGACGTAGCCGCGGCCGGTCGGCACGACCGAGGGTGCTCGCTTGCTCCCGCCTCCGCCATGCCCCACGAGCACGAGCGGGGAGCCCGCGGGGATGGTCTCGGGGGACCACATCAGCCCGGTGATCGTGTCGCGCGGGCCGGCGATCTCGAACTCGCGCTCACGCACGCCCTCGACGAGCTCGCCCTCGCCTCGCCATCGAATCTCGGCCATCGGTCCTCCTCGCGTTCCGTTGTCGGCTCGGGAGGAGGGTACCGGGCCGGCCGCGGCCGAGGCGGTCTATGCCTCGGCCGGACTCACTCCGTGAACTTGATGCGGGCCTTGCGCGCGACCTCGGCAAACGCCGTCTCGAGGTCGGCGGCCGTCGGCGACTCGACGTAGGCACCGCCGGTGCGCTCGGCGAGGTCGGTCAGGAAGCTCGCGTCGACGCTGTTGCCGAGGCCGATGGTGTAGATGCGAATGCCCTCGAGCTCGGCGTCGTCCGCGACGTTGAGCGCGTAATTCCGAGCTGCGGCGCAGCCGGAGCCGCCGCAGTTCGTCCAGTGGCCCGGGCTGCCGTAGATGTTCGGCACGCCGTCCGTCACGAGGACGATGATCTTCATCGTGTCCACGTTCGGGCGGCCCTGGGTGATGGTGTCGACCGACACCTCGAGGGCGTGCCCGATGTTGGTGTAGCCGCTCGGGTGGAGGCTCATCACCGTCGTGTCGTAGGAGGGGTAGCCCTGGCTCATCGGCATCTGGCGCGTTGCCTCGGACGAGTACGAGACGAGGCCCAGCCAGTCGTCGGAGCGCGTCAGCAGGTAGTCGGGGAACGCGAGCGTGGCGGACTCGACGTCGTTCCACGGCTCGAGGTTGGCGACGTTCGGGCAGTTGAGCATCGGGCCGTGCGAGTCCCGGCACATCGAGCCCGAGGTGTCGACGGCAATCACGACGTCGGCAGGCTGGGCGTTCGCACCGACCTGGGCGGCGACCTCGACGTCCCCGCTGAAGAAGCCGAGGATCGGCGCGAAGAAGAACTCGACCTCGTTGTGCGCTTCGATGCGGACGCTGTCACTGTCCGGGAACGAGACCGCGAACGACGGCGTGCCGAGGGTCGGCTCGTTCAGGATCCAGTAATCGTTGGCCGCAGTCTGCGCAGCTGCGAGGTTCGGCAGCTCCTGGGCAGCGGCGTGAGCGGCGGCGTCGGCGGCGTTCTGCGTCTGGCGGCGTGCCGCGAACAGCATCCCGACGTCGAGGCCCAGCGCGGCCATGCCGCACATGACCACCATCATCATGGCGGTCAACACGATCGCCACGCCATCCTCGTTCTCAGCGGCGAAGCGGGCCCGCCTGCTGAGGCGGCTCCACAGCGTGTTCGGGTGAATCATCCTTCGTTCCCCCCGGTGTGGCGCGTCCTTCGTTGGCGCGCTCAGTAGTCGGTTCATTGCCCCCGCATTTGACGATGTCACGGGACGACGTCATTCCGATGTATGAAAACCGAAGCGGTAAGAACTCCGACGAAGAGTGCATGGAGGGCGAGCGCGACTCGAAGCGTGTGTATGCTCCCCCTCAATCCCGAGGCGAAGACGAAGAACGAGGTGCGAGATGGCCGATCTGGCGACGGAGCTGCGCGTGCGCGACCCGGGCATCCGGGCGCTGTTCACCCGCGACGCCCTGTGGCAGTCGTGGCTCGACGTGGAGGCGGCGCTCGCGGCGGCCGAGGCGGACCTCGACATGATCCCGCGCGCGGCCGCCGAGGAGATCGCGAGCAAGTGCGACCTCTCGCTCCTCGATGTCTCGCGCATCGAGGAGGGGCTGCGGGTCACAGGGCACCCGCTGGTGCCGCTGATCTGGGAGGTCGACCGCATCTGCGATGGCGACGCCGGCGGCTACCTGCACTGGGGCGCGACGACCCAGAACATCACGCAGACGGGCCAGATCCTCCAGCTACGGAAGACGCACGGGATCATCCTTCAGCAGCTCGCGCGGGTCCTCGAGGGGTACGCGGCGCTCGCCGAGCGCACGCGTGACTACGTCATGGCGGGCCGCACGCACGGCCAGCACGCGGTCCCGGCCACCTTCGGCTACAAGGTCGCCGTCTGGATCGACGAGCTCACGAGGCACGTCGACCGCCTGCGGGAGTGCGAGCCTCGACTGTTCGTCGCGATGCTCGGCGGTGGGGCGGGCACCATCGCCTCGTTCGGGCCGCAGGGGCGGACCGTGCAGGACCGTCTGGCCGGCAAGCTGAACCTCGGATCGATGCCGGTGCCCTCGAGGGTGCTGCTCGACCACGAGGCCGAGTACGTCCTCGTCCTCGCCATGCTGGCGGCGACCTCCGGCCGCATCGCACGCGAGATCTACACCCTCATGAAGGAGGAGTTCGCCGAGGTCGAAGAACCGGTCTCGCCGGGCACCGTCGGCAGCAGCACGATGCCGCAGAAGCGGAACCCGAAGCTGAGCCAGGACATCCTCACGCTCGGCGCGCAGGTGCGCGCTCTCGCTCCGCTCGCCCTCGAGTCGATGATGGCGGAGCACGAGGCCGATCGGGCGATCAGCAACATCGCGGGGCGCGCACTCCAGGACGCGGTCGGCCTGACCGGCGACATCCTCGAGCGCCTCGCCATGCTCGCCGAGGGGATGCAGGTCTTCCCGGAGCGGATGCGCCGCAACCTCGATCTCTCGGGCGGGCTGATCATGTCGGAGACGCTGATGCTCGAGCTCGGCCGCACCATCGGCCGGCAGCGCGCGCACGACGCGATCTATGACGTCGCGCAGGAGACCGCGACGAGCGACCGGCCCTTCCGCGAGCTGCTCGCGGAGCAGCCTGACGTGTCATCGAGGTTGAGCGCCGAGCAGATCGACACGCTGCTCGACCCGCTCAACCACATCGGCCAGTGCCGGGAGATGGCGGACGAGCAGGCCGCGAACGGGCGACGCGTGGCGGCGGAGCTCCGCGCCCTCGCCTGACCTCGAGGCGGGCGTGCGGGCTCGAGTGGCCTGAGGCTAGGCCTCGCCCTGCTTCGCCGCGCGCTCCTGCGCGAGTCGCTGGTTCTCGATGGCGCGCTGGACCATCGGGCGGCGGCGCTTGCCCTCGCGGTCTGGGAGGTCGGCGGCGGGGTCGCCCTCGCCGATCGACGACAGCATGTGGAAGGCATGGCCGCCGGCGATCGACTGCGAGTAGCCCGAGGCGTCCTGCGCCTGGTTGATCGCGAGCTTGATCATGCGGAGCTGGAACGGGTCGTTCGCGGCGACGCGGCGGGCGTAGTCCATCACCTCGTCGTCGAGGTCGGCAGCCGGGACCACGCGGTTCACGAGGCCGAGCGCGGCCGCCTCGTGGGCGTCGATGAAGCGGCTCTCGAAGAGCAGCTCCTTCGCCCGCCGCGCCCCGATGTCCCACGGCACCGAGAAGTACTGGAAGTTCGTCCCGAGGAACTTCGAGTCGTCGGCGGCGATGATCACGTCCATCGCGGAGGCGATCATCCAGCCGGCGAAGACGCAGTAGCCGTGCACCGCCGCGATGGTCGGCTTCGGGAGGTTCCGCCAGCGCAGGGTCTTCTCGATGTTCAGGTCCCACGAGCGCTTGTAGCGGCCTCGGAGGCCGTCCTCGTAGGGCCGCGCCTCGCGGTCGGCCAGCTCCTCGGGCGTGCCGAGGTCGTGTCCAGCGGAGAACGAGTCGCCGGCGCCGGCGAGGACGACGACGCGCACCTCGGTGTCGTCGCCGGCGGTCACCATCGCGTGGTCCAACTCCTCGAGGAGGATGCGGCCTTGCGGGTTCTTCTGCTTCGGGCGGTTGAGCGTGATCCGCGCAATGCGGTCCTCGACCTCGTAGGTGATCTGCGTGTAGTCCACGGTCGGTCCTTTCGCGGTTTCGGCTCAGGCGTCTCGAAGCAGGTCGCGGGCGAGCAGCACGGCCATCGCCGTTGAGGCCATCGGGATCGCGCCGGCGTGCACCATTGAGGCTGCTTCATCGAGGGGGATGACGCGTACCGAGGCGACCTCGATGGGCCGCGCCTCGTCGTCGACGGGCCTGGCGTCGAGGGCGAGGAAGAGGTGCACCTGTCCGCCGCGCGTGTACGAGGGCAGGTTGTGGTACGGGAAGACGGGGCGCCAGTCCTCGGCGTGGTAGCCGGTCTCCTCGAGGAGCTCGCGGCGCGCTGCGTCCTCCGGCGTCTCTCCCGCCTCGATGCCGCCGCCCGGCAGCATCAGCATCGTTTCGGCGTGGCCGATCACGTGCTGCTCGAGGAGCACGATCTCGCGGTTCGTGGTGACCGCGAGCGCGCCTGCACCCTCGGGCACGTCGAACGCGACCCAGTGCCGCTGTCGGCCGTCAGGGAACTCGACGAGGTGACGTGAGACGGGCGGCCACGCCTCGTGGAGCGGTTCGCTCGAGATCACGCGAATGTTCGGCATCGCGCTAGGCCGGGGGGCCGTCGCCCGAGATGTTCGAGGCGACGAGCTCCTCGTACTCCGCGGGGGCCATCCCGAGGTACTCCTCGAAGACCTCGAGCGAGTGCTCGCCCTGCATCGGCGCGTGGCGGAGGACGCGGCCGGGCGTGCGCTCAAGATGGAACGGGATGCCGATCTGCGCGAACACGCCCGCCTCGGGGTGCTCGACGTCGACGACGACGCCGCGCTCAAGGTTGGCCTTGTCCTCCATCACCTCGATGGCGTCGAGGACCGGCGCGGCCGGCACGCCCGCCTGCGCGAGGCGGGCGGCGAGCTCATCGCGCGGCTGGGTGCAGGTCCATGCCGCGATCGCGGCATCGAGGTCGTCCTCGTGGGCCTTGCGGGCCTCGTTGGTCGCGAAGCGGGCATCGGTCACCCACTCGGGGTGGCCGGCGACCTCGCAGATTGTCTGCCATTGCGCCTCGGACTCGGCGGCCAGCGCGATCCACTGGCCGTCGCCGGCCGAGGGGTAGATGCCGTGCGGGGCGAAGGTGAGGCTGCGGTTGCCGAGTCGAGGGCGCTGCTTGCCGGTCGTTGCGTACTCGAGGGCGGCGTCGCCGATGACGGTGAGGTTGGCCTCCTGCATCGAAAGGTCGATGAACTGGCCCTCGCCGGTGCGTGCTCGATGGTGGAGCGCCGCGAGGATGGCCGAGAAGCCGTAGAAGCCGGCGACCGGGTCAGGGATCATCGCGCCCGAGTTGAGCGGCGGCCCGTCCTCGTAGCCGAGGAGCGCCGACTCGCCCGAGGTGGGTTCGATCGTCCCGCCGATGCCGGGGACGTTGAAGTACGGGCCGTCGTGGCCGTACGCGGAGAGGCTCGCGAGGATCACGTCGGGCCGGATCTCGCGCAGCTCCTCGTAGGAGAGCCCGAGGTTGCCCATCACCCTCGGCGAGAAGTTCTCGGCGACGATGTCCGAGTGGCGCACCAGCCGGCGATAGATCTCGAGGCCGCGCTCCGTCTGGAGGTCGATCGTGATCGAGCGCTTGTTGAGGTTCACCGAGTTGAAGAGCGCGCTGTTGTTCCAGGGGTGGACGGCCGTCTCGCGCTCAGCGGCGACGGCCGCGATGGGCGCCGCGTAGTCGCCTCGCCAGGAATCCGGGCGCTTGCGCACCTCGACCTGGATGACCTCGGCGCCCATCAGCCCGAGCAGCGACGTGCAGAGCGCGCCGGCCCAGGCCTGCGTCAGGACGATCGCGCGCACGCCCTCGAGGGGGAGTCCGCGCCGCGGCGTGGCCTCCGGCGGCTGCGGGCTCGAGGGCTGCGTTGCAGCCTCGAGCTCCGCTCGCACCTCGGCGCCGTGCTCGCCAGCGCGAGGAGCGCGCCGCTTCAACGCCCACGGGGTGGCCGACATCTTGAAGGGCGCGCCCGGGAACTCGGGGGCGTCGGGCGTGTCCTCAGGCCGCACGAAGAAGCCGCGGGCGCGCAGATGCTCGTTGGCGTAGAGCTCGGCCATCGTGAGGACGGGGCCGGCCACCACTCGAAGCGTTGCGAGGGCATCGAAGAGGTCCATCTTCGTCCACTGCGCCATGCGCTCCTGGACCTGCGGGACGTACTCGTCCTTGTGCTGCTGGCGGTACCAGCTGGCGTCGAAGCGATGGTCCTCGGCGAGCTCGGGCAGGCCGAGGAGGTTCATGGAGTCGCGCCAGAAGTGCGCCCTCGAGATCGTGAGGGCGAAGTGGCCGTCCTTCACGGGCACTGGGCCGCCCGTCATGTCGAGGACGGCGCGGCGTCGCTGCGGCGCGCCCGCGTACAGGCTGCGGAGGCCCTGCGGGCTGAAGGTGACGGTCAGCGCCTCGGCCTCGGAGACGTCGACGTGCTGGCCTCGACCGTCGCGGTCGCGCACGGCGAGGGCCGTGAGCGTCGCGCCAAAGGCGGCGACGCCGGCGACCATCGAGCCGAAGAGGCCGCTGCCCTTCAGCGGCTCGCGGTCGGCCAGCCCGTTGATCGAGGCCCATCCCGACAGGGCGTAGTCGGTGAGGTCATTGCCGGGCAGTCCGGCGCGCGGGCCCGTCTGCCCGTTTGGGGTAATCGAGGTGAGGATGAGCGCGGGGTGCTGGGCTTCGAGGTCGTCGAGGCGGGCCCCGAGGCGCGCGACATCGCCGGGCTTGCCACTCTCGATCACGACGTCGGCGCGGGCGACGAGCTTCGAGAGCTCGTCACGGCCCTCGGGAGTCTCGAGGTCGAGCTCGATGGAGCGCTTGTTCGCGAGCACGTATTCGGCAGTGATGCTCGTGCCACCCTCGGCGAAGGGGGCGAGCTGGCGGACGGGGCTGCCGCTCGGCGCCTCGACGAGCACGACGTCCGCACCGAAGTCCGCCAGCAGCCGCGAGCACCATGCCCCGGCCACGGTCGTCGAGAGGTCGACGACGAAGAGGTCGTCGAGGGCGCGTGGGGAGTCGGGCATCGGTTCACCTCACCTCGAGGGCCGTCGAGGGCTTGCGTTCGCGGAGGCGCAGTCTAGCGGACGAGCAAGCCTCGAGGCCGTGTCGCCTCGACGGCGCGGGCAAAGACGTCGCGGGTCCCCTCGATGCTCGTCTGGCGGAAGAGCTCGCCGCGGAACGTGCTCGCGCCCGGCCGGCCGGCGGCGTAGCGGGCGAGGTGCTTCTTCGCCTGCAGTAGTGCCTCGCGAGGGGCGAACAGATCCTCGATGAGCTCGAGGTGCCTCGTGACGACGCGGGCCTCGTAGTCGGCGCGTCCCGCCTCGTCGAGGTCCTCGTAGGACTCATCGAAGACCCAGGGCCGACCCAGAGCACCACGGCCGATCATCACTGAAGCACAGCCCGTCTCGGCGATCATTCGTCGTGCCTCCACCATCGACGTCACGTCACCGTTCCCGGTCACGGGGATGTCGACGGCCTGCACGACGTCCGCGATCACGTCCCACGGTGCCTTGCCGCCGTAGCGCTGTGCGCGCGTCCGTGGGTGCACGGTGATGGCATCGACGCCGACGTCCTGCGCCATGCGCGCGACCTCGACGGCGTTCGACTCCTGGTCGCTCCAACCGCCTCGGATCTTGATCGTCAGCGGCACGCCATCGAGGGCGGCGCGGAGCACGGAGAGGACGCGGGCGGTGGAGGCCACGTCGCGCATCAGCGCCGCGCCCTTGCCCTTCCGCACGACCTTCGGGGCGGGGCAACCCATGTTCACGTCGATGATGTCGGCGCCGGCCTCGACCAGTTCGAGGGCGGCGGGGACGAGTGTCTCGGCGGTGCAGCCGAGGAGCTGCATCGCGACGACCCGCCCTGCCTCGATGCCCGTCGCCTGCTCGATCGAGGCGTTGCCGTTCAGGAGCGCGTCGACGTCGATCTCCTCGTGGGTGGTGAAGCCGCTGCCGCACTCGACCGCGACGGCGCGGAAGGCGGCGTTGGTGAAGGCCGCCATCGGCGCGAGTCGCACGGGCGACGTGGCGAGGAGCGCGGTCATCGTCTCGGTCGTGGCTTCAGTCATCGAGAAGAAGTATCGCGGGCGCGTCTCGCTCGGGCGACCACGAGGCTGCGTCGGGTCTCGTTCGCACCTATCGTCGAGCCAGCGGAAGCGAGGTGCGGGTCTGACGGAGTCACTCGATCTCGTCGTGGTGGGGGCAGGCGCCGCCGGGCTGATGGCGGGAATCACCGCCGGACGCGCGGGGCGCCCGGCCGTCATCCTCGATGGCGCGCGCGTCCTCGGCGCGAAGATCCTCGTCTCGGGCGGCGGGCGCTGCAACGTCACGCATGACGTCGTCGACGAGCGTGCCTACGCGGGATCGACGCCGGCGGCGATTCGACGGGTGCTGCGGCAGTTCGGCGTCGAGCAGACCGTCGCCTTCTTCTCCGAGCTCGGCGTCGAGCTCAAGCGCGAAGAGACGGGCAAGCTCTTCCCGGTCACCGACCGCGCCGACACCGTCCTCGAGGCGCTGCTGCGCGCGGCGCGCGAGGCGGGCTGCGACGTGCGCCCTCGACACCGGGTGACCGCGATCGAGGCGACGGGGCGCGGCTTCCGGCTCTCGGGGGCGTTCGGCGAGATCGAGGCGCGCACGCTCGTCCTCGCCACGGGCGGGCGCAGCCTGCCGAAGAGCGGCAGCGACGGCGCGGGCTTCGAGTTCGCGCGGGGCCTCGGGCACACCGTCACGCCTCGACTGCTGCCGGCGCTCGTCGGGCTCACGCTCGAGCGCGAGTCGCCGCTTCGAGGCCTGTCGGGCATCGCGACGCCGGTGCGACTCGAGCTGCGAGCCGGGAGCGGGCGCCGCCTGCACGCCCTCGACGGATCGGTGCTGTGCACGCACTTCGGCGTCTCGGGGCCGGCCGCGATGGACATAAGCCGGTACTGGCAGCAGGCGCACCTCGATGACCCGGGGGCGCGCTTCGAGGTGGCGTGGCTGCCGGAGGAGCGACCGGAGTCCCTCGATGTCGCGCTACGCGAGCTCGGAGGGAGCACGCCACTCGCCTTCCTCGATGCGCGCCTGCCCTCGAGGCTCGCGCGCGTCCTGTGCGAGGCGGCGGGCGTCGATCCCTCGACGCGCGGGCATGTGCTGTCGAGGGAGCAGCGCCGCGCCCTCGTGCGCGCCGTCCTCGAGTACCCGCTGCCGGTGACGGGCACTCGAGGCTGGAACGCGGCCGAGGCGACGGCGGGTGGCATCCCCCTCGCCGAGGTGCACCTCGGGACGATGGAATCACGCGTCGCGCCGGGGCTCTTTCTCTGCGGCGAAGTCCTCGATGTTGACGGGCGCATCGGCGGGTACAACTTCCAGTGGGCGTGGTCGAGCGGGCACGTCGCGGGCCTCGGTGTCGCCGCCGCGCGGAACCTCGAGGGGGCGAGCGCCGTCCAAGAAGCATGAAGATGCTGCTGGGCCTCGTGCTGCTGTTGGTGACCTCGATGGTTGGGTGCTCGTCGCTCGCGCCGGACGAGACGCCGGAGACGCCTCGAGCGTTGCTCACCGTCGAGTGGCGCGGCGGCCTCTGCCAGTACGGTGGCTGCACGACGACCCTCGAGGTGAGCTCGGACGGCGCGTACCGCCTCGTCGAGGGCGATGGGCGCGAGACCTCGGGTTCGCTCGCTGCCGACCTCGTTGGACCGTTGAGCGAGGCGATCGAGGCGGCCGACTTCGATGCCGCTCGGGCTCACGAGTTCACGGAGATCTGCCCGACCGCCTACGACGGGCAGGAGGTCATCTACACGTTCCACGCGCGGGCCGGCGACGAACGGCTGTCGACCTGTGAGTACGTGATCGAGTGGGACATCGCTCCGTTTCCGGAGGCGCTCGCCGTCCTCGAGGCGGCCGGGCGCTAGCCACCTCGGCTCCTCGCGGCCTCGCTACACTGCGCGGGCATCGAGGGGGTGGGCATGCCATTCGTGACGGTGAACGGCGCGCGGCTCTGGTACGAGGAGCGCGGGACCGGCGAGCCGATCCTGCTGCACCACGGCTACACAGCGTCCCGCGTGAACTGGATGCCGATCGCGGAGCGGCTGCAGGACAAGTACCGCGTCATCCTCATGGAGTGCCGCGGCACCGGCGAGAGCGAGCACACCGAGGACGGCTACAGCCTCGAGCAGTACGCCGCCGACGTCATCGGTGTCGCCGACCACCTCGGCCTCGAGCGCTTCACGTACGCGGGGCATTCGATGGGCGGTGGCATCGGCTACGTCCTCGCCCTCGAGTACCCGGAACGCCTCGAGCGGCTGATCTTGATGGCGGCGATCCCCGCCGACGGAGTGCCGCGCAACGAGGAGCTGTGGGCGGAGCGTCTTCGTCGACGCACCGAGGGCGACCGAGCCGCGATGCTCCGGCAGCATCACGCGATGCGCGTTCGCCCGGAAGCCGAGACCGAGGAGTGGTTTGAGGATCGAATCAACCACATCCTCAGCGTCTCCGACGGTCACTTCATACAGGGGGCGGAGGCGATGGCCAGCCTGCGCGTCGGCGACCGTCTCGGTGAGATCACGACGCCGACCCTCGTGCTCGCGGGCGCGGCCGACGGGCTACTGCCAGCAAACCTGCGTGACTTCGGCCGCCTGCCGAACGCGACACTGCACGTCTTCAGCCGCGTCGGTCACGAGGTCTCCATCCAGGAGCCGGACGGCGTCGCTGCCGCCATCGACGACTTCATGCAGCACGGCGTAGTGACGGCGAAGACGCTGCTCGCCCGCCTCGAGGCGGCAACGTCCTGAGCGCCCACCTCGACGCCTGCGCCATCGAGGCCTGAGCGTGCCGGGCTACGTCCTCGCGCTGGACCAGGGCACGACCTCGTCGCGCGCGCTCGTCTTCGATGACCGCGCCGAGGTGGTGGGCGCCGCGCAGCACCCGTTTCGACAGCACTTCCCGCAGCCGGGCTGGGTCGAGCACGACGCGAACGAGATCTGGGACACCCAGCTGTTGGCGGCGCGCGAGGCGATGCAGGCGGCCGGCGTTCGCGCCTCGGATCTCGCGGCGATCGGCATCGCGAACCAGCGCGAGACGGCGCTGATCTGGGATCGCGCGACGGGCGAACCGATCGCCCCCGCGATCGTGTGGCAGTCCCGGCAGACGGCCTCGATCTGCGAGGACTGGCGCGCGCGCGGCCTCGAGGAGCTGGTGCGGGCGCGTACGGGGCTCGTCATCGACGCGTACTTCTCGGCCTCGAAGGTGCGCTGGCTCCTCGATCGTGTGCCGGGCGCCGAGGAGCGCGCGCATCGAGGCGAGCTCGCCTTCGGCACGATCGACACCTGGCTGATGTTCCGCCTCACCGGCGGCGAGGCGCACGTCACCGATGAGACGAACGCGTCCCGCACGATGCTGTACGACATCGAGGCGCGGCGCTGGTCGCCTGAGCTCCTCGAAGCCTTCGGGATCCCCGAGGCGCTGTTGCCGGCGGTTCAGCCTTCGGCGTCCGAGTTCGGCGTGACGCGCGCCGACATCCTCGGTGCACCTGTGTCGATTCGAGGCGTGGCGGGGGACCAGCAGGCGGCGCTGTTCGGGCAGGGCTGCGTCGCGCCCGGCGACTCGAAGAACACTTACGGCACGGGCTGCTTCCTGCTGACGACGACGGGCGCCGAGCCGTCGAGGTCGGGCAACGGGCTGCTCACCACCGCCGCTGCCTCGGGCGGCGACGCGGCGTACGCCCTCGAGGGGAGCGTCTTCGTCGCGGGGGCGGCCGTGCAGTGGCTGCGCGACGGCCTCGGACTAGTCGCCTCGGCAGAGGAGACCGAGGCCGTCGCGCGGTCGGTGCCGGACGCCGGTGGCGTCTACCTCGTGCCGGCCTTCACGGGCCTCGGCGCGCCGCACTGGGACGAGGGTGCGCGCGGCGCGCTCATCGGCCTCACGCGCGGGAGCGAACGCGCCCACATCGTGCGGGCGACGCTCGAGGCGATCGCGTACCAGTCGCGCGACCTCGTGACGTGCATCGAAGCCGACCTCGGGCGCCCGCTCGGAGCGCTGCGCGTCGATGGCGGCGCCTGCCGCAACGAATTCCTCATGCAGTTCCAGGCGGACATCCTCGGGGTGCCTGTGCACCGGCCGAGGAACCTCGAGGTCACCGCGCTCGGTGCGGCCGGGCTCGCCGGCGTGGCCAGCGGCCTCTGGCCCGACGCCGCGCAGTTCGCCGAGGTTGCCTCGCGGGACCTCGACGTGATCGAGCCTCGAATGGCGAACGACGAGCGCGAGGAGCGCGTCGGTGGCTGGCTCGAGGCGGTCGAGCGCGTTCGGTCGCGAGGCGCCTCGTGACTTCGTCGGGGCTTGAGACGCGCGACCACGTCGCGGCGCTGTGGGCGCTGACCGGCGGCGCCGCGCCGGTCGATCGCCTCGAGGTGACGGGCCCGGCTCATGTCTTCGAGTCGCGCTATGCCGTGACCGAGGCGGCGGCGAGCGCGGTAGGCGCGGCCTCGCTGGCGGCCGCCACACTCCTCGAGGCTCGCGGCGGGCCGGCGCAGACGGTGACCGTCGACCGCACGCACGCCGCAGCGGCGTTCGCCGCTGAGCGACTGATTCGACGCGACGGCGCGCCGGTCGAGGCATGGGCGCCGTTGTCGGGACGTTACGTGACGGCGGACGACCGCTCGATTCAGCTGCACTGCAACTTCCCGCACCACGCCGAGGGCATCGCGCGGCGCCTCGGCGTGCCGCTGGAACGCGAGGCGTTCGCCGAGGCGATTCGGGGCTGGCGGGCGGTCGACCTCGAGACGGCGCTCATCGAGGACGGGATGGTCGCCGCCGCCTATCGGACGCGTGAGGAGTGGGACGCCCATCCGCACGCCCTCGCCACATCGGCGCTGCCGCCGCTGAGCCTCGAGCGGATCGGTGACGCCGAGGTGGTGCCGCTGGCCGAGGCGGCGCGACCCCTCGATGGCGTGCGCGTCATCGACTGCTCGCGCGTGCTGGCGGGGCCGGTGGCGGGGATGACCCTCGCCAGCCACGGCGCGGAGGTGCTGCGCGTGGGCGCCGAGCACCTTCCCGTCACTGAGTCGGGCGTGCTCTCGACCGGCTTCGGGAAGCGCGCGACGCACATCGATCTGCGCACGGCGGGCGGCCGCTCGACCTTCGAGACGCTGCTCCGGGACGCGGACGCGGTCATCGATGCGTTCCGTCCGGGCGCCCTCGAGCACCTCGGGTTCGGGGCGGAGCGGCTGGCGGAGGTTCGGCCGGGCATCGTCGTCGTGCAGCTGTGCGCGTTCGACTGGACAGGGCCGTGGGGCGGACGCCGAGGGTTCGACTCGATCATCCAGTCGACGACCGGTCTCGCGCTGCCGAGCGCGGACCCCTCGGAGGCGCCGAGCCACCTGCCGGTGCAGGCACTCGATCACGCCACGGGCTTCCTCGCGGCGTTCGCGGCGATGCGGGCGCTCGCGCGTCGGCAGAGCGAGGGCGGAAGCTGGCGGGCGCGGCTCGCGCTGCTGCGGACGAGGAACTGGCTCGTCGGCCTCGGTGGGGGCGGGGCGCCCGAGGCCCCGCCCGACTTCGAGCCGTACATGTTCGAGGTGGACTCCGCCTTTGGGCGTCTGCGCGCCGTGCGGCCGATCGACGCCCTGCCCTCGAGCCCCACGCGGTGGGACCGCGCGCCGGAGCCCGTGGGCGCCTCGACTCCGGAGTGGCTCTAAGCCCTCGAGGCGCCGCTACTCGTCGATCGGGATCTCGACGGGCACGGGCACCGGGATCGCCGTCCCCTCGACGTGGATGGACGGCAGCGTGCGCGCCAGCCAGCCGGGCAGCCACCAGTTGCGCTCGCCGAGCAGCTCCATCGTGGCGGGCACGAGGAGCATGCGGACGACGGTGGCGTCGAGCAGGATCGCCATCGAGAGGCCCACGCCGAAGAGCTTGATGATGCGGTCGTCCTCCAGCACGAAGCTGCCGAAGACGACCACCATGATCGCCGCCGCCGCCGTGATGACGCGCGCCGTCGAGGCGAGGCCGTCGGCCACCGAATCGAAGGCGTCGCCGGTGCGGTCGTACTGCTCCTTCACGCGCGAGAGCAGGAAGACCTCGTAGTCCATCGAGAGGCCGAAGACGATGGCGAACATCATCATCGGGATGAACGGCTCGATGGGTGCGCCGTCGATGCCGAAGAGCGAGCCGAGCCAGCCCCACTGGAAGATGGCGATCACGACGCCGTAGGCCGCCCCGATCGAGAGCATGTTCATCACGACGGCCTTCGCCGGCACCAGCACCGAGCGGAAGACCGCCATCAGCAGCAGGAACGACAGCGCCAGCACCGCGCCGAAGAAGATCACGATGCGCCCACCGAGGTAGCGCGTGAAGTCGATGTTTGCGGCGACGGTGCCGGTGACGTTCACGGTCAGCGTCGAGCCGGCGACCGCCGCGGGGATGACTTCGCGGCGGAGGGTCTTCACCAGCGCGTCCGTCGCCTCGTCCTGTGGGGAGGTCGTCGGGAACACCTGGATGAGGTAGGCGTCCGCGGCCTCGGGGTTCTCGAGGTTGTTCGGGAAGGGCGGGGCGACCGAGGCGACGCCGCTGGTGCCCTCGATGGCGCCGAGGAGCGCGGGCAGCGCCGCGCGGTCCTCGGGCGAGCCCACCTCGGCGGTGATGACGAGCGGGCCGTTGAAGCCGGGGCCGAAGCCCTCGGCGAGCAGATCGTAGGCACGTCGCGTCGTCGTCGTCTCGGAGAAGTTGCCTTCGTCGGAGAAGCCCGCGCGGAGGGAGAGCAGCGGCGACGCGAGCACGAGCAGGAAGAGCACGCCGAGGGTCAGCCACACCCACGGGCGCGCCTGGATGAGTCGGCTCCAGCGGTAGGCGAGCGTCTCCTTGAGCGGCGTGGGTGGACGCCTCGGGACGTGCAGCTTCAGCACGGGGATCCAACGTCCCACGATGAAGAGCACGAGGGCGATCGGCAGGCCCACGAGCATCGGCGTGAAGCCGAGGCCGACGCCGAGCAGGGCCATCGAGATGAAGGCGGCGGCCACGAGGGCGTACCAGGGCGTGACCTCGATGCGCTCGCGAGCGAAGCCGAAGAAGGCCGGCAGCAGCGTGATCGAGGCGATCATCGTGATCGCCACGGTGATCGCGGCGCCGAAGCCGAGGCCGGTGATGAACGCCAGCCCCATCAACAGCATGCCCATGAGCGAGATCACTACGGTGATGCCCGCGAACATCACGGCGCGCCCGGCCGTGTCGAGGGCGATGCCCGTCGCCTCCTCGGGATCGAGGCCGGCGTGCAGACCCTCGCGGTAGCGCGTCACGATGAAGAGCGCGTAGTCGATGCCGACGCCGAGGCCGATCATCGCGCCGATCGTCGTGGCGAAGTCGGGGATCGAGAGAACGTTCGAGGCGAGCGTCACGAGGCCGAGCCCGACGCCGACGCCGGCGACCGCCACGGCGATGGGCAGGCCCATCGCCAGCACGGAGCCGAACGCGAGGATCAGCACCACCACGGCGAACGAGAGACCAATGAACTCGGTCTCAGGCGGCTCGAACGGGCCGAGGGCGGCGCCGCCGATCTCGACCTGCAGGCCATCGATTTGCGGTGCGTCCTCGGCGAGCTGCGCGCCGATCTCGGCGGTCTTCGTGAAGTCGAGCTCGGGAGCGAGCGAGACGGAGGCGAAGGCGACGGTGCGGTCGGCGTTCACCTGCGTCTGCGTGCCGACGCCCTCGTAGGGGCTCGAGACCGAGACGCCCTCGAAGGCGTCGGCCTCGGCGAAGAGCGCCTCCATTGCGGTGCGGACCTCGGGATCGTCGATGCCGTCCTCGGTCTTGAAGACGATCGAGCCGGACTGGCCGCTGCCGAAGCCGCCGAAGTGCGTGTCGAGGGCATCGAAGCCGCGCCGGCTCTCGGAGTCGGGGATCTCGAAAGCACCGTCGTAGGCGGCGCCGACGCCGGCGGCTGCGCCGAACACGAGGAGCATGGCCGCGCCCCAGCCGGCGAGCACGAGCCAGCGGTGCCGGAACGACCAGCGGCCGAGCGTCGCGAGCATGATGGAGACCCTTCTATGCCCGGCGCGCAGAGGCGGGCGTGAGCGTGCGGGAACTCCCCGCAGACATACGTACACTGTAAACGTACACTGTAACCGTACGGTGTAAGGTATGTGGGGTTGGTGCCGGTGTCAATCGTCCAGATGGGCATTTCGTTGCCACCCAAATGACCGACAGAGCGGCTCGGCGGGCGGTAGACCTGCGGGCAGCACTGGTCACGGACTTACTTCGTACGTTAACGTTCTGCGCGACGGGAGTCTCTATGACGGCCAAGCACGAGACCGGGTCGCCGGCGCGCACGCCTCTGAGCCGCGAGCGCGTGTTGCACGCTGCCGTCGCCCTTGCCGACGCCGAAGGTCTGCCGTCGCTCAGCATGCGACGCCTCGGCCAGGAGCTGGGTGTCGAGGCGATGTCCCTCTACAACCACGTCGCGAGCAAGGACGACGTCCTCGATGGCGTGGTCGACCTCGTGATGCAGGAGATCGAAGTCGAGCCGAGCGACGGCGCCGGCTGGCAGGCCTCGGTGCGCCGCAGCGTGCTGGCCGCTCGCGAGGTGCTGACGAGGCACTCCTGGATGCCCGCGGTGATCGAGACGCGGACGACGCCGACGCCGGCGATGATGGCCTACATGGACGCGATGATCGGGCGGTTCCTCGCCGGCGGGTTCTCTGTGGACCTCACGCATCACGCGCTCCATGTCCTCGGAAGCCGAGTCCTCGGGTTCACGCAGGAGCTCTACGACGACGACGGTCCCGCCTCGGGAAGCGCCGAGGACGCGATGCTGCTGTTCCAGCAGATGGCCAGCCAGTACCCGAACATGGCCCGCATGTTCCAGGAAGTGCTGCACGATACCGACGACGCCATCCTCGGGGATGGCTGCGACAGCGACGCCGAGTTCGTCTTCGGCCTCGACCTGATCCTCGATGGCCTCGAACGGCTGCGCACCGCGTCCTAGCGCCTCGCGCCTTCCGAGCTCGCGCAGCCTAGCCCGCAGGCGGCTCCGGCAGCTCCAGCGGCACGGCGTAGAACGGGCCGACGGTCTGGATGGCCTCCTGCATCGAGACGCCGTACTCGTCGGCATTGCCGAGGTTGTAGGCCTGCCGGCGGTAGTTCCAGTTCTCCGGTTTGAGCTCGAGCGCGCGCTTGAACTGCTCCACGGCCTGCTCGTGGTGGCCGTGCCGATCGAGGTACGTGCCGAGGCGGAAGTGCGCCATCGCCTGCTGGTTGGCCTCGTCCGAGGCACCGACGCGCTGCTGGGTCTCCGCGGCCTCGGTGACGTAGATGCTCGAGGGGCCGTTGCGGACCCAGTCACGCACGGCCTCGAGGTAGCGCTCGTTGATCGTCGCCTCGCCCGTCTCGCGGTTGCGGCGAACGAGGTAGACGGGGTCGTTGCCGCGGACGATGACGCCGGACTCGTCGATCCAGAAGACCGCCGGCACGTTGCGGGTGTTGTAGAGCTCGGACACCACGAAGCGCGGGTCGAGGAGCGACGGGTAGTCGAGCGGCACGGCTTCGATGAACTCGCGCTCGGCGTCGGCGCCGCGCACGTCACAGCCGACGGTGATGACCTCGAAGTTCTGCGAGTGGAGCTCGGAGCGCAGGTCCTGCCAGACTGGCAGGTCGAAGCGGCACCCTCACCAGGAGGCCCACAGGGCGAGCACCACCTTCTTCCCTCGATGGTCCGAGAGGCGGTGCATCTGTCCGGCGAGGTCCGGCAGCTCGAAATCGGGCGCCTCGAGGGAGGTGAGCTGGCCGCGCTGCTCCTCGGGACCTGGCCCGAAGTACCAGGTGTCGGTCGCGTCGTCGTGGGCGACGTCCTGGCCGACGTAGCCCGCGAAGCCGGCGATGTCGAGCCAGCTGGCGCCGTCGCGCTCCGCCATCAGGGCGGAGGCGCGGTCCTCGGGCAGGGGGACGCAGAGGTCGCCTCGACAGACGCCCTCTGGCTTGATCTCCCAGCCGGTGGTGGCGAGGAGCTCGTCGTTGCGGAGCCACAGCGCATCGCCCTCGCGGCGCGCGCCCGTGGCCTCGGATTCAGAGTCGGTCGTCAGGATCGTGACGGGCATGGCGACCCTCCTTCGATGCTACGTGAGGCGCAGATAGTAACGTGCTGCGTCCACGCGGTGTCATCGGAGCGCGGGCGGCGGATGAGCCTCGACGGCGCTCGACGTACGCTGAATCGGGAGGTGCGGACGTGGAGATTCGCCAGTTCGTGACGGAGTCGCTGGGCGATGCGTCATACCTCGTGGCGAGCGATGGCGTCGCGGCGGTCGTCGACCCTCAGCGCGACGTGCGGCCGTATCTCGAGGCGGCGGCGGAACTGGGCGTTCGTATCGAGTTCGTTGTCGAGACGCACGTTCACAACGACTACGTCTCGGGCGGGCGCGAGCTCGCGGTCCTTGGCGCCGAGGTGTGCGTGCCGGCCGATGCCGGCATCGAGTTCCCGCACCGCGAGCTGGCGGATCGCGACGAAGTGCAGGTCGGCCGCGCTCGCCTTCGAGCCGTGCGCGCACCGGGACACACGCACCACCACACTGCGTACCTCGCCATCGACGAGGACGGGCGGACCCTGGGCTGCTTCACCGGCGGCTCGATCATCATCGGCGGCGCAGGGCGGACGGACCTCCTCGGACCCGAGCACACGGAGGCGCTGACGGCGCAGCAGTTCGAGAGCGCCCAGCGCATCGCGGCGCTGCTAACGGACACCGCCGAGGTACTGCCGACGCACGGCGCCGGATCGTTCTGTTCCAGCAGCCCGGGTGTCACCGAGCGTCGCGCGCCACTTGAGGTCGAGCGGACGCGCAACCCGGTGCTGACGTCGCCTGATGCGGCCTCGTTCGCCGCGATCCAACTCGCGAGCCCCGGACCGATCCCCGCGTACTACCGCCACATGGCGCCCATCAACCGTCGAGGGCCGCGCGTCTATGGCACGCCGCCCGAGCCAGATGCCCTGACACCGGAGCGCCTCGAGGCGGTGAGGGCCGGCGGCGCGTACGTCGTCGATGTGCGCAGTCGCTTCGCCTTCGCACGGGCGCACGTGCCCTCATCGCTCTCGATCGAGGAGGGGGATGCGACGCTCGCCTACGTCAGCTGGCTGACGCCCTTCGATGCCGAGCTGGTCCTCGTGAGCCTCGATGCCGAGCAGGCGCAGCGGCTCACCGTCGATCTGCTGCGCATCGGCTACGAGCGGGTGCGGGGCTTCGTGCCGTTCGAGGAGTGGGCGGCAGCGCGCCCGACGGCCAGCCTCGACACGGCGACTGCCGCCGAGGTGGCGCGGCGGCACGCCGTTCGCGACGTTCCGCTCTTCGACGTCCGCTTCGACTACGAGCAGCAGGAGGTCGCGCTCGACGGCGCCACGCACCGGCCGCTCGACCGCCTCGACGAATGGCTGCCGGCGGAGCCGCTCGAGCGGATGCTCGTCAGCTGCGCCTCGGGGAGTCGAGCGGCGACGGTCGGGAGTGCACTGCTGGCGGCCGGGCGTGCCCCGCTCGTGCTCATCGACGGCGGGGCGGCCGACCTCGCAAGCGCGACGCCGGCGTAAGTGCCTCGACGCTACGACGCGGCCTCGGCGACGGGTGGTGCGGCGGGGTTCGCCAGCGGCCGTCGTGGGGCCGGCGCGAGGATGAAGAAGACCGAGCCGGCCGCCGCGAGCACGGCGAGGATGTCGAAACCGATTCGGTAGCTACCCGTCTGGTCATAGACGTAACCGGCGATGATCGGCCCGAGAATCGTGCCGATGATGATGACCATGTTCGAGACGCCCATGATCGTCGCGAAGGCCTGCCGGCCGAAATAGTCGGCTCGAAGGGCCGCCATCTGCGGGCCTCGGAGGCCCCATGCCAGGCCGTGGACGATCGCGGCCACGAGGATCAGCGGCGTGCTCGAGACGTTCGCGAACATCGCGAGCGCGCCCGCGTGAGCGAAGAGGCACCCGACCGCCAGCCAGCGCTTGCTGAAGCGATCGCCGAACGGCCCGCCGAGCAGCGTCCCGACGAGGAACATGGCCGGCAGCACGAGGGCGATCGTCGAGGCGAACCCGAGGGAGTGGCCCAGACCGTCCTTCAGGTGCGAGATCAAGTGCACATTGAGCGCCGACACCACGAACAGCGCGGACGTGTGACCGAGCCCCACGAGCCAGAACGCGCGCGTCCGTAGCGCCTCGCGGAGGGTGAAGTCGCGTGTGCCGTCGGGCGCCGCGTGGCGGCCTCGAACGATCGGTCGGGTGGTGTCGGTGGGGTCGCCGCCATCCATCGAGAGGCCCATGTCCGACGGGCGCTCGCGGAAGAGCTGGGTGAGCGGCAGGCCGACGCCGAGGATGATCGCGGCCGAGATCAGTGCCGTCGGACGCCAGCCGAACGCCTCGATGGATGCGACCGTCACGCGGACCAGCACGCCGCCGATCGCGCCTCCAGCGGCCACGAGGGCGAGGGCGGTGGCCCGACGGCGCTCGAACCACTGCACCGCGACGGAGGTGAGCGTCAGGTAGCCGCTGAAACTCATGCCGATGGCCATCAGCAGGAACGCCGCGAAGAACTGCGGCAGCGTATGCACTTGGCTGAACGCGACGAAGCCGAGGGCGAACATCAGCAGCCCGGCCTGGGCCATGCGTCGCGCGCCGAAGCGCAGGTAGAGCCAGCCCTGGACCGGGCCGGTGACCCCTGCCTCCATCTCACGCATCGAGGCGGCGAGCGAGAGCGAGGTCGCGCTCCAGCCGAAGTCGGCTCGGAGCACCGCGACGTACGCGCCGAAGGCCTGGCCGAGGAGCGCGCCGGAGATCAGCTGGATGCCTGCCGCGGCGGACACGATCCACCAGCCGTAGAAGAGCCTCGGCCGCGCGATCGCCTTCGGTGGGGCTGGTTCGGCGATGTCGCCGGCGGCCACGGGTGCTCCGCGTCAGTGGGTCACGAAGGACTTCGAATGCATGCAGTCTATGTCGTGCGTGCTGTAGGCGGAAGGTGGTCGAGCGCGCTGCGAGACGTCTCGGCGGTCAGGCCGGTCGGTGGGACTCCAGCCAAGCGTCGATCACGGCCCCGAGGCCCGGGTCGCTCACCTCGGCGTACTCGTAGCGGGCGCGCGCGATCGGACGATCGACCTCGATGAGCGCGGCAAGGTCGATGGGCGTGCCAGAGACCACGAGGTCGGCGGGCACGGCGAGGATCGTCTCGCGCAGCGCCTCGAGCTGGGTCTCATCGTATCCGAGGGCTGGGAGCACGTCACCGACGTGGGGGTACGCCTCGAGAGCCGCGCGGATGGCGGGCGCGAGGTAGGGGCGGGGGTCGACGACCTCGGCGCCGGCGTCGACGGCAGCGACATAACCGGCGCCGTACGCCATCCCGCCGTGGGTGAGCGTTGGCCCGTCCTCGACGACGAGGACGCGGCGGCCGCGAGCGGTCTCGGGATCGTCGAGGCGCACGGGCGAGGCACCTCGGACGAGCGTGGCGTGGGGTGCGAGGCGACGCGCCTCGCGCTCGGCCGTCGCAACCTGGTCGCTCGAGGCGGCGTCGGTCTTGGCGATCAACGCGACGTTGGCCATGCGCAGGGTGGTCTCGCCGGGGTGGTAGGCGTCACTGTCCTCGGGGCGGAGCGCGTCGACGAGGACGATGTGGAGGTCCGGCCGAACGAAGGGGAAGTCGTTGTTGCCGCCGTCCCAGACGATGACATCGGCCTCGGTAGCGGCCCGATCGAGGATGGCGGCGTAGTCGACGCCCGCGAAGATGATGGAGCCCGTCGCGATGTGCGGCTCGTACTCCTCGCGCTCCTCGATGGTGCAGTTCGCCGCATCGAGGTCCTCGGCGGAGGCGAAGCGCTGCACGCGCTGCCGCTCGAGGTCGCCGTACGGCATCGGATGGCGCACGACGGCGACGCGGACACCCTGAGCACGCAGGCGGCGGACCACCCAGCGCGCGACCTGTGACTTGCCGGAGCCGGTCCGCACGGCGGTGACGGCGATGACCGGCCGTTCGGCGCTGAGCATCGTGCTGCCCGGTCCGAGGAGGGTGAAATCGGCGCCGGCGGCGAGGGCACGCGAGGCGGCATGCATCACGTGCTCGTGGGGGACATCGCTGTACGCGAACACCACCTCTTCGACGGACTCGCGGCGGCAGAGGTCCTCGAGGCCGGCCTCGTCCTCGATGGGGATGCCGTCGGGGTAGCCGGTGCCGGCGAGGGAGGCGGGGTAGCGCCGGCCCTCGATGCCGGGGATCTGGGCGGCGGTGAAGGCTACGACGTGCCTCGAGGGGTCGCCTCGGAAGACGACGTTGAAGTTGTGGAAGTCGCGACCGGCGGCGCCCATGATCACGACGCGTCGTGGCTCGGCCATCGGCACTCCTCGCTCGCCGTTCCCTCGATCTCAGCCTACCCCGCACGCCGGTCCGACGGTCTTGCCCTCCCGTGTAGGCTTGCAGCGCTCGCGAGGACGGCGGAGACGCGAGGAGCCGAGCCCATGAGCCAGCCATTCGAGGGCGTTCGCATCGTCGAGGTCGGCGACTCGATTGCGGTCGCCGGCGCGACGAAGGTCCTCGGCGACTACGGCGCGCAGGTCACGAAGGTTGAGACACGCGGCGGCGGCGAATTGCGGCGCGCCGGCCCGTTCCGCGGCGACGTGCCGGACGTGAATGGGGGCGCGTACCACCTCGCGCTCGACACCGGGAAGCGATCGATCGTCCTCGACCACGACACCCCCTCGGGCCTCGAGGTGCTGACGAGGCTGGGGGAGCGCAGCGACGTCGTCGTACTGCACCAGCCCGCGGCAGCAGGACTGCGGCTTGCCGAGGCCTTCGAGCGCCTCGGTGACGGCGGACCCTCGGTGGTCACGATGTCGGTGCACGGCCTCGAGGGGCCGTTCGCCGAGCGCCGGGAGAACGACCTCTCGCTGTTCGCGTGGTCGAACCGGATGCTGCGGCACTCCTTCGACGATCAGGAGCCGATGCGCTACTCGGCGCACGTCGCGACGCTGCAGTGGGCCTCGACGGCGACGGCGGTCACGGCCGCCACGATCTGGGGTCGGCGGCACGACGGCGTGCGACGACGCGTCGATGTCGCCGGCGTCGAGGCGCTGGCCGGCAGCGTCGACAACTGGTTCGTGCCGTGGAGCTTCACGGGCGCGAATACACCTCGGCCGGCGGCGCCCTCGAGGGCCGCATTCCCCCCGCCGACGCTGCGGGCGACCGACGGCTACCTCGCGATCTCCGCGGCCAACGAGCCCTTCTTCTCGCGCTTCTGCGCCGGCATCGGTCATCCGGAGCTGGCGCAGGACCCGCGCTTCACCGACGCCGCGCAGAAGGCCGACCACTACGACGAGTTCATGCAGCACGTCGACGCCTACTTGGCGACCCACACGCGCGACGAGGCGTTTCGCGAGCTGCAGTCGTTCGGGGTGATGATCGCGCCCATCCTCGACGTGGGCGAAGCGTTCGAGAACGAGCAGGCACGTGTGCGGGGCTCGTACGTGCAGGTCGAGCAGCCCGGCTTCGGCACGCACACGATCGCGGGCGCCCCGTTCCGCCTCGAGGATGGGTGGGAGGCGGGGCCTGCGCCTGACCTCGGTCAGCACACGCACGAGGTGCTGTCGGAGATCGGCTACACGGTCGACGAAGAGATCGCCCTGTTCCGCGCCGGGGTCACCGGCTAGCGAGGATCGAGGGAGCCCATGAGCACGCAGCTCCTGAACGGCGTTCGCGTCGTCGAGATGACCGAGGTCTGGGCGGGGCCGATGGGCAGCTCGCTGCTAGGGGACCTCGGCGCCGACGTGGTCCGCCTCGAGTCGTTCCCCCGGCCGCCGGCGCTCTCGCGCCCCCTGCGCGAGGGCAATGCTGCGCCGGGAGACGGACCTCCATACGAGCGCGCGGGATCGCATCACCTCGCGAACCGCAACAAGCGCAACATCGCCGTGAACATCCGCACCGAGGATGGCGCCGAGCTGATGCGGCGCCTCGCGGGTTCGGTCGACGTGCTGATCGAGGGCTACTCGGCCGGCACGATTGACGGCCTCGGCTTCGGGTGGTCCGTGCTGCGCGAGATCAATCCGAACCTCGTGATGATCTCGATGCCCGGGTGGGGCGTGGAAGGGCCGTACAAGGGCTACGCGACGCTGGGCTCCGGCCTCGAGGCGACGCTGGGTCACACCCTCGTGCGCGGGTATCCCGACGGGCCGCCGGGCCACGTCCCGACGATGTACCACACGGACGCGACCGGGGCTGTGGGCCTCGTGACCGCGGTCATCGCGGGGCTGCTGCGCCGCGAGGCGACGGGCGAGGGCTGCTTCATCGACCTCTCGCAGGCCGAGGCCTGGTCGTGGCAGCTTGCCGGGCTGCAGGCGGAATGGACGATGAACCAGCGTCTCCCGGAGCGACTTGGCAACGTCGATCCGCATGTCGTGCCGCACGGCTGCTATCGCGCCGCCGGCGGTGAGGCGGGCGACGAGTCGTGGGTGGTGGTCGCGGCGGAGAACGACTCGCAGTGGGGAGGCGTCGCTCGCGCCCTCGGACACCCCGAGTGGGCGGAGAGCGGACACCCGTGGGCCTCGATCACGGGCCGCCTGCGCGCCCGCGACGACATCGATGCGGCGCTCGCCGCGTACGTCGGTGAGCGACTCGCGGAGGACGCTGCCACCTCGATCTCCGAGGCCGGCGGCATCGCTGCGCCGGTCATCCACCACATCGGGCTGATGACCAGTCCGCAGCTCCAGGCGCGCGACTGGCTCGAGACGGTCACGCATCAGTACGTCGGGACACGGCAGCTGCCGGGGTTCCTCTGGCGCATCGAGCCCGATGCGCCCTCGTGGGATCGCGTGTGCGCCCTGGTCGGGGAGCACAACGTCGAGGTGCTGGGCGAGCTCGGCTACTCGGCCGAGCAGGTCGAGGCGATGCTTGCGAGCGGCGCCATCGGCGATCGGTACGGAGCCTAGCGCGGAGCGCGCTCGCCTCGATGCAAGGACTCGTGCCGCTACCGCGCCTCGAGGCCGCGCGCGACGAATCCGAAGGCGGCGCCGGCGGCGCCCACCGCCAGCAGGAGCACCGTCAGCAGCGCAACGTTGAGGGCGTCGTCGCCCGTCGAGGTCGACACCGACGCCTGGTCACCCGCAACGAAGGTGGACACTGCCTCGGGTCCTGCGATTGTGCTCGAGTCGGCCGAACCGGCAACGTCCCTCGCGGACAGTTCGCCAGCGGCGGTGCCAGCGCTTGCGACGATGATCGTGCCTTCCATGTTTGGGTGGAGCGTGCAGTAGAACGGGAACTCGCCGACCTCGGTGAAGGTTAAGGCAGCTGAGCCGCCGCCTTCGATCAGGCCCGTGTCGAAGGAGGCATCGAGCGCCGTGACCGTGTGCGGCGCGACGCCGTCGTTCGTCCAGTGCACCGTGTCGCCAGCCTCGATGGTCACGAGGGCCGGTGCGAACTCGAAGTCGAGGATGCTCGCGGCGAGGTCCGCCGACGCGGATCGCGGCGACGACGAGGATGACGAGGGGCTCGCGCCGGTCGAGCTTGCGGGCCTCGAGGGCGCAATCGCAGCGGCGGGCGGTGGCGCGCCGTTCGCGCCCGACACGACCACCTCGCCCATCATGTTCGGGTGCACGCTGCAGAGGAAGGGGAAGCGCCCGGGCGCTGCGAAGGTCCTCGTGTACGTCTGTCCACCGTCCATGATCCCGCTGTCGAACGAGCCGTCGGTCGCCGTCACCGTGTGCGGCGCCACGCCATCATTTGTCCACGTAATCGATTGCCCGGCCTGGATCGAGACCGTCTGTGGGGCGAAGTCGAAGTCGACGATGCTCGCGGCAACCGCGCCTCCCGAGGGTGAGGTCGATTCTGGCGTCGTCGGAGTCGCGGCGACCGGTGCCGGGCTCGGTGATGGCGGGGGGGCCGCCCCGGAGGCGTCCGTGACGACCACCTCGCCGGTCATGTCGGAGTGGAACGCGCAGATGAACGCGTACCGGCCGGCCGTGTTGAAGGTGTGCTGGAACTGCCGCCCGCCGCCCAGCGTCCCGGAGTCGAACGAGCGGTCGCGCGCGGTGGCCGTGTGATCCTCGTTGTCGTTGTTGTTGAACGTGACCGTCCCGCCCACCGCAATGGTCACCGTCGCGGGACTAAAGCGGCGTCCGGCCATGCTCACGGTTGCCGTGTTCGGGGCGGGTGTGGCCGCACCTCCAGCGTTCGGGCTGCCCGATGCCGGGGAGTCGTTCGAGACGATGACGCGTCCGGTGTATTGAGGCAGGTTCGGATTCCGCGCGTCGACGTACTCGAAGGTTCCCGCGACTCCGAACGAGTGGGTAAACGTCTCGCCCGCCTCGAGATTCCCGGAATCGAACTCGTCCGGCCCAGACTGCGAGCGCACTCGGTGGCGGGCCCCGTCCTCGTTGCGCCACGTCACCGAAGCGCCGACCGGCACGGTGATCTCAGGCGGTGTCAGGCTTGCGCCGATGACGACCTCGAAGGCCTGCGAGCGTGCGCGAGGCACCTCGGAGGCGACGAAGGTCACCACGAGGATGAACGCCGCGACGACCCATCGCCGCCGCCCCTCGATCGCTGCCCGTGACAGCTGTCGGTTCATCCGAATCCCCCTCGCGTCCGTCGGCCGGGGGCGTCTGGTCACCGCGTCGCCACGCCGTGCGATTGAGTCCCCACTTGGAAGGGCGACGAACTCGGGATCTGTGACACGGGCCGTCGCATCGTCTCGATCTCGGATCGGGCCCTACGCTGGATGGGCGTGACGCTCGAGGTGAGGTCACGCTCGAGAGGTCGGAGCAGCCATGCAGTTCGGGGTCTTCTCGGTCGGGGACGTCACGGTCGATCCGACGACGGGGCGCGCGCCGAGCGAGGCGGAGCGCATTCAGGCGATGGTCGCGATCGCGCTCAAGGCCGAGGAGGTCGGCCTCGATGTGTTCGCGACGGGCGAGCACCACAACCCACCGTTCGTGCCCTCGTCACCGACGACGATGCTCGGGTTCATCGCCGCTCGGACCGAGCGGATCATCCTCTCGACGGCGACGACCCTTATCACGACGAACGACCCGGTGAAGATCGCAGAGGACTACGCGATGCTCCAGCACCTCGCTGGTGGGCGCGTCGATCTCATGCTCGGGCGGGGGAATCAGGCGCCGGTCTACCCGTGGTTCGGGCAGGACATCCGCAACGGCATCGCGCTGGCGGTCGAGAACTACTCGCTGCTGCACCGGCTGTGGCGCGAGGACGTCGTCGACTGGGAGGGCCGCTTTCGCGTGCCGCTCGAGGGATTCACTTCGACGCCTCGACCGCTCGATGGCGTGCCGCCGTTCGTCTGGCACGGGTCGATTCGCAGCCCGGAGATCGCCGACCAGGCCGCGTTCTACGGCGACGGCTTCTTCCACAACAACATCTTCTGGCCGATGGAGCATGTCATTCGGATGGTGGGGCACTATCGAGAGCGGTTCGAGCGCTACGGCCACGGGCCGGGGTCGCAGGGCATCGTGGGTCTCGGCGGGCACGTCTTCGTACGACCGAACTCGCAGGACGCTGTGCGGGAGTTCCGCCCGTACTTCGACAATGCGCCCGTGTACGGACATGGACCGTCGCTCGAGGACTTCATGGCGCAGACGCCACTCACCGTCGGCAGCCCGCAGCAGGTGATCGAGCGCTACGCCTCGATGCGGGAGTCGGTGGGCGACTACCAGCGCCAGCTCTTCCTCATCGATCACGCCGGGCTGCCGCTCGAGGTCGTGCTCGAGCAGATCGAGATCCTCGGGACCGAGATCGTGCCGGCGCTGCGACGCGAGAACGCCGCGGGGCGGCCGGCCGACGTGCCCGATGCGCCGACGCACGCCTCGTTGCTCGCGCAGGCGGCGGCACAGGCCTCGGTAGAACCAGCAGGGCAGCCGGCCTGAGCCAGCGGCCTCGAGACGCGGCCTTCATCGTTCGTTAAACGGGGCCCGCTAGCCTCGGGGCATGCGACTGGGTATCGATTTCGACGGCACCGTCGCCGACACGACCGAGGCGAAGGTGCGCTATGCCCTCGAGCGGTTTGGGGAGCGGGTCACCGGCCTCGAGACGACGGGGCCGCACGGGGCGGAACGCCTCGGCCACGAGCGCTACCTCGAGATGGTCGAGGCGGTGCATCGGACCGAGTGGACGCTCTCGATTGCACCGATGCCCGGCGCCATCGAGGCGCTGCATGCTCTCGCCGAGCACCACGAGCTGTTCATCGTCACCGCTCGTACGCACGAGGAGATCGGTTGGGCGCGCGAGTGGCTGCGCCCGCACGGCGTGCCGTTCCGCGGCGTCGTCCACACGAACCGCGAGCCGAAGGACGCCGCCTGCGACACGCTGGGCATCGACGTGATGCTCGACGACAGCCTCTACGTGCTGCGTCAGCTCGAGGGGGTCGGCGCGCACCTCGCGCTGATGGACGCGGAGTACAATCGCGCCGGCGACTACCCCGTCCGGACGCGCCGGGTCATCGACTGGTCCGCCTTCATCGACCTCGTCGCCACGACCGAGCGCGACGCAAGCGCGGTCAGTCGGCCTCGACGTCCCGATTCGCCCGCGCCCGTTCGACGCTGAGGTAGCGTCGGCGGCCGCCGTCGTCGCCGCCTTCGGTCAGCGCGACGTCGTTGGCGGCGCGCACCATGCGGTCGGAGTACGAGGACAGGATGTGGGCGGTGAAGCCCTGGATCTCCTGCATCTGGTGGATCGAGTGCTTCATCATCCGGAGCTGGAACGGGTCCTGTTGGGCCACGCGCTCGGCGTAGGCCATCGCGGCCGCCTCGAGGTCCTCGAGCGGGTGAATCTCCTGCACGAAGCCCCACTCGAGCGCCTCCTGCGCGCTGAGGAAGCGGTTGTCGTACATGAGGTACTTCGCACGCCGGGCGCCGATGTCCCACGGGACCGCGAAGTAGGCGAAGTTCGTCGGCAGGAACTTCGCGTCGTCGGCCGCGAAGATCACGTCCATCGCCGACGCGAGCATCCACGCCGCGTAGATGCAGTAGCCCTGCACGATGGCGATCGTCGGCTTCGGGATGTTGCGCCAGCGGAGATGCGGGTCGACGTCCATGCCTCGGGTGCGCGGGTAGCGCGAGCCCATGCTCTCGCCCTCGCGCAGCGCGCGCATCGCGACGGCGTCCGGCGAGCCGAGGTCGTGACCGCCCGAGAACGTGGGGCCGGCGCCTCGCAGCAGGATGACGCGCACGGCATCGTCTGCGGCGGCCTCGTCGAAGGCCTTCTCGAGGGCGCTGATCATCTGCTGGCTGAGCGCGTTGCGGTAGCGCTCGCGGGTCATCGTGATGACCGCGATCGTGCCGTCGGAGCGCGTCTCGTAGTGGACGCGGGGTCCCGCCTCGTTCGTCTCGTTCATCATTCCTCCGCCACCTCGCGCCGAGCCTTAGGCACGCATGATACCGGGCGTTCCGTAGAGGGACTGAGCGTTGGCCCCTCGCCGAGGCGCCGCCCGTCCCGAGGCTACGCGCCGGCCCTGCGACTCCCGATGATGACGATGCGAATGAATGCACGGTCGGCGTGCGTCGATGGCGTGCGTACGGCGGAGGATTCGGGATGGTCGGTCGCACGCTCTTCGTCGCTGCGTTTGCGTCGGTCGGGCTCGTGCTCGCGGGCTGCGAGGGCGGCGACGCCTCGGTGGATGCGCTGACCGAGGACGACCTGCCGCTGATGGTGTTGCCGGCGGAGGCGCTGGGGCCGGACTTCGGCGCGTTCGCGGTCGTGCCCGACTCGGGGTACTTCGACAACAGCGTTGCCGCCGAGGAGTTCCCGCTCATCCGGAGCGCCAACTCCCTCGAGACGCTGGGCCGCGTGAGCGGGTATCGACTGGACTACGGGCCTGCCTATCCCCCATCTGAGGGGGTGATCGGCTTCCAGACCTCGGTGGAGCTCTTCACCTCGGTGGACGGGGCGGAGCGCTACAAGGACGACCTGCTGAGCGGCATGCACCGCTGGCGGCTCTCCGAGGATCCGGAGTTCGAGATCCGTGGCTCCGACCGCCTCGAGCTCTCCGAGGTGGGCGACGGTGGCGGCGCCGTCCTGCTGCAGGCGACGCTGCACGGCATCGAGTACGGGGGGCTGATGGACGTCGAGTTTGTCGGCGTCGTGTTCCGATCCGACCTCGTGGTGGCGAGCATCAACGTCCTCGCGATCGGCGACGCGCGACCGGGGCTGGCCGACGATCTCGCCGCGGCGCTGCACGACCGCATCGAGCGGGTGCGTGCCCGCACCGTCGCCGAGACGCCGGTGCCGATCCCGCCGATGGCGCTCGATCCGCAGCGCGCGGCGTGGGGGAGCATCGACCCGGCAACGCTGCTACTCGACCTCGATGACCTGCCATCCGGTGCCTTCGTCACGGAGGAGGAGCCCGGCGTGGACTTCGACGGCGCGCCGACGTACACCCGGTGGCTCGCGTACGGGTCCTGGGGCGAGATCGGGCAGAGCCGGTTCGACTTCGTGCAGACACGCGTCACGCGGTACCCGACGCCCGAGTCGGCCTCGGCCGCCCTGGCGTTGGCTCGCTCGGAACTGACCGGGGTCGATCGCCGGCAGGTCTTCGAGGAGCGCTACTACGTCTACGACCTCGGACGGGTCGACGTTCTCGAGGTCGACGTGGGGGACGAGGCATTCGCCCTTGGCGTGTCCGACGGCGACCCTTCCGACCTTCGTTCCGTGCGCGTCGCGATGATCTGGGTTCGTCGAGGCACCGTCGTCTCGAGCGTGATCGTGGGCGGGGTGCCCGATGCGTTCGATCCGGTCGACATGCTTCCGCTCGCCGACGTCATGGCCGAGCGCCTGGATACGGCCGGGGGGAGCGGGCCTCGAACGCAGGCGCCGACCGGCGCGTCGCTCCGTCGCGCCTTCGGCTAGCGAGCGGCCTCAGACTCCGCACTGCGGATGATGCGGTCCATCATCGAGACAACACGGGCGGGGTGACGGCCGACCGCGGTCTCCGCCGACAGCAGCAGTGCCGCAGCTCCGTCCCAGACCGAATACGCCACGTCGCTTGCCTCCGCGCGGGTGGGTCGCTCATGGGTGCGCATGCTCTCGAGCATCTCGGTGGCGACCACCACCGGCACGTCGTGCGTCCGGCCGACGGCCAGCAACCGACGCTGCCAGATTGGCAGGCTCTCGACGCCGACCTCCACGCCGAGGTCGCCGCGCGCCACCATCAGGGCGTCCGAGGCGGCGGCGATGGCATCGAGGTGGTCGAGGGCGGAGCGGCGCTCGATCTTGGCGACGATGCGCACCTCGGTGCCGCCTCGCGCATCGAGGGCGGCGCGCGTTGCCTCGATGTCGCTCGCGTCGCCGACGAAGGAGAGCGCGACCCACTGCATGCCGAGCTCGACCGCGATGTCGAGACTCGCCTCGTCCTCGGCGGTCAGCGCCGGCGCCTCGATGCCGACGCCGGGCACGAGCAGCCCGGCGCGCGACGTGAGCTGACCGCCGACGCGCACGAGGGTGTTCACCACCTCGCCCTCGATGCCCGTGATCTCGAGGTCGATCGAGCCGTCGCGGAGGAACACGTGCTGGCCGGGACGGAGGCCGCTAAGGATTGTCTCGAGGTCGGCCGACACGACGTGCGGTCCGCGCGCGCCGGGTCGCGCCGTGAGCGCGAACGCCTCGCTCTCGCGCAGGTCGAGGGTCGCGGCGAGATCGCCGATGCGGAGCTTGAGGCCCTGGAGATCGCCGAGCATCGCGACGGGGCGTCCGCCGGCGGCCTCGATGTCGCGGAGGTGGCGGGCGACGGCGGCAGCCTCGTGGTGCGTCGCGTGCGAGAAGTTGATGCGGGCGACGTCCGTGCCGGCCCGCACCATCGCCTCAAGGGGCGGACGCGAGTCACTCGATGGGCCGACGGTGGCGATGATCTGGGTGCGGCGGCCGTCCGGCTGTCGTTCGTTCACCGCGCGCCTCACACCTCGATTGCCGTCGCGAGACCTCGGTCCCACGGTACGGCATCGAGGTGTGAGGTCCTCGAGGCGGCTATAGCGAGGTGAACGCCAGCACCGGCCAGAGCACGGCGAACCCCGCGGCGAGGCCGAGCATGAGGTTCCTCGTGTGCCACACGACCGCCGTCGCCGCAACCAGGGCCAGCAAACGGACGCCGAGCGCGGCATCGAATGTCGCGCCGTGGCCCGCCACCGCCGTCGCCACGAGCGCGGCGAGGACCGCCGGGCGGGCCTGCCGCAGCACCTCGTCGGTGCTCGCGGGCAGCTGGCGGCCGCCCACGAGCACGATGAATGAGGAGCGCAGCGTCCAGGTGGCGACGCCGGCCATCGCGATCACGATCAGGTCAAACATCGGACCGTCCTCTCCACCTCGCGACGACGACGCCCGCGAGAGCGCCGGCGGCCGTGCCGGCCAGTAGCCCGAGGCCCTGCGGTAGGCTCGCGGCGAGCACGGCCACGACCGCGCCGACTGCCGCCGCCGCCCATGCCGGACGGTTCTGCAGCGCCGGAGCGAGCAGGCCGACCATCATCAGCGGCGCCGCGAAGCCGAGCTCCCACGAGGTCGGCAGCACCGGTCCGAGCAGGACGCCGATCGCGATCGCCGGCACCCACACGAGGCCCATCACGATGCCGATCGTGAGGTAGTACCACCGGATGCCTCGGTCCGACTCGCCCGCGGCCAGCCGCGCCGAGGTCAGCGCGAAGAGCTGGTCCGTCAGGAAGTACGGACCGACGAAGCGGAACCACCTCGGCTGGTGGCGGAACGTCGGCGCGAGCGCCGCGCTGTAGAGCAGCAGTCGCGCGTTCACGATCACCGCTGCGAGGACCGCCACGATGCCGGCGCCGGCGGTGAGTCCGGAGACCACCGCGAGATGGGCTGAGCCGCCGTACATCAGGAACGAGCCCGCCCATCCCGCCAGGTTGTTCACCGGCGAGTCGCTGACCTTCGCGCCGATGACGATCCCGAAGGGGGTGATGCCGATCAGGACTGGGATTGAGTCCGCGATCGCCTGCCGCACCGTGTCCAGTGGAAGGGTGGAGACCCCGGCCGGCGTTGCCGCCGACCGGGGAAAGGTGCCTACTGCCATCGCAGCACACTCCATTGCTCAACGATCCGGCCGTCGATCACCCGGTGCACGACCACGCCGTCAGCCGACATGCGCCGGCCCGTCGGGGCGTGACCGTCGAACCAGTCGGTGTGCACGCCGGAGAACGAGACGTAGCTGATCACTCGCTCGCCCGACGCCACCGTCTTCTTGATGTCGAAGGTCGTGTCCGAGAAGGCGCGGAACATGTCGCGCGCGCCGCCCGGCGAGTGGTGGCCGCAGTTGTCGCGGGCGGGGCCCTTGCCCTCGAACCCCTCGACGTAGAGGGCGTCCATCAGGTCCGGGTCGCGCTCGGCCGGCGCCTTCGCGAGCTGCGAGAAGAGCTCGCTCACGAGCGCGCGGTTGCGGTCCTCGATGTCCCAGGTCGGGGCCATCGCGACTGCGGTCTGCATCTGCGTCATCGTGGTGCTCCTCTCGTGAGGCCCTTGTGACCTCGTCGAGAAGCAGTGTCGTCGCTGGGCGGTGCCGCTCGCGTCACCCGCGAGGACGCATTCGGGTGACAGTCCGGTGGATAGCGCGATCGGCCGATCGGGCGGTGGGGTGTCGGCCAAACGCCCGACAGGAGGCGTCGCGCCGAGTCTGGCGGGCGAGGTTAGAGGTTGATCAGCCCGAGCTGGAGCGCCTTCGTGACGGCCTCGGTGCGGCCGCTGGCATCGAGCTTGTCGAAGACGCGCGCGACGTAGGTCTTCACGGTGCTCTCGCTGAGCGTGAGCTCCGCCGCGATCTCCTTGTTGGCGCGACCGAGGGCGATCAAGCGCAGGACCTCGAGCTCACGCTCGGAGAGGGTAGGGCCGGTCGACTCGCCCCTCGTCATGCGCGCCATGCGGTCGAGGACGCGCGCGGCGACGCTGGGCTCGATGAGCGAATCGCCCTGGTGGACCGCGCGGATCGCGCGGAAGAGGTCGTCCCGAGAGGAGTCCTTCAGCAGGAAGCCACGGGCGCCGGCCTCGATCGCCTCGAAGATGTACTCGTCGGTGTCGAAGGTCGTCAGCACGATGAAGCGCAGGTCGGGCGACGCCTCGCGGAGGCGTCGCATCGCCTCGACGCCGTCCATCCGAGGCATGCGGAGGTCCATCAGCACGACGTCCGGCTTGATCGCCGGGGCGCGCTCGACGGCCTCGACGCCGTCCGAGGCGTGGCCGGCGACCTCGAAGGCCTCATCGGCCTCGAGGAGGCTCGCGATGCCGTCGCGGACGACGGTGTGGTCGTCCACGATCATCACGCGAATGCGGCCGTCGGTCGTCTCGCTGGTCATGACTCGTGCCTGCCTCGGTGGCGCCCGATTCGTTGTGGTGCTTCGAGGTTCGCGCGGATTCGCCCACACGGTGTCCGCCAGACGGAGGATGCCATGTCGGGCGTCCGACCGACAGCCCCTTCGGCGAATCGCGACGACGATGCGGGCATGCAGCCTTGCCGCCTGCTCATCGCCGATGGCGACTCCGACGCCGCGCACGCCATCGAGTCGCTGTTGCAGTTCGAAGCCGACATCGAAGTCATCGGCGTGGCCTCGACTCTCGAAGAGACGATCGAGCGCGCCGCTGAGACTCTGCCGGACGTCCTGCTCCTCGATGGGCAGTTTGCCCGAGGAGGCCTCGAGCGTGCGCTGACGCGCCTGGATGCCGTCGCGCCGGCGACGACAGTCTTGCTCCTGCTCGTGCATCACGGTGACGCCGTCGAGGCGACCGAGGCGGGTGTCGGCGCCTGGCTGATGAAGGACGCCGGCCGCGACGAGATCCTGGGCGCGATTCGGCGGCACGCGACCGGCTGAACCTCCGCAGCCATCGATGCCCTTCGAACGGCCGACATGCCTCGTCGTTCGAAGAACCACCGAACCCAACTCGACGGCCGACAGTCGACGCCCGTGGCGGAGCGCATCCTGTCCTCAGTGGTTTCAAGGAGGAACAGTGATGTCACCAACAGCCCAGCTCATACCCACCCCGTCATCCGGGTCGTCGGAGATGCTCGCTCCGCTCAGCACCGTCGGCCGCGTCATCCACGCGATGGCAAACGGCCACGAGGCGCCGGCTGAGTTGTTCGCCTCGGACTTCCGCCAGTACGGGCCGGGCCGCGACCTCTTCGGCAAGGGCGATGCCTCGAGCCGGACGTTCGAGGCGTTCAGCGGCTTCGAGGACGTCAGCTTCAATGTCCGGCGCTTCGTGGCTCGGGGCGACAAGGTGCTCGCGTACGTCTCGTTCAGCGGCGTGCCGCGCGAGGCAACCGCGTCCGGAGGCGGCGGTCGACGGTCGGCGGACGGCTACCTGTCGTTCCGCCTGCGCGATGGGCTCATCAGCGAGCAGTGGAGCGTGCTCCGCTGGTCACGCTGAGCCTCGGCCCCAGGTCTAGTCGGCGGGGATGATCGCTTCGACGATCGTCCCCGCCCCGTTCTCCCCTCGACGAACCTTCACCGTCCCGAATAGCTGCTGCGCCCTGGTCTGCATGCTGCCGATGCCGAAGCCGCCGCCATTCGAGGGCGCCGGAGCATCCTCGATGCCCTGTCCGTCGTCGGTCACCTTGAGCTGCAGCGAGCCCGGCAGGTAGCCCAGCTGCACCTCGACCCTCGATGAGCCCGCGTGCTTGCGAGCATTGGTCATCGCCTCCTGCGCGATGCGGAGCACCGCCGTCTGCACGTCGCGGCGGAGGGGCCTCGGGTGGCCCTGGATCACGAGGCTGGCCTCCTCCGGTCCGGCGGCGCTGAACTGTGTCACCTCGCGGTCCAGCGCCTCGTCGAGGGAGTTGCCGGCGAGTCGCTCGGGGAGCAGGTTCCACACCGAGCGTCGGGCCTCCTGCAGCGCCGACCTCGTGAGGTCACGTGCGCGCGTCAGATGCTCGAGGGCGAGCTCCGGGCGCGACGCCATCGAGGCCTCGAGCGCCTCGAGCTGCAGCACGACGGCGGTGAGGCCCTGCGCAATGGTGTCGTGGATCTCGCGCGCGAAGCGGTTGCGCTCCTCGAGGACCGCGATGTCGCGCGTCTGCTCGAATAGCCGTGCGTTCTCGACGGCGACGGCCAGCTGGTCGGCGAAGGTCTCGGCGGTGAACTGGTCGGTGGCGGTCAGCGGTTCGTTGTCGCTCGCGCGGATGTCGAGGACGCCGACGACGAGCTCGCCGGTGCGAATCGGCGCGGCGATCTCGGTGGCAGAGGGCGATTCGCCTTGGAGGAGCGTTTGACGCTCGAGGGCCGCGCGCCCGACGAGCCCCTCGCCGAGCGGCACGCGGACCGCCTCGCCCTCGGACTGCGCCTCGCCGGTGGAGGCGACGAGCTCCTCGGTGACGTCATCGAGGAGGTACACGTCGGTCGCGGCGTATCCGAACGTCTCGTTCAGGAGCGTACTGACGGCGGGGATCAGGGCGTCGAGGCTGGTCAGCGTGCCGATGCGCTGCGCGACCGCGGCGACGGCGGCCGCCCGGCGGTTGAGCTCGGCGAGCTCCTCGGCGCGTGCGTCTGCCTCCTCGTAGAGGCGCCGGTTCTCGGCGGTGCGCTCCTCGACGCGCGACTCGAGCGTCGAATAGGAGTCGCGGAGCGCGACGGCCATCGCGTTGAAGCGCTCGGCGAGGTAGCGAAGCTCGTCGTCGGTGTCGGTCTCGACGCGCGACTCGAAGTCGCCCTCGGCGATGCGATCGACGCCCTCGACGAGGCGCCCGATTGGACGCAGGATGCGGTTCGTCAGTCGATAGAGCATCGCGAGGGCGGCGAGGCCAGCGACCAGGACGAGCAGCAGGATGATCTGGCCCGTGCGGCGAATCGGCGCGACGACCGTGTCCCACCGCTCCTCGGTGATCAGCGTCCAGTTCGTGCCCTCGACGGCCGCGAAGCCGGAAACGGTCTCGGAGCCGCTCGTCCCCGGCGCCACGATCGCGCCGACGCCGTTCTGGTCGGCGGCGACCACGGCCGGCACGGTACCGAGGTTGCGGCCGATCACGTCACCGTCGGCGTGGAAGATCGCGATGCCGACGTCATCGACGAGGTATGCGGATCCGGTTGAGCCCGCGCGGACATCGGCGATGTCGCGGAGGACGACACCATCGAGGGTCATCGCCCCCGCGAGGACGCCGGTGAGGGCCCCGCGCGCATCGACGACGGGCACGGCGATCATGACGAAGCGCAGCCCGTTGATCGGGTCACGGAACACGCTCGAGTAGGCGGGCGACCTCGTGGACTGCACGACGCGCAGCTGTGAGCGATCGGGGTACTGCAGCCACTGCGGGTAGCGTGCCAGCCACGGTGGATCCGCCACCAGCACGCTGCCCTCTTCGTCGAACAGCAGGAGGCCGAGGTCGAAGCCGGCGAGCCGCCCGCTTCGTGCCGAGGCGAGCACATCCTGCACGGTGTCCGGATCGCGGTTGGCCGCGGCGCGGATGCTGCCGAGGGCGGCGATGTCCTCGAGGAGTGCGGTCTCCGCCAGGAGGCGCTCGGAGAGTCGGTCGGCGGCGATGCGCGCGAGCTCTGTGTCGCGCTGCTTCACGACGCGCTCGGCGACGCGATCGATCAGGACTGGCCCGCCGACGCCGACGACGATCAGCACGGCCGTAAGCGGCAGCAGTACCGCGAGCAGGCTCCGGCCTCGCAGGGAGCGCCACGGTCGGCGGATCAGCGCCCAGAGGCGTTTAGGGAAGCTCGCCACGCTCGTAGAGCCCATCGATCACCGAGCTGTCGAATACGTCCTCGACGGTCAGGGGCGCCTCGAGGGCGCCATACGCCGAGTACAGGTCGATGAGGGACTGCCATCGCGCCTCGTCGCCTCGCCCGAGCCCGTCCGCACGCTCCGCAGCCCGCAGATCGATCTCGAGCATCACGCTCAGGTGGTCGACATCGGCGTCGGGGGCGTAGTCGAGGGTGATCGCGATCGCCTCATCGATGTGGCGAGAGGTGTAGTAGGCGCCTCGGAAGGTCGCGCGGAGGAATGCCGCCGCCGTCGCGGGCTCGGACTCGAGGAGGGAGCGGCTGGCGACGACCGTTGAGCCCAGGGTCTCCACGCCAAACGCCTCGGGGTCGATCACGATGACGTCGTTTCCGAGCCGACGCGCGATGTCCGGCTCGTGGTTCAGCCGGACCGGGTAGACATCGAGCTGACCGACGAGGACGCGGTCGAGGCCGTCGGCGCCGACCTCCTCGAGCGTCACGTCGGCGGCGTTCAGGCCGGCCGAGGCCAGGAGCGCGGTCAGCTCCGGTGGCGCGGTCGTGCCTCGGATGCCGACGATGCGGCCGGCGAAGTCCGCCGGCGTCCGGATGCCGGAGCCCTCGCGCACGAGATAGCCCTCGTCGCCTCGCTGCTCGAACAGCGCGATGGCTACCGCCTCGGACGTCGTGCCAGCGGCCTGCTGCGCCGCAACGTGCGTCACGAGGTCGCTCGCGCGCACCGAGGCGAAGGCGGCGTCGCCATCCTCGAGCGCCTCGAGCTGCTCGCCATCGGCCGAGGCGTGCTCGATCCGCACATCGAGCCCCTCCTGCTCGTAGAAGCCTCGTGCGGCGGCAACATAGACCGCGACGTGCGACAGGCTGCCCGTGGGGCCGCCGTCCGCCATGAACACCAACTGCTCCGAATCGGAGCCGCATGCCGCGACGAACGGCAGGAACGCGGCGCACAGGAGCGTCAGCGCGAGCACTCGAGGCCGCCTTCGACGCTCCTGCGGATTCATGCGGCGATTGTGCCACGGTGCATGTGGCGAATCAGGCGCCGGCCGCGGTTTCGATCAGGCCGCGCGCCTCGAGCCAGGTGCGTGCCACGTCCTCGGCAGGCACGCGATCGACCTGCACCTGGCGGTTGAGCTCGCGCAGCTCTTGCGTGGTGAGTTGCGCCGAGACGTTCGCGACGATCGCCTCGATGTCGACATCGGAGCGCTCGAGGACCTCGGTGCGAATGGCGAGGCTCACGTTCTCGGCCGGCTGGAGTCCGCGATCGTCCTCGAGCACCACCCAGTCGCGAGCGGCGATCACGGCGTCCGTGCTGAACAGGAGCGCGACATCGATGGTGCCGGCCTCGAGCGCTGCGACGCGGCCATCGAGGTCCAACGGCTCGAACTCGCCGAACGTCACGCCGTAGACCTCGCTCAGTCCGACGGCGCACAGGGCACGTCGCGGGCACTCGGGCGGCGCGCCGAGCGTCATCTCTGCAGCGACCGCGGCGAGGTCGCTAATCCGCGTGAGGCCGCGCTCCGCGCTGAGTGCCCTCGTGACAACGAAGGCGTTGCTGTTCTGTGCCGGCGCGCTGGGCAGAAGCGTCACGCCGTGCTCGAGCATGCGCGATCGTGCCTCGGCGAACGTGACGTCGGGGTCGGGCACCGCCT
>JAWKPM010000004.1:0-262786 GCA_041390625.1 Dehalococcoidia bacterium | reverse complement strand
GGTCACGGCCTCGCCCGAGGACGACTGGGCGGCGTGGAACGGGAAGCAGGTGGCGGGGTCCGAGGCCGTGACGCTGGAGCGCCGCATCGAGACGCTCTTGGCGGCGCGGGAAGCGCTGCTGGACGCGTTCTTCGCCATCGAGCCGGCGCTGCTCGACGAGGAGGTCGAGGCGCCCTGGGGCGCGACGGACTCCGTACGGGGGCACGTGATCGTCCAGGCCATCCACGAGGCGCAGCACGCCGACGCCATCAACGAGGCGCTCAGTCGCTGACGAACCCGTCCGCTCCGGCGGGCGCACGAGGCAGTACGAGGAAGCTCGAGGGAAGAGGTCCGACCATGCGCATCGCCCGAGTTCGCGTCGATGGACGCGCGTCGACGGCAGTCGTTCGAGGCCGCAGCGTGCACCTGGTGAAGGGCGGCATCTTCGGCTCGCTCGAGCCGACGGGCGAGCGCGTCCCGCTTTCGAAGGCCCAGTTCCTCGCGCCCATCACGAACCCCTCGAAGATCCTCGCGATGGCCGTGAACTACCCGAGTCACGCCGGCGGCCGCCCCCTCGGGACGAAGCCGGAACCCTTCTTCAAGGCGCCGTCCTCGATCATCGGGCCCGGCGAGGCGATCAAGCTCCCCGCCGACACCTCGATGGTGCATGCGGAGCCCGAGGTCGTAATCGTGATCGGCCGGCGCGCGCGCAACGTCGCCGCCGCGGACGTGGAGCAGTACATCTTCGGCTACACGGCCGGCAACGACGTCTCGGCGCGCGATTGGCAACAGGGCGACCGCCAGTGGTGGCGTGCGAAGTCGGCCGACACCTTCACCCCGCTCGGCCCGTGGATCGAGACGGACTACGAGCGCCGCATCTCGCTCGAGGGCTGGGTGAACGGCAAGCGCGTGCAGCGAGGCCACACCGGCCAGCTGGTGCACAGCGTCGCCGCCTGCATCGAGCACATCACTGCCGCGATGACCCTCGAGCGCGGCGACCTCGTCTTTACCGGGACGCCCGGCACGACGGTCCAGATCCACGGCGGCGACACCGTCGAGGTCCGCGCCGGGGAGATCGTGCTCTCGAACCCGGTCGTCGACGTCTAGCGCTGAACGGCCCTCGAGGCGCCCGCCGGCATCGAGGTCGGGTTAGCTCCAGATCGACTGGCGCGCCGCACAGTGCGGGCAGACGAGGGCGCGCGATCGCTGCGGAGGCCGCGTCGTCGAGTCGATGACGTCGACCTCTTTGACGTGCTCGGCGCAGAACATCAGGCGGCAGCGCGAGCACTGGTGCCGCATACGCTCCGTGCACTCACCCTCGGCACAAACCGAGACGTCGTTGAGGGGCTGCATCCGAGACTTCCACTCGACGTGTGCCTCGACGTCGCGCTGCTTCGCGACGCACTCACGTCGCGCACACACGTCCGCGTAGTCGGGACCGCGCTCACCATGGTCGGCGCAGAATGGCTCGCCGCAGTAGACGCATGCGCTCAGGGCCGGGCGTCCGCAGGCTCGACGCAGGAGGCCGCCGCCGAGCGTGCAAGTCTCGTCCGGGTTCAATGAGCGCGCTCCGTCCGGTGTGGGCTCGAGGAGGTCGGTCGCTCGATTGTCCCACGAAGCGGACGTGATCCGCGTCCCCCGCGTGTCGCGGCCTAGGGCGCGAGCAGGAGCAGCGCGCCGGCGCTCTCACCGAGGCGTGCGCGCCACTTCGCCACGCCGCTTGCGACATCGACGGCCGAGACGTGCCCGCCCGCCATGTCGGAGACGAAGAGCCAGGCGCCCGAGGCATCGAACGCGAGGCCGTCCGGCACGCCGCCCGTGACGACTCGTCGCACCGAACCATCCTCACCCACGAGTGCCGCTTCGCCGCCCGCCGAGAGCGCGACCGCGAGCGTGTGCCCGTCCGGCGCGAACACCGTTCGCACCGGTCGCTCGCCGAGCGGCACATCGAGGAGCGGCGTGCCGTCCACCCCGAACCACTGCACGCGTCCGCCGAACGCGCCCGCCACCGCGAGGCGGCTGCCGTCCGGGCTGATCGCCACCGTCTCCGGCAGCGCCGAGACCGGGAGCGCGCGATCGTCGATGCGCAGCGTGTTGTCCCCGGCCGAGGCGATCGCGACGTAGTCCGGCCCCGCGACCACCGCGTGCGGCGTCGATCCGCCGATGAGCGCGCCCACCTCGGCCCAGGTGGCGACATCGAAGCGTCGTGTGGCATCGATGGCGCGATCGGTCACGAGGAGCTCGCCGCCCTGCAGCGCGAGGCCGTGCGGGAACCCGCCGGTCTCCACCGCATCGACGGCGCCCGTATCGAGGTCGACGACCGCGAGGCGTCCCGCCTGCTCGAGCGATGCAACGACGCGGCCGTCCGGCAGCTCGACGATCTCGTGCGGCCCCCCCGGCAGCTCGATGCGCCGGACACTGCCGTCCGGCAGGTCCGTGACCACGAGCGCCTGACCTCGAAGGTCGGCGACGACGAGGCGCGCCGAGGGCAACGAGGCGGGCTCGCTCTTGAGCCAGGCGGGTGCCAGCAGCGCGAGCACGCCCAGCCCGACGGCGATCGCCAACAGCGGCAGCTCGGACCGAAGCCGACGCAGGCCGCCGACGGCGGACGTCACGCCGCGCGCTCCTCGAGGAGGGTGCGGCACTCGAACATGCGCTCACGCGCCATGCGCAGGATACCGCTCTGCGCGTCGTGCTTGCCGTGCAGGCAGATCTCCAGCCAGCGCCCGGCCTCGTCGAGCGCGCCGAGGCGCAGGTAGAGGTCGCCGAGGAGGTACGCAGCACGCGTGGCGGACGCGTCCGTCATCGTCTTGTCCGCCTCGTACGCCGACCGGTAGGCCTCGACCGCCGAGGTGAGGAACTCGCGCTCCCGCGCCTCGTCACCGCGCGAGCGTTCCAGCCAGGCGCGGCGGTGCAGCAGCCCCGCGAGGCGCCGCTGGCCCGCCGAGCGACTGCGGTAGCACTCGAGCGCGACCTCGAACGACTCGGCCGCGTCGTCGGGCGAGCGCACGCCGCAGAGGTTGCGGCGCTCGCTGCCGCCGCGCGCGGACGCGCCCTGCAGCAGCGCCTGGCGCTCGCTCGCGCTGACGTCGCCGAACTCTTCGGCGTACGCCGCGTAGGCGCAGTGCGGGCAGACGGTGATCGTGTAGAGCGTGGGGTCGGTCCCCCGGTAGCGCGTCTGGAAGTCGGACTCGCGGCCCGTGGGTCGCACGGCGCCGAGGCGTACCCGCAGGTGCTCGAATGTCGTGTCGCACACGGGGCACGTGACGTCGTCCGCGAAGAACACACGCTCGTCGAATGCGGGGTCCGGAAGCGCGATGCGACCGTCGGCTGGCGCCTCCCTCGAGGCCGTCAGGGGACTCGAGGTCTCAGGAGCGGCGTCGCCCGAGGTCGTCGCTGCCTCGGTGGGGGCCTCGACTGGGGCGGTGGCCTCCGACGGTGTGGGCACGCCGACGTCCTCGCCCACCTCGCGGATCGAGCGGCGCGCGCGTCCCACGGTCGTCAGCTGCTCGATGACGTCGAGCGCCAGCCGAGGCGCGAGCCGGAAGGCCGCCTCTGCCTCGTTGACCCCGACCGCGAGGATGACCGTCGGCTCGGCCGCCGTCGCCGCCGCCGAGGTGGGGCGGCCGGAGAATGCGCCCACGTGCCCGAAGCAGTCGCCCGGCCCGGCCTCGTGCACCACGGCGCGCGATCCCGCCGAGTCGATCACCTCAAACACGATGCGACCCGACAGCACGAGGTAGAACTCGCGCGTCACGGCGCCCTGCCCGTAGACGAGCGTGCCGGGATCGACACGTCGAGCGAACCGCTCGATGAGCGGTCCGTACGCGCCTGACGAGTCTCGAGCCGGGCCGTCGGTCACTGGACGTGCTCCCGCGCGACGGTGCGGGACATCGGACGGCGGGGTCCACGCGAGTCGTCACCATGATCTTCGGCTCATCGTCAGATTCCATCAGGGTCGGGTTCGAACCGAGGCCGAACCGAGACCGAGCCGGGCCGTGAGCACGCATTCGAGCGCACTCACGGCCCGGCCGAGCCACTTACCGCACTACCGCGTCAGGCTGACGAGGTCCTGCAGCATCTGGTCCGCGGTCGAGATGATCCGGCTCGAGGCCTGGAAGCCGCGCTGTGCGATCACCACGTTGGTGAACTCGCGCGCGAGGTCCGTGTTCGAGCCCTCGAGGACGCCGGATCCGATGGTGCCGCGGCCGCCGGAGCCCGGCGTGCCGATGCGCGGCTGGCCGGAGTTCGCGCTCGCCTCGTACATGTTTGCCCCGGACTTCTGCAGACCGCCCGGGTTCGTGAAGTCGGCGAGCGCCACCTGGGCGATCGTTCGGTTCGTGCCATTGGAGAAGATGCCGGTCACGTCACCGGACGGACCCACCGAGAACGACACGAGCGTCCCGGCCGCGAAGCCGTTGTTCGCGGTCGTCGACAGCACGCTCTCACCGGCGAACTGCGTCACCTTCGTGAAGTCGATGTTCGTCACGATCGGTGACGTCTGCTGCACGCCGGCGTTGAACGTGGTCGTGACCGCCAGCGGCGCCGGGGGAGCCGGCGTAACGAGCGTGCCCGTCGCGTTGAACACCACCGAGGCCGGTGCGATCGCGACGGTGTTGACGTCCGCGGAAGTGCTGGCGCCTGTCACGTCCCACGTGTTCGCGCCGTTCTTCGTGAAGGTCAGCGTGATCGGGTGGGCGTTGCCCAGCGAGTCGTAGACCTCGACCGTGGTCGTCACCGTCGAGGTGTCCGGCACGCGCGAGTCCATGTTGCCGTTCAGCGTCACCGCCGTGGTCTCCTGCGCCGGGATCGACTGGCCGAACGGGATCGCGACCGCGCCCACTGGCTGCGTGGTGTCCACCACGCCGGTCACGGTGTTGGCGTTCCAGCCCTGCACCTTGTAGCCGGTCGTCGGGTTCACGAGCTCACCGGCGACGGAGACGTCGAACGCGCCGTCACGCGCGTAGAAGGTCCGCGCGCCGTCGCGCAGCATGAAGAAGCCCGAGCCCTGGATCGCGAAGTCCGTCAGTTTGCCGGTCGCCTGCAGCGCACCCTGGGCGAACGAGGTGTTGATGCCGGCCAGCGTCATGCCCAGGCCGACCTGCGTCGGGTTCGTACCGCCACGGGTCGTCGTCGGCGCGCTCGCACCCGAGAGGGTCTGCGAGAGCATGTCCTGGAACGTCACGCTGGAGGCCTTGAAGCCGGCCGTGTTGACGTTCGCGATGTTGTTGCCCACCACGTCCATGTACGTGATGTGGTTTCGCAGTCCACCAATGGCCGCGAACAGTGCGCGCATCATCTGCGGGTTCCATTCCCTTCCCGGGGGGCCGCCCCGGTCACTTCCTTGCTCCCGCTGCGGCCTCCCGGAAGGGTCCAGCCGGCGGGGTGTGCGGTCATCCTCGAGTCCGAGGCGTCCGCGCCTACTCTGCGATCACGACGCTGTCGATGTTCGTGAAGACGTGCTCCTTTCGACTCGCCTCGTCCATCGCCGTCACCACCGTGCGGTTGCGGACGTTCACCACCAGTGCCAGCTCATCCAGCAGGATGAGCGAGTCCCGCGCGCCCTTCGCCTCGGCGCGTCCGACCGCGGCCTCCAGCCGCGTCAGCCGCTCCGGGTCCAGGTCCAGCCCACGCTGCTCGATGCGCTTGATCGCGTGCTTCGAGAAGTCGAGCTGGGCGCGCTCCATGCGCGCGAGCGCGACATCGAAGCCTTCCGCCGGTCGAGACGTGTTCGCCCCACCGACGCCTCGAGGCGCGGCGCCATCGATCGGCCGTGGCGCGCCCGGTCCACCCGGGATCGCGTCCGACATCAGGAGATCTCCTGCACGGCCCCGAACGGGATCGCGCGGTCGCCGACGTGCACCACCGGGCCGGTCGTGTCGAACGTGATCTTGTCGACCACGCCCGTCACCGCCTCGGGGTCCCGCGGGAAGCCCGTAATCGGGTCCGGACCGAGGTTGATGTACGCCGTCACCGTGCGCCCGACGAGCGCGCTGGCGTTCGCCAGCTCACTCACCGAGGTCAGGAGCTTCAGCGACGTCGCGATCTCCCGCATCGTGTCCAGCGTGTCGAACTGGGCGATCTGCGCGAAGAACTGGCTGTTGTCCTGAGGCTCCAGCGGGTTCTGCTGCCGCATTTGCTCGATCATGATCTTCAGGAAGTCCTGCTGATCGAGCGCCTTGGACTCCACCTGCCCCGTGCCGGGGTTGGTGAGGTCGCTCAGCGAGCGGCCGTAGTTCGTTCCGATTTCCATGAGCTGCTCCTAGGCCACGAGGTCCAGCAGCCCGTTGCCGCCACGCGTGGACGTGGTGACCGAGGCCGCTTCGCCGGTTGCCTGCTGCTCCGCTCGTTCCATGGCGGCGACGCCCGACCATCGAGGCTGTTCGTCGTCGCCGCCGTCCTGCCGCCGCTGCGTCTGATCGCCGCTGTCGCCGAGGTTCGACGACGAGTCGGCGGTCTGGACGTCGATGCGGTCGACCCGGAGGTCGCGCGCCTCGAGCGCCGCACGCAGTGCCGGAAGGTGCTGCTGGATGAGGTCGTGCGCGCCTGCGGTGTCGGCCGCGAGGTGGATGCGCACGCCGTTCTGGCCGTGCTCGATACGCACATCGAGGCGGCCCAGTTCCGGCGGGTTGAGGACGAGCCGCAGCTCGTTCTCGCCCGCGCGGGTGGCGCGGTGCACCGTGTCCGCCAGGCCGCGCACCAGCTGTCGCTCGTTGCCAGCCTCGATGGTCGCGTCGACCGTCGAGGTGGCCGCGGTTGCGACCTCCGTGCGTGGCTGTGCGGCGGCGATCTGCGCCGCGTCGTCCGCCGTCGAGGCGTCGACGTCCGTCCCCGAGGGCGCGTCCGCCACGTCCGCCGGTGCGGACTGGTCGGCTGCCTCGAGCAGCTGAGCGTCGAACGCGCTCCCAAAGGACGCGTCACTCGTCGCCTCGATGTCGGTGCGGCCGCCGGCGCGGTTCCACGCCGATGCCACCTCCGACCGATCGGCGGGAGCGACGTCCTGCAGCAGCTCGCCGAGGCGCTCAGCCGGCCGGCGCGGCTCGATGCCCTCCGCGCCGAGGACGGCCGCCTGGGCGCCCGCCCGCGCGTTCGCGGGAACGTCGAGGTCCGCCACGGCGGCACGGTTCGCACCGGCCTCCGGCTTCGGCAGTGACAGCTCACCACCGTCGACGGCGTCGAGCCCGGACACATCGATGCCGGTCGCACCGGCCTCGGCCTTCGCGGGCGCCGGCACGTCGCCGCCGTCCGCCGTCACCTCGAGTGCCACGAGGGGCATCGAGCCGTCGGCGTCGGCGTTCATGCCGACCACGAGCACGGCCACGTCACCGTTCGCCCCCGACGGCGAACCGCCCGAGGGCACGGCGACGACCGGCCGCTCGAGGCCGAGCAGTCCTGCCAGTGCCAGCGTCGACGCCATCATCGCGTCCTCGATGTCGGCCTCCGCGGAGCGGTCCGGCCGAGCGATTTCAACGGCTCCCTGCTCACTTGGCGCGCCTTCGATCGGAGGCGTGCCCAGCAGTGCGAGCCACGGCTGGTTCGGGTCGACCAGGAGGCCGGGCGGCATCGATGGATTCGAGGCCGTGCCGGGGGTTCCGGTCTTCCCCGCGTTCGCCCCCACCGCGGCGGCAAACGCGTGGGCGAAGGGGTCTCCGTTCGCCGCCCCTTGAGGCGGTGGGATGCCCTCCGCGGTTGGGGCCGACCCGATCGTGGTCAGCCCGTCGATGGTCATCACTGCATCCACGCTCCTTTCGTCGTCGAGCGTTCGGTCGTCCACCGCCGAAGCCGGCGGCTCAACCCATCGAAGTGCCGCGCTGCGACTCGAATATCGAGGCGCGCGGCGTGCCGGCTAGATCGACATGCGGAAGATCTCGGTGTAGGCGTCCACGAGCTTGTTCCGGATCTCGACCGCGAGCTCGAAGCTGATCGACTCGAGCTCCGCTGCCAGCGTGACGTCGTGCAGGTCCATGTCCCCGCCGACCGAGAGGTTCTCGACGGCGTTGTCCGCGAGCCCGGACTGCTGCGCGAGGCCGGCGAGCATGTCGCCGAAGGACGCGCCACCGCTCGAGGTCGCCTCGCTGCCCACCGAGGGGGCGCCGATGCCTCCAATGCCCGGAATCGGGTTGGGCGTGATGCCTGAGATCTGCATCGTCATGACCTTTCGAGGTGGGCCCGTCGAGGCCCGGCTAGCGGCCGATGCGCAGCGCGCTCAGCGCCAGCGACTTCGTCGCGTTCAGCACGGTCACCGAGGCCTCGTACGCGCGGTTCGCGCCCACGAGGTCCGTCATCTCCGTGACGATGTCGATGTTGGGCAGGAGCACGAAGCCGTCCGCATCGGCGTCCGGATGCGATGGGTCGTGCACCTTCCGAGGAGGTGTCGTGTCCTCGAGGATGCGATCGACCTGCACGCCGCCGCCGGTCTTCCAGTCGCCGCTCGCGTGCTGCAGGAAGTCGCGGAACTTCACGTCCCGACCCTGCTCCTCGAACACCACCGACTGGCGCCGGTAGGGGCCGCCGTCGGCCGTCCGCGTCGTGTTCATGTTCGCGACGTTGTTCGAGATCACATCCATCCGCAGCCGCTGCGCCATCAGCGAGCTGGCGGAGATGCGCAGGCTCTGCATCAGTCCCATGCCGAGCTCCTTTCGGCCTCAGGCCCGGCCTCCTGCCGGACCATCGAGGCGGGCAGCCGTCCTAGCGGCCGCCTCGAATCACGTTCCGCAGCGTTCCCAGGCGCGTGCCCAGCGTCTGGGTCAGCGCCTGGTACCGGATCTGCGTCTCGGCGAGCAGCGCCATCTCTTCGTCGATGCTCACCGCGTTCGAGTCGTTGCGAGACGCGATCACGTCTCGAGGATCCACGTGGTTCGGGTTCTGCCCGCCCGTCTGAGCGCTGGCGAAGTGCCGAGGGTCGGTCGTCGAGAGGTCGACGCGCCCGCGCGCCATGTTCAGCGAGTCGTTGAGCGCCGTCTCGAACGAGACCGCCTTGCGCTGGTACCCGACCGTGTCGATGTTCGCGACGTTCGAGGAGATCGCCTCCTGCCGCCGCGAGAGCCCGTTGAGGGCCGTCCGCGCCGCCGTCAGCGGCAGCGTCTCGAAGATCGCGCGCAGCATTTAGACCTCCCTCCGGCGACGGGCGTAGCGATTCGTCGACAGGTCGTCGATCCGCTTCGCCTCTTCGCGGTTGGCTTCCAGGCGTTCGGCCTCCTGCTGCTTCCGCTTCAGCGTCTCCAGCGACTGCTTCTCCTGGAGCGCGGCCACCAGCGCCTCGCGCTGCGTTCGGACGCGCTCGCCGCACTCGGCGAGCAGGCGCTCCTGCCGCGCGATCGCCTTCGTGATGGTGTCGATGTACGCGAGCGCCGCCTGCAGCTGCTCGGAGTCGACGCCGCCCTGGCGGGTGCGCGCGGACAGCGCCTCGATGTGCTCGCGCTCGCGCTGCTGCAGCTCACGCAGCTCCTCGAGGAGGCGTCGTTCCTCGGCGGTCACCGTCTGCAGGTCGCGCTGCCGCTCCTGCTCCAGCTGCCGCTTGTGGTCGAGCACGCGGTCGAGACGGAACTTCGAGGGCATTAGTCACCCCCTTCGGGTGCCGCGACCACGCGCGGCTGCCGTAGGGGCATCGAGTCCGTGTCGGCCGGCACGGCAAACGAGTCGTTGTCGTCGCCGACGGCCTCGATCAGCTGCGCCACGGTCGTCTCGAGGTCCTGGGCGTCGTCCGGGCGCTGTCGCAGGAAGCGCTCGATCGCGGGCAGGTGCCGCAGCGCCCGGTCGAGGCGTGGGTCGCTGCCGGCGCGGTAGGCGCCGATGCTCACGAGGTCGCGCGATCGCTCGTACGTCGCCAGCAGCTCGCGGAGCCGCCCGGCCGCCACGAGGTGCTCCTCGCTCACGATCGAGGACATGACACGCGAGGTGCTCTGCAGCACGTCGATCGCCGGGAAGTGGTTCTGCGCCGCCAGCTCGCGCGTCAGCACGATGTGCCCGTCGAGTGTGCCGCGGACGGCGTCCGTTACCGGCTCGGTCAGGTCGTCGCCCTCCACGAGGACGGCGTAGAAGGCGGTGATCGTGCCGTCGTCGGCGGTGCCGGAGCGTTCGAGCAGCCGCGAGAGCGCCGAGAACACCGAGGGTGGGTAGCCCTTCATCGTCGGCGGCTCGCCGATCGCGAGGCCGATCTCACGGTTCGCCATCGCGAAGCGCGTCACCGAGTCCATCAGCAGCGTGACGTGCAGTCCCTCGGCGCGGAACTCCTCCGCGATCGTGGTCGCCACGAGGGCCGCCTGCATCTTCATGAGCGCCGGCTCGTCCGAGGTCGAGACGACGACGACCGACCGCGAGAGTCCCTCGGGACCGAGGCTGCGCTCGATGAACTCGCGCACCTCGCGGCCTCGCTCGCCGATGAGGGCGATCACGTTCACGTCCGAGGCGGCGTGCCGCGCGATCATCGCCATGATCGTGCTCTTGCCCACGCCCGAGCCCGCGAACACGCCGATGCGCTGGCCCTTGCCGCAGGTCAGCACGCCGTCGATGGCGCGAACGCCCGTGGTGAGCGGCTCCTGGATCGTCTGCCGCTGCAGGACATGGGGCGTCGAGGCGCCCAGTGGCTGCCGGTACGCGCCGCCGAGCGGTCCGAGCCCGTCAATCGGGCGACCGAGGCCGTCGATCACCCGCCCCAGGAGCTCTTCGCCCACCGGCACGCTGAACACGCCGCCGTCCGTCGTGACACGCGCGCCCGACTGCACCCCGCGCAGATCGCCGAACGGCATCACGAGAGTGCGCTGGTCGCGGAAGCCCACGATCTCGGCGAGGACCGCCTCGCCCTCGGCGCGCTCGATGCGGCACTGTTCGCCCAACTGGCCGGAGATGCCCTCGACCTCGACGAGGAGACCGACGACCTGGCTCACGCGTCCGCGAACGCGGATCGGGTTCACGTAGCGCAGTCGCTCGTGGAATCGAGTGAGGTCGGGCGCGCCGTCGAGGCGCGGCCGTGTCATGGTCGGCGCGTCGCTACGCGGCACGGCGCACCTCCTCGGGGAGGTCGACGTCCGGCGTGACCGCCGAGTCGCGCAGCGCGGCAGCCACCTCGGCGAGCTGTGAGTCGAGGCGCGCATCGATCTCGCCGCCGGTCGTGTCGATGACGCAGCCGCCGACGTCGATGCTGCCGTCGGCGTGGAGCTCCCAGTCCGCCGCGCCCTCGATGCGCCGCTCGGCGACGTGCGCCGCGACCACATCGAGGGTGTCGGGGTGCATCCGCACCCGCACGACGTTCTGGCTGCCGGCGCGACGCAGCGCCCGTTCCACCGTTTCGATCACCATCGAGGGGTCGACGCGCGCCTGCTCGCCGAGGACCGCGCGCGTGGCATCGATGACCAGTTCCACGATCTCCCGCTCGAGGCCGGCGATCAGCCGGTCGCGCACGCCCTTGGCGTCCGCCGCCGCGCGCTGCACCAGCAGGAGTGCGTCGGCGACCTCGGCACGCGCGGCGGCGCGGCCGTCGCGCTCACCCTCGGCGCGGCCCTCCTGGTAGGCCTCGTGCTGGATCGCGGCGGCCTGCTCGGCCGCGCGTTGCACCAGCTGCACCGCTTCGCCGCGCGCGGCGCCGACGATCGCCTCCGCGTCCCCGGTGGCGTGCTCCGCCTCGGCCGCGAACGGGTCGATCTCGAGGACGTGGCCGTCCATGTCGAGGGCGATCGCCTCGCCCGGGATGGCGGCGCGCAGCAGGCGTCGGCGTCCGGCGTCAGACAAGGAGGTCCTCCTCGCCGCCGCGCATGACGAAGATCTCCTCGGCCTCCTCCAGCCGTCGAATCGTGGCAACGATGCGGCCCTGCGCCTCTTCGACGTGGCGCAGCCGCACCGGACCGAGGGCGGCCATGTCGTCCTCGAGCATCTTGGCCGCGCGCTCCGACATGTTGTGCAGGATGCGGTCGCGCACTTCCTCGCTCGCGCCCTTGAGCGCGACGCTCAGGTCCTTGCCATCCACCTCGCGCAGCACGCGCTGGATCGAGCGGTCGTCGAGGAGCGTGATGTTCTCGAAGACGAACATCCGCTTCTTGATCTCGTTCGCCGTCTGCGGGTCCGTCGTCTCGAGGCCCTCGAGGATCGCCTTCTCCGTCGCGAGGTCGACCTTCCGCAGCAGCTCGACCAGCGAGTCGATACCGCCGGCGACCGTGAGCTCCTGGCGAGGAGCGAACGCCGTCCCGAGGCGCGCGCGAATCGCCGCCTCGACGTCCTGGAGCACGTCCGGGGCGGTGCGCTCCATCATCGCCAGCCGCACGGAGACCTCGGCCTGCGTCGTGTCGGGCAGGTTCTGGAGCACCATCGAGGCCTTCTCGATCGGCAGGTACGCGAGCAGCAGCGCGACCACCTGCGGGTGCTCGTTCTGGATGAAGTTGATCAGGTCCCGCACGTCGACCTGCTGGAGGAACTGGAACGGCTTCGATCCGGTGTGCGCGGCGAGGCGCGTCACGATGTCGTTCGCGCGCTCCGCGCCGACCGCGCGCTCGAGCATGTCCTGTGCGTACTCGAGACCGCCGACGGACACGAAGTCGCGTCCCATCACCGTCTCGTAGAACGTCGCCATGATGTCTTCGCGCTCGTCGGGCGAGAGCGATCCGATGCCGACGATCTCCCACGTCAGGCGCCCGATGTCCTCTTCGGGCAGCGAGCGCAGGATGTGCGAGGCGATCTCGGGACCGAGCGCGATCAGCAGCGCCGCGGCGCGCTTGCGCCCGGCGACCGTCGAGAACGCCTTCTTGCGACTACCGGCTGGTGCCGCGGTCGTCATCGGTTACCCCGCCATTCGACGGCTAGTCTTCGCGCAGCCATGCCTGGACGACTTCGGCCACGGAGTCCGGGTTGTTCTTCGCCATTGCCTGCACCTGCGACTCGACCTCCGAGCGTCGCTCCGGCTCCGGCGACGGCAGCGAGGGCTTCGCCGCCACGGCGCCGAGCGCCTGTGCGACCGGGCCACCACCGAGGGCCATCGCGCCGCCCGACATGTCCGCAGAGGTGTACGTGCCGCGCCGGCTCACCGAGCGCACCAGCAGGCGGAAGAAGATGAAGCCGACGATGAGCGCCACGACCGGCAGCGCCATCCGCGCGTAGCTCAGCAGCTGGTTCTGCGAGGCATCCGAGGCGAAGGCCTCCGCCGCCGCATCTGCCACCGTGCGGTCGAACGGCAGCCGGCTGACCACGATCTGGTCGCCCCGCTCGCTGTCGATGCCCACCGCAGCGGCAACGGCGTCTTGCAGCGACGTCGCCTGCTCGGGCGGCACCGACTCATCCAGGAGCAGCGAGACGGACAGCCGCTCGACGCCGCCCGGTGCCTGCGTCGTCCGCGTCACCGTGCGGTCGACCTCGAAGTTCGAGGTGGTCTCGGTGCGGTTGTAGTTCGTCGTCACGCCCTCGGGCAGCGGCGCGAGGTTGCCGTCCGCGCCCGGCACGTTCGCCACGGCGCCCGGCACGGCTCCGGTGCTGGCGTCGCCCGTGGTCTGGTACGTCTCTTGCACCGAGGTCGTGGAGCGCGGCAGGCCCGGGCTCTCGGTCGCGGTCGCGCCGGGCGCGAACGACTCCGTCTCGGTCTCGAGGCGGTCGAAATTCAGCGTCGCGCGCACCTGCACCGCGGAGCGGCCGGTGCCGAGCGAGCGGTCGAGGAGCTGCTGCACGTCGTGCTCGAGCGTCTGTTCGAAGGTCCGCTGCATGTCGAGCTGCGTCGCCGAGACGCCGATGCCCGTCTCCTCCGCGAGCGTGCCGTCGTAGAGGACCGAGCCCGTGTCGGAAACGATGGTGATGTTCGACTTCTCGAGGCCCTCGACCGCCCCGCTCACCAGGTGCGCGATGCCGGCCACCTGGTCGGCGGCCAGCGTGCGTCCCGGCCGCACGGCGAGGACAACCGAGGCCGTCGCCGGCCGCTCGTCCGCCACGAAGAGCGAGCGCTCCGGGATCACGATGTGCACGCGGGCGTGCTCGACGGACGGGAACGTCTCGATGGTGCGCGCCAGCTCGCCCTGCAAGCCGCGCTGGAAGTTCAGACGCTGCACGAAGTCAGTCGCCGTGAAGGCGTTGCCATCGAACAGCTCGAAGCCGATGTTGCCGCCCTCGGGGAGGCCCTGCGCGGCGAATCCCATGCGTAGCTCGTCGACCTGGCTCTCCGGCACGAGGATGGTCGAACCGGCCGATTCGAGCTCGAACGGGACGCCCTGCGCTCGCAGCGAAGACACGATCTGCCCGCTGTCGGCGTCATCGAGGCCCGCGTACAGGGGGACGTACGCGGTCTGCGAGGACCACGAGTACAGCAGGATTCCGAGCGCCACCGTCGCACCCCCCATCCCGGCAAGGACGGCCTTGCGGGCGGGCGAGAGCGAACCGATGGCCTCGAAAAAACGGCGCGGAAGCTGGTCCAACCGGGGGCCTCTCAGCTGCTGAGGGCCAGCGTATGTGCGGCTTCCGTCCCCTCGTATGAGGGACGCCCCACGGCACCCCGCCGAGTCACCCTATGCAGACCGAACCTGTTCCCGATGTCGCCCCGCCAACGCCTCGACGCCCTCGCCGAGCCCAAATTCGAGGCTCGAAAGGGCCGATCGAGGCCGCCACGCGCACGGGCGTGCACGCGAGCCTCGAGGGCGCGCTAACGGCAACAGGACGAGTCGGCTGGAGGTCGGTCCTAGGCGTCCGAGCGGCGGCCCATCGCCTTCGCGATGGCGGCGGGGTCGGGCTTGTACGTGCCGCCGTCGACCGCCGACTTCAGGCGAGTGACTAGGCGGTCGCGCTCGGCGGCCCGCTCGGCCGCGGTCTCGAAGCGCGCGATCTCGCGCCCCTCGGCGCTGACATTGATCGCGTCACGGCTCGCGCCGTTCCGCGTCGTCGGCCCGCCCTGAGAGCGGTTCCGCGAGCGGCTGGCCCGCTTCGCGTCGAGCGAGATCGGCTCGTTGCGGGACGTCGAGGACACAGGGTCAATGCTCATCGAGGACGCCTCCTTCGGTACGGGGCCGGGTCCTCTTACCCGGCATCGTACGCGCTACAGCGGCTTGCCGACCACTACCACCCGATTGGCGCGGGCAGAATCGGTCGAGCAGGTGATGAGCGTGAGCGTGGCGTCCTGCGTGGGCTCCATCACCGTCGTTGCATCCGGTGCAACGACCCGCACTTCCGTGACCTGGTACTGAAACACCTCGTCGCCGCGGGACACCTCGATGAGGGCTCCCACGGTGACGTTGGGCAGCGCACTGAAGACGGCGACCCCGCCGCGCGAGGCGACGTGACCACCGATGACCGTGTTCCCCGGCTCGCCCAGCGTGCCGGTGCCGGCGTACTGGCCCGCCTCGCGGGACGGCACGTCGTACTGCAGCCGCCCGTCGCGGAACACGAGGCCGACGGGTCGCACCTCGGCGTCGATGCCTACCGAGGGCACCCGCACGTGCGTGGCACTCGAGGCGAGGCGGACGACGTCGGTGTCGTGCAGCAGCGGGAATCGATCCGAGGACGGCGCCTCCGGCACGCGGCGCGCGGGCGACGCGTCGGGGTCGACCGCCAGGCGGAAGGCCGCCACCTGCTCCGCCGAGGAACGCGCCTCGACCATCGGCTCAGCCTCGAGGCCGGTGCCGGCGAACAGCAGTCCCGCCATCGTGGCGAGCACACCCAGCGCCAGCTGGGCGGATGCGCGCGTCGAGCCGGTGGATCGCGCCATGCGACTCCTCGACGAGGGCGTGCCGGGCCGGGCGGGGGATGCCCGTCACGCGTTCGGTCTCGCCGTGATCATCGTCAGGAGACGCGATTGATGAAGGTGCTGGGGCGTTCCGAAAGGCGGTACGCCGCATTCGCCTGCGCGCCCTTCGCGAGCGCCGGCATCTCGTCTCGAATTGAGACCATCAGGTTCGCCAGCGTGGCCTCGTTGGCGCGATCCAGCTGCAGGATCTGCTCCGCGAGCGCCTCGAGGGCGCCATCGTCATCCGAGGCCGCATCGGTGTCCGTCGCGCTCAATAGCGCCTCCCGCCGCGAGGTCGCGGCATCGAAGGCGTCGAGGTCCTCGCGAGACAGGGCCTCGCGCTGCGATCGCGCCAGGTCGAGGACTTCGCGCAGCAGCTCGATCTGCCCGGGAGCGGCCGAATCCACGATCGAGCCCTACACCCGTACCGAGCGCGTCATCTCGGGCTGCGGCATCGAGGGCGTGCTCTGCACCACCTGCTCCCACGCCGCGTGAATGCGCTCGACGAGCGAGAAGACCTCGTGAATGGCACGGCGGTCCTTGCGGACGTTCGCCTCGATGAGCCGGCCGTACATGTACTGGTACAAGTCCGCCAGCTGCTGGGCGATCTCGCCCGCATCGAGATCGAGGCCCGCCACGAGCTCCATCACGATGTCCTGGGCGTGCACCAGCGATGAGTGCGCCGCCTCGAGGTCCGGAACCGCCAGCTGCTGCTCCGCCCGCGCGAGGTCGCGTAGCAGCGCCTCGTAGAGGTGGAGGACGAGCTGAGCGGGAGACGCGGTCTGCGTCTGCACGCGGCGATAGGCACCGTAGGGATTGGGCTGCAAGCGGCGGTCTCCATCCGAGATCGAGGCCGGTCCAGTCCGGCTGCAACGAGTGTCGACCACGGGCGGAGCTAACTCGATCGGGGAACCCCTAGGGGAGGGCTACTTGTTGTTCTTGTTCGCGTTCAATTGGTTGACGTAATTCTGGAGAGCGGCCTGCTGGTTCTGCAGCGACTGCATCGTCACCTCGAGCCGCGCGTACTTCGTGATCAGCGACTGCCGGTACGCGTCGAGCCGGTCCTCCATCTTGTCGACCTGCTCGTTGATGTCGTCGATGCGCGACTGCATCTCGTCATCGCGGCCGTCCATGATGCCGCCGGAGCGGGTGTAGTTCTCGAGGTATTCGTAGAGCGACTTACCGACGCCCTCTTCGGTCGCCGAAACGACGATCGTGTCCGTGCCGTCCACGAGCGGGTTCTGGAACGTCAGCGTCATGCCCGGGATCAGCGTGGTGTTCACCTCGCCGGGGGAGATCGTGTGCGTCGTGATGATCTGCGATCCGCCGTTGTCCGGCGTGAAGGTGAGCGTCAGGCTCCCGCTCGCCGCAGTGGTCAGCGTGTACTTGCCGGAGTCCCCCGCCACCGTCGGCGCGCCCGAGATGCCGGCGAGCGATCCGCTGCTGCTCGGGTCGAGTGCGGCCGAGGCCTTGAAGGCCGTCAGCAGCCGCGCGACCGCCTCGGGGTTCGAGGTGATGGCGGCATCGAGCCTCGCGGAGTCGACCGTGAGGGTGTTCGCCTCGCCGACCGCGGATCCGACCTTCCCGAACGAGAGACCAATCGAGGACAGGCTGTTGTAGGACGAGTTGTTGCCGGGCACGACGCTCGTGATCATCGAGCGCATCGTGTTCTGAATGCCCCGCAGCGTGACGTCGCCGATGAGCGAGCCGCTCTGGCCGCCCTCGACGTACTTCGTCGAGTCGCTGATCAGCCCCATTGTCGAGTTGAACTGGTCGACGAAGGCCTGCACCTTCGTCCGCACGGAGTTCGTGTCCGCGGCGACGTTCACCGTGATCGCGCTCGTCGTCGTCTGCTTCAGCGTGAGGCTGACGCCCGGCAGGGCGTTCGCGACGTCGTTCGTCGTGGCGTACTGCGTCGCGCCGCCGTTGATGCGGTACTCGGCGTTGGAGCCCAGCGTTTGCGGCGCCGCGAGGACGTTCATCGCCGCCAGGAAATTGCCGCTGGTGTCGGCCAGCGAGATGCCCACCGAGCCCGTCGAGTCGCTCGTGATCAGCAGCGTGTCCGTCCCACCGTCGTAGGTGGCCGTCACGTTCGCCGCCGAGGCGTTGATGCGGCTGATGATCGAGTTCAGCGAGTCCACCGAAGTGTCGTACGTGATCTCGACGCCGTTGACCTCGAACGTTCCCGAGCCGGGCGCGATCGCCGTCTGCAGGCGAGCCGTGTCGAGGGTCTCGCTCGCATCGAGCGTGCCGATGTTCCGGACGCTCGTGCGGCTCGTCGTGCCCGGCGACTGAAGGAGGTTCGTCGCCGCGAGGAAGTTGCTGGTGTCGCCGCCGGACCCGAGGGTGATCGTCGAGCCGGACGTCAGGTTCAGCAGGTTCGGGCGGCCGTCGACGTCGTTGACCATCGTCGCGGTGACGCCGATCGCGGCGCCGTTGATCATCGAGACCACGTCGCCCAGCGTCATGAGGTCGGTGCCGAGCGTCTCGGTCCCGATCGTGGTGCCGACGTTGTCGACGATGTTCATCGTCTCGAGGAAATTGCCGCTCGTGTCCGAGACGGTGATGGCGGTCGGACCGTCGTCGTTGCGCGTCAGCGTCAGCTGATTCGTGCCCTCATCGAAGCTCGCGGTGACGCCGGCCGATGAGGTGTTGATGCGGGTGATGATCGTGTTCAGCGAGTCCGTCGAGACGTCGTAGCTGATCGAGATCCCGTTGATGTCGAAGGATCCGGTCGGGTCCGGCGGCAGCGTCAGCCCCGCGAGGTCGAGCGTGACCGAGGGATCAACGACGCCCGCGCCCACGGCGCCACTGCTCACCATCGTGGTGAACGTCGGCTCCGGGATGGTGAACTTGGTGCCGTTGATCGTGAACGTCCCGGCGGTCGGCACGTTCGCGAACCCGGCCTCGTCCATCGCGAGGACCTGAGAGACGGCCTGGCCGATGGCGGCCGTGCCGTTGACTTTCGTGGCAGAAGCCAGCTTGTCGATGTCGACGGTGAACGACTGGATCGCCGCCGAAGACGAGGCGGAGACGCCCAGCTTCAGCGAGTCGTCGGCGTTCACCAGGCTCGCGCGGCGCGCGCTCACCGTCGTTGCCTGCCGCAGCGGATCGAGGCTGCTCAACAGGTTCGCAAGGCTGGAGTTGATCTGCTGGAGTGCCTTCTGCTTGTTCGTCATCTCCGCCACGCGCGCGAGCGCGAGGTCGATCGGGCGGCGTCGCGCCGCCGTGAGCGCGTCCACGATGCTGGCGGTGTCGAGGCCGGAGGCGAACCCGCCGAACCAGATCCCGCCCGACGACGTCGAGGATGACGACGAACTAACCAACGCGCGCCTCCCGTGGGCCGGTCCGGCCCCTACGTCGAGGTCTGCAGCAGCAGCCCCGGTGGCAGCTCGGCGGTAGCTGCCAGTGCCTGGAGCTCGGCCGGCGTCAGCAGCGCGACGGTCTCGCCGTTCGCTCGATCCACGATGCGGATGCGCGGCGCTCCCGCCTCATCCTCTTCGTAGACCGCCGACACCTCGGCGTCCTCGGCCGCGAGCGCCAGCGCCAGCTCGGGCGCCGCGGACGGCGCTCGATGCGACGGCTGGTCGGGGTCGCGGTCGTGATGCCGCTGCCGGCCCCCTCCATCGGAGGACGCTGGCTGCACCGCTCGACCGCGCTCGGAACCGGAAACGGCCCGTAGCTCGGACATCGCGTGCTCCTCGTCCGATTATCGGCACGATCCGTGATTTCCTTCGCCCTCGGGAACCCGCGAACGGTGAAGGGCCGGCCCCATCAGGGCCGGCCCTTCCTCCACCGTCGCGGTCGCGATCGGTGCTGACTCGTCGCGCGGCGGCCGCCGCCGTGCCTTACTGCTGGAGCAGCGACAGCACGGACTGGACCGAGGCGTTGGCCTGCGAGAGGACCGCCACACCGGCCTGCTGCATGATCTGCCGCGCCACCAGCTCGGAAGAGACTTCCGCGATGTCCGCGTCGCGGATGCGGGACTCGGAGGCGCTCAGGTTCTCGACGACCACGCCGAGGCTGTTGATCGCGGCCTCCATCTGGTTCTGCGCCGCACCGAGCTTCGCGCGCTGACCGGACACCTCGACGATGGCCGTGTCCAGCGAGGCGAGCAGGGCGTTCGCCTTCACGATGGTCGAGACGTTCTGGTCGTCCGTGACCAGCGCCGAGATCTTCGTGCCGCCACCGAGGTTCGTCGAGCGAATGTCGGTGAACGTGACGTTGATGTCCTGGCCGACGTCCGCGCCCACGCGGAAGGTCGCCGAGCCGGTACCTGCGGCGGTGTCCACCGTCAGGCCGTTCAAGTCCGTGAAGATGTCGTCGATCGTCTTGCCGGCAGGACCGGTGACGGTCAGCTTCAGCGCGTGGCCGCCGCCCTGGAAGTTCAAGACCGTCTGGCCGTCCGCACCCAGCGTGCCCTCGGCGTTGTCGAGGTCGATGAGCACGCCGTCGAGGCTGTTCGACAGCCGAACCGTGTCGGCGTCGACCTTCGTCAGGGTGTAGGTCGCACCCGGCTGCGCGCCCTCGACGTCGATGGCGGAGATGACCGCCGTCGTGGTCGTGGCGAGCAGCGTGCCCACGCCGGCCGTACCGGTGCCGGCGTTCGTCGTGGCCAGCGTGCCGGTCAGCAGGCTCAGCCCGTTGAACGTCACGCGGTTCGCGATGTTGTCGATCTCGTTCTTGAGCGACTGGATCTCGGTACCGATGGCCGTGCGGTCCTCGGTCGAGAGCGTGCTGTTACCGGCCTGGACCGTCAGCTCGCGCATGCGCTGGAGCAGCGCGTGGACCTCGGTCATCGCGCCTTCAGCCGTCTGCAGCATCGAGATGCCGTCCTGGGCGTTGCGCGAGCCCTGCCGCATGCCGCGGATCTGCGTCCGCATCTTCTCGCTGATCGCGAGGCCGGCGGCGTCGTCGGCAGCACGGTTGATGCGCAGACCACTCGAGAGCTTCTCGAGCGCCCGACCCAGCTTGATGTTCGTCGAGCTCAAGTTGCGCTGCGCGTTGATCGCCATCACGTTGGTGTTGATGATCATTGCCATTTGGTGGCCTCCTCTGCCTTCCGTGCTGCCCGTTCGGCGTCCATGCCGGGGTGATTCCCTTGCGGCACCGTGCCGCTCCGGCTGCTGAGGGAATCATCGAGACGGCCCCGGGCGCACCGATCAGACGGCGCCCGCGACTGGCGCGGCCGCGGCCCTCACATCGGCCGGGCGGAAGCCCTAAGGGGAAGCGATCGCCTCGAGGCCCGCTAGCGGCTCATCTGAAGCGAGAAGAAGACCGCCGTGTACGAGTCGTCCTCGCTGAAGGCGTCGACCTGAATCGAGGCAATCGAGGCGCCGCTGTCCATCTGGAAGTCGAGCTGCGTCGCGAATCCCTGTGCCTGGTCGTTCGTGAGCTCCCAGCCCGCGTCCTGCATCACGGTTCGATAGGTGTCGGCGACGGCCGTCGTCGTGTCCGTCGTCAGCAGAAGGATCTGGTACGCCGTACCCGCTGCCTGCGACGACCACTGGGTCGTGATCGGCGTCATGCCATCGAGGACGAACTCGGTTGGGAACCCCTCCGGCAGCGGACGCGCGGCCGGCAGCACGAACGGCGTGCTCGTGGGCGGCGTCGCCGGCTGCACCTCGATGATGTAGACGACGCTCGAGGTCGGCTCGGCCGAGTCCTCGATCTGGCGAATCGCCGCCGTCCCCGTGAAGTCGATCGAGGTGGTGCTCTCGAACCCGATCGAGGAGATCGCCTCGCTCGATTGGCCGTTCGTGACCTGCCACGGCGACTGGTTCAGCTGCAGCTCGAGTGCGGACTCCACGTCCGTGGCCGGCCCCGGCACGTCGTACAGCAGGAAGAACGTCCTGCTGCCGTCGCCGCGATCGATGCGGAACGAACCCAGCAGCGTACCGTCGGGGTGCACCGGCACCCGCACGAGGTCTTCGTCGGGCGTGTCCGCCGTCGCGCTGGGGTTCAACGCCTCCTGCAGGCCCTCGGGCAGCTCGCCCGGAAGCACGACGACCGTCGTGTCCAGCTCTTCACCGAGGCGCAGGACGCGATCCGCGAGCTTCGTGGCTTCGTCCGCCGAGGCGTCGTCCCCGCCGCTGTTGCAGCCCACGAGGGCGATCGCGGCGCCGAGGAGCGCGACGGCCAGCAGCACACGATGCAGTGCGCGCGAACCCGGGAGGAATGGCATCTGGACGTCTCCCGTTCGCGCGCTGTGTCGGCTAGGCGGTCGATCCTACCCCAGCCCCTCTCAAGGTGCGCCCTCGGTCCCGCGCACGACGACCTCGAGGGTCGTGTTCGAGGGCGCGTCCGCGACCTCGCGCACCCAGACCGTCGTGACCCGTCCCGTGCCGTGCACTTCGACCACGCCGGGCTCGGCGGTCACGGTCCAGCCGGCGGCGCGAAACAGGTCCGCGTAGTACCCAAGCACCTCGACCGAGTCGCGCTCGGACTCGAGCGTGAGATCGAACCGCACGAGGCCGTCACCGAGGTCGCTGCGCTCCCCCTCGAGGACCGTCGCGCCCGGGAAGAGCGGCACTTCGATGGCGGGGAACCCTTCGGGCGGCCGCCGTCCCGGGCCCTCCGAGGTCGCCTCGGCCGTCGCGTTCTCAGGGTCGACCCGTAGCTCCACCGGCGTGCCCTGTCCGGTCGAGCGCGTCACGAGGTAGTGCCCGGACCGCACCCCTTCGAACGCGATGATGCTGCCGCGCTCTGTGACCTCGGTCGCCGTCAGCGTCAGGCCGGGAATGCTGCCCACACGATCCACGAGGCCGTTCGCGACGTCCTCGGCGCTCGGGCCATCGACGATCCAGCGCATCACGACCGAGCCGTCCACGCTCTCCTCGCTGAACGTGGCGTCGCCGAGATCGGTGAGCTGAGGCATCGGGTCGGCCACGGCCGTCGCCGTGCCGGTGGCCTCGGCGGTCGCTGAGGGCGTCGCGTCGTTGTCGCTGCAGGCGGCGCCCCCGAGGGCGGCGAGTGCCGCCGCCACGAGGAGCAGTCGCGTGGTTACACGGAACATGGCGTTCCGAAAGTGAGCTGTGGGGTGGGTGAAGGGATTCGAACCCTCGGTCTCCAGGGCCACAACCTGGCGCCTTAACCGCTAGGCGACACCCACCGCGCGTGCGGCCAGACGCCGCGGCCTTCGAGTCTAACATCGAGGAAGCGGTCGAGCAGCAGCCCGATCGAACGCGCTACGCGCTCCCGAGGAGGTATCGCGTCGGCGCCAGCGCCCGGCCGTCGAGGGTGACGGCCAGCTTCACTTCCGCGCCCGACGGATCGGACGCGAGCGTGCCCAGCGCATCGCCGCGATGCACGGTCTGGCCCACCGCCGCCTGAACGCCCGTCAGCCCCGTCAGCGACGTACGCCAGCCGTTCCCGTGCTCGATATCGATGCGCGTGCCGCCATCGAGGGCCTCGACGCCCGTGATCACGCCCTCGGCCGGAGCGCGGACCGAGGCGCCAGGCGCGCCGAGCAGCAGCAACCCGCCGTCCGCCTCGCGCTGCGCGAGCACGCGATCGAGGGGCCACGTCAGCACGCCGCCTGGCCCGCGGCCACCGAAGACGGCCGGCTCGCTGCTCTCACTGGCGGCGATCTGAGGCTGTGCCGAGCCGAGGATCGCCTGCAAGTACTGCTTCGTCTCCGTCGGCAACGCGCGCTCCCAATCGGCGCCGTGCGCGTCCACGAGGCCTCGAACGCGCCCGAGGCCGGCGTTGTACGAGGCGAGGGCCATCCGCACGTCACCGTCGAAGACCGTGAGGTACTGCCGCATCGTCTGCGCCGCCGCGGTCAGCGAGGCCTGCGGGTCCGTACGGTCGACGCCGGGGTAGTACTGAGGCATGAGCTGCGCGATGCCCTCGGCGCCGGCCGTCGAGCGGCGGAAGCCGAACGCGACCTCGGCGCTGAAGCCGGACTCCTGCTGAATCTGGCGCTCGAAGATCGTGCCGAAGCTCGGCGCGACGTCGTCACCGAGCTGCCTCGTCATCGCCCGCCACCCGAACGGATCGGCGCCGCGCGTGGGTGCCAGCTGGGTGTACGCGGCGTACCCGGCCGCGTTCGGCGTCGAGGTCAGGCCACCGCCGAGGCCGCTGGTCCCCGTCGAGCCCGGCGCGAACAGGTTCCCGCTGCGAATCTGGTCGATGGCATCGCGCACGCTGCTCCGCGTCAGCTCGATGCGGTCGCGCGGCTCCGCGAGACGCTGCTGCAGCATCGAGTCGAAGCGAGGGTTCGAGGGCGTGGCTGCCTGTCGGCTCGCCGGCGGCGAGCTCGTGTCCGGCGAGGAGGCGGGGGCACCAATGCGCATGCAGGCAGCGTACGTGGCAGGTGGGCTCGCGCCCGAGAGGAGAATCCCTAGCCCGTGGCCCGCAGCCCCCTAGTCGGGCAGGTCGTCGCTGAGCGAGCCGTAACCCCCACTGAAGAACAACAGCGGCCGGCCCGCCGATCGCTCGACGTGGATCTCGATGACCTCGCCGACATAAATCGTGTGATCGCCGCCGTCGTAGTCGGCCCACAGCTCGCACTCGAGCCACGCCAGCGCGCCCTGGACGAGCGGCAGCCCCAGCTGGCCGAGGTGGTACGGAACGCCGCCCATCGGCTCGTCGAGTTCGCCGTGGCGCGCGAACAGCCCGGAGACGTCCGACTGGTCCTCGCCCAGGATGTTGACTGCGAAGCGCCTCGACGACGCGATCGGCTCGTGGATCGAAGCCGACTTCACCACGCACACGAGCACGAGGGGCGGATCGAGCGACACCGAGGTGAACGAGTTCGCGGTCATCGCCCGGAACTCGTCCTCGTCATGGGTGGTGATCACCGTCACGCCCGTGGCGAATCGCCCCACGACGTCACGGAACGCGCGGGCATCGAAGGTTGGCTTGCTGGTCATGCGCGGCATGCTAACACGAGGCGAGGCGGCCGCCGTCCGGTCCCTCCCGAGGTTCGAACGGCCTCGAGTTCGCTGTCTTCACCCCGTCTTAACCGGCGCGCCGCCCCCTGTCGCCGGACCATGAAACAATCCCCTCATGGTCACCGATTCGCCGCCGCCCCCCGACTCCGACGAGGTCGCCGTCGACGCATCGCCGGACGCCGCGAGCCAGCTCGCCGCGCTCCTCCACGAGGACGACGCCGCCGGCGCGATCGAGCTCGCACGCTCGCTGCACCCGGCCGAGCTCGGCGACGCCCTCTGTGGCATCGACGCCGACGTGCGAGCGCTGGTGATCGATCACCTCGCGTCGGATGCCATCGGGGCCGCGCTCGGCTACATGGAGCCGCACTACCGCGACGACCTCCTCGATGGCCTGCCGGCTGAGACGGTCGCGCAGATCCTTGTGACCGTGCCGGACGACATCGCCACCGATGTCGTGCAGGAGCTGTCGCCCGCCGAGGCCCTTGCCGTCGTCGATGCGATGCCCGAGGAGGCCGGCCAGGCCATCCGCGACCTCCTCCCCTACGCCGAGGAGACCGCCGGCGGCCGCATGACCGGCCAGCGCATCATGGTCTGGCCGGACCAGACGCTGTCCGAGGTCATCGACCACCTGCGGACGCTGCAGCCCGACGTCTCGACGCCGTTCTACATCTACGTCACCGATGCCCAGGACCACCTCGAGGGTGTGCTCAACACCCGCTCGATTCTCACCGGCGACCCGCGCACGCCCGTGCGCGACCTGATGACGACCGACCTCGTGACGGTGAACACCGCGACCGACCAGGAAGAGGTGGCACGCCTCATCAAGCGCTACCGACTGCTCGCGCTGCCCGTTGTCGATGATGACGGCCGCCTGCAGGGCACCGTCACCTCCGACGACCTGCTCGACGTGCTCGAGGAAGAGGCGACCGAGGACATCTTCCGCATGGCCGGCGTCGACGAGGACGAGGACCTCTCCTCGGTCCTCCGCTCGGTCCGCTACCGGCTCCCGTGGCTGAGCGTGAACCTCGCCACGGTGCTGCTCGGAGGCTGGGTCGTCTCGCTCTTCCAGGACACCCTGACGCGGGTTGCCATCCTCGCGGCGTTCCTCCCGATGATCGCCGGCATGGGTGGCACCGCCGGCACCCAGACCGCCACGATCGTCGTGCGCTCGCTCGCCCTCGGACGCGTGACCCTGCGCCACACCGTGCCGGTCATCGCCCACGAGCTCGGGTCGGGCGCACTCATCGGCCTCGCGACGGGGAGTGCCATCGGCCTCATCGGCTGGGCCTGGCAGGGCAACTGGTGGCTCGGGGCCGTCGCCGGGATCGCCCTCTTCGCGAACGTGCTCGTTGGCGTCACCGCCGGGGTGTTGATCCCGATGGGCCTCCACCGACTGAAGCAGGACCCCGCGCTCTCCGCCGGCGTGTGGCTGACCACCTTCACCGATGTGCTGGGCTTCCTCATGTTCCTCGGCATGGCCGCAGTGCTCGTCGAGCACCTCGAGTAGCGACCCCGCGGCACTCGCCCCGACCAAGGCTCGGAGACACAACGAGGCCCCCGCCGCAGCGGGGGCCTCGCGTGACTCGGAGGCCGGCGTCGCATCCGTGCGACGCCTCCGAGGACTAGTCGAACTACTGGAGCAGCGACAGCGCCGACTGCGAGGAGGTGTTCGCCTGCGACAGCACGGCGACACCGGCCTGCTGCATGATCTGGCGGGTCACCAGCTCGGTCGAGATCTCCGCCACGTCCGCGTCGCGGATGCGGGACTCGGAAGCCGACATGTTCTCGACCGCCACGCCCAGGCTGTTGATCGCAGCCTCGACCTGGTTCTGCGCAGCACCGAGCTTCGCGCGGTTGCTGGAGACGGTCACGATGCCCTCGTCGATCGAGGTCAGGAGCGCGTTCGCCTTGGCGACGCTCGAGACGTTCTGGTCGTCGGTCACGAGCGACGAGATCGTCGTCGCGCCCAGGGCCGTGGTGCGGTTGTCGGAGAACGTCACGGTGATGTCCTGGCCGACGTCCGCGCCGACGCGGAAGTTGGCCGCACCGGAACCGGCACCGTTCACGATGGTCAGGCCATCGAGGTCACCGAGGATGTCGCCACCGGTCTTGGCGGCGGCACCGGAGACGGTGATCTTGATGTTGTGGCCGGCGCCGGCGAACGCCAGCGTCATCGTGCCGTCGGCGCCGATCGTGGCGTCCGGCGCCACGTCGATCAGGATCGAGTCCTGGTCGTTCGACAGCCGAAGCGTCGTGCCCGCGCCGCCGACGTCCGTCAGCGTGTACGTGGCACCAGCGGTCGAGCCGCTCACGTCGATGGCCGAGACAACGGCCGTCGCGGTCGTGGCCAGGGCGGTACCGACGGTCAGCGTGCCACCGGTCTGCGTGGTCGCGAGAGCGCCCGTGAGCAGCGACTGGCCGTTGAACTTCGTGCGGTTCGCGATGTTGTCGATCTCGGTCTTGAGCGTCAGGATCTCAGCGCCGATGGCGGTGCGGTCGTTCGCGCCCAGCGTGGCGTTCGCGGCCTGGACCGTCAGCTCGCGCATGCGCTGGAGCAGCGCGTGCGTCTCGGTGAGGGCACCTTCAGCGGTCTGGATCATGGAGATGCCGTCCTGCGCGTTGCGAGCGCCCTGGCGAAGACCGCGGATCTGCGAGCGCAGGCCCTCGGAAATCGACAGACCGGCCGCGTCGTCGGCAGCACGGTTGATGCGGAGACCGCTCGAGAGGCGCTCGAGGGCCTTCGCCATCTTGCCACCGGTGACGCTCAGGTTGCGCTGCGCACCGATAGCCGCGACGTTCGTGTTGATGAACATACCCATTGCCGTTGGCCTCCTCAGCCGATTGCGGGCCAGGTTCCTTCCGGGCCCGTGCGGGGCATCCTGCCCCAACTCATGTGCGCGCTCTCAGGGAGAGCACGTGGTCATCATCGGTAGCTTCCCGGCCTTCAGTAGGGGGTTCCCGCACCCGGACGTAGGGATCTTCCGCGCCAACCCGAGGGCCCGGCCGAACTTCCGATACCCGGGCGCGTCCATACGATGCCCCCATGACGCGACGACTCATCGCCTGTGGCTGGACCCCCGAGACCGAGCGGCTGCTCAACCTGCTGCGCGCACGCGCCGGCATGGAGGCCGTGGCCGTTGCCGATGACCGTCCGGTCGCACTCGCGAACGCGGCCGTCGCCACCGACCTGCCCCGCTACCAGCACACCATCGAGGCCGTCCGCCGCATCGAGCAGGATGTCGTGCTCATCGACGGCACCGAGGACGCGTCGAACCTGATCGAGGCCGCGGCCGTTCGAGGCTCAACGATCCTCCTGCGTGGCGATGTCGCCGACGCCGAGGCGCTCGATGCCGCCGCCGAGGCCGCCAACGCCCGAGGTGTGGCGCTCTTCCTGCTGCGCCCACTGCTGCGCTCGGCCGGTCTCGCGTTCTTTAGCGCCCAGCTGGGCGAGCGCCGGTGGCGCCCCCACTACGTCTCGCTGGAGATCGAGGGCGAGCGTTCTGCCCTCGCCCTGCTCCGCGACGGCTTTGCCGCGTACGCCCGCCTGCTGCCGGCCGCGCCCCTCGCGCTCGCTGCGTCCCACGCCGGCATGCGTTCGGCCCCCGAGGTGATCTCGGCGCACCTGCGCCTGCCCGAGGGCGGTATGGCGACCATCACCGCGCGTCGCGGCCCGTGGAGCACCCTCCGCATCCGCGCGCTCGCAGCCGCCGGCAGCGCCGAGCTCGATGCCACTGCCGAGCACACGACCCTGACCATCGCGCCGGACGATGGCCCCATCGAGTCCACGCGGCTGCGCCACGGCGACCTGCTCGGCGCCGAGGTCGACCACATCGTGGCCTCACCCCGAGGCGATGCCCTCGATGCCCTGCTCGCGCCTCGCGAGGCCGCGCTCCTCCGCGCCGTCGAGCAGGCGCTGACCGGCGACCTCGCCCAGGCCGTCGAGGACCGCGCGCTCCGTCCCGCGCTGCGCGTGCTGCAGGGCGGCGATCAGCCGTCCGCTGCCAGCGTGCCGCAGCCCCGCTTCACGCTCCTCTCGAGCTAGCTCCCCTCTCCCGACGGCCGCCCGGACCGCTCCCAGGTGGTGCGGCGCCCCGTCATGCGTTCATGCGCACGCTTAGCACCCCGTTCACAAAGGTGGCGTGCCTCGTTGACGCTCCAGCGCGATGATGGATTCGTCCCGTCGTACGTCTCACATCGGAGGTCACCATGCAGCGCGCATGGATCCAGGGCGCCGTCCTCAGTGCCGCCATCGTCATCTCGATGGTGGTCGGTGGCGTTCTCGCAGTGAACGTCACCGACGACGGCTCCACTCCAGCGACGGTCCAGGCGACCGCGGCGGGCACGAACGTGCCGATTGCCGCGACCACCGATGCCGGGACGTCCGCCGGGAGTACTGCCGTCGTCGCGGCCGCCATCGAGAACCTGCCGGACCTCGTGGCGCAGGTCAGCCCGTCGGTCGTCCGCATCCAGACCGCGACCTCGCAGGGCGCGTTCAGCGCCGAGGGCGTCGGCTCCGGCGTCGTCATCGACACCGAGGGCCACATCCTCACCAACTACCACGTCGTCGAGGACGCGACGGCCGTGACCGTCATCCTCGCCGACGGCACCGAGGCCACCGCGACCGTCCTCGGCACCGATCCGGGCAACGACCTCGCGGTCATCCGAGCGGCCGTCCAGCCGCAGCGGCTCGTGCCCGCCAACTTCGGCAACTCGGACGGCGTCCGCGTCGGTGAGCCGGTCTTCGCCATCGGCAACCCGTTCTCGCTCTCCTTCTCGGTGACGTCGGGCATCGTGAGCGCCGTCGAGCGCGAGCGCCCGGCCCTCAACGGCCGCCCGATTCGCTCGGTCATCCAGACCGACGCGGCCGTGAACCCCGGCAACTCCGGCGGCCCGCTCTTCAACGGCAAGGGCGAGGTGATCGGCATCAACACCTCGATCGAGAACCCCACCGGCCAGGGCGTCTTCGTTGGCATCGGCTTCGCTGTGCCCTCGAACACCGCGCTGCGCTTCATCCCGCGTCTTATCGATGGCGAGTCGGTCTCGCACCCGCAGCTCGGCATCGGCGGCGTCGACCTGACCGACCTCAACGCGACCGACCTCGGCCTGCAGGTCTCCAGTGGTGTCTACGTGACCTCGGTCTCCCCCGGGAGCGGCGCCGAGAACGCCGGGCTGCGCGGCCCGACGAGCGCCGGCGCCGACGGCGGCCTGCCGAGGGGTGGCGATGTGATCACCGCCATCGATGGCCAGGACGTCGCGAGCATCACCGCGCTCGCCGGCATCATCGATGACCACAACGTGGGTGACACCGTGACGCTGACCGTGGTCCGCGGCGGTGACACCCTCCAGTTGGAGGCCACCCTCCAGGAGTGGCAGTCTTCTTCCTAAGCGTTCAACCGATTCCTCGGACGGTGATGGGGCCCCCGCGACGGGGGCCTCGTCATGTCCGCCCCACGCGAACCAATCCGTCGAGGCGTGACGGGAGCTACGAGGCGGGAGGCGGCAGTTCGAGGGCGCGACCGGCGACCAGCAGCCACGCGCGCTCCGCCGAGGCCGAGGCGCGCTGATTCACCCGACCCAGCAAGTCGCGATACGCCCGCCCGAGCACCGAGTCAGGCACGACGCCACTACCCACCTCGTTGCTGACGGACACGAGCGGCCCGCTGCGCGCGCGCTGGACCTCGAGGATGGCGTCCACTTCGCGGACGAGCTCCGTCTCGAGGGCGGTGAGCTCGTCGGCGCTCGGCGCTCCACCGAGTCGCAACAGCCGGTTCGAGACCCACAGCGACCAGCAGTCGAGCAGCACGCACGCCTCGGGCGAGACGACATCGAGGGGACGGCGTGGATCGAGCGGCGCCTCGATCGTCAGCCACTCGGGTGGTCGCTCCGCCTGATGCCGCGCGATGCGGATCTCCATCTCCTCGTCGAGTGCTTCGAGGGTCGCGATGAACACGACCTCGAGGCCGGTCGAGGCGGCGAGGCGCTGCGCGAACCCGCTTTTGCCCGATCGCGCGCCGCCCGTGACGAACCAGCTCTCACCCATCAGCCGCCCTCGCCCAGCCCGAGGAGCGCGCGCACGCGTTCCATGTCGAGGTGCGACCGCACGTGCTGCGCCAGCCGGTCGAACTCGCGCTCGCGGTCGAACGCCCGCCGAGGCGCCTCGCCCCGTCCGAGGCCCGCGAGCAGCGCGTGTCGCAGCTCGTCGTTGTGCAGCAGCCCGTGCACGTATGTGCCGGCCACCCGCCCGTCCTCGGACAGCGCACCGTCCGGCCCGCTCTCGAGCTCGAGCAGCGGCGCGAGCGAGCGATCATCGAGGGCGCTCGTGCGCCCCATGTGGATCTCGTACCCCTCGATCGGCGCGCCCGTCGAGGCGGCCCAGGGCCCTGCGCCCCGCGCGACCGATCCGCTCGTGCGCACGGTCCGCTTCTCGGCCGCGAACGTGGTCTCGAGGGGCAGCAGCCCGAGGCCGGGCACCTCGCTCCCCGCGGGCGCCTCGACCCCGTCCGGGTCGATCAGCCGCTCGCCGAGCATCTGGTAGCCCCCGCACACGCCGAGGACCGTCGCGCCCGCCTCGTGCGCCGCGATCACTGCGCGATCGAGGCCGCCGCGCCGCATCGCGTCGAGGTCGGCGATCGTTGCCTTCGTCCCGGGCAGCACGATGAGCTGCGGCGTCCCGAGGTCCTCCGGCCGCGAGACGTAGCGCAGCCGCACCCCCGGCTCATCGATGAGCGGGTCGAAGTCGTCGAAGTTCGCGATGCGCGGCAGCCGCACGACGGCGATGTCCACCACCGTCCCGTCCTCGACGTCTCGACGCGCCTCGTCCGGCCGCTCGAGGGCGACCGCGTCCTCCTGCGCCACGCGCAGCGCGTCGATCCACGGGATCACGCCCAGCACCGGCACGCCGGTCCGCCCCTCGAGGTCCTCGATCGCCGGAGCGAGCAACGAGGGGTCGCCGCGGAAGCGGTTGATGACGAAGCCTCGAATCAGCGCGCGCTCCTCCGGCTCCAGTAGCGCGAGCGTGCCCACGAGGTGCGCGAAGACGCCGCCGCGGTCGATGTCCCCCACGAGGAGCGTCGGTGCCTGCGCGTGCATCGCGACGCGCATGTTCACGATGTCGCCCGCGCGCAGGTTCACCTCCGCCGGGCTGCCCGCGCCCTCAATTACCACGAGGTCGTGCTCCGCCCGCAGCGTCGCGAGCGCCGCCTCGACGGCCGGCCACAGCTCGGCCTTCCGCCGCCCGAGGAAGTCGCCCGACCCGAGAGTGCCCGCCGGCCGCCCGTTCAGCACGAGCTGCGAGGTGCGGTCGCCCTGCGGCTTCAGCAGCACCGGGTTCATCTCAACACGCGGCTCGAGGCCCGCGGCCGCCGCCTGCTCGGCCTGCGCACGCCCGATCTCGAGGCCGTCCGGCGTGACATCCGCGTTGTTCGACATGTTCTGCGCCTTGAACGGCGCCACGCGCAGCCCGTCCTGCCGGAAGATGCGGCACAACGCCGTCACGAGGACCGACTTCCCCACCGAGGATGCGGTGCCCACGACCATCAGCACCGGGGCCGGCACTAGGCGTCCTCGCGCGCAGCCGCGAACGCGGCGGCAAGGCGCCGCACGGCACCCGAGGGCGGCATCCCGATGCGCACCCAGCCGTCGAGGCCAAACGAGGCGCAGTCGCGCACCGCGAACCCCCGCCGCAGCAGCCGCGTGCGGAACGCCGAGGCATCGTCGACCCGCGCGAGGATGAAGTTCGCGCGGCCGTCCTGGACCTCGAAGCCGGCACCGCGCAGCGCCTCGACCAGCGTCCGGCGCGTCGCACCCGCGTCGCGCGCGGCCTCGCGCTGCGTCGCATCGACCCGCACGGCCGCGAGCCCTGCCGAGATCGCCTGTGCGCTCACGCTCCACGAGGGCTGACCCGCCTCGAGGCGTGCGATCAACTCGGCCGGCCCGGTCAGGTACCCAAGTCGCACGCCCGGGATCGCGTGCAGCTTCGTCATCGAATGCGCCACGAGCACCGGCGCGCCCGCCCGCACCAGCTCCTCCGCGTCCCACGCGTCCTCGACGAAGGCGTCGTACGCGACATCGAGAAGCAGTGCGCCGCCTCGATGCGCGACGGCCGCCGCCACCCCTTCGATGGTCGACTGGTCGAGGTAGCCGCCCGTCGGGTTGTTCGGGTTGCACAGGAAGGCAAGCGGCCGCTCGCCGAGCTCGCTGAGGTCGAGGTGTCCGGCCTCGAGGTCGGCGAACGTTCGCCCCTCGATGCTCGCGCCGGCCGCCGTTGCGGCGGCTTCGTACTCGCCGAAGGTCGGCCCGAAGATCACTGCCCGCGACCCCGGCCCGAGGAACATGCGCGCCGCGAGGTGGATCGCGCCGGTCGCCCCCGCCGTGACCAGCAGCTCCGAGGGCTCGACCCCTTCGAGGGACGCGAGTGCTTCCCGCAGCGACGCGGCGTCCGTTTCGGGGTAGCGCCGCAGATCCGCCTCGACCGCCGCCACCAGCACGTCCGGGTGCGGACCGCTCGGATTGAGGCTCGCCGACAGATCGAGGACGTCCGCCCGCGTCAGCCCAAGCGCATCGAGCTCCGCCTGCTGCAGCCCGCCGTGCACGACGTCGCTCACGATGAGCGCCTCATCGATGCCGCCAGAGCGTGAGCGCGACGGCGCTCGCGGCGATGATCATCGAGGCGCGGTTGGCAATGCGAACGGCGCGCGCAATGTCGCCGGCGGCCGGTGCTTCGAAGCCGAGCCCGAGGACATACGCCCCGCGCTTCTCGAGTCGACGTCCCAACGCGCCGGCCATCGCCCCCATCGGCTGGCCCGCGTTCGGGCTCTCCGTCAGGTCGCCTTCATCCAGCCAGGTGTCGAATGCCCGCCGCGCGTCCTCGGGCGCATCCACCGCCGAGGCCGCGACGATCACTCCCGCCGTCACGCGCGACGGCACGAGGTTGATCGCGTCATCGAGGCGCGCCGGGTGCCGCCCGAGCTCGGTGTACGGCTCGCGGCGATAGCCCCACATCGAGTCCAGGGTGTTCACGGCGCGATAGGCCACCGCGCCCGGCATCCCGCCGAGGGCGTACGCGAGCACCGGCCCCGTGAACCCATCCGAGAGGTTCTCCGCCACCGACTCGATCGTCGCGCCCGACACCTCGGAGGCATCCAGCTCCGAGGTGTCACGGCTCACGAGATGCCGTCCGAGGCTCGCCCGCGCGCCATCGAGGTCGCCGGCCTCGAGCGCCGTCTCGACCTCCCGCGCCCGCCCGAACAGCGAGCGTCGCGCCAGCATCGAGGACAGCAGCGCCGCATCGAAGACGAAGCCAACGACGGCATGCACGCGCCGCGCCAGCCTCGAGGCCATGAGCGCCACCGCCGCTGCGCCGAAAGGGATCGCCCCCGCCATCGCGGCGCCGTAGCGCAGCCGGCCCGGCCCATCGAGGGGCGCCCGCGCCTCGATTGCTGTGATCGCGCGCCCGATCAGCCGCACCGGGTGCCACGCCGCCGGCGGCTCGCCGAAGCGGTCATCGAGGGCCAGCGCAGCGAGGAGGGTCAGCGCGGCCCTCACGAACGACCGCACCTCACGAGGCAGAGCGTCACGTCAGGAACGTCCCGGAGATCCAGCCGTGCTGTCCGGCCGCCACGATCGAGAGCAGCACGGCGGCGAAGGAGACCTCAATCGCCGCGCCGTAGGTGTCGCCGGTCACGCCCTGCAGCAGCCGCCACGAGGTCCAGGCGATCACGAATGCCGCCGCGCCCGCCACCATCACGAGGACGACCCCCGCGAGGCCGAACAGCGCCAGCGAGGCGATGCCCGCAGTCAGCGTCGCGATCGGCGCCGCCAGCGGCCACGCCGACTGATGCAGCGCGTGCCCCAGGCCTCGAGGCCGCGCGGGGCGGAAGAACACGACCATCGGCACGACCGACCACCGCGCGAGGGCGGGCGCCAGCACGATGCCCGCCGAGCGCACCGGCGCCTCGAGGGAGCTCAGCGCCACCCACTCGATCAGCAGCACGAGGACGAGCGACATCACGCCGGCCGGCCCGGTGTTGCCCTCCGACATCACCCCCAGCCGCTCGGCGCGATCGCCCTGCAGCGCCATGCCGTCTGCCGTGTCTGCCACGCCATCGAGGTGCAATCCGCCGGACAGCAGCGCGAGCCCCGCCACCAGCAGCGCCGAGGCCGCACCCACCGGCAGCAGCTCGGCGAGAATCCGGTCTCCGACGAGCAGCGCGAGGCCGATCAGCAGCCCGACGGCCGGGTACCACGCCAGCGCCGCGCCGAAGGTGCGATCGTCCCACTGCCGCACCTTGCGGAGCCGCAGCGTCGTCAGGAACTCGAGCGCGACCAGCGGCGAGTTCCACTGCCACGACCGGCGCCACTCGCGCCGCGAGATGGACTGGGACCACGCCTGCTGCCACCACCACGGCAGCCACGAGGGTGGGGTCGGGATCGAGGGCATGTCGTTACGCCTCCGGAACGACCGCGCCGTCTGTGTCGTCCACGCCGGCCTCGTCGAAGGTCGCCATCTCGTCCAGGACGCGGCAGGCCGCCACGCACAGCGAGATGCCGAGGGCCGCACCCGTCCCCTCGCCCAGACGCAGGTCGAGGTCGAGCAGCGGCTCGAGGCCGAGCCAATCGAGCGTAGCGGCGTGGCCGGGCTCGCTGCCACGGTGCGAAGCCACCAGGTAGTCGACGCACCGAGGCTCGATCGCCGCTGCGACGAGTGCCGCCGCCCCCGAGATCAACCCGTCGACCACCGCCGGCACGCGCGCCGCCGCGGCGCCGAGGTACAGCCCCGCGAGCACCCCGATCTCGAATCCGCCGATCGAGGCGAGCAGGCCGGCGCCATCGCCGGGCGCAGGCTGGTGCAGCGCGAGCGCGCGCTCGATCGCCTCGACCTTCGCCTCGAAGCGCGCGTCATCGACGCCCGTGCCGCGCCCCGTGACCATCCGAGGCGTCTGGCCGGTCACCGCCGAGACGATCGCCGAGGCCGACGTGGTGTTGCCGATGCCCATCTCGCCGAGGCCGATGATGTCCACGCCCTCGCTGGCACGCTCCACCTCGAACAGCGCAATGCCCTCGGCAATCGCGCGCTCCGCGACCTCCCGAGGCATCGCAGGCTCACGCGTGATGTCGCCCGTCCCGGCGCCGAGTCCGAGGCGCACCAGTCGATGGTCGTTCGTCGCATCGAGACCCGCGGGCAGCGGACTCGCGACGCCGGCATCGACGATCCTCAGGCGCGCGCCGGCGTGGTCGGCCAGCACAGATATCGCCGCGCCGCCGCCGAGGAAGTTCGCGACCATCTGCGCCGTGACGCTTGCCGGATACGCCGAGACGCCCTGCTTCGTAACGCCGTGGTCGCCCGCCGCGACGACGATGAGCCGCCGCTCGAGGCGCGGGCGTGCCTGCCCGGTCATCGAGGCGATGCGGACCGCCACCCCCTCGAGGCGCCCGAGCGATCCGGGCGGCTTCGTGAGCGTCGAGTGGCGTGCCAGCGCCGCGGCGCGCGCCGCCTCGTCCGGCGGCCGGATCGAGGCCGCAGTCCGCGCGATCGCCTCCGCGTACTCCGTCATCTCAGTAGTCGATCCCGGGCTGCGCCTTCACGCCGCTCTGGTAGGCGTGCTTCACCTCGGTCATCTCGGTCACCGTGTCGGCGAACTCCACGAGGCGAGGGTGGGCGTCGCGCCCCGTCATGATGACGTCGACGTCCTTCGGCCGGTTCGTGAGTACCTCGATCACGTCTTCGACCTCGAGCCAGCCGTAGGTGATTGGGTACGTGATCTCGTCGAGGACGACGAGGTCGAACTCGGCCGACTCGATCTTCTCCTTCGCGAGCGCCCAGCACTCGCGCGCCAGCGCCTTGTCGTGCTCGATGTCCTTCGAGAGCCACGTGAAGCCGTCGCCGAGCGGGATCATCTCGATGCCCATGCGCCGCGCGGCCCGCGTCTCGCCGTAGTTGCTCGTCTTCGACTTGATGAACTGGAGCCAGCAGATCTTCCAACCACGGCCCCACGCGCGCAGCGTGACGCCGAGGGCGGCCGTCGTCTTGCCCTTGCCGTTGCCTGTGTTGAGCACGACCAGCGGGTGCTTCTTCGGAAAGAGGCCTTCCCACTTGCCCTGCCACTGCTCGACCGGCTCCTCGTGCTTCTCCGAGGCGCGCTCAACCTCGTGCGAGGCGGCCTCCGAGGCACTCGAGGCCGAGGCGTCGTCGGTCGTCATCCTCGTGCCTCCACTTCTGCATCCGTTCTCACGGTCGCCGGCACGACGAGCGGCAGGCCCGTCTCCGGGTGCGCCACCACGTCGACGAGCGGGCCATACACCCGCGCCACCGTCGAGGCGGTGAGCACCTCTGCTGGAGCGCCGCCGGCGACTACGCGGCCCTCCGCCAGTAGCACTACGCGATCGCAGTATGCGGCGGCCAGCGTCAGATCGTGAACCACCGCAAGCACTGCCGTGCCCTCGTCGGCCAGCGTGCGCAGCAGCGCGAACAGCTCGCCCTGCGCCTGCGGGTCGAGGTTCGAGGTCGGCTCGTCGAGGAGCAGCGTCTTCGTGTCCTGCGCCAGCGCCCGCGCGATGAAGGCCCGCCGCCGCTGGCCACCCGAGAGCGTCGAGAGCGCACGGTCCGCGAGGTCGGCGCACCCGGCGCGTTCCATCGCTGCCCAGGCGATGGCGCGGTCGCGCTCCCCTTCGCGTTCGAGCAGACCGAGGTGCGGACTGCGCCCGAGCAGCACCAGCTCGCCGACTCGCATCGAGGGCGGCGCCTCCGGCAGCTGCTGCACCACCGCGATCCGACGCGCCAGCTCGCGGCTCGACAGCCGGTCGTGCGCCGCGCCCTCGATCTCGATGCGCCCACCCTCGAGGGGCACGAGGCCTGAGATCGCCCGCAGTAGCGTGCTCTTCCCGGCCCCGTTCGGCCCCACGAGGCCGACGATCTCGCCGCCAGCCACGTCGACTGTGACGCCATCGAGGACCCGCCGCTCGCCCAGGCGGACGGCGACCTCCTCGCATCGCAACGCTGGTTTGCGATCGAGGGCGCTCACAGGTCGCCCACCCGTCGCGCACGCAGGAGGTAGAGGAAGAACGGCCCGCCCGCGAGCGCCGTCACGATGCCGACCGGGATCTCCTGAGGCGCGATCAATGTCCTGGAGATCACGTCCGAGGCGATGAGGAACGAGGCACCGAAGAGCGCGCTCAACGGCAGCAACTGCCGGTGGTCACCCCCGAACACGAGCCGCACGATGTGCGGCACGATCAGACCCACGAAGCCGATGACACCCGCAATCGCCACGGTCGCCGCGGCCACCAGCGACGAGGCGCCGAGGACGATCAGCCTCGTGCGACCGACGTCGACGCCGAGCTGGCGCGCCTGGTCCTCGTCGAGTTGCATGACGTTGAGCAGCCGCGCGTGTGCCATCACGATGCCCGCGCCCACCACGAGGTAGGGCGCCCCGAGGGCGAGCCGCTCCCAAGTTGAGGTGTTCAAGGTCCCGAAGAGGAAGGAGAAGATCGGCTGAGCCTTCTGACCGCCGGTCAGCATGATGAACGAGGTCACCGCACCCAGCACCGCCGAGAGCGCCACCCCCGCGAGGATCAGCGTCGTGTTGGTGGAGCTGCCGTCTGCCCCCCGCGCGATGACGTAGACCGCGACGACGGTCAGCCCGCCGCCGAGGAACGCGAACAGCGGCACCCACCCGAAGCCGTACGCGCTCGCTTCGAGGGGCGAGACGATCGCGATTGCCGCCCCGAGCGCGGCGCCCGACGCCACCCCCAGCAGGTACGGGCTCGCGAGGGGATTGCGAAACACCCCCTGGTACGCCGCCCCCGAGAACGCCAGCGAGGCGCCGACGACCCCCGCCGCGACCACGCGCGGCAGACGAATGTCGAGGACGATGCGCTGCCACGAGGCGGGCTGGTCCGCCGGGGCATCGACGAGCGGTAGCGCCCCGAGGAGCGTCCGCAGCGCCTCCGGAATCGGTATCGAGGCCGAGCCCTGCGTCAGCGCGATCGCGGCGACGGCAAGGAGGAGCAACGTCGCCCCGGCGACCGCGCCGGGGAACGGCGCGCGCCGAGGCAACCACGAACGTCGCGCGGTCTCGGCACTGCCGGTCCAGGAGCTCGGTACGTCGGCCAGCGAAAGCCCCCTCGCGGTCGCGGATCGCGAGAGGTGGGACGGGACGCGAGGGCCGCGCGGCTCGCGCGCCCAGGCGTGCCATCGCCTCGTCCTCGCGAAGCGGGTGACACCATCACTGACGGCAGGCCGGTGCTCTGGCTCGCGTTGCCTCGAATCATCGAGGCGCGCACACAGTTGCGGGACAGCGCCGGACTCGCACCGGCTTCCCCGGACCCTCGTCGAGTGCTCGCACGATACCAGTCGTGCTCCCCGCGCGGTACGAGGCGACACGCACGGCTGCCAACTTGACGGGCATCACGTTCGTTCCTAGATTGCCCGGACCATGCAGCACAGCGCCTACGCCGTCGCCATGATTCAGCTCTCGACCGCCAAGCCGGCGGGCGGAGGCTAGCTGCATCGACCATCCGGTCACGGCACAGCGAACCTCCGGCCCGTCACCAGACGGGCCGGTTTCGTATCTGCCGCCATCGAGGAAGTGAGCGAACCGATGCTCCTCGGCGAGACCACCCGCCTTCGCGCCATCGAGCCCGGCGACGCTGCGCGCGCCTACCGCTGGGTGAACGACCGCGAGGTCACCGAGTACCTCGCGCTCCGCTACCCGATGACGATGCAGGCCGAGCGCGACTGGGCCGAGGCCGCTTCGAAGGCGAACTCCTACACGAACGCCCAGTTCGCCATCGAGGTCGCGGCCACCGCCGAGCACATCGGCAACTGCGGCCTCCAGGAGGGCAGCACGCTCCACCGCACGGCCGAGCTCGGCGTGATGATCGGTGCGAAGGAGCAGTGGGGCCGCGGCTACGGCTTCGACGCTCTGCGCACGCTGCTCGCCTTCGGCTTCCGCGACCTCAACCTGCGGCGCGTCCACCTCGATGTCTTCGCGCCCCACACGAGGGCGATCGCGCTGTACGAGCGCCTCGGCTTCGAGCACGAGGGCCGCTTCCCCGCCGCCTATCGAGGCCGTGGCTACTACCTGGACACGCTGCGGATGGGCATCGACCGGGCGCGCTTCGATGCCCTGTACGGCGCAGCCGAGGAGGTGGGCGATGTACCTCGAGGGTGATCGCGTCCGGCTGCGACCGCGCGCCGTCGAGGACGCGGCGACCTACCAGCGCTGGGTGAACGACGTCGAGGTCATCCGCTTCCTCGGCGGCGCCCCCTTCCAGTGGTCGCTCGCTGCCGAGGAGGAGACGATCCGCACGCAGTGGGCCGTCAACGACTGGGAGCACGGCGTTCACCTCGCCATCGAGGCGGTGGACGGCCCCGCGCCCGTCCTCATCGGCACGATCACATTGCGCGAGCTTGACGCGATCGCGCGCTGGGGCGAGGTCGGCATCCTCATCGGCGAACGCGAGTACTGGAACCGCGGCTACGGCGAGGACGCCATGCGCACCCTCTGCCGCTATGCCTTCGAGGACCTCGACCTGAACCGCATCGAGCTCTACACGTACGAGTACAACCCGCGCGCCCGACGCTCCTACGAGAAGGTGGGCTTCGTCCTCGAGGGGCGGCTGCGCCAGCGTCGCTACGCCGGCGGCCGCTACTACGACACGCTGGTCATGGGCCTCCTGCGCGAGGAGTTCGAGATTCGCGAGGCCGAGCGCCTCGCCTTAGACTCACCATCGAGGCCGACATGACCGAGCCGCTCGTCGACCCCTTCTACACCGAGTTCGCCCAGGCCTACGACGACCACTCTCAGGGCGTCCGAGGCGACGTCGAGTTCTACCGCGCCATCGCCCTCGAGGCCGACGCCGAGGAGGCAGGTCGTCCCGTCGTCGAGCTCGGCGTTGGCACCGGCCGTATCGCGATCCCGATCGCGGCGGCCGGCGTGCCCGTCCTCGGCCTCGACCTCGCGCACGAGATGCTCGTCATCGCACGCCGCAAGGCGCTCGAGACGGGCGTCGAGGGGCTGGCGCTGGCGCAGGCGGACATGCGTCGCTTTGCGCTCGCCCGACCGGTCCGCCTGGTGACGATTCCCTACCGCGCCTTCCTCCACAACCTCACAACCGAGGACCAGCTCGCCACCCTCGAGGCCTGTCGCGCCGCCCTCGAGCCCGGCGGCCGCCTCGCCCTCAACGTCTTCAACCCCGATATCGCGAAGATCGCGGACTGGCTCAATCGAGGCGACGAAGAGTGGGAGCCGAGGCCCGGCGGCGGCGAGCAGCAGCACCGCTACGAGACCAGCGGCCAGCGCGTCGACTCCACTATGCTGCTGCCGTCCGGCGACGGCCGCCCCCAGCGCGTCGAGATCCGTCTGCGCTACATCTACCGCCATGAGCTCGAGCATCTGCTCGCGCGCACCGGCTTCGCGATCGAGCGCCTCGAGGGCGACTTCTTCGGGGAGCCGTTCGGACCCCTCTCGACCGAAATCGTCTGTGTGGCAAAGGCGATCTGACCGGATAACAAGCGCGGTCGGGGTGGGTTGACAGGCCTCGATCTGCCCGTATGCTCTTGTCGTCACAATCACGAATACCTCGTGAATGTGATTGGCGCCCTTGGCGCCCTGCCTAATTGGCCGTCGGACAACCGGCGGTCGACCGGGGGACCCAACTATTGGGGTGAACCCTCTTCGGAGGGCGGGCTACCCTGCGCGGCCCGAACCCGTCAGCTAACCCCGGCGGCAGAACGCGGCAGGCCTACGACCGGTGGGAGACCGGTCGCGCCTCCCCCGTTAGAGGTATGTCATGATCAGCAGTGCCCCCCCGAAGAACTGTCCCCGCTGCCGTGGCCTCATGATTATCGAGGACGACTGGTACGGGAAGTTCGGCTCCTGCATCGCCTGTGGCTACGTCCACGAGGCCCAGAAGGCCGACCCGGCCGAGCTCCTCGAGGAGGAGCGCCTGGCCGCCGGCAAGCAGCGCCGCCGCCAGCCCTCGCACGGCAAGCTCCGCCTCTAAGAGGCGGAGCCCGTCGTTCGTCCCTCGCCCGGGCGGGGCTGGCCGCTCCCGTCTCGCTCGGGCATTCGGGCCGTCCGTCGTGACACGGACGCCACCGGGCTGTCCGGGTTGATGACCGGCACGCCGCCGAGCATCAGCACGAAGTCTCGCAGGAGCTCGGTGGAGAACGCCCGGCCGCTCGCCGCTCGCATCTGATACAGCGCGGCGAACGGGCCGACGGCCGCCCCCGGGCGGTTCGTCAGGTCGTCGAACAGGTCCGCCAGCGCCACGACCTGCGCGGGCAGCGACGGTAGCTCCCCCGTCTCTGTCCCGTGGTGGTCACGCACGATCTCGAGGACCGTCGAGTTCTCGACCCCCGCCCGCACCATCGAGTCGTATCCGCGCTTGCCGTGGCGATCCGCCATCCGCTGCTCGACCTCGGACAGCGGCGCGCTCGTATCGAGGGCGCTCGATAGCGGCACGAGGCCCAGGTCGTGCATCAGCGCCCCGACGCCGAGGTCGTGCAGCTGCTGGTCGCTGAACGTCTGCTGCCGTGCCCCGAGGGCGATCGCGTAGGCCGCCGTGTTGGTGGCGCGCGTCAGCAGCAGGTCCTGCTCCCCGACGAATTCGATCAGTTGAGGCATGAAGGCCGGGTCTGAGACCACGTGCTCGACCGTGAGCTCGGCAGTGCGTCGCACCCCCTCGTACGACCCCGTCTGCTCGATGTGTCGAAACGCGAGCTGCACCGAGGCCCGTGCCGCGCCGCGCAGGATCGAGGCCCGCGCCTCCGCTGACGGCGCCCCCTCGAGGAGCACGCTCGCGCGGTCGACCAGGTGCGACGCGTACGCGTCGGCGTCCTCGGTCTCGATCCAGAACTCGTCGACCTGGCGCCGCCGCAGCTTCTCCATCGAGGCCGCATCGACTTGCTGCGCGCGAGACCGGTACAGCACTAGCCGCCCGCCGACGTCGATGTGCAGGTCCACCCCCGCTGCCTCGTCGGGGGCGACCAGCTCGCGGCTGATGGAGAAGTAGCCGGCAAACGACCGCTGCCGGCGCGCGCCCACGCCGAGGCGATCCCCGGCGGGGGATCCACTCCACGCTTCCGACGCACGCTCGGCCACGACGAACCTCGCCCTCTCGAGCCATCCCCTCGATCATCGGTCGCCCGCCCGAATGGATGAGGGACGCGGAACGCCGAGGTGCGGCGGGGGTCTCCCTGCCTTGCGGGGCGCGGATCGCTCGAAATGCGGGCATTCCCCTACGGCCTCACGTACCCCTCGCACCTAGCCTGTCCCCATCGCCACACGACAGGCGTGTGCGGCAGTTGCAAGGACAGCGACATGAGCCAGGTGCGTCGAGGATTCGGCCGGTCGAGGAGCGACCTCGCGGCTGCCGTGCAGGTTCCGACCGAGCCACCGTCTTGCGTCCATCACTGGATGCTCGGTGAGCCCTCCAACGGCTGGGTCGACGGCTCGTGCCGCCGCTGCGGCGAGGCGCGCCGGTTCCCCGGTTCGCCGGAGTCGACGCAGCGCTTCGACGACTACCGCGAGCTCACCGCGAGCTCGGCCTACGTCGAGCGGCTCTCCGCGTAAGCCCGCCAACGGGTGCTCCGGCGGGCCCGCCTCCGCCGACCAGCGCCCGGAATCAGTAAACCGCGTTATGCTGACAAATCGGCGGGCATCTGGAAGGCGCACTCCCCATGAATGACCGCTCACGAGACATGGCCCCGGTCACGCGCGGGCGGCCCGCCCGCAACGGCGTCCACCGTCTGCGACTGCTCGTCGTCGACGACCACGCGCTGCTGCGGCAGGCGCTCCGCTCGCTCCTCGATGGCCAGGAAGGCCTCGAGGTCGTGGGCGAGGCCACGAACGGCCGCGAGGCCGTCGAGGCCAGCGAGCGGCTCCGCCCGGATGTCGTGCTGATGGACATGGTCATGCCCGGCCTGAACGGCATCGAGGCCACGCGCCAGATCGTGAAGCGCGTCCCCGGCTGCCGCGTGCTGATCCTGACCGCATACCTCGAGGATGAGCGGCTGCTCCAGGCGCTGCGCGCCGGCGCGTCCGGCTACGTCGTGAAGAACTCGGAGCTCGACGAGCTCGTGCTCGCCGTGCAGTCCGTGCATCGCGGCAACACCTACTTCTCGTCGGCCGTGTCCGAGGAGATTGCCGTCAACGAGGTGCTGCTCCAGTCGAAGCAGCCCGAGGCGCGCACCGGCTACGACCTGCTCACCGCGCGCGAGCGCGAGGTGCTTCAGCTGATCGCCGAGGGCCTCTCGAACCAGCGCATCGCCGACGAGCTCTTCATCTCCGTGAAGACTGTCGAGGCGCACAAGGCCCACATCATGAGCAAGCTGCACGCGCAGAACCGCACGGACCTCATCCGTTACGCCCTGCGCCGTGGCCTGGTCGACCTCGAGTCGCCGGACCTCGAGCAGGACGACTCCGCGCGCCGCGCGGGCTAAGACCGTCGCCACGCTCGTCGACGCCGGGTCCCGCCCGCCGTCGACGAGCGTCGCGAGCGCCCACGTCCGTCCAAATGATCCGATGACCACCATGGACGGCCCCGAATGACCTCGGCAGGCGATCCGGCCGAGTTGCCTGTGATCCTCGTCGCCGAGGACGAAGCGCCCGTGCGCGACATGGTCGCGCTCGTGCTGCGCACCGGCGGCTACCGCACCGTGCTCTGCGCGGACGGCGAAGAGGCGATCACCGCCCTCACCCGCGAGCCGCGCATCGATCTCGCCCTCCTCGACCTCCGCATGCCGCGCCTCGACGGCATGCACGTGATCTCGGCGATCCGTCACCACCCAATCTGGAGCGGCATCCGCGTCGTCGTCATGTCTGCGTACAGCGACGACGTGCAGGCTCGCGAGGTCCTCGACACCGGCGCCAACCGCTTCCTTCCGAAGCCCTTCACCGTTGCCGCTCTCAACGAGGCGATCAGCGCGGAGCTCGAGGCCGCGCGCGGGACCGACGCCACCTAGGCGTCGCCCCCTCCCCTCGAGTTGAGGGGAACTCCCCCCACACCCCCGGCAGATTCCCGATACGGGTCAATCAAGGCCCGCGGAACAATGGCCTCGCGTGGCTTTCGAAGGCCGCGCCTGGGCTGTCCGTGGAGGTCGCCGGTGATTCGCGTAACGCGCCTCGACGGCAGCGAGCTCTACGTGAACGCGGAGTTCATTCAGAGCGTCCAGAGCACGCCCGACACGCACATCGTGCTCATCAACGGCAACTCGTACGTCGTGCGGGAGCCGGAACGCGATGTCGTCGACCGCATCATCGAGTACCGCCGTCTCATTGGGGGACCGTCCACCGGGTACGGCCACCTCAAAGTCGTCGACGGCTAGTCAGGGCCAGACGTGGATCTCGCGCTGATCATCGGTCTGGGGCTGGCGGCCGCCGGCATTCTCGGCGGCTACATGATCGAGGGTGGGGCCATCGGCGGCCTCATCAACATCCCTGGCTTCATGATCGTCATCGTGGGCACCTTCGGTGCCACCTTCATGGCGTTCCCGCTGGAGCAGATCCTGCGGACGCCCGCCGCGTCCATGGCCGCGCTCTTCAACAAGCTCTCCGTCCACGCCAACCACATGGCGAAGGAGCTCGTGAGCATGGCCGACAAGGCCCGCCGCGAGGGGCTCCTGTCGCTCGAGGAAGAGGCCCAGTCCGTCGACGACGCCTTCGCCCGCAAGGGTCTCATGCTCATGATTGACGGCACGGACCCCGAGGCCCTGCGCGCCATCATGGAGATCGACATCGACTCCCTGTCGCGCCGTCACCGCGAGAACGCCAAGGTCTTCGAGGCCGCCGGCGGCTTCGCGCCGACCCTCGGCGTGCTCGGCGCCGTCATGGGCCTCATCACCGTGCTCTCGCACCTCGGTGGTGACCCCTCGGAGCTCGGTCACGGCATCGCGACGGCCTTCGTCGCCACGTTCTACGGCGTGGGTGCGGCCAACGTCCTGTTCCTGCCGATCGCCGAGAAGCTGAAGTTCCGCTCTGCCGAGGAGCGCGTCGTCCGCGAGATGATCCTCGAGGGCATCCTCGCCATCCAGTCCGGCGACAACCCGCGCATTGTGAAGGAGAAGCTCGAAGCGTTCCTGCCCCCCGGTCACCGCTCGAAGGGCGATGACGAAGAGGCCGAGATGGCCACTCAGGCGGCTGCCGCATGAGCGACGAGGGCGGCGGGCACGACGAGCGATGGGTCATCTCCTACGCGGACCTGGTGACCCTGCTCCTCGGGTTCTTCATCATCCTGTACTCGACGGCCGAACTCGATGTCGCCCGCTTCGAGCAGCTGCGCTTCGCCTTCGCGGACGCGTTCAACGTTGACGTCCGCCAGGGCCAGAACGGCGAGTCGCCCTTCTTCGATGGCGGCAGCGGCATCGTCTCCGGCGGCAGCATCGGCCTGCCCGACCCGCAGCTCGACCTCATCAAGGCGCGCGTCGAGCGCGAGCTGCAGGACTCCGGCTTCGCCCTCGGCACGATCGTCGTCGGCCGCCAGCAGGACGACATCGTCATCCGCCTCGCCGATCACCTGCTCTTCCCCTCGGCCAGCGCCGAGTTGCAGCCCGAGGCGCGTGAGCTGATGCAGGTCGTCGCCGACGTCCTGCAGACCGTGCCGAACGCCGTCCGCGTCGAGGGCCACACCGACAACGTGCCGGTCGGCACCGCCGCCTATCCCACGAACTGGGAACTGTCCTCGGCGCGCGCGACCGCCGTGCTCCGCGCGCTCGTCGATGCCGGTGTCTCGCCGGTTCGGCTCTCCGCCGCGGGCTACGCCGAATTCCGCCCCGTCGCGTCGAACAACACGCCCGAGGGCCGCGCGCAGAATCGTCGCGCGGACATCGTGATCATCTCGCCGCAGGACGGCAGCTCCTCCAGCGTCCCGTCCACCCCGGACGCGACCGGCACCGAGGCGCCGTCGCAGGCCCCGCAGGAAGGAACCCCGGGTGAGTAAGACGATCATCATCGCCGTGGGCGGTGTCGTGGCCGGCGGTGCGGTGGCCGCCGTCCTCTTCCTCTTCGTGCTCGGCGGCGGCTCCGAGGCCACGGCCGAGCCGACCCCCGAGCCCACGCCGGTCGTGGTCGAGGGCAAGCTCGGGCCCCGGCTCGAGCTCGAGTCGCGCGTCTTCAACCTCCGCCCCGGCGAGGACAGCGGAACCGCCTACCTGAAGCTCGCCACCGTCATCGAGTTCGAAACGACCTCCGAGGACTGGGCGTGGGTGCTCCACGGCTGCGTCGCCGAGGGTGCCGCCTCGCCGTGCCAGGCCGAGGAGGAGCGCCTCCTCCACGAGTTCGCCGAGGAGATCGGCAGCGGCCGCACCCTCATCGAGGACGCCATCACCTCGATCGTCTCCGCCAAGACCCTCGAGGAGATCTCGTCTCCCGAGGGCAAGGAGCACCTCCGCGCCGAGATCCTCGAGGCCGTCCACCACGCCATCCCGGAGCCGCACGCCGTCCGCGTGCTGTTCACCGACTTCGTGACGCAGTAGCGAGGCAGGAGCCGCCACCCTCATGGCAGAGTCCCGTGCCCTCTCGCAGTGGGAGATCGACGCCCTCCTCAACCAGATTCCCGATGGCGGGGATCAGGAGGAGGCCGTCGCGTCCGCGCCCGGCGCGCCCCAGAGCGGGCCCGCCAACCAGGAGCGCCAGTTCGCGCGGCTGATCAAGCCGTACGACTTCCGGCGCCCGGACAAGTTCTCCAAGGAGCAGTGGCACACGCTGCAGTCGATGCACGACACGTTCGCGCGTGTCGCCGGCGCGGCGCTGTCCTCGCGCCTGCGCACCCTCGTCTCCGTGCGCCTCTCCTCCATCGACCAGGGCCTCTACGAGGAATGGCAGTCCCAGGTTCCGAGCCAGACCATCTGCTACGTCCTCTCGATGGCGCCGCTCGACGGCAACATCGTGCTCGAGTTCAACCGCGAGGTCGCCGCCGAGTTCATCGACCGTCTGTTGGGCGGCAGCGGCCTGCTCATCGACGCCAACCGCGAGGTGGGTGAGATCGAGGTCACCCTCCTCCGCGCCCTCGCCGGCGGCCTCGTCAAGTCGCTCGAGGAGATGTGGGCCGCCGTCCTCCCGACCCAGTTCGAGCTGAAGGACATCGGCCTCGACGCCGGCCTGATCCAGATCGCCGGTGCGAACGACGTCGTCGTCACCGCCTTCTTCGAGGTCAGCATTGGCAACCAGCTCGGCGCGATGTCGATCTGCCTCCCCTACACGCTCGTCGAGCCGATCGTCTCCATGCTCTCGACGCAGAACTGGAATGCCTCGAGCCCGAAGCGCCAGCCGGAGCAGCGCGCGCACCGAGTGATGCGCGTGCTCCTCGGCCGCGCCCCGCTCGATGTCGTGGCATGCCTCGGCGGCGCCGATGTGCCGCTTCGCGCCGTAACCGAGATGCAGCTGGGCGACACGATCGTGCTCGACCGCCGCATCGATGAGCCCATCGAGGTGTACGTGGGCGATCGGCCGCGTTTCCGTGCGCGTCCCGGCCTGAGTGGCAACCAGGTGGGCGCGCTCGTCCTCGACGTCGTCGAGGAGCCCGCCTACGACCTCGACGAGGCCGACCTCCGCGAGGCCGGCATCGGAGGCTCGCGCCTCACGATGCTCGACCGCTCGACTGCCCAGTCCGCTGCCCCCACCGCGGCAGCGGCGCCGATTCCGATCACCCCGGACCCCGTGAACGCTGGATTCCAGGAGGCCGCCAATGGCTGACGACGCCCAGATCCCCGCTGACGAGTCGCAGCAGCCGGAGGACGCCACGCTCAACGAGGCCCTCGAGGCCGACGTCGACCCCATCGAGGACATCGACGCCGGCCTGCCCGGCGACCCCGGCATGCCCGAGGACGCCGACGAGACCGAGGCCGAGGCGATGGACCTGCCGGCTCCGGCGGTCGCCGCCGCGCCTGCCTCGTTCGACGCCGGTCTGCTCCTGCAGCAGCTCGGCGACGATCAGCGCGTGCTCGCGCCCTTCGCGAGCGGCGCCGTCGAGGTGCTCCAGGTCGGCGTCGAGACCGTCGCCGGCCAGCCCGGCACCGTCGAGGGCGTGATGGCCGCGCTCACCGAGTACGAGGCGATCCAGCGCGACTTCGAGGCGCAGGACCACGTCGGCCTCGAGCTGCGCGTTGCCCTCTCGGAGACCGAGGCGCAGCTCGCCGCCGCGCTCCTCCCGCTCGAGGACGCCGGCCGCCTCTTCGGCATCGACACCTCCGCCGACGCCATGGCGGACGAGACCTTCGCTGCCGCTCAGCTGCAGACCATCGACCAGCGCGTCCGCGAGCTGCTCGACCTCGTGAGCCTCACGCTCTTCGGCGACGCGCTCGCCGGCGCCGAGGTGACCGTCTCCGAGGTGCGGCGCGGCCAGATCGACTGGACGCTCGGGATGGTGCAGGACGTGGCGCAGGGCGCCCCGCCTGTCCGCGTCGACTTCACCGTCGCGATGCAGGACGGCGCCTCGGTCCCCATGGCCCTCGTGCTGCCCAGCTCGCTGCTCGGCCGCTTCATCGACATCCTGTCGCCCGCCGAGGCGGCCTCGACGATGGACGCAGGCACGGCAAACGAGGCGAGCACGGTCCAGGAGCCGGTCGCCGCACCGGTCGCCGGCGCCGCGTCGTTCGAGATGCCCGCCGACCAGTTCCCGCCCAACATCTCGGCGTTCCCGCCCGCGGGCGGTCGCTCGCCGTTCGAGCCGGCCGACTCCGAGCCGCAGCCGCCGCTCTTCGCGAACGGCGACGACGCGTCGGTCCACCCCGTGCGCTTCCCACCGCTGCCCGAGTCCGTCGGTCGCGAGGCGCCCGCGCGCCCCATCGACCTCATCATGGACGTCTCGATGCGCGTCACGGTTGAGCTCGGCCGCTCGAGCCTGACCGTCGAGGAGATCCTCGAGCTCGGCCCCGGCTCGGTCGTCGAGTTGAACAAGCTCGCCGGTGAGCCCGTCGACATCCTCGTGAACGACCGCCTCATCGCCCGAGGCGAGGTCGTGGTCGTCGACGAGAACTTCGGCGTGCGTGTCACCGAGATCATCTCGCCGCGCCAGCGCGCGAGCGCGATGAGTCGCTGATGCCCCGAAATCGAGGCGCCTCGATGCTCGTGCGCGCCTCGGCGCTGGCCGGCGTGCTGCTGCTCGCCGGCCTCGCCGCCGCACGGCCGGCGTACGCGCAGGAGCCGACGCCGGCGCCCGCCGTCGGCGATGCGGTCACCACCTTCGGTGCGTGGGACTGGCTGAACCTCGGCCTGCGCCTTGGCCTCGTGGTCGTCGCCATCTGGGCCGCGTTCTGGGCGATGCGCTGGTACGTACGGCGCGTCAACGGGGGCGCCGCTGGCTCCGGCCGTCTGCTCCAGATCGTCGAGACCCGTACCCTTGGCCCGAACCGCTCGCTCCAGCTCGTGCGCCTCGGCAACCGCGCCGTGCTGCTCGGCGTGACGCCGGACCGCATCAACCAGCTGCTCACCCTCGACGACCCCGACGAGGTCGAGCGCCTCACCGAGGCGTCACGCGCCCCTGCCGAGCTGCCGCGCTCCGTCGAGGCGCTGGTCGGCCGCCTCGGCTCGGCCCTGCCGCGCTTCGGCAAGGCGCTGATCGGCTGGAGCCCGCCGCCCCGCCCGCGCGCCGAGGTGCAGTCGACCGCCCCGCCGCCGGCCGCGCCGCCGACGCCACACGCCGGCTTCGAGGCCATTCGCCTCGACCCGATGGCGGACGAGCCCGACCGCGACGTCTCCGCGGAGATCAGCGCGCTCGCCGCGCAGCGTCTCCAGGCCGCCGGCTCCTACCGCCGCGCCCAGATCGCCGAGTTGCAGCGCGCCATCGAGCGCGCCCGCGAGGGCACGTCCCTCGAGCGCCGGGACCGCCTCTGGGGCCGCGACAGCCGAGAAGGCCTGCGATGAGCCGGCGCCTGCGTCGCGTCCTCCCGCTGCTGCTCGTCGTCTCGCTGCTCGCGCTCGTCTCGACGGGCTGCGTGCAGGCCGACGGCTCGACGACCGTGCCCGACGTCGGCCTCGGCGGTCAGAACGGCCAGGCGACGCCCGGCGCCGCGACGGGCGTGCAGCTCCTCGTGCTGCTCACCGTGCTCTCGGTGGCGCCCGCGCTGCTGGTGATGGTGACCTCGTTCACCCGCATCATCATCGTGCTGTCGCTCGTCCGAAACGCGATGGGTGTGCCGCAGCTTCCACCGAACCAGGTGCTGCTCGGCATCGCCTTCCTGCTGACCGTGTTCGTCATGGCTCCTGTGTGGACCACGGTCAACGAGCAGGCCCTGCAGCCCTACCTCGCCGGCACGATCGACCAGTCCGAGGCGATGTCGATCGCCGAGGCTCCGGTGCGCAAGTTCATGCTCGCCCAGACCCGCGAGTCCGACCTCGCGCTCTTCGTCGGCCTCTCGACCGACCAGCAGCCCGAGACCGTCGACGACGTCCCGACCTACGTCGTGATCCCGTCCTTCATCGTCAGCGAGCTGAAGACCGCGTTCCTCATGGGCTTCATCGTCTTCGTGCCCTTCTTGATCATCGACATCGTCGTGTCCTCGGCGCTGCTGTCGATGGGCATGATGATGCTGCCCCCGGTCGTGATCTCGCTGCCCTTCAAGATCCTGCTGTTCATCCTCGTCGATGGGTGGAGCCTCATCATCGGCTCCCTCGTCACGAGCTTCGTCACCTGAGCGGGGAGGAGCTTCGATGACCGACGCCGCCGTGATCGCCCTCGCCAGCGACGCCCTGATGACCGCGCTGCTCGTCGCCGCGCCCATCCTCATCGTCAGCCTCGTCATCGGCGTCGCCGTCTCGATCTTCCAGGCGATGACGCAGATCAACGAGCCGACCATGACGTTCGTCCCGAAGATCTTCGGGGTCTTCGCGGTCGCCGCCGTCCTCGGCCCGTGGATGGTCGGGACGATGGTGCAGTACACGCACCACCTCTTCATCACGCTGCCCGAGCTGGCGCGCTAGTCCATGCTCGCCGAGCTGCTCAACGTCTCGCCCGAGTGGTCGGCGAACTTCCTGCTCGTCTTCGCGCGGCTGAGCGCTGCGGTCGTGCCGATGCCCCTGCTCGGCGCCCGCAGCGTTCCGCCCCAGACGAAGATCGGCCTCGCGCTCCTGCTGTCCCTCATCGTCCTGCCGCTGAACGCGCGGCCCGAGGCCGTACCCACGGACCTCCTCCGCTTCGCCTCGATCCTCGGCTCCGAGGTGCTCGTCGGCCTCGCGATGGGCATCGCCGTGATGCTCGTCTTCCAGGCGATCGAGATGGGGGCCGGCATGGTCGGCCTCCAGATTGGCTTCTCGTTCGGCCAGGTCGTCGACCCGCTGACGGGCGTGCAGTCTGGTGTGATGGAGCTCTTCTACCGCCTGGTGGCGACGCTCGTCTTCTTCGTCGTGAACGGCCACTACATCGTCATCGTCGGCCTCGTGCACACGTTCGAGGTCGTGCCGGCCGGCTCCGCGGACCTCTCACTCATCGCCGGCGAGCGCGTCGCGCCGTTCTTCGCGGCGCTCTTCATCGTCGCCATCCGCATCTCGCTGCCCGTCACCGCCGCGCTCATCCTCACGGACCTCGCGCTCGGCATCGTCGGCCGCGCGGTGCCGCAGATGAATGTCCTCGTCGTCGGCCTGCCCGTGAAGGTCGGCGTCGGCATCTTCGTCCTCGCCGTCTCCACGCCACTGCTGGTGGCGTTCACCGGTTCGTTCTTCACCTCGACGCTCCTCGAGGTGAACGGCTTCCTGAGGCCGTAGGGAGCCGTCGATGGCACACGCCCGCACCGAGCAGCCCACGCGCAAGCGCCTCGACGACGCGAGGAAGAAGGGCCAGGTCGCCCGCAGCCGCGAGGTCGATACCGCCTTCGCGCTGCTGGCCGCCTTCGCCGTCTTCCGCTTCGGCGGCGCCGCCCTTTGGCGCTCGATGGAGGCGCTGCTCGTCGACTCCTTCGCCGTCCTCGACCGCGACGACCTGGTGACGATGGACCTCACCGCCTCGATGGGCACCGAGCTCATCATGCGCGCGCTGCTGATGCTGCTCCCGCTGCTGATTGCCGTGCTGGTAATCGGCCTCGTGGGTGGCTTCGTGCAGACCGGCTTCATCTTCTCGGCCCAGGCCGCGAAGCCGCAGTTCTCGAGGATGAACCCGATCAAGGGCGCCCAGCGCATCTTCTTCTCGAAGCAGACCGTCGTGCAGCTGGGCAAGAGCCTCGGCAAGGTCGCCATCGTCGGCGGCGTCGCCGGCGCCACCCTCTGGCAGCGCATGGACGAGGTCGAGGCGCTCGGCCTGAGCTCGGGCCTGCTGCCGTCGCTCGGCACCGTGGCCGACATCGCCTTCTCGATCACGCTGCGCTCCGCGATGGCGCTCCTCGCGATCGCCGCGGCCGACTACGTCTTCCAGCGCTACGACTGGATGTCGCAGCTCAAGATGACGCGGCAGGAAGTCCGCGACGAGATGCGTCAGACCGAGGGTGATCCGCAGATCCGCTCTCGCATCGCGCAGCTCCGCCGCTCGTTCATGGCCCGCGTCCTGTCGGCCGTCCCGAAGGCCGACGTCGTGCTGACGAACCCGACGCACTACGCGGTCGCGCTGAAGTACGACCCCACCGCCGACCAGGCCCCGAAGGTCATCGCCAAGGGCGAGCGCCTGATGGCGCTCCGGATCCGCGAGGTCGCCGCCGAGCACGGCATCCCGATCATCGAGAACCCGCCGCTCACCCGCGCGATCTACCGCGCCGTCCCCGTCAACCAGGAGATCACGCCCGACCTCTACGAGGCCGTCGCCGAGATCCTCGCGTTCGTGTACCGCCTGCGCTTCGCGCGCGCGGCCGCTGTCTGAGGGAGCTGATTCATGGCATCGCAGCGATCCGCCACCATGCCTCGAAGCGGCGCTCCCGGCGTCAACGGCGCCCTGCGCCTGATCACGAAGAACGCCGACGTCGCCCTCGCGGCCGCCGTCATGATGACCGTCCTCATGATGGTCATCCCGCTGCCGCCGGCGATGCTCGACCTGCTCGTCGCGTCGAACATCGCGATCGGCGTCACCATCCTGCTGATCTCGATGTACACGAAGCAGGTCCTCGAGTTCTCGGTCTTCCCCTCGCTGCTGCTGCTCGTGACCCTGTTCCGCCTCGCGATCAACGTCTCGTCGACGCGACTCATCCTGTTGAACGCGAACGCCGGCCACATCATCGAGTCGTTCGGCAACTTCGTCATCGGCGGCTCGATCGTCGTCGGTATCGTCGTCTTCCTCATCTTGCTCGTGATCCAGTTCGTCGTGATCACGAACGGCGCCGGGCGCGTCGCCGAGGTCGCGGCGCGCTTCACCCTCGATGCCATGCCCGGCAAGCAGATGTCCATCGACGCCGACCTCAACGCCGGCCTCATCAATGAGACCGAGGCCCGCGAGCGCCGCAGCACGATCATGCGCGAGGCCGACTTCTACGGCTCGATGGACGGTGCCTCGAAGTTCGTGAAGGGCGACGCGATCGCCGGCCTCATCATCGTGGCCATCAACCTCATCGGCGGGATCACGATCGGCGTGATGCAGCGCGGCCTCTCCGCCGGCGAGGCGATGTCGACCTACTCGCTGCTGACCGTCGGTGACGGCCTCGTCTCACAGATTCCCGCGCTGCTGATCTCGACCGCGACCGGCCTCATCGTCACGCGCGCCGCATCCGAGGGGAATCTCGGCACTGACATCGGCACGCAGCTCCTTTCGAGCCCGCGCGCGCTCTTCATAGTGGCTGCCGTCCTCGGCGTGCTCGCCGTCGTGCCGGGGCTTCCCCGATTCCCGTTCATCGTGCTCGCCCTGACGATGGGTGGCGCCGGCTACCTCGTTCGCGAGCGTGTGCGCGCGGACGAACAGCAGGCCGAATACGCAGCATCCGAGGCGCACGACGAGCGCGCATCCAGCGTCGACTCCGTGCTCTCCGTGCTGCAGGTCGACCCTCTGGAGGTGGAGGTCGGATACGGCCTCATCCCGCTGGTGGACGGTGAGCATGGTGGGAGTCTGCTTAATCGCATCACCATTATTCGCCGTCAGATGGCCATGGATTTGGGGATCGTCGTGCCGATGATCCGAATACGGGACAATCTGCAACTTTCCGCAAACACGTACGTCGTGAAGCTGCGTGGAATCGAGATCGGCCGGGGCGAGCTCATGGCGCACCAATTCCTGGCGATGAACGCCGGCCTCGCCAGCGAGCCCCTCGACGGCGTCGAGACGGTCGAACCCGCGTTCGGCCTCCCGGCGCGCTGGATCGCGCCCGAGGCCAAGCAGCGCGCCGAGTTCGCCGGATACACCGTCGTCGACCCGCCCTCGGTGCTCACGACGCACCTCAGCGAGCTCATCCGCCGCCACGCGCCCGAGCTGCTCTCGAGGCAGGACGCCCAGGGCCTCCTCAACAACCTTCGCGACGAGTACCCCGCGGTCGTCGAGGAGCTCGTGCCCGCCATCCTCACCGTCGGCGAGGTGCAGGGCGTGCTCCAGGAGCTGCTCCGCGAGGGCGTCTCCGTCCGCGACATGGTCACCATCTGCGAGGCGCTCGCCGACCGCGGTCGCCAGACGAAGGAGACCGACCAGCTCACCGAGGCCGTACGCGCCGCGCTCGGCCGCCAGATCACGATGTCGCATCGAGGCGACGACGGCCGCCTCCGCGCGATCACGCTGCACCCGCGTCTGGAGCAGACGCTCGCCGGCGCGCTGCAGCCGACCGATGCCGGTCCCGCCGTCGTGATCGAGCCCGACCTGATGCAGCGACTGCTCGTCCGCCTCGCGAACGAGCTCGAGCGCGCCGCGTCGGCCGGCTTCCAGCCCGTCCTGCTGTGCTCGGCCCGTATCCGGCGGCCCATCCGCCGCATGATCGAGCGTTCGCTGCCGCAGCTGCCGGTCCTCGCGTACGCCGAGGTGTCCAACGAGGTCGAGGTCGAGGCCATCGGCATGGTGGAGGTGGAGGCGTATGCAGCTTAGGCGCTTCCAGGGACCCACCGCGGCCGCGGCCTACGAGCGCGTCCGCGAAGCACTCGGCGACGAGGCCATCATCGTGTCGACGCGCACGGCATCCGTGCCGGGCGTCCTCGGCGGCGGTGGCGCGCAGTTCGTCGAGGTGACCGCCGGCATTCCCGACGGCGTCGAGCCGCCGCCCATCCGCTTCGACCAGGACGCCGCCGCCCACGACCTCGTGCGCGGTATGGCCGAGGCCGCCGCGATGGCCCCGCTGGCCGACACCGAGACGGCACAGCCCGTCCCGCGCATCGAGGCGCCCGTCGCGGCCATCGAGGCCGATGACGACGCCGAGGACGACGGGAACCTCGCGCCGCCGTTCGAGAACCCGCTCGCCGGCTCGCTGCGCCGAGGCGAAGGCGACCAGCTCCCACCCGCGCTCGTCCGCGCTGAGACCGAGAAGCCCCGCGAGACGGCTCCCGAGCCCTCGCCCGCCATCGAGTCGACCACCACCGCGGCGCCCGCATCCGAGGGCGATCACGCCCTCCTCGCCGCCATCGCCGAGCAAGTCGCCGACATGCGCGAGGCCCTCGGCCGGCTGACCGCCGAGCGCACCCACGCCCGCGTCGATGCCGGTCCCGAGCTACTCCACGAGCTCCGCAGCCGCCTCATTGACCAGGGTCTGACCCCGGCCGCGATGGTCGGCGTGCTCGACCAGGTCGAGGCCGCCACCACGACCGACGCGAACGTGAGCCAGTGGCTCGCGAACGCCGAGCGCTTCCTGACGACCGCCCTGCCGCCCGTCGCCGACCTCTCGATCGGCCGAGGCCCGGCGACGATCTTCGTCGTCGGCGCCGGTGGCTCCGGCAAGACCTCGGTCGCCGTCCGGCTCGCCCGCATGCTGGCGCAGCGCCCCGGTCTCGAGGTCGCCCTCGCCAGCATCGATGTGAATCGCGCGGGCGCGCCCCAGCAGGTCATCGCCTGCGGCGCCGCCGCCGGCTTCGAGGTCGAGCTGTGCTACGCGCCCGCGGACCTGAAGGCGCTGTTCACCTCGGGCAGTGCGAACGTCGTCGTCGTCGACACCCCGGGCCACAACGGCACGAGGCGCGAGCGACTCGCCGAGCTCAACGCGTTCCTCCAGGCCGCCAACCGGCCGTCGATGCTGCTGACGCTCTCCGCGATGACCCACACCACCGAAGCCCTGCGCCTCGTGTCGGCCTTCGCGCCGTTCGGACTGACCGGCCTCGTCCCGACGCGCCTCGATGAGACGTCGATCTTCGGCGGCATCGCCAGCGCGGCCATCGAGTCCGACGTCGGCATCGCCTTCGCCTCTGCGAGCGACGCCCTGAGCGAGGTGCTCGCGACGGGCGACAACCGTGCGCTCGCGCACGCCGTCCTCGCCGGCCGCTGGCCTCGAGGTGGTCCCGCGCCGGCGACCGCGACGAACGCGGCAACGTCGAACGCTGCGCCGGCATCGACCGCCCCGACGGCCGGACGGGCGGCCGCCGCATGACCACGGCGCGCGCGCTCGACATCCACGTGGGGCTCCACGTGCAGGTCGTCGCCTTCCGCGACGGCCGTCCCGTGACCTACCTCACGACGGTCCGGCGCGCCGATCCCCGCGAGATCCGCATCGACATCCCCCGAACGACCGATCGCGAGCTGCAGGCCGCGGTGGGCGACCGCCTCATGCTCGTCTTCCAGCAGCACGGCCGCGCGCTCACCGGCGAGACGAAGGTCCGCCGCATCATCGAGGGGCCCGGCGAGGGGCTCGTGCTCGACGCCCCGTCCGAGGTCGAGCGCCGCGAGCGCCGCGAGCACTACCGCCTGCTGACCAGCATCGTCCCATCCGTCACCGCGCTACTGAACTTCGACGGCGAGGAGACCGACCGCATCGAGGCCAAGATCCTCGACCTCAGCGGTGGCGGCGCCCAGCTGCTCACCCACGCGGAGGTTCCGATCGGCAGCCAGCTCCGGCTCGTCTTCGGCCTCGACGACGGCGAAGTCGATGTCGATGTCTCGGTCGTCGCTCTCGGCGTCGCGAACCCGGCCGGTAAGGGCGGCCCGTACCGCGTCAACGCCCAGTTCATCGACCTGACCCGGCGGATGCAGGAGCGGATCGTCCGCCACATCTTCCGCCAGCAGACCGAACTGGCTCATCGGAGGGCGGCGTAGTGGTCGTCCTCAAGCTCGGCCTCTATCTCGCTGCCGCGGCCTGGGCGTGGGTCTCGTGGGCCTCGTGGTCCGCGGGCTACCCGCAGGAGGTCGCGCTGCTGCGAGGCATGGTCGCGTTCGGCGCCGTCAGCTTGCTGGCCTACGCCGGCGAGCTGGTCGTCGCCACCGCGCCGCCGACCGCGCAGGACGCCTCGAATGAGGGCTCCGAGCCCCTCGAGGAAGGCCCTGCCGATGATCTTGAAGAAGACGCCGTCACCGACGAGCTGCCGCAGGCGGCGTGACGTGATGACGAGGGGCCGGCCGAGCCGGAGCGAGCGGGCAGGGGTGCACACACGTGGCTGAGCGAAGCACGCGCAAGCGAACCACGGCCACCGAGGCCGAACAGCAGCAGAAGCAGAATGCCGATCTCTGGAAGCGCTACGTCAAAACGCGCGATCCGGAGCTTCGCGAGGCGCTGATCCTGCAGTACGCCCCGTTGGTGAAGTACGTCATGGGCCGCCTCGCGCTGAGCCTGCCCGCCATCCTCGACTACGAGGACGTGCTCTCCTCCGGCACGATCGGCCTCATCGAGGCCGTGGAGCGCTACGAGCCTGACAAGGGCGTCAAGTTCGAGACCTATGGCATCGCCCGCATCAAGGGCTCGATCATCGACACCCTGCGCTCGCTCGACCGCCTGCCCCGCTCCGTCCGCCAGAAGGCGAAGCTCGCCGACCAGGCCGTCACTCAGCTCACACTCGACCTCGGTCGCGAGCCGACCGACCAGGAGGTTGCCGAGTCGCTCGGCCTCACGCTCGAGCAGTACCTGAAGCAGATCGTCGACGCCTCCTGGGTCACGGTCTCGCTCGACACCATCGGCGTCTCCGGCGACGGCGACGACGACGGTCCGGGCGACGTGCCGATTGCCGATCCGGACGCCGTCGACGTCGCTAGCGGCCTCGAGCGTGACGAGATGATCGGGGACCTCGCCTCTTCGATTCGGGAACTCCCTGAGCGTGAGCAGCTCATCCTTTCGCTCTACTACAAGGACGAGCTCACGATGCGCGAAGTGAGCAAGGTGCTCGCCATCTCGGAATCGCGCGTCTGCCAGCTGCATGCTCGCGCCCTCACCCGGTTGCGCGCTTCGCTGGCTCGGAGGCAGGAGGCCGCGTGACGCTCTCGACCGCGCTTGCCCTCACGCTCCTCGTGGGGCTGCCGCTCGTGCTGCTCGCCGCCGGCGTGCTGTGGCAGGCCTACCTGCTCGCCACCCGCCAGCCCGAGGCGCCCGCCGTCGACCCGACGGATGCCGCGCTCCGAGCGATGGCGACCGCGTCCGTCGACGACCTCCTCCTCGAGATTCAGCGCGCCATCGATGAGCTGCAGGGCCAGGTCTCGAGCCAGCGCCGCACCCTCGAGGGGCTGATGAGCGCTCCGGCGCCTGCGCCGCTGGCCACCGCCGTCGCCGCGCCTGCCGCCGCTGCTCCGACACCCGCGCCTGCGCCCGCTCCGACCCCGCCGGTCGCCCCGGTGGCGCCGCCGCCCGCGTCCGCCCCGATGGCGGCCGCGAGCTCGACTGCCGAGCGCGTGCCGACCTCGCTTCACCTCCAGCTGGACCAGCTGCTCGCCGAGGGCCTGTCCGACCGCGCCATCGCGCGACGGCTGCAAGTCGGCCTCGAGGAAGTGCGGATGGCACGCTCGTTGCGAGGTCGCCCGTGACCTCGATGACCCACCGCCGCAGGCTGGTGCTCGGCGCCGGCGCGACGCTCTTCGCGGTGCTCGCGCTCATCGTCGTTTCCGGTGTCCGCACCGCGCGTGCGAACGGCGTGCCGACGCTCGTGCAGCTCACCTACCTCGAGGGCCTTTCGAACTGGGGTCCCCAGGATGCCACCGGCGAGCTCGAGCTCTCCTTCGCCGAGGGCTTCGCGAACCTCACCGCCGAAGGCATGCCTCAGCTCACCGGCGAGTCCTACCAGGGCTGGCTCGTGAACTCCGAGTCCAACGACGCCATCTCGACCGGCCGCTTCAACGCGAACGCCGAGGGCCACATCGACTTCGAGGGCACGCTCCCCGCGATCGCCGATTTCGGCTTCGACCTCTTCATCATCACCGTCGAGCCGAAGCCCGATGACGCGCCTCAGCCGTCCGCCGACCGCTCCATCGGCGGCCACTTCAGCCTCGTCGGCCCCGCCGGCGGCGAGGGCAGCACCCCGGGCGATGTCTCGACGGCGCCGGACCAGCTCCCGAACACCGGTGACGCGACGCTTGTGACCGACCTCGTGCGCGTCGCGCTGCTCGCGGGGGCGATGGGCATCTCGCTCCTCGTCGGCCTGCGCATGGCTCGGAGGCCCGCATGATCCGAGCGCTCTACACCGCCGCCTCGGGCCTGCTCTCGCACCTGCGCATGCAGGAGGCGGTCGCGAACAACGTCGCGAACGCCACAACGACGGGCTACAAGGAAGACACCTCCGCCAACGAGTCGTTCAACCGCGTGCTCGCCCAGCGCATCGGCAACGCCTCCACGCCCGTGCCGCTCACCTTCCGCCGCAACCTCGGCGTGGTGGGCACCGGCACGTACCAGGCCGAGCGAGGCGTCTACCTTCAGCAGGGCACCGTGACGCGCACCGAGGAGCCGCTCGACGTCGCGATCCTCGGGCCCGGCTTCCTCGCCACGCAGGGCGAAGGCGGCCAGACCTTCTACACGAGGAACGGCCACTTCACGACGGACGACACGGGCACTCTCATGACGACGGACGGCCGCGCCGTCCTCGGCGTCGACGGCCGGCCGATCGTCATCGATGGCGAGGTCGTGAACATCTACCGCAACGGCGAGGTCGTCGTGGACGACCAGCCGGTCGGCACCATTGCCCTCTACGACATTGCGCCGACCGACCTCGTGCGCGCCGAGGGCTCCGCCTTCACCACCGAGGGCCCGACGACCCTGCTCGCCGCCGGGCGCGAGCCCCGCTTCGACCAGGGCGCCCTCGAGGAGTCGAACACCGACCTCGCATCGGAGACGACCCGCCTCATGTCGACGTCGCGCCAGTACGAGGCGAACCAGCAGCTCTTCCGCGAGATCGCTTCGAACCTCGAACGAGTCGTGAACGACGTTGGACGGGTGGGCAACTGATGACGATCTCCCTGGATGCCGCCCTCTCCGGCCTGCTCGAGCAGCAGCGCAGCATGGAGAACATCGCGAACAACATCGCGAACGCCAACACGACCGGCTACAAGCGCCTGCGCATCCACTTCTCCGCGCTCCTCGACAGCGCGCAGATCATCCAGGCGCTGAACGGCGAGATCCCGACCACCGACGCCACCACGGCCGGCGGCGTCGAGACCGCCAGCGTCGAGCGCGTCTTCCAGCAGGGCACCCTGCAGGAGTCGCCGTCGATGCTCGACTTCGCGATCGTCGGCCCCGGCCTCTTCCGCGTGACCCTCGAGGACGGCTCGCCCGGCTACACCCGCGACGGCGCCTTCCACCTCGATGCCAGTGGTGCGCTCGTGATGGCCGACGGCACCCAGCTCGATCCGCCGATCGTGCTGCCCGAGGCGACCTCGGGCCTGCGCGTCGGCAACGACGGCCACGTCTACGCCACCCGCGCCATGACCGAGGACGAGCTCGCCGCGCGCGATCCCGATGACGTGACCACCACCATCGAGGAGGACCTGGGCCCGCTGACCCTCGTCCGCTTCGAGCACCCCGAGGCCCTCATCTCGCTCGGCCGCAACATCTACGTCGACAGCCCGGACTCCGGCCCCCCCATCGAGGGCGTCGCCGGCGACCCCGGCTTCGGCACCGTCACCAACGGCTTCCTCGAGGCCTCGAACGTCGAGGTCGCCGAGGAGCTGACCCAGCTCATCGCGGCCAGCCGCGCCTACCAGATCAACCTCTCGGCCTACCGCACCATCGAGGAGATGCTGCGCCAGGCCGGCCAGCTGCCGGCATAGCCCGGCGCCCAGCGACCAATCCAGGGAGCTCCCACCATGGTTCAGCCGATCCGCCCACAGGACGCCTCCGGCATCTACCGCCGCCATCTGTCGGACGCCGCGCCCGCCGGCGGCCCCGCCTCGGGCGTCGACGGCGATCGGAGCGCCGAGGGCGTCACGCGCGGCCGCCGTTCGGACTCCGTGTCGCTCTCCGCGAACGCACAGTCCATCCGCCGAGTCTTCGACGCCATCAACGGCGGCTCCGATGTCCGCACGGACCTCGTCGAGCGGCTGCAGGCCCAGATCGCGAACGGCAGCTACGAGATCGACGCCGACTCGATCGCGCGACGGCTGCTCGAGGACGGACTCAGCGCGTGAACGACGAGCTGCTCCAGTCCGCCTCGGAGCTCATGCAGGCGCTCGACGACGAGTGCGACCTCTACGGGACGCTGCTCGAGCTCGCGCGCCGCGAGGAGCACGCCATCGTTCGCGGTGACGTCGAGACGCTCACGCGTCTCACCGAGGAGAAGGAGCACCTCCTCGAGCTCTTCGCCGCCCTCGAGACCGAGCGCATGACCGCCATCACCGCGATCGCCACCGCCACCGGCCACGACGTCGACAGCGCCACCCTCTCCGAGCTCGTGGCTGCCCTCCCCGGCGAGGCCGGAGCCGGTCTCGCGCTCGCCGGCACCGAGCTCCGACGTCAGGCCATCGAGCTGCGCGACGCGAACACGCGCAACGCCGAGTTGCTCCGCAGCAGCCGCGACATCGTCGACCGCTGGATCCACTACCTCCGCACCCTCGTTGGCGGCACCCTCAACTACGCCGCCGACGGCGCCCCCGAGATGGCGCGCGAGCCGCGCCGCATCGACCGGACGGCGTAAGGCCAACCACCATGGGCATGTCGATCACCCTCGACACGGCGATGCGCGCCCTGATGGCCCAGCAGATGGGCGTCGACAACGTCTCGCACAACGTGGCGAACGCCTCCACGGTCGGCTACAGCCGCCAGCGCCTCACGATGCACGCCATCCCCGGCTCCTTCGTCGGCGACGGCATCCCGAGGCCCGGCATGGGCGTCGAGGTCGTCAACATCGACCGCGTCCGTGACCTCTTCATCGACTACCAGATGCGCCAGCAGTTCCAGTCCGCCGGCCGCTACGACGCGCAGGCCGAGTCGCTCCAGCGCCTCGAGCTCGTGCTGTCCGAGCCCGGCGACGGCGGCCTCCGAGGCTCCCTCGACGGCTTCTTCAACAGCTGGCGCGACCTGGCGAACGCGCCCGAGTCGCCCTCCGCCCGCACCGCTGTGGTGCAGTCGGGCCAGACCTTCGCGCTCGCCGCGAACCGCGTCTACACCTCGATGAACGTGCTGCGTCGCGAGGCCGATTCGCGCCTCCAGGGCGCCGTCGCCGAGATCAACGACCTCACCACGGAGATCGCGAGCCTCAACCAGCAGATCGGCAAGATGGTCGCCACCGGCACGCCATCGCCCGACCTGAGCGACCGCCGAGACGTCGCCATCGACCGGCTCGCCACGATGCTGAACATCAGCTACGTCCAGCAGTCGGACGGCACCATCGACATCGCCGTCGGCGGCCACTCCCTCGTGACCGGCCACATCGCCCAGACACTGGTCGGCGTACCGAACGCCGCCAACTCGAACTACATCGACATCCAGTTCCAGGCGGATGGCCTCGCCCTCAACACCTCGGGTGGCGAGGTTCGAGGTCTGATCGACCAGCGCGACGTCGATCTGCCGGCGCGCATCGCCGACCTCAACTCGCTCGTCTCCGCCGTGCTCACCGACGTGAACGCCGCCCACAACGCCGGCTTCGGCCTCGATGGCGTAACCGGGCGTGACTTCTTCGTCGGCACGGACGCCAGTGACATCGCCGTCGATCCGCTGAACATCGCCGACATCAACCGCGTTGCGGCCTCGGCGACGGCCGGTGGCGTGCCGGGCGACGGCTCGAACGCCTCGATCATCTCAGACCTGCAGTACGCCCAGGGTCTCCTCGGCGGCACCGCCACCTACGACGACTTCTACGGCAACTTCGTCGCCAGCGTCGGCGTCGATTCCGCCGAGGCGCAGTCGCGCCTCCAGGCACAGAACCTCGTCGTCGACCAGATGAAGCTCGTCCGCGACGGCACCTCCGGCGTGAACCTCGACGAGGAGATGGTGAACCTCACGCGCTACCAGCGCGCCTACGAGGCCGCCTCGAGGCTCGTCCGCGTCGCGGACGAGATGCTCGACACCCTGATCAACCGGACGGCGGTCTAACGATGCGCATCAGCACCGTCGGCATGACCGAGCGCCTCCTCGTCCAGCTCCAGCAGGCGCAGCTGCGCCTCGCGCGAGAGCAGGAGCAGGTCGGTACCGGCAAGAAGCTCAACCGTCCCTCGGACGATGCCTTCGGCACGGCGCGCCTGCTCGAGACGCAGACGCGCACCGAGAACAACATGCAGTACCAGCGCAACATCGCGGTGGCGAAGACGGACCTCACCGCCTCCGAGTCCGCGATGGCGAGCCTCCACGACGTGTTGGCCCGCGCCGCCGAGCTCGCGACCCAGGCCGCCAGCGACAACCTGAGCGCCAGCGACCGCGCCAACATCGGCCTGGAGGTCGGGCAGCTGCTGCAGGAGGCGATCTCCCTCGGCAACACCAAGTACGCCGGGCGCTACATCTTCTCCGGCCACCAGACGAACACACCGGCCTTCTCGCCCGACGTTGCGGCCAACCCGACCGCCGTCACCTACAACGGCGACACCGGGACCATCGACCGCGAGATCGCCCAGGGTGAGCGCGTGCGCGTGAACATCACCGGCGACACCGTCTGGCCGGGCGTCTTCACCACGCTCATCCAGTTCCGCGACGACCTCATGTCGAACAACTTCCCCGGCGTCCAGAACGCCACCGCCGCGATCGCGACCCAGATCGAGGGCGAGCTCAACCTCCGAAGCGAGATCGGCGCCAAGACGCGCCGCGTCGAGATGTCCGAGGTCCGTCTTCAGGACGAGGCCGCGATGCTCAACATCGTCCAGTCGGGCATCCAGGACGTCGACCTTGCGGACGCCATCGTGCAGCTGCAGATCCAGGAGACGGCCTACCAGGCCGCGCTCGGCGTTGCCGGGCGCACCCTCAACGTCAGCCTCCTGGACTTCTTGCGTTAGGAGCATCCACATGCGCATCACGACCTATCGGTTCGGGATCGCGGAACCCGTGGACGTCCCGGACGAGGCGATCATCGAGATCCGGCCGGGCCTCAACGGCTTCGAGCACCTGCACCGCTACGCGCTGATCGCCGAGGACGACTCGCCGGTCGAGTGGCTGCAGTCGCTGGAGGAGCCGGAGGTCGCGTTCGCGCTGCTCGAGCCGTTCCTCTTCTACCCGGAGTACGGCTTCGAGCTCTCGGACGCAGACTGCGAGGCGCTGGCGTTGAGTCGGCCCGAGGACGCGGCGGTCCGCTGCATCCTGACGCTGAACCAGTCGGCCGACGAGATCACGGCAAATCTGCTGGCGCCGGTCGTGCTGAGCCGAACCTCGCGCCGCGCACGCCAGATCGTGCTGCAGGATTCGAACCTGCCGCTACGATTCCCCGTGATCGAGGCACTGAGGCTTCCCCTGTCGGCGTAACATAAGAATGCCGAATCTCTGCCGGCGGAGGGTATAACTCACCGACCGCACAAACGCAGCACAGACGGCAAGGAGGCCCGCGTGCTCATTCTCACCCGCAAGGCCGAACAGGGCATTGTGATCGACCGCGTCACCACGGTGCGCATTCTCAGCATCGATGGCGATCGCGTGAAGATCGGCATCGATGCTCCGACCAGCATCACCGTGCTCCGCGAGGAGCTCCTCGAGCAGGTCGCCGGACAGAACCGCGAGGCCGCCGCTCGCCCAGCGGCCAGCCGCTCGGCCGTCGACCGCCTGCGCGCGCTGCGCCCCGAGGCGCCGGCGCCCGCTCGCCCGAATGGCAACGGTCACAACGGCGGCCCCGCCAACGGCGCCACCGACCGGGCCGACGAGCCGTCGGCACGCCCGGAGCGCTAACGAGGCCGGGGCGTGGAGGTCGAATCGGGTCGGAGCGGAGAAATTCCCGCTCCGATCACAGATTCTTTACACTCTCCATGAGGATGGCCAACGGTCCCGTGGGACGATAACTCGTGGACGGGGCCGGTTCGGCCGGTCATTCGTAGAAACAGTAAGTGGTGGGAGCGGTTGCGAACGACTCGGCACGTGCCACTTCGGTGGGACACGGGCCGGCCCCGACCAAAATTCCTCCTCCGCCCGCAGTCCGGCTGAGCCTCCCACATGCCCGGCAAGATCCTTGTCGCCGACGACGAAGCGAACATCGTCCAGCTCCTCCGGATGTACTTGCGCGAAGCCGGCTACGACGTCGTAGCCGCGCACGACGGCCGCCAGGCCCTCGACCGCTTCCAGGCCGAATCGCCCGACCTCGTCCTCCTCGACCTGATGATGCCCGAGCTCGGGGGCTTCGAGGTCTGCAACGAGATCCGAAAGACCTCGGACGTCCCGGTCCTCATGCTGACCGCTCGCTCCGACGACATCGACAAGATCGTCGGCCTCGAGATGGGCGCCGACGACTACATCACGAAGCCCTTCAACCCTCGCGAGGTCGTGGCGCGCGTCAAGGCGAACCTCCGCCGCCGCGACTGGGACGCCGAGGCAGCGCGTGACGACGGCGAGGGTGCCGTCAGCGTCGGCGACATCACCCTCGATCCCGCCAGCCGCGACGTGACCGTCGCCGGGGCGCGCGTCCGCCTCCGCCAGCGCGAGTTCGATCTGCTCGAGGCGTTCCTGCGCCACCCGAACGTCGTGCTCGACCGCGAGCGCCTGCTCTCGATGGTCTGGGGCGACGACTATTACGGCGACCCGCGCACGATCGACGTGCACGTCGCCTGGCTCCGCGACAAGCTCTCCGCCGCGGAACCGAAGATCGAGACCGTCTGGGGCGTCGGCTACAAACTCGTGCCCCCGGCCGTCGACCCCGCCGTGAGCGAGGCGCGCTAGATGCTTCCCAGCCTGCGTCTGCGGCTCGTCGCTGGGTTCACCTTCGTCATCGCCTTCACGCTGCTCTTCGCCTCCATGGGCTCGGTGCTGCTTCTGCGAGACCAGCAGACCGAGTTCGCGCAGCAGCGCTTCGGCCGTCTCGTCGATCCCTTCGCCGCGCGCGTGCAGCAGCTCGAGCTCGTCGGCGTGCCGCTCTCCCGCATCCGCGCCGAGCTCGTCGACGCCGCGCGCTACTACGACGTCCGCGTCCTCCTCGTGAACGAGAACGACCAGGTCGTCGTCGACACCGCCGAGGGCCAGTCGCTCGTCGGCCTCAGCGTCGAAGTCGCCGACGACAACCCCGAGGTCATCGCGCTGCCCGGCGTGATGGAGCCCTTCCGTGCTCGACGCGCCAACTGGCACGACGAGGACCTCTTCGTCTTCACCTCGGCCAACCCGACGATCGTCGCCCAGGAGGACGGCGGCCTGCAGCCGCTCATGCGCCTCGTCGTCGCCGTCCCCGCGAGCGACGTGAACGATGCCTGGGCGGCGCTGCTTCCGAGGCAGGCGCTGGCCGGCGGCCTCGCGCTCCTCTTCGCGATCATGGTCAGCTCGTGGCTCGCGAGCCGCATCACGCGCCCGCTGCGCCAGATGACCCACGCCTCCGAGGCCATGATCGAGGGCCGCTACGACCAGCGCATCGACGTCGAGGGCTACGACGAGGTCGCTCAGCTCGGTAACGCCTTCAACCGCATGGCTGCCGAGGTCGGCCGCAGTCAGCGCGCGATGCGCCAGCTGGTCGCGAACATCACCCACGACCTTAAGACGCCGCTGACGTCCATCCAGGGATTCTCACAGGCGATCATGGACGGTCTCGGTTCCGACCCCGAGGAGCACCGGCGCATGGCGCAGGTCATCCACGAGGAGGCCGAGCACATGAACGGCCTCGTCGAGGACCTGCTCTACCTCTCCCGCATCGATGCCGGTGAGCTCACCCTCTCGATCAACGACGTCGACCTCGATGCGCTCGTCGAGGCGACCTCGCGGCGCACGCGCTACCAGGCCGAGTCGAGCGGCGTGCGCGTCCGCCTCGCCCTCGACGGTGGCCGCGTCTACGCCGACGGGCGCCGTCTCGAGCAGGTCTTCACCAATCTCGTGGACAACGCCATCCGCTTCGCCCCCTCGGGGACCGAGGTCCTGCTGCGCTCGTACGTCGATGGCTCCGACGCCGTCGTCGAGGTACACAACGGCGGCGACCCGATCCCGCCGGGCGCGCTGCCGCACGTCTTCGACCGCTTCTTCCAGGGCGACCCGTCGAGGCGCCGCGGCCATGCCGGCCTCGGCCTCGCGATCGTGCAGGAGCTGGTGCAAGCCCACGGCGGCAGGGTGGAGGCCCAGTCCTCCGAGGACAGCGGCACGACGTTCACCGTCCGTCTGCGCCGCCTCGGCCCCCCGGGATTCAACGTCCCCCGAGGCGCGGTGCCGCCCGGCGTGGCCGTCTCGACCGAGGCCCTCGCTCGAGGCTAGGCGAGGTCCGGGAGCCGCTAGCTCGCGACCTCCGAGGCCTGACCCCAGCGCAGCACCCAGTACTCGTAGGCATCCTGCAGGGCGAGCCACGACGCCTCGATGACGTCCGTCGACGCGCCGACGGTCCGCCACAGGTGCAGCCCGTCCGAGGACTCCACCAGCACCCGCACGCCGGCGTCCGAGCCGGCTGCCGAGTTGATGATGCGCACCTTGTAGTCCACGAGGTGCACCCGCTCGAGCTCCGGGTACGACTCCTGCAGCGCCCGCCGCACCGCGGCATCGAGGGCGGAGACAGGGCCGTTGCCGTCGGCGGCGGTCTGCGTCAGCCGCTCGCCCACGCGCACCTTCACCATCGCCTCGGCCTGCATCTCGTTCGAGCCGCCATTCGGCGCGGCTGTTGGACCGTCGCCCGACGCACCCGAGGCAGGCACGTGCCTTCGCCGCTCCACGATGAGGAAGTCATCGAGGGCGAACGGCGCGAGGTACCCGCCGATCGTGCGCCGCACGAGCAGCTCGAACGAAGCCTCGGAGGACTCGTACTGGTACCCCCGCGCCTCCTGCTCCTTCACGCGCTCGAGGACGAGGCGCGCTTGCTCATCGGTCAGCTCGAGGTCGGCGCCCTGCTCGCGCAGCTTCGCGAGGATGTTGCGCCGCCCCGCCAGTTCGGAGACCAGCACGCGCTCGATGTTGCCGACCGCCAGCGGGTCGACGTGCGTGTAGGAGCCGGCCGACTTCGAGATCGCGGCCACGTGCAGCCCCGCTTTGTGCGCGAAGGCACTCGTGCCGACGTACGGCTGGTGCGGGTCGGGCAGCAGGTTCGCCAGCTCATCGGCGAAGCGCGAGACCTCGGTGAGGCGCCCGAGCTGCTCGTCGCTCACCACATCGATGCCCATCTTGAGCTTGAGGTTCGCGATCACGGAGATGATGTTTGCGTTCCCGCAGCGCTCGCCCCAGCCGTTGAGGCACGCCTGGACCTGCGTCGCGCCGGCCTCGACCGCCAGCAGCGTGTTCGCCACCGCCATGTCGCCGTCGTTGTGCACGTGGATGCCCACGGCGCATCCGAGGTCCTCGACCGCCTCAAGGGCCGCGTCCACGCCGTCGGCGACGATGTCCGGCATCGCACCGCCGTTCGTGTCGCACAGCGCGACCGCCGAGGCGCCGGCGCTGGCCGCCGCCCGCAGCGTCGCGATCGCGTACGCGCGGTCCTCGGCGAAGCCGTCGAAGAAGTGCTCGGCGTCGAACACCACCTCGCGCCCCTCGCCGACGAGGAAGCCGACCGAGTCGGTGATCATCGCGAGGTTCTCTTCCTCGGTGGTCTCGAGGACCTCGCGCACCTGCCGCGCCGAGGACTTGCCGACCAGCGTCACGACCGGCGTCGCGGCGTCGAGGACCGAGCGGATCGCCGGGTCGTTGGCGGCCTCGCCGCCGGCGCGGCGTGTCGAGCCGAACGCCACCAGCTTCGCGTGACGCAGGTCGAGGTCGCGCGCCCGCTGGAAGAACTCGGCGTCCTTCGGGTTCGAGCCGGGGTAGCCACCCTCGATGTAGTGCACGCCGAGCTCGTCGAGCTTCTGCGCGATCAGCAGCTTGTCCTCGAGGGACAGCGACAAACCCTCCATGCCGAGGCCGTCGCGCAGCGTGGTGTCGTAGAGCAGGACGGGGCGTTGAGCCTCAGGGGCCATCGTTCACAACCTTCGGGGCGCCTCGGCGGTGTTCGAGGCGAGATGCAGCATCGAGGGGGCGGGGTGAGAGGTGGGCGGCTAGCGCGCGCCGCGGATAATGGAGGTCGCCGGCCGCTGAGGCCGGACGACGTCCACCGCCTTCCCGATCAGTTCGAGGTGCGCGCTCTGCACGTTCTGCACGTACTGCATCATCGTTCGATTCTAGGTGCGCCCGCTCCGGCCGGGCAATCGGGCGATCACCGAGGCCTCGGCCGTATCGAGGTCCCGTGAACACCGCACTCCCGCCCGAGGTCGTGCTCGCCGTCGAGGCCGCGCTTCCGACCGCGCGCCTCGAGGATGCGACGCCCCTCGGCGAGGGCTGGAGCGTCATCGCGTACCGTGTGCCGGCCGCGGACGGCGACTGGGTCCTGCGACTGCAGCGCCGAACCTCGGAGCGCGTCACCGGCGAGCTCGAGCGCGAGGTGGCGCTCGTTCCTCGGCTCGAGGCGCGTGGCCTGCCGGTGCCGCGCGCGATGCGTGCGCTCCACGACTCGGATGGTGCCTTCCTCGGCACGCTGCATCGACTCGTCGAGGGCCGACCGGCCTCGGAGGCCTCGAGGGGCGAGCGCGCCCAACTCGCCGCCGAGCTGGGCGCGTTCCTCGCGAGACTGCACGCGCTTCCCTTCGACGAGGTGCGCGCCCTCGAGGTGCCGGAGCTCGATCTCTGGCCGGACCGCTATGCCTCGATGGTCGAGGCGTGCCTGCCCCTCCTTGGCCCGCGTTCGGCCGCGTGGCTTACCGCCACCGTTGAGGCATTCCGCGCGGATGGCGGAACTGCCGATGCGCCGCGTGCGCTCGTCCACGGCGACCTCGGGCCCGCACACGTCCGCCTCGATGACACCGGTGGGACCGAGGGCGTGATCGCGGGCATCATCGACTGGGGTGATGCGATCATCGCCGACCCCGCCCTCGACTTCGCCACGATCTGGCACGGCTTCGGCGAGCCGTTCATGGAGCGCGTGCTGTGGCACTACGAAGCCCGCGTCGGCCGCGTGGTCGACAGGCGGTTCCGCGACCGCGCGTGCTTCTACGTGGAGGTCGTACCGCTCTTCCTCGTCCGCTACGGCCACATGTTCGACGGCGGCGACCGGCAGGTCGGCCTGCGCCAGCTCGCCGCCCGTGCCGCCGCCTCTACCCGGCGCGCCGCACGGTAGACTCAGTCGGACTGCGAAGCGGCGACCGTGTCGCTTCAACTCAAAGATGAATGTGGCACTCGATCGCTGATCGATTCGAGTGTTTCACGTGAAACAAGTCGCGCGTGAAATCGCGAAGAAAGCGCTGGACATCCGTCGATGTTTCACGTGAAACAGGGAGGCAGGTAGATGGCGACGTGGGCAGACTTCGAGGTGCAGGCACCCGACCTTGCGCGCCGCGCACAGGCCGTGCTCGAGCGGCACAAGCACCACGTCCTTGCCACTCTGCGCGCCGACGGCTCGCCGCGCGTCAGCGGCACCGAGGCCCCCATCGGCGGCGGCCAGCTCTGGTTCGGCTGCATGCCCAACTCGATGAAAGGGCGCGACCTGCTTCGCGACCCCCGCTTCGCCCTCCACGGTGCGCCGCTCGACCTCGAGCTGACCGAGTTCGGCGACGCCCGCATCGCCGGCCGCGCCATCGAGGTCAGCGACCCCGACGAGCTCGCCGCGTTCTGGCGTGCGAGCGGCCACGCTGACTCCTCGGAAGGCGGCTCCTCGATGGAGGCGCTCGTGTTCCGCTGCGACATCGAGGACGCCTCGCTGGTCACCGTCGAGGGCGACGAGCTCGTGATCGACTCGTGGCGCGCCGGCCACCCCCCGAGGCAGGTCCGCCGCAAGTAGCCCGCGGTCGCCGACGTCGACGCGCGCGAACTCAGGCGCGTCCTCCGTTACACTCGGCGCCCGTCCAGACTCGACATGACGACGCGTGACGACAGAACTCGATTCGAGGTGAACCGTGGCGACCTTCAACATCCTCGCGCTGCCCGGCGACGGCATCGGGCCCGAGGTCACCGCCGAGGGCGTGCGCGCCCTTGAGGCCATCGGTGAGCGGTTCGAGCATGTCTTCAACATCGAGCAGGACGAGGTCGGCGGCGCCGCCATCGAGAAGTACGGCGTTCCCATCCGCGACGGGGCGATCGCCCTCGCGAAGTCGTCCGACGCGGTGCTCTGGGGCGCGGTCGGACTTCCGCGCTTCGACAACGACCCGAGCGCCACGGTCCGCCCCGAGCAGGGCCTGCTTCGCATCCGCCGCGAGCTCGGCCTGTGGGCGAACCTCCGCCCGGTGAAGGTCGACCCCGCCCTCGCCGACGCCTCGACGCTCAAGCGCGAGGTCATCGAGGGCGTGGACTTCGTCGTCATTCGCGAGCTCGTGAGTGGCCTCTACTTCGGCGAGCCGCGCGAGCGCCGCACCACCGCCGAGGGCCGGCGCTCGGCAGTCAACACGATGTACTACGACGAGGACGAGATCGCCCGCGTCGCCCACCTCGGCTTCCGCCTCGCCCGCGCCCGCCGCGGCAAGCTCACGAGCGTCGACAAGGCGAACGTCCTCGTGGTGTCGCAACTCTGGCGCGAGGTCGTCGAGGAGGTCCACGCCGAGTACCCGGACGTCGAGCTCGAGCACCTCATCATCGACGCCGCCTCGATGCACCTCATTCGCCGGCCGCGCGACTTCGACGTCATCATCAGCGGCAACATGTTCGGCGACATTCTGACCGACGAGGCCTCGATGCTTACAGGGTCACTTGGCATGCTGCCGTCCGCCTCACTCAGCACGATGTCCGAGGACGGGACGAGCCTCGGGCTGTACGAGCCGATCCACGGCTCGGCGCCCGATATCGCCGGGCAGGGCGTCGCCAACCCGCTGGCGATGTTCCTCTGCACCGCGATGCTGCTGCGCCACTCGTGCGGCCTCGAGGAGGAGGCGCAGGCCCTCGAGGCGGCGGTCGCCGCCACCATCTCGGACGGCCTTCGCACGAACGACATCGCGGGCCCCGGCCAGAAGGGCTTGTCGACGCGGGAGATGGCCGACGCCGTGCTGGAGCGCCTGGGCCGCTAGATCGGGCCGTGAGCTCGCTCAGGCGCCGACCTCGAGGGGCGGGTCGGGCCACTCGCCACGCACGATCGGCGCGAGCAGCGAGGCCAGCGATCGAGGCACGAAAACCTCGTTGGTCGCCGCGGCGATCTCCTCGACCGTCCACCATCGATGGGCGCGCATCACCTCGCGCTCGAGGTTGGTGTGGCCCTCCGTACGCACCTCGAGCGCGTCGACCCGTGCGACGAAGAAGCGCTCCTGCGACTCGAGCCACTCTTCGCCGAACCGGAAGACGTGTGTCCGGTGCCACACGACCGGCCCGAGGCGGGCATCGAGGAGGCCGGTCTCCTCGGCGAGCTCACGGCGTGCGGCGGACTCGTCGGTTTCGCCCGGCTCGAGTGCGCCGCCGGGCGTCACCCAGAGGCTCGGCACCTCGGCGCGCGGGTCGGTGATATGGAACAGCAGCAGCCGGTCGCGGGCATCGAGGAGCAGCACGCGCGCCGCCGGACGCGGGATCGGTTGCTCGCGGCTTCCGAGGCTCATCGCGCGAAGGTACGCCCGGCTAGCCCCCGAGGGGGTAGTAGACGTCCGTGCGCCACTTCGTTGAGTCGGGCTCCTGCATCGGGTCGGTGACGTAGGAGTCCCAGGGCGGGCCCGAGGGCAGGCGTCCCTGCTCGGCGAGCCACGTGCCGATGGCCTCGTGCGCCTCGCCCACGCCCTCATACGGGCCGGTGTAGGTGACGACGGCGACCTCGCCACCGGCAAGGCTGGAGGCCTCGACGCGGCCTTCACCGGGCACGGCCGTAGCCACAGGTGCCCCCGCCTCGAAGTCCCATTCGTTGCCCATCGTGAGGTAGCGCACGAAGGGCGGGCCGGCCATTTCGGCGCCGGTGCGCTGGATGAACTGGTGCACTGTCGGGAAGAGGTCCGCCAGCATCGCGCCGATGGTGGCCGCCGAGCCGCGGGCGCGGATGACGAGAGCCGGTTGCGCCTCGATGGTGCGTGTCTCGATGGCGCCGAGCATGTCGCCTCCAGTCTCGAACGCCTCGATGCTGCTCCTGAATGTAAGGCGGAACTGAAACCTGTCAACGCTCGTCGGTGGTAACTTGGCGCTCGCAACGGACAGGTTATGGTGAGGCAGCACCGACATGCACGAGGCTGATGGCACCCTCCTGCTGGCCTTCCTCAACACGACGTTTGCGGGCACTGAGCGCATTGCGACGCCTGCCGACTACTCTCGCTGGCTGCGCGAGCACGGCGTTCTACCCGCGGGCACACACCTCAACGCGCATGACGTCGAAGTCGCACACCGGCTGCGGGACGCGCTGCGCTCAGTGATTCGAGGCAACGCCTGCGGCGACGTCGACCCGAACGACGTGCCGACGCTGAACGGCTTTGCGGCGACGTTGCCGCTGCGAGTGCGCTTCACTCCCTCGGGCGGGGTGAACCTCGAGGCCACCGAGTCCGGGGTCGCGGGGTTCCACGCGGCCGTCCTCGGAGCGGTCTTTCGCGAGGAGCTGCGCGGCGAGTGGCGTCGGTACAAGCTGTGCCGCAATCCCGACTGCGAATGGGCCTTCTTCGACGAGTCGCGCAACCGCTCGCGGCTGTGGTGCGAGATGCAGACGTGCGGGGCGCGGGCGAAGATGCGTGCCTACCGCTCGAGGCGCGCCGCCACCTAGCGCGCGGGCGGGCGACCGGCGGCGCGCTCCTCGATCACTGTGAGTGGGCCCTCGAACGGCAGCCCGGCCTCGACGTGGTAGGCGAGGTCGTAGAGGTCGTCCATCTCGCGGTAGATCGAGGCGCGCTCGACGGCGTGGTCGTCGAGCGGCCCTCGATAGCGCTCGAGGGCGAGGCGCAGTCCTTCTTCGTCGAAGCGCGGCGCGAACGTGAAGAGGTCGTACGCCGGGTCCGTGAGCATCGCGTCACCGAAGTCGATGACGCCAGTCAGCCGTCCCTCGGGATCGACGAGGGTGTTCGAACCCCAGAGGTCGCAGTGGGCCAGGACAGCGGGGATCGAGGCGGGTCGCTCGATGGTGTGGAGCCTCGTGAGGCGCGCTTCGAGCCACGAGGCGGCGTCCCGGCTCAAATGCGGGCTCACAATGCCGGACCAGCGCGTGTAGCGCTCGGCGCGGACGTCCTCGCGCGCGCGACCTTCGAGGCGTGACTGCGGGATCGCGTGAAGCGACGACACGAAGTCGATGAGGTCCGTCACGAAGGCGCGCCGTACCTCGGGCTCCGCGTTCGGGATCTCGTCGGACGAGCCGCCGGGCACGGCGACGTGGAGGGCCCCCACGAGTCCGCCGTCGTCCACCAGCGCGCGCGGGTTCCGGGGTGTGCCCTGCGGGAGGTCCGAGCGCGCCAGCACCTCGAGCAGGCGCATTTCGACCTCGAGGTCCTGCGCGGCCTCGTCGAAGCGCGGGACGCGGGCGACCGTCTCGCCGTCGGCGAGCAGCACCGCCCACGTGCGGTAGCCGCCGCCGCTGAACTCGGTGGCACCCTCGAGGGTCTGGTCCTCGGCCTCGAGGAGTGCGCGCTCGAAACGAAGACGCCGCTCCTCGGGGAGCGGCGTCCGGTCGCTCATCGTTGGACCCCGGCTACTTGGTGGTCGTGACCGGCTTCAGATCGGAGCGCGTCGCCTCGAATGAGGAGATGTCGTCCTCGTTGGCCAGCGTCAGCCCGATGTCGTCGAGGCCGTTCAGGAGCCTGTGCTTCACGAATGGGTCGATGTCGAAGTGGCGCTCCCAGTTGGGGCCCGCGCGCACGACCTGCTCCTCGAGGTTGATCTCGATCTCGGCGTCCGGCGTCTCCTCGGCGCGCGCCATCAGCCAGTCGACGTCCTCCGGCGAGAGCTGCACGGTGAGCAGTCCGACCTTGGAGCAGTTGTTCTTGAAGATGTCGGCGAAGAGGGGCGCGATCATCGCCTCGACGCCGAGGCCCTCGATGGCCCATGCGGCGTGCTCGCGGCTCGAGCCGGAGCCGAAGTTCTCGCGCGCGATGAGGATGGGCGCGCCCGAGTAACGCGTGTCGTTGATGACGAAGCTGGGGTCCTTGCGCCACGCCTCGAAGGCGAACGGGCCGTAGCCGGTCCGCTCGATGCGCTTCAGGTACTTCGCCGGGATGATCTGGTCGGTGTCGACGTTCGCCCGGTTCAGCGGGATTGCGTTGCCCTTGACCTGGTTGACGGCCTTCACGCCTTCACCCCCATCACCTCACGAATGTCGACGAAGTGACCGGCGATCGCGGCGGCGGCCGCCATCTCCGGGCTCACGAGGTGCGTGCGGCCGCCGGGGCCCTGCCGTCCCTCGAAGTTGCGGTTACTGGTGCTGGCGCAGCGCTCGCCGGGCAGCAGGATGTCGGGGTTCATGCCGAGGCACATCGAGCAGCCGGCGTCGCGCCACTCGAAGCCCGCGTCGATGAAAACCTGGTCGAGGCCCTCGGCCTCCGCCTGCTGCTTCACGAGGCCGGAGCCCGGCACGACCATCGCGGTTACGCCGTCGGCGACCTTCTGCCCCTCGACGATCTTCGCTGCGGTGCGCAGGTCCTCGATCCGCCCGTTCGTGCAGGAGCCGAGGAAGACGCGGTCCAGCTTGATGTCCTGGATGCGCGTGCCGGCCTTCAGGTCCATGTAGACGAGGGCGCGCTCGGCGGCCTCGCGCTTCGCCTCGGTGGCGAAGGTGGTGGGGTCGGGCACTGCCTCGGTGATCGCGACGCTCTGGGCGGGGTTCGTGCCCCACGTCACGGTGGGGACGATGTCCTCGCCGCGGATCACGATCTCCTGGTCGAACTTCGCGCCCTCGTCGGTGGCGAGCGCACGCCATTCCTCGACGGCGCGGTCCCAGTCCTCGCCCTGCGGGGCGAAGCGGCGGCCCTTCATGTACTCGAAGGTCGTGTCGTCCGGGGCCACGAGGCCAGCGCGCGCCCCCCCCTCGATGGACATGTTGCAGACGGTGAGGCGGCCTTCCATCGACATGTTGCGGAAGACGTCGCCACGGTACTCGATGACGTGGCCGGTGCCGCCATCGACGCCGATCTTCTGGATGATCGAGAGGATCACGTCCTTTGGGGTCACGCCCGGGTGCAGCTCGCCGGTGACCTCGACGGACATCGTCTTCGGCGTGCTCTGCGGCAGCGTCTGGGTCGCGAGCACGTGCTCGACCTCGGACGTGCCGATGCCGAAGGCGAGAGCGCCGAGGGCGCCGTGCGTCGAGGTGTGCGAGTCACCGCACACGATGGTCATGCCAGGCTGGGTGAGGCCCTGCTCCGGCCCGATGATGTGCACGATGCCCTGGCGGATATCGAAGATGTCGAAGAGCGGGATGCCGAACTGCTTGCAGTTGTCCCGCAGCACCTCGATCTGCTGTGCGGAGAGCGGGTCCGGATTCGGCTGGTCGCGGTCGATCGTCGGCACGTTGTGGTCGACGGTCGCGAACGTGAGGTCGGGCCGCCGCACCTCGCGGTTGGCGATGCGGAGGCTCTCGAACGCCTGCGGCGACGTCACCTCGTGGACGAGGTGGAGGTCGACGTAGAGGAGGTCGGGCTTGCCGGCCTCGCGGCGGACCAGGTGCTGGTCCCAGATCTTCTCGATGATCGTCTTCGGATCGCTCACTCGCGCCGTCCCCCCTCGACTGGCTGCGTCGACTTCGTGGTTGCCGATGGCGAGGCGGTCACGATGCGGTGACCGCCGGCCTCGATGCCTGAATCGCCCGGTTGAGTGCGTGCAGGTAGGCGCGCGCACTCGCGACGAGGATGTCCGTGTCCGCGGCGTGGCCGGTGAACAGCGCGCCCTCGGCGGCGATGCGGATCGTCACCTCGCCCTGGGCGTCGATGCCCTCGGTCACGGACTTCACGCTGAACTCGGTCAGCTCGTGCGTCATGCCGGTCACGCGGTTGATGGCGCGGTAGATGGCGTCCACCGGGCCGGTGCCGATCGCGGCGTCCTCGTGGAGCTCGCCATCGGGGCCCTCGAGGCGAATGGTCGCCGTGGGCGAGCCGTGGTCGCCCGTCGAGACCTGCACGAGGTCGAGCTTCCACGCCTCCTCGACCTCCATCGAGGTCTGCTCGGAGAGGATGGCCTCGAGGTCGCGGTCATCGACCTCGTCCTTGCGGTCGGCGAGCTCCTTGAAGGCCTCGAAGACCCGCGCGAACTCGTCCTCGCTAATCTCGACACCCAGGTCATCGAGGCGGGCGCGCAGGCCGTGGCGGCCGGACACTTTCGTCAGCACGATGCCCTGGCCGGTCGGCTGTCCGACGTCGGCGGGGTTCATGATCTCGTAGGTCTCGCGCATCTTCAGGACGCCGTCCTGGTGGATGCCGGAGGAGTGCCGGAACGCGTTCTTGCCGACGACGGCCTTGTTCCACTGGACCGGCATGCCGGATAGGCGCTCGACGAGGCGGCTCGTGTGGTAGAGCTCGCGCGTGTTCACGTCGGTGTGCACGCCGAGCAGGTCACCGCGCGTCTTGATGGCCATGATCACTTCCTCGAGGGAGGTGTTGCCGGCGCGCTCGCCGATGCCGTTGATGGCGCCCTCGACCTGGCGCGCGCCGTTCTGGACGCCGGCGATCGAGTTTGCCGTCGCCATGCCGAGGTCGTTGTGGCAGTGGACGGAGATGCGGACCTTGTCCGCCCCCGGCACGGTCTCCCGGATCGAGGCGATGAACGCGCCGAACTGGGCCGGGACCGCGTAGCCGACGGTGTCCGGGATGTTGATCGTCGTCGCGCCTTCCTCGATGGCGGCGGCGAGCAGCTGGTAGACGAAGTCGACGTCGGACCTCGACGCGTCCATCGGCGAGAACTCGACGTCGGAGACGTAGCCCTTGGCGCGCGCGACGCCGTTGCGGGCCATCTCGATGATGTCTTCCTTGTTCTTGCGCAGCTGGTGCGCCATGTGGATGTCGCTCGAGGAGAGGAAGACGTGAATGCGCGGCGACTCCGCGCCCCGGACGGCGTCGTACGAGGCGTCGATGTCGCCATCGACGGCTCGCGCGAGGCCCGCGATGATCGGGCCTCGGATCTCGCTGGCGATGAGCGAGACGGCCTCGAGGTCGCCGGGGGAGGAGGCGGGGAAGCCCGCCTCGATGATGTCGACGTTCAGGCGCGCGAGCTGCCGCGCGATCTCCAGCTTGTCTTCCTTGGTGAAGCCGATTCCGGCCGACTGCTCCCCGTCGCGGAGCGTCGTATCGAAGATGTAGACCTTGTCGCTGTCACTCATGATCGGTGCTCTTCCCTGACTCCGAGGTCCTGGCCCCGGCTCGCATGCTCGATGCCGCGTGCCCTCCCATCCGCCTACGCGGAGGAGGGCCGAGGAAGCTCGAGGCCGAGGCGCGCGAGTGCATCGTCGGCGCGGCGTGCCAGCGTCTCGGAGCGCCGCACCATGCGTGCGTCGCGCATCCAGCGCTCGTGCAGCTCCGGGTCCGCGGTTGCGATCAGCGCCTCGAAGTCGTCGGCCAGCGCGCGCGTCTGCGCGTCGACGCCGCCGATGGCGACGGCCGACTCGTTCGAGGGGATGGGCAACTCGACGGCGCCAGCCGCGGCCAACAGGCCGGCAACCGCACGCGCGATCAACGACGGCGCCTGGAGGCGCCGTGCGTGACTGAGGATGAAGGCGTTGAGGGCTACGCGTACGTACGCGCCCTCGCAGCCGCGGAACGTCGGGAAGGCCTGTGGATCATCGATGACGCGCGACTCGTCGATGGGTGTGGCCTCGAAGAGGACGCGGCCCTGCACGAACTCGGGCAGGTAGCCGCCTTCGCGGCTGCGCTCGATCGTCACGCCCTCGTCGCCGCGCGCGACCTCGAGGATCGGTAGCTCGTTGTGGGTGGCGCTCACGAAGAGACGTTCGACGTGGTCCGCGCCGGCGACCCATGTCTTCCAGCCCGACAGCCGGCGTGCGCCCGACGCGCCCTCGAGGGTCGTGCCGGGCAGGCCGTCGACACCCTCGGTGTTCGCGAGGGCGGACCAGCCCTCGATGACGGTCGAGTGCGGGAAGGCGCGCCGCAGCGTCGCCTGGTAGCCGGACTGGAATACCCATGCGAAGCGATCGGCGAGCGCGCCGCCGGCGGCGGCCATCGCGACCGGATCGTGGTCGCTCAGGCTGCGCTCCACCCAGGCGGCGTGGAAGTCGTCCTCGGTGGGGGCGTGCAGCGGCGCGACCGAGCCGGCCAGCACCGCCTCGATGAGGGCATCGAGGCGGCGAGTCGGTGCCGAGGTGGCCGCGAGCGCCATCGCTCTCGCCTGCTTCCGCTCTTCTTCGCGCGCTACTTCGCCTGGTTCAGCCAGGACATCATCGCGCGCATCTCCTTGCCGACGTGCTCAACGGGGTGCTCCGCGTTGATCCGTCGCAGCGCGTTGAAGTGGGGCCGACCCACCTGGTTCTCAAGGATCCACTCGCGAGCGAATTCGCCCTCGCGGATCTCCTTCAACACCTGCTTCATCTCGGCCTTCACCTGCGGGCCAATCACACGAGGACCGCGGGTGTAGTCGCCGTATTCGGCGGTGTCACTTACCGAGTATCGCATGTATTCCATGCCGCCCTCGTAGAGGAGATCCACGATGAGCTTCAGCTCGTGGAAGGTCTCGAAGTAGGCGGACTCGGGCTGGTAGCCGGCCTCGACGAGGGTCTCGAAGGCGGCCTTGATGAGGGCGGTGACGCCGCCGCAGAGGATCACCTGCTCGCCAAAGAGGTCGGTCTCGGTCTCCTCGAGGAACGTCGTCTCGAGGATGCCGGCGCGCGCCGCGCCGATGCCCTTGCCGTAGGCGAGCGCGGTCTGCATCGCGGACTCGGTGGCGTCGCGGTGAATCGCGACGAGCGCTGGCACGCCTGCGCCCTCGGTGTAGACGCGGCGCACGAGGTGGCCGGGACCCTTGGGGGCGATCATCGAGACGTCGACACCCTCGGGCGGGTCGATCTGCCCGAAGTGGATGTTGAAGCCGTGGGCGAACATCAGCGTCTTGCCGGCGGTGAGGTGCTCCACGATGTGGTCGTCGTAGACGCGCTTCTGCACCTGGTCGGGCACCAGCATCATGATGACATCGGAGTCGCGCGCCACGTCATCGACGGTGCCGACGGCGAGGCCGGCCTCCTGCGCCTTCGCCCACGAAGGCGAGCCGGGGTAGAGGCCGACGGAGACCTCGACACCGGACTCCTTCAGGTTCAACGCGTGGGCGTGGCCCTGCGAGCCGTAGCCGATGACGCCGACCTTGCGTCCCTTGAGGACGCCGAGGTCCGCATCCGAGTCGTAGTACATCTTCGCCACGCGCCCGCTCCCGCCTTCGCTCGCACTGCCTCGAAAGGCCCGTTGTTTCGACTGATTCCGAATTCAGCGCTCGACTATACGGCCGGCGACTCGTTACGCGCCGCTCCGAGCCGCACGAGGACGAACGCCAGCGCGAACGCCAGCCCGAGCATCGTGAGGCCGGTCAGCGCCTCGCCGGCGGTCACGACGTCACTCGTGCAGCCGGAGCCGTTCGCGAAGGTTGTGCAGCGCCGGTCCTCGGTGGCGAACAGCGCGATGAAGCCCGCGACCCAGAGGATGGCTGTACCGAAGGCGGTCAGGATGGCTCTCGCGATGACGGCGTTCGGGATGCTCGGCTCTCGACTCGCCGCTCGCGCCGCGAAGACGAACGCGCCGCCGAGCGCCAGGAACGCCGGCAGAGCGGTCAGGTAGCTGAGCATCGTCGCGATCCCTGCCGGTGGCAGCGCACCGCCGAGGACAGCCGCGCGAATCGCGGCGCGGCCGCTCGTCTCGGCCAGCAGCGCCAGCGCGAACGGGGCCCCGAGGAACGCGAGCAGCACCAGCCGCCAGCGGTCCCCGAAGTCGTCCCCGCGCTCGATGACGATCGCGCCGAGGACCGTAAGCGCCGCGATCCAGATCGCGGCGCCGACCACGAGGCGTACCTCCCAGTCCTGGAGCGCTCGTCGCACCGAAACGCCTCGCTACTTGCTCACGTAGGGCAGATCGCCCTCCGGCAGGCGGCCCGACTCCGAGTGGAAGCGCTGCACCTCGGCGGACTCACGCTCGTGCACGGTGGTGGTCGCCGAGCCTCGAGCCATCGCCACGCGGCCGGTCCGCGTCAGCTCGCGGATGCCGAAGGGCTTCAGGTTCTCGATGAGCGCGTTCACGCGGTCCTCGGCGGCGACGACCTGCACGATCAGGCTCGTCGGCGAGACGTCGACGACCTGCGCACGGAACATCTCGACGATGTCGAGCACGTCGCGCCGGCGCTCCGTGTTGCATCGCACCTTGATGAGCGCGAGCTCGCGGAGGACAGCCTCCTCCTTCGTGAGGTCGGAGACCTTCACGACGTCGATGAGCTTGTAGAGCTGCTTCTCCACCTGCTCGACGATGCCGTCCGCGCCATCGACGACGATGGTCATGCGCGAGATGCCCTGCTCCTCGGTCGTGCCGACCGCGAGCGAGTCGATGTTGAACCCCCGCCGCCGGAACAGCGATGCGACTCGATTGAGGACGCCCGGCCGGTCCTCGACCAGCGCCACGACGGTGTGCTTCATCGGGTCACCTCGGCAGGCCGGGCCGGCGGCCCGATGGTCTCGGAGAGTGCGGCGCCCGCGGGCACCATGGGCCAGACGTTGCCTTCGGCCTCGACCTGGAAGTCGATGATGACGGGGCCGGGATGCGCCTCGGCCTCGCGAATCGCGTCGTCGACCTGCTCCTTCGCGGTGACGCGGAGGGCGTGGATGCCGTAGGCATCGGCGAGCTTGAGGAAGTCGGGCTGGGCCATCGCCACCGAGACGTAGTTGTCCTGGTAGAAGAGCTCCTGCCACTGGCGGACCATGCCCAGGTAGCCGTTGTTCATGATCGCGAGCTTCACGGGCGCGCGGGCATCGACGAGGGTCGCCAGCTCCTGCAGCGTCATCTGGAAGCCGCCGTCGCCGCAGATGGTCCAGACGGTCTCGCCCGGCCTCGCGACCTGCGCGCCGAGGGCGGCGGGGGTCTCGAAGCCCATCGTGCCGAGGCCGCCCGAGGTGATGAGCTGGTGCGGCCTCGAGAACTTCATGTGCTGTGCGGCCCACATCTGGTGCTGGCCGACGCCGGTCACGATCGTCGCATCCGGCGACATCTCCGAGATGCGCGTGACGATGTGCTGCACGGAGAGCTCGGGGCCGGACGGGACCGCCATCGAGTGGGCGTGCTCGGCGCGGGTCTCGTCAATCCAGCGGATCCATTCGACGTGCGAGCGCTGCTGCACGGCCTCGGTGAGCTGGGGCAGCGCGAGCTTCACGTCGGCGACGATGGGGATCGTCGCCTGGATGTTCTTGTTGTGCTCGGCGGGATCGACGTCCATGTGGATGATCGAGGCCGTCGGGTTGAAGTCCTGGAAGCGGCCGAGCGCGCGGTCGTCCATGCGCATGCCGATGCCGATGATGACGTCGGCGTTCGAGGCGGCCAGGTTCGCCTCGAATGAGCCGTGCATGCCGAGCATGCCGTAGGACAGCGCGTGGTCGCGCGGGATGCCGCCCAGGCCGAGCAGCGTGTTCAGCACCGGAAGGCCGGCCTTCTCGACGAAGGCGCGGAACTCCTCGGCGGCGTTCGCGAGGATGACGCCGTGCCCGCCGATGACGACCGGGCGCTCGGCGCGGTCAATGATCTCGGCGGCGCGCTTGATCTGGCCGGGATGGCCCGTGGTCGCCGGGCGGTAGCCTCGGATCGAGACGCGCTCCGGCCACTGGAAGTCGGCCTCCTCGAGGAAGACGTCCTTCGGGATGTCGATGTGGACGGGGCCGGGCCGCCCGGTGGTGGCGATGTGTCCGGCCTCGGCGAAGGTGTATGCGAGGTCCTCGGCGCGCATCACGAGGTAGTTGTGCTTCACGGCGGGCATCGTGATGCCCGTGATGTCGGCCTCCTGGAAGCCGTCCTTGCCCAGGAGGTTGCGGGCGACGTTGCCGGTGATGAACAGCGTCGGCACCGAGTCCATCATCGCGTCCTGGATGGCCGTCACGAGGTTCGTCGCGCCGGGGCCTGAGGTGGCCAGCGCGACCCCGAGCTTGCCGCTCGCCTTCGCGTAGCCCTCGGCGGCGTGCCCGCCGCCCTGCTCGTGGCGGACGAGGATGTGGCGCACCTCGGGATGCGACGGCCAGCGGTCGTACAGCGGCAGCACGACGCCGCCGGGGTAGCCGAAGACGGTGTCGACGCCGAGGCGCTTCAAACACTCGAGGACGATGTCCGCGCCGCTCATTCGCATTGGAGTCCGTACCTGTCCCTGCTGCACACGGTCACACGACGACCGCGGCATCCTGCCGTTGGATGTCGTGACGCCCGACACGCGGGCGGAGGCGACGCTGCGAGCAGCGCCGCCTAGCGAAGTACGAGGAGGTCGAGGACCAGCCGCGCGCGCAGATCGCGCCGCGGGGTCGAGGGGGCGGAGACGAGGGTGTCATTCCGCATAGCACGTCCAGTATGGCGAGCCCCGACGCTCGTGGTCAACGGGGCGGCCTCGATGATTGCCTCGGACGTCGATCTCTGACTACAGTCAGAGAAATGACGCAGGCGCCTGATGCCACCTCGATCGCGCGGGTACGGCGGTTCAACCGGACCGTCACGCAGCGCATCGGCGCGCTCAACGACGAGTATCTCGCGCGCGGGCGGCCGCTCGGTGCGTCGCGGGTGCTGTGGGAGATCGAGGATGCGGGGACCGACGTGCGTTCGCTGCGCGCGCGCCTCGACCTCGACTCCGGGTACCTCAGCCGGATCCTGCGGTCGCTGGAGGAGGCCGGCCTCGTGGTGACCGAGCCGGACATCGATGATCGCCGCGTGCGGGTGGCACGGCCGACCGAGGCGGGGCGGGCGGAGCGCGCGCTGCTCGACGAGCAGAGCGACGCGCTCGCGGCCTCGATGCTTGCGCCACTGAACGAGGGGCAGCGCGCACGCCTCGTCGAGGCGATGGCGACCGTCGAGCGCCTGCTCACCGCCGGGCTCATCGAGATCCGCATCGAGGACCCGGAGACGGATGCTGCGCGATTCTGCCTCGAGTCGTACTTCCGCGAGCTCGATCGTCGCTTCGAGGCGGGATTCGACCCGGGGCTCAGCATCTCGGCCGACGCGGACGAGCTACGCGAGCCGGCGGGGCTGCTGCTGGTGGCGTGGCTGCACGACGAGCCGATCGGGTGCGGCGCCTTGAAGTTCCACGGCGCGGAGCCGGCCGAGCTGAAGCGGATGTGGGTCGCGGACGGCGCGCGCGGGCTCGGCGTGGGGCGGCGGCTGCTCGAGGCGCTCGAGGACGAGGTGCGCGCTCACGGCGCCTCGGTAGCCCACCTGGAGACGAACCGCGCGCTCACGGAGGCGATCGCCCTGTATCGCTCGGCGGGCTACGTCGAGGTCGAGCGGTTCAACGACGAGCCGTACGCACACCACTGGTTCGAGAAGCGCCTCGACGGCTGACCTTCGTCCTGGGGCCGATTCGCAGGGGGTCGCCGGACGTTCGGCCCGAATCTGTCTGCTCTGGTGCCACGGGCCGATCGTCCACGGGCGTTGCCCGAAGGTCCCTCGTTCCCACCGCCGTGGCAGGCAGAATCGGGCGCGGGAATCAGGCCGATCGGAAGGGAACGGACAATGCTGCGCTCAACGCGCTGGCTCCTCGCGGTCGTCGTGCTGGCGCTCTCGCCGCTGGCTCTCGCGTGCGAGGACTCGGAGGGCGAGCTCATCGAGGTGGCGCTCACGGCCGAGGTGGTCGACTGGGACGTCGTCAACGGTGAGCTGGTGGAGGTCTGGGGCTACAACGGCGAGTACCCGGGCCCCATGATCGAGGGCATGGTCGGCGACACACTGCGTGTCACGCTGACCAACAACCTGCCCGAGGGGACGACGACCCACTGGCACGGCCTCGAGGTGCCGAACGACCAGGACGGCGTGCCCGGGATCACGCAGCCGATCATCGAGCCGGGGCAGTCGTACACGTACGAGTTCAAGCTCGAGAAGGCCGGCACGACGATGTACCACACGCATGCGAACAGCGTGCGGCAGCTGGCGCGTGGCCTCGTGGGTCCGCTGATCGTGCGCGAGCGATCGGCGGCGGCGCGGGCGAAGTACGATCACGACTACACGATGGTGCTCCACGAAATCGGTGGCCTGTTCACCATCAACGGCCACTCCTTCCCGGCGACCCTCGATGATCCCGACAGCGTGATCGCGATGGAGACGGGCGACCGCGTGCGCGTGCGCTTCATCAACGCCGGGCAGGTCCATCACCCGATGCACCTGCACGGCCACCAGTTCAAGGTGATCGCGCTCGACTCGAACGACCTCGAGAACCCGTACCTCGCGAACACGGTCGATGTCGCTCCGGGCCAGACCGTGGACGTCGAGATCGTGGGGAACAACCCCGGCACGTGGACCTTCCACTGCCACGTGCTGCCGCACGTCACGAACCACGGCGAGTACCCCGGCGGCATGCTGACGGTGGTCGACTACACCGACCACACGTCGTTCCTCGAGGGTGCGCCGGCGCCCGAGCAGCCGCCCGCGGTCGGCGCGGCCATCGCGACCGCCCCGGCCGAGGGCACGCCGACCCCGCAGGCGACTGCCGAGGCGACGACGGCGGCGACCGCTGCTGCCTCGGGCGAGGTGGTGAGCGTGGTCGCGACCGACTTCGCCTTCGACCCGCTCGACATCACGCTTCCCGCGGGCGAGGAAGTGACACTGCGCCTCAACAACGCGGGCGCGACGTTCCACAACTTCGAGATTGCCGATGTCGTCCTCGTCGAGGCCGACACGGGCGAGGTCTCCGAGGTGACGTTCACCGTGCCCGATGAGCCGGGCGAGGAGCTGCGGTTCATCTGCAACATCCCCGGGCACGCCGACCTGGGCATGGCAGGGGTCGTGCGCATCGAGTGACGGTCTGAGCTCGGACCCAGCGAACGTGCGACGGGCGCCCCAGCGGGGCGCCCGTTCGTCATTCCAAGCCGAAGATCGAGGTGGCCGGGTACGCCCGGCTCCACGCCAGCCACGAACCCTGCGCCGTCGCGATCGAGGGGTACTCGCGGCCATCGAGGGTGCTGACGAGCGCGCGCTCGAGGACGAACCAGCGATCGCCCTCGAGTCCGTCTTCTCCGTCGGCGGTCATCCCGGCGTTCAGCGTGGCGACCGTGAGCGGTCCCGAGGCGAAGGCGCGAATGGGGGCGTCGGCGCCGTCGGCCAGCAGCACGATGGACGCGCCGCCGAGCTGGTCGTGCACGATGCGGCGATTTCGGATCTCGTCGACGGGGTAGGCACGGGCCGAGGCGCCGACCACGAGCCCGACGACCTCGGCGTCGGTGGCGAGGCGGTCATCGACCTCCTCGACGAGCGGGAAGCGCGGCATCGCGGGCGTGCCACCGAGGGTGCTCCATGCGCCCTCGGTGTAGTCGCGCACGAAGCCGGTATCGAGGGTGAGCACGCTCGAATTCTGGTGCTCGGCGGCCCAGCGCCCCCACGTGGAGGCGTGGATCGCGATCCTCGGGAGCGATGTGCCCTTGGCGGCCAGCGGTCCCCAGACGGCGCGTCCGCTGAACGGCTCCCAGAGGCTGCCGGTCTCGGCATCGGCGATCAGGCGGTGGCCGTCGTAGGCGAGACCGGCATCGTGGAACGTCAGCTGCTGCCCGCCCGCCACGGGCGCGAACGCCGAAGCGCCGCCGCAGGGGCCGCAGAACGTCACGAGCACGCGCGCGCCCTCGAGGTCGTCCTGCACGATCCCGTGCCACGCCACGATGCGCCTCGGATAGGCGCGCGCGACGTCGCCGACCTGCAGGCTGTACACGACATCGTTCGCGTCAAGGTACGCCTGCAGTGAGGCGTGCGTCGTCGGCGGCGCCTCGAGGGCCGGCAGCTCGCCGCTCGCGGTGCCGGTCCAGATCAGCAGATCGGGTCGGAGTGCGCCGGACGCCTCGGTGCCGAGCAGCGCTTCGAAGGCCGGGTCGGCGAAGGCGAGCAGATGGCCCTTCCACTCGACGTACCCCTCGGGCAGCCGCGGGCGGGCGGTCACGAGCCAGCGATACCACTCGATGCCCTGCTCGAAGCGCTCGCCGGTCAGCGCCTCGAGGGCGTCGTCGACGGCGCGGCGCCAGCCGACATCGAGATAGCGCATGTCCACGAGGGGGGCGACGAAGCGGTCGTCCTCGGATGTGCCCATCGAGGCGATGACGGCGCGCACCTCGTCGCTGGGCGGGAGGCAGTCGGCGGCGGACGCCGCGTCCTCGTACCAGCAGACCGCCTGCCGCAGCATCGAGGTGACCTCGGCGGCGGTCAGCGGCGCGGGCGTCGCGGTCGTGGATGGCTCGGGGCCCGCGGCGGCCTCGGTGGGGGTGGCCGTGCTCGTGGGCGTCGCCGTGGGGGCCGGGGCGGCGCAGGCGGCAAGCGCCAGGCCGAGGACGAGGACCGGCAGCGAGGCCGCGAGCCGCCTCCTCATGTGGCGAGTCGGTCGCCCCAGCGTCGAGTCGTGAGGGCGCGGCCGGCGCGCGCGGCCGGGTGCAGGAAGGGCGTGAGCGGGCCGAACGAGTGCACGAGGTGGTCGAGCGTCTCGGTGCCGAGCAGGATGCCGCAGAAGCGCAGGAAGAAGCGGTCCGAGTGCTGCATCAGCCACACCCAGGGCGCCGGCCACGCGTGGAAGATGTCCATCAGGGCGTGCGACGCCTCGAGGTCGGGGATGAGCTCGCGGCGCATGTGGTCCTCGTAGGGCTTCAGCGTCGCGGTGCGCCTCGAGACGTAGTCGTCGACGGCAGGCGCCACAGCCACACCCGAGGAGATGGCGCCGTAGATGCCCTCACCGGAGAGCGGGTCGACGAAGCCAGCCGCGTCGCCCACGAGTGCCGCGCCTCCGGCCGCGAGGACGGCCCCAGGCCGCACCATCGGCAGGTGGTGACCTCGGAGGTTGGTCATCGAGGCCGGGTCGAAGCCGTAGTCGCGGCAGAGCGTGTGCAGCCACTCGCGCAGGTGAGGGCCGGCGATCGCCTTCCAGCCGCCGACGCCGACGTTGACGTGGTCGCCCTTCGGGAAGACCCAGCCGTAGCCGCCCGGGACCAGGCCGAGCTGCAGCGCGACGCGGCCCTCGAGCCAGGAGGGCATGCCGTTGGGCATCGCGATGTTGCCCTCGAGGGCCACGGCCGACTCGCGAGGGTGCTCGAAGCCGAGGGCGGTCTTCACGACGCCGTTCGCGCCGTCCGCGCCGACCAGGGCGCGCGCGACGTGGACCTCGCCGCGCACGCGCACCTCGTAGTCGCCGTTGTGCAGCTGCTCGACGTTCGTGACGGCCTGGCCGTCGCGGAACTCGACGCCCGCCTCCTGCGCGCGCTCGACGAGGAAGGCGTCGAGCCGGCGGCGCTGCGTCATGTACGTCAGCACGCCGGCGTTGTAGTCGCGGCGGATGTTGCGCTTGTGGCCTCGGCGGATCTGGGCGCCGGTGACAACGTGCTCGACGACGGGGGAGATGTCGAAGGGAAGCAGTTCGGCGCATCGAACGGTGACGCCACCGCCGCAGGGCTTGTCGCGCGGAAAGCGCGCGCGGTCGAGGAGCAGGACGCTCTTCCCGCGCTGCGCCAGCTCGCGGGCGGCGGTGCTGCCGCCGGGACCGGCCCCCACCACGATGACGTCGACGTCCACGCCTCGATGCTATCGAGCGCCGCGGGATGAGGCGACCGTGGCGGTTCGCAACTACCATCGGCGTCATGACGAACGCGCCCGACCGATACACGCACGGCCATCACGCCTCGGTGGTCGCGCAGCACGCACGCCGCACCGCCGAGGTCGATGCGGCGTACCTGCTGCCTCGACTGCGATCCGGCATGCGCCTCCTCGATGTGGGATGCGGGCCGGGGACGATCACCGTGGGCCTCGCGCGCGCGGTCGCGCCGGGGGAGACGGTGGGCGTCGACCTCGTGCCCGAGGTGGTCGAGGAGGCGCGCGTCCGGGGCGTCGAGAGCGGCCTCGAGTCGCTGCGCTTCGAGACGGCCGACGCGTACGCCCTCGAGTTCGAGGCGGGCTCATTCGACGCCGTGCATGCGCACCAGGTGCTGCAGCACGTGGCGCGACCGGTCGAGGCACTGCGCGAGTGGCGTCGAGTGCTGCGCTCGGGCGGCCTCGTGGCGGTGCGGGACGCGGACTACGGCACGATGACGCACTGGCCGCCGTCGCCGCAGCTCGATCGGTTCTTCGACCTCTATCGCGAGGTGACGATGCGCAACGGCGCCGACGCGAACGCGGGCCGTCGTCTCGCGGCGTGGGTGCGCGAGGCCGGGTTCGTCGACATCGAGGTCTCGGCGACAACGGTGCTGTTCTCGACACCCGAGGCGGTCGCGAACTGGGGGCTCTCGTGGGCCGACCGCTCGCTGCACTCGAGCGTCGCGACGCAGGCGGTCGAGTACGGCCTCGCGACGCACGCGGACCTCGAGACGATCGCCGAGGGCTGGCGCGCCTGGGTGGCGAGCGCGGACGCCTTCTTCATGTACGTGAACGTCGAGGTCCTCGGACGGGCCCCGTAGCGGGCTAGGCGAGCGCGATCGTGGTAGCGGCGAAGAGCGCGACCTGCACGCCGAACGCCGCCGCGAGCAGGACGTAGCCGGGCGTGCGTTCCCAGCCGTAGAGCGCGATCGCCAGCACGAGGTTCAGCACGAGGATCGCCGAGCCGGTGCGGGGGATCTCGAAGAGCGCCTCGCGATTCGAGAGCGTGAGGACCTCGGGGGCGTCGTTCGGTGGGAAGTGCAGCTGCAGCGTCGCCGGCAGCGAGGGGTAGCGGAGCACCACCTGGAGCCAGACGGCGAGGCCGGCGGCGATTGCAGCGAGGGCCAGCGCCCGTCCGAGACGATCGTCCCAGAGCGCATGGACGGCCGGGCCGGAGCGCTCGACGTGGTGTGTCACGACGGCCGTCGGGCCGAGGTCCTGCCTCGTCTGGATCTCGCGGGCGAAGGCCTGCGGGTCCTCGACGGAGATCGCGTAGGCCCGCTCCGAGGTGATGACGTACAGCACCTGCTCGGGGGACTGGTGCGTCGAGTAGAAGAGCACCTGGCCGATGCGCTCGATGTTCGCGATGCCGACGTGGTGCCCCCACCACGACACGCCTCGGACGGGCGGGACGCCGAGAGCGGTGCCAGGCACCAGTCGCTCGATCGCTCCGAGCGGGATCACCTGGCGGATCGGCCCCCACGTGATCTGGAGGCCGTTGCGGTCGATGGCGTAGGACATCGTCGCGAGCGAGTAGGTCCAGTAGCCGAAGAGCACCGCGAGGACACCGACGGCGATGCCGCCGAGGTACGACAGCAGCGTGCCGACACCTGCGCCGGAGGTCGCGCCCTCGTTGAGGAGGAGGTACGCGATGCCGGCGGCCCACAGCGTCAGGAAGCCGCCGACGAGCAGCCCGAGCGATCGCGAGGGGTGGATGAACACCGGCTAGGCCGCCCGGGGCGGCGCCGTGCCCGCCGCTTCGATGGTCGCCCGCGGGCTCAGGGTCAGGCCTTCACCGCCTCGCGCGTGTACACCGGCATCAGCCAGTCGCGGTACTCCGGGACGCGGCCGGTGATGGCCGCGAAGTAGCGCTCTTGCAGCTGCTTCGCGAGGGGGCCGGGCCGGCCGTCGCCAATCGGCACGCGGTCGAGCTCGACCACGGGAGTGACGTGCGCCGCGGTGCCGGTCATGAAGACCTCGTCGGCGATGTAGAGCTCGGTGCGGTCGATCGTGCGTCGCTCGACCTCGAGGCCGAGCTCGCGCTGCGCGATCTCGAGGGCGGTCTCGAGGGTGATGCCCTCGAGGATGTTGTCGGAGGGCGGCGGGGTGATCAGCCGGCCGTGCCGCAGGATGACGATGTTCTCGCCGGAGCCCTCGGAGACGTGGCCGTCCTGGTTGAGCATGATCGCCTCGTCGAAGCCGCTGAGCTGGGCCTCGGTCTTGGCGAGCGCGTTGTTCACGTAGAGGCCGTTGACCTTCGCTCGCGCGGGGATCGAGGTGTCGTCCACGCGACGCCACGACGAGGTCATGCAGCGCGCGCCCTTGTCGATGTCGAGGTAGGCGCCAAAGGGCGTCACGAACATCAGGAAGTCGTCCTCGAGGTTGTGCATGCGCACGCCCACGACTTCGGACGACTTGTAGACGATGGGGCGGATGTAGACGTCCTCGCGGTACTCGTTCATCTCCGCGAGCTGGCGCACCCAGTCCACGATCTCGTCGTCGGAGTACTTCAGCTCGAGGCGCATGATCTTCGCGCTCTGGCGGATGCGCTCGATGTGCTCGCGGACGCGGAAGAGGTAGAGCTGGCCCTCTTCGTCGTTCCAGTTGCCGCGGACGCCCTCGAATACCGCCGTGCCGTAGTTGAAGGCGTGCGTCATCACGTTGATGTTCGCCTCGGCGAGCGGGACGAACTGGCCCTTGAAGAACGCAGTCGGCGTCGGCATCCGGCAGCTCCGTTCGGCCGCGGCGGCCTGCGCGTGCCTCGAAGGCGCGCGCGTCCGTGAGAAGAGATTCCAGCGATGATACGGGCGTGCTTCACGGGGCGGCAACCGCAAGCCGAGGTCCAACGCCCCTCGTCTATCCTCCAATCGCATCCGAGGGAGGCCGTCCATGTCCAGACTGAGCGAGACGTTCCGCATCGGCGCCCTGGAGGTCGCTGCGCTCTCCGACGGCGCCCCCGAGCGCGCCCTCGGTGGGTTCTTCAGCGGCATCGAGCCGGCGGAGTGGACGCGCGCCCTCGGGATCACGGATCCCGAGCAGCAGCTGCCGTTCAACTTCGGCGCGTTCCTCATCCGCGGCGACGGGCACGTCACGCTCGTCGACACCGGCCTCGGTGCGCGCTCGAAGGAGCAGGGGATCCCGGGCGGCGGCGAGCTGATCGAGCGGCTCGCGGAGCTCGATGTCACGCCCCCGGACGTCGACACGATCGTGCACACGCACCTCCACGGGGACCACTGCGGCTGGAACGTGAACGACGAGGCCGCGGGCGCCATCACCTTCCCGAACGCGACGATCCACCTCCACCAGCGCGAGCTCGACTACTGGACCTCGAATGAGTCCGACGACAACGCACAGTCCGAGTACACGCGTACGCGCATCGTGCCGGTGCAGGTGGCGGGGCGCGTGCGCACTTTCGACGGTGAGCACGCGATCTCGGATGCGCTGACGATGGTGCCGACGCCCGGGCACACGCCCGGCCACTGCTCGGTCATGCTTGCTTCGAACGGCGAGCACCTGCTGATCACGGGCGATGCGGCGCACCACCCGATCCACTTCGAGCACCACGACTGGCTGCCGGGCGTCGACCTCGATCCGGCGGAGTCGACTCGATCGCGCGCGAAGATATCGGCGCTCGCGGCGGAGCGAGGCGCCCTCGTGACGGGCGGGCACTTCCCGATCCCCACCTTCGGTCGCGTCGAGCGGGTCGAGACGGGCTACCGCTGGGTGCCGGCGTGACCCCGGAGCAGATCGAGGCCTTCCTCGCGCGGCCGATCGTGGCGGTGCTCTCGACCGTCGATGGTGCGGGGCGTCCGCGTTCGACTCCGATCTGGTTCCACTGGGAGGACGGGGCCGCGTACATGTTCACGGGGCGCACGAGCCTCAAGTGGCGCAACCTCCAGGCGCGCCCTCACGCCTCGCTTTGCGTCGACACGCGCGAGCCGCCGTATGCCGCAGTGGTGATGGACGGTCCTGTCGAGGCCGTCGAGGACCCGGCGCGGCTGTACGAGGTCGTGCTCGCCTCCGCCGTGGCCTACTACGGCGATGAGCGAGGCCGCGCGTTCGCGGAGCCGTATCGGGACCGACCGTCCTCGGTGCTGTTTCGCCTTACGCCTCGGCGGTTGAAGGGCTGGGACTACTCCGAGGGGGAGTAGGTCGAACCTCGCATGGTCGTTCGGAGGTGCGCTGCCGGAGGGGTGGGACGCGTAGCCGGACTCTTGCGGCGTGCTCGGCCTTTGATGACACCTCGGGCGCGTATTCTCGAACGTGATTCACAAATGGATTGACGGCTCCCATAACGTGAGCGCAAGCCTGCACTCACCGGAGGGAGCTGTCGAATGGCCGAACACAACTACTGGACGTCCCGAGCCCTATCGCGACGAACCGCGATCCGCGGCGCCGGGGTCGGCATTGCCGGCCTCGCGGGGGCCGCGCTGATCGGGTGCGGTGGGAGCGACGACGGCGCCGATGCCACGCCCACCACCGGCCCGGAGGGGCAGGGCGCTGCTTCGGGTGGCGCCGTGACCGCCACGGCGACCGAGGCGGCGGGCGGTTCTACCCCGGTTCCCGAGGACCAGATCAAGCTGGCGTCCGGGTACTACAGCTCGCCTGTGCCGGCATCGCCCGCCGAGGCGAATCCGATGGTCAACGGGAAGTACGGCGGCACGCTGAACGCGCGCTACCTCGACCCGCCGCGCATGGACATCAACCGGACGCTGTCGTGCACCATCTACACGACGATGAACTACACCAACAACAAGCTGATCAAGCAGCGCACCGGAGCGAGCGCCCACCCGTTCATCGTCGAGGTCGAGGGCGACCTGGCGGAAAGCTGGGAGGCGAGCCCGGACAACACCGAGTTCACGTTCCACCTGCACCCGGGCATCAAGACGCACAACGTCGACCCCACGAACGGCCGCGTTTACACGTCGGAGGACGTGAAGCTCTCGATGGAGCGGTATCAGGCGGGCGGCGTGCAGAAGGACGTCTTTGCGCCGGTGACGGGCATCGAGACGCCGGACGACAACACGGTCGTCGTCACGCTCGACCAGCCGATCTCGGACTTCCCGATCAACCTCGCCTCCTGGTCCTTCATGTGGGTGAAGGAGCTCATCGAGGACGAAGACCGCCTGCAGGAGGAGGCGATCGGCACGGGGCCGTTCATCCAGGCGGAGTGGACGAAGAAGGAGCGCTCGGTCTTTGAGAAGCACCCCGACTACTTCAAAGAGGGGTTGCCGTTCCTCGACAAGGTGATCACCAACGTCCAGAACGACACGGCGGCTCAGCGCGCGGGATTCCTGACGGACAACTTTTTCGCCTGGGCGGCGCGTGACGACGACGACATGAACGACATGGTGTCGTCGAAGGACACGACGGTCGGTTGGAAGTACCCGACCTCGCGAGGTGCGAACGTCAACGGCTGGCACTTCCAGATGACGAACCCGAAGTTCCAGGACGAGCGGGTGCGCCGGGCGATCTCCCTCGGGATGAGCCGCGACGAGTTCGACCTCGCGGACAACGCCGGCGACAACCAGAACCCGAACGGGGCGTACTCGAACGCGCCGATGCCTTGGGCGCTGCTGTACGACGAGTACCCGGACGCCCGGGCGAACGGTCAGTGGTACCAGTTCGACCCGGAGCAGGCCTCGCAGCTGCTGCAGGCCGCGGGCTATACCGCGGACAACAAGCTGACGTTCGAGCACGTCACCTGGTACGACCGCCAGGACTCGGGCGAGATCCTCATCCCGGGGCTGAACGCGGCGGTGCCGGAGGTGGACGTCTCCTTCCGACAGGTCGACAACCCGACCCAGGTGACGTTGCTGTCGGACCGGAACTTCGACGACTCGATCGGCATCGTGTGGGGTCCGTTCGGGTTCTCGATGGACCAGAACATCTTCGGGTGGTGGCACACGAACGGCGGGCTCAACTACAACGCGGCCGGCAACGCCGAGCTCGATGCGCTGCTCGAGCAGCAGCGGGCGCTGACCGATCTCGCTGAGAAGAAGGATGTCTGGCAACAGGTGTGGGACATCATCCACGACCAGGTGTGGGACCTGTGGTGGCCCGAGGCGTACCGCCGGTACGCGTGGCACAACTACGCGCTCAACTACCGCCCGCACGGCGCGACCGGTGTCGACTCCTGCTACACCAGCGATCAGATGCAGACGATGTGGCTGGAGTCCGGCGCGCCGGGCCTCGACCGCTAGCGGTCCGGGGGCGGGTGCGTCCGAGGCGCCCGCCTCGTACCTCAATCGCCAGTTCCCTCTGGGGCACGAGGGCCGGTCCGGGAGCCGGCCCTCGTGCTGTTCGCCGTGCGCCTCGGTCTGTGCGTGAGTGCACAAAAACAATGTCGCTGATATCAGCCACGCCTATTCGTGATATCACAGACATATTGACTAGATCCCTACCGTCTATGCAAGTCGCACAGCGACAAGCATGCCTGGAGGGAGCTGTCATATGGCCGAACGCAACTACTGGACGTCCCGCGCGCTGTCGAGGAGAACCGCGATTCGCGGCGCCGGCGTTGGCCTTGCCGGCCTCGCAGGGGCGGCGCTGATCGGCTGCGGCGGCGGTGACGACGGCGCCGAGGCCACCGCGACCACGGGCCCCGAGGGGCAGGGCGCGGCCGCAGGCGGTGCCGTCACCGCCACGGCGACTGAGGCCGTGTCCGGGGGGACGCCGGTCCCCGAGGACCAGATCAAGCTGGCACCCGGCTACTACAGCGCACCGGTGCCGCCGTCCCCCGCGGAGCTGGATCCGATGGTCAACGGGAAGTACGGCGGCACACTCAACACGACCTACCTCGACCCGCCGCGCATGGACATCAACCGGACGCTGTCGTGCACCATCTACACGACGATGAACTACACGAACAACAAGCTCATCAAGCAGCGCACCGGGGCGAACGCGCATCCGTTCATCGTCGAGGTCGAAGGTGATCTGGCGGAGAACTGGGAGGCGAGCCCGGACAACACCGAGTTCACGTTCCACCTGCATCAGGGCATCAAGACGCACAACGTCGACCCCACGAACGGCCGCGAGTACACGTCCGAGGACGTGAAGCTCTCGATGGAGCGCTACCAGGCCGGCGGCGTGCAGAAGGACGTGTTCGCGAACGTCACCGGCATCGAGACGCCGGACGACTACACCGTGAAGGTGACGCTCGACCAGCCGATCTCGGACTTCCCGATCAACCTCGCCTCGTGGTCGTTCATGTGGGTGAAGGAGCTGATCGAGGACGAAGACCGTCTCGACCGAGAGGCGATCGCGACGGGTCCGTACCTGCAGGCAGAGTGGACGCCGAAAGAGCGCTCCGTCTTCCAGAAGCACCCCGAGTACTTCAAGGAGGGGCTGCCGTTCATCGACGAGGTCATCACGGCGGTCCAGAGCGACACGGCGGCGCTGCGTGCCGGCTTCCTGACGGACAACTTCTTCTCATGGAGTGCCCGCGACGACGACGACATGGACAGCATGGTGTCCTCGAAGGACACGACGGTCGGCTGGAAGTTCCCGACTTCGCGAGGCGCGAACGTCAACGGCTGGCACTTCCAGATGACGAACCCGAAGTTCCAGGACGACCGGGTGCGGCACGCGATCTCGCTCGGGATGAGCCGGGACGAGTTCGACCTCGCGGACAACGCGGGCGACAACCAGAACCCGAACGGCGCCTACTCGAACGCGCCGATGCCGTGGGCGCTGCTCTACGACGAGTACCCGGACGCCCGGGCGAACGGTCAGTGGTACCAGTTCGACCCGGAGCAGGCGTCGCAGCTGCTGCAGGCAGCGGGCTACTCGGCCGACAACAAGCTCACCTGGGAGCACGTCACCTGGTACGACCGTCAGGACTCCGGCGAGATCCTCATCCCGGGTCTCAACTCGGCCGTTCCCGAGGTGGAGGTCTCGTTCCGCCAGGTCGACAACCCGACGCAGGTGACGCTGCTGTCGGACCGCAACTTCGACGACTCGATCGGCATCGTGTGGGGGCCGTTCGGCTTCTCGATGGACCAGAACATCTTCGGGTGGTGGCACACGCAGGGCGGCCTGAACTACAACGCCGCCGGCAATGCCGAGCTCGACATGTTGCTGGAGAAGCAGCGCGCGCTGACGGATGCGGCGGAGAAGAAGGAAGTCTGGCAGCAGGTCTGGGACATCATCCACGATCAGGTGTGGGACCTCTGGTGGCCCGAGGCGTACCGCCGGTACGCGTGGCACAACTACGCGCTCAACTACCGTCCGCACGGCGCCACGGGGCCCGTGGGGAGCTGCTACACGAGCGACCAGGTGCAGACGATGTGGCTGGAGTCCGGCGCGCCGGGCCTCGACCGCTAGCGAACTCGGGGGCGGGCGCGTCCGAGGGCGCCCGCCTCGATCCTCCATCGCCAGTTCCCTCTGGGGCACGGGGGCCGGTCCGGGAACCGGCCCCTGTGTTTGTCCGCTGTCCGGACGGTCAGGCGCCGTCCGTTGAAGCCTCGATCGAGGCGACGAACGCCGCCCATGCGGGGTACTCGGAGACGTCCCAGACTGCTGCGCGAAAGGCCGCGGCCTGCTCCGGCGTCCAGCGCAGGTTTCGGCGCGCCCAGAGCGAGGTGAAGGCGGTCACGCGGTAGTTCGCAGCGCAGTGTATGAGCATGCGCCGGCCCTCGAGGCCGGCCATCACGTGCTCGAAGGCCTCGAAGTCACTCACCTGCGGCGACTCCCACTCGACGGGAATGTGGTGGTAGGCCATGCCGAGCGACTCGACGAGGCCGGGCTCGTCGGGGAGCGAGTAGCGCGGGTTGATGGTGGCGATGTTCACCACCGCCTCGAAGCCGGCGGCTGCGAGGTCGCGCAGCTGCTCCTCAGTGGGCTGGCCGCCGGTGACCAGGCGATCGTCGAAGCGTCGGAAGTTGCGAATGTCCTCGATGGCCATCGGGCTAGTGCCTCGATGAGGCGCGGCGGGACGCCGAGGCGGCCTGCGCTTCCTCGTAGGCCTCGATGAACGTGTCGACGGGTGTCTTCGCGATGGCCTCCGCAATCAGGTCGATCGGCAGGTCCTCGAGACGCTTGAAGCGGACGCAGGACTTGCCCATGTCGAGGCGCTTGCCAGTCGCGCGATACGCCTCGGTGAACCAGCGCTCGAGCTCGGGGTCGCCGTAGATGTTGTTGAGGTAGACCGCCATGTAGTTCTTCTGGGAGGCGAGGGCGGCGTAGGAGAGCGGCTGCTTGTTGTAGGTCTTCGGGTAGCGCTTGAGGGGCACGTAGTAGCCGATCATGCCGAACTGCATGCCCTCCTCGTAACCCTTCGGGAGGCGCTTGCGGATGGCGGCCCGCACCGCGGACAGCGCTTTGCGCCGGTCCTCGGGCAGCTCGTTCAGGTAGTCCTTCACGGTCGTCGCGTCGCTTTTCACGTCGTGCTCCGATCGAAGCGCCTCGACGCGACCGGCGTCGACGCGCACCATGTCCGCACGTATGGTGCCACGACCGACGGCGCCCCGCGCACATCGAGGAGGCTGCGATGCCATTGCCCTCCGGCGCTCGCTACCGCATCGGCGGCCTCGACGTCGCGGTCGTCAGTGACGGCACGTTCCAGTACGACGCCGGCGCGATCTTCGGTGTGGTGCCTCGGGTGATGTGGGAGCGCGTCGCGGGGCCGCTCGACGAGATCCACCGGATGACGCTCGGCCTCAACTGCCTGCTCATCCGATCGGAAGGCCGCACCGTCCTCGTGGAGAGCGGGGTCGGTGGGAAGCCGGGCGATCGCGACAATGCCTCGCCCGCCGAGGATGGGACGCTCCTCACCTCGCTGGCCGCACTCGGCGTGGCACCCGAGGACGTCACCGACGTCGTGAACACACACCTGCACTCTGACCACTGTGGGTGGAACACGACGGGCGGCACGTCCGAGTCGGACCTGCTGCGGCCGACCTTCCCGAACGCGACGTATCACATCGCCTCGACCGAATGGGAGGACGCGACCCACCCGAACGAGCGCACGCGTGCGACCTACCTCGAGCGCAACCTCGCGCCGATCGAGGGCCACCTGCGTCTGATGGACGGCGACGGCGCGGAGACGCCCATCACCTCGGAAGTGCGCTTCCTCGCGGCGCCGGGGCACACGCACGGGCACGGAGTGGTGGCCATCCGCTCGAACGGCCAGTGGGGGGTGTTCACGGGGGACCTCGCGCAGCATCGCGTCCAGCTCGAGCGGACCGCGTGGGTGTCCGGCCTCGATGTGCTGCCGCTCGTCTCGATGGAGACGAAGAAGATGCTGATGGACCGCTGCATCGACGAGCAGGCGCTGGTCCTCGTCTCCCACGTCGAGTACCCGGGAGTCATGCGCATGACGCGGACCGAGCGGGGATTCCGCCACCTCGTCGACGTGCCGCCCGAGGCGTAGCAACTCGATGGCGGCGCGCTCGTGACCTCGATGGACGACCTGCTGCGGTCGCTGCGCCCGCTGCCCGGCCTCGAGGGCGGCCCGCTCGGCACCGCCTCGACGCGCGTCCTGCCGCTCGCCGGCATGCACATCGAGCTGGGGTGCCACCCGGCGCCTGCGCACGGCTACACGATGCCGCTGTGGTACACGGGGGCGCTCGACGAGCAGGTGGCGACCCGCGAAGGGGCGGGGCTCTTCGACCGCTCCCACCTCGCGCGGTTCGCCGTCACCGGCGAGCGCGCCGCGCAGGTGCTCGCCTCGGTGCTGGCGACCGATGCCACGCGCATCCCGCTGGGCGCGGTGCGGCGCGCGGTCGCCTGCCACGAGGACGGGTCGATCATCGATGTGCCGACGCTGTGGCACCTCGATGAGGGTCGCTGGCTCGTGACGACCACGCCCGAGGCCGGCGACCACCTCGCCTCGCACCTCGAGGAGGCCGCGGCCGGCGAGGACGTCGTGCTGACCGATCGCGAGTCGATGACCGCGCTGCTGTCGCTGCAGGGCCCGCGCGCCCACGAGATCGCGAGCGAGGTCCTCGGGCCGGCGCTCGTCGACTCGGTGGAGCGCGACCGCTGTCGCGAACTGCTGCTCGGCGTGCATCGCGCCGCGCTCGCCCGCACCTCGAGCGTCGGTGAGGACGGCTACCTGTTGCTGCTGAACCCGGACGACGGGGCCGATATCTGGCACGGCCTCGTCGAGGCGGGTGCGACCTCGGCGGGCATCACGGCGCACGACGCTCTGCGCCTCGAGGCGGCGGTCATCGAGGCACCGGCGGAGACGCCGCGGCCCGCGACTCCGTTCGCGGCTGGGCTCGAGGCGCTCGTCGATCTCGATGGGGCCGACGGACCTCGGGCGTTCCCGGGTGCTCAGGCGCTGCGGGACGCCGGGCCTCCCGAGCGGCGCCTGACCGGTCTCGTCCTCGACGGCCCGCGCCTGGCGCATCGGGGCTCGCGCGTCACGTCCGACGTCGCGGACGTCGGCGCGTGCGTCGCCGCCGGGTTCTCGCCGGCCCTCGAGGCGGGGATCGCGCTGGCGTATCTCCCGACGAGCCTCGATGGGTCGAGCGTCCTCGAGGTCGACACGGACGGCGTGCCGCAGCGCGCGCGGATCGAGCCGCTGCCGTTCGTCGCGCCTCGCTGACTCGCCTCGCGAGCCCGGCTCCGACCTTCGTTCCTACATCTGCCTCAGGGTTTCTGCCGGGGCCCGTACGGGTTTATACCGATACCCCCTAGGGGTACTTGACATGCATCTTACGTGCACGTAACATTACAGGTGCAGTCCGGGGTCGAGGTCGAAGGGCCAGGCCACCGGAGGGAGGACGAACGAGATGCGCACCACGAAGAGCCGCTACTACGACGACTTGCTCGTCCGGCAGGGCACTGTCGCCCTGACCATCGACGAGGCGAAGTCGGACCTCGACCGCACCTTCTGGGCGGTTCGACTCGGCAACCTGAACTAACAGGAAGCCGGGCCTCGAGGCTCACCCACATCGCAGGTAGCAACGAGAGCGCCCCGGGCAGCCGGGGCGCTCATCGTTTCGCGGGTGGACGTCAGCTGGTGGCAGGCGGGCGTTCGCTCATCAGCGCCAGCAGATTGCCGTCCGGGTCGCGGAAGAACGCCATCCAGGTCTCGGCGCCTGCCACGCCGAAGACGCCCTGGTCGTCGCGGCTGATCATGTGCGGCTCACCCTCGAGGGTCACGCCGCGGGCCTCCAGGGAGCTCACCCCCGCATCGAGATCCGCCACCGAGAAGTAGAGCGCGGAGCCTCGGCCGGCGTGCTCGGCGATGAGCGCGTCGAGCATGATGCGCGTGCCGTCGAGGTCGAAGAACGCCAGCCCCGGCGGATCGAAGGTCGCGACGTGCCTCGCGCCGAGCGTCTCTCCGTAGAACGCCACCGCCCTCGCCAGGTCCGCGACCGGCTGCGCCACCTGCCCGAGCTTCGTCACCGAGAGCTCACCGTCACCCGCCATGACCGAACTCCTCTTGCATTCGTTAGTAAGGCTTGCTAACGATAGTGCGTGGCGTCAACCCCCGAGACACGCGACCGCATCGACGCGCTGGCGATGGGCCTCAACAGCGCGGGCATCCACCTCGTGCGGCGGCTGCGGCAGGCCGATGTCGTCCTCGGCATCACGCCCGCGCGGCTGTCGGCGCTCTCGGTCGTCGTCTTCGGCGGCCCGACCACGCTCGCGGGGCTCGCGGCCGCGGAGCAGGTGACGCCGCCGACCATGACGCGCCTGGTTGCGGCGCTCGAGGCGGACGGGCTCGTGACGAGGCGGCCGGATCTGGACGACCGCCGCGCGATCACCATCGAGGCCACGCCGAAGGGGAAACGGGTGATGGAGCGCGGGCGCCGGCTGCGCGTCGAGCGATTGACTGCGCAGCTAAACGAGCTACCGGCGCGCGACCTCGAGACGCTGGAGCGCGCGGTAGAGGTGCTGCGTCGACTCGAGGAGTAGGGCCTCGGGCTAGAACCAGGCCTCGAGGGGGGCGTTCCACTGGAACGGCCTCGTGAGGACGTATCCCACGCCCCACTCGGCGCCGTAGTGGTGCACGGCCGTCTGCAGCGGCTCCGTGATCGGTGCGGCGTAGCCGAGGTCCTGCGACCACATCCTCAGGTTGAGCGGGATGTCGAGGTACACGATCCGCAGCGCCGCCGGCGGCAGGCCGCGCGCGCCCTGCTCCATCACCTCGGCCACCTGCGCGAAGAGCTGCTCCATCGTCCGCACGGGGCGCAGCCTTCGAGGCATGACGTAGGCATCGGCGGAGGCGACGCGCAGCCAGGTCGGACTCTCGCCGCCACCGCCAGGCTCGACCGTCCCGAGGTGCTCGCGCGCCCACGCGAAGGCACACGCCTCGGTGAGGACGTCCTGCGCGCGCTCGTCTTCGTCGCCGTAGCCGTTGCAGGCCTCGGGGCCGTGCGCGGCGAGCAGGCGCTCGCTCAGGTGCTCGGTCTTGCCGGCGGCGCCCACGGCATCGAGGGCCCGCCCGAGCCAGTAGAGCGGCGGGTGATGCTCCGCCGACCGCGTCTTCACGTGGCCGACCCAGCAGCCATCAGGCCAGGGCAGGGGATCGACGTCGGGCAGGAGGAAGTGCAGCCATTCGCCCACCTCGCGATGGGAGGCGGGCGTCGCGGTCGCCTCGATGCTCGATTCGGGCTCGGTCATCGCTCCATCGTACGGGCCCGCGGGCCGAGGCGCGGCAGGCGCCCGCGGCCGGAGTGGCCGATGAGGCTGAGTGCGGCGGCGAGGACGGCACCGACGACCGCCGCCAGCGGTTCGCCCCGGCCGGCGAGCACGAACGCCGCAAAGCCACCCACGGCCGCCGCCGTCGCGTTCAGCTCCGTGCGAAGCACGATCGGCACACGGTTCGCCATGAGGTCGCGCAGCACGCCGCCGCCCGTCGCGGTGAGGATCGCGAGGACCATCGCGGCCGGGAGCGGCAGGTCGGCCTCGTACGCCAGGAGCGCGCCCGTGACCGCGAAGGCGCCCGTGCCCACGGCGTCGGCGAGGGCGAGCAGCGGATCCGGCCAGCGCCAGCCGAGCCAGGCGGCGGCGATCGCGAGGAGGCTGACGGCCGAGGCGAAGAGCAGGTAGTCCGCCTGCGCGAGCGCCCTCGGGACCTCGCCGAGCAGCACATCGCGCACGGCGCCGCCGCCGATCGCGGTCGTGAGGCCGAGGGCGAGCAGGCCGTAGACGTCCATGCGCCGTCGGATGCCGACGGCCACGCCCGAGATCGCGAAGGCCACGATGCCGATGCGGTCGGCGAGCACGACGAGGTCCTCGAGGCTCATGGCGCGATGCTATCGGCGTAGGTCTCGGGCGTCGCGACGCACCTCGGGCCCGTCTCTCGAAGTCGGGACAACCCCATCGGCGTGTAGCCGCGCGCGGGCCTAGGCTCGAAGCGTGGGCGATTACGTGCGGGCGATCATCCTCGGCGCGATTCAGGCGCTCAGCGAGTTCCTACCGATCTCGTCGTCGGGACACCTGCTCATCGCCGAACGGATCATGGGCGAGGGCATCGGCTCGCTCACGTTCGACGTGGGGCTGCACACGGGCACGCTCGCTGCGGTGCTCGTCTACTTCTGGCGCGACTGGGTCGAGATCATCGGCGCCGGGCTGCGCGATATTGCGAAGCACGGCGCACGTATCGATCACTGGAGCGGCAGCGGGCGCCTCGGTCTCTGGATCGCCGCCGGCACCACGCCGGCCGTCATCGTCGGCCTGCTGTTCAACGACGCGATCGAGGCGCACACGCGCGAGGCGCTGCTGGTCGTCTTCACGCTCATCGGCGTCGGCCTGCTCATCGACTTCCTCGACCGTCGAGGCGCCCTCGATCGGGGTCTCGCGAGCATCGGGCTCGGTACCGCGATGGTGATCGGGGTGGCGCAGGCGTGCGCCCTCGTGCCCGGCGTGTCACGGTCCGGCATCACCATCGGCGCCGCGCGAGGCCTCGGGATCCAGCGTGCCGCGGCCGCTCGTTTCTCGTTCCTGCTCTCGGCGCCGGCCGTCCTCGGGGCGGCGGTGCTGCAGCTCTCGGAGGCGGTTCGGAGCGACGAGGCGTTCCTGTGGGGACCCATGCTCGTCGGCGCGCTGACGGCCGCGGCCCTCGGCATGCTGGTGATCCGGGGCCTGCTCTCGTTCCTGCAGAGCCGCACGTTGCGCGTCTTCCTCTGGTATAGAATCGCCGTCGGCCTCGCGGTCCTCGTCGGCGTGCTCACCGGGCAGCTCTAGCCCCACCCGCCGCGCCGGCACTTCGCGACCCGAGGCACGCCTCCTCGAGGCGTCACGCGAGACGCACCGGCGACGGAGGAACGCCCGTGACCCTGGAATCATTCCGCATGGACGGCAAGGCCGTCGTCGTCACCGGCTCGGGCCGCGGTCTGGGCAAGGCGATGGCGAAGGCGCTCGCCGCAGTGGGCGCGAACCTCGTGTGCGCCGCCCGCACCCCCGAGCAGATCGAGGCCACCGTCGCCGAGATCCGCGCAGACGGCGGCACCGCGATCGCCGTCCCCACCGACGTCTCGAAGTCGGCCGACGTCGATGCCCTCGTGGCGGCGTGCGTCGCCGAGTACGGCCGCATCGACGTCATGATCGCGAACGCCGGCGGTGGCGGCGGTCAGGCGCCGGCCGAGTTTTTCGAGGCGACCGACGACTACTTCGAGGGCGTGCTGGGCACGAACCTCAAGTCCGCCTTCTACAGCGACCGCGCCGCCTCGAAGCAAATGGTGGCGCAGGGCGGCGGCGGCGTGATCGTCAACGTTGCCTCGGGCACCGCGCTGCGCGGCAACCAGCAGTTCGCGTACCCGACGGCGAAGGGCGGTGTGATCTCGCTGACGAAGTCGGCCTCGACGATGCTCGCGAAGCACGACATTCGCGTGAACTGCATCGTGCCCGGCTACGTGAACCAGCGTCCGCCCAACGACGAGCAGGAATCCGAGATCCGCCGGAACCGCGGCGTACGCGTGCCGGTTCGTCGCCTCGGTGACTGGTGGGAGCTGGGGCCGCTCGCGGTCTATCTCGCCTCGGATGCCTCGCGGTACGTGACCGGCGAGATCTTCATCATCGACGGCGCGGGTCTCGCCGGCGGCCTCGCGCCGGTGTCGTTCGCGCCGCAGCACGAGCTGGGAGCCGCCTCGTGAGCCCCGTGACGCCTCCCGAGCACTTCGACCTCACCGGCAAGAAGGCGATGATCGTCGGCGCCGCGTCGCCGGCCGCCGCCGCGATCGCGCGCGCCTACGCCGAGGCCGGTGCGGATGTCGCACTCGCCGTGCTTCACGCCGACGACTCGGTGATGGCGGCGAAGCGTCTGCAGCAAGAGATCGAGGCGGCGGGCCGCAAGTCGGCGGTCTACGTCATGGACGTCACCCTCGGTCGCAACGTGCAGGTGACGACGCGCCAGATCGCGAAGGAGATGGGCGGCGTCGACATCGCCGTCTGCGCCTCGGACCTGTTCCTCGGCAAGCCGATCGCGAAGACCTCCGACTCCGAGCTGCAGCAGGTGATGGCGTACAACTTCAACGCCCACTACTTCGTCGCGCGGTCGGCGTCCGAGGAGATGATGCGCACCGGCGGCGGTCGCATCCTCGTGCTGACGCACGTCCTTGGTGAGCGCGGACTGTCGAACACCTCGGCGTATGGGGCGGCGCACGCGGCGACGCAGAACCTCGTGCGGTCGCTCTCCCAGGAGCTCGGCCCGCACCACATCACCATCAACGGGATCTCCGCCGGCTGGATGGACTGGATGACGGACCGCCTCGATGAGTCGGACGACGACGCCGGTCGGGCGGTGCGCTTCACGCTCGCGAGGCGCGCCGGCACTCCCGAGGACCTCGCGCCGCTGGCGCTGTACCTCGTCGGTGACGGCGTCGGCTACGTCAGCGGCCAGATCTTCCACGTCGACGGCGGCCTGACGCAGCACCTCTAGCCGCCGCGCATTGCCTCGAGGGGAGGCGACCATGACCACGACCGAATACACCTCGATCATCGTCGAGAAGGAGCGGGGCCGCGCGCGGATCACCCTCAACCGGCCGGAGAAGCTGAACGCGCTCTCGCGGGGCCTGCAGCAGGAGCTGCGCCAGGCGCTGTGGGATGCGGACGAAGACAACCGCGTTCACTCGGTGATCATCCGCGGCGCCGGGCGCTCGTTCTGTGCCGGCTACGACCTCACGCCGGAGCGTCGGCTCGCCGGCGAAGCTGCGGACGAGAAGGACGTGTACGCCGAGGTCTATCGCCAGGGGCAGGCCTTCGACGACGACGTCTTCCGCATGGAGGGCGCACAGCGCGACCGGATGACGGTCTTCGACATGCACAAGCCGGTCATCGGCCAGGTGCACGGGTACTGCGTCGCGGGCGGCACGGACCTCGCGCTGTTGTGCGACATCATCGTCGCGGCCTCGGATGCACAGATCGGCTTCCCGCCGGTGCGCGCGATGGGCGGTCCGCCTGCGCACATGTGGACGTACCACGTCGGTCCGCAGTGGGCGAAGTACATGCTGCTCACCGGGGAGTTCGTCTCAGGTGCGGAGGCAGAGCGCATCGGCCTCGTGTGGAAGTCGGTGCCCCTCGATGACCTCGAGGAGACCGTTGAGGAGCTGGCGGACCGCCTGGCGATGGTGCCGACGGACCTGCTTGCCGGGAACAAGCGCTCGGTGAACCTCGCGATGGAGCTCATGGGCGCGCGGACGATGCAGCGCCTCGCGGCCGAGATGGACGCGCGCATGCACACCTCGCCCTCGATGGAGGACTGGCGTTCCCGCAACCGCGAGCTCGGCCTCAAGGAGGCGCTGCAGTGGCGCGACGGCCGCTTCCGCGACCCGGAGATGCGCCGCCAGTGGCAGCAGGAGCACTGGCCCGAGGGACCTCGCAACTAGGCTCACAACCACGCAGCGCACCGAGACTCACAGACGACCGAGGAAGGACCGCAGATGACGATCGACGGGAAGTTCAATCTCGAGGGGAAGACCGCCCTCATCTCCGGAGCCGGCACCGGCCTCGGTCGCTCGATGGCGCTCGCGATGGCCGACGCCGGCGCGAACGTCATCGGTACGGCGCGACGCCTCGAGCTGCTGCAGGAGACGCAGGTCCTCGTCGAGGCGAAGGGGCGACGTGCTCAGTCGATTGCGGCGGACCTCACGGTCTCGGAGCAGGTCAACGCGATGACCGAGCAGGCCATCAAGGAGTTCGGCCGCATCGACATCCTCGTGAACAACGCCGGCATCACCTCGGCGGGTCGAGGCAAGACGCTGCCGGAGCTGACCGACGAGGAGTGGCGCATCGGCATCGACGTCAACCTGACGACGGCGTTCTACTGCTCGCGCGCCATCATCGAGCACTTCCTGGAGCACGGCGGCGGCAAGATCATCAACGTGACCTCGGGCTGGGGCATGCGCGGCGGCCGCGGCAACTTCATGTACTCGATCGCCAAGGGCGGTGTGATCCAGCTGACGAAGGCACTCGCGATGACGTACGCGCGCGACAACATCCGCTGCACGTGCATCGCGCCCGGCCTGATCCCGAAGGGCATCCCGGACGAGCGCCGCAATGAGATGGGTGGCGTGCAGCCCGCCGGCCGCGTCGGCTGGCCCTACGAGATGGGGCCGCTGTCGGTCTTCCTCGCCTCCGACATGTCGGACTACATGTCGGGCGAGACCGTGCTCCTCGATGGCGGCGCGATCGCGGGCGGCGTGACGCCGGCCGGCCTCGTGCCGCTCGCCGAGGGCTAGCGAGGCCTCGAGGCCCGCGAACATGAACCACCGTCGCGCCACGCGCGCGCGTAGCGAGGAGCAGCGATGACCACCCCCCAGATCGACGAATCGGACCTCGGCGGGCGCAACCCATTCGACCTGTCCGGCAAGCATGCCCTCGTGACCGGCGCCGTCGGGCCGCTCGGCCGGGCGCTCGCGACCGCCCTCGCGGAGGTCGGCGCCAACGTCTCCGTCACGACCTGCCACGACGACGCCGGCGAGGAGACCGAGGCCAACTCGATCCTCAACGAGTGCTGGTCGTTCGGCCGCAAGGGCGCGGCGAGGCGCGTCGACCTGACCGACCCCGCTGCCGTCGAGGCCGCCGTCGCGGCGATCGAGGGCGAAGTCGGTCCCCTCGACATCCTGGTGAACGCGGCGCACTACGCGAACATCAAGCCCGTCCTCGAGGCCTCCCTCGACGACTGGAAGCGCGAGCTCGACCGCAATGCCACCTCGGTGTTCGTGGCGTCGCAGGCCGTCGGCAAGCGCATGGTCGAGCGCGGCAAGGGCCGCATCGTGAACCTCGTCTCGATCCTGCACGACCGCGGCGTGCCGAACGCGGCGCTATACGGCGCCTCGCAGGGCGCGGTCCTCGGCCTCACGAAGTCGCTCGGCCTCGAGTGGGGGCGCAGCGGCGTCACCGTGAACGCCCTCGGTCTCGGCTTCTTCGACGACGTGCCGGGCATCCAGGGCGACGAGGCGGTGCACGCCGTCCTCGAGCGCTACATCCCGCTGCGTCGCCTCGGGACACCGGCCGACCTGCAGGGGCCGCTGATCTACCTCTGCTCAGACGACGCGGGCTTCGTCGACTCCGAGACCTTCGTGGTCGACGGCGCGATCCAGGTGCACGCCTGACCTCCGAGCCCCGGGCCGAACACGAGGGGCCGGTGCGAACCGGCCCTTCGACTTCCGGCGCGCTCGGCGCGCCCGGCCCGAGCTGGAGCGGCACCGGCGAGCAGGCGCCGCCGCCGCCATCTTCGCCACTGCCCGAGGTCGAACGAGCGCCTGTCGAGGCGCCGCGTGTCGCTGTCGTCCCGCCGGACCTCGCCGGCCTCGGATGGCGCGCCGGCGCCTTCGCGATCGACCTCGTGACGATCTGGGTGGGGCTGATCGTGCTGTCCATCGTGTTCATCGGCGACGCGCTCGTGGGCGATCCCGAGGACCCGGCGGTGCAGGAGACGCTGGGCAGCTTCGTGATGGTGAGCTGGGCGGTCCAGGCGCTGTTCTACTGGGTGTGCAACTCGATCGGGACGTCGCCCGGCAAGCGCGTGCTCGGTCTGCGCATCGTGACCTCGGAGGGCCGGCCGCCGGGCGTCATGCGTGGCTTCGCGCGGACGATCGGGATGCTGCTGAGCTTCCTCGCGCTTGGGCTCGGGCACCTGTGGGCGTTCTGGAACCGGCCGCGCCAGTGCTGGCATGACAAGCTCGCGGGCACCTACGTCATTCGTCCGGGAGGCTGAGTACGAGGTCGGGCTAGACGGTCCCGAGCTCGCGGCGATAGAGCAGGGAGCCCGTCGCCGTCGCCTCGAAGCCGTTCGCCTCGAGGGCGGTGCGCGCCTCCTCCATCCCCGGCGGGATGACCGTCTCCACGCGCTGGTAGCGCTGGCGGCGCGCGAACTGGATCGCTGCCGACAGCAGCGCGTAGAGGCCGATGCCCGCGAGTCGACGCAGCACGGCGGCACCCTGGTCGCCTCGATCGATCGCGGCGCAGCCGACGATGACGCCCCTCGAATCGTGCGCCACCCAGAGGCCGCGGCCCGCCCCCTCGTAGTAGCCCGGGTCGTCGATGTCCTCGTCGCGTCTCGATGAGGGCGGGTCGTAGCCGGCGGCGAGCAGCACCTTCGCGATCTGGAGGCGGACGGCGGGCAGGTCCTCGGGCGTGGCCTGCCGCACGCGAATCTCGCCGACGGGGTCGGGCGTCATCGGTCGCGCTCCCACGGGCGCTGGCGAGGCTGCAGCACCTCGCGGACGCGGCCGTCGGCCACGAGCAGGATCGAGTCGATGTTGCTGTAGGCGGCCGGGCTCATACCTCGCAGCGACGACGTCGCGAGCTCGTCGCTCATGTGCGCGAGCGGCGCCTCGAGCAGCAGCACGCTGAAGTCGACGTCCGAAGCCGCGCGCTGCTCGCTCGCGCGTCTCACGGCGCGGCGGAGCGTACGGCGCACCAGTGTGCCGTCCTTCGCATCGATGTCGGGCGGTGCCGCGATCACCGTGACGCCGCTCGGCTCATCGATGGGGAGGCGGGAGACGGTCCAGGTGTCGTGCACATGCACCTCGGTGACCTCTTCGGGGTTGAGGAGCGCCGCGCGGTCGCGGACCCGGGAGAGCACGATCGCGACCTCGGCCTCCTCCTCGGGCAGCCGATGGATCGAACGGCTGTCCAGGTGGAACGCGCCGCCCACGCCCTCGGAGAGGTCGGTCCAGCGCGAGGCGAGCCCACCGGCGACCGAGACGTACGCGCCCTCGGCCTCGATCTTGGCGAGGCGGAGGATGGCCGGGATGCGCACCTCACGGCGCTCGCCGGCGGCGAGACCTCGAAGCCCGCGCTCGAAGATCAGGCGGTAGCCGGAGCGCTGCGGTTCGTCGACCGGCAGCTGCGCACCGGTCGGCACCCAGACAACATAACCGCCTTCGGCGACGTCCTCGGAGAGCAGCGACACGAAGGCGGAGGCGCCGGGCGCGGGGGCCTCGGCGTCCCACAGCGGTGCGACGGTCACGCCCACCCGGCGGTCGCGCTGCATGAGCAGGGCATCGAAGGGTGCCGGATCGACATCGAGGTCGGCGGGGCGGAACGTGCGGAAGAAGCGCTCGCCGAGCCAGGAGGCCGCCATTGCGAGGGCGGCGCGGTCGCGTCGGGGCAGGGCGCTCACGAGACTAGGTCCGAGACGGGCGAGCCCAACGCCGGGGCGTTCATCGAAGTGCCGCGCGCCATCGATGGGCCGTCGATCAGGCCTCCGCCGCCTCGAGGGCCGCGCGCTTCGCGGCGGCGCGGCGGTCCATGATCGGCAGGAGCCCGTTCACGAAGATCTGGAGGACGACGGCGCCGTTCACGAGCAGGAAGGCGATCAGGGCGACCCACTTCAGCGTGGTCGCGGCGCTCGTGCCGTCGTGGCCGCTCAGCTGCGCCCAGAGGACGCCGGCGATGGCGGCGAACATCGCGCCGATCAGGACGACGACGACATCCCAGTTCTTCACGAAGCGCGTGAACGCTGCGATCGTCGCGACGCCGCCCGCGAGGTTGCCGGCCATGAACCCGAGGAGCGGCGTGCCGTGGTGGTCCCACGTCTCGAACGAGGCGAGGAAGATCAGCATCGCCCCGGCGGGTGCGAGGGCCGCGATCAGCAAGCCCGGCAGGTCGTTCCTCGTGAATCGCATGGTCCCGTGCCCGTTCCTCGTTCGTACTCGATGCCCCCCGAGGGGGTTAGATGTTCGACCTCGACTGGCCGCCGTCGACGTTGATGGTAGCGCCCATCACCCACGAGGCACGCGGGGAGGCGAGGAAGGCTACGACCGCGCCCACTTCCTCGGGCTTGCCGAAGCGCCCGGCGGGGATGTCGCGCGCGATGAACGCCGCCATTCCGTCAGGGTCCTCGACGAGTCGGCGGCCCCAGGAGCCGCCCTCGAAGGCGATCGAGCCGGGCGCGACGTTGTTCACGCGCACGCCCTCGCGCGCCCACTCGAGCGCGAGCGCCTTCGACATCGCGATCTGCGCCGACTTCGTGGCGTTGTAGGTGGCGGCGCCGCCGGACTCGCGGCCGTAGATCGAGGAGATGTTCACCACCGCGCCGCCCGCCGCGACGAGGTGCGGCTTCGCCAGCTCCATCAGGCGGACGGCCGACAGCACGTTGAGGCCGAACGAGCCCGCCCAGCGCGCCTCGAGGTCGCCCTCGCGGACCGTGCCGCCGGCGTTGTTCACCAGCGCATCGATACCGCCGAAGCGGGTCGCAGCGGCCTCGATGAGGCGCTCGCAGTCGGCGGCCTGCGTGACGTCGGCCGCGACGGCCTCGACTTCGGCACCGATGGTCTCGAGGTCCGAGGCGGCGGCGCGCAGGCCCGCCTCGTCGCGGGCGCAGATGGTGAGCCGCGCGCCTTCCTCGGCCAAGGCACGCGCGATCGCCAGGCCGATGCCGCGGCTCGCCCCCGTCACGATCACCGAACGCCCTCGTAGCTCGAGGTCCAAGGCCGGTCCCTCCGTCGCGGGGGCATGCTCGCAGGGTTCGCGGTGCGGGTCCAGCCTGACACGCGTCGCTCAGGCCGCCTGCGCACGCCTCGTCGTTGACCCGGGTGATCGCGCCTCCGTACAGTCGCAGCAGCGTCCCTGACGGGGGCGCAGCCAGATTCCCCGCCGGATTCGAGGCAGGCCCGTGCCCCTCACCGCCCTCGAGGTCGACGTCTTCGTCGGCACGCTCACCATCGACGCTGCTGGCGGCCTCGTGGATCGCGCCCTCGCGGAGGCGATCGCTGCCTCGGCGGCTGAGGTGGCGTCGCGCGTCGATGACATTCGCGTCCTCGTGGTCACGAGCGCCGGCGCGGACTTCGCGACAGGCTGGGCCGAGGACATGCGGAGCGCCGAGGCGGTCGCGGCTGCCGGCATCGCGACGGATGCGCTCGCGGCCGTGCCACAGCCAACGATTGCGGCGGTCGCGGGTCGCGCGCACTCGGCCGGCCTCGACCTGGCGCTGGCGTGTGACATTCGCGTCGCGGCCGACGGCGCCTCGTTTGCGATGCCGGAGACGGGGGAGGGGCGGGTGCCGCAGGGCGGCGCCACGCAGCGCCTGCCGCGTGCCATCGGACGTGCCCAGGCGCTTCGATTGCTGCTCACGGGCGAGGTCATCGACGCTGCCGAGGCGAAGCGCATCGGCCTCGTCTCGCAAGTGGGGAGCGACGCGCGTGCGGTCGCCCTCGAGATTGCGACCTCGATCGCGGCGCGCGGCCCGATCGCGACGCGCCTCGCGAAGGAAGCGGTGCATCGAGGCGTGGAGATGCCGCTCGCGGAGGCGCTGCGGTACGAGCTCGATCTCACGGTGCTGCTGCAGACGACCGCCGACCGCGCCGAGGGCGTGCGGGCGTTCGCGGCGCGCCGGCCGCCGGACTTCAGCGGGCGCTAGCGCGTCTCGGCCTGCCGTCCGGTACCCTGACGAACGATGACGAGACGAGGTGAGGCGGCCTGCGGGCCGCGCGACAGGGGGAACCATCGATGAACGTCATCCTCAGCACCGACGAGGCGCACGCCATCCTTACGCTGGTGACGGCGCAGGTGCTCGACAACGTCGAGCTGTCCGAAGGCGCTCGCGAGGCGATTCGGAACTGGCGGCGCGATCACGGGCTGGGCTCGAAGGAACTCGATGCCTACGCCGAGACGCTGAACGAGGCCATCGGCAACGAGATCGACGAGCGGACGACGCGCTTCATCCGCAAGCGTGGCAGCCAGCGCGTGTCCGCGGCGGAGGAGCGCGTCCGATGAGGGTTGAATTCGACAACGAAGAAGTCTGGACGATGGCGAACTCGGTCCTCGACGCGATCATCGCCCTGCCTGAGGTCAAAGGCAGCCGCTCGGACGTGGCGACGCTGCGCCGCTGGCGGTCCTCCGAGTTCACGCCGGGCTCCGACCTCGGCAAGATCCTCACGGAGAAGGTGAACGCAGCCGTCCAGCGCGAGCACGACCGCGCCGAGGTCTCGCCGATCAAGAAGCCGGACTGGCTGTAGCCGAGGCTTCGAGGCCCCTCGATGCCGCCTCCCTACGTCCTCGCCGACCGCGAGGGTGACGTCCTCTGGCTGACACTAAACCGGCCGGAGCGCCTGAACGCCGTGCATCTCGCGATGCGCGACGAGCTGTGGGCGATGCTGGAGCTGCTGCGCGTCGATCCGACGATCCGCGCGTGCGTGATTCGGGGGGCGGGGGACCGCGCCTTCTCCGCCGGCGCCGACATCACCGACTTCGGGACGGCGCCGTCGTACCTCGATGCGCGTGACGCGCGGCTGAACCGCGATCTCTGGGGCGTGATGTCCAGGCTGGCGGTGCCGCTGGTCGCGGCGATTCACGGCTTTGCGTACGGGGCCGGATTCGAGATGTCGATGTACTGCGACTTCCGCATCGCCTCGACGGAGGCGCGCTTCGCGCTGCCCGAGGTCACGCTGGGCTACATCCCCTCGGCGGGCGGCACGCAGACGGCGGCGCGCCACCTGCCTCGGTCCGAGGCGCTCCGACTTGTTACCACCGGCGAGCCCATGACAGCGCCGGAGGCGTACGACCTCGGCCTCGTGCAGCGCGTCGTGGCGCCCGAGGAGCTCGAGGGGGCCGCGCGCGACCTCGCGAACGAGCTTGCCGCGCGTGACCCTGAGGCCGTGCGCGCCACGAAGCGGGCCGTGCGCGACGGCCTCGACCTGTCGCTCGAAGCTGGTCTCGCCCTCGAGCGCCGGCTCGCCTTCTCGCGGCTCGCCGGATGAGGGCACACGACCAGGCGCCGGATCACATGCATGACCCGCTGGAACTGGGACCTCGGAGCTGGCGCGCGTGGCTCGCGCCGGGCGCGATGCTGCTGATCACGATCCTCGGCATCGCTGCCGTGTTCTGGGGACGGTTCGTCGAGCCGACCATCATCCCGGTGCAGAACTACGACGCCGGGCCGGTCGCCGAGTACGCGATCGGCGACGTGCGCGCGTTCGACGACGTGCAGATCTTCATGGTGGGCCTCGATGACGGCCGCCTGCGGGCGATCGATGCTCGTGTTGCCTCGAGCGGATGCGTCGTCGAGTTCGATCCGAACGAGACGCGAGGTGCTGTCGCGAATCCCCTCGGGCGCGACGGCGCCTTCGTCGACCCCTGCACCGGGGCTCGCTGGTTCCTCGATGGTGATCAACTCGACGCGGCCGGCGGGGAGCCGGAACCCCTTCGGACCTTCGTCATCACCTACGAAACGCCGCCCGGTGACGTGCAGCACGCGTTCGTCGAGGTCGTCGGGCGGGAGTGAGGCCGCGGGCGTGAGTCATCGCGCGGCCCCGGCGGGGTGTGAACGCCGCGTTTCGAGGCGATTGCTTCTGCTTCCGCCGATTGCCTATAGTGAGCCGCGCTCGAGCGGGAGGCCGCCACGCGCGACCCGAGCGACGCTCACGGGGACGAATCGACGCCCACGGGCGTCCGTCCCGGCTGCCTGATCGGCGGCGCGGCGTTCGTCCTCGGACTGGTGCTGGTCGTGCTGGCCGTCGCGTTCGTGGGCCGCGGAGACGGCCGGGTCGCGCTCGGGACCATCGAGGAGGTCGCTCCTGGCACCCCGGTGTACTTTGCCACCGACCACGTATTCGTCGTCAAAGGCGTCGACGGCGAGATCTTGGTTCTCTCGGACCTCGATCCGCACAATCCGCCGGGCCGCAGGAGCTGTCGCGTGACCTTCCGGCCCGATCTCCAGACGAGTGATGGCGGTGTGTTTTTTGACGCTTGCACCGGCGCGACGTACAACCTCGCCGGCGTAGGGTTTCAGGACGATGGCCTCGATCTCATGACCATCGAGGCTTCGATCAATCAGGACGGACAGATCACCATCCGGCCCGGCGACGCCGTGAGCCGGACGCCCGTTCGAATGCAGAGGGGTGCTGCGCTATGAATACGGCCGAGTTCATCACGATCACTGCCGCCATCGTTCCGGACCGAGTCGCCCTCGTCGATCCTGACGAGCGCGTGACGTTCGGCGAGTTCCAGAGCCGCGTGAACCGCCTCGCGCAGGCCCTTCAGGCGAAGGGTGTCGGCAAGGGCGAGAACGTCGGCGTCATGTCGGTGAACTCGGTCCGCTTCGTCGAGATCTACTACGCGGCGGCTGCCGTCGGCGCGACGTTCGTGCCGCTCAACTTCCGGGCCAAGCCCGAGGAGTTGACGTACATGATCAACGCCGCGGACGTCACCACGCTCTTCATCTCCGAGCGCTACTGGCCGCTCCTGAACGAGGTCCGCGCGACGCTGCCCGACCTGAAGAACGTCTACACGATGGGCTTCGAGGCCGAGGGCCACGAGACCGTCGACCAGATCGCCGCGACCGGCGAGGACATCCCGGTCTTCACGGACATCGACGAGGACGACGTCTCGCTGATGATCTACACGTCGGGCACGACCTCGATGCCCAAGGGCGTGCAGCTGTCCTACCGCGCGCTGACCGCGCTGGTGGTGAACACGCAGTCGCCGCCGGACCCCACCGCCGACCAGGAGGTCGTGCTGGCGTCGGTGCCGTTCTTCCACATCGCGGGCGCCTCGACGATGGCGAGCTCGGTGTTCTCGGGTCGCCGCCTCGTGATCCTGCCGCAGTTCGACCCGGCCGCATGGCTCCAGAACGTTGAGGCCGAGAAGGTCACGCACGCCTTCGTCGTTCCGACGATGCTCAAGCGCGTGATGGAGCTCGACGACTTCGAGAAGTACGACATCTCCTCGCTGCAGGCGATCACCTACGGCGCGGCGCCGATGCCGTATGAGGTCGTCCGCCGCGCGGTGGACGTGTTCCCGACCGTCGGTCTGATGAACGCCTACGGTCAGACCGAGGCGACCGGCTCGATGACCTACCTCGGCCCAGAGGACCACAAGATGGACGGGTCGCCCGAGGAGAACGAGAAGAAGCTGGAGCGCCTGCGCTCGGTGGGCCGCCCGATGCCCGACATCACCATCGGCATTCTCTCGCCGGACGGGCGTGAGCTGCCGGTGGGCGAAGAGGGCGAGATCTGCGTCAAGGGCGACCGCGTCATGCGCGGCTACAACAAGCAGGAAGAGGCCACCGAGTCGGCCATCCAGGGCGGCTGGCTCCACACCGGCGACGTCGGCAAGATCGACGACGACGGCTACCTCTTCATCACCGGCCGCCTCAAGGACATGATCATCCGCGGTGGTGAGAACATCGCCCCGGCGGAGATCGAGAACGTCCTCGAGGACCACCCGGCCGTCGCGGAGGCCGCGATCATCGGCGTCCCGGACCTCGACTGGGGCGAGGTCGTGAAGGCGATCATGGTCCCGGTCAAGGGCGAGGAAGTTACGGAGGAGCAGCTCACGGCCTTCGTGAAGACCCGCCTCGCCTCGTACAAGGCGCCGGCCATCTACCAGTGGGTGGATGAGTTGCCTCGGAACCACCTGGGCAAGGTCCTGAAGAACGAGCTGCGCGACCGCTACGGCGCGCCCGCCGGAAACCCCGCCTAGTGACCACCACGGTCGACGAGGTCAATCTGCCGGAGGGCACGCCCGCGCGCACGCGCTTGGTCGGCGCGTGGTGGACCCCTGCCATCGGCATGGCGGGCCTCGGCGTGGTCGTGGCGCAGGAGGCGGAGCGCACCTCCGCGGGTCGCGAGTCGTTCTTCAACGTCGCGCACCCGTGGTCGGTCTACGTCTTCATGTCGATCCTCGTGGGCCTGCTGGTCTACGGGTTCATCCGCCACGCGACGCTGTGGGCGATCGGTCAGCCGACGCCCGGCACGCTTCGACAGATCCCGTACCGCCTGAAGAACGCGGTGCGACTCGGCCTCGGGCAGGATAAGCTCAGGCGTGACCGGTACGCCGGCATCATGCACTGGTGCATCTTCTCCTCGATCGTGGTGCTCACCGCCGTCACGGCGCAGGTCGCTATCGAGGACGACACCCCGCTCGAGTTCCTGCACGGCGACTACTACCTGTTCTTCTCGGCGTACGGCGACTTCTTCGGGCTCGTCGGCCTCATCGGCGTCGGGATGGCGCTGTATCGGCGCTACTTCGACGACTACCACCGCATTCGCTGGGACGAGCGCCTGGAGGATCATCTGATCCTGTGGGGGCTCGCCCTCGTGCTGCTCACCGGCTTCCTCGTCGAGACGTTCCGCATCGGCGCCACCGAGCTGAACCAGCACCCCGACTGGGCGCGCTGGTCCTTCGTCTCGTGGGGCCTCGCGAGCTTCGTCGACCTCTTCGACTTCACGGACGGTCAGCTGCTGTCCGGGCACACGTGGTCGTGGTGGACGCACATCGTCCTGGCGTTCTCGTGGCTCGGCCTGATCGTCTTCACGAAGCTCGACCACATCTTCTTCGCGCCCATCAACGCGTACCTGCTGCGCACCGACTCGCCGGGCCGCCTCACGACCATCGAGAACATCGAGGAGCGCGAGGTCTTCGGCGTCGGCCAGATCCAGGACTTCACCTGGAAGCAGCTCTTCGAGCTCGATGCCTGCGTGCGCTGCGGCCGCTGCACCGAGGTCTGCCCGGCGAACCTCGCGGGTCAGCCGCTGTCGCCGATGCACCTCATCCAGGACCTCAAGCGCCACATGGCGACCGTTGGGCCGGAGATCCAGCGCGTGGGACACGAGGGCGGCGATGTTCGTGCCGTCTCGCCCGTCGCGATGGTCGGTGAGGTCATCAACGACGAGACGCTGTGGGCCTGCCGCACCTGCGGCGCCTGCGTCCAAGAGTGCCCGGTCATGATCGAGCATGTCCCGACGATCGTGGACATGCGCCGCTATCTGGTGATGGACGAGGCGCGCATCCCTGCGAACGCCCAGGGCGCCCTCGAGAACATCGAGATGCGCGGTCACCCGTGGCGTGGCACAACGCTCGAGCGCACGACCTGGATGGAAGGCCTCGGCGACGTCCCGATGTTCGATGGCTCGCAGGACTACCTGTACTGGGTCGGCTGCTCGGGCTCGCTGGTCGAGCGCAACCTGCCGATCACGAAGGCAGTGTTCCGCCTCATCCGGGAGTCCGGCGCCTCGTTCGGGGTCCTCGGCCAGGAGGAGACCTGTAACGGTGACCCGGCGCGCCGCCTCGGGAACGAGTACCTCTTCCAGCTGCTGGCGATGCAACTCGTCGAGACGTTCAAGGCGAAGAACGTGCAGCGGGTGATCACCAACTGCCCGCACTGCTTCAACACCTTCAAGAACGAGTACCCGCAGTTCGACGGCCACTTCGAGGTGATCCACCACACGGAGTTCCTTGCGCAGGCGGTGCAGAATCGCTCGCTCGTGCCCACGCATCAGATTGCGGCCTCGGCCGTCACCTATCACGACTCGTGCTACCTCGGCCGCCTCAACGGCGTGTACGATGCGCCTCGGCAGATCCTGCAGGTGCTGCCCGGTGCTGAGCTCCGCGAAATGCAGCGGATCCAGAGCAAGGGGCTGTGCTGCGGGGCCGGCGGCGGCAACATGTGGCAGGAGGAGATCGGGGAGCGGCGTGTGAACCACGTGCGCACCGAGGAGGCAGCCAACACCGGTGCGGCCGGTGTGGTCTCGAACTGCCCCTTCTGCATCCAGATGTTCGAGGACGGGATCCCGGCCATCCAGCCCGAGGAAGAAGGCCGCATGCGCGCCTTCGACGTCGCGGAACTGCTGGAGCAGGCCGTGCTCGGTCCCGTCGGGGCATCCGAGGAGTCTTAGCCGCCTCACGGCATCAGCCGCGCGGCGGTCAGAACAGGCGAGGCGGCGCAGCGGCGCGCCACCTGCTGGCCTGGAAGCGGCTGGGGGGCTCGAAGCCCGGCGCTCGACGCCCGGGCCCGAATCCATGAACAACGGTCGGGGGCCGGACCCCCGCTGATGGAGGAAGTCGATGCATTTCGTCGTGTGCGCCAAGCAGATCCCGGACCCGGAAACGCCGCCCTCGGCCTTCCGCGTCGATGAGAGCAAGAACGAGGTCATTCCGGCCCAGGGCATCGCGCCCGTGCTGAGCCAGTTCGACGGCATCGCCGCCGAGGCCGCCCTTCGCGTGAAGGAGGCCGGCGCCGATGTGAAGATCACCGTCGTCTCCATGGGCAAGGAGAGCGCGCAGGCTGCCATCAAGCAGGTGCTCGCCATGGGCGCCGACGAGGGTCTGCTCCTCGACGACGACGCCTTCCAGGGCGGCGACTGGACGACGACGGTCAACGTCCTCGCGGCCGCCATCCAGAAGCTGGGCGACGTCGACGCGGTCTTCTGCGGCCGCCAGGCTGCCGACTGGGACATGGGCCAGACCGGCCTCGGCATCGCTGAGACCCTCGGCTGGCCGTGCGCGATCCTCACCAAGGACGTCAAGGTCGCCGACGGCGCCATGACCGTGCAGCGCGTGCTGCCGGACGGCGTCCAGACCGTGAAGATGCCGCTCCCGTCGGTGGTGACCGTCTCCAACGAGCTCGGTGAGCCGCGCTACCCGAAGCTCCAGCAGATCATGCAGGCAGCCAAGAAGACCGTGACGAAGTGGTCCGCTGCGGACCTCGGGATCGACACCGGTTCGATCGGTGCCGGCGCCGCGCGCCTGAAGCTCGAGCGCCTGTTCATCCCGCAGACCGGTGGTCAGGTCATCCTGATGGAGGGCGACACGCCCCAGGAGCAGGCCGCCAACCTCGTCAAGGCCCTCCAGGCCGACAAGGTCCTCTAGCCACCGCGCGCTTTCGCTGCGGGATCACACGAAGGAGTCTTCCATGGCACAGGACGTTCTCGTCGTCGGTGAAATCTCCGACGGCGCCATCAGCTCGACGACTGGTGAGCTCATCGGTGCGGCAAAGGGCATCGCCGACGGCGGCGCGGTCTCCGTCGTCCTCCTCGGCAGCGCCGCTGCCGGCGCGGCTTCGAGCGCCTTCGAGGCCGGCGCGACTCGCGCCTACGTCGGCGGCGACGCCGCCTTCGACACGTTCAAGGCCGACCAGTGGACGGACGCGGTCAACAACGCCATCGACCAAGGCAGCCCGGCCGTTGTGCTGATGGCGCAGTCCCCCGTCGGCCGCGACCTCGGTCCGCGCGTCGCCTTCCGCCGTAACAGCGCGGTCGCGATGGACTGCGTGACGGTGGGCGTCGACGGCGGCGTCTTCAAGGCAACCCGCCCCTGCTACGGCGGCAACGCGCAGGCCGTCTACTCGTTCACCACCTCGCCGGCCGTTGCCACGGTCCGCGCGAAGTCGTTCGACCCGCCCGCACCTCAGGCTGGCGCCTCTGGTGAGACTGTCGAGCTGCCCGCGCCGGGCGACTCGAAGTGGGACATCCTCGGATTCGAGGAGGTCGTCACCGAGGGCCTCCAGATCGAGGACGCCACGATCGTCGTCTCCGGTGGCCGCGGCCTCGGCGACGAGGAGGGCTTCCGCATGGTGGAGCAGCTCGCCTCGGCGTTCGGCGACGACAAGGCCGCCGTCGGCGCCTCGCGTGCCGCGGTCGACCTCGGTTGGTACCCGGTCAGCCAGCAGGTGGGTCTGACCGGCAAGGTCGTGACGCCCGACTTGTACGTGGCAATCGCTATCTCGGGCGCCAGCCAGCACATGGCCGGCTGCAGCGGCTCGAAGATGATCATCGCGGTGAACCGCGACCCTGAGGCGAACATCTTCAACTCGGCCAAGTACGGCATCGTGGGCGACTACAAGGCCGTCGTGCCTGCCCTCATCGAGGCCGTCAAGTCGGCTTAGTCGTTCGTGAGCCCCGTCGGCGGCGCCCGGAAGGTCGCCGCCGACCCGGCCGTCGCTGCGCCTTGCAGCGGCCTCGGTGCCGAAATACAATCCGGTTCGATTACGTTCGCGCGCTACCGGCATACGCGGCATGTGCCCGTTCGGAGACGAAGCAGGGCGGGGCTTCCTGTTCCTGTGCCGCGTGCGCGGTGCGTCACGCGTACTGAACCGAGGAGTTTCATGATCGTCATCGGCCTCACGGGTGGCATCGCTTCCGGCAAGTCGACTGCCGCCGAGCAGCTGCGCGAGCTCGGCGCCGTGATCATCGATGCCGATCGGCTCGGCCACCGCGTGTACGACCCCGGGACGCCCGGCTTCGAGGCCGTGGTGAACGAGTTCGGTCATGACATCGTGGGCGGGGACGGTCAGATCAATCGACAGGTCCTCGGCGGCAAGGTCTTCGGCGACCAGGAGCAGATGGACCGCCTGACGGGCATCGTCTGGCCCGAGATTCGCCGACTCGCCGCGGAGGAGATCGCCGAGCACAAGCGTGCCGGCGCGGAGGTCGTGGTCCTCGAGGCCGCGGTGCTCATCGAGGCGGACTGGATCGACCTCGTCGACGAGGTGTGGGTCGTGTACGTGAAGCAGGCCGTCGCGCGTGAGCGCTTGATGGCTCGGAACGGCCTCACGGCCGAGCAGGCGCAGGCGCGGATCGACTCGCAGATCTCCAACAAGGAGCGCTTCGAGCACGCGACCGTGCGCATCGACAACTCGGACTCGCTCGAGCAGCTGCAGAAGCGTGTCGAGAGCCGATGGAAGCAGCTGCAGAAACGAGTAGCGGCCCCCGCACGCAAGTAGGCGCGGGTCGAGGCAAGGGCGCGGGGGATCACTTGACCGCAGTCGAAGGCCAGACGGGCTTCAAGCAAATCGAGGTCGAAGAGTTCCGGATCACGGAGGAGCCCTTCTACCTGCCCATCAACGACGAGGTCCAGCTCTTCGAGCAGGCCTACGAGCGGCAGATCCCAGTCTTGCTCAAGGGCCCGACGGGCGCCGGCAAGACTCGATTCATCGAGTACATGTCGTGGCGCCTGCACGGGCACCTCGGTCAGCGTGAGACCGAGGGCGTTCCGCTGATCACGGTGGCCTGCCACGAGGACCTGACCGCGTCCGACCTCATCGGCCGTTACCTCCTCGAGGGCGACTCGACGCGGTGGATCGACGGCCCCATCACCCGCGCGGTGAAGGTCGGCGCCATCTGCTACCTCGACGAGATCGTCGAGGCGCGCAAGGACACGACCGTCCTCATCCACCCGCTGACCGACTACCGCCGCCTGCTGCCGATCGACAAGCGCGGCGAACTGCTGGAGGCTGCCGACGGCTTCCTCCTCGTGATGTCCTACAACCCGGGCTACCAGTCCGCCCTGAAGGACCTGAAGCACTCGACCCGTCAGCGCTTCATCGCCGTTGAGTTCGGCTACCCGCCGCGCGACCAGGAGGCGGAGATCATCCGCGTCGAGTCGGGCTGCAGCGCGGAAGACGCGCAGGAGCTGGCCAAGCTCGCCGAGAAGGTGCGCAACCTGAAGGAGCACGGCCTCGCCGAGGGCGTCTCGACCCGACTGCTCGTCTACGCGGGTAAGCTCATGGCGCAGGGCATCAACCGCCGCCGCGCCTGCCAGACGGCCATCGTCTGGGCGCTCACCGACGACCTCGAGGTTCAGCGCTCCATCGAGGAAGTGGTGACCTCGATCTTCGAGGAGTAGCCTCGATCGCCAACGGCACGGCCCACCGCTCGAGGAACGTGGACGGCGTATGACCTTCGCCGATGACCTGACCGCACGCTACGCCGCCGAGCTGCGCGGTTTCGGCGCCTCGCTGCCCGACGAGTTCGCGGCGGCGACGAAGGCCCTCGAGGGGACGCTCAGCGAGGAGCAGCTCGAGCGCTGGGCAGCGGCAGGCGTCGCGCTCGCGCATCACTCGCTGCGCTCGTGGGAGGCCGCCGCCGAGTACTTCCGCGCGAGCCCCGGCCTCGCCTCGCGCCTGACGTTCGACGAGCTGCAGGGCTGGGGTGAGACCGCTACCGAGCTCGCGAGCCGATCAGCGCTGATGTCGGCCGCCTTCTTGAAGTCGACGCCGCACGTCCTCGACGAGCTGCCGTCCGAGGATCTCGCGGTCTGGGCGGAGCAGGGCGAACGCCTGTGCCGCGGCAACTGGAAGTCGATCGCGCTGTCGTCGGCGTACTACCAGCACAGCCCCGGGCTGTTGCGATCGCTCAACCTGAACGCGATGGACGACTTCGTCGACGTCATCGACCTGCTCACCGAGCGCTCGTACGACCTCGCGACGACCGTCCTCGAGAACGCGAGCGACGTCTTCGGCACGCTCGACCCGGGCGACCGCGACCCGTTCCTCGCCTTCGCGCGGGCGGTGACCCGCGCCTCGTGGGCGGACACGCGCCTCTACTTCGAACGCGGGCCGCGCCTGCTCGAGACGATCGAGGCAGGGCAGCGCGCCGAGTTCCTCGAGTTGGCCGCCCGCGTCACGACCGAGGTCGGTCGCCAGGGCTACCCGCTGTTCGCGGATGCCGCTGCCGCCCTCGCACAGGTCGATCCGGCCGACCACGTCGAGCTGATCAAGTTCGCCAACCGCCTCGCGGCCGGCAGCCCGACCTCGGCGATGGAGTACCTCAAGTCGGCACCGTTCGTGCGCAGCCGCCTGACGGCCGACCAGATGGAGCGCTGGTCCGAGACCGGCATGGAGGTGCTGCTGCGCGAGCGCAACGCCGAGGGCGCCGAGGCGTACTTCCGCCTCGAGTCCACACGTGCCGAGGAGATGCTCGCGGCGCTGTCCGCTCGCGTTGAGCTCTCGTCTGTCGGCAGCACCTTGCGCCTCTACGCGAAGGCGCTGACCGGCGAGCAGATCGCCGTGCGCTCCACCGAGGACCTCGTCGACCGAGGCATCGGCTGGGTGACGGAGTCGGTAGCGACCACCGAGGGCACCACGATCTACCTGCCGCCCTTCGTTAACGCGTTCGAGGTGCAGCAGGACAACTTCCAGGCCTACAAGGTCTTCACGACGCACCAGACGGGCCGCCTCGAGTTCGGCTCGTTCCTCTACGACTTCGGCGCTGCCGGTGAGTTCGCCGCGGCGACCGTCGGCGAGCGCGAACGCACGGCGCCGCCTCGACCGCGCGATGCCGAGGGCAATGGGGCCGCGGAGCGCGCGGCGGTCACGCCGATGCAGCGCTACTTCGACCTCTTCCCCGACCGCACGATGATCGCGGGCCTCTTCACGGTGGTGGAGGACACGCGCATCGATGCCGTGGTTGGCCGCGAGTACGGCGGCATCCGCCAGGCCCTGCACAACCTCCAGGCGAACGAGGCGGAGCGACGGCCCGAGATCCGAAGCATGGGCCTCCGCGCCGGCTTCGTGGAGAACCTGCTGCGCGCCTCGTTGCAGCGCCCGGACTCGATTCGCTGGCCGCGCCAGCTGCAGGGGCTCCTCGCCGAGGGCCTCGCTGCGCTGAAGCTCGTGGAGCAGCGCGGCGCCACGGTCCAGGACTCCGCCGAGGTGGCGGCCGCCCTCTACGACATCGCGAACCGCATCCCGAACGTCGAACACGCGCTGCCCGACGAGGAGTGGATCCCCCTCGAAGAGGACTGGATCTCGATCAACCCGATGATGCCGGGTGGCGGCCAGGGCGACGGCAGCCCGCCGCAGCCGATGCCGAACGGCGAGGAAGTCGCGTTCCAGAACCCGCCGCAGCCGGAGTTCCGAGGCGACTTCAAGCCGGAGCTCGTCCAGCTGCTCATGAAGCTGCGCCTGCAGCAGCAGGGCCAGCAGGGCGAGGGCGTGCTCTCGCCGATGTCGCCGGAGCAGCTCAAGGAGATGCTCGAGAACTCGGTCGAGATCACGATCTCGGAAATGGCGGAGGGCGACCTCGCCTCGACGCTCGGTATGTTCCTCTCGAACCTCGAGAAGGAAGCCGGCACGCCGCAGTCCGACCAGCAGGTGAAGCAGGGCGATCGCGAAGGCGATGGCGGTGTCGAGGAGGAGGAGCCCGGCCCCGCCGAGGACCTCCCGATCGAGATCAAGTGGTCCTACTACGACGAGTGGGACTTCCGCGCCGCGGACTACCGCCCGCGCTGGTGCCGCGTCGGTGAGCGCATCGGCGAGGAAGGCGAGCTCGACTACTACGAGGACACGCTGCGTCGGCACCACGGCCTCGTGATGGACACGCGTCGGCAGTTCGAGCTGATGCGGCCCGAGACCTTCCGGAAGATCAAGCGTCTTGAGGACGGCGAGGAAGTCGACCTCGACCTCGCGATCGAGTTCCGCGTCGACAAGAAGGCCGGCGTTGGGCCCCTCGGGCGGATCTACTGGCGACGCAACAAGATCGAGCGCGACGTCGCCGTTGCGTTCCTCCTCGACATGTCGGCCTCGACGGACGAGGAGATCGAGAAGCAGCGCCCGAAGTACGACCAGGACGACGACTTCGACGACGACCCGCGGAAGTACTTCCAGTGGCTGGCGCAGCGCCGTGCGAAGCAGGCGCTCGAGCCGCCGCAGCGCATCGTGGACCTCGAGAAGGAATCGGCCGTCCTCATCATCGAGGCGCTCGAGTCCATCGGCGACTCGTACGGCATCTACGGGTTCTCGGGCTACGGGCGCGACAACGTCGAGTACTACGTCATCAAGGACCTCGATGAGACGCTCGGCGACCCGGTGCGCCGCCGCATCGACAAGATCGAGCCGATCCGCTCGACGCGCATGGGCCCGGCGGTACGCCACACCATCGACAAGCTGAACAACTTCGATGCGAAGGTGAAGATCCTCATCCTCGTCTCCGACGGCCGCCCGCAGGACCACGGGTACGGGCGCGATCGCACGGAGAAGGAGTACGCGGTGCACGACACGCACCAGGCGCTCCTGGAGGCCAAGCGGTCCGGCATCACCCCCTTCCTGATCACCGTCGACAAGGAAGGCCACGACTACCTGAAGCAGATGTGCGACGACATCGGCTACGAGGTGGTCGACAACATCGAGGACCTGCCTCGGCGCCTGCCGACCCTGTACCGCACGCTCGCCGCCGAGTAGCCGAACGTCCTTCGCGGCTCGATCGTCGCCGGACGCGGTCCGACGATCGTCACTTCTTGTCCTCGAAACCTGTGCATTGGCCGTGACCTTCGGGACAGAACCTGTCACTCGTAGGTCGGTTGTCCCGCGCGGACCGGGACACGCGGCCCTCATGACGTAATCGATGATTGCGGAGCCTGTCCTCGAGCCACGACAGAGGGTCGTGGGCGAAGCGGAGGACTGCTCCTTGTTTGCGATGAAACGTCGATGGATGGGTTTGCACCTTGCGGCCGTCGCGGTCGCCCTGGTGGCCGCCGCCGGCCCGGGTCTCGCGTTCGCCGATGGCGGCCACGGTCGCCACGGCGAGCAGGACGGCTACCTCGCGCTCGGTGACTCGCTGGGCGTCGGCACCGGGGCCTCGACGCCGGAGCACCTCGGGTACGTCGCGTGGGTGCATCGCGCCGCGATCCCGGGCCACACGGCGCTGACGAACCTCAGTCGAGGCGGTGAGACGAGTGTCACCATGATCTCGAACGGTCAGCTCGCCGAGGCCGTTGCCGCCATCGGCGGCGAGTCGGACATCAAGATCGTCACGCTCGACATCGGCGGAGACGACCTGCTGCCACTGCTGAAGTCGGAGCCGTGCGTCGCCGACCCCACCGGTGCGGCGTGCCAGGGCGTGATTGGGGCTCAGCTCGCCGGCTTCAACGCGAGCTTCCCGACGATCGTCGGGACGATCCAGTCGGCTCTCGCCGCCGACCCGGGCGACGAAGCCTTCGCCGTGATGACGTACTACAACCCGTTCAGCGGCACCGGCAGCCCGTTCGAGGCGCCGGTCAACGGTGCGCTGCTCGGCCTCGACGGCGTCGTGGACTGCGGCGCCGCGCAGTCGAACCCGCAGAACGCCGGCCTGAACGACCTCATTACGTGCACGGCCGCGCTGCCCATGTTCAATGTTCCGGTCGTGGATGTGTACCCGCTCTTCGCCGGTCGCGGCGCCGAGCTGACGCACATCCTCGAGAACGACGTGCACCCGAACAACCACGGCCACCGCGTCATCGGCGACGCGTTCGCTGAGGTGCTTGGGCTCGACTAGACGCCTCGAATCTTCGAAGCGAGCGATTGTGGCCGCCCGGAACTCCCGGGCGGCCACCGCGCATCGAGGGCGCTACGCTCCTCGGCGGAGGTCCTCGATGCGCTATCGCTTCCTTACGTGTGACGTGTTCACCCGATCGCGCTTCGGCGGCAACCAGCTCGCCGTGCTGCCGGACGCTCGAGGCCTGACGGACGCCCAGATGCAGCAGGTCGCGCGCGAGTTCAACTTCTCCGAGACGACCTTCGTGCTGCCTGCTGAGGCGGGGCACACGAGGCGCGTGCGCATCTTCACGCCGATGGCGGAGATGCCGTTCGCCGGACACCCGAACGTCGGCACGGCCTTCACGCTGGCCTCGACGGGCGAGCTCGGGCCGACCGACGGGCCGCAGACCGTGACGTTCGAGGAGGAAGCGGGCCTCGTGCCGATCCGCATCGAGCCGCGCGAGGCCAGCGTCTGGTGCGAGCTCGAAGCACCTCAGCGCGCCGCCGTGGGCGACGAGGCCGACCGCGAGCTCGCGGCCGCCGCCGTTTCGCTCGCACCGACCGACCTCGCCGAGTCGAGCGTTCCACAGGTCGCTTCGGCGGGTCTCCCGTTCCTGTTCATCGAGCTGCGGGACCGCGATGCGCTCGCGCGCGCTCACCCGGCCATCGAGGCACTGCGTGGCCTCGAGGACCGCGGTCTTCCCTCGAAGGTCCACGTCTTCGTTCGGGAGCCCGGTGCCGCCGACGTGTATGCGCGGATGTTCGCGCCACTCACGGGGGTGCCGGAAGACGCCGCCACCGGTAGCGCCGCCTGTGCGCTCGCCGGCCTGCTCGCCTCGCGCGCTCCCGAGGCGACTGGCACGCTGCGCTGGACGATTCATCAGGGCCTTGAGATGGGCCGTCCCAGCCTCCTCGAGGCGCGCGCGGAGAAGCACGATGGCGCCGTGGTGACGACGGCGGTCGGTGGGTACTCGGTCCTGGTGAGCGAGGGCACGATCGAGGTCGACTAGACGGAGGTGCGCGATGGCCGAGCCACGGGCGGCCCGTCCCTACATGCCGGAGTACGGCATCGTCGCTCCCGGCGACGGGCGCTTGCTCGACTGGGCGTGGGCGCGCGAACGCCTCGAGGTCTCGCGCAACTACTGGCTCTCAACGACGCGCACCGATGGCCGGCCGCACGCCGCGGCGGTGTGGGGACTCTGGTTCGATGACCGCCTGTTCTTCAGCACGGAGGGCGTGAAGGCGCGCAACCTCGACGCGCGCCCGGAGTGCGTGATCACGACCGAGAGCGGCGCCGAGGCCGTCATCGTCGAGGGCCGGGCGGCGCGCTTACGCGACGTCGCACGTCTGCACCCGCTCCTCGAGGCCTACGCCGACAAGTACCAGTGGGAGATGTCGCCGGAAGCCGAGTCGTTCTGGCTGCTGGAACCCTCGGTCGCCTTCGGCTTCATCGAGGCGGGCGACCAGTTCCAGCAGACCGCGACCCGCTGGAGGTTCTAGCCGGCATCGAGCTCCGCGACGAGGGTCCCGTTGCGGTCCGGCTCGAGCATCACCTCGGCCGAGGCCACGAGTACATCGAGTTGCCCGATCATCTCGGTGAGGGCCTGGCCCAGTCGCTCCTCGGGCAGGCGGCGGAACAGGCGGCGCGCGAGCCCGAAGGCGGAGTCTGGTCGCTCCTCGAGTAGGGCGCGGATCCTCGAGGCGCGGCGGGCGTGGTGGACTTCGAAGCGCTCGAACAGCCGCTGCGGTGTCTCGACGGGCTCGCCGTGGCCCGGTAGCACGCGCTCGATTTCGAGGGCGTTCAGCGCCTCGACCGAGGCAAGGAATGGCGGCAGCGAGGGCCAGCGCTCGCCTTCGCCCCACGCGGGGAAGTGCAGCCCCGGCGTGGGGATCGTCTCGGGGAGCAGCGTGTCGCCCGAGCACAGGGTGCGCGCGCCTGCCTCGTCCTCGATGAGCGCCACGAGGTTCCCCGGCGTGTGACCCGGCGCGAGACGCACCCGCAGCGCACCGCCGCCATCGAGCTCGAAGGTTGCGCCGTCCTCGACGGCTTCGACGTCGGCGCAAGCGGCCCAGCCGAGGGCAGCGCGGGGCCTCGACGCGATGCGCTCGAGCACGTCGGGCGGGCAGCCGTGGCGGCGCAGCGTCTCCTCGCGGAGGTGGCGCGAGCGGGCGTAGCCCTCGGCGCCCTCGCGCAGGGCATCGAGGTCCGCGGGCCCGCACAGCACCTGTGCGCCCTCGGCGGCCCAGTGGGCGGCGAGGCCGGCGTGGTCGGCGTGCGCGTGCGTGACGAGGACGGTGCGCACCTCCTCGAGCGCCACGTTCGAGGCGCGGAGCTGCGCGGCGAGGTCGTGCCACGACCCCTCGATGTCCGGCCCGGCATCGATGAGCAGCACGCCGCCGTCCGCGAGGCGGAAGGGGTAGAGCACGTTGGTGGCGAGGCGGGCAGAGATCACGGCCAGTCCGAGCCCGGCCAGCGCACGAGGAGGTGGGTGCCCGCGTCGTTCCACCACACCTCGGGAGGGCCGAATGCGGACCGCGCGTCGTCGGCCACGGTCTGCCAGCGACCGTGATCCGAGTAGACGGCGATGAACCAGCGCTGGACGTCGAACTCACTGGTGGGCTCGCGAATCGCGAAGGCAGCGCGCGACGCATCCGGCGACCACGTCCCGCCCGCACCACCCTCGATGAAGAGGCCGCCATCGATGGCCGGATCGTAGATCCACATCCCGGCTTCACTCCCGAGCAGGGCGGCCGGCGCTATCTCCGAGTCGAGCCCGGTCGCGTCGGTGATCGAGACGCGGCCCTGCCAGAACGCGGTCGAGGGGCGACCGGGCCACGTCGCTACACGGATGCCGCTTTTTGCATCCGCCACGGCCGTTGAACCGCCGTCGATCCAGTAAACGAAGGCGCCGCCCGCACTCCACCAGGCGGGCCACGTCGAACCGGCGAGCACCTGTGCGACTCCGGTCGGGGCGTCGAGGATTGCCGCCTCGCCGTCCTGGGTCGGCATCAGCAGCAGGTCGCGGTCAGGCGCCCAGCGAGGTTCGTTGCCCGATGAGTTGGCCTGCTGGCCATCGAGTAACGGCTCGGCCCTCCGCGACAACACATCGACGAGATAGATCGTGCTGTCAACACCCGCGTACGTCTCACCGAGCGTCACGAAGGCGCCAGACGGCGACCACGATGGCCCCGCGCGGCTGTCACAGCCCCCGCAGTGCCTCAGTTGGTCTGTCGCGGGCCACTGCTCGCCGGCTGTGATATCCAAGATCCAGGCGTCGTAGCGCCCGCCCGGCACCTCGGGGCCATCGATGTTGTGTCCGTACAGCATGTGCCGCCCGTCGGGCGCCACGACCCCGCACGGAACGTCCCTGAACTCGCGATCGCCAATGCGAACTCGCAGGGCCTCCTGGTCCATGACCTCGCAGTCCGAAAGCTGCAGCTGGTAGCCGGGTACGTCCTCCAGTTGCGAGCCGTCGAGGGCGTAACGCACCGAGTGGTCACCGTCGACGAAATACACCCAGATCTCGGAGCCGCCTCGCCATCCGCCGTCCAGCGGCAGGATTGGGTACCCGGTGTCACTCTCGTAGAGGACGTGCACGTCGCCGGTCTCGACATCGATGAGCCAAAGGCCGGCGCGGAATGCCTCGTAGGTCGGAATCGGCGTTGCCGCCGTGGCGGTTGAGGTCGGAGTCTCAGCCGTCGAGGAGGTCGACGCCTCGGTCGGGGCGGGCGTGGCGAGATCCTCGTCCGCGCAGGCGAGCAGGAGCGAGGCGAGGACGAGGACCGGCGTCAGCCAGCGGAGCATCGAGGCGCCTCGATGTCGCGTGCTACGCCTCGGCGAGGGACTCCGCCCGCGCCATCAGGTACTCGCGCAGCAGCGACATCGCCTGGAGCACCGCTCGGGACTTCGCCACGGGGCGGCCCTGGTAGTAGCGCGAATGGGAGTAGCGCATCTCCTCGCCGTCCCAGAGCGCGAGGTGCATGGTGCCGGGGGGCTGGCCCTCGACCTCGTCGCCGCCGGCGATGCCGGTGATGCCAATGCCGAGGTCGGCGTGCAGACGCTCCCTGGCGGCCTTCGCCATCGCCTCGGCGACCTGCTGCGACACCACGCCGTGCATCGCGAGGATCTCCGGCGGCACGCCCATGTCGACCTTCGACTGTGCCGAGTAGACGACGAGGCTCCCGACGAAGTAGTCCGAGGATCCGGCGATGTCGGTCACGGCGTTGCCGATCGCGCCGCCGGTCGCCGACTCCATCACGCCGAGGGTGAGGCGCTGGTCGCGCAGCATCGTGCCCACGGCGGCGGTGATCGTGTCGCCATCCATGCCCCAGATGTGGGAGCCCAGGATCTTGCGGGCTTCCTCGTCGACGGGCTCGATGAGGCGCCAGGCCTCCTCGCGGGTCGCGGCCTTCGCGCTGATGCGCGCGTGCACGCCGTCCGAGCGGTGGTAGATGCCGATGGAGGGGTTCGTGCCGGCGAGCAGCGGCGTCATCATCTCGTCGACGGTGGATTCGCCGAGGCCGGTGGTCTTCAGGGTCCTCGAGACGAGGATCGAGTCCGCCAGGGCCTCGAGGCGCGGCACGACCTCGTGCTCCCACATGCGAGTCATCTCGGCGGGAGGCCCGGGCATCACAATGATGCGGCGCTCGTCACGCTCGACGTACCAGCCGGGGGCGGTGCCTCGGGGGTTGGGGATCGCGCTGGACGACGGGATGAGCATCGCCTGCTTGATGTTCTGCTCGGGCATCTTGCGCCCGCCACGCTCCATCATCGCGCGGAGGATGCGCTCCTGCTCCTCGTCGACCGCCATCTCCTCGCCGAGGACCTTCGCGATCGTCTCGCGGGTGATGTCGTCCTGCGTGGGCCCCAGGCCGCCGGTGACGAAGATGAGGTCGGAGCGGTTCCACGCCCTCGAGAAGACCTCGAGCATGCGGTCCGGGTTGTCGCCCACCTGCGAGACGTACAGCAGGTCGATGCCGAACTGCGGCAGCTGCGAGGCAATGAACGAGGCATTGGTGTCGGTGATCTCGCCGAGCAGGATCTCGGTGCCGACCGAGATGACTTCCGAGTTCATGCGCACCCTCCTGCGAATCCGAGGCCCGCGCCGGGCCTCGCAGAGAATAGCGCGCCGAGCGAGGGGAGGTCGGCGCGGAGGGCGCCAGTGGCGCTATTCGTCCTCGAGGTTGGAGAGGTACTGGTGAATCCACGTCGCGGCGCGCTTGGCGTCGGCGATGGCGGTCACCACGAGGTCGGCGCCGTTCACGACGTCGCCGCCGGCGAAGACGTACGGGATGTTCGTCTGGTGCGTCATCGGGTCGACGCGGATCAGGTGCCAGCGGTCGGTCTCGACCTGCGCGTGCTTCGTGAACTGCTCGTCGGCGTTGAAGCCGATCGCCGTGATCACGGCGCTTGCCGGGATGGTGAAGTTCGAGCCCTCGACGGGGACGGGGCGGCGGCGGCCGGAGGCGTCGCGCTCGCCGAGCTCCATGCGGATGAGCTCCACCGCCTCGACGTTGCCGTCGGCGTCGCCGTGGAGGTGGATCGGCGTGGTCAGGTACTCGAAGTTCACGCCCTCCTCGCGGGCGTGGCGGCGCTCCTCCTCGCGACCCTGCATCTCGGCCTCGGTGCGGCGATAGACGAGGGTCACGTTCTTCGCGCCGAGGCGGACGGCCGTGCGCACGCAGTCCATCGAGGTGTCGCCGCCGCCGACCACGATGACGTCATCGCCGACGTACGGCGGCTCGCGCAGGTCATCGGGGAGCTGGTGCTCCTCGAGGTTGCCGCGCACGAGGAACTCGGTGGCGTTGTAGACGTTGCGGAGCTGCTCTTCGCCCTCGAGGCCGAGCCGTCCGCCGATCCAGGCGCCGGTGCCGAGGAAGATCGCGTCGAAGCCCTCCACCTCGTGCAGGTCCTGCATCGAGATGTCGGTGCCGATGCGGGTGTTGTTGCGGAACGTCACGCCGAGGCGCTCGAGGTACTCGATCTTCTCGTCGAGAATCTCCTTGCGCATCTTGAAGTTCGGGATGCCGTAGAGGAGCACGCCGCCCGGCTGCGGCCATGCCTCGAAGATCGTGCAGTCGTGGCCGCGCAGCTGGAGCTGCTCGGCGACCGTGATGCCCGCGGGCCCCGAGCCGATGATGGCGCAGCGCCGTCCGGTCTTCGCGACGGGCTCTTCGGGCAGCGGGAAGCCGTTGTGCTGCGCGCGCTGAGTGTCCGCGAGGAACGCCTCGAGGCGCCCGATCGCCACGGGTGGGTGGTTCGAGCCGTCCGGGCGAATGGCGAACGAGACGACGCAAGAGCCCTCGCAGAGGTTCTCCTGCGGGCAGAGCCGGCCGCACATCTCGGGCAGCGTCGAGGTCTCGCGGAACTTGTTCGCGGCGGCCTCGAGCTCACCGCGCTCGAGGAGCATGAGCGCCGCCGGGATGTCGTTGTGCACGGGGCACGCCTGCATGCAGGGCGCCGAAGGGCAATCGATGCAGCGACCGGCCTCGACCATCGCCGTGCCGAGGTCGAGCGAGCGATAGGTCTCCTCGAAGTTGCGGACGCGCTCGGTGGGGTCCTGCTTCGGGATAGGCTGACGCGGGGTCGCGAGGCGACCCTGGATGAACTCGCTGCGAGGGCTGCGTCGGTCGGACGTCGTCATTTCAGCCGCGCTCCCAGCTCGGTATTGCGAACTGCCGTGATGCCGTCATCACAGGCCCGCCTATGCTAACGGACACACCATCGCACGTGCGTAAACGTCCGAATCGCTGGCGTTAGCCCTCGACGGCGGCCCGGATCGTCTCAAGGGCGGCCCGAGTGCGCTCGCCGTACGCGTGCAGCAGCTCGCGTCCGCGCCGCTCGACCGCGCGCGAGGCGTCCTGGGCAGCGTGCGTTGCACCCTCGACCCACGCGCCCTCCTCGAGGTGGTGGCCGTGCTCGCGTAGCGCCTCGATGGCCCTTGTCCCGCCCTGTTCGACCTCGTCGAGGAGCGGCGTGAGTCGGAGTTGCTGGAGGCGGTGCATCGTCTGCCCGCGGCGCCGACGCAGATCGAGGCCGATCGGCGCCGTGCGCCGCCGCACCTCATCGAGGACGTGCACGAGCTCGTCGTCGGCAGCGCCCAGCGCCGCCAGCTCGTGCTTCAGCGTCCAGCCGACGCGTGAGGTCGCTCGATACGCCCTCGACTCAGGCAGCCGGCGCGCGAGCTCGAGCAGCGCTTCGCGCGTCTGCGCGAGCTCATCCGCGACGGCGTGATGCTCCGGGGCCGGGCTCGATCCGAGTTCGTTCGTCACTTGGCGGACGCTACGCCGAAGCTGCCTGCGCCGCAACAACGCCCCGGTGGCGCGCCGCCGAGGCCAGGCGCCGCTGCTATGCTCCCCCGACCACTCCACCCGCAATCCCTCACCCGGCGGAGGCCCAGATGCAGCAGCACGAGCCCGCCCCGCGGGCGGGCGGCGAGGATGCCGCGCAGGCGATTCACCGCGCGGCGAACCTGATCCGAGACAACGTCGGCCGCGTCATCGTCGGCGCCGACGACACCGTGACGATGGTCCTGGTCGCGCTGTTCGCGCACGGGCACGTCCTGCTCGAGGACGTGCCGGGCACCGGCAAGACCACGCTCGCGCACGCCATCGCGCGCTCGATCGGCGCTTCGTTCCGACGCATTCAGTTCACGCCGGACCTCATGCCCTCCGACATCCTCGGCATCAACTACTACTCGCAGCGATCGGGCGAGTTCGAGTACCGCGAGGGGCCGATCGTCGCGAACATCGTGCTGGCGGACGAGATCAACCGCGCCACGCCTCGGACGCAGTCGGCGCTCCTCGAGGCGATGCAGGAGCGCACGATCTCCGTCGATGGCGTGACGCGGCCGCTGCCGCAGCCCTTCGTCGTGCTGGCGACGCAGAACCCCGTCGAGCTCGAGGGGACGTTCCCGCTCCCCGAGGCGCAGCTCGACCGCTTCCTGTTGCGCCTCAAGCTTGGCTACCCGGACGAGTCCGGCGAGGTCGAGGTGCTGCGACGCCTCGAGGTGCGTCCGCCGCTTGAGTCCGTGCAGCCCGTCATCGATGCCTCCGAGCTCGTCGCGCTCGGTGAGCACCTTTCGAAGGTGCACGTCGATGAGTCGGTGGCGCGGTACATGGTCCGCATCTGTCGTGCGACCCGCGACCACGCTGCGTTCGACCTCGGCGCGAGCCCACGAGGCTCGATCGCGCTGTTCCAGGCCTCGCGCGCCCTCGCTGCGATCGAGGGGCGCGACTACGTGCGCCCTGACGACGTGAAGCAGGTGGCGCACCCGGCGCTGTCGCACCGTCTACTGCTCTCGTCGCAAACGCGGCTCCGCGGGCGAACATCGGACGACGTGCTCGACGAGATCCTGCGCGAACTGCCGGTGCCGATCGCGGACCGGCCCTAGCCGCCGGCCCCGAGGAGGGCTCGATGCGCGCGCTCATCGGCGAGAGCTGGCTGTTTGCCTCGTTCAGCATCGCGGCCGTCGGGTTGCTGGCGAACTCGCAGGTGATGCTCGCGCTTGCGGTGTTGCTGTTCGGCACCGGCGCGGTCTCGAGGCTGTGGGCGCGCCTCGCCCTCGAAGAGGTCACGTACGACCGCACGCTCTCGAGCACCCGCGCCTTCGTCGGTGAGGTCATCGGCGTCCGCCTCGGCCTGCGCAACGCGAAGATCGTGCCGGTCCCCTGGATCGAGGTGCGTGAGCAGGTCCCGCGCGACCTCCCGATCGAGGGCGCGCGCGTGTTGCCCTCGGGCATCCCGCGGGTCTCGTTCATCACGCGCAACACTTCGCTCGGCAACCACGAACGCCTCGAGTGGCCGATCGAGCTGCATCCGGACCAGCGCGGGTACTACCGCCTCGGTCCTGCGCGCCTGCGCTCGGGCGACCTGTTCGGGTTCTTCGAGCGCGAGCGCACGGTACGGCGCATCGACTCGATCGTGGTCTACCCGCAGACGTTCTCCCTCGCGGAGCTCGGGTTTCCGAGCGCGCGGCCCTTCGGCGAGCACCGTGGCGGCAACCGCATCTTCGAGGACCCCTCGCGCGTGGTCGGCGTGCGCGACTATCTCCCGGGCGACCCGCTCAAGCGCGTCGACTGGAACGCCACGGCGCGCGTGGGGCGCTTGCAGTCCCGCCTGTACGAGCCCTCGAGGACGCAGGCGACGATCGTCGCGCTGAACATCACCACCATGGAGCGCTCCTGGCAGGGCTTCGTGCCCGAGCGGCTGGAGAGGGGCGTGTCCGTCGCGGCCTCGATCGCCCGCCACGTCGCCGAGGCCGGTGACGCCGTCGGCCTGGTCGCGAACGGATCGTTCCCCGACGCCGACCGCCCGATCCGCATCGGCGCGAGCAGCCACCCCGAGCAGCTGCTCCGCCTGCTGGAGGCGCTGGCGGTGATCGCGCCATTCACCACGTCTGCGCTGGCCGGCGAGCTGGAGAGCCGCCAGCACGCGCTGCCGGTGGGCGCCTCGGTCGTCGTGGTGGCGGCGCTCATGCCTGCCGACCTCGCGGCGACGCTGCGCCGCCTGCGAAGCGAGGGTCACAACGTCTACGTCGTGAAGACCTCCGACATCCCCTGGGAGCAGCCGCTCGGCCCGATCCCCGTCCACGACGTCGAGCCCTACGTGCGCGATCTCGAGGTGCGGCGTCCGCCCGAGGGGATGCTCGAGGCGACGCCGTGAACACGCGCCTGCGACTCACCGCCGAGGTGCTGTTCCTCGTCACTGAGGCGCTGGCGTGGTTCGTCGCGATGCGCGCCTTCGCGACGGTCCTCGAGCGGAGCGCCTTGCGCGACCTCGCGGCGAAGATCGACCTGATCGTGGCGCAGAGCCAGGCTCGGGACCTCGTAGCGGCCGAGGAGGCGGCGCGGATCGCGCGGAGCGCCTCGGAATCGGTGGTCACGGGGCCGCCGTTCTGGGCGATTCTCCTCGCCGTCTTCGCAGCCTACTTCCTGTCGCGCGGCATCACTCGTGCCCGCATCGGAGCACTCGGGCCGGTGCTGGGGATCGCGGTGTCGTTCCTCGCGCTGAACGCGCTGTTCCACCTCGTGCTCGCCGGCGACCTGCGTGTGTGGGACTCCAGCGGCCTGGCGCGCTTCCTCGATCGCCCCGACTCGCCGCTGCGCGCGCCTCCCGATCCCTTGCTGTTCATCGCCGACCCCGACCCCGCGAACGTCGAGGGCCGCTCGTACATGGCGCTCATCGCGGCGCTCCTCGTCATGTGGGTGCGGTTCCTCGTCGCCGGCCGGTCCGCCTATCGCTTCGAGCGGTCGCTGCGCTCCTTCTCGCTGAGCTTCCCGGTCGTCCTCGTTGCGGTCATCGCGGCCTCGGCCACATCGGTGAGCGTCGGCGTGCCGGCCGTGAGCTACTTCGTCTGTGGCGTGCTGACGCTCGCGATCGCGAACGCGGCGCGGACGACGGACCAGGGTGAATCGCTCGCGAGGCGGGCGCCGTGGGCCGTGTCGGTCCTCGTGACGCTCGGTGCGCTCGCCGCGGTCGCGCTCGTGTTCAGCCTGCTCGCGGCGCTGAACGCCGGCGCGGTCCTCGGTCTGATCGGGGACGGCATTCTGAAGGTGATCAGCTTCCTGCTGGTGATCGTGCTGACGCCGATCTTCTGGGTCGTCGAGCGACTGCTCGGCGGACTGCTCGGGGTCGCGGACTTCTCGTTCCTCCAGCGCGCGCTCGACAACGCTCGCGCGGTCGACCCGAACGCCGAGCGCGAGGCGGGCCAGTGGGAGGTGCCCACGTGGATCCGCGAGGCGCTGCGCATCATTGCGCTGGGCCTCGCGGCCGGCGGCGTCTGGTACCTCGCGCGCCTGATCTTCCGCCGCCTCGATCGGAGTGACGAGCGCGGATACGCCGAGGAGCGCGCCACGGCGTCCGGCCTCGGACTGGGCGGACTGCTGCGGCAGATCCTGCCCTCCAGGCCCCCACGCGAGGCGATGGACGGGCGCTGGCTCGATCGACACGCGGTCTATCGCCTGTATGCGCGCGCGGTGGGCGACGCCAGCGAGCGGCAATTCGCGCCTCGGGCGGGGGAGACGCCGCTCGAGTTCGCGGCGGTGGCGAATCGCGTCCTCGAGGCGCCGCCGTTCGTGCCGATCGCCGCGGAGTTCGATCGTGCGCGGTACGGCGGGCACTTCCCATCGGCGGAGGAGCTCGAGCCGCTGACGGCCGCGCTCATCGCGTGGGAGGCCGGGAGTCCCATCACCGACGAGATTCGCGCGCGACCGCCTCGCGGCGAGGAGGCGCCGGAGATCCGTACCGAGCCCGACGTCGAGGCGCCGGACACGCCGGCCAGCCCGTTCCCGCCGCCCTACTGAGCCACTAGCTCGCCGGCCTGCGCCGCTCGAGGTACGGCACCGTGCCGTCCGTGCGCAGCACGCCCACTGCCTCGATGCGGTCCGTCTGGGCGCAGAAGTCGAGGTCGTGGCCGAAGCCGAGGTCGATGAGGATGCGGCCGTGCGTGGTTTCGCGGAACGCCCCCGCGAGGTCCTCGCGGACGCGCGTCCAGCGCTCAATGCTGCGCGTGGCGCCCTCGTCGGCGTCCGCGCCGGCCTCGACGAGGCGCGCGGCGAGGAGGGCGGCGGCCAGCGTGTCGTCGTCGGCGGCCTCGCCGTGGCGCCCGGCGGCGACCACCAGCACATCGTGCCCGGCATCGAGGGCGAGCGCGACGCACGCCGAGGCGTTGAGCGGCGCCGCCGCCATCACCAGAGGCGCTCCGGCGCAGGCGAGCAGCGCCGGCGTCCCGTTGGTCGTCGCCATGACCACCTCGGGGCCCGGTAGCGTCGCCTGCTGGAACTCGCTCGGAGAGTTGCCAAAGTTGAAGCCCTCCGGCGGCAGCGCGTTCACCTCGCCGCACAGCCACGGCGCGCCGCCGAGATCGGTTCTCAGTGCTCGCGCGGCCTCGATACTCGAGGCGGGGTAGACGCGCTCGATGCCCCGCCCCATGAGCACCGCGATCGTGGAGGTCGCGCGCAGGACGTCGACCACGAGGCAGGTGCGGTCCGGCGTGCTCGCCGGCGGCAGCTCCGCGACATCGACTCTCACGACCACCTCCCCTCGTGCGCGCCCGAGTCTAGCGTCCGCGCCCGCTGGCGCTTGCCCGCCACGCCGTGCCTACAATCAATGCGATGCCGCACTCGACGACCGGCGCCCTGACAATTGGTCATCGCTCGTGTCACTGTTCGTGCCGTCCTCGGTGGCGCGCGCTCGAGGCCCGGGCGTGACTGCTCGAGGGGGCACGCCACGCGTCGGGATCTTCGATTCCGGGGTCGGCGGGCTCACCGTCGCCGCCGCTGTTCGAGCGCGCATGCCCGCGCTGCCGCTGCGATACATCGCCGACACCGCCTGGTTCCCGTACGGCGGCCGACCGGAGTCCGAGGTCGAGGCGCGTTCCGAGGCCCTGACGCGGCGCCTCGTCGATTCGGGCTGTGACCTCGTCGTCGTCGCGTGCAACACCGCCTCGTCGGCTGCCCTCGAGCGGCTGCGCGAGCGCTTCGATGTGCCGATCGTCGGCATGGAGCCACCGCTGAAGCCGGCCGCCGAGCGCACACGCTCAGGTCGCGTGGTGGTGCTCGCCACGGAGGGCACCGTGAAGGGCGCACGCCTCGAGCGGCTGAACCGGCTCCACGGGAACGGTGCGCACGTCGACACGATCCCGATGCCCGGCCTCGCGGCCCTCGTCGAGGCGGGGGAGGTCGATGGCCCGCGCATCGAGGCGATGTTGACGGCGGCGCTCGCCGAGCCGGTCGCTGCAGGCGCGGACGCGATCGCCCTCGGATGCACGCACTACGCCTTCCTGCGCGCCGTCGTCGAGCGCTGCGCGCCGGGCGTCGAGGTGCTCGACACCGCCGAAGCGATCGCGCGCCGCGTCGAGCATCAGCTCGGGGAGCGCGGCTTCGTGATTCCCGAGGGACCGGCGCTTCCGGTCGAATGCACCGCAACCGGCGACACCGAAGCCCTGCGCACGATCATCGAGTCGCTGCGCACAGCTGGGGCGGCGCTGCCGGTCCTCGAGTTTCCGGAACTTCAGGCGACAGAACGTGAGACGATGGCGCCCGCCGCCACGGGCGCCGATGGAGGAGGGCAGGGCTGATGTCGAGTCGCTTCGCGGAGAAGTACAACGCCGCGGCCACGCGCAACGACTCCCTGCTCTGCGTTGGCCTCGATCCAGATCCCGCACTGATTCCCGACGGCCTCGAGCCCGTCACGTTCCTGCGTCGAGTCATCGAGGCGACGTCCGACCTCGTTGCTGCGTACAAGCCGAACGCCGCCTTCTTCGAGGCCATGCCGGGTGGTGGCTTCGAGGCGCTGCGCGCGGTGATCGCGGCAGTCCCCCAGGACGTGCCCGTGCTCCTCGATGCGAAGCGGGGCGACATCGGCAACACGGCGCGCTTCTACGCGAAGGCTGTCTTCGAGGGCCTCGATGCCGACGCCGTCACCGTGAACCCGTATCTCGGCCTCGATGCGCTCGACCCCTTCCTCGAGTACACCGACCGCCACGCCTTCGTGCTGTGCCGCACCTCGAACCCCGGGGCGCGCGACTTCCAGGACCTCGATGTGGGCGACGGCGAGCACCTGTACGAGCGCGTCGCGCGCGTCTGCAGCGAGCTGAACGAGGCGCACGGCAACGTCGGCATGGTCGTGGGCGCTACCTACCCCGAGGAGGGGGCGCGCATCCGCGCGCTCGCGCCGCACAACGCCATCCTCGCGCCGGGCGTCGGGGCGCAGGACGGGGAGCTCGCGGCGACGGTGAAGGCCATGCTCGGTGTCGACGGACGTTCGCTGCTCGTCAACGCCTCGAGGGGCGTCCTGTACGCCGGAAACGCCGGCAACTACGCCGACGCCGCACGTGCCTCGGCCGATGCGCTGCGGCTCGCGATCAACGACGCGCGCGCCGCGGCGGTCGGCTAGCGCCCCACCTCGGTCGGGTTCGCGCCGGGAGTAGGATCGAGGCATGGTCCTCGATCTGCGAATCGGCGACGTCCTGCGCATGCGGCGCAAGCATCCGTGTGGCGCGGAGGATTGGACGGTCGTCCGCGTCGGCGCCGACATCGGCCTCGTGTGCAGCGGGTGCAATCGTCGCATCCTGATGAGCCGCGACACCGTGCGCCGGCGGGCGCGCGCCGTCGTCGAGCGCGGCACCGAGGTCGATCCTGCCGTGTGGCAGGCCCTCGAGGAGTCCGCGGGTGGCGCCGTGCCTCGACAAGCCCGCCGCGAGGACCTCGATGCCGCCGATGCCTCGGATTCGTTGACGCCCTGAAAACGCGGTCCCTACACTCGAACGCACCCGGCCGCCCGCCGCCGGGGGAAACGGCAGTCATGCGCGAGCTCCAGATCGACAGCATCCGGGTCAACCTGCGCAGCTATCAGCGCGTCGTGATCCTCAAGGAGAAGGACCAGGATCGCTACCTCCCGATCTGGATCGGCATGACCGAGGCGGACGCGATCGCCTTCCGCCTCCAGGACGTGACCGTCGCCCGGCCTCAGACTCACGACCTGCTCGCCAGCGTCATCGGCGAGCTCGGCGGCACCGTCGTTCAGGTCGTCGTCAACGACATGAGCAACGACATCTATTACGCCCGCATCCACATGGACGTCGGCGGCAAGCGCATCGAGATCGACTCGCGGCCGTCCGATGCCATCGCGCTCGCCGTGCGGGCCTCGGCGCCGATCTACGCCGAGGACAGCGTTCTCGACAGCGCCGGCGTCGTCCTCAACGCGGAGGGCGAGGTCGAGCAGGGCGACGAGAACGAGGCCGCCACCCCCGTCACGGAGGAAGAGCTCGAGCGGCTCGCCGCGTTCCGCGACTTCATCTCCTCACTGGATCTGGACGACCTCGATCGCCCTGCTGCTTCCAGCTGACGCCCACGGAGGACGCGGCCAGGGCCGCGTAGGAAACCCTCCTCGAATCGATTCGTTACGTCGCTCACAAACGGTTGATCGGGCGATCGGGCCGTGTTACTGTCCCCCGCGGCCTCCCCCGGAAGGGCGAACCGACCGGTGAGAGGCGCGTGGAATTCGCCGGCCATCGGATTGCTCGGGATCGGCTCGTATCTCGCCACGTCGATCGTAGGACTGACGTTGGTAGGGCACTGGCTGGACGGGCGTTTCGAGACGGAGCCGGTGCTGACGCTGGTCTTCCTGGCCCTCGGGCTGATGGCCGGCTTCTACGGTGCGTATACCCAGTTGCGTGACTTCCTGCGTGCGCAGGAGGCGCGGCGGGGTCGAGGGGGGAAGCGCTAGATGCGCGGACTGGCAATTGCCGCCGTCGTCATCCTGGTGATGGTCCTCGGTTTCCTCTTCCTCGGTGGACCGACCCCGATCATCATCGTCGCGCCGGAGACGGTCTTCCACTGGGGGCCGCTCGACGTCACGAACACCATGTTCACCTCGTGGATCGTGGTCGCGATCCTGTGCCTGGTTGCCGTGATCGCCGGGCCTCGGATGCAGCTGGTGCCGTCCGGCTTCTCGGGCTTCATCGAGGCGATCGTGTCCGGCTTCTACGGCGTCGTCGAAGGCGTCGTCGGCGAAGAGCGGGCGAAAGAGTTCTTCTGGGTCATCGCGACCATCTTCTTCTTCATCATCACGTCCAACTACTTCGGCCTGCTGCCGCTGAACTTCACGATGGGCCTGCCCGAGGCCGGCCACGGTGAGACGCAGGTCAAGTTCCAGCAGTCGAGCTTCGCGGGCCTCGATCTGGCCTACATCCCCTTCAACCCGGAGGAGATCGAGGTCGAGGGGCACGGCGAAGAGGCGGCCCATACCGAGGAGGGCGCCACCGACACGCACGCGGAGGCGACCCCCGCAGCCGGTGGTGAAGCCGAGGCGACGCCCGCGGCCGGTGGTGAGGCGGAGGAAGAGCACGCGGCTGAGACGGCGGCGGACGGCTCGTTCACCGGCATCCTCGCGCCGTACCTGCGCTCCGTGATGACGGACGTCAACGCGCCGCTCGCGATCGCCATCTACTCGTTCATCTTCGTCGAGTTCTGGGGCCTGCGAGCCCTCGGCGTGGGCTATCTCAAGAAGTTCTTCAACTTCGGGCGGCTGCTCAAGGGCAACCCGATGGGCGTCATCGATGTGTTCGTGGGTCTGCTGGAGTTCGTCTCCGAGCTCTCCCGCATGGTGTCGTTCACCTTCCGTCTCTTCGGCAACATCTTTGCCGGCGAGGTGTTGCTCGCGATGATGGGCTTCCTCGTGCCCCTCGTCCTGATCAACGTGTTCTACGGCCTGGAGCTCTTCGTGGGCGCCATCCAGGCCTTCGTCTTCGCGATGCTCACGCTCGTGTTCGCCCAGACGGCCGTCGCCCACCACGGCGACGACCACGAGGACGGGCACGCGGCGGCGCATGAATAATCCAGGCCACATTTCAGCTGGGGTAGACACCCGGGAGCTCCGGGACACCGGGAAAGGGAACAACATGACTGCTGGAACGCTCGCCCGCCGGGTGCTCACGGCCGCTGCCATCGGCGCCGGCCTCTTCCTCGCCGCCACCGGCGTCGCCGGGGCGCAGGAAGCCGCGGACAACGTCTCGACCGAGAACGCCATGAAGTTCCTGGCCGCGGCGATCTCCATCGGCATCGGCGCGCTCGGCCCCGGCATCGGCATCGGGATGCTGGGCGGCAAGGCCATGGAGGCACTGGGCCGCAACCCGGAGGCCGCCGGCGCCATCCAGACGAACATGATCCTCGCGATCGCGTTCGCCGAGGCCATCGGCATCTACGCGCTGGTCGTGTCGATCCTGATCGGCTTCGTCTTCTAGGTCGACCGGACCGCCCCGCCTCGACGCTCGTTCGCGGGCGTCGAGGGTGAGGCGCCGCGCTCGCGCTACGGCAGGAGCTTGCCGATGACCATGCGGAGACGAACGCTCGCGCTGACCGCGATCGCCGGTGGGGTGCTGCTCGCCCTCGCCCCGGTCGTCGCCTCGGCGCAGGAAGCCGAAGAGGCCGGCGGTATCGCCGCTCTCGGGTTCAACCTGCCTGGGTTGGTGGCGCAGCTCATCAACTTCGGCATCCTGCTGATCATCCTGCGGCTGTTCCTGTTCAAGCCGGTGATGAACCTCATGGAGGAGCGGAAGCGCCGCATCCAGGAGGGTCTGAACCGGGCCGAGCAGGCCGCCGAGCAGGCGACCGCGAGCCAGGACGAGGCGCGTCGCGCCATCGAGGAGGCCCGCAACGAGGGTCGCCAGCTGGTGGCGCAGGCACAGGAGTCCTCGAACCGCCTTCGCGAGGAGCTGCGCGAGCGGGCCGAGGCGGAGGCCGCCCAGATCGTGGAGCGGGCTCGCCAGGAGATCGCTGCGGAGCGCGACCAGGCGATCACGCAGCTGCGCTCGGAGTTCAGCGACCTTGCGATGACCGCCGCGGAGCGCGTCATCGGCCAGTCGCTCGACCGTGCGGCCCACCAGCGCCTCGTCGACGAGGTGCTCGTGAACAGCGAGCTGGGGCAGAGCAACTGATGACGACGTCGTTCGACGCGATGCCGGCGCGGCGAGGCTAGGGGGCGATCGTGGCCGAACGCGACATCGCCGGACGCCGCTACGCGCTCGCGATCATCGAGATCGCGCGCGCCAACGGCACGTTCGACCGCTGGTCGGAGGCCCTCGAGACGCTGTCGGCACTGACGAGCGTGCCCGGCTCCGTGGCTGCGCTGCAGGGCGACGGCATGACCGACGAGCGCTTCACCGCCATCGTGCGGCAGGTGCTGCCGGACGTCGCCGATGTCGAGCTCAACCTGTTCCGGCTGCTGCGCCGGAAGGCACGCCTCGGGCTGGGGATGTCGATCGCGGAGTACTACCGCGAGCTCCTCGATGCGGAGCGCGGCATCGCGAGGGCGCGCGTACGGACGGCGATCGCGCTGGATGACGCGCAGCGCGAAGCGATCACGCAGCGCCTCGCCAGTCAGACCGGGAAGACCATCGTCCTCGATGCGGAGGTTGACGCCTCGATCATCGGGGGCGCCATCGTCCAGATCGGCGACCAGCTCATCGACGGCTCGACCCGGCGTCGCCTGCAGCGGCTGCGCCAGGAACTCGCACAAGCAGGCTCGTAGGAGCCCGGAGGACACTCATGGCTGTACGTGCAGAAGAGATCGCCTCGATCCTCAAGCAGCAGATCGAGAACTTCGACGCCGGTGTCACGCACACCAACGTCGGGACGGTCATCTCCGCCAGTGATGGCATCGCCCAGATCCACGGCCTGGGCGAGTGCATGGCCTCCGAGCTCATCGAGTTCGCGAACGGCACGCGAGGCCTCGCGCTGAACCTCGAAGAGGAGACGGTCGGCGCGATCATCCTCGGCGACTACACCGAGATTAAGGAAGGCGACGAGGTCCGGACGACCGGCCTGGTCGCCTCGGTTCCCGTCGGCGAGGCCCTCATCGGCCGCGTCGTGAACCCCCTCGGCGACCCGATCGACGAGCACGGGCCGATCAACACGACAGAGACGTACCCCGTCGAGCGCATCGCGCCGGACGTGGTCTCGCGCGTGGGCGTGAACCAGCCAGTGCAGACCGGCATCAAGGCCATCGACTCGATGATCCCGATCGGCCGCGGCCAGCGCGAGCTCATCATCGGCGACCGCTCGACCGGCAAGAGCGCCATCATCATCGACGCCATCATCAACCAGCGCGGTGGCGACCTGATCTGCATCTACGTCGCCATCGGCCAGAAGGACTCGAAGGTCGCGCAGACCGTCGCGGTCCTCGAGGCGAACGGCGCGATGGGGCACACGATCGTCGTCACGGCCTCGGCTGCCGACTCGGCCGCCCTCCAGTACCTTGCGCCGTACGCTGGCGCCGCCATGGCCGAGTACTTCATGGCCAACGGCAAGGACGTCCTGATCGCGTACGACGACCTGACGAAGCACGCCTGGGCGTACCGCCAGGTCTCGCTGCTCCTGAAGCGCCCCCCGGGTCGCGAGGCGTACCCGGGCGACGTCTTCTACCTGCACTCCCGCCTCCTCGAGCGCTCCGCGCGCGTCACCGAGGAGTACGGCGGCGCCTCGATCACGGCGCTTCCGGTCATCGAGACGCAGGCCGGCGATGTCTCGGCATACATCCCGACGAACGTCATCTCGATCACCGACGGCCAGATCTTCCTCGAGCAGGACCTGTTCAACGCCGGTCAGCGCCCCGCCGTGAACCCGGGCATCTCGGTGTCTCGCGTAGGTGGCTCGGCGCAGACGCGCGCGATGCGGTCTGTGGCCGGCACGCTGCGCCTCGACCTCTCGCAGTACCGCGAGCTGCAGGCGTTCGCCCAGTTCGGCACCGAGGACCTCGACCCGACGACCCGTCGCCAGCTGCTCCGAGGCCAGCGCCTGACCGAGCTGCTGAAGCAGCCGCAGTACCAGCCGCTGAGCCTCGCGCAGCAGGTCTCGATCCTGTTCGCCGGCGCGCAGGGCTACCTCGACGACGTGCCCGTCGAGAAGGTCGCGGACTTCGAGCGCGCGTTCCACGACTACATGGGCGCCAACGCTCGCCCGCTGATGGACGAGATTCAGAACAGCGGTCTCCTGCCGGACGAGTCCGAAGCCTCGCTCCGCAAGGCCATCGAGGACTTCAAGGGCTCGGTCGCCTACTAGGCGCCGGATCCGCGTAACGAGAAGACGAGGACTCGATGCCAGGCGGCGGTACCGTACGAGCGATTCGCACGCGAATTCGCTCCGTGCAGAACTCGGCCAAGGTTACGAAGGCGATGGAGCTCGTCGCGTCCTCGAAGACGCGTCGAGCCCAGGCGCGCGCCCTGGCCGCCCGCCCCTACGCCGAGCAGATGCGCGCCGTCCTAGCTCAGCTGGGCAACGCCTCGGGAGGCTCGGAAGAGGCACACCCGCTGCTGCAGGTGCGCCCCGTCAAGCACTTCGCTCTGATTCACATCACGGCCGACCGCGGCCTCGCCGGCGGCCTGAACGCGAACATGAACCGCGCCGGCGCATCGCTCGCGCTCGAGCATCAGCCGAACGTCGAGCAGGTCTCGGTGGTGACCGTCGGGCGCAAGGGCCGCGACTTCTTCCGCCGGTCGGGCTTCCCACGCCTCGCGGAGTTCTCCGGCCTCGGCGACTACCCAGGGTTCGAGGCCGTGACGCCGATCGCGCGCCTCGTGATTGACGACTACACGAGCGGGGCGATCGACCAGGTCTTCATCGGCTTCCAGCAGTTCGTGAACACGGCGGTGCAGCGCCCGACGCTGCGGCAGCTGCTGCCGGTGGCTCCGCCCGAGGGCGTCGACAGCGACTCGGTCGACTTCCTCTTCGAGCCGTCGCCCGAGGTGCTGCTCGAGACGCTGCTCCCGCGCTACGTCGAGATGCAGATCTTCGAGGCGCTGCTGGAGGCCTCGGCCTCCGAGCAGTCCGCACGCATGGTCGCCATGCGCGCCGCCACGGACGCGGCGAACGAGATGGTGAACGACCTGACGCTGACCTACAACAAGGCGCGACAGGAGATGATCACGAGCGAGCTGCTCGACATCGTGGGCGGCAAGGCCGCACTGGAGAACGCCGGGTAGCAGCGACCGCTGCCGCCCGCACCCGCGCGCCGCGAACGGCGCGACAGGAGGAGATGCCATGGCCACCGGCGTAGTCCGACAGGTGATCGGCACGGTCGTCGACGTCGAGTTCCCGGCAGGCGACCTGCCCGCCATCTTCAACGCGGTCCGCGTCGAGATGGACAGCGGCCCGCTGATGACCGAGGTGCAGCAGCACCTGGGCAACAACTGGGTCCGCTGCCTGGCGCTCGACACGACGGACGGCCTTCGTCGCGGTTCGAACGCGGAGGACCTCGGCGCGCCGATCTCGGTGCCGGTCGGTCCGGCCACCCTCGGCCGCATCTTCAACGTCGTCGGCACGCCGCTCGACCCGGGCGCGACGATCGGCGACGACATCGAGCGCTGGCCGATTCACCGGCTGGCGCCCGAGTACGCCGAGCAGGAGACGCAGGCGCAGATGCTCGAGACGGGCGTGAAGGTCATCGACCTCATCGCCCCCCTCGCTCGAGGCGGTAAGGTCGGCCTCTTCGGCGGCGCCGGCACGGGCAAGACGGTCATCAACACCGAGCTGATTCGAAACCTCGCCACCGAGCACGGTGGTCTCTCGGTGTTCGCCGGCGTGGGTGAGCGCTCGCGCGAGGGCAACGACCTCTGGCACGAGATGGAGGAGTCCGGCGTCCTCGACAAGACGGCGCTGGTCTTCGGTCAGATGAACGAGCCGCCGGGCGTGCGCCTCCGCATCGCCTTCACCGGCCTGACGATGGCCGAGTACTTCCGCGACCGCGAGAACCGCGACGTGCTGCTCTTCGTGGACAACATCTACCGCTACACGCTGGCCGGTATGGAGGTCTCTGCCCTCCTCGGCCGCATGCCGTCCGCGGTGGGTTACCAGCCGACCCTGTCGACGGAGATTGGTGAGCTCGAGGAGCGCATCACCTCGACCTCGAAGGGCTCGATCACGTCCTTCCAGGCGATCTACGTGCCTGCGGACGACTACACCGACCCCGGCGTCTCGACGACGTTCGGCCACCTCGATGCCACGGTCGCCCTCGACCGCAGCCTCGTCGAGCAGGGCCTCTACCCCGCGGTCGACCCCCTGTCGTCCTCGAGCCGCATCCTCGACCCGAACGTGGTCGGGCAGGAGCACTACGACGTCGCGAACGGCGTGGTGCGCACGCTGCAGCGCTACAAGGACCTCCAAGACATCATCGCCATCCTCGGCATCGAGGAGCTATCGGACGAGGACCGCCAGGCGGTCGCGCGTGCGCGCCGCATCCAGCGCTTCCTCACGCAGCCGTTCTTCGTCGCCGAGCAGTTCACCGGCCGAGGTGGCCGCTACGTGCCGATCGCCGAGACGGTGCGCGGCTTCAAGGAGATCCTCGAGGGCAAGCACGACGACCTGCCGGAAGGCGCCTTCTACATGATGGGCACCATCGACGAGGCCATCGAGAACGCCCGCACCATGGGTCAGAACGAGTAGCCTCGGCGAGCAGGCCAGGAAGGGCGGACGCGTGCCGCTGCACCTCACCGTCGTCACCGCCGAACGCACGATCCTCGATCGCGAGGATGTCGCGCGCCTCATCGTCCCGACCGTCGAGGGGCAGATCACGATTCTGCCCTCGCACGCGCCGCTGATGACCGCGCTCGCGATCGGCGAGATGGTGGCGGTCACGCCCTCGGGCGACGAGCCGATGGTCGTGCACGGGGGCTTCCTGCAGGTCGCGGCCGACCGCATCACCGTCCTCGCGGATGCCGCCGAGCACGTCGACCAGATCGACGAGGCGCGCGCCGAGGAGGCTCGCAACCGCGCTCAGCGCCGCCTCGCAGGCGAGCACATCCAGCCGGAGGAGGGGCAAGTCGACCTCCTGCGTGCCCGCCTCGCGATGCAGCGCGCCCTCGTGCGGCTCAACGTCCGCCGCCGCCGCCGCGGTACGGGCGCCCCGGCGATGGGCGATCGCCGAGGGGGCTAGCGCACGACAGGTTCGTTCGGCCTCGGACCCGTACGGCGAATCTGCTTATTCACGTTGTCGTTTCATCGCCCTTTCGTGATACGCTCCCTCGCGCTCAAGGAGGGGGCAACCACATGCTTGGTTTCGGCATCAAACGCATTTCCGTTGGCGTTGCGGCGCTGATCGCGTTCGCGCTCGCTTCAGGCGTCGCCCTCGCGGCGACGACCGTCGTAGTGACCGACGACACGTCGGCCGGGGAGAACCAGCCCGGCTGGTTGTTCAACCGCGACGCATCTACGTCGACGCCGTTCGAGTTCAACACCGACGAGGCGAGCATCGGGACTGGGAGCCTGAACGTCCTCCCGATCGGAGCGAACCCCGCAGACAAGTTCATTGCCGAGAACTTCCTGAACACGCCGATCGCCGACGTGAACTCGATCACGTACGACTTCCAGATCGGCAGCGGAGGTGCTGTGCCGGACAAGGTTCACTTCTACATGAACGTGTACGCCAACTTCGGTGAGTCGGACGAGCTCAAGTTCTACGACTGCCGCTACAACGTCGTTCCTGCGGTGGGCTCGACCTCGGGCTTCACGACCGTGACCTTCGATCCCACGCAGTCATACCCCGTGACCACCCGCGGCGGGGCCGCCGCGTCGCCGTACACGTGCCCTGCATCGCCTGCCGACATGGATCTCCTGAGTCCAGGCTCGAACATCCGGGCGTTCGCCCTGAACGTCGGCGACACGTCGGCGAACGATGAGGGAGTCGACGGCTACCTCGACAACGTGGTCGTCGACCTTGATGGGGGCGTCACGATCTACGACTTCGAGCCGGCGACAACGCCTGCCTCGAAGGACGAGTGCAAGAACGGCGGGTGGCAGACCTTCAACACCCCGACGTTTAAGAACCAGGGTGACTGCGTCAGCTTCGTCGCGACCGGCGGCAAGCACTCCTAGGTCGGCGCGCATCGCGGAACCGATCGGACGGGCCACCTGCGGGTGGCCCGTTCCGATCCCGAGGGATCGCCACCTCGACGGTCGATATCCCACGATTCGAGCGACTCGCCCAGCCGCGTTCCGTCTCGTATCCTGACCGCGGCGGGAGCAGGGCGGTCTAACCGTGGCAACCAGTCCCAGCGCGCGCATCGTCATTCGAGGCGGTACCCCGCTTCGAGGCTGCGTTACCGTTTCCGGCTCGAAGAACGCATCGCTCTACGCGCTCGCGGCGACGCTGCTGAGCCCCGACACCGTCACAATCCACAACGTGCCCGAGATCGCCGACACCGGCGAGATGTGCGCGCTGCTCGAGGCGCTCGGCGCCCGCACGCGCATCGAAGGCACGACGGTCACCATCGAGGCCGCCGACCTCACGCAGACGTTTGCGCCGTATGACCTCGTGGCGTCCACGCGCGCCTCGTTCCTTGTCATGGGGCCGCTGCTCGCGCGCATGGGCGAGGCGGGCTGTCCGCCCCCGGGTGGCGACGTCATTGGTGTGCGACCTCTCGATGTGCACCTCGCGGGGTTCCGCGCGCTGGGTGCCACGGTGGAGCGCGAGGGCGGCAACTGGGTCGCGCGCAGCCCCAAGCTCGAGGGCACGCGCATCTTCCTCGACTACCCGAGCGTCCTCGGCACGGTGAACGTGCTGTTCGCGGCGACGCTCGCTCACGGCACGACGACCATCGTGAACGCCGCGGCCGAGCCCGAGGTGCAAATGGTCGCGGACATGCTGAATGCCATGGGGGCTCGCATCACCGGCCATGGCACCGGCATCGTGAGCGTCGAGGGTGTGGAGCGCCTCCACGGCGCCGAGTTCACCGTCATACCCGATCGGATCGAGGCCGGCACGTACCTCCTCGCGGGCGTCGCCACCGGCGGGAGCATCGAGGTGCAGGGCGCGCGCCCAGACCACCTCGACAGCCTGCTGGCGAAGCTGCGCGAGGCGAACGTCGAGGTCGAGACGACCGACGGCGGCATCCGCGCGACGAACCGGGGTCGCCTGGATCCGGTGCAGTTCCAGGCCGTGCCCTACCCCGGCTTCGCGACCGACCTCCACGCGCCGATGGCCGCGATGCTGACGCAGGCGCAGGGCGTGTCGATCGTGCACGAGCGCGTCTTCGACAACCGCCTGCTCTACGTCGCGGAGCTGCGCACGATGGGGGCGCGGCTGACCACCGGCGGCCAGGCCGTGATGATCGAGGGGCCCTCGAAGCTGATTGGTGCGCACGTACGCGCCCTCGACGTGCGAGCCGGCGCGGCCGTCGTCATCGGCGGGCTGTGCGCGGAGGGCGAGACGGAGATTCGGGACGTCGTGCACATCGATCGCGGCTACGCCAATCTCGTGCCGCGGCTCAAATCGCTGGGCGCGGACATCGAACGGCGCTAAGCTGGCGACTCCCCACCGTCCCGGCAGGAGTCACGTCCCGGCATGAGCGTGCTCGGCAAGCGCATCGGCATCGACCTCGGTACCGCGAACGTGCTCGTCTTCGAGCCCGGCCACGGCGTCGTCCTCGACGAGCCCGCCGTCGTCGCGATCACCGAGCGTGACAACACCGTGGTGGCCGTGGGCGACGAGGCGCGGGCGATGATCGGCCGCCACCCGGGCTCGATCCAGGTCGTGCGTCCGATGCGCGACGGCGTGATCGCGGACTACCTCATCACCGAAGCGATGCTGCGTTACTTCATCGGCCGCGTGGTCGGTCGTTTCGCGGTCGTGCGTCCCGAGGTCATGATCTGCGTCCCGGTGGGCGTGACGCGCGTCGAGCAGCGTGCCGTCCGCGACGCGGCCGAGGCCGCCGGCGCCCGCCGTCCGGCGCACCTCATTCCCGAGCCGCTCGCGGCCGCCATCGGCGCGGAGATCCCGGTCGGCTCGCCTCGAGGCCACATGGTGGTCGACATCGGTGGTGGGCGCACCGAGGCCGCCGTGATCTCGATGTTCGGCATCGTCGCGGCGGAGTCCGTACGCGTTGGTGGTGACAACCTCGATGACGCGATCGCGCAGTTCATCCGGCGTCGCCACAACCTCGTCGTGGGCGAGCGCACGGCCGAAGAGGTGAAGATCGCCATCGGATCGGCGATCCCGCGCGACGACGATCGCCAGGCGGGCGTCCGCGGTCGCGACCAGATCACCGGCCTGCCTCGGACGATCTCGGTGCGATCGTCGGAGGTCACACAGGCGATCCAGGAGCACCTCGGGGCGATCGTGCAGGCCGTGCGTGCCGTCCTCGAGCGGACGCCGCCCGAGCTGGCCTCGGACGTCATCGATCGCGGCATCGTGATGACCGGCGGCGGCGCGCAACTCGAGGGTCTCGATGAGCTGCTCGTGCAGGAGACCGGCGTGCCCGTGCACGTCGCCGACGATCCGCAGCGCTGCGTGGCGCGCGGCGCCGGCGCCGCCCTTGACTACTTCGAGGTGATCGCGCGTTCGCTGCCGACGGAGGAAGAGTCGCTTATCGGCGACGGCCGAGGCGTGGCGTACCCGACCTAACCGAGCGGCCTCGAAACGGTCCTATCGCACCATCGAGTTTGCAGGCGAGGTGACGGTCGTGCCGCGTCGCGTCAGATGGTAGGTCATGCTCTGGAGCTGCAGCACGGGGTCGACCTGGCGGACCTCGACGTCGGGCGGGACCTGCGCGGCCATCGGCGCGTAGTTCAGCACCGCCCGGATCCCGGCGCGCACCATCGAGTCGATGACGCCCTGGGCATGGTCGGCCGGGACCGCCACGACCCCGACATCGACCTCGAGTTCGCGCAGGTCCGACTCGAGCTGCCGCACGTCGCGGACGGCGATGCCCTCGACGGACTGGCCGATGAGGTTCGGGTCAGCGTCGTAGAGCGCAGCGATCGTGAAGCCCTGGGCACCGAAGCCCTGGTACGAGGCGATCGCCTGACCGAGGCGTCCCATCCCCACCACCACCAGCCGCCAGCCGTGGTCCAGGCCGAGGATCGTCCGCAACTCCTCGACGAGGCGCTCGACGGAGTAGCCGCGACCCTGTTTCCCGAAACGCCCGAAGTAGGACAGGTCTTTGCGGATCTGCGCCGGCGTGACACCCAGCGCCTCGCCCAGCTCTTGCGAGGACACAACGGTCTCGCCAGCCGCCCGCATACGGCTCAGAAGCCGGTAGTAGACCGGCAAGCGATCGATCACCACCTCGGGGATCTCGAGCGGCACAAGCGCTCCTTGTGACGTGAAGGCCAGTTTCGGGCGAGTAACGCCATCATCACTCAGTTGCTACGTTCCGGGCAAGCGATTGTGGTTGTGAACACAAGTAATGGCGGGATTCGCTCGCCTCGAATCCGGTCGGTACCATCGCCCCGTGAGCACGCCTGACCCGCTCGATGCCGATCCGCGGCTGCGACGCCTCGTCGAGGAAGAGACCACCCTCGAGGCCTTCGTGACGCTGCCGGGCGGCACCTTCCGCATGGGATCCACGGTGCGCGTCGACGAGCAGCCGATTCGCGAGGTCACTGTCGGCCCAATCGCCGCGGCGATCGCGCCGGTGACGAACGTCGAGTACGGGCGCTTCCTCGAGGCCACCGGTCACGAGCCGCCTCGATTCTGGGACGACCCACACTTCACCGATCCCGTGCGTCCAGTGGTCGGGATCAACTGGTTCGATGCCGTCGACTACTGCGATTGGCTGAGTGAACGCCTCGGCGTGCACTGCCGCCTGCCCACCGAGGCTGAGCGCGAATTCGCAGCCCTCGGTGGTCTCACAGATGGGCGTGCGTATCCGTGGGGCGATGCGCCCTGGAGCGAGGGCCCGTTCGCGTTCGGCGCCGCCGGCATGGATCGCCCGATCCCCATCGGCAGCACCGAACCGAACGGCTACGGGCTCTACCACATGGCCGAGAACGTCCACGAGTGGTGCAGCGACTGGTACGCCGCCGACGCCTACGCTACCGGACCCAGCGATGACCCTCGTGGCCCCGAGGAGGGCACCCGACGCGCCTCGCGGGGTGGCTCGTGGCGACACCGCATCAAGGTCGCGCGGATCGCGGCTCGCTCATCACTGGCGCCGGAGCGCCGCTACAACGACTACGGGTTCCGCGTGTACGCGGACGTCGAGGACGGCACCTCGGGCGGAGCCTAGCGGCGTCGGCGCCGTCGACGGGTCGGCCGGCGCTCGGCCTCGGCCTCGTTCGCGCCTCGATTTCGCGGCTCGCGCACCGACGCCTCGGGGGGCGGTGCGTCCGGCGGGAACCAGCCCAGGCGCGTGCCAGCCAGCCGCAGCACCACGCTCCCGCCGAGGAAGCCGACCACGCCGCCGACCATGTCGAGCGCCCAGTCCTGGAGCGAGGCGTCGCGCCCCACGTACGGCTGCACGAGCTCGTCCACGGCCGCGATGATCCACAGCGCCAGGAAGGCCATCAGGAGGGTGCGCCGAGGCGACATGCGCGCCAGCGTGGAGGTCGCGAAGACGCCTGCCATCGGTGCGCCCAGCGTCGCGAACGCGATCGGGTGGCCCGCGTTGCAGGGGATGCCGAGGAGGCAGCCACTGCCGACCGCCGCCACCGAGGTCCACGTCAGCAGCAGGATGGCCCCCAGCGAGAGCCAGACGCCGATCCATGAGAGCGCGCGCAACTGACGTGTGCTCAGGGCCCGGCTCCTCGACTCAGGACGGCACGATGAGTTGCCGCGCCTCGTGTCCGCGGTGTACACCACGTTCGTTCACGCAGCCGTAAGGAGCGAGCCATGCCAGACGTCGACCTCGGAGATGCCGTCATCCACTACGAGGAGGCGGGCGACGGCCCGCTTGCGTACGTGTTCTGCCATGGCCTCGGCGGCAGCGGTGAGGGCTTCGAGCGCGAGGACATGGCGTGGTACGCCGAGCGCTTCCGCACGATCTCGTGGGACAACCGCGGCCTCGGGCGGTCGGGGCAGTCGGCGAAGTACTCGCTGCCGCTCTACGCCAAGGACCTCGATGGCCTGCTCGGGCACCTCGGCATCGACCGTGCGGTGATCTTCGGTGTCTCGTGGGGCGGCGTCGTCGTGCAGCGCTTCGCCCTCGACTACCCGGAGCGGTGCGCCGCCATCGTCGTCGACTCGTCCTCGAGCGAGGTGAACCCGCTCTCGAGTGAGAACTGGTACATGCGAGGCGAGATCGCCCGCCTCGGCTACGAGCGTGCGATGGCCGGCCGCGAGATGGCCGCCGCCTTCGCGGGCCATGTCACCGTCAACGAGCAGCCCCAGCTGGGCGACCGCGTCCAGCCCGAGCACGTCGACTCGTACGTCGCCGAGGCCCGCGCAACGGCGGGCCTGCGCGAGCATCCGATGACCCCGGAACTCCACCGCATCTCGTGCCCCGCCCTCATCGTCGGCGGTGGCAAGGACACGGTGGCAGGCGCCGGTGGCAGCGTTGTGATGGCGCGCGCCATCGGCGACAACGCCCGCCTCGAGATCCTGCAGGAGGCCGGGCACGGCACGTACCGGCAGGGTCGCCAGGAGTTTCGCGCGCTCCTCCTCGAGTTCCTGGCGGACCAGGGCCTGTACTCGGGGAGCTGACGCACCTCGATCGATTCGGACCCGCCGCTCACGGTGGGTGAATCTGGCGTCGCATCGCGTCAGTGCATCCGCACGCGATGTCAGGATGTCCTCAGATTTCGTCAGCGACCGGCAACCAAGCCCGCAGATCACAATGGCAGCGTAATACGGCGAGGAGACGCACGGATGTGTCCCTCGAGCCACCGCCTGCCATCTCGAGTGAGCCGGGTTCGCGCGGAAGCCCGGCTCACCCGCGAAGCCAGGCGGCCCAGAGTCCCGCCGCAGGGAAGCGCGCAGAAACGTGACTGCAGCCCAGCCCGCCGCTCTCCCCACTCCCCCGGCGCGGATCGTCGACGCGTTGCCGCGGGTGCTCGTCGCCGTCACCAGCGCGCATCGCGACTTCCTGCTGGCGCAGCTGCGGGCGAGCGGCTTCGATCCCGAGGCAACGGTCTCGCCGCCGACGGTGCTGACCGCCCTCGAGGACCACGCGGTCTCGCTCGTGCTGCTGGATGCCGCGCTGCCCGGCATGTCGGGCTTCGAGGTATGCCGCCAGATCCGCGCGCGGTCTGACGTGCCGGTGATCTTCCTGACCGAGCAGGGCGCCCTTGCGGATCGAGTCCGCGGCTTCGACTGCGGCGCCGACGACTACGTCGTCGAGCCCGTCGAGTTCATCGAGCTCGAACGGCGCATCCATGCGGTCCTTCGGCGGGCGCGGCCCGAGCGGCGTCCGGAAGCCCTCGAGGGGCCGGAGGGCCTCGTGCTCCGTCCGCACGCACACGAGGCCTTCGTGCGCGGGAGGCGGTTGGACCTCACGCCGAAGGAGTTCGCGATCTTGCGTACGCTCCTCGAGGGGCGCGCGCACGTGCTGTCGAGCGACGAGCTCTCCACCTCGATCTGGGGGTACGAGACCTTCGGCTCCCGCAACTTCGTCGAGGCGCACATCTCGAGGCTGCGGGCGAAGCTCCGTGCGGCCGGCGCCGGCGAGGTCATTGAGACCGTGCGCGGCGTGGGCTACGTGATTCGCTGATCGCCCGATCCTGCCGAAACCTCGCAGTCACCTGACAGCGTGGAGGGGGTGACGTGACAGTTCGTCAGCGTCCTGTCAGATAACATCATTTGAACAAGTTGTGTGACGCCTTATTGCCGCGCCATTCTGGCACTGAACCCGGAGAGAGTTATCACGACTGCGTCTCACGGGCGCGCTAGAAATGTCCTGACGGTGGCCAGCGAAGATCCTCCCACCACGATCGCTGCGACCGTGTTCGACATCCCGCCCGCCGCGCTGCTCGTCATCGAGAGCGCGGTCGTGCCGGGGTTGCGCGCGAGCGTGCGCGGCACGCCCCACACACTGACGGTGGCTCCCGACGTCGACGCCGTCCTCCGGCTCCTCGACACCGCCGAGTTCGACGTCGTCATCCTCGACCTCGACATCCCGGACGCCGTTGAGGCGATTCGCGCCATCCGCGAATGCACCGCGGCGCCGCTGCTCGGCGTCGGCGATGGCAGCATCGAGCAGCTCATCGAGATGTACTCCGCCGGCCTCGATGAGTGCGTGCCTCGTGAGAACGCTGAGCCGGTACAACCGTTGTTTGCCCGCGCCGCCGCGCTGTTACGACTCCGAGTGCGCCCCCACGGGGGCGTCACTCTGTTCGGTCCCGACGGGCTCGCGCTGCAGCTGCGTAGCCGCGAGGTGCGCTTCGGCGCCGAGATCGTCGAGCTCGCCGCACTCGAGTTCGACCTCCTCGAGGCACTGTTGCGTCGCCGAGGCGAAGTGCTCGATGCGGACGAGATCTCCCGTATCGTCTGGGGGCACGAGACCTTCGGCGATCGCAACTATGTGGAGGCGCTCGTCTCTCGCCTCCGACGGAAGCTCGCGAGGGCGGGCGCACGACGCGTGGTCACGACCGTGCGGGGCGTCGGCTACACGATTCGCTGACTGGTCCTGCAGGGTCGCCGGGCGTCCTCGCCTCGAGGTTGCCTAGCCGGCAGCCGGTTCGAGGCCCTCGGGTGAGCGGAACTCGACGGTCTCGACTGCGACGACGACGGGCTCGACGGTCGTGACCCCGCGTTCACGCAGGTCCGCGACGATCGGGTCGAGCAGTTCGTCGGGCACCGAGGCACCGGCGGTCAGCCCCACGACCTCGGCGCCGTCGTACCAGGCGGGGTCGATCTCCTCGATGCCGTCGACGCGGTAGGCCGGCGTGCCCATGCTCGCCGCCACCTCGCGCAGGCGGACTGAGTTGCTCGAGTTCTCGGAGCCGACGACGAGCACGACGTCGGCGCGACGCGCGAGCTCGCGCACGGCCTCCTGGCGATTCGTGGTGGCGTAGCAGATGTCGTTGCGCACCTGGGCGTCGGGATAACGCGCGCGAATTTCGTCAATGACGCCCGCCGTGTCGTCGACCGACAGCGTGGTCTGTGTCACGACGAACACAGGGAGGCCGCGGCCCGGTAGCTCGCGCACCTCGTCGCGGTCATCGACGATCGTCGTGCGGTCGGGCGCTTCACCGAGCGTGCCCACGACCTCGTCGTGGCCTCGATGGCCGATCAGGAGGATCTCGTAGCCATCCTGCGCCGCCTTCTTCGTCTCCTTGTGCACCTTCGTCACGAGGGGGCACGTGGCATCGAGGACGCGCAGCCGGCGCGCCTTCGCCTGCTCCACGACCTCGGGCGAGACGCCGTGTGCGCTGAAGACGATGCGCGAGCCCTCGGGGACCTCGTCCAGGGAGTCGACGAACACCGCGCCGCGACGCCGGAAGCCGTCCACCACGTGGCGGTTGTGGACGATCTCGTGGAAGGCGTAGACGGGCGCCTGCTCCGTCGCGAGTACGCGATCGAGGACATCGATGGCGCGCACGACCCCGGCGCAGTAGCCCCGAGGCTCCGCCAGCAGCAGGGTGTGCGGCACGTCTCCCCCTCGTCGCGCGGCCTCGAGGCCGCATATGTCAGTGTATCCGGCGCGAATCCGCGAACGCATCCGCAGGCCAGGCTGACGACCCCGTCAGATCGGCGCCGTGACGCATCGAGGCGCTCGCGCCCGTCCCGAGGCTACCGACGATCAGGACGAAGGTCCCGTCGATGAAGGTGTGCCGTGGTCTCCGAGCTTCTCGCCGTCCAGCGCCAGACGCGCATCGCCGTGCCCGGGGCGCTGTTCACGGCCGCCCGCGTGCCCCCGTTTCCGATCCATGGCGAGGACGACCGTCGCATCAATCTCCGTGAGCGCATCGGCGAGGCGCCCGAGCCTACGGTCTACATCTCGCCGTTCGCGACGGGGCTGCGCTTCTTCCTGGAGGCGCAGCTCGCCGACATCCTCGGCGACGTGGAGGTTGGCTCGTCGGACCGGGCGTGGGCGGCGCATCGCGCGCTGCAGTTCCTCGTGGGCGACATCCTCCACACGGGGCGTACCGGCATCGATGTTCGTGCGGCGCTGGCGACGTTGCGGCTCGTCGCGCGCTTCGTCCTCGAGGTGGGGGCGGCGCCCGTGCTCGCACAGCTGGGTCCGCAGCCCTCGCCCGCCGGGCACGCCGTCTCGACGGCCGTGTACAGTCTCGCGCTGGCTGCGACCGACGGGCGAGCCGACCTCGATTGGCTGGCGGCCGTGGGACTCGCGGGGCTCACCGCCGACCTCGGCAAGGTCGACTTCGCGAATGCCGTGGACCACTCGGGCGCACTGACGCTCGACCAATGGGCGACGATCCGCCGGCACCCGCAGCGCTCCCTCGAGATCCTGCGCGAGGGCCGAGGCGTCACGCCTGCGCCGACGCTGCGTGGCATCCTGGGCCACCACGAGCGCTGGGACGGCTCCGGCTACCCGGGCGAGCTCATCGCCGAGGCGATCCCGTACGAGGCTCGGGTCGTCGGCATCGCCGATGCCTTCACTGCCATCACGGCGGACCGGCCGCACCGTCCGGGCGCCGATCTCTTCGAGGCGCTGACGGCCATGACCTCGACGCCCGGCCTGTTCGACCCACGGCTCATGCGGGGCTTCATCCTCTTGCTCGGGACTCAGGCCGGGGATGAGCCGCCGGCGGCGACCTCGATGCCCGCGAGCGCCTCGATGGAGCGCACGAGCGCCTGAGTGCCGATGTCGCCGCCTTCGGCGCGCTCGACGGCGGCGAAGAGCTGGTGCACGAGCGATGTGCCGGGCAGCGGCACCTGCAGCTGGTCGGCCGCCTCGAGGGCGAGGCGCAGGTCCTTCTGTTGGAGCGAGACCTTGAAGCCCGGCGCGAAGTCCCGCGCGACCACCTTCGGCCCGAGGTTCGAGAGCTGCCAGGAGCCGGCCGCCCCCTGCGTGATCGCCTCCAGCATCACGGCGGGGTCGACGCCGGAGCGCGCGCAGAACACCAGCGCTTCGGCCATCGCGAGGTTGTTGAGGACGACCGCGATCTGGTTGCAGAGCTTGACCGTCTGGCCGGCGCCCTCGGGCCCGCAGTGCGTGATCGTGCGGCCCATCGCCTCGAGGGCCGGGCGCGCCCGCTCGAGGGCGCTCGCGGGGCCGCCCACCATGATTGAGAGCGTGCCGGCCATCGCGCCCTGCTCGCCGCCCGAGATCGGGGCATCGAGGCACTCGACGCCCTTCGCGCCGAGGACCTCGGCTACGTGCCTCGAGACCGCAGGCGCGATCGTCGACATGTCGATGAAGACCGAGCCGGTGCGAATCCCCGCGGCGACGCCGCCCTCGCCCAGAACCACCGTCTCGACGTCGGCGCTCGCGGTCACGCAGGTGATCACGATGTCGCTGCGGGACGCCACGTCGGCAGCGGACTCGCCGCGCTCGGCCCCCGCCTCGACCGCCGCACCGAGGCGGGCGGCCGAGCGGTTGAACGCCACCACCTCGAAGCCCGCCTGCAGCAGATTGCGCACCATCGGCGCGCCCATGATGCCGAGGCCGATGAATCCCACCCGATCCGCCACGATGCCACCTCCCCGAACGTCCGGGTCGCCCCCGCCTCGGCCGGAGCGACTGCCGAGTTAACATTGAGCGACGATGCGCTGGTCTCAGATGCAACAACGGCCCAGCGGCTCGAAGAGCCGCATCCTGGGCCGCACGATCGGGCTCTTCCGCCCGTTCGCGCTCTCGATGGTGCTGCTGGTCGTCCTGATCGCCATCACGGCGACGCTCGACCTGGTGCCGGCGCTCATCGTAAAGGGCTTCGTCGACGCGGCAACGCCCGGCGGCGACACGGGCCGTGTCGATGAGCTCTTCGGGCTCCTGCTGGTGACGGTCGTCGTCTCCGGCCTCCTCGGCGTCTGGCTTGGCTACGTGAACCAGTCCGTCGGCCAGGGCGTGATGTACCGCCTGCGCGCCGACCTGCACGATCACCTGCAGCGCCTGCCCGTCCGCTTCTTCACGCAGACCCGCACCGGCGAGATCCTCTCGCGGGTCTCGACCGACGTGAACGGCGTCCAGGGCGCCGTCACCGGCACCTTCACCGAGTTCCTTCAGAACTCGATCACGCTGGTCGTCGCGCTCGGGATCATGTTCGCCCTCGAATGGCGGCTCGCGCTCTTCGCGATGGTGGTCCTGCCGCTATGGGTCTATCCGACGATGAAGGTCGGCCTCACCCAGCGTCGGCTGATGCGGGAGTGGCACGAGGAGAGCGCCTCGATGGCGGGGCACCTCGAGGAGACGCTCTCGGTCTCGGGCGCGATGCTCGTGAAGACCTTCGGGCGGCAGGAGCACGAGGCCGAGCGCTTCGCCGCCTCGAACAACGCGCTCCGCGAGCTCTCGATCCGGCGCATGATGGCCGGCCGCTGGTTCAACATGGCGACCGGCCTGTTCGGCGCGCTGGCGCCGGGCGCGGTCTACTGGTTCGGTGGCCGTGCCGTCATCGGTGATGAGCTCTCGATCGGATCGGTCGTCGCCTTCGCTGTCATCACGCAGCGCGTCTTCCAGCCCTTCGCCGGCATCGCACGGATCAACACCACCGTGCTGTCCTCGTTGGCCCTCTTCGAGCGCATCTTCGAGTACCTCGATCTGCCCCTCGAGGTCGACGAGCGGCCCGATGCCGTCACGCTGCGGGACGCGCGCGGCGAAGTCCGCTTCGAGGGCGTCTCGTTCGCCTACGCGCCGGGCGCCCCCGCCGCCCTCGATGCCGTCGACCTCACGATCGAGGCCGGGCAGATGGCGGCGCTCGTCGGTCCCTCGGGTGCCGGCAAGACAACCGCGACCTACCTGCTGCAGCGCTTCTACGACCCGCAGCAGGGTCGGGTGACACTCGACGGGCACGACCTGCGCGACCTCACGCTCGACTCGATCGCGGCGAACGTCGGGACGGTGATGCAGGACACCTACCTGTTCCACACCTCGCTGGGCGACAACATCCGCTACGGCCGTCTCGACGCCGCGGACGCCGAGGTGCGGGCGGCCGCCGAGGCCGCGGGCCTCGGTCCGATGATCGAGCGCCTGCCCGAGGGACTGGCGACGGTCGTCGGCGAGCGCGGCTACCGCCTCTCGGGCGGCGAGAAGCAGCGCGTGGCGATTGCGCGCGCGATCCTCAAGGACCCGCCCGTCCTCGTCCTCGATGAGGCGACCGCGTCTCTCGACTCACGCCTCGAGCGCGAGATCCGCGAGGCCACGGCGAAGCTGGCCGAGGGGCGCACGACCGTCGTGATCGCGCATCGCCTCTCGACGGTCGTGGCCGCCGACGTCATCTTCGTCTTCGACCGCGGCCGCATCGTCGAGCGCGGGCCGCACGAGGAGCTGCTGACGCGGGGCGGTCTCTACGCCTCGCTCTACCGCGAGCAGTTCGAGGCGCGTCCGGCCCCGGGCGAGGCGGCGGCGCTCGCCTCATCCTGACGCGGTTCGCGGTCAACGCTTCGTGCTGGCGGGTGCTTGCCGCGCCTGAGACACTGGACCGCGCTGGCTACCCACGGCGGGGGAGGGATCCGAGGATGTTCCGATTGCTGCGTCGAGTGGCGTTGCTGGCGGTGGTCGCCGGCGTCGCCGGGACGGTCGCGAAGCGCTTCATGCACCGCGACGAGTGCACGCCGAGCTGCGACTGCAGCTTGGGCGCGACCTCCTGCAACTGCGGGCACGCCACCTGCCTCGCGCCGGCGGTGGCCGTCTAGGCGTCCTTACGAGGCCTCGAAGCGGCTCGAGCCTGCGCGCTCGCGCCGCTCACCCCATCGTCCCCAGTGCACGACGCCCTCGACGGGCGGCCGTCGAGGCGGGCGGAACTCGCCTCGAGCCGGGTAGCCCATCGGGATCAGCGCGAACGTGCGCGCGCCCTCGGGCAGGCCGAGCAGCGCCTGCACCTCAGCCTCGTGGCCCCCGTAGAGCGAGGTGATCACCGAGGCGATGCCGTGCGCCCGCGCTGCCACCATCAGGTTCTGCACGGCGCCGTAGATTGATGAGCCGGTGAGCGGGCTGCGTGACTCGGCCGTGCCCTCGAGGACCGGGAACACCCAGACCGGCGCTTCCTCGAGGTGCATCGCGAGGTGCTCCGCCGAGAGGTAGTTCGCCCGCCCGAGGCCGCCGGCGCCCGCCGGCGTCGAGAGGTGCCGCTCGCGGTCGTTGCCGTACGCGCGCTGCCAGCCCTCGCGGTACCACTCGGCGATCGGCGCCTTTGTCTCGGCGTCGGTGACCACGACCCAGCCCCAACCCTGCCGGTTGCCGCCCGACGGCCCGCGAATCGCGACGTCGAGGATGTCCCACAGCACGGCCTCGGGGATGGGGTCGGGCTTGAGGTAGCGCATCGCGCGCGTGGTCACGACCGCCTCGAGGTCCAGCGCGTCGCGCCACGCCTCGGTGTTCCCGTTGTTCGAGGTCATGCGTTCCATCCTTTCGCGTTGCGTAGCCGGATGCCCGAGGCGTGCAACGAAGTGTCCCAGACGCCTCGTAGCGGCGTGAGTGACTCCATCACCCGCAGCTCGACGCCGGCGGCTCGCTGGGCCTCGAGGAGCGGGCCAACGGCCTCGACACCCACTGGCTCGAGGGTCTCGCGACTGACGTGCATGCCGGCGTCGTGCAGGTCCTCGAAGGGCGCTTCGTCAAAGGCGTAGCGGTAGAGCGAGGCCGAGCGTACGCGCTCGAGCCAGTCCCACTCGATGTGCGCCAGCATGCGCGCCTCGCTGGCACCGAACCAGCGCTGGCGATCGGCCTCGGTGGTCGATGGCAGCGCCCACAGCAGGATGCGCGGGCAGTCGCGAGGGAAGAAGTACATCGGCGCGTGCCACGCATCGATGGCCCACACGAACGCCTCGACCTCGCCCTGCCGGTGCTCGGGCACCCGAGGCGCGAAGCTGGCGATCGAGGGGTCTTCGGAGAAGTGGTACAGCGGCACGGGAGACAGCGTACGCGCGCCGGCCTCCCGAGGGGCGTGCCGTGCTTCGCTAGACTTCGTCCCCGAGAGCGGTAGTCGGAGGACGCGATGGAGTCCGCGGAGCAGGCGATCGAGCAGCAGTGCGCGGCCATCAACGAGCGCGACGTGCCTCGGTACCTCGCCAGCACGAACTTCCCGTTCACGTATCAGAACTACAACGGCGTCTCGGTCACGGTGGAGTCGGCGGATCGGTATCCTGCAACGGCACCGTGGCCGTGGGACATCATCCTGAGCACCGATCCGCGGTGGAGCCGCACCGTGTACGACACGGTCGAGGAAGTGGCGCGGTCCGAGTCATCGGCCGCGTTGAAGCGGGTCTTTCGTCGCATCACCGATGACGGCGGGGCCAGCGAGCCGTACCAGGCGATCTGGATCGCGACGCGGGTCGATGGGCAGTGGGGCGTCCAGCTCCGCCACAATCTCGGCAGCCGGTAGCTCGGCGTCGAAGCACGAGGGGCGCCCGCCCGCAGGCGCCCCTCGATGTGGCTTCGGAGGTTCGAGGCTACGAGTTGCTGAAGAGCAGCGTCGCACCGGCCGAGAACATGCCGCCCGCCCCGTGCACGAGGCCGACCTCGACGTCTGCGACCTGGCGCTCGCCCGCCTCGCCGCGCAGCTGCGCGATCGACTCCTGCATCGCGAACATGCCGTACATGCCCGTGTGCGTGTAGGAGAGGCCGCCGCCGTTGGTGTTGATGGGGAAGTCGCCGCCGGGGGCCGCGCGGCCCGAGACGAACGGCTCGGTGCCCTCGCCCGGCTTCGCGATGCCGAGGGCCTCGAGCATATAGACGGGCGTGTGCGTGAACGCGTCGTAGAGCATCGTGTGGTCGATGGCGTCGATGCCGACGCCTGCCATGCGGAACGCGTTCTCGCCCGCCGTCTTGTAGGCCTTGCTCTCCCAGAAGTCGCGCATGCGCGAGACCGAGACGTGCTCGACCGACTCGCCGGCGCCGAGGACGTAGACGGGCTTCTTCGGGAAGTCGCGCGCGCGCTCCTCGGACACGAGCACCAGCGCGCCACCGCCGTCGGTCACGAGGCAGCAGTTGAGCAGGTGCAGCGGCCACGCGATCAGACGCGAGTTGAGCACGTCATCGACGGTGATCGGGTCGCGCATGTTCGCCTTCGAGTTAAGGGAGGCCCACTTGCGCGTCGAGACGGCGACCTCGGCGAGCTGCTCCTCGGTCACGCCGAACTGCTTCATGTAGCGAGCGACCGGGATCGAGAACATCGAGGGCGGGCCCGAGGGGCCGAACGGCGCCTCGAACTGGCCCGCCGGCTGGCCGGGCGCCGGCGCGGGCCGGGCCATGCCGACCCTCGAGCGGCCGGATTCGCCGTGCGTCACGAGGACGGTATCGACCATCCCGGCGGCGATCGCCGCGACCGCGTGGCGCACGTGGATGAGGAACGAGCATCCGCCGACCGAGGTGCCATCGACATAACGAGGGATGATCCCGAGGTACTCGGCGACCGCCGCAGGGGAGGGCCCGGCCGTGGCGACGCCGTCGACGTCGGCGGGGGTCAGGCCGGCATCGCGAAGGGCGTTCATCGCCGACTCCGCGTGGAGCTGGAGCATGGACTTGTCGGGCTGCACGCCGACCGAGTCGGTTTCGGCGGCGCCGACGATCGCGACCTTGTGGCGCAGGGCAGTGGGGTCTGGCATCGACGTGACTCCTGGAGGGTTAGGCGCTGGCCGGCTGGAACTTGGGCAGGGTGATCTCGTCGGTCACGTCGTCGTAGACGATCTCGAGGGGCAGATCGACGGGCAGCTTCTCGGGCTCGGGCTCGACGTTCACGAGGTTCGTCATCATGCGCGGCCCCTCGTCGAGGGTGACGACGGCGATGACGTACGGCGCGTCGTCCTGGAAGCCCGGCGCCGGGCGGTGGTTGATCACGTAGGTCTCGAGCTTGCCCTTGCCGGATACCTGCTCCCACGCCACGTTCGTGGAGTAGCAGTTGGGGCAGAACGGACGCGGGTAGAAGTAGAACTGCTTGCAGTCCTGGCAGCGCTGGATCTGGATCGCGTGCGCCTTGAGGCTGTCCCAGAACGGCTTCGTCTCGGGCGTGGGGTCGGGCAGCGCCTTGTTGTACGCCATCGCGTCCTCTCTCCTGCGTCGTGGTGCGAGGTGGGGCCATCGGCGGTTCGAGGCCGCGGCGAGTCTAGCACCGAGGCCGGTCGAACCTAGCCTCGTTCGGCCTCAAGACGGCCGACCTGCGTCTTCGAGGCCTGGCAGCGCCACGCCTCGGTGAGCACGTCCTCGAGTTCGTCCTCGTTGATGGCGTCGAGGCGCACGAGGACCGCGGGGTATCCGTTGTAGTGGGGCTCGGTGAAGAACTTCGCGGGGTCCATCGAAAGCATCGCATCCTTCTCATCGAGGTTCGCGACGCGGATCACGATGACATCGTCGCGAGGGATGCGCGCCCGCGGCTCGGAGCGGTCCATGCCCACCCAGACGAAGCCTTTGGTGGCCTTGCCTCGACGCACGCCGAAGCCGTACTGGTGGCCGTCACGTTCCTCGGTGTCGGGGAGGGCGAGGGCGATGCGCCGTACGTCGTCGAAGGTCGCCACGGCGGGCCTCAGATCAGGGGCGCGATCAGCCCGAGGACGAGTGACGCGATGATCAGCACCGCGACGACACGCCATGCGATGCCGAGGAAGTCGGGCCGCTGGCGGGGCTCCCACGAGCTGTACGGCTGCTCCTCGGCGAGGTCGGGGTCGAGGTCGCCCTCGGTCGACTCGACCCAGTCGTCGTCGATGCGTCGATAGCGGCTCACGAGGCCTCCTCCCGAGGCGGGCGGGCCAGCACGCACGTGACGCGCCCTGCCGCGTTCAGCGTACCGCTCTCGCCATCGCGCACCTCGACCTCAGCGACCGCGAGGCGTCCGCCGACGCGCAGCACCCGCGCCTCGGCGACCGTCTGCGACCGAGCCGCCGAGAGGAACGAGAGCCCGACCTCCTGCGTACGCTCGATGTGCACGCCGTCCTCGAGGACCGCGCGCAGCGCCAGGTGGCCCGCCAGCTCGACGAACGCGCCGAGCACGCCGCCGTTGATGCCATTGCGCACCCCGCCGACCGTGACGTCGGTGCGCTCCATCACGAGGCGCACGCCGCCCTCGATGGGCGCGACGGTCGTGGCGAAGGCCTCGAGGAGCGCGCGCAGCGGCAGCTCGGCGGGATCGGCCAGGTCGAGGGTCACGAGCGCCCGCCGTCGAGTTGACGCACGGCGTACGAGCCGCGTCCGAAGGCGATGACTACGCCGGAGCCGTTGCGAACCGTGAGGTCGACGATGCTGAGGTTGCGGCCTCGGCCGGCGACCTCACCTCGGACGGTGAGCACGCCGCTCGGGGTCTCGAGGTAGGTGAGGTTCATCTCGGCGGTGCCGTTGGTCTCCTCGCGCTCGCGGTCGAGCGTGGTGACCGTCGCGTCGAGGATGCACTGGTCGGCGGCCGTGGTCGCCGCGAACGACAGCACCGAGCCTCGACCGTCCGCGCTCGCGTCGGTGGGCTCAACGATGAACTGGGCGTAGCCCTCGCCGATGTCGTCGGGCCGGATGCCGAGCGCGCGATAGAGGGGGCGGCGCTCGCCCTGCCGCATCCACAGCGTTCGGTCGGGCGGTGGCGCCATCGATGGTCCTCTCTCGGACTGCGCGGGCACCGAGGCCCGTCGAGACGCCAGCCTAGCCGACGGCAGGGTTCGAGGCTGGGGGGGGGCCTCGTGTCGGCCCGAGGCCGCCCGGCTGTATCCTCGATCGAGGAAGGGGCCTCGATGAGCATCCTCGTGCAACGGAAGTTCCACGTCGCGCCGAAGGATCGCGCCGAGTTCGAGCGCCAGAGCCGCGAAGGCCTGTGGCCGGCCTTCCTCGAGTTCGGGGCGCAGATGGTGGCCTACGGACGCTGGGAGTTCGCCGAGCCGAACGACGGCGTCGTGACCCACACCGTGTACGAGGACTTCGAGCACTGGAATGCCACCCGCAAGGAGTGGCTGGGCCAGCCGGGCGCCTTCTATCGAGACGAGTTCGTGGCGCCGCTCGTCGCGCCGTACCTCCCGATCTACGACCACCGCAACGCGATGATCGCGCACTCGCAAGCGCGCCTCATCGACGTCAACGCCGAGGTCTCCGCGCCGTCGGTGCACTACCGCCGTCCGGGCACCGAGCCGGCGCCCGCGCCCTCGACGTTCGGGCGTGGCTCGGTCGTCTCCGAACGGACGTACAGCCTCGAGCCGGGCGCGGAGCCGGAGTTCTTGCGCCTCTCGCGAGAGCTGATCTGGCCCTGGCTCGAGTCGGTGGGCGCTCGGATGGTCGTCTACGGCCAGGATCCGCTCGATCCGCCCGACGAGGTCGTCACGCTCTTCGCATTCCGATCGCTCGAGGACTGGCACCGCCTCTCGAGGCCGGGGCCGGAACTCGAGCCCTCCGCCGAGGTCGTGCGTGCCTGGGGACAGCGTGCCGCCCTCGTGCGCTCGCATCGTGGCCGCCTGCTCACGGTGCTCACGGACTTCGGGGCGCAGGCGTGAACGCCGGCGCGGAGGCTCCTGCGGCCCTCGATGTGCCGCCGGACGAACTACTCGGGCGCATCGAGGCGACCGCCCTCGAGCTCGCCCGCGCTGCGGGCCGCGAGATCACCGAGGGCCTGCGGCGCGACCTCGCCGTCGACTACAAGACAGAGGGCCGGGGACGCGCCGCGCCGACCAATCCCGTGTCCGAGCTCGACCGCTCCATCGAGGCGACGATTCGGACGGCGCTCGCGGAGCGCTTCCCCGACCACGGCATCATCGGCGAGGAGGTCGACCTCCACCCGAGTCCCGACGACGAGTACCTGTGGGTGATCGACCCGGTCGACGGCACGACGAACTTCGTGAACGGCTTCCCGCTGTTCGCCTGCTCGATCGGCGTGCTGCATCGGGGGCGGCCGGTCGTCGGCGCCGTGTGGACCTCGACGAGCCATGAGCTACGGCCGGGCGTCTTCCACGCGCGCGCAGGCGGCCCGCTGCGCTTCGAGGAGGCGGAGATCAGCTTGCGGGGCAACACGGGCGTCCAGCGCCGCCTGGCGGCGGCTCCGGGCGGCTCAGCCGGCCGCCTGCGGACGTGGGACAACCGCGTCACCGGCTCCACCTCCGTCGAGTGCGTCTTCGTCGCAGCCGGGATGTTCAACTCGGCGGCGTTCGGTGCGCCCGCGATCTGGGACGTCGCCGGCGGCATCGTCCTCGTGCGCGCCGCAGGCCTCGAGGTGTGGCAGCGGCAGGCACCCTTCCGAGGCGCGTGGGCGCCGTTCGAGCGGTTCGAGGCGCCGGCCACGGTTCGCGAGGACCGCACGCCCACGATGCGCGACTGGCGGCGCTCCCTCGTCATCGGCGAGCACGAGCCCGTGGAGGTCCGTCGCACCTCGATGCGCGGGCCGTCGCGCTGGCGGCGCTTCAAGCGCGGGCTGCGGCGACGCCTCGGGCGGGGCTAGCGCGAGCGCGGTCTCCCGCTCAGACGAGCGGCCACGGTGTGCAGCGCCACGGGTACATCTCCGGCAGCACCGGATGCGCGATCAGCTGATCGATGCGCGCGAGGAGCGCGAGGCGCTCGCGCTCCGTCATGCGGGTCGTGAGCGCGGCGACGGCGTCCTCGCCTGCCTCGACGCAGCCGCGGACCCGCCGCAGGTCATCGAGGAGTGGCTCGGGGATCTCGGTGCCGGCGAAGTCCCACACCACCGTGCGCAGCTTCTCGTGTGAGTGGAAGCAGAGGCCGTTGTCGATGCACCAGACGTGCTCGGCGGCGTCGAGCAGCAGGTGCCCACCCTTGCGGTCGGCGTTGTTCGCCACCAGATCGAACACCGCCACGCGGATGAACTGGTCCTCGAGTTCCGCGCGCTCCCTCGTGACGAAGTAGTGCTCGCTCGGTCGGTGGTCGATCACCAGCTGCATCGAGCCTGTGCCCTGTGGACCGTCGCGCTCAACCGTGGGAGGTACGAGTCGCCAGCCGAGGAGCTCGGAGAGCTCCCACGCCGCCACCTCGCGATGGTGGAGGGTGCCGTACGGGAAGTCCGAGAGCGGGCGCTCGCCTCGAGCGGGCTTGTAGATGCCGAGGCCGGCGCCGTGCTCGGGGTGCTCGAGGCGCGCGAGGAAGACGTAGTTGGAGGAGTCGTACACGAGCTGGAGGTCGACGACCGCGGCGTCGCGCAGCGCCTCCAGCACGCCGGGCCGGTCGAAGGTCCACGGGTTCGCCAGGCTGCCGGCCACGCCGCGCCTCCTCGTCCGCGCCGTCGATTGTATCGACGTGCGAGGTCGCGCTGAGGTGCTACTGCGGACGCACGACCTCGCGCGCGGTGATCTCGATGCCGAGGCGCATCGCGCAGCAGTGCATCATCATCGTCGCCAGCGCGGGCAGGGCGGCATCGAGGATCGCGTGCGCAGCATCGAGCTCCGCGGCCGGCACGCCGCTCGCCTCGAGGTGCTCGCGGCTCACCTCGATCGGTTGCGCGAGGAATCGCGTCGACGAGCGGGCGTAGAAGTAGAGGGCCCGGCCGCGGCGGCGGAAGAGCGGGTACGCGACGAGGTGCTGCAGCTCGTCCCACGCGACGGTCAGGTAGCCCGGCCACACGGCCACGGCGCGGTACAGGTCGGGCGGCGCCGCCAGCTGGAGTGCGTCCGTCACCTCGGGCAGCGGCCCCGCGCTCGCCGAGGCGAACTCGATGCTCGTCGCGAGGTGCCGCGTCTCGCGATCCGAGGTTTCGCGCGGCTCGGGCTTGCCCTGTCCGCCGACGCGAGCCGCCTCCCAGCCTTCGGCGAGCGCTGAGAGCATCAGGAGGACCTGGGGCTGCACCCAGTGGAAGGTGTCGAGGACGTTCTCCAGGGCCTCGAGGTCGGCGGCATCGAGCGCCCCGCCGAGCAGCGACTCGCGCGAGTGTAGGGGCTTGTAGACCTCCTCGACGGCGTCGAGGGCCATGTCGACCATGTACAGCGCGCTGCCGACGAAACCGGCCGTCTCCACCGAGGGCGCGAGCTGGGGCCACACCGCCTCGAGGTACGACGGCGCCTCGCGCTCCAGCGCCCCCACCATCGACGGCACGAATGGCGATCGCACCGCCGCCGCGATCTGCTCCCCCATGTTGTCGCTCGCCATGTCAGGAGAATACCGGACGCGCACGCGAGCACTCCCCTACAGGGCGTGTGTACGCGCGTCGCTACGATCGAAAGGAATCGAGGGTCGCGATGCCTGAACTGCCGAAGTCCGATGTGCTCTCGGACGAGTACCAGCGCGAGTCGTGGCGGATGTTCCGCATCATGTCGGAGTTCGTCATGGGCTTCGACGTGCTGGCGCAGATGCGCCCGGCGGTGACCGTCTTCGGATCCGCGCGTCGGCCCGAGGGCGACCCGCTCTACGAGCTCGCTCGCGACGTCGGGCGGCGGCTCGGGGAGGACGGCTTCTCCGTCGTCACCGGCGGTGGGCCGGGCGTCATGGAGGCGGCGAACCGCGGCGCCTTCGAGGCGGGTGCGCGCTCGGTCGGCCTCAACATCCGCCTGCCGGAAGAGCAGGAGCCGAACCCGTACACGACGCTCTCACTGGACTTCCGCTACTTCTTCGTGCGGAAGGTCATGCTCGTGAAGTACGCCACAGCCTTCGTGCTGTTCCCGGGCGGCTACGGCACGCTGGATGAGCTCTTCGAGACGCTGACGCTCATTCAGACCGGCAAGATCCAGCAGTTCCCGATGATCCTTGTGGGGAGCGAGCACTGGCGCGGGCTCACTGGCTGGATCGACGAGCACCTCGTACCGAACTCGTACATCTCAGAGACCGACCCCAGCATCTACCGCGTCGTCGACACGCCGGAGGAGGTCTGCGAGATCGTGGCGCTGGAGCGCGACCGCCGCGGCGCGCACATCGACAACGTTCGTCTCGCCTGAGGCCAGTGACTACGAGGCGCCGCGCCAGATCGAGGCCATGCGCCATAGGGCGGCGGCGAGCAGCAGGGCAGCCGCTCCCCCCGCGAGGAGCAACCAGGTCTCCCGCTCGGTGGTGACCGTGATCTCCTCGGTCGGCGGGGTTGTTGCTTCGGTGCCGGCCTCGAAGCGCACGCCCTCGAGGCGGCCCGGTGAGGGTTCGGAGCTGATCTCGATGCCGGCGAGCGAGCCGTCGTCCGCGAACAGGCGGCGGATGCTCGCTCCCGCCGCCGGCGCTCCGATCGGCTCCTGCGTGTCGATGTAGGTTCGGTCCGAGCCGTACGACAACGCATCGAGGACGCGGCCGTCTGCGATCAGCGTCAGCCGGTCGCCCCCATTGCCGAGGCCGTTCGAGATGCCGTCGGCGAGCAGCCGGACCAGGATGGCGCCCCCTGCGTCGGCCTGCGGTCCGCCAAGCACGAGCGTCGCGCCGGGCTGTAGCAGCACCGAGGGCACGAGGACCGAGCCGGCGTTGTCTTGCAGCTCGATCCCATCGAGGGAGATCGTCTGCGGGCCGACGTTGGCGAGCTCCACCCACTCGAAGGCGGCGTCGACACCCTCCTCGGGCGGGTTCGGGAACACCTCGGAGATGCGGAGCCAGCCGACGGCCTCGAGGTCGCGCGCGAGGGTGCGTGCTCCGCCGAGCGCCCGTCCGGAGGCCGGCTTCGACGCGTATCCGGCGAGCGGTGGGCCCGCCACGGGTGGCGTCGCGGCGAGCGCCTCGACGGTTGGGAGCAGTGGGCCGCCGGCGATCGCGCTCGCGCCGGGAGTCGACGCTGGCGGCGCCGGCGGCACGACTGTGCTCGTCGCGGTCGGTGTGGGCGTGAGTGTCGGGGTGCGGGTGGGCGTTGGGGAGCGTGTCGGCGTCGGGGTCGGAGGGGCGGTGCGGGTGAGGGTCACGTAGTCGGCCGCCAGCATCGCGAACTCCGCCGAGGCCGGGCGCAGCATCAGGCGTACGCGCACGCTCTGCGCACCCGGGGGCGCCTGCACGGGACCGACGAGCACCGAGCCCGCCGCGCCACCGACCTCCTCGGAGTCCTCGACCGACAGCTGCGAGCCCGTCCCGTCGAGGCTCGCGTACCAGGCGAGGCGTAGCCATGCGCGATCGCCGGTTGACTGCGTGCCGAGGATCGCGCTGGCCTCATACCAGCCGCCTGCTTCGACAAGCACCGCCTGGTGCAGCCACTTCGTCGAGGTGGTGGTCGAATGCAGGACGGCGACGTGGTCGGCGCTTACGTAGCCGTCGCTGAGGTACGCCTCGCCGCCCTGGTGCGCCCAGCCGTAGAGGGGCGTCGTGTCCTCGAAGTCGCCGTTCGTGAGGGCCCCGAAGAACGAGGGGGTGGGAGTCGGCGTCGCGGTCTTCGTCGGCGTGGGGCTCGCGGTCACCGTCGTGGTCGCGGTAGCGGTGGTCGTAGCCGTGCTCGACGCCGTCGCTGTGCTCGTGGCCGTCGAGGTCGAGGTCGACGTCGCAGTTGCCGAGGCCGTGCTGGTGCTTGAGGCTGTCGCGCTCGCCGTCGCGGTCGCGGTCGCGGTCGCGACCGAGCCAACCTGCTCGAGCGTCACATCGTCGACCTCGACCGACGCGCCGGCCGCCGACTCCTCGATGGTGATTCGCAGCTCGGCGCGCTGGCCTCGATGCAGCACGTCTGAGACCTCGGCCGTGAGGTGCACGTAGCTTGCCCCGGGTGTGATGTCCTCGGAGGCCGCGGTGCTGACCGTGCGTCCCTGCGCGTCCTGGATCAGGAGCTCGAGACGCGCGCGAGCGAGGCCGCCGTCCGACCGCACCCACGCGCCGGCCTGCAGGACCGCGCCGGGCGCGACCGGGATCGAGGCCGGCAGCGTGCGAACCCAGCCGAACGCTGCTGCGCCTGGCGAGAAGACGAGGGCGCTCGCCCCACCGCGCGGCATGCCGCCGGTCGCGAGCGACCCGATGCCCGCCTGCCAGCCGGCGCTCCCGGCCTCGAAGTCCCACGTCAGGGCGAGCGACTGGGCGCGCCCCTCGGGGCGTCCGCCGGCCACGAGCGCGCCGATCACGCTCGCCAGCAGGACCGTGACTGCCGCCGCTCGCCACGCCATCCCTGGTCCGTCCTCGGAACCCGCCCGGCTCGTCCACAGCCGAATCTGACACCGATCTGACGGCGGCGGATGCTACACCCTCTGCCACATTGGCAGGGCGTCTCAGCGGCCCTGTGTCGACAAGTTCCTGGGCGCCGTTAAATATTCACTCAGGTGTTTACTCAAGTGCATGTTTGTGCGAGAGTTCCATTCGCTCCCCGCGCCGGACGCGGGGGCTGGAAGCGATGGAGCCGACGCCGATGCTCGTCAGACGCCGTACCGGCCTGGCCAGCCTCGTCGCCGCGTGTGTGCTCGCCGCGGTCGCGCTCCCCGGCGTGACGAGCGCCGCGCTCCCCCCTGCGCCCCCAGCTCCCACCGACTCCGGCGGGCACCCGTTCCCGATCACCACCGGGGCCGATGCCGCCACCGAGCCGATCGCCGCCTCGCGCACACAGCTCGAAGTGCCGCTCAGCGGGCGGCAGAGCATCCCCACGAACGCGATGATCGTGGCCTTCTACGGCTATCCCGGATTCCCACAGATGGGCGCCCTCGGCGCGTACGAGCCTGACGAGGCAGCGATCGCTGCGCGCCGGGCTGCTGCGGAGTACGACGAGCTCAACGGGCTGGCGCCGGTCGTCCCGGCCCTTCACCTGATCGCCGCCGTGGCGCATCCCACGCCGCAGGAGAACGGCACCTACCTCAGCCGCCTCGAGCCCGAGACGATCGAGCGCTACGTCGAGGTGGCGCGACGCCACGGCATCCTGCTGTTCCTCGACGTGCAGATCGGCTGGGCCGATCCCCTCGATGAGGTGCGGGCGCTCGCGCCCTACCTCGCGGAGCCGTTCGTGCACCTCGCGCTCGATCCCGAGTTCGCTACCGCCGGGAGTGGGGCGGCGCCCGGGCAGGTGATCGGGACGCTGCCGGCCGAGGACGTGAACCGCGTGCAGGACTACCTCGCACGCTTCGTGCGCGAGCACGAGCTGCCGCCGAAGGTGCTCGTGGTGCACCAGTTCATGGAGTACATGCTCGAGAACACCGACGAGTACGACGCGCACCCCGAGGTCGAGATCACCATCGACATGGACGGCTTCGGTGGGGTCGAGGCGAAGCTCAGCAAGTACGAGGCCTACGCCCTCGGCTCGTACTCCGAGCGCCCGGCACTCAAGCTCTTCTACGAATGGGACACTCCGCTGCTGATGCCGGCGGACATCCTCCAGCTCCGACATCCGCCGAGGATGGTCATCTACCAGTAGTCGGACCTCGAGGCGTCACCAGCCGACTTCGGTGAACGTTGGACACGAAGAAGCCGCGGAGAGCTGCCCGCCGCAGGCAACCCTCCGCGGCCTCGATGCGTGTGGCCCGGCCTCGAGCTAGGCGGGCACGTCCGTCAGCCCCTCGCGAGGCGTGTTCACCAGGATCGCCATGTTCCCCGGCGCGTGCCGGTTCTCGTACATGAGCTGGTGGCTCTCGCCGACCTCGTCGAACTTGAAGACCTGCGAGAGCGCCGGGTCGACGCGGCCGTCGGCAACTAGCTGGTTGAAGGCCGCGCACTGCTCCACGTTCGCGAAGTGCGAGCCCTGCAGGCGCTTCTGCCGCATCCAGAGGTAGCGCAGGTCGACGTCGGCGTTGTAGCCGGAGGTGCCGGCGCAGATCACTACCATGCCGCCGTTGTCGACCATGAAGATCGAGGTCGGGACGGTCGCCTCGCCCGGGTGCTCGAAGACGATCTTCGGGCTCTTGCGCTCGCCGAGGACCTCCCAGAACTTCGCGCCGAAGGCGCGCGCGCCCTGCATCCACTTCGCGAACGCCTCGGCGTCATCGACGTCCGGAAGGCGGCCCCAGTGGTCGAATTCCTTGCGGTTGATCACGCCCTTCGCGCCCAGCTGGGTGCAGAACTCGTACTTCGAGTCCTCGGACACGACCGCGATCGGGATGCCGCCTGCGTCGGCCACGATCTGAATCGCCATCGAGCCGAGGCCGCCGGCCCCGCCCCAGACGAGCACCGGGTCGCCCTCGCGGACGATGTTCGGCTCCCAGCCCATGAGCATGCGGTAGGCCGTGGCGCCCACCAGCATGTAGGCGGCCGCGGCCTCCCAGGTGAGCTGCTTCGGCTTCGGGTAGCACTGGTAGTGGTCGACGAGCGTGAACTGTGCGAACGAGCCCCAGTTCTCCTCGTAGCCCCAGATCTTGTTCGAGGACGACATGATCGGGTCCATGCCGGCCTGGATGTCCGGCGCGTTCTCGTCCCACATGCCGCAGGACAGGACGACGTGGTCACCGACCTTGACGTTCGTGACGTCCGAGCCGGTGGCCCAGACGATGCCCGAGGCGTCGGAGCCTCCGATGTGGAAGTCCTCCGTCGCACCCTGGCGCTGTCGCGCGCCGATGACGTTCACCGGCTGACCGAGGGCGGCCCACACGTTGTTGTAGTTCGTGCCGGCGGCCATCACCCACACCAGCACCTGCTTCGGTCCCACCTCGGGAACGTCGATTACCTCGACCTTGAACGCGTCGCGCGGCTGTCCGAAGCGCTCCGGACGAATCAGCGAGGCGTACATCTGCTTCGGCACGTGGCCCAGCGGGGGCATTTCCCCGATCTCGTACAGGTCCTTCAGATCGGCCATGACTCCCCCTTCGGGTCATTCCGGAATTCGCGCAGCCTGCATCCACTCGCGCCCCGCCGTCGAGGCGCGTCGACCGCCGTCGGACCGTCGACGCGGCAACCCGCCGAAGCCAGAGGCACGTGTCGGTGCAGGCGGCGCGTATCCTAGCATCGAGTTCGAGGCGTGCGGGAGTCCGCCGTCGTGTCCGGCCGGAGGGCCTCGTGACCTCGTTCCGCCCGCCCCAGCACATTCGTGTGATCGCCATCGCGGTAATTGTTCATCATGACCACGTCCTGCTGGTCGAGGGCGAGGACGAGACGACCGGCCGCCGCTGGTTCCGCCCGCCCGGCGGCGCCGTCGAATTCGGCGAGCGCGCCGAGGCCACTGTGCGTCGTGAGCTCATCGAGGAGTTCGGGCGCGAGATCCAGGTCAGCGGCCTGATCGGCATCACCGAGAACGTATTCGAGCTGCGGGGCGACGCCGGTCACGAGATCGTGTTCGAGTTCGCGGCACGCTTCCCCCTCGGCGCCGCGCCCGAGGACCTCGAGCCGCTCGTGGGCACCGAGGGCGACGCCACGTTCACGGGGCGCTGGCTGCCCCTCGCTGAGGTGATCGCCGGTGCCCATCCCGTCGTGCCGGAGGGGCTCGACGAGCGCATCGCGGCGTGGGTGAACACGCTCTGACCGCAGACAGATTCGATTCGGCCCCTCGAAGGCTGACATCCGTGGTGGGTTAACCACAGTATCCCCATAGTTACCAACATTTGTGCGTTGAACAGCGGGCGCGCCTGCGGGAGCTCGAGGCGTGAGCTACGAGGCGTCCAGCGCCTCGATGCTGGCGCACACGCGCCGCTCGATGCGCTCGATCTCGTCCTCGTCTTCGATGCGACGGCCGTTCTCGCGGAGCACGTAGAAGGCGTCCACCACCTCGGCACCGATCGTGTCCACCTTCGCCAGATGGATGTCGAGCGAGAGGCCGTGCAGCGCCTTCGTGATGGCGAACAGGAGGCCAAGGCGGTCGGCGGTATTCACCTCGACGATCGAATAGCGATCGGAGCCCACGTTGTCGACCGTGACCGAGGTCTCCATCTGCACCCGAGGCACGGCGTGATACGTCGCTCGCGTCTCCTTGAGGCGAGCTTCCACGTCGAAGTCGCCCGCCAGCGCACGCGGGACCGCGTCCTCGATGCGCGCCCAGCGCCGCTCGTCGATGCCGTGTCCGAGGGCGTCGCCGACGTGCAGCACCTCGATGGCGACGCCGTCGTCGCGGGTGAACGCGGAGCCACCGAGGACGTTCACGTTGTGCACCGCCAGCGTGCCGGCCACGAGCGAGAGGATGCCCGGCCGGTCCGGCGTCACGACCGTGACCCGCTCCATCGCTCCTAGCGGCTCGTGCCGCACGAGCGTCCCGCCCGAGGCCGCCTCGATCTGCTCGATGTGGCGCCCGATGGTCTCGGGCGGCGTACTCAACAGGTAGCTCGCGGGCAGGCCGTCGAGGTGGGCCGCGATTGCGGCGGCCGGCCAGCGCCCGCCCAAGGCCTCGAGGACCGCGGCGCGCAGCCGCTGCGAGGTCGCCTCTTCGGCTCCTTCCTCGGACAGCACCGCGAGCGTGCGGAGGTAGAGCGAGCGCATTAGCTGCGCCTTCCACGGGCTCCACACGTCCGGCCCGGTCGCACGTGCATCCGCCACAGAGACGATGTGGAGCAGGTGCAGCAATCGCGCTTCCCCCACCTGTGCCGCCGTCTCCGCGATCACCCGTGCGTCGGCGATGTCGCGGCGGGTAGCGACGTTCGGCAGCAGCAGGTGAAGGCGCGCCACCTCCGAGAGGCGGTGCGCCGCTTCCGCCTCGATGCCCACGCGCGCCGCGAAGCGCTCGGCAACCACCGCCCCGACCTCGGAGTGGTCGCCTTCGTGGCCCTTGCCGATGTCGTGCAGGAGCGCCGCGAGGATCACCTCGCTCTCGTCCGCCACGTGCTCGGCGGCCAGGAGCGTGCCGGTGTCGTCCGGGTCGGCGCGCAGCGCGAAGAGCGCCTCGTCGACGGTGCGCCGGATGTGCACGTCCACGGGGTGACGGTGGAACGCCGTCGCGTGGGGCAGTGCTCGCACCACCTCCCACTCGGGCAGGACGCGCTCGAGCCATGCCGACCGAGGCAGCGGCTCCAGGCGCTCGGCGCCGGGCCCGCGCAACTCCGCCAGGAGCCGCTCGAGGTCGCCCTCGGGGTCGCTCGCCGTGTCCTCGTCCGTTCGAGACCCGCGGCGCGGCCAGCGGAGCGTGAACCGCCGCGCCCGAGCCGGGCGGTCGAGGCGGGCTGCCGAAGCGGCATCGAGGACTCGCATCGCCTCGAAGAGGGCGCGTTCCCACTCGTCGCGTTCGACCCCGAGCCACTCGATCGTCTGCGGCGCGAGATCGCGCAGGTAGCGATCGTTCGGCCTCGTGCCCAGCGCGTGGAGGGCGTTGCGCGTCGCCAGCAGCGTCTCGAGGTGGGGCTCCAGCTCGTGGGCGATGGTCGGTGGGTCGTTGCCTGAGGCGAGGGCCTCGGCGGCATCGATCCAGCGCACGACGTGGAGCGCTCGCAGGCCACCCCGCCCGTTCTTCAGGTCCGGCTCCTGCAGCTGCCATGGCTCGCGCGCCACGAGATCTGCGCGCCGCGCTCGCAACTCCGCCACCATGCCGTCGGTCGCCCGTCGGAGCATCGAGGCACGGGCGCCCTCGAAGCGGCCGTACAACGCCTCATCGCCGGCCACGAGGCGTGCGTCGAGCAGTGCCGTCAGCGTCTCGACGTTCTGGCGTGCCGCCTCGGTTGCCTCGGGCACGGTGCGGATCGAGTGGCCGAGCTTCAGGTCGGCGTCCCAGAGCGGGTAGAGGAGCTGCGTCGCGGACGTGGTCGAGCGCCCTTCGACCAGCACCATGAGATCGATGTCGGAGTGGCGGCTCTGCTCGCGCCGCCCGTAGCCGCCGACGGCAACGAGGGCGACACCGGACGGGCGCTGCGCCTCGAAGATCGCGCCCAGCGAGGCATCGAGGGAGTCGCTCAGGGCGTGGCAGGCGTCGAGGGCGCTACCGGCAAATGCCTCGGGACGCTCAGAGGCGCGCGCAGCGATCGCTGCGCGCGCCTCCAGGTAGGGCGCCAGTTTCGAGGTGTCGACCGCGGGTCGGCGTCCTTCCTCGCGGTCGGTCATGGAAGCCTCGCCGACGCCTATCGGATCAGAGTGCGTCCTGCCCGCGCTCGCCGGTGCGAATGCGGATCACGTCCTCCACGGGCAGCACGGCGATCTTGCCGTCGCCGATCGAGCCGGTCCGGGCCGTCTCCTCGATGGACGAGATCACGGTCGGCGCCAGTGTGTCGTCGACGAGCACCTCGATGCGCACCTTCGGCACGAAGTCGACCTCGTACTCGGCGCCTCGATAGGTCTCGGTGTGGCCGGCCTGCCGGCCAAAGCCCTGGATGTTGCCGGCCGAGAGGCCCGAGACGCCCGCTTCCTTGAGGGCGTCGCGAATCTCCTCGAGTTTGAAGGGGTTGATGTACGCCACGATCATCTTCATCGCTGTGACCTCTCCGTGCTGGGCGGTTGCCGTCGAGCCGCGTCGCTACTCCGCCAGGACATAGCCCTGCTCGTCGTGCAGGGTGAGGTCCAGGCCGCGCCGCTCCTGATCCTCGGTGACCCGAATGCCGATCGTGGCATCGAGGATACGCGCGAGCGCGTACGAGAGGACGAACGAGTAGGCGAAGGCGACGACGACGGAGAGCGCCTGCCGACCGAACTGCTCGGCGCTGCCGGCAACGCCGCCGATCGCCTCGTCGGCGAGGATCCCGAGCAGGAGCGCGCCGAGGATGCCGCCCACGAGGTGCACCGCGATGACATCGAGCGAGTCATCGAAGTTGAAGCGGAACTTGATCTGCAGCGACAGGAAGCAGATCACCCCGGCCGCCAGGCCGATGATCACCGCGCCCATCGGGTTCACGAAGCCCGCGGCCGGCGTGATCGCCACCAGCCCGGCCACTGCGCCGGACGCCACGCCGAGGGTGGTCGGAGCGCCCGCGCGCCACTGCTCCATCCCGGCCCAGGCCGAGGCCGCGACGGCTGCCGCGATCTGCGTCGTGACGAAGGCGTTGGCGGCGGCGCCGTTCGCCGCGAGCGCCGAGCCCGCGTTGAAGCCAAACCAGCCGAACCACAGCATGCCGGCCCCGAGGAGCGTCAGCGGCAGGCTGTGCGGGCGCATCACCGTGTGCCGCCAGCCGAGGCGTGGCCCCAGCACGAGCACGAGCGCCAGCGCGGCCGCACCGGCGTTGATGTGCACCACGAGGCCACCGGCGAAGTCCACCGCCTCGATGTCCGAGGCGACGAAGCCGCCGCCCCAGACCCAGTGGGCCATCGGCGAGTAGACGACGATCGACCACACGACGATGAAGATCGCCCAGGCGCTGAACTTCATGCGCTCGGCGATCGCGCCCGCGATCAGGGCGGGGGTGATGATGGCGAACATCATCTGGAACACCATGAACACGTTGTCCGGGACGGTGTATCCGTGCACCGCGTTGTCGAGGCCGACGCCATCGAGGGCGAACAGCCCGAAGTCGCCGATGAACCCGCCGGTGTCGCCGCTGAAGGCGAGCGTGTACCCGACGAAGACCCACACGACGGTGATGATCCCCATCGAGATGTAGTTCTTCATCAGCATGGCCAGCACGTTCTTCGAACGGACCATGCCTCCGTAGAACAGTGCGAGTCCGGGCGTCATGAACAGCACCAACGCCGAGCTCGTGAGCAGCCAGGCGGTGTCGCCGGTGTCCACAGTGCCTCCCTTGCTCCGAGGAGGCGCTCTTCGACGGCGCGCCCTCAACGGTGCGCAGCATGTCGCCTTGGTGTTTCGGCTGCTTTTCCCGTTGATTTCGTGCTGGTTGCGGGTGTGTTTCGTCCACGTTTCGTAAATCGGAGCGATTCGCTCGTCTTGCTCCTGATCCCACTTCCACCCAGAATCCGAGGACTGTCGAGTCGCATCACGCCACCCCGCCGCTCCCCGGCTGAGAGCCCTCGTGCGCGTCGAGTCCTCACGTGCCCGCAGCGTTGCCGTCCTGCCTAGGCCGTTCCTGAAGTGGGCCGGCGGGAAGCAGCAACTGCTCCCTGCGCTTCGTGCCGCCGCACCGTCACGCTTCGAGCGCTACATCGAGCCGTTCCTCGGGGGTGGCGCGCTGTTCTTCGCCCTCGCCCAGGAGGGACGCATCCCCTCGGAGGCAGGCACCGCGCTCCTCACGGACCTCAACGAGGAGCTCGTGACGACGTACGTCGAGGTGCGCGACGACCTCGGGCAGCTCGCGGCGCGCCTCGGGGAGCTCGAGACCGCGTACCTCGAGGCCGACACCGAGGCCCGCGCCTCGATGTTCTACGCCGTGCGCGACGAGACGCCGGCGACGCCCCTCGAGGTGGCCGCGCGCTTCATCTTCCTGAACAAGACGTGCTTCAACGGCCTCTACCGCGTGAACCGCAGCGGCCGCTTCAACGTGCCGCACGGCCGCTATGCACGGCCGCGCATCCTCGACCGTCCGACGCTCGAGGCGGCCTCGGCAGCGCTTCGTGACGCTGAGCTGCGCACCGCCGACTTCGAGGCGACGTGCGCCGGCGCCCGTCGAGGCGACTTCGTCTATCTCGACCCGCCCTTCCACCCGCTGTCGACGACCTCGAGCTTTACCGCCTACACGCGCGCCGACTTCGGCCGGGAGGACCAGCTGCGCCTCAAGTGGCTCATCGACGAGCTGACCGAGCGCGGCGTCGCCGTCGTCCTGTCGAACTCGCCGCATCCGTGGCTCGTCGGGCTGTACGAGGCGGATCGCGACCGCTATCGCATCGAGCGCATCCCCGCGCGTCGGGCGATCAACGCCCAGGGCACCGGCCGAGGCGCCATCGATGAGCTGCTCGTGACCAACTTCCCGCACTAGCGACCCGAGGTAGCTGGCCGTGGCGGAAGAGGGACCCGGACTGCGTCCGCTCATCGCAACAGTCTTCCTGACTGTGCCCGCCGGGGCCCTGGGCGCTGCCGCACTCCTCTTTGAGAGTGCGGATCTGCTCCTCTGGGCGGGCTCAGTTCAGGGTCTCGCCTCGACCGTCTTTGCTCGAGAGCTCGCGCACTTTCAGATAGAGGAGTTGGGGATTCCCAGCGGCCTTGGTGATGTCGAAACGACGGCCTTCTTCGGCCGCGCCCTTTCTGCTGTTGTGGCCGTCTTGTTTGTGCTGGGCGCTCTCGGCGTTCTGGGCTAGTGCCGCCGCGAGGCAGTAGATCGAGCGTATCCCGGCGCGTCGGGCGATCAACGCCCAGGGTGCGGGCCGAGGCGCCATCGATGAGCTCCTGGTAACGAACTTCAGCGCCTAGGGCGCGACCTCGAGGGTCGCCGAGGCGAAGACGACCGAGAACGGCACGCAGTAGATGACGACGCCTCGGAAGGTCGAGAGGTCGAGGCCATCGGGTACCTCGTAGTTCACGTTGCCGTTGGTCGCCCGCACCTCGCCGAGGTCCACGGCGCCCTCGGCGTGTACGTCGAGGTCCGGGTCGGGTGTCAGGTAGACGTGCAGGTCGGGCCCGTTGCGCACCTCGTAGTCTTCGAAGCGCAGGACGCCGCGCCCGTCCGGTCCTTCAACGAGCAGGACGCCGCCGTTCCCAAAGTGGAACGAGTCGGTGCCCTCGAGCGAGCCTTCGGAGACCAGCACGCCGCTGGCTGACGCGGGCACGACCGTCCCGGTCTCGACGATCGGCGTCGCGGCCTGCGTCGCGCCGGCTGCAGGTGTCGACGTCGCGAGCGCGAAGCCGAGCTCCTCGTCGAGCGTCGTTCCTTCGTCGAACAGCGGCGCCGCGAGGAAGACGCTGAGCCACACCGCCACCGCAGCACCGGCCACGAAGACTGGCGCCGCGGCAACCCACAGCCACGGCCGCCGTCGAGGTCCGAAGGCCGCGACTCGGTCACGCGGCAGCCCGCTTGCGACATCGACGCCCACGGCACCGAGCACGAGTAGCGCCATCGGTGCGAGCAGCACGCTCGCCAGCCCGAGGGCGAGCGCGAGCCCGCCGACCACGAGTGCGGTGCGTGACGTTCCGGCCGCTCGTCCCGCCCCTTGCACGGCCAGCGTCGTCCCGATCACCGAGCCGACGACGATCACGAGGCGCCGGGCACCGCCCTCGAGGCCCAGCAGGCGGACGGGGCCTTCGCCGAGGAAGTCGGATAGCGGCTCGATGAGCGCCACGGCGACTGCGGCGCCCAGTCCGGCGACCACGGCCAGCCCGAGGAGCCATCGGCGCAGTGAATCGGCCTGCGACACCGACAGGAGGGGCGGCGAGTTCGGGGGCGTGCGCATCGGGCTTCCTCCGCAACGAATTCGTCGCGATCAGGCTAGGTTCCGACACGCCCCGTCCGGTGACGTTCCTTGCGCCGCCTCGTCAGACCGAGGGCACCTCGACGCCGACGCCCCGCGCGGCCTCGGCGATCTGGCGCCATGTCTCGTCGTCGAGGGGGATCGCTTCGGCGCGCTCCGCCGCGCGTCGACGTTCCGGCTCGCCCGCCACCAGCACCTCGTCGAAGCCCGGCTGGAACGGCGGCGCCTTCACATAGTCGATGAGGCCGGTGAAGGCGGTCTCGAAGAGCACACGGCCGCCGAACTGCTCGAGGTCGAGCGCGAGCATGAACAGCCCGTTGCCGCCGCTGGGCGCGTCTGGCCTCGAGGTGCCGGCTGGCGAGGTCGCGCCCGCCAGCCCCTCGACGACCATCGAGAGGCCGAATCCCTTGTGGCCGGCGGACCCGCCGAACGGGAGGATCGCGCCGCCGGCGTAGAGGTCCGAAGGCTGCTGCGTCGGCGCGCCCGACGCATCGAGCAGCCAGCCGTCGGGGACCTCGACGCCCTTGTTCAGCGCGACGCGCATCTTGCCCTCGGCACCCACGGAGGTCGCCATGTCGAGGATGAACGGCTCGGCCGGGTTGCCGGTCGGGAAGCCGAAGGAGATCGGGTTCGTAGCCAGCCGGCGCTCGGCCCCGCCGAACGGCGCGACGAGGCGCCCGCCGCCGTGGACGTTCGCCATCACCATGCCGGCGAGGCCGGCCGCGACCGCCATCTCGGTGTACGCGCCCATCCTGCCGGCGTGCGCGCTGTGGTAGCCCGCCACCGCACCGATGCCCGTCGCGCGCGCCTTCTCGATCGCCGTGTCCATCACTCGACGTGCCACCACCTGCCCGAAGTTCCAACCGCCATCGATGAGCGCGGTCGAGGGGCCGTCCTTCATCACCTCGATGGGTGTGCCGGGCTTCACGGTGCCGTTGAGCAGGAGCTCCATGTATCGAGGCGTGCGCACCACGCCGTGCGAGTCGTGGCCCTTCAGGTTCGCCTCGACGAGGTGCTCCGCGACGACGCGCGCGTCTTCCTCGGGGGAGCCGCCGGCCACGAAGATCGAGGCGACATAGGCCTCGAGCGCTCTCGGCGCGACCGAGGGCATCACGCCCCTCCGGCCGGCACGGCGGCCACGCCGCTCGCCTCGCGTGCCTCGCGGAGATCGCCGGCCGCCTGCCGCTGCATGAAGACGCGGTCGGCGCCCAGCATCACCAGCTGAAAGCCCATCTCGAGGTACTTCGTGGTGAACTCGACGCTGCCGGTGTGCACGCCCGGCGCGACGCCGTGTTCGCGGCACTTCGCGAGGATCATCTCGACGGTCTCGGCGTGCTTCGGGTCGTGGTTGTCACCCGTGGGCTTCACACCGATGGCGTATGCGAGGTCCGAGGGCCCGATGTACGCCGCATCGACGCCGGGCGTCGAGAGGATGGCGTCGAGGTTGTGAAGCGCCTCGGTCGTCTCGATCATGACGATGCAGGCGACTTCCTCGTTGGCCCAGTCCTGGTAGTCGGCGCCGCCGTACATCGTGGCACGCGCCGGCCCCGAGGAGCGCTGGCCGACCGGTGGGTAGCGGCAGGCGCTGACCGCGCGCTCGGCGTCCCAGCGGTTGTTCACCAGCGGCACGATCACGCCGTACGCCCCGGCATCGAGGGCGCGCATGATCGTCGCGGGGTCGTTCCACGGCACGCGCACGAACGGCACGGTGTCGGTCGTCGAGATCGCCTGCAGCATGTGCACCGAGTCCGCGAAGTCGATGAGCCCGTGCTGCATGTCGACACAGAGCCAGTCAAAGTTCTGGTGCGCCATCACCTCGGCGGTGAACGAGGACGGCACGCTCAGCCAGCCGCCGATCGTCTGTCCGCCCGCTCGCCACGCCCGCAGCACGTGATTCGGTCGCATCGCCCACCTCCGCTCGAGTCCACTCGCGAGGCGCGAGCGTCGGACGTGCTGCCCGGCGTGTCAACGAACGGGGCGACAGACCTCCGAAAAGAACGTGCGTTCTACTGCCGAACGGAGTATCCTGCGCCGCACTCCCCAAGGACATCGAGGACCCACCATGGCCTACTTCGACGTCATCGACTCACCCCTCGGGCCCGTCTTCATCGGCGGCTCCGACGAGGGCGTGCATCGCATCGATTTCCTGCGCGACGGCCGCGACGAGGTGCACTTCATCGATCGCCTCGAGGCTGACGCCGGCGAGCCCGCGGAGCACGACGCCGAGCGTGCACGCCCGGCCGCCACGCAGCTCCGCGAATACTTCGCCGGCGAGCGTGAGTCCTTCGACCTGCCGCTGGCACTGCGCGGCACCGACTTCCAGCGTGCCGTTTGGGACGCCCTCCTCGGCATCCCGTATGGCCACACCTCGACGTATGGCGCCGTAGCGCGGCGGCTCGGCCGGCCAGCGGCCTCGAGGGCGGTTGGGGCCTCGGTGGGCCGCAACCCGGTGGCGGTCGTCGTGCCGTGCCATCGGGTGCTGGGCGCGAACGGCGCTCTGACCGGCTACGCCGGCGGCATCGACCGCAAGCGCGGCCTGCTCTCCCTCGAGATCAACGGCGCACCGATGGCGGTGCCGGCGTGACCGAAGACGAGCCCGGCTCTCAAACAGGGGCACCGCCCGATCCTGTCGCGGTCTTCGAGGCGATGGCGTCGACCTACGACGACATCGGCTTCGTGCGTCGCACTGCCGAGCGCCTCGTGGAGCTCGCTGACCTGAAGCCCGGTGAGTCCGTCCTCGATCTTGCGACGGGCACGGGCTGGGCGGCTCTCGCGGCCGCCGAGGCGGTGGGAGCTTCGGGCCGCGTCGTCGCGACCGACCTCGCGGAGGAGCCGTTGTCCATCGCCCGCCGCAAGGCCGCCGCCCGAGGCCTCGACCGCATCGAGTTCACGACCGGCGACATGGTTGCGCCCTCGTACCCGGACGCCTCGTTGGATGCCGTGCTCTGCGCATCGGCCCTGTTCTTCGTTCCCAACCCGGTCGAGTGCCTGCAGGCCTGGCGTCGAGTTCTCAAGCCGGGCGGACGCGCGATCTTCACCTCGTTTGGTCCGGAGCTCGGCGGGGAGCAGATGCATCGCTTCTGGGAGCGCGTGGGTCGCGTGATGGCGCCGCCGCCGCCCATCCCGAGGTTCGACGCTCACGACTGCGCGCCGATGCTGCGGGAGGCGGGCTTCGAGGGCGTGCGCGTAGTCGAGGAGGACCTCGACTACTTCCTCGACGGTCCCGAGGGCTGGTGGCGCGAGGTCTGGGCCGGCCTGACGCGGCAGCCGCTCATGCGCCTCACCGAGGAGCAGCGCGAGACGTTCCGCCGCGAGCACCTCGAGGAAGTTGCCGACCTCGTGACGCCCGAAGGCATGCGGATGCGCGTGCCGGCGATCTTCGCGTTCGGCCAGGCGTGACCCGGACCGACCGCATCGAGGCTTGATCGCTGCTGCTATCGTCCCCGCTGCAGCCGTGCGGCGGGGGCCCATTGCTGCTCGAGTTCCACATCCCAGGCACGGGGAGGTCTGACCATGACCCTCGAGGGCGAAGTCGCGCTCGTCACGGGCGCCAGCCGCGGCATCGGTGAGTACATCGCGAAGCACTTCGCGAAAGCGGGTGCGAAGGTCGTCGTCGCGGCCCGCACCGAGGAGGTCACGGACAAGCGCCTCCCGGGCACGATTCACACCGTGGTGCAGGAGATCAAGGACGCGGGCGGCGACGCCATCGCGGTTCGCATGGACGTTCGCGACAACGACTCCATCAAGGCGGGCATCGAGAAGGCCGTCGAGCACTACGGGAAGCTCACCATCCTCGTGAACAACGCCGCCATCCTCGTGCCCGGCGACATCAAGACGGTGCAGGACCGTCACATCGAGCTGATGTGGGGCATCGACCTGCGAGGGCCGGTGTTGGGCTGTAAGTACGCCGTGCCGCACATGGTCGCGGCCGGTGGCGGGCAGATCATCAACATCTCCTCGGGCGTCGCCGAGTTCCCCGGCCCCGGTCCGTACACGGAGAAGCGGGGCGGCGGCCTCTTCTACGGCATGGTGAAGGCCGGCCTCGAGCGGTTCTCACAGGGCCTCGCGATGGACCTCCAGGAGGACAACATCGCGGTGAACGTTCTCTCGCCGCAGGGCCGCATCAAGACCCCCGGCAACGTCTGGGCGCAGAACGACCCGAACAACCCGAACCTCGAGTTCGAGCCGTCGGACCACATGGGCGAGGCCGCCGTCTGGATCTGCGAGCAGAAGCCGCCGAGCTACACCGGCAACATCGTCAGGGACGAGGACCTGCTAAAGTCCGTCGGTCTGCTTTAGCGACCCGCCTCGATGGCTGCCGCGCGGTACCATCGAGGCGTGAACCGCTACATCGAGGACATGTCGCGCGAAGAGCTCGTCGAGGAGGTCGTCGATCTCCTGCGGCGTGGCGTCTTCCACCACCACGAGGTCTTCGACCCGACGATCCTGCCTCGTGAGGTGCTCTGCCAGAACGTGAAGCGCCTCCGCCTGCGGATGCTGCGCGAGCACCGAGTCGACATCGCGGAGACCGAGGCCGAGCCTCCGTCCGAGGACGGTCGCGCGGATGAGTGAGCTGCGCGCGGAGTGGTTCCGCCCCGAGGCGATCTCGCCGGAGACCACCGCCTTCAATGCGAAGTTTGAGGCGCAGGTCGCGACCCAGCCTCACGCGACGACTGTGCCCGTCGAGCAAACGCGCGCGAGTCGCGACGAGCTCAACGCCTCGAAGCGACTCGACCACGCCGAGGAGCGCTCGTTCGGCCCGGTCGCCTCGCGCATCCTGCGCCCCGACCGCATCGATGGCGTCTTCCTCTGGATCCATGGCGGCGGCTGGCGTGGTGGGCGGCCGTGGTACCAGGAGGACTACCTCTGGGATCTCGCCAACTTCGCGAACGTTGCGACGGTCTCTGTGGGCTACCGCCTGTCGCCCGAGCACCCGTATCCGGCCGGCCCAGACGACTGCGAGGCCGCGGCGTCTTGGGTGATCCAGCACGCCGCCTCGGAGTTCGGGACTGAGCGCATCGTCATCGGTGGCGCCTCGGCTGGCGGGCACCTCGCGGCCGTCACTCTGCAGCGGATGCGCGACCGCCACGGCTACACGGGCTTCCTCGGCGCCGACTTGCTGTACGGCGTGTACGACCTCGGCGGGACGCCCTGGATGCGAACGGTCGGGGAGACCGTGCCCGCGTGGGACTGGCGCTCGATGCAGCAGGGTGTCGAGTGGTTCGCCGGCAACGAGGACCTGCGAGCGCCCGATGTCTCACCGCTGTACGGCGAACTCACCTCGATGCCGCCCGCGCTGTTCTCGATCGGTACGCGCGACTCGCTCCTCGAGGACTCGCTCTTCATGCACGCCCGCTGGCTCGCCGCCGGCAATGAGGCCGAGCTGGCCATCTACCCGGGCGGCATCCACGGCTTCGACGGCCAGGACCTGCCGATCGCGCGCGAGTCGCGCGCCCGCCGCCGCCAGTTCGTCCGCGACCGCATCGCGAGCGCGTAACCCTCGACTCCGTACGATCCGAGGCGATGACTGCGCCTCGAGTCGATGTGCCCCGAGGGGTAGGCACCCTCCGCGAGAAGCCGCTGCACGCCGCGCTCAAAGCCTGGGTCGCGGAGCCCAGTGACCTCATCGAGCACGCGGTGGACGGCTTCGTGATCGACCTCGTGCGGGGCGACACGCTCATCGAGGTGCAGACGCGCGGCTTTGCGTCGATGAAGCGCAAGCTGCCGAAGCTCCTCGAGGCGCACGACGTCCGCGTGGTGCATCCGATCCCCGTCGAGAAGTGGATCCTGCGGCTCGGTGAGGGCGGCGAGCTGCTGTCGCGCCGCCGCTCTCCGAGGCGCGGCGCCGCCATCGATGTCTTCGCCGAGCTCGTGAGCTTCCCCGAGCTGGTCGCAAACCCGCGCTTCAGCCTCGAGGTGCTGATCACCCGGGAGGAAGAGCTCCGGCGATTCGAGGCCGGACGGGCCTGGCGGCGCAAGGGCTGGGTCGTGGAGGAACGACGGCTCATCGAGGTGGTGGACCGCGTGCCCCTCGATGCGCCGGCGGCGCTCGGGCGGCTGCTGCCGCCGGGCCTCGATGACGAGTTCACGACGTCGGAGCTCGCCGAAGCGCTGCGCCGGCCCCGCCGCCTCGCGCAGCAGATGGCGTACTGCCTGCGCGCGGCCGGGGTCATCGAGGCCATCGACAAGCGCGCGAACGCCGTCGTCTACGCGCGCACTGAGGCGGCCGGCTAGGCGAGGCTCGCGACTACGAGCCGGACTCGCCTGCCTCGGCGGCGCGCTGCTCCTCGAGGATCTCGACGGGCGTCGTCTCGAGGACGCCGGAGGCCCGGAGCGCCTCGATCTCCTCGTCCGACTTCCCGAGGATCGTGCGCAGCACGTAGTCGTTGTGCTGGCCGAGCACCGGTGCCGCCCAGCGGACCGCGCCGGGCGTGCGGCTGAGCTGCCAGGCGACGCCCGTGATCTCGTGCGGCCCCACAGCGGCATGGTCGACCGTCGGCCAGAAGCCCCGCGCACGCAGCTGCGGGTCCTCGTTCACGTGCCGGTTGTTCGCCACGGTGCCCGCCGCCACGCCGTGCGCCTGGAACTCGGCCATCGCGTCGTCCGCGCTCCTCGAGGCCGTCCACGCCGAGATCAGCGCGTCGATGTCGTCATGGCGCTCGCGCCGACCCTCCGTCGAGGCGTACGCGGGGTCGTCGGCGAGCTCGGGGTGCCCGATCGTCCTCGCGAGGCCGCGCCACTCCTCGAGGCTGCCGACCGCCAGCGCCACCCACTCGTCGTCGCCCGCGCAGCGGTAGGCGCCAGAGGGCGCCATGAACTCGTCTCGATTTCCGATGCGCTCGGGGATGCGGCCGCTCAGCTCGTACTCGACCACCTCGTCGCCGAGCCACATGATCGCGGCTTCGCGCTGCGAGAGGTCGATGAAGGAGCCTCGGCCGGTCCGCCGTCGATGCAGCAGCCCGGTCATGATGTAGCCGGCGGCGTGGATGCCGGCGATCGGATCGCCGTAGTTGATGCCGGTCTTCATCGGCGTGTCGCCGATGTAGCCGGTGCGGGTCGCGATCCCACCCAGCTGCTCGATGGCGACGCCGTAGCCGACGTACTTGCCCTCGGGGCCGCCGTTGCCACTCGGTGGCATTGAGATCATCACGAGGTCCGGGTTGGCCTCGCGCAGCACCTCGTAGCCGAAGCCCATCCGCTCGAACACGCCGCCGCCGAAGTTCTCGATGACGACGTCCGCCTTCGCGGCTAGCTCCATGAAGACGGCGCGGCCCTCGGGCTCGAGGATGTTCATGCACATCCCGAGCTTGTTGCGGTTGAGCTTGTTGAAGTAGCCCGCGCGGTTCCACGGCTCGTCACCCGGGTCGGCGTTGAAGTAGACGCCGACGCCGCTGGCCGGCTTCGCGCCGCCGCGCACGGAGTCCATCTGTCGGTTCGCCTCGATCTTCACGATCGTGGCGCCCATGTCGCCGAGGAGCTTCGTCGCGTACGGGCCCGCCCACACCATCGAGCAATCGAGCACGAGGATGTCCGAGAGCGGTCCGCTCCGCGCGAAGGGGTCGCTGCCGTTCGTACCGTTCGAGGTCATGCCGCACCTCCCGCTGAAGCGCCGAGACCGGACAGCACCTCGTCGTTGTGCTCGCCGAGGAGCGGCGCGCGGCCGAGCTCCCAGAGGCCGTCGCTGAAGTGCGCTGCCACCGTGGGGTAGCGCGCCGGTCCCGCCACGGGGTGGTCGATGCGCTCGAAGAAGCTGCGGTACTTGAGCTGTTCGACCTCGAAGAAGTCGGCCGGTGTCGCCGCGTAGCCGAAGGGCAGCCCGAGGGCCTGTGCGCGGTGGTAGATGTCTTCCTTCTCGTGCGTGACGAGCCACGGCAGCATGTGCGCGTCGATCTCGTCGCGGAGCGCCGTCTGCGCGCCCGGCACGAGGTACTTCGGGTCCTTCAGCTCCTCGTTCTCCATCAGCTCGCCGATCATCGCCCAGCGCCTTGGTGGGCCCGAGACGACGCCGACGAAGCCATCGGCCGCCGGGTACATGCCCCACGCCGCACGCGCCCCGTTGCCGGACCGCGGCCACACCTCGCGGGCGTAGACCCAGCCCATGTCGGTGTGCTCGAGGAGCGACGCGACGGACTCGAGGATCGAGATGTCAATCTGCTGCCCGAGGCCCGAGTTGCCTCGCTCCCACAACCCGACGAGCGTGGCATCGAAGGCGTTGTGCCCCGCGCCGTACGCCCCGAGGTAGCCGCCGGTCTTCAGCGGTGCGCGGTCGGGCTCGCCGGTGATGTGCATCAGGCCGCCCAGGGCGTACGTCGTGATCTCCCACGCCGCGTAGTCGCGGTACGGCCCCGTCTGCCCGAAGTCGGTGACCGAGACGTACAGCAGCCCCGGGTGCGACTCGGCCAGCTGCTCGTACCCGAACCCGAGACGCTCGAGCGTACCGGGCTTGAACGACTCCACGACGACGTCGGCGCCATCGATGAGCGCTCGGAGCTGGTCGCGCCCCGCCTCGGTCTCGAGGTCGACTGTGACGGAGCGCTTGCCCTGGTTGAGGTAGAGGTGGAGCGCTCCCGTCTCGATGTTCGGGACGTCGGTCGGGAAGGGGCCCCAGTGCCGGATCGGGTCGCCCTCAGGCGGCTCGACCTTCACGACATCGGCGCCGAAGCCGGCCAGCAGCCGGGTCGCGTATGGCGCCGCGATGTACTGGCCGAGGTCGACCACGCGTACGCCCGTCAGCGGGCCTTCCATCGCTGCTCCCTCCTGCATCGGAGCCTTCGTCGGAGGCGTCATTCTATGGACGACCTGTCGCACGTGACAGTCTCGCGCCTTACCTCGGTCCGAGTCGCTTGCGCCGACCGCTAGAATCCGCGCGGACCGCGCGACGCGAATCCGCGTGCAGGCAGGGGAGACATATGCCAGGACATCTTGAAGGGAAGTCGGCCATCGTCACGGGCGGCGGCCGAGGCATCGGGCGGGGCATCGCGCTCGCGCTCGCAGCTGAAGGGGCGAAGGTCATCGTCGCCGACTTCGGCGGATCCGTCGAAGGCGAAGGCACGGACAAGGGCCCGGCGGACGAGGTCGTCGACGAGATTCGCGCGGCGGGCGGGACCGCCCTCGCGAACTACGCCGACGTCTCCGACCACAAGCAGGCCGAGGACCTCGTGCGGCAGTCGCTCAACGAGTTCGGCGGCCTCGACATCCTCGTGAACGTCGCCGGCATCCTGCGCGAGCGCATGATCTTCAACATGGCCGAGCAGGAGTGGGACGACGTCATCCGCGTCCACCTCAAGGGCACCTACAACACCACGCACTTCGCCTCGATCCACTGGAGGACTGAGCGCAAGGGCGGTTACCGCCTCATCAACTTCTCGTCGACGGCCGGCATCAACGGCTCGGCGGGGCAGCCGAACTACGCCGCTGCCAAGGCCGGCCTCATCGGCTTCACGAAGTCGTGCGCGAACGCCCTCGCGAGGTACGGCGTCACCTCGAACGCGATCGCTCCGGGCGCGGCCACACGCATGACGGACCGCACGCTCGCGCAGCAGCAGCAGACGCGCGAGGGCGATCCCGCCAGCGAGCGCTCCGACGGCACCGAGCGCGATCCGGACAACGTCGCCCCGACCATCGTCTACCTCTGCTCGGAGGAGGCGGCGAACGTCTCCGGCCGGGTCATCGGCGCGAGTGGCTGGGGCATCACGCTCTACCGCGACATGGAGATGGAGCGCCAGATCTTCTCGGACGGGCCGTGGGACCTCGATGACCTGTGGCACCGCGCGAAGACGCAGCTGACGTCGCACCTCACGCTGCCCGACTTCAACCGCCCAGGCGGCGGCGCCTAGGGCGCCGGACGCGCCATCGAGGCAGACGAGCGAAGACTGAGAGAGCGAGATTCACATGCCCACACAGCACCTGGCCGGCAAGACGGCCATCGTCACGGGCGCCGGTCGAGGCATCGGGCGCGGCATCGCCGAGCTCATGGGCCAGCTCGGCGCGAACGTCATCGTGGCCGACTTCGGCGGCTCCGTCGAAGGCAGCGGCGTTTCGAGCGGTCCCGCCGATGAGGTCGTCGAGGTCATTCGCGCCGCCGGCGGCACAGCGAGCGCGAACTACGCCGATGTCTCCGACCACACCCAGGCAGAGGCCCTCATCAAGCAGGCCCTCGACGAGTACGGCGGCCTCGACATCCTCGTGAACGTCGCGGGCATCCTCCGCGAACGGATGATCTTCAACATGTCCGAGCAGGAGTGGGACGACGTCATTCGTGTCCACCTCAAGGGCACGTACAACACGACCCACTTCGCTTCGATTCACTGGCGGACCGAGCGCAAGGGCGGCTACCGCCTGATCTCGTTTTCTTCGGGCGCGGCGTTCGGGTCGGCCGGGCAGCCCAATTACGCTGCGGCGAAGGCCGGCCTCATCGGCTTCGCGAAGTCGTGCGCGAACGCCCTCGGGCGCTACGGGGTTACCTCGAACGCGATCCTTCCGGGCGCGGCCACCCGCATGACCGACCGAGGTCTGCGCAACCAGCTCGCCACGCGCGAGGGTGACCCCGAGAGCGAGCGCGTCGAGGGCACGCCGCGCGACCCCGCGAACGTCGCTCCGATGGTGTCGTGGCTGTGCTCCGACGACGCGGCGCACGTCACCGGCCGTTCCTTCGGGGTCCGCGGCTTCGAGGTCGTGCTCTACCACGACTATGTGCCGGAGCGGCAGATCTACTGGAACGCCAAGTGGCCGATCGACAAGCTGTTCGAGGTCGCGCCGACCTCGATCTTCGCCGGCCTCGAGCCGCCGAGTGGCGATCGTCCGGCCGGCGCCACGAACGCCTAGCCCTCCTTGGTTCCAACCCGCCTCGGTGCCCACAGCGCCGAGGCGGGTGACCCGCTACGCTGACCCGACTTCCTTCGACGGTCTCGAGGAGGTCAGTCCGTGGAGCGTCGCGTCATCGCCTCGGCCGCGCTCGCGCATGCGATGACGCATTCGCTCGAGCTGACGTTCGCCGCTCTGCTGGTGCGCATCGGCCTCGAGTTCGACGCGAGCCTCGCTACCCTCGGCTTCGTCGCGAACGTCGGCACGTTCACCTTCGGCGCGACCGCGCTGCCCTCGGGCCTGCTCACCGACCGCTTTGGGCCGCGCGCCGTGATCTCGGGGGCGCTGGCCGCTGCCGCGGGATTCGCGCTGCTCGTGGCGGCGAGTCCGAACCTGCCCTTCCTCGCCGTCTCGCTGGCGATCCTCGGCGCCGCGATCGGCCTCTACCATCCGCCCGGCACCGCGATGGTCTCGACGGTGATCGAGCGTCGAGGGCGCGCGTTTGCGCTTCACGGCATCGCAGGGAACCTTGGCGTGGCGCTCGCGCCGGCGATCGCGACGGGTATCGCGATCCTCGTGAGCTGGCGGGCGGCCTACGTCGTGCTGGCCGTCCTCGCCGTCGTGGTCGCCCTCGTGGTGCGTCGCTTCGCGCCGAACCGCGAGGAGGCCTACGAGCGCTCGCGGCTCGCCACCGAGGCGACGCGTGCCTCGGCCTCGGCGACCACCCGCCCGGCTCGCGTCCGCACGACCCCGCCGTCAGAGCGGCGCTGGCTGGCCGGACCGTTGCTGCTCATCTACGCCGCGACCATCGGCACCGGCTTCATCTATCGAGGCTTCCTGACCTTCCTCCCGGCCCACCTCGAGGAGCATCTCGGCATCTCGATCTTCGGCTGGTCGCCCGAGGCGGTTGCCGGCGCGATGTCGTCGCTGGTGCTGTTGACGGCGGTCTTCGGTCAGGTCCTCGGTGGCGCGCTGAGCGACCGGATGCCCGTCGAGCGGGCGGCGATCCCGATCGTGGCCGCAACGGGCCCGATGCTGCTGCTGGTTGGCTCGTTCGGAGGCGTGCCACTGCTCTTCGCGGCGGCGATCTTTGTGTTGTTCAATTTCGCGCAGCAGCCCGTCTTCAACGGGATGATCGCCGACTACGCGCCGCTCGGCGCCGCCGGCCGCGCCTTCGGCGTCTCGTTCTTCCTCACGTTCGGCATCGGATCGTTCTCGGCGACGATCGCGGGCCTCGTCGCCGATCGCTGGGGCATCGGACCGATGTTCTTCATGCTGGCGGGCGTCGCGTTCGTCCTCGCGGCGATCACGGTGCTCGTCGCCCGAGGGGCCACCGAGCGTCGACGCCACCTCGACGCCGCACACATCGAGGCGCTGGCGGCGACCGGCGGCGACTAGCGCCCTCGAGGCGTGCGACGCTCTAGACGTCGAGGGTCAGCGGCGTGTCCTCGCGATTCGCCCATTCGCCCATCGAGCCGTCGTAGTTGCGAGCCTGCTCGTTGCCGAGCATCCGGAGCACGAACGCCGCGAACGCGGCGCGAATGCCACCCTGTCAGTAGGTGACGGTCACCGCCTCCGGATTGATGCCCGCCTCGAGGAGCATCGAACGGATCTCGTCGAGCGGGCGGAAGCGTCGCTCCGGTGGCCCCTGCATCAGCCGGATCCACTCGAGGTGCTTCGCCCCGGGCACGTGACCGGCGCGCTTGTTGCCGCGGTCGTTCGTGCCCTCCCACTCACCGTCCGTGCGCGCGTCCCAGATCTGCGTCTCGCCACCGACGAGGCCCTTGAGCTCGTCGACGTTGCACACGACCTCGGAATGCTCGGTCGCGGTGAAGTTGCCCTCCGACGGGCGGGCGGGCGCCGCGGTGATGGGCCGCCCCTCCTCGATCCAGGCGTTGAGCCCGCCGTCGACGACGCGAGCGCGCGTGTGTCCGTAGCGCTGGAACACCCACCACACGCGCGCCGAGTAGAGCGAGGCGTTGTCGTCGTAGATCACGACCTCGGAGTCGTTCGACACGCCGATGCCGCGCGCGAAGGTCTCGAACTCGCTCGCCGTCATCACGTGGAGCGGCGAGGTCGCGCCCTTGAGGTACGGATGCGGCACACCGACCGCACGCTCGATGTGGCCGCGGCGGTACGCCACGGCCTCGCCGGCATCGATGAGCACGAGCCCCGGGTCGTCGAGGTGCTCGGCGAGCCACTGCGTGGTGACGAGCAGCGGGTGCTGCGCGTTGGGATCCGGTTGCTGGAGCGTCATCTCAGCCTCCTCGAGGTGGGTGTCACCTTCGAGGGCGACGCTACCGCCTGCGCAGGGAGTTGAACAGCGCCTTGGGCGGTGGCTAGGCCTTCGAGAGACGGCCGGCTGCGGCGATCGCCTCGACGATGTAGCGCTCCGCGACGCCTCGAGGCTCCCAGCCGAGGGTCTCGACGGGCTTGCCCTCGAGGTCCTTGTAGATGCGGAAGAAGTGCTCCACCTCGCGCAGGAAGTGGGGTGCGATGTGTGCGAGCTCCTGCACGCCCGCGTACTGCGGGTCGGCCACCGGCACGCAGAGGATCTTCTCGTCCTCGCCCTTCTCGTCCTGCATACGCAGCATCCCGACGGGGCGGGCATCGACGATGCAACCGGTGAACGAGGCCTGGGTCATCATCAGCAGCACATCTGCCGGGTCGCCGTCGCCCGCGAGGCTGCTCGGGATGAAGCCGTAGTCCGCCGGGTAGTGCACCGCCGAGTACAGCACGCGGTCGAGGCGGAACGCGCCGACCTTCGGGTCGTACTCGTACTTGTTGCGGCTCCCCTTCGGGATCTCAACGATCACGTTGAGGATCGAGGGCGGGTTCGAGCCGGGTGAGAGGTCGTACAGCGACATCGCGGTCCTACCTCGCCACTAGCTAGCCGGCGCGCACGGCGCGGACCACGGTGCGAGCCGTGTATGCGCCCTCGGCGCGGTTGAACTCGCCGCCGCAGGTGATCAGCGTGATGCTGTCCGCCTCGACATTCGCGCTCACGATGGCGGTCCAGTTCTCGGACGGTCCGACCTCCCGCACCCAGTCGACGATGTACGTCACGGGCCCGCTGCCGAGGTCGATCTCGACGGTCTCGCCGCCGCCCAGGTTGCGCAGGTTGTAGAAGACGGCTGGCCCGATGTACTCGGCGTCGGCGTACCAGAGGTAGCCCGCCTGGTCGACGTGGCCCGCGAACACGGCGTTGCCGCCGCTCGTTGGGTAGCCACCGAGGCCGTTCCAGCCCGAGAAGTCGTAGTACACGACGTCGTCCGGCCCGGTCGGGTCGAGCATCACACCGTCCTCAGCGACGTAACGAGTGCCGAGCGGCGCATCGATGCCGAGCGCCGGGATGCGCATTCGCCCGAAGGTGGCGTCCGGTGGCTCGCCGTAGACCTCGTGGAGCTCCTCGATCGAGTTGATGATGCCATCGTCCTCGACGGGCTCGTGCCCGGCGATCTGCCCGACGAAGGTGTCGTCACCCTGGTCGAACGGGCGAAGCAGCACGCCACCGACCCCGCCCATCGATTCCCCGCTGCGCAGCGACATCGCGAGGGACAAGACGCCGAGGAGCAGGAAGATGGCACTCGCGAGGCCCCAGCGCGTGCCGAGGCGTCGCATCCAGGTGAGTCGGTTCGATTCGCGCTCAGGCCCGGGCCGGCGCGGAGGGGGCGCATCCCCCTTCGGGGGTGCCATGGTTCGCATCGATCCACCAGGTTCCGGGGCGTCGAGGCCCGCGATCACTGCCGGTCGATGCTCGGACCGGCTGCTGGGGGTGCGATCGACGATAACGAGGCGTCGCCTACGTGGAAGGGCCTTCGTTGCTCACTCCCGGGACCGCCCCTTCGAGCGGTTCGACCGCCACGAGGGTCACCCGACGCTCGTCTGCGCCCATCACTGTGAAGCGGTAGCCGGCGTGCTCCACGACCTCGCCCGCCTGCGGGAAGTGCCTCAGGTAAGCCAGCACCAGGCCGCCCACCGTCTCGGCCTCGGGGTGCTCGAGGTGCGCGCCCAGCTCCTCGCCGAGCTCGGCCAGCTGGCGCACGCCCTCGACGACGAGGCGGCGGCCGATCTGCACGTCCTCGACGCCCTGCTCGCGGCCGCTCTCCGAGGGCAGCTCGCCGACGACGACCTCCATCACGTCCTCGAGCGTCACGAGGCCGGCCGTCGCGCCGAACTCGTCGACGAGGATCGCGAGGTATGTCCCCGCCTCCTGCATTCGCTCGAGCACGCGGGCGATCGAGGCGAGCTCCGATTCGAAGACCGGCTCGCGCATGATGGCGCCGAGCGGCCGGGTCGTATCGCCGGCCTGGTACGCGGCGTTCACGTCGCTGACGTGCACGTAGCCGACCATGTTGTCGGCGTTGCCTGCGAAGACCGGGAGTCGCAGGTAGCCGTGCTCGGCCATGCGCGCAGAGGCGTCGGCGACCGTCTCACTGACCTCGGCGGTCACCATGTTCACTCGATGCACCATGATCCGGCGGGCGGCCTGCTGCTCGAGGCTCAGCGCTCCGAGGAGCATGTCCGAGGCGTCCTCACCGAGGGCGCCGGACTCCGTCCCGAGGAGGATCGCCGTCCGCAGCTCACCGAGGCTGATCGCCTGCGCGCCGATGCGCTGCTCGCCGAGCAGTCGCAGGATCACGCGGCTCAGGACATCGAGGGCGGCGACGATCGGCCTCGTGAATGCCGACCAGATCTGAAGCGGGGGAGCGTAGACGCGCGCCAGCGCGAAGTTGTGATGCAGCGCCACGGTCTTCGGCGCCACCTCTCCGAAGATCACGAGCGCGACCGTGATCGCGAGGGTGGCGAACAGTGCCGCCTCGCCGCCGGACACGAGGTCGGCCGCGATGATCGTGCCGACTGCCGCCGCACCGGTGTTCACGAGATTGTTCCCGAGGAGGATCGCCGAGAGCAGCCGGCTCGGCCGCTGGAGCAGCGTCGAGACGCGCGTCGCGCCCGGCCGGCGCTCTCGGAGCGCGTGCTCGAGGCGCACTCGCTCGATCGAGAGGAAGGCCGTCTCCGAGCTCGAAAAGAAGCCCGAGAGCAGCAGCAGGACGAACAGCAGGACGAGGTACAGGGTCACGCGGCGCTCCGATTCGGGCCGGCGCGCTTCCTGCGTGCGCCGCCGATCGGCATGCTACCGGGCATCGAGGCCGCCCGCCCTCGACCCTTCGAGGTCGGCGACCGTTCAGGCGGCCTAGTGCTCGTCGGCTCCCGGGAACGTGCGCTCGCCGGCGCGGATCGCCACCTTCAGCCGGTTCTCTGCCGGCGGGATCGGGCACGACCAGTGCTCGTTGTAGGCGCAGTAGGGGTTGTAGGCGTAGTTGAAGTCGACCCACAGTTTGCCGTCGCTTGAAGGCTCAACCTCGAGGTAGCGCCCGGCGCCGTATGTTTCGCCACCGGCGTTCGCGTCCTGGAAGGGCAGGAAGAAGTGCCCTGAATGCGGGTCGCGGAAGAGCGTGAGCGCGGCCGTCTCGCCTTCGACATCAAACTCGATGCGGCCCCAGCGCTCGTAGGTGGCCTCGTCGCCGGTGCTCGTCTGCATCGTGATCATCTCGCGTTCCGCGAGCGGCTGAGGTTCGAGCTCGAGCTCGAGTGCCGGGTTCTCGTCGTAGTACGCGAGACCCGTGAAGTGCTCACGCTGCGCGGGCGTTAGCGGCGAGTCCGGCTCGTCGCGGAAGAACTCGTCCTTGGCGCGCCGAAAGTCCTCGAGCTGCGTCATCGCCCCTCCTCGTCGTCCGCGGGCTATCGAGGCCGCGCCATCGATCGTACCGAGGGCGTCACGGCGTCCGTGGCCCGATGCTCCGCACGGGCGCGTCGCTGCGAAGCTCCGCGAGGACGAAACGTGTCGCGCCCGCCGCCTCGAGGGCGCTCGCGAGCTCCGCCGCCGCCTCGGGATGCGACTCGGCCTTGTTCACGACGACGATAAACGCCCGCCCGTCCACTGCACGTCGCCCGCCCTCCTCGTCGAGGAGCACGGCCGCGATGGCCTCGGGCGTCGCGACATCCCCCTCGAGGCCCCGCCGTTCGAGGATCGCGCGCACGCGTTCGGGCCGGTGCACGTGCGCCTCGTCGATGGGCGCGCCCACGGCGTCCGCACCGACCACGGCCACGACGTGCGTCGTCGAGGCGGGGATGACCGGCTCGTGCTCGCCCGGCGCCTTGAACGGCCGCATCTTCGAGCCGTCCGCCTCGACCGCCACGAGCCCGATGCCATCGATGCGCGCCAGCGCATCGACTGTCTCAGGGGCGACCGGCGAGAAGCGGCCCTGCGGCGCGTCGCCGGACGAGACCACGACGACCGGGGTGGCATCGAGGGCCGCCTGCACCGCCTCGACCATCGAGGCGTCGTCGGCCTCGACGAGGGGCGGCATCGGCGAGTGGACCGCCGGCGTGAAGCGCGTCGTTCCGCCGAGGACCGCCCGTACCCCTCGAGCCTCCGCCTCGACGCCGAGGCGGTACAGCAGCGCCGTCTTGCCGCCACCGCCGACGATCGCGACGACCGGGCGCACGCTCTCCCCGAGGCCGAGCGCGTCCCACATCGAGGTCTCGTCGAAAGTCGTTCCTGTCACGCGGCTATGATCGCCCGGTTCCCAGCCGATTGCACGGTCGAGGTCGCACGATGCCCGAGTCTCCACGTCCTCGACGCGCCGCGATCGTGCTCGCGGGCGGGCGCTCCAGCCGCATGGGCATCGACAAGGCCGCCCTCGTCGTCGAAGGACGCACGCTCCTCCAGCGCGCGATCGATGCAGTGAGTCAGGTCGTCGAGGAGGTTGTGGTCGTCGGCGCGCCTGGGGGTGCGCTGCCCGAGGTCGAAGCCTCGATCCCGCTTCGTCGCGTCGATGACACCGTCGAGGGCGAGGGGCCGCTCGCCGGTATCTCGGCCGGACTGGCAGCCATCGAGGCGCCCGTCACGCTGGTCGTTGGGTGCGATATGCCGTGGCTGCAGCCGGCGCTGCTCGAGCTGCTGCTCGCACGCGTCGAGGCCGGTGCGCGCCTCGTGGTACCGCTGTCGGACGGGCGTCCCGAGGGGCTGTGCAGCGCCTGGCGCGTCGACGCGCTGCCCGTGGTGCGCGCCCACTTCGAGGCCGGGGACCGTCGTGTGATGTCGGTGGCCGGGGACCTCGAGGCCGTCCGTCTCAAGCCCGGCGACTACGCCGAGGCCGATCCGGACGGCCGCTCGTTTCGCAACCTCAACACCCCCGACGAGTTCGCCCGCGCCGCGAGCGACCTCGAGGGCTAGAGCGCGCGGTAGGCGCTCGAGAGCGTGCCGCGGTCGAAGCCGATGGGCGACTCGCCCATCGCGAACTCGTACAGCGCAGCCTTGAAGATGCCCTCCATGGCCGCGACCGTCCCGAGCGCGACGGCGAAGGCAATCGCGCCGCCCGCCACGCCGATGATCGGGTGCACGAAGAAGAGCACGGCGGTCACCGCGGCAGCCGCGAGGCCCGCGAGGACGTACACGATCCCGAAGCCGAAGCCCGCGGCGACCTGCCGGCCCCACGTCGCCTGGAACAGGCCGCTCGAGCGCTTGATCGCGCCCACCGGGCCGATGCCTTCCGAGACGAGCAGCGGCACGACGAAGAACGTCATGTACGCCCACACGCCACCGACCAGTGAAAGCGCCAGTCGGCCGATGAAGTTGTCCATGCGGTCGCGCAGGATCTGGAGGACCAGCCCGACCGTCGCGGCGATCACGGCCCAGCCGAGGATCGCGGGCAGGTGGCTCATCGCCTTGCTGAGGCCCGAGCCGACGGTCGGATTGCCGCCACGCAGCCGCTCGAGGGCCGCGGCGACGAGCGCCGAGTTGAAGAAGATGCCGATGAAGTACGTGACGAAGAAGACGCCGGCACCGAGGGCGTAGTCGACGCCCGTCATTGCCGACTCATTGCTGCCCTGAGCCGCATCGAGACGGTCGAACGTCCCCGCACCCATCGCGATCACGCCGAAGACGGCGAGCGCCGCCACCATCGAGATCGCCATGAACACCGGGAACAGGATGAGTTCGCGGTCCTGCATCAGAACCCGCCAGCTCATCTTCATGAGCTCGAACGTGTGGCCAATCGTCGCAAACATCGAACCTCCTCGGTGTCGTGCCCGCACGCACGGACGCCGCACAATCGATGGTAGATCGTGCGGCGCCCGTTGTTGAGGCCCGATCCCGAGGAGGTCGAGGGTCGACCGCCTAGGGGATCACCCTCGTGCTACGACTTGTCCTTGTCGTCGCACTCGCCGTCGTGGTCGGCGTCCTGGCTCTTGACCTTCTGCTGGTCCTTGACCCACTCGCCGTCGCGGTGCTTGTCCCTGACCTTGTCGCCGACCTTGTCGCCGCTGAACTTCGACGTGTCGATCGTGACGCCGAACTGGGCCTGCACCTCGGCCGCGCAGCGCGCGATCTTCGCCTCGTGCGACTCGCCGTCCGGTGCGGCCTTCTTGCAGGCGTAGAAGGCCTCCATCGCGTCGTTCAGCGCAGCCTTCTGCGCCGCGCGCTCGGCCTCGGCAGCGAGCCGCTCGCACTTGTTCACGAGCACCTCGGGGGCGGCCGCCGCCGAGGTGATGCTGCCGCACAGCTCGGCTCGAAGCGTCGAGTCGGCGTGCTTGATCTCGCTCTTGCAGCGCGAGGTAAGGATTCCGAGGATCGGCTCGTCGGCCGGCGCCGCGGCGAGGACTCGCGCGCAGGTCTCCTGCGGCGTCAGCTCACCGAGCGCGTCGAGCATGCACGCCTGCAGCAGTCGTTCCGGCACGCCGGCCGCCTGCACGCTGGCACACACCGAGGCCTTCAGCGCCTCGTCGCCCTTGATGGCGTTGCGGCAGCGCTTCACCAACGACTCGATGAAGGCGGCGTCCGCCTCGGCGTTGCCTAGGGCGCGGTCACACACTTCCTGCGGCGTCATGGTGCCGATGTCCTGCAGGAACTGGCAGCGCGCGACGTACTCCTCGTGCTCGGCGGGGTTCGCCAGCACGTCCTCGCAGAAGTTGCCCTTGCGGTCGTGATGCTCGTCGTCGTCACCGTGCTTCGAGCGCTCCAGGAGCGCAGCGAGTTCGGTCGGGTCGTAGCCCGCCTGCTCGAGGATCGACGCGATCGCCTCGCGCGCCTGCTGCGGCAGGTAGCGCTGCTTCAGCAGCCCGGCCAGCTGGTCGACAGCCTCCGGCGGGATCACGATGCTGATGTTCAGCGGCGTGCCGCCGGTCTCCGTGCTCGGCCCTTCCGCCGAAGCCTGCAGCGTGATCGCCATCGAGGCGACCACTGCCACGACCGCAGCGAGCGGCCAGATCCGCACCCAACTCAGACGGCCCATCGAGGGCCTCCCTTCACGCCTCCGCGGTTTCGCGAGCCCCTGTGTTCCAAGAGCTCGTGGTCGCGCGGCGGCGCAACCTGCTGCGTTGTGGTGGTTGGTTGACGAGCCTCGATGGTGGCGGGTCCGACGGCGCATCGCCTCGGCGCTACCATCGATCCGGCATGACGCTGCCCCCGAATTTCGACGAGCCGGCATTCCATGCGGTCCGTCGGCTGGATGCAGCCGTCGGTCGAGGACAGGCGCGCGTGTTGCGCGTGCTCTGGTTCTGGGTCCCCAGCGGCTCGGTGGCCCTCAACATCGAGTTCCAGCAGCTGCTGGTGTCGCGGTTCTTCACGGACATCGCGCTGCAGGCGCTGCTGTACGGCGCGCTGATCGCGGTCGCCCGCTCCGGCGGCGGCGCGGTCGATGCCGCGATGCTCGGAGTCGCCTACCTGCTGCCCGGCGTGGTGCTCGGTATGTTCGGTGGGGTGGTGGCGGACCAGCTGCCGAAGCGAGTGGCGCTGGCCGGCGCGTATGTCACGATGGGCGCGATCTCGATCCTGCTGCCCACCGTGATCGGGACGTCGTTCCGCTCGCTGCTGCTCGTGCTGTTCGCCGTGCGCGTCCTGCACCAGGTCTCCCAGCCATCCGAGGCGTCGGCGGTGCCCCTGGTTGCGACCCAGGAGGAGCTCGCGTCCGCGACCTCGTTCCTGAGCTTTGCGTCGTCTGCCGGCGAAGTCGTCGGCAAGTCGATGCTCGCCCCGGTGATCGTGCGCGCGTACGGGGTCGATCCCGTCACGGCCCTCGCCGGGGTCTTCTTCCTGTTTTCGGCGACGCGCGTGGTCAACTTGACCCCCTCGAGGCCACACGTGCGCACTACAGGTTCACGAGGCCACCTCGATACGGCCGATGTCGTGCGCTGGCTCTTCGCCGAGCGCTCGATGCTGTGGATGCTGCTCCTCGGCGCGCTTGGTTCGACCACGAGCGTGGTGCTGGGCGTGCTCGGGCCGCAGTACACGCGCGACGTCCTCGATGTCGATCCCGCGAACGCGCTCTACGTCTTCGCGCCTGCCGCGCTCGGCCTCGTGGCCGCGCTCGCGGCGGCGCCGGCGATGATTCGCTTCATGGGCGAGCGGCGGACAGCGATGGTCGGCTTCGTCGTGATCGCGATCGCGATGGTCGCGCTGGGCGCCGTCGACTGGATCTCCGCGCACATCGGCTGGCTCGGGCTCGTGAACATCCCGCACGTGCCGTCCGAGGTGGAGACGGCGGCGAAGATCTCGATCTTCCTGGGCTTCGCGATCACCCTCGCGGCGATCTCGGTGCAGACCTACATCGCGAGGCGCGTGCCGCTCGAGCTGCAGGGGCGCACGTTCGCCCTGCTCGGCGTGTTCAAGGACGGGCTCGCGATCATCGCGCTGATTGGACTCGGCGTGGCTGCCGAGGCGATTGGCGTGCGCGCGATGATGGTGCTGTCACCCGCGCTGCTGCTCGGGCTCTCGTTCGGCTTCGACCGCTTCGCCGGCCGCTGGCGCCAGCCGCCGCGGCCCCGAGGGCGCCTCGGAATCTAGGTCCAAGGCGCGGACCTCGAGGTCTCGCTACGGGTAGACGGGTCCTCGCCCGAGGCCCGCCGTCTCCTCGAGGCCGAACATCAGGTTGATGTTCTGCATCGCGACGCCGCTCTGGCCCTTGAGCAGGTTGTCGATCGAGGACATGACCACCACCCGACGCTCGTCCTTCGAGGTCACGAGCGAGATGTCGCAGTAGTTCGAACCGGCCGGGCCCTTGAGGGTGGCAGGCGTGTCGAGGATGCGCACGAACGGGTGCCCCGCGTAGAACTCGCGGTAGCGCTCGAGCAGCGCGCTCGCCGGCATCGGCTTCGCGAGGCGCGCGTGCATCGTCGAGAGGATGCCGCGCGTCACCGGCAGCAGGTGTGGCACGAAGTCGATCTGTGCCGCGCCATCGCCGAGGTCCGCCAGCGTCTGCTCCACCTCGATGTCGTGCTGGTGCGTCAGCACGCGGTACGGCACGAGGTTGTCGTTCAGGTGCGAGAAGTGCTGCAGCGGCGCCGGCTTCTTGCCCGCCCCCGACGAGCCGGTGAGGCCATCGACGGTGACGGCGCCGTCCTCGATGAGGCGATCGGCGAAGAGCGGTGCGAGCCCGAGGATCATGCCGACGGCGAAGCAGCCGGGGTTGCCGACGATCGCGGCCTCGCGGTTGCGGTCGCGGAAGAGCTCCGGCATGCCGTAGGAGGCCTTGCCGAGCAGCTCGGCCGTTGAGTGCTGCTCATCCTGGATCGAGGGGTGGCGTGTCGCGTAGGCCGTGTAGCGCTCGGGCGTGGGGAAGCGGAAGTCGCCCGAGTAGTCGATGAAGCGCACACCGGCGTCGGCGAGGCCCCGCGCGTAGCCCTGCGAGACTCGATCGGGCGTCGCGAAGATGACGATGTCGCAGTCGGAGCCCACGCCGACGTCGTCGGCGGCCTGGACCTCGAGGTCGCAGCGACCGGCGAGGTGCGGGTACACGTCGCTGATGCGGCGGCCGACGTCGTCGCGCGCCACGATCGAGGACACCTCGAAGTCCGGGTGACCGAGCAGCAGCTCGAGGATCCCGAGTCCGCCATACCCCGTCGCGCCGATGATCTGCGCCCTGTGCATGATGCCGCCCCATAACCCGCTCGTATTGGCTGGAGACGCCACAGGATAGGCTCAGCGAGATTCGACGTGAAGCCGCACCGGCGGCCCGAGGGGCCTCGATGACCGAACCTGCCAGACTGACATGGCGCGACCTCCTCCCCCTCGAGGACGGGGCGCTGCTCGCCGGCTGCGACTTCGACCGCTTCCGCGCCTCGGGACCCGGCGGGCAGAAGCGCAACGTCACCGACTCGGCCGTGCGCCTGCGGCATCGAGCGTCCGGCCTCACCGCCGAGGCGAATGAATCGCGCTCGCAGCACGAGAACCGCGCCCGCGCCCTCGGCCGCCTCCGACGCGAGATCGCCTTACGCCTGCGGGCGCCGTTGGAGGCCACAACGCCACTCGAAGTGCTGCCGATCGCCCTTCGAGGTCGTGACCGCCTCGGGACGCGCGATGCGCGCTTCCTCGTCGCCGTCGCCGAAGCGTTCGACCTCCTCGAGGCGCACGACTGGGCGCTGGCGGACTCCGCGCGTGCTGCCGGCGGCAGCACCGCCGCCCTCGGGCGGCTCCTCGCGCGCACGCCCTGGCTGCTGCGGGCCGCGAACGAGGCGCGCCGCGCCCGAGGTCTCTCGCCGCTCCGCGCCTGACGAAACGGCACACCCCGTCAGGGCGATCCACTATTACGTTCGCGTCAAGGTTTGGAGTATGATGCGCCCCGTTCGGCCGCTCACTCGACCGTTCGCGTAACGAGGAGCCAGCCGCGATGGCTGTCGAGACACAGCCCCGCTCCGCGCCCCCGACGGGTCAGCCACCCGGCGAGGTCGGCTCTGGTCGACGTAAGCGCCCAGTCATCTACTACGGCTATTGGCTTGTCGGTGTCGCGCTGCTCGCGCAGTTCGTGTCTGCCGGCACGCAGACGTACGTCGCCGGTGTCTTCCTCAAGCCGATGACCACGGAGCTCGACTGGACGCGCGCGGAGTTCACGTACGCGCAGACGGCCGGTCGCTTCATCATGGCGTTCGCGGGCTTCTTCGTCGGCACGCAGGTCGACAAGGGGCGTGCTCGCTCGATGATGATCGTCGGCGTCACGATCCTCGGCGCCTCGCTGTTCGCGACCTCGGAGGTCACCGAGCTCTGGCAGTGGGTGGTGCTCCGGGGCGTGGGCTTCACCGTCGGCGCCTCGCTCTTCGGCAACCTCGTCGTCAACGTCACGCTCTCGAAGTGGTGGGTCGAGAAGCGCGGCCGCATGGTCGGCATCTCCTCGATGGGGGTCTCGCTCGCCGGCGTTATCCTGCCACCGCTGCTCACGATCTTTGTCGATGAGTTCGGCTGGCGAGCCGGCTGGCGCGCCCTCGGGGTGATGGCGTGGGTCCTCGTATATCCGGCCTCGCTGCTCATGCGCAGCACGCCCGAGGAGCACGGCCTCCATCCCGACGGCAAGACCGACGAGGAGATGGCGAGCCCGAGCGGCGACCGTGTGCGGATGGACTTCGCGAACTCGCTCACCCGCAGCGAGGCGCTCCGCACGCCCGCCCTCTACATGATCGTGCTGGCGTTCGGTTTCTCCGGTGTCGGCCTCGGGACCATGCTGCTGCAAACGATCCCATTCGCGACGGACGCCGGCTTCGATCGCTCGACCGCCTCGTTCATGCTCACGCTGCTGGCGTTCCCCGCCGCGTTCACCAAGCCGCTGTGGGGCGCCTACATGGACTTCGTCCCGGAGAAGGTTGCCGCCGCCACGAGCTTCGTGATCGCCGCGATCGCGATGGTGATCATCGTCATCGGTGGTGAGACCACCTCGTTGCCGCTGCTTGCCGTCGGCTTCTTCCTCGTCGGCACGGGCATCGGGGGACAAATCCCGATCCAGGAAACGATCTGGGCGACGTACTTCGGGCGGCGCTATCTCGGCCAGGTGCGATCCGTCGCGCTGCCGTTCGCGTTGTTCCTCGGGGCCGGGGGTCCGCTGGTGGTGTCGATCTACTTCGACATCGTCGGGAACTACAACGGCGCGTTTTTCGGGCTCGGCGTCCTGTGGGGCATCGCCGCGCTGCTCGTCCTCATGGTCCGACGCCCGAACCCGCCGCCCCGCCTGCGGCAGGCTGCCCTCGAGCCGCCGACCCCCGAGGCGCCGCCGTCGGCTCCGGCGCGCCCGGCGACACCGGCTCCGACCTCGGGCAACGGCTCGGGCCCCTCGAACGGTGCCTACGGCGCCAACGGTACGAACGGCGTCCGGCCCAACGGCGTCCAACCGAGTCCCGAGGTCACACCGACGCCTCGAGCGGCCGAGCCACGCACGCCCGAGGCTCGCGAGGGGATGCGGCAGGCTGTGCGCCGCCGCGCCAAGCGCGACTACATGAACCCGGGCTCCTGACGCCCTCCGCGACCATCGAGGCAGACACGACACGAGGCCCGCTTTCGCGGGCCTCGATCGTGCTCGATGCCTGGGAGGGCCGGGGACTAGCGGGCGAGCAGTCCACTCTCGCGCAGCAGCTCAAACCGCGCCCACTTCTGGTCGCGGTGAGCGAGGACCGCCCACTCCTCGAGGAGTCCGGCGTACTGCTCGCGCGTCATGGTGTCGGTCATACAGGCCGAGATCTGCTCGACCATCTGACGCCGGTGCTCGGACGTCAGGTCGCGGAACCACGGCAGGCGGCTCAGCAGCTCGGTGATCGTCGGTACGTCTTGCATCCGGCGCGCTCCCACTCCTGACAGATTGTCGGTCGGGAGTCGCCGCTTGCTTAGGGGGCTCAGACGCGTTCTATGGAACTTCCGAGGCCGTACGTCTGAATCCGGTCTCGATAGAGCTCGGCTCGCTCGAGGGGGCACACGATCACCTCGGCGCGCTCGTGCAGGTGTGCTTCGAGCATGATCTCGGCGGCGCGCTCGACGGACAGCTCTGGCACGGACGCGACGAGCGCCCGCACGACGTAGCCCATGTCGTGCTCGTCGTCGTTGTGCAGCAGCACCCGATAGGGCGGCAGCGTCTCCTCGAGGCCGCGCGTCCGCTGGACGGGTGCCGCTTCTGGCGCGACGGCCCTCGGTGCGTCGATCACAGCCGCCGGTGATCCCACGAGCGCATCCGCTCCGGTGTCACGCGCACCACCGCGCGCTTGTGGGCGGCCGGCGGGATGATCTCGGACTGGGCCTCCCTCGAGGCTCCCGAGCCGCTGCCGTACTTCGCGCCGACCTGGCGCATCACCTGGGCGGTGAACGCCGGCTCCGACAGGACTTCGGCACGCCCCTCTACCATCACGCCTCGCTGCTCGTTGTAGGCCTCACCCGCTTCGACGAGCAGCGTCACGCGCGGATCGCGGCGCACGTTCTGCACCTTTTGCGAGCGCCCGTAGGTCGTGAACAGCACCCGTCCCTGATCGTCGACGACGTACCACATCGCCACGAGGTGGGGCGCGCCGCTCGGGCCGATGCTCGCCACCTGCAGGTGCCGCCCTTCCTCGAGGAAGCGCCGCGCCTCGCCCGCCGGCATCTGAATGCGGTCCCGTTGCGAGGTCATCGACTTGTCTCCCGCCCCACGCCTCGAGGTGACGGCGTGCCACCCTCGCTCCTCGATCGCTCGTTCCGGCGACAGTATGCGGGCCTTCCCCGATATCGGCCCCTAGGGAGCGACCCCAGACTCGTTCTTGGCAACGACGAAAGGGCACGGTCCTCCCATGGCGCTCCCCGCTCCCCGCTCCCCGCTCGACCCCCAGCCTTCGAGGCGGCCGGCTCGTGCCGGCGTCGACACTGCGGACGGGCTCGCTCCCGCTCGAGGCGTCATGGTCGGCCTCGGTCTGGCGCTTGCCCTGTTCTGGGGGCCGCTGGCAGCCGGCCTCGTCTGGCTGCTCGACTGACGGCCCTGCCTCGGCGGTCGATCGAGGTTCGCAACACCGATCAACATGTTGTGGTGGTGGACGGCGGCCGATTCTGACTAAGGTCGGATCGTTGCCGGCCCACCACGAAGTCTCACGGATAGGGGTCCCATGGCTGGCGAAGCCCGGCACGCTGCGCCGCTCGGCGTCATCCTTACGGCAGGGAAGGGCACGCGTCTCCAGCCACTGACGCCCCGGCTGTCGAAGGCGGCCATTCCGCTCCTGAATCGTCCGCTCATCGCCTACGCCTTCGATGCCGTGGCCGCCCTCGGCATCGAGGAGGTCGCCGTCGTCGTCGGTCCCGAGGACCGCGTCACCGCGCGCCGGGCACGCGAGCACGCCCGCGGCCCACTGTCGATTCACGTGCAGGAGCACCCGAACGGCCCCGGCGACGCCGTCGCCTCGGTGGGGGACCTGCTTGCCGGTCGGCACGTCGTGGTCCTCGTCGTCGACGCGATCTTCACCGGCCTCGATGCGCGGCCGCTCGAGGCGTTCATGGCCTCGGGCGCCGGCGCCTCGCTCGTGCTGAAGCCCGTGCGCGATCCGCGCAGCTTCGGCGTCGCCGTGGTCGAAGGCGATCGTGTCATCGACCTCGAAGAGAAGCCGGCCGAGCCTCGCTCGAACCTCGCCGTCGTGGGCATCTGGATGCTCGCACCCGAGGTGGTCGAGCGCGTCCGCACGAACCCGTTCATCAACGCGAAGGGCGAGTCCGACCTCACCGCCACCGTTGCGCAGGTCCTGCGCGAGGGCACCGAGGTCAGTGGCTGGACCCTGGAGGGCGAGTGGCTCGACGCGGGCACGCTGCCCGGTCTGCTGCAGACCCAGTCCCGTCTGCTCAAGGACCTGTCGCCGACGCCGGTCACCTCGCGGGAGTCGGACGTCTCTGGTCCGGTCAGCGCCGGCACGGGCTGCGTTGTCACGATGAGCAAGCTGGCCGGCCCCGTGCTGCTCGGCTGCGACACCCGCCTCGACAAGTGCGACGTCGCCGACTCGGTGATCGGCGATGGCGCGGTGCTGCAAGGCGTCCGTCTGCGCCGCAGCCTCGTCATGGGCGGTGCCCAGGTGCAGGGCGGCGACTACGAGGACGTGGTCATCACCGCTGCCGGCGAAGTCGCCGGTCCGGGCGCGCTCTAGCCCTCGAGTCCCCGCGTCACAAACGAAACGGGCGAGCGCACTGCGCTCGCCCGTCGTGTGTACTCGTGACCTACGAGGGCGCTAGCGGCGCGCCACCAGATCGTCGTCGGAGATCGTGCGGAGGTTCGCGCGTCCCTCGGCGCGTGACGGCGCCGCGGAGGCTCCGGTCACCTCGACGGGGGCGTCGCCATAGCGCATCGCCCGCGTGTTGCCTCGAGCGCGGTTCAGCACGACGCCGATGATCGGCTTCCCGGACGCGGCGGTCTGCTCCACCATCGTGCGCAGCTCGCCCGTGCGCGTGCGGCCCGGCCGCACGATGACGACGATCGCGTCCACGATGCTCGCGAGCACCGAGGCGTCCGTCACGCCGATGACCGGCGGGCTGTCCACCAACACGAGGTCGTACTGCGACTGGAGCTCCGCCAGCACCTCGCGCATCCGCGTCGAGCCGAGCAGCTCGGACGGGTTCGAGGGGATGGGACCGGAAGTCAGCACGGAGACGTTGGTGTGCACCGTGCGCTGCATCGCGCGGCCGGCCGGGACCTGCTCGGAGAGGAGCAGGTTCGTCAGGCCGTCGCTGTTGTCGAGGGAGAAGACCCGGTGCAGCGTCGGCGCGCGCAGGTCGCCGTCGACGACCGCGACGCGGTAGCCCGCGAGGCCGAAGACCACCGCGAGGTTCGAGACCGTCGTGCTCTTGCCGTCGTGCCGGCTTCCGCCGGTGAACAGCAGGGAGCGCAGACCGCCATCGGTGTTGTACCGGGCGAGGACGTTTGTGAGGTTCGTGCGCAGGGCGCGGTAGGACTCGGCGAGTGGCGACCTCGGATGGAGAGCCACCTGCAGCTGGTCCGACGGCGAGGCCGTGCGACCGAACGCCTCGACCTGGCCGAGGGTCGCGAGGCCCACCAGGTCGGTGATGTCCTGAGCGGACTTCACGGTGTCGTCGATGTACTCGAAGAGCAGGACGAGCAGCGCGCACGCGAACACCGCCAGTGCGCCGCCGAGCGCCGCGTTGACGCTCTTGCGAGGTGCGACCGGGAAGCCCGGACTTGTCGCCGGCTCGATGATGCTGACACGCCCGGTGCTACTCGTCAGCGCCAGCTCATCGGACTCGATGAAGACACTCGAGACGACGTTGGCGATGTCTCTGGCGACGACCGGATCGCTCGCCTGCGCCGTCACCTGCAGTAGCTGCGTGCCGGCCGGCGTCTCGATGGTGATGGAGGAGCGGAGCTCTCCGACGGTCATGTCGAAGCCGCCCTGCTCGATGGCGCGCTCCAGGATCGGGCGCACCGTGATCATGCCGGCGAACGTGTTCGCCAGCAGCGAGCTCGTCTCAAGGTCGTTGCGCTGGATGGTCCCCTGCTGCTGCTGCGTGACCACGAGCATCTTCGTCGTGGCCTCGTACGTCGGCGTGATCTGCGAGGAGGCGACGTAGGCCACCACGCCACCGACGAGGGTGCTGGCCACGAACAGCCACCACCATCGACGCAGGATCTGCAGATACAGGGATGCTTCCACCGGGCCGTACCTCTCCGCCTGAACGCGGACCCCGCGGCCGCATGAACTGCGGGGCAATCACGTTCTCATCCCCGCATCAGGCAGTCTACTGCAGGGGTCTCGCCCTGCGACGGGCGCTCGACCCCAACTCGGTTTCAGTGCCGTATGAGTTCCGAATCAGGATCCGAAATCAGTAGGAACCGCGCGCCGTCACCACCGCCAGGGGCGTGCGTGCCAGCAGCACGATGTCCAGCCAGAGGCTTCGCTCCCGCACATAACGCAGGTCGAGCTTCATCCAGTCGTCGAAGCCGATGTGGCTGCGGCCCGACACCTGCCAGATGCAGGTGAGCCCCGGCTTCACTGCGAAGCGTTCGCGGTACGCCGATGACATCGCCTCGACCTCCTGCGCCAGCATCGGCCGAGGCCCCACGAGCGACATCTCGCCTCGGAGCACGTTCGCCAGCTGGGGCAGCTCGTCCAGCGAGTACTGGCGCAGCCACTTGCCCACGCGCGTCAGTCGCGGGTCGTCCTTCGCCTTGAAGGTCGGGCCGTCAGTGATGTTGAGGTGTCGAATCGCCTCGGCGCGTTCCTCGGCGTCCACGTGCATCGAGCGGAACTTCACGAGGGTGAACGGTCGCTCGCGCAGGCCGATGCGGCGCTGGCGGAAGAAGATCGGACCCGGCGAGTCGAGCTTGATGGCGAGGGCCACTGCCAGCATGACGGGGGCGAGCATCAGCAGCAGGATCGCTGCGAGCAGGATGTCGAGGACTCGCTTCAGCACGTCATAACCGCTGTGCGCCGACGGGGCGACCAGCACGAGACTCGGCGAGGCGATCGGCTCGGGCCGATTCGGACCGGGCATCATCTCGGAGTGCTTGCGGATTCGCGTCATTCTGTCACCCCTCAGCGACGCGAGCGTAGACCAGCATGAGTTAAACGGGTGTTTGCGTTCTCATCTGGTTCGTCAAAACCGCGTGGTCGCGACGCCGATCCTCGGTCGGCGAATCCACCAACACCGGCCTGACTCACGCTTGCACACCACCGAGGCCGTGACCTCGAGCGCAGGGAGGGGAGTTGCATCCGGCCATCGACGCTGCGAGTCGACGCCCGGGCGCGTGAGTGCCGCTCGGAAATCGTCGCCCGACAGGCAGTCGTGCCTCGAATTCCGACCGCACGAATCATAACGCTTCTCTCGGTCCAGGGAAGCGCGTGTCGCACGCACTCGGTTTACACCCCGTTGAGTCTGGCTTGCCTACAGTGGATGCCATACTGACAGCGAGGACTCGTGTGACGGTGCCGGCCCTCGGCCGAGCCCCACACCCAGCTTATGAGGGGGGCCAACCCTGCCCGGCGAACTGACCACCGTCACCGACGCACCCACTGGGGTCCCCATGTCATCCGCGTGTCCGTCTTGCGGCGGTTCCGCCCTCGAGACGCTGCTCGAGCAGCACGAGGTGCCGGCACAGAGCAACGTCCTCTTCGACACTCGGGAGCAGGCCCTCGCCTGCCCGAGCGCCGACATTCGACTCGCGATCTGCCTCGGCTGTGGCTTCATCTCTAACCTCGCGTTCGACCCGGCGTTCCTGCCCGAGGGTGGTTACGAGGCCAGCCAGGCCGCGTCCGCGCGCTTCCGCGAGTACGCACAGAACCTCGCCGCCACGTGGATCGAGCGCCACCACCTCGAGGGCGAGGCCGTCCTCGAGATCGGCACCGGCACCGGCGAGTTCATCGAGTGGATGTGTGACGCCGGCGCCGGTCGCGGCATCGGCGTCGACCCGCTGCTCGCGCCGCACCGCCTGCAGGAGGCGCCCGGCCGCATCACCTGGGTGCCGGAGCGCTACGACGCGAAGCACCTCGCGCCGGACGTGCGCGCGATCGTCGCGCGACACACCCTCGAGCACATCGGCGTCGTCTACGACTTCATGTCGCACATTCGCGGCACGGTCCCGGCCAACCAGGACGTCTCGATCCTCTTCGAGGTGCCGGATGTCGACCGCATCCTCGATGAGGTCGCGTTCTGGGACGTCTACTACGAGCACGCGGCCTACTTCAGCGTCGATGCGCTGCGCAGCCTCTTCGTCCGCGCCGGGTTCGATGTCGAGCGCATCGACCGCGTCTACGACAACCAGTACCTGATCATCGACGCCAAGCCTGCCTCCGAGGTCGGCGACCCCACCGTCGACCCTGCGGCGCTTGCTGCCTCGATCGAACGAGCGCGCGGCTTCCGAGACAACTACGACCGCACCATCGAGACGCTGCGCGCGCAGTTCCGCGAGTACGCCGCCCGCGGCCAGAAGGTCGCCCTCTGGGGGGCCGGCTCGAAGGCGACGGCGTACCTCTTCGCCCTCGGGGCGGAGCGCGACCTCGTGCAGTGCGTGGTCGACATCAACCCGGCCAAGCGCGGCATGTTCATCGCCGGCGCGGGCCACCCGATCGTCGCGCCGGACGACGTCCCGTCTTACCGCCCGGACGTCGTTATCGTGATGAACCCGATCTACATCGACGAGATCCGCAAGGACCTCGTCTCCCGAGGAGTCGAGGCGGAGCTGACCCATGCCTGATGACACGAGCAGCGCGACGGCGCCCGACGCCACCCGCGAGGAGCACATCCCGCGCGTCAGCGTTGGGATCCCCGTCTACAACGGCGAGCGCTACATCCGAGGCGCGATCGAGTCGATCCTCGCGCAGGACTACACCGACTTCGAGCTACTGATCTCGGACAACGGCTCGACCGATGGCACGCAGGCGATCTGCGAGGAGCTGGCGGCGCGCGACTCCCGGATCCGCTACCTGCGCGAGCCCGAGAACAAGGGCGCGGCGTGGAACTTCGATCGTCTGCCCCACCTCGCTCGAGGTGAGTACTTCCGCTGGCACTGCCACGACGATCTGATCGCGCCGACCCACCTGAGAACCTGCGTCGCCGCCCTCGATCGGGCGCCGAAGTCGGTAATCATGGTCTACACCGGCACCGCCCAGATCGACGAGGACGGCAACATCGTCCGCACGCAGGCCGAGGGCCTGGACACGCGCGGCATGCCTCCGCATGCACGCTACGGGCACTTCGCTCGCCATCTCGCCTACGTGAACTCGCTGTACGGCCTCGCGCGCCGCGACCTCTTCCTGACCACGCGCCTGCTCGGGACGTACGCGAACGCCGACTACGTGCTGATGGCCGAGCTCGCCCTCGCCGGCGAGTTCTGGGAGCTGCCGGGCAACCTCTTCCTGCGCCGTGTGCACTCCGGCATGTCGAGGCAGGCGAACAACGACCAGGAGAGCGTGGCCGTCTGGTTCGACACCTCTCAGAAGGGCCGCAAGCTCCACTTCTCCGAGGCGCGGCTCTTCAAGGACCTGTTCGTTGCCGTGATGCGAGCGCCGCTCAACCTGAAGGAGCGCGCCCTCTCGCTGTGGGCGATTCCTCGGTACTGGGCGCGCCATCGCTGGCGCGCGATCGCCCGCGAGGTCGCGGCGCCGTTCAGCCCGCGCTTCCGGCGCTACGGCTAACGAGGCCATTCGTGGCATCGAGGCCGGACGCCGACGTCGGCCCCTGCCATTCTGTCGCTCCCCTTATGCCCTTGCCCCGCGGGGCATGGGACCGTTCCATGGAGGTCGCCGCGCCCGCGGGCCGCGGCACACGCATCGAGAGCAGAAAGGTCCTGCCATGAAAGTCCTCGTCACCGGCCACATGGGGTACATCGGCTCCGTCATGGTCCCCTTCTTCCAGGCCGCGGGGCACGAGGTGGTAGGCCTCGATTCCGGCTACTTCGACGGTTGCGACTTCGGTGACGGCCCGGCCTCGATCCCCGAGCTGCGCGTAGACGTCCGCGACGTCCGCGCCGCCGACCTCGAGGGCTTCGATGCAGTCGTGCACCTCGCCGGTCTCTCGAACGACCCGGTCGGCAACCTCGACCCGAACGTGACCTACGCCATCAACTTCACCGGCAGCCTGCGTCTCGCGGCAGCCGCGAAGGAGGCAGGCGTTCGCCGGTTCGTTTTCGCCTCGTCTTGCTCGATCTACGGCGCGGCCGGCGAGGGCGCGAAGGACGAGACCTCGACCTTCAACCCCGTGACCGCCTACGCCGAGTCGAAGGTGTGGGTCGAGCGCGGCCTCGCCGCCTTCGAGGACGAGCGCTTCTGCCCCGTCTACATGCGCAACGCCACCGTCCACGGCGCGTCGCCCCGCCTTCGAGGCGACCTCGTGGTCCACTACCTCGTCGGCACGGCGATCGCGAGCGGCGAGGTGCTCATCAAGTCGGACGGCACGCCGTGGCGGCCGCTCGTCCACGTCGAGGACGTCTCGCGCGCCTTCCTCGCCGCCCTCGAGGCGCCCGAGGACCTCGTCCGCGGGCAGGCCTTCAACATCGGCGCCGACTCGCAGAACTTCCAGGTGTCAGACGTCGCCGCGATCGTCGAGGCGATCGTCCCCAACTCGAAGGTGACGTACGCGCCGGGTGGCGAGCCTGACCTTCGCAGCTACCAGGTCGACTTCTCGAAGTTCGCCCACACGCTCCCGAACGCTGTGCCGCAGTGGACGTTGGAACGCAGCGTGAAGGACCTCTACGACGCGTACCGCCGCAACGAGCTCAACATCGACGACCTGCTCGGCCCCCGCCACACGCGCCTGCTCCGCATCGAGCAGCTGAAGAACGAGGGCCGCCTCAGCGACGACCTGCGCTGGATCGGTGAGGCGTCGGCTGTGCGCGCCCCGCTCGCCAGCTAGCTCCAGCGAAATCGAGGTCGACGCGTGGACTTCCGCCCCGCCCCGATCCGCGACATGGCGATCATCGAGGTCCAGCCGATCGCGGACCATCGCGGTCACTTCGCGCGTGTCTTCGCGCAGGAGGAGTTCGCCGCGGCCGGCCTCGAGCGGACCTTCGTGCACGGCAACATCCAGTTCAGCCCGCGCCCGGGCACGCTGCGCGGCATGCACTTCCAGACGCCTCCGCACGAGGAAGTGAAGCTGGTGCGCTGCACGCGCGGCGCCGTCTTCGATGTGGTCGTCGATCTGCGCGAGGACTCGCCGACCTACCGACAGTGGCACGGCGAAGAGCTGCGGGCCGACACCTACAAGACGCTGTGGGTGCCCGAGGGCTGTGCGCACGGCTTCGTGACCCTCGAGCCCGACAGCGAAGTGCTGTACATGACAAGCCACGTCTTCGCGCCCGATGCCGCGACCGGCATCCGCTACGACGACCCGGCGATCGGCATCGAGTGGCCCGTGGCCATCGAGGTCATCTCCGACCGCGACGCGACGTGGCCGCTTCTCGAGGGCGCCGCCTAGCGCCGCTCGAGGTTCGCGGATTGTTGCGCATCCCTGACGCCGCGTTGATCGCGCGTCGAGACTCGCCCGAAGGGCGCCGATATGATTGACATATGGCCACGATGAATCAGCCGGTCGCCTTGCCGCGCGTCCCGACCGAGCCGCGCTCGACCCTGCGTCGCACGCTCGGCCTCTTCTCGACGCACAAGCTGGAGCTGGCCGCCTTCTTCATGCTGACGGTCCTGAGCGCCGCGCTCAGTCTCATCCCGGTCTTCCTCATCGAGCGCATCGTCAACGTGATCACGCCCGACGAAACGGGGAACGTTGGCGACACCGGGACGCTCTTCGTCCTCGTCGCCGCGGCGGTCGGGATCTACGTGGCGTCCGGCCTCCTGGATGTCGCGCGTGCGTATGTGACGCAGGCGGTGGGCCAGTCGATCGTCTTCGACCTGCGCCGTCACCTCTACGGTCACCTGTTGCGTCAGTCGGTCCGTTTCCACATGAGCTCCGCCACCGGCGCCGTCATCGCACGGGTGACCGAGGACGTGAACCAGGTCGAACTGGTGCTGACCGCGACCCTCGCGGAGTTCTTCAAGGCCATCGTCACCATGGGCATCGCGATCGCGTTGATGTTCATGCTGGACTGGCGCCTCGCACTGCTGTCGGTGATCGTCCTCGTGCTCTGGATCTACCCGACCGAGCGAGTCGGTCGCTCGCAGCGTGAGCTGCGGCGGCGCTTCCAGGCTGAGACCGGCGACATGTCGACGCACATCGAAGAGACGATGTCTGTCTCGGGCGCCATCGTGGTCCGCAGCTTCGGGCGCCAGCCGTACGAGGCCGCGCGCTTTGACCGCTCGAACGAGGCGATGCGCCAGATCGCGATCAGCCGCGCCATGGGCGCCCGCTGGATCGTCATGGGTACGGAGCTCTTCGGCTACCTCGCGGTGCTGCTCGTCTTCACCGCGGGCGGCGCCGCCGTGCTCTCGGGCAACGTCGAGCTTGGTACGGTCGTCGCACTGGCGGTGCTGATGCAGAAGACGCTCACGCCCTTCGGGCTCATCACCCGCGTCAACACACAGCTCGTCGCATCGATGGCGTTGTTCGAGCGCGTGTTCAACTACCTCGACCTTCACGTGGACGTCGATGACCCCGTCCACGCCCGACCGATCGCCAAACGCGAGGTCGCCGTCCGTTTCGACCGCGTCACGTTCGCCTACCCCGACACCGACGAGGCGGCGCTCGAAGACGTCTCGTTCGAGGTGCCGGCCGGCAAGATGGCGGCCCTCGTGGGCCCGTCCGGAGCTGGCAAGACCACCGTCACGTACATGCTCCAGCGCTTCTACGACCCCACCGCCGGCTCGATCACCTTGAACGGCGTCGACCTCCGTGACGCGACCCTCGAGGACGTCGCGGACTCCGTCGGCGCGGTCCTGCAGGACAGCTTCCTGTTCCTCGACACGCTGGCCGAGAACATTCGGTACGGCCGCCTCGACGCCACCGACGAGGAAGTGATGGACGCAGCTCGCATCGCGGGCCTCGGCTCCGTCATCGACGAGTTGCCGGAGGGCCTGCAGACAGTCGTGGGCGCGCGCGGCTACCGCCTCTCGGGCGGACAGAAGCAGCGCGTGGCGATCGCTCGTGCTGTCCTCAAGAACGCGCCAGTGCTCATTCTCGATGAAGCGACGGCCTCCCTCGACTCCCGCCTCGAGCGCGAGATCCAGGAGGCGACGGCCCGACTCGCGGTCGGCCGCACGACCCTCGTCGTGGCGCATCGACTCTCGACGGTTCAGGCGGCCGACCTCATCCTCGTCTTCGAGCACGGCCGCATCGTCGAGCGCGGTCGCCACGAGGAGCTGCTCGCCCTCGGCGGGCTCTATGCGACCCTGCACCGAGAGCAGTTCGCCTCGGGCGCCCAGTCGCCCGCCCTCGCCTCCGGAGGAGGCTAACCCTCCGGCGGCTGCCCCAGACCCACCACCGGCACAACGTGAGACGCCCCCGTCACCGGGGGCGTGCGCCTCACTGTTCGTGTTTTCAAGTTGGCTGCCGGCTAGACGGTGTCGGTGTCGCCCAGCATCAGGTGCACCGCCGCCGTGGGCGACCGCAGGAACGACATGTCGAAGCGCTGTCGCTCCGGCCGTACCCGGATGTGGGCCCATTGGTCGCCCCGCAGGAAGCCGATCATCGGAAAGATCGACTGGTACGGGTGGTGCTGCATCATCCATGTGCGCAGTGTCGGTGCGCCCGCCGCGCGCGCCAGCCGGATCGAGTCCTCCACCAGCGAGCGAGCCACGTCGGTTCGGCCCGGCAGTGCCAGGAGGTCGACGAGTTCGCCTCGATCGGCCATCGCGCGCGTGACCGCGTATCCGACGATGCGGTCGCCCTCCTCGGCGATACGCACGGTGAATGGCCCCGCTCGATGATCGCAGTAGCGCCAATTGAGGTAGTCGTGTTCGCGCAGCAGCACGAGCTCGAACTGGGCGAGGGCCTCCTCGAGCATCGTGTCGATGTCCGCCGGGAAGGTCTCGACGGTGCGAATCGTCCACGACAGGTCGCGCATCGGCCGGTAAAGGGGCGAGCGCGCCCGCGCGAGCAGACGCCGCGCCTGCAGCTTCGCGTAGCGCGCGAGCCACGGCCTCGGGATGCGCTTGCCACCGGCGTAGATCGCGGCGGTCGTCTTGCTGCCACTCAGCTCGCCCTCGTCGGGGAGGCGGCGATCGACGAGTGCAGCTCGGGCATCGAGGATGTACTCCCACGTCTCCGGCTGGTTGCCTGCCATCCAGGCCCCGCGCCGCTCCGCGCGATGAATCGAGGTCGGGTGTGCACCCAGCCCGAGCGCGAACTCCGGCTGCTCGTCCGGCTCTCGATGAGCGTCTCGCCAGTCCGACGATGCTCGCTGGACGCCGGTTCCCTGGATGTCGGGGTGGGCCGCCAGATCGCCGCCGTTGTTGCCACGGCGCGGGACACCCTGGACGAGCCAGTAGAGATAGGCGCGCATGTTGAGGCCGACGATGCGGCCATCGTCGACGCGTCGGAGAAGCGCCGCTCCGGCCGGGCCCGGGCGGTCGTAGTAGCGCCACCGCCAGTGGTCCTCGGGCGGCACCGGCAGCGTGTACCAGGCAGGCCCGCCGTTGTAAGCCACGCGCAGCAGCTCGAGGATCTGGTCCGTGTCGGCCTGCGTCAGCGTGTCCCGGTGGACGCGTTGCTGCACGAGTCCGAACTCGGGTAGTGCGACTTCGTCCTGGGCGACCTTGGCGTCGGCGAGCAGTTCTCGTTGCGTCGCGCGCGTCAGGGTTGTCATCCAATCCTCCGGTCCGGCGCGCGGACCGTGCAGGCCCCGCCCTGTCACTCTACGCGGGGTACCAATCCCCGCCCATGTGCTCTCGGTTTTCTCGCGTCCAGCGTCAAATCCGCATCAAGTACGCGCGGTCCCGCGCAAACGGGCGTATGGTCGAAATGCATCGCCCGCCACCGCGTGCGCAGACGGACGCTTCTCTCCATAATCAGAACGTAAGCTCCCCACGCCGGGAAGGGGCGACGGCTTACGCCCTCTTATGCTTCGGTTCTCACGCCATGCCTACCTTGGTATTCGTCGCCGGTGTCCCTGACGCCGGTCCGACTGCCGAGGTGGACACGGGCGCGCTCAGCGCCCTCGCATGAGGTGATGCCACTGTGAAAGTCGTCTTGTTCTGCGGCGGGCTCGGGATGCGCCTGCGCGAGTACTCCGACGCCATCCCGAAGCCCATGGTGCCGATCGGGAACCGCCCCGTGCTGTGGCACGTGATGAAGTACTACGCCTCGTTCGGCCACAAGGACTTCATCCTCTGCCTCGGCCACCAGGCTCCCGCCATCAAGAAGTACTTCGTCGACTACGACGAGACCGTCTCGAACGACTTCGTGCTCCAGGGTGGCGACCTCAAGCTGCTCGGCAGCGACATCCACGACTGGACCATCACCTTCGTCGACACTGGCGTCGACACGAACATCGGTGGTCGTCTCCGCAAGGTGCGCAAGTACGTGGAGAACGAGGAGATGTTCCTCGCGAACTACGCCGATGGCCTGACCGACTTCCAGCTCCCGCGCCTCATCGACCGCGTCGAGGACACGGACGCCGCCCTCGGCTTCATCGCTGTGAAGCCGCCCTACAGCTTCCACGTCGTCGACACCGATCAGGCCGGCAGCGTCACCGCTGTCCGCGACCTGTCTCGCGCCGACCTCCGCATCAACGGTGGCTACTTCGTCATGCGGCCGGAGGTCTTCGACTACATGCGCAAGGGCGAGGAGCTCGTCAACGAGCCCTTCCAGCGCATGATCGAGGCCGGCAAGGTGGCGGCCGAGCTCTACGACGGCTTCTGGATGTCGATGGACACCTTCAAGGAGAAGCAGCGCCTGGACGAGATGTTCTCGCGCGACGAGACCCCCTGGCAGGTCTGGCGCAAGCGCCACGCCGGCAGTGTGGAGGAGGCCCCGTCATCCTGAACCCCATCCTTCCGTTGACCGGTGGACGTCCGCTCCGGGTGCTCGCCATCGGTGCGCATTGTGACGACATCGAGATCGGCGCCGGCGCCACGATCCTGGAATGGACCGAGACCGCACCCGTCGAGGTGGCGTGGGTCGTCATGACCTCGACGCCTGCGCGGGACGCCGAGGCTCACGAGGCCGCGACGCACTTCCTCGCCAGCGCCTGCTCGAGCAGCATCAAGGTGCACGACTTTCGCGACGGCTTCCTGCCCTACACGGGCGCTGCCGTGAAAGAGGCCTTCGAGGCCCTGCGTCGTGACTTCTTCAACCCGGACGTCATCCTCACGCACCACCGTGAGGACCGACACCAGGATCACCGGCTCGTCAGCGAGCTGACCTGGAACACCTATCGCGACCACCTCGTCCTTGAGTACGAGATCCCGAAGTACGATGGCGATCTCACCCAGCCCAATTCGTACGTCCCGATCGCTGAGGATCGGGTCGCCCGCAAGTGGGCCTATCTGAACCAGCACTTCGTGTCGCAGCGCGACAAGCCCTGGTTCACCGAAGACACGTTCCGCGGCCTGATGCGCATCCGGGGGATCGAAGCGCGCGCGGCCAGCGGGTTTGCCGAGGCATTCGCTGCACGCAAGGTCGTGCTGGGGATGCCTGGACGCACGCCGGACTAGCCGGCCGTCGGGTTGTTCAGTCGCCCGCGGACGGCGAGAGCCGGCTGCGAGCCAATAGGGGGGAAGCGTTTCATGCTCGCAGTCATTGGCGCCGGCTATGTGGGACTTGCCACCGCAGTCGGCCTCGCCCGTCACGGCTTCCAGGTCACGCTCTTCGAGCAGGATCACGAGCGCCTCGATGTCTTGCGTCGTGGCGACCTTCCGTTCGGTGAGCCGTCCGTCGAGGGCGCCTACCAGGAGGTGCTCGGCCAGACGCTTGCCGTCGATCACCCCTCGAGCATTCGCCCGGGCGTCGAGTTCGACTTCGCCTTCATCTGCGTTGGCACGCCGCCGCTCCCCGAAGGCTCGCTCGACCTCAGCTACGTCCACGGTGTCGCCGACCACATCGCTGCCGTCACCGAGGGCGTGACCCCCATCGTCATCCGCAGCACCGTCCCGCCCGGCACAGCCGCGGACCTCGAGGCGCGCCTGCGCACGCGGCACCCGAACGTCTCGGTCGTGGCGAACCCGGAATTCCTCCGCGAGGGCCTGGCGCTCGCCGACTTCGAGCACCCGTCTCGCCGCGTTGTCGGCGGCTCGAACCTCAAGCATGTCTCCGCACTGCGCGACCTCTACCGCTTCTCCGAGGCTCCGGTGGTCGTGACCGACGCCACGAGCGCCGAGCTCATCAAGATCGGCGCCAACGCGGCGCTCGCCGTGCGCCTCTCGATGGTCAACGAGATCGCCGACGTGGCGATGGCGCTCGGCGTCGACCCGCTCGCGGTCCTCGCCGGCATCGGCGCCGACCCGCGCATCGGGCCCGACTATCTGCGCCCGGGCCTCGGCTTCGGCGGCGCCTGCCTGCCGAAGGATCTCGATGCGATGCGTACGACGGCACGCGCCTTCTCGGCGCGCTCGAATGTCTTCGATGCGGCCGCGCAGACGAACGCCGACGCCATCGAGCGCGTCACCGACGAGGTCGAGCACCGGCTCGACGGCCGTGGCGCCGTCTGCGTCGCCGGCGTCGGCTTCAAGCCCGGCTCCGACCAGGTGCGCGACTCTCGCCCGATGCTGCTCGTCGAGGCGCTCCTCGAGCGCGGCATCAAGGTCGCGGTCTTCGACCGCCTCGCCGAGGACAACGCGCGCCGCGTGCTGGGCGACCGTGTCAACTACATCGCCTCGCTCGAGAAGCTCGATGGAGGCGTGGGCCTCGTCGTCTTCACCCACGGTGCGCCCTACCCGGCTCCGAAGCTGCCGGCGCACGTGGAGGCCATCGATGGGCTGGGCGACACGCTTTCGATGCCGTCGGCGGACGCGATTGAGCCCACCGCCTCGCTGCTCACGGCGCGCGAGCGCGCCTAGGGCGCGGCGCCTCGATTCGATGAAGCCACGCGACGGGGATCCCGGCGCGTGGCACGAAGGGTGACGAGTTGCACTTCCTGGAGCCGAGTCGCTCAGGCCGCAGCATTGCGCTGCGCGTCGCCTCGTTCTTCCGCCCCTACAAGCGGGACATGGCGATCGTCATGGTGCTTGTCGTCCTCAAAGCGGCGCTCAGCCTGCTGCCGGTCCTCGTCATCGCGCAGATCGTCAACGAGTTCACCCCGCAGGCGGCGGAAGCGGGTGGCACCGGAAGCGTTCGACAGCTCCTGATCCTGTCGGGCGTCGCGGCAGCGATCTACATCGCCTCCGGCCTCGTCGACGTGGCTCGCTCGTACTACACGCAGATCGTCGGCCAGGGCGTGATGTACGAAATCCGCTCGAAGATGCACGCGCGTCTCCAGCGCCAGTCACTCCGCTTCCACACCGAGACCCAGACGGGCGAGGTCATGTCGCGTCTGACGACGGACGTCAACCTCGTCGAGCAGACGATGACGACGGCTCTCTCGGATTTCCTCGTCCAGATCGTGACGCTCGGCGTCGCGGTCGTGCTGATGTTCGCGCTCGACTGGCGGCTGTCGCTGTTGGCCGTCGCCTCGCTCCCGATCTGGCTGCTCCCGACGAAGCGCGTTGGTCAGTTCCAGCGCCGCCTCCGGCGCGACTGGCAGCGCGAGACCGCACGCATGGCGTCCCGCCTCGAGGAGACGCTTTCCGCGGCCGGCGCGATGCTCGTGAAGTCGTTCGGTCGGCAGGGCTACGAGGCGGATCGCTTCTCCGACACGAACCTCCGGCTGCGCACGCTGGCGATTCGCCGCTACATCGCCGGTCGCTGGTTCAACATGGCGACGGAGCTCTTCGGCTCGCTGGCCGTCATCGTCGTCTTCGCCCTCGGTGGCCTCGCCGTTCGCAGTGGCGACATCGAGATCGGCACAGTCGTTGCATTCGCGGTGCTCGTGCAGCGCGTGCTGCAGCCGTTCGCCAGCATCACCCGCGTGAACACCCTCATCATCTCGTCGCTCGCCCTCTTCGAGCGCATCATCGAGTACCTCGACCTCCCCATCGAGGTCGAGGAGCCCGCGCAGCCCCACCGCCTCGCGCCGGGCCAGGTCGGCGTGCGCTTCGAGCACGTTCGATTCGCCTACCCGGGCTCGGAGTCGTACGCCCTCGACGGCGTCGACCTCGAGGTCGAGCCGGGCCAGATGATCGCCCTCGTCGGTCCTTCGGGCGCTGGCAAGACGACCGTCGGCTACCTGCTGAGCCGCTTCTACGACCCGAACGAGGGCCGCGTCACCATCGGCGGCGAGGATCTGCGTGACCTCGACCTCGCGACGATCGCCGAGACCGTCGGTGCCGTGATGCAGGAGACGTTCCTGTTCCACACGACGCTGGGCGAGAACATCCGCTACGGCCGCCTGGACGCGACCGACGAGGAAGTGCTCGCCGCCGTCTCCGCCGCGGGCCTCGACGAGCTGCTTGCCGAGCTCCCCGATGGCCTCGAGACGATCGTGGGTGAGCAGGGGTTCCGGCTCTCCGGTGGCCAGAAGCAGCGCGTCGCGATCGCCCGTGCCATCCTCAAGGACGCGCCGATCCTGCTCCTCGACGAGGCCACGTCGGCCCTCGACTCCCGCCTCGAACGCGAGATTCGAGACGCCACGGCGCGCCTCGCGCACGGCCGCACGACCATCGTCGTCGCCCACCGGCTCTCGACGATCCTGGCGGCCGACCGCATCTATGTCTTCGAGGGCGGTCGCGTCGTCGAGAACGGCACCCACGCCGACCTGCTGGCACACAACGGTCTCTACGCCGCCCTGTACCACGAGCAGTTCGCGCCTGATCGCAACCTGCCCGTCGCCGTCGGCGGCCAGTAGAGCACCAACCGCCCGACCCAATCCGAACGGCCTCCGCGACGGCCCTACCGCGTGCCCTCAGGCGTGTGGGTAATCTGTCTACAAGAAGCCCAAGTCTGGGGGCCCGCAGAACGCCGTCGGCCCTTACCCTCCTTGGCAGCCAACCGACCCCACCACTGCGCACAGCGCCGCCTGTGCTGTCGGAACGAACCTGAAGAACCACCGCCGGAAACTGTGCTACGGCGCAGCGATTCAGTGTATCTTCGATGGCGGGGGTTCCAGGCTCGTCCGAGCCGATGCGGTGCGTCGACTGTTCCGCGGCCCCGTTTATGGCGAGCGCCGCTCGAGCTCTTGGAGGCACCCGCGCGATGGCATTGCTTCGCAATCGACGAGTAACTCGGCTCACCTTCGGATTCGGTGTCCTGTTGGCCGCCGCGCTGGTTGCGAGCCTGGTGGTCTTACCTCCGCTGTTCGCCGCCACGGAGGAAGTCGAGGTCAACGAGTTCCCGGCGCCCCGCCCCGGTGGCCTCGTCAAGGGCGTCGCTGGCACGAGCGACCTCGCCGCGCTCGCAGCCGGCCAGAGCTTCGATGTGGAGTCGATCTCCGTCCTCGACATCACTGCACAGACCTACCGGGTCTTCGTCCCGGGCGCGCCTGATGCCGTGAACACGTTGCAGCCTGACTCAGTGACGCCCGACACCCCGGTCACGCTGCGACGGCGCGCGACCGATCTTGCGCCGCTTACCGTCGGCGGCCCGACGAACATCGACTCCGCGAGCGCCGCCGCCTCGACCGGTGTCGCCTCCCTACCCGTGCCCCCTCCCGGTGGACTTACCGAGGGCATCGCGAACACCGCCAACCCCGTCGAGTTGATGCTCGCGCAGCCCTTCGTCGTGGAGAGCATCCTGGTTCTCGACGTCGAGACGCAGCTCTACCTGACGTATCTGCCCGGTGCTCCTGAAGGCGCCAACACTCTGTCGGAACTGAACCTCTCGCCCGAGTCCGTCGTGATCATTCGGCGCGACCCGATCGACATTGCGACGCAGAACGTGGTTCCATCCGGCTACGCCGGGCCGATCCCGAACCCTGTGACGGTCGCAGGCCCGCCCGTTGCCACGGCGACCGCGACCGAGACCGCTTCGCCAGAATCGCTCGTCGTAACGGGCGACGGCGGCGGTGGCGGCGCGATCGTGCCGGCCTCCTCGGGTGATCAGGGCGGAGGGGCGTCGCCCCCGCCAGTCATCGTGGCAGCTCCACCGGCTCCCCAGCCGACGCAGGCTCCGCGACAGGCCACCTCGGCGCCGCCCACCTCCACCACGGCACCGACTCCCACGGCGACGGCTGCCGCTCGCACACCCACTCCGACGCCAACGGCTGCCCGAACTTCGACACCCGCACCTACGCCGACGGCGGCGGCCGCCCAGCCGTACTCGCCCGCGCCTGGCACACGTGACCCGTTCCTCTGGCCGTTTGCATCCAGCTCGCCGTGGAACTTCCCGATCGGGTCGGGTGCTCAGTACGCGTCCGACAGCAACGCGATGAGCCAGCAGCTCCGAAGCCGGGGCGGCTCGATCAACTCGAGCGTGTGGTCGCACCCGGTCTACCTCGCTTCGTCCAGCGACCCCCTGCGTCGCATCATTGTGAACGGCGAGACGTACGCGACGGTGCGGATCCCGAACAACGCCGAGCCGTCGCGGCCCACTTTGGCCGAGCTCTCGTCTTCGGACTCACACCTGCACATCGTGCAGCCGGACCACCGCACGTTGTACGAGATGTACGCGACGAAGCCTGACGGTGGTGATTTCGTCGCCCGCCGTGCTGAGACGATCGACCTGCTCGGGAGCGGCATCGCCTCGAGCCGGGGCGCGACGATCGGCACCCGGGCGTATGGCGGCTCTGCCATCGGTGGCCTCCTCCGACGCTGGGAGATCGAGGCAGGCGAGATCCGTCATGCGCTTGCGTTCGCGCTCGACACGAGCCTGCTCAAGCAGGGGCCGGTCTGGCCCGCGACGGTCGAGGACCGGACTGCCGACTCCTCGTACAGCGGCACGATCCCGATGGGCACGCTCCTCGCGCTGCCCGCGAACGTGGACATCAACTCGCTTGGTCTGAGCGGGAATGGCCGCATGCTCGCGCGCGCGTTGCAGGACTACGGCGGTTACGTGGTGGACGCGGCTCGCGGTGGGGTCACGCTGTACGCGGAGCCCTCCGCGGACTCGCTCCTCGGGAGCATGCGAAGCGACTTCGACAAGCTCGTGCCGCTGCTGCGCCCGGTGGTCAACAACAGCCAGAGCTCAGTGGGTGGCGGTGGCACGCCACGCGCCCCGATGGCGCCGCCGCTGTCGACCCCGTAGCGCCTCGGTCGACGCGCGAAGACACAATGAAGGGGCCTCGCGACCAGCGAGGCCCCTTCGTCATGTCAGGACCGAGCAACCCTGACGCGCGTCCGTCAGCTTGGCTCGTCGAGGACGATCGTCGGCCCGAGTGGCGAGCCTGAGCGCACCTCGAAATCGAGCACCTGTCGGTTGTTGGTGAGGTCGGACTCCGCGACCATCGCCCCCGGGTACACGAGCGCCTCGAGGCGGTACCGGCCGTCGGCGAGCCCGGTCATGTCCACGCTCAAACCGGGCTGGTACCAGGGCGCCTCCACCCGAAACCCCGGCGACAGGTGCATGTCCACTGACGCCTCGTCGGCGTCGCCGCAGCCATCGTCATTGCCCGGTCTGCCGCTCTCGATCGGCAGGGCGTCATAGACGCAGAGCGCCGCGTATCCGGTCGCGTGCAACGTGCGGCCGCCGTTGCCGTCATCTGACGTCAGTCGAAAGCTCAGCAAGCCACGGAACAGCCAGCGCTCGGACCCGTCCTGGCCGAACTGCAGCACCCCGGTGATGGGGGTGCGGGCCTCTCGGCCCGAGGCATCCGTGACGACCTGCTCGATGCGTTCTTCATCCCCGACGAGCCGGAACGCGCCCGCACCCCGGTTCTCGAGTGAGGACGAGAACAGCAGCAATCGCGTTCCGTCTGGGGCTTCCAACATCGTCAGGTCGCCGGTGAGCCCGGGCACGAGGTCCGGAAGCACCAGCGAGCCACGATCGATGCCAGACGCGGGAGCACCACCCCCGTCATCGCCGCCGAAGCACCCGGCCGTCGCGGCAAGTGCACCCGCCAGCAGCCACGCGACGAGCCACGACCGCTTCCCACGAGTCATCAGGGGCGGGTCCCTCCGAGGCGTCGGCCGCTTCCGTACCGTGTGTCACCGCCATCCACCGTACTGAGCGCGGATGCGCTGCGTCGAGGACGCAGCGTGCGGGCAATCCAGCGCTGTCTTCTATGGATTCCGGGCTTCTCTTCGCCTCTTCAGCACGGTTGTGGTGCGACGGCCAGGCTCCGTCTTCGAGGTCGCGCGCCGGCGCCTTCCAGTGGGGCCCCGGGTCATGCGTGCCTCGGGGCTTCTCCTTAAGGAAGTCCACTCGAATCCCTGCGCGGTTTTGACCGTCCGTTAGATCGCGAATTCCGAGGCGGCTCAGGGCCGGCTCCGAGGCGGAGATCGCAGCCCGAGAAGTTGAATGAGTCAGCACGGATCGACCGCGATGTGTCCCGCCGGCAAGGGCGCATCACGCTAGCGATTCGCGCCGGTTTCCCTTGCTCAAGTTGGCAGCGCCGACTTCCGACTCTCCGCGAAGAAGGAGGTTCTTCGGGGTCGAAGTGATGCGTCGCCGACATGAGGCGATACCCGCGAACGAGAACTGAGCGCATCTCTCCATTCCTGCTCCCGATCGCGATGTGTCTCGGAGCGTGAACGCTGTGCGAAAGGACGGTCGAACATGCACCGACTCAATCGAGTCACACTCCGGCTACTCATCGCTCCCACCATTCTTGCAGCCTTCCTGGTGGTCTACGCCGGCGGACCGACGATCGAACGGATCGTGCGGGCCGACGCGACCGACCCCGATGCGATTACTGCGTTCTACCCGCCGCCTCCGGGCGGCCTGACCGTCGGTCCCGCGACCGTCGAGGACCCAGTCGAACTCGCGCGGCACTTGCCCTTCCGAGTGGCCTCGATCGCAGCGTTCGACCTCGTCGGTCAGCGATTCCACATCTACATCCCCGGCGCGCCGAGCGCCGTGAACACCCTCACGCACGACGTGCTCGGGCCCGAGACCATCGTCTGGGTTCGCCGCGCAGCGAATGACACGTCCGAGATCCGGATGGACTCAACGATGCAGGCGCTGACCGGCGCGACCGTTCCCGAGGGCTCGCCCGGCCGTCTGCCGGTTCCTCCTCGGGGAGGGCTGACGCTCGGCGTCGCCGGGACGAGCTCCATCGAGGAGCTGGTGCAGGCGCAGGACTTCGAGCCGGCAATCGTCGCCTTCTTCGAGCCTCGTGCGCAGCGGACGCTGATCTACACGCCCGGGGCGCCGAGTGCGGTCAACCGCCTCGCACAGTCGATCCCGTTGAGTCCAGACACCGTCGTTTGGATGCGCCGCTCGCTGACCGACTCCCGGTTCGCGGCTGAGCTGACCGGTACCCCGGGGCAGGTGGTCCTGGCGTCGGTGCCCGCCGGCTCACTCCCGAGCGAACAAGCGCCCTCGGCGGCGGCGGCGACACCGCCTTCCGTCGTGGTCGCCGGGCCTCCGCCCACCGGTGTCGGTGGTGGCGGGGCCTCGTCTGCGCCCAGCGCGGCCTCGAGCGCGACGCCTACTCCGACGCCGACGGTGTCTGCTCCGACGGTTGCATCGACGTCGACTCCGACGCCGTCACCGACGGCGCGTGCCTCGACGCCGTCTCCCACCCCGAGCCCGACGCCGACGGCGCCCCCGTCGACTTCCACGCCGACGCCATCGCCGACTCCCTCACCGACCGCGACGCCGACGGTGGTGGTCGCCGGACCGCCCCCGGGCACGCGAGACCCTTTCCTGTGGCCGTTCTCGAGCCAGTCGCCGTGGAACATGCCGCTGGGCTCAGGCGCCCAGTTCGCGGGCAGCAGCCACCCGATGACGATCAACCTCCACTCAGGTAGCTACGGCATCAATGCCAGCGTCTGGTCGCACCCGATCTACCTCGCCTCGTCGAGCGATCCGGTGCGTGACATCGTCGAGCGTGGGTCGGTTATCACCAGCATCCCAGTGCCGAACAACGCAGAGCCGGCACTTCCGTCCCTGGCGGAGCTGTCGAGCGCCGACGCTCATCTCCACATCGTGTCGCCTGACCACCGCACGCTGCACGAGCTCTACGCGACGCAGCGTGACTCGAACGGCAATCTCCTCACGCGCCGCCACGAGGTCATTGACCTCTTCGGCTCGGGCATCGCTGCCAGCCGAGGCCAGAGCATCGGCGTGCGGGCGTACGGCGGCTCGGCTGTCGCCGGTCTCATTCGCCGCTGGGAGGTCGAGCAGGGTCAGATCCGTCACGCGCTGGCGATTGCCCTCGACACCAGTCTCCTGAAGATGGGCCCGGTGTGGCCGGCGACGACTGAGGATCGCACGGCGCAGACCAACTACCACGGCACGATCCCCATGGGCTCGCTCATCGGCATCCCGGCCGATGTCGACCTGAACAGCCTCGGGTTGTCCTCCGGCGGCATGGTGCTGGCACGAGCGCTGCAGGACTACGGTGCGTACGTGACCGACGCCGCCCAGGGTGGGGTGAAGTTCTACGCGGAGCCCAGCGCGTCTTCGCTGCTGGGTGGCATGCGGGGCGATCTGAGCAAGATCGGTCCGCTGCTCCAGCCGGTGCTGAACAACAGCGCCTCGAACGTGGGTGGCGGCGGCACGCCTCGTGCCCCCCTCGCGCCCGCACTCGTGGCGCCGTAGCCCGAGTCATCGCGAGGCAGGCCGGTGGTGGACAGCTGCCGGACTGCCTCGCGCTCGGTCCTTCGCTATCGGTGAAGGACGCGCCAGCGCAGCGCCATTCCCCGCGCGCGCAACCGGCGCAGCTCTCGGTGCGCGACAGGGAGCTGAGGCAAGGCGGTCGGATCCGAGAGATACGAGCCCGTGCCGTCGTCGCGATTCAGCAGTTCCGCCGGGACGACTCGATCACGCCAGCTGGGCGCGGCCTCCTCGACGGCCACCGATGCGGCAGGCTCCTCGAACCCCGCGGGGGCTCCGAACGTCGACATCAGCCAGTTCGCTCGCTTCTCGTGGCGGAACGCGACGCCTGGCGCCTGCAGCCGCGAGTCGAGCCGCCGCTGGATCTGCTCGGGCGAGCGGTACTGGTAGTGCTTCAGCCGGATGCGACGCGGACTGACCCCAAACAGGCCGAGCGGCGCCGGACCGATGGGCATGCCGTGCTCGTCCTCGCGCCACTCGAGGCCGGGTGACTCCCGGAAGAAGCGGAGCTCGGACCAGTTGTTCTTGTAATGGCGAATGCGCTCTTCAATCGGGCCCGGCCCGGCGAAGCAGGACGGATCAGCCTCCCAGCGCCGCGCGTCGACGTCGGTGAAGTAGTACTGGAACGAGGACGACCACACTTCGTTGTTCCGAGGCAGGATCCGAGCGAGGAACGTCTGCGGGTCATCGATGTAGAACTCATCGGCGTCGAGCTTGCACCACCAGTCCCCCGGCCGCGCCCGACGACGAAAGTGTCGGTAGAGCGTGCCTCGGAGCCCCTGGTGAAACGGCACGGCCTCGCTGGCGAAGGGCACGATTGCCGGGTGTCGCCCGGCCATCTCCCGTACCAGTTCCCAGGTCCCGTCGGTGCTTCCATTGTCGAAGACGTAGACGTTGTCGCACCACGTGAGCGCCGCATCCAGCGTCTGCCCGACGATGTCGGCCTCGTCCTTGACCACCATCAATCCATGAATCGCCAAGGTTCCCCACCTGAGCTCCGTCGCCGCATCCTTGCGTGCGCCATGGACTACTCAGGTACCAACCACAGGCGGGGCGACTGCCGCTAGCGGGCCAGTGTCGGAGCAATCGGCGCTCGAGGCCGTCCCCCTCCTCCCGGGGCATCCTCTGAGTTGTTCAGCACTGGTCGGAGGTACGGGAAGATCTTGTCGAGGTCCGCACGCACGTCCTCGAGCAGGTCGCTCGCCGCCGTCTCCGCGTAGAACTTCACGCCGCCGCTCGCGGCGTCGGTGACATAGGCGCCGTAGTCCTGAAGGGCGCGCGCCAGCGCGAAGCCAGAGGGGCTCAGGCCCAGAGACTGCAGATTCACATCGGGCGGGATGGCAATCAGCGTGCCCATGGGGATCGAGCCTTTGTAGACCGACGGCCCGGTTCGGTCCTCGGTGGTGGCCGGCCACACGGGACCCAGCTTCATGAGCTGGGAATCGAGGGCGATGGCCAGCACGTGGGGGATGTACCCCTGCTCGAGTTCCCAGCGGCGAATGAGCCCGGCGATCGCGGAGCCCCCGTACGCACGCACACCGATGCTCTGACCTCGGTTGTCCGCGAGGCCACTGCCGTCCAGAGCGATGCGCTCCGCGCGTCGCGCGCGCACGGTGCCGTCACCCAGGCGGCTGGCGGCGTAGAACTCGTACACGTACCTGCTTTCCGGGTCGACGATGTGCAGGTGCGCGTCGGCCGTGTTCGTCTCACGCAGGGATGGGAGTGCCGGCTCCGCGGAGTCGGGTACGCGAATGAAGGCGTAGGTGGTCCCGTCGACCTCGGTGCGCCGCTCCGGGTCGCTCGTTGAGGCGTGGAACACCGGATGCGACCACGTCGCGGAGTTAATGCCGATCCCCAGCCTCAGGAGGTCGCGCGTCATCTCGTCGGTCGGGCTGCCGTAGACGGCCGCGGAGCCGATGGGTGTATTCCAGGGGGAGTCGCTGGCGAACGGCCACAGGAACGGATCCCGCGCACAGCGCAGCACGAGCACCTGACCGGATGACGGCCCCGCCCCGTACAGCGTGTTCCATCGTGCGTTCACCTGCTGGGGCGCGCCGACGACATATACAACGAACGAGCCGCCGCCTTCGCTCCAGATCGTCGGCTCCAGGCAGCCGGAGGACTGAACCTCGTTTACGAGGTCGGACGTCGACCCGCCGTTCCACACGACGAGCGATAGGCCGCCGGCGTAGGGGATGTTGCCGGCGATCCGAGGCCCCTGCGCCTCGGCCGTCGGCCCATGCGATGCGAATAGGAAGGCGCCGAGGAGACCAAGGGCGACTGCGATGACGCCAATGGCTCGCGTCAGCGATCGTGAAGACGAACGCATGTACCCCGCCCCCCGCGACGTAGCTGCGCGTGCCGGCACGAACGTAGTTCGGGTAGGAGTTGCCGCATGTCGCGCTTACGTCGCGATCAAGGATACCTGAGCGGGCCTGTCTGTCTACGGTTTCGGACGTTCTGGCAGGCCCTCCGAAGGGCGGATTTCGGATGTCCCATGCGTTCCATTGATGGCATCGCAGCCCAACGGCCGATATCTTCGAAGTCGTCCCGCGATCGCGCGCGTGACCGTATCCGCCGCGTCCCACCGAGGAGTGACTCGTGCGCTGTATCGCCGTTGTGGCCACGTTCGGCCGCGTCAACGAGGCCCGAGGGGCCATCGACGCGCTGCTGGCCCAGACGAGGCCACCCGATCACATCGTGCTCGTTGAGAACACGCCCGAGCCGATGATGGCGGGGATGTACCCCGCGTCGCAGGTGGAGGCGATTTGCACTGGCGAGAACACCGGAGCGGCGGGCGGATTCAGCATCGGCGGCGATCTGGCCCTCGAGCGGGGCGCGACGCACGTTCTCTACGTCGATGACGATTGTGTCCTCGAGCGGCGCTGTCTCGAGGTGCTGCTCACGAAGGCAGGAGCTCTGCCGGATTGCGCGCTCGGCGCCGTCGTCGTCTCGCCCGAGGGCGAGATCGTGTGGGACCTCCATCGTCCCGATGGCAGCGCTTACAGCTCCGTCGACGAACTGCCCGACACGGTCATCCCGACCCGCGAGCTGGCCTTCCACGCTCTGCTCGTGCCCGCTGAGCCGCTTCGTCGGGCGGGCGGGCCGCGGACGGACCTCTTCTTCGGCGGCGTCGACATCGAGTTCTCATTGCGTCTGGCGGCCGGCGGACTGCCGCTCTTCTATTGCCCGGGCGCACTCGCGACACACCACGCCGTGAACTACCGCCATTTCTGGTTCCTCGGCGACCGAAAGGTGCCGACCGGGACACCAGGGCATCGCTACTATGTGCTCCGCAATCGGCTGTTGATGTGGCGCCTGTACCGGCGCGACTCGTTCCTTCGAGGGGTAGGCGTCGTGACCCTGCGTGAGCTCGTCACGATGGCGTTCTCGCCCAACCGCGGACTCCGAACGAAACTGCTCGCCCGCGCCGTGCGCGAGGCGATGATCGGCGACCCGCACCGCCCGTTCACACGCGACGTCCCGCTGCATGCGTAGCGCGCAGTGGCAGCCCGCCTTCTTGCCCGTACCCGTGCGGGCAGTTATGGCGCTCGTGTTCGCGTCATTCGCAGCAGCAGCTGCCGCTCTCGCGCCGATGGCGGCGGTGGGTCTGGCTGCGATGGCCGCGTTCGCTTGGTTGGTCGCTGCGCCTGCCGTGCAAACTCTCACAGTGCTGCTGTTCTTGCGAGGGTTCACGGACGGTTATTCGAATGCCGCGGTGGCCTTCGGGCTCAATCCGGGCTCGCTTCTCGGCCTGGCGATCATCGCGGTCGCCGGGGCACGCATCGCCCTTGAGCCGCACCCGAAGGGCATGTTGCCGTCGGCGCTGCTCTCGCTGGCGGTCGTGGTCTGGACGTTCGTCGCGTATGGGCGGTTCGGCCTCGACCAGTCGATCATTCGCGAGGTGGTGCGCTCAACTTCGTTGATCGCGATCGGACTCGTCGCCGTCAATCACCGAGGAACACTCACGCCTTCTCGCCTCGCGACCGTGGTCGTGATTGTGGCGATCGGCCCCGTACTCTTCACCCTCTTCGAGGCCGCCTCGAACTGGCAGGCGCTCGCGAGCGACGGTTTCCGCACCCGCGGCACGCTCGCCCACGCGAACTCCGCCGCGATGTTCTTCTCGATTGCCGCCGTTGCTGCGGCATGGCGCGGCGCGTTCGACAACGGTGGTCGACGGTACATCCTCGCACTCGGGCTCTTCATCGTGGCGATCGTGACCACCAAGAGCATGGGCGGTCTCGGACAGGTTGTCGTCGGACTGGTGCTGCTCGGCGTCATGACCCGAGGTGGACGGCGTGCCGGCGTCGCCGTCTCGCTGGTCGCGGTGCTGCTCGTGGTCTTCTTCATCGTCGATCCGCTGGGTCTCTCGCGATTCGGCGAGATCTCGCAGACGAACCTCAGCGCCACGCAGTGGAGCGAGGCGAATAACTCGCTCGACTGGCGCATCGTGAATACCCGCGCGTTCCTTTCCGAATGGTGGGATGCATCACCGCTGATGGGCCTTGGGTTCGGCGCGACGGCCGATCTCGTCCAGCCCCTCGGGTTCCAGACTCACAGCGAACCCTTACGCGTCCTCGTCGAGACGGGGCTCCTGGGTGCGCTCATCACCGCCGCCGCGCTCTTTGCGTTCGTCAACAAGATCGTGCTCCGATGGCGCACGAGCGGCGGCAACGCGTTCTACGCGACGATGCTGGCGATGCTGGCTGGACTCGCCGTGCACGGCCTGGTCACACACGTCACCGAGACGACGGCCCCCATGGTGCTCGTCGTCGTCTATCTCGCGGCCGGCATGACCTTCCACCTCGACGCACCCGCCACCGAGGCCTCGACGCCCGAGCCGTCGAGGCCAGGAGCGCCTCACCGCTCGCCGTTGTCGACGAGCACGCAGTACCGATAGACCACTGACTCAGGCCCGGGTTCGGCAACCACCGATGTCCGTGTGCGGTTAGGCCTTCGCGCGCAGCACGTTCTCGTACGCCTCGGCGAGCTGAGCTGCCATGCGGGCGTCCGAGAAGTGGGCTGCGTGGCGCTCGAACGCGCTCATCCGCAGGGTGGCCCAGTCGGCGTCGCCCGAGACGATCGAGCTGAGCGCGTCGGCAATGGCGTGCTCGCTCCCGGCTTGGACGACCAATCCATCGACGCCGTGTCGCACGGCTTCGCGCACGCCCTCGACGTCGGTAGCCACGACGACCGCGCCAGCAGCCATCGCCTCAAGCAGCGCCATCGAGAGACCTTCGCCAAAGAGGCTCGGCAGCACGTACACGTCCATCCGCCGCAGTTCGCTGCCGACGTCGGTCGTGAACGGCACCCAGTCGACACCCGAGGCGTCGAGGCCGCCCGCCGCACACGCATCGAGCAGTGCCGTCCGGTACTGCTCGGACTCGAACCCTCCGACCAGCCGCAGGCGGACGGGCGCACCGGCGGCGCGCAACCTGGCCACAGCCGCGATCAGGAGCTCGATACCCTTGCGCGGGCGAAAGAATGCCGCGGTGCCGATGACCCATTCGTCGCTCGGTGCCGCGCGCACGGGAAGCGGCCCGAAACCGGGGACGCCGTTCGGGATCACGAAGAGGCGCTTGTCCGGAATACCGATGCGCGTCGCGTACTCGGCCATGCTGCCTGAGCACGCGATCACGGCGGCGGTGTTCCGCAGGCTCATGCGCTCGGTCCAGGCGTTGATCCGGTTCGTCACGCCGCGCGTCGAGTCGCGCACCGTCGGGCTGTGCACGTGGTGCACCATCGGCACGCCCGCGAGCCGGCTCGCGACGCTGCCCACGAGGGCAGTCCGAGGCGTGTGCGTGTGCACGAGGTCGAAGTTACCGTCGCGCAGCAGCCGCGTGACCGACCACACGGCTCGACCATCGACGCGGCTTTTCATCGGCGTCTCGTGGATCGGCACCGTCGAATTGCGGCGCGAGGCGAACGCAACCGGCTTCAGCGCCGCGAACGAGACCTCGTATCCCAGGTCCGGGAGGCGCAGCGCCAGCAGATCCTGCACGCGCTCGGCGCCGGCGTAGTACTCGCCGTTGATCAGGTGCAGCACCCGGCGGCGCGCGCCCGGCTCCGCGACCTCGATGTCCCGGCCGTCGTCAATGCTTCGTTCGATCACACGCGTTCGATCCTGCTTGTTGACGGTTGAACCCGTACGCTTTTCTTGGTCACGTGGACTGAGTTTAGTCGCGCGGCCGTGAACGGACCGCAAGATCATCGCATTGGGCGCACGCCGTGTGCGTGCCCCCTCCGGTCGTTCCGGCCGGATTGATCGACCATCGAAAGCCAGAGGGACGCGTGGGAGCCGAGCCGCTGCGCCTCATCTTCTTCACACATAACGTCGCGTACCGTGGGGGCGCGTTCTTCCACGGCCTCGGCCAGGCGCGGTCGCTGGCCGCGCGTGGGCACGAGGTCACGTTGGTTGCGATCTCCGAGGACCGTCGCGGCAGCTTCGAGGAGACCACGGACGGCGCCGTCCGGATCATCCACTCGCCCGACCTCCTCAAGGGCCAGGGGCGCACGGGATGGGACCCGTGGGACGCGCTTCGCCGGATGAAGTGGCTGCGAGGCCAGAAGTACGACATCGCACACGCGGTCGATGCCCGTCCCGCGGTCGCGCTTCCCGCCCTGTACGCGCGAAGGGCGACCGGCGCAGCCGTCGTCGCCGACTGGACTGACTGGTTCGGTCGCGGCGGCACGAGCGCTGAGCGCACCGGCCTCGCGTCGAAGGTCATCGCGCCCTTCGAGACGTACTTCGAGGAGCACTTCCACCCGCGCGCCGATGGCAATATCGCTATCTCGCGCGCCCTCTACGATCGTGCGGTCTCCATCGGCATTCCGGAGGACCGCCTTCTGCGGCTGCCCCCGGGCTGCGATCCCGACCAGATCCCGCTCGTTGACAAGCACGAGGCGCGCGCCAAGTTCGGTCTGCCCGACGATGGTGTGCTGATCGGTTACCTCGGGAACATCTACCAGGCGGACGCCGACCTCCTATCCGACGCGATGCAGCGGATCGGACATGAGCACGCCGATGCTCGCCTGCTGATGATCGGAAGCTTCCGAGCCACAATGGCGCCCGAACTCGCCGACTCCGGCCGCTTGCTATCGAGCGGGTACGTGGAGCCTGAGGACCTGGCGGGATACCTCGCGGCGTGTGACTTCTTCGTCCTGCCGCTCAACAATACGCTCGCCAACCGCGGGCGCTGGCCTTCGAAGATCAACGATTACATGGCTGCAGCTCGCCCGACCGTATCTACGAGCGTCGGCGACCTTGCGACCATCTTTCAGCAGGCCGACATCGGCCGGCTTGCACAGCCGGAGCCCGAGGATCTCGCCCGGGCGCTGGCTACGATGATTGAAGAGCGCGCCGCATGGGAGCGGCAGGGGGCGACCGCCCGACACCTCGCTGAGACTGAGTACTCGTGGTCGCACGTGGGCGCCGCGCTCGAGTCGTTCTACCAGAAGACCCTTCACGCCAGGGAACGCAGAGAGGACTACGCCGATGTCAGGTAACGGGAAGCCCGCGCTCGTCACGGGTGGATGCGGGTTCGTCGGACGTCACGTGACGTCCTACCTGCTCAACCGAGGTGACGACGTCTGGCTCGTCGATGACCTCTCGATTGGCATGCACCCCGACACGTGGTTGCCCGCGGAGTACGTAGCGGCCCGCCGCGACGATGGCGCCCTCATTCGCTACGAAGGCCCGCAGACCGTCACCTTCTACCAGGGTGACTGCCGCCCGGTCTTCGACGAGGCAGTGCCCTTCGAGGTGCCGGCCTTCGGCGATGTGGTGCACCTCGCGGCCGTCGTCGGCGGCCGAGCGAACATCGATGGGAACCCGCTCGCGGTCGCGATCGACCTCGCCATCGACGCGATGTGCTTCAGCTGGGCGATCAAGGCGCGGCCCGAGCGCTTGCTCTACGCGAGCTCCAGCGCGGCGTACCCGATCGACCTCCAGACCGACCAGGCCGCCGTCGCCCTCAAGGAGAGCGACATCAACATCGGGGGCCGCCTAGGTCAGCCCGACATGACCTATGGATGGGCGAAGTTGACCGGCGAGTACCTCGCCTTGCTCGCCGCAGAGCGCTATGGCCTCCACGTGGCGTGCATTCGGCCGTTTTCAGGCTACGGCGAGGACCAGGACCTCTCGTACCCGGTCCCCGCGATCGCGGCTCGGGCCGCGGCACACGAGGACCCGATCGTGGTGTGGGGCTCCGGTCTCCAGGGGCGCGACTTCGTGCACATCGACGACTGTGTCGAGGCGATGTTCCGCATCCTCGACCGTGTCTCGGATGGCCGCGCTATCAACATCGGCTCGGGCAAGCTGACCAACTTCCGCGAGGTCGCGCGGCTCTTTGCCGACATCGAGGGCTACAGCCCGACGATCCAGCCGCTCGAGGACAAGCCTGTCGGCGTCCACTCGCGCTACGCGAACATCGACCACATGGTCGAGACGCTCGACTGGCAACCGCAGATCTCTATCGAGGAGGGCTTTGGCCGCGTCCTCGAGGCGGCGCGCGCTAGGATCGAGGCCGCTGCCGCGGTGAGCTAGCCTCACGAACGGTGGACACTCAGGCTGAGGCGCCGCCGTCGATTCGACGTGCGGCGCCTTCGGCATTCGTAAGCTGCTGGACAGGGATGCCGGCGTGATGATCCGGGCGATGATGCTCGTGAAGGACGAGGCCGATGTGGTCGGCGAGGTCCTCCGCGCCAACGCGGAGTGGTGCGACCGCATCTACGTCATCGACAACGGCAGTTCCGACGGCTCATGGGAGATCGTCCAGGACCTCGCGAGTTCGATCCCGGCCGTCGTGCCGTTCGCCCGCGACCTTCGCCCCTTCAGCGACGGCCTGCGTGGGACTGCGTTCGAGGCGCATCGCCGTGAGGCATCACCGGGCGACTGGTGGTGCAAGATGGACGCGGACGAGATCTATATCGATGACCCGCGCACCTTCCTCGAGGCCGTTCCCTGGCGCTACCGACGCGTGTGGAACTCGTCCTACCAGTACTTCTTCACCGACCGTGACCTCGAACGCTACGAAGCTGATCCCGTCGGCTTCCTCGCCACCCCGGTCGAGCAGCGCATCCGCTACTACCTGAACTCCTGGTCGGAGCCGCGCTTCTTCCGCCACACGCGAGGAATCGTCTGGCCTCGCACGCGTGACGGGCGTTTCATTGGAGGCTCGGCGGTCGGCGTGTTTGGCAACTACCCCCGGCGCATCCGTCTGAAGCACTACCAGTTCCGCTCACCGGAGCAGATTCAGCATCGCCTCGAGGCCCGCCTTCAGGCTCCGGACGGCGAATTCGTGCACGAGAAGTTGCAGAGCTGGCGCAGCGACTCGTTCTCCGCAGAGGTCGATCGACGGCTAAGCGAGCAGGGCTCACCGGCGGCGGCGCGTTGTCGTGGAAAGACCGCGTGGTCCCCGCCGAACTGCTTCAGTTCGACGCTCGAGACGGCAGCTACGTCTCGAGCCCGGCGAATCTGCCCGCGATTCCCCAGGACCCGTACCACGTCCGCGAGTTCGTCTCTCGTGGCCGTGCCTGGCGCTGGCAGGCGGTGCGTGCCCTGCGCTCGCTCGGCGTGCCGAAGGTCTAGTCCCGGCGTCTAAGCGCGGTGCGTCTGCCCGGCATCGACGGCGTGTCGGCCGCGCTTTCGCGTCGCCAGGGGTTGAGCGGGGTCGAAGACCCGATCGAACTCCGCGTCGACTCGGCGTCGAAGCTCCTCCGCCCGCGCTGCTTGCCTCGAGCTTGCTGCCGTGTCTCGGCGAGTCCGCTCCACGAGCGCGATCAGCTCGGGGACGGTGAAGTCGTTGATGTCGAGGACGAAGTCGGACCGGTCGAGCTGACCCATCACGTGCCACGTCTTCGGCTCGTAGGCGAGCGCTACCACCGGCGTCCCGAGGAGCGTCGGCAGCACGACGCTGTGGAACCGCTCAGACACAACGAGGTCACACGCCTCTACGACCTCGAAGAAGTCGGCCGGGCGCTCGATCTGCGGGCGCCGCACGTGCGCCAGCTCCCCAGTGGTAAGGCGGTCCTCGAGTATCGCCACGATCTCATCGGCCATCCGGCCGTCCGTGGTCGGCACCGATGAGAACAAGACCACGTCGAGGTCCGAGCGCACAGTCCACTCCACGAACTCCACGAGCTTCGCCCGATACGCCTCGTAGCGTCCGAGGTCGCCGTCTCGCCAGAGGCCCGGCTCTGCCCACGCCATCGTGTTCATGCCGACAACGCCCCGCTCGCCGGCCGCCCGGCGGACTGCGGTCCTCGATACATCGAGGGCGAACGCCATGTCGGGAATCTCGGGGTACCGCTCGCCGGTCAGGCTCTCCGCCACGTCCGCCGAGACGCGGTCGCGAACCGACACGTGCGGAGAGAGGCGCAGCGCATTCCGCAGGAAGAACCGACCGATGGGCGTGACGACGCGGGGCCCGACGCCCACCCCGAGGAACATCATCGGCGTGCCGGCCAGTCGAGCGGCGAGCGCCCACTTGAAGGCAGTAAACGGCATCCCGAAGGGGCCCGCGTAGGTGTCCTGGAGCTGTCCTGAGCCCGCGACCACGACGAGGTCGAGCTTCTTCAGTCGCCGGTATCCGCGCAGCATGAAGACCGGCTCCCGGAGGAGTGCGATCGCCAGCCGCACGAGGTAGCGCAGTGCTCGAAGCGGCAGCCAGCCGCCGTGGCGCCGCCAGAACGTCGGTCGCTGGTAGTCCAGGCCGGGTCGGTAGTTCGCGTGGATCGGCACGGCAGGAACGCCATGCAACTCGCTCGCCGAATCCGGCGCCTGAGCGAAGGCGACGATCTCGGCCGCGGGATCCCGGCGGCGCAGGCCCTCGATGAGCGTGCGCACGACGAGGTCGTCGCCGAAGTTGCCGCCGTGGAAGTGTCCCCAGATTCCCACGCGCATGGAGTGCCTCGCGTCCCCCGCAGCAGCCTCACCCCTCGAGGTCGCGCGCTGCCGCGTGCTGTGCCGCCTGGAGTCGGGCTCTGTGCGATGTGCGACAGACCGGAGGGATCGCTGCGGCGCCGTAACCGATCGGCTTCGTCCACTCCTTGATCAGTTGTGCCACGCGCCGCGTTGAGGATTCGCAAACGGGACCGGACAGAATCGCATCGAGGTTTCGTCCGCATCTCAGTTCGAGCGCGTGATCTCACGACTCACCGAGGCGCTGACGTGCTCTGCTAGGATGCTCCTTCACCGCACCTCTCTGCGCCGATGAATGGAATCATGACGACGCATCACTTGACACGTTACATTACGAGACACCGCGATGTTCCCGGCTGGCTCGACGATCACAGCGCCGGCGTCATCGCGCGGATCTCGATGCGACAGCGCCATCGAGGCGTTACGGGCGGCCTCGGGGAGATCGGCGTCTTTCAGGGGCGGCTGTTCATCCTGCTGAAGCTGACTGCCCACGCGAACGAGCGCTGCTTCGCCGCCGACACCTTCCCCAACGACCTGCACGACCGCTTCCTCGCGAACGTCGAGCGGTGGACCGGGGACGCCGACGTGACCGTGTTGCGCGGTTCCTCGACGAACCTGACGCCCGAGGCGATTCGCGACCACGTCGGCGGCTGCCGCATCGTCTCGATCGATGGCGGGCACGACGAGGACGTGGTGTTGAGCGACATCCGGCTCGTCGAGCGCATCCTCGTCCCCGAGGGCGTCGCCGTCCTCGATGACGTGTTCAACGAGCGCTTCCCGGGCGTCGCGGCCGCGACGGCGCGCTACCTGCTGGACCCCGCCAGCGCGCTCAAGCCCTTCGCGGTCAGCCCCGGCAAGCTCTACCTGGCGCGGCCCGAGCACGTCGATCGGTACCGCGCCGAGGTCACCGAGGGCCACCCCACGCTGTTCGAGAAGACCGAAGCGATGTTCGATTCGCCGGTCGCGGTGCTCGTGCGTCCGCCCGCGCTGACGGTGCGGTCCCTCGTCGGCCGCCGGCTGCGGCGCACGCGCCTGCGGACCCCGGTGGGCTGGGCACATCGACAGGTGCGGCGGGCCGGCGCCTGGACCGCGTCCCAACTGTAAATGTCAGGTCTTATCAAGATGTGTCTGTTCGTTGATCGACGGTGATTGATACTTCGTCCGAGACCGAGGAGGCCCCGTGCGATCACTCACTTTGCTGACTGCGTCCCTGCTCATGGCTGCGGCGGTGTTCGGAAGCACGACCGTCGCCAATGCGCAGTCGTACCCGCCGCCGGTGGGCAACTGCGTCTTCATCCCGGCCGTGCCGAACCCCGGCGTGAACCAGAACGTCAGCATCCTGCTGGTGTGGACGGACACGGGCGGCAACCCGCTGCCGGGTCAGACCTCCACGATCAGCATCGTGAAGCAGCCGGGCACCACCGCCACGATCACGCCGAGCGAGTTCACGACCGGCGCCGACGGCACCGCGCAGCTGACGCTGTTTACCGGTGAGACCGCGGGCACCATCACGCTGAGCGCCACCTGCGGCAGCATCGACACGCAGGTCGTCCTCCCGGTCGGCCAGCCGCCGCTGCCGCCGAACACCGGTAGCGCCGGGGTCGTGGAGTCCGGCGTCGTCGCCGTCAGCGCGCTCGTCTCCACCCTCGTCGTCGCGGTGCTCGCCTTCGCCGGCGTGTGGGTCGCCCGCCGCCGCTGGGGCTTCCGCACCCACTAGCTCGAACCTTCCGTCTCGACCAACGCAACGAGAGGCCCGTTCGGGCCTCTCGTTCGCTTGCGCCCTCCGAGGCGGGTCAGGGCCTCAAGGCGTGCGGGCCTCGGGCCCTAGAACTCGACGCGCACCGTCACGTCGGTCGTGAGGCAGATGCGCCCGTCCTCGTCGAGCGAGCCGCCCTCGATGTCGATCACTCGCGCCGGTACGCCTTCACGCGCAATCGACAAGTCGAGGCACATGCCCCGCGTACCGGGCTGCTTCTGCATGAACAGCTCGTACGTCGAGGCGCCGGGGGCCGAGGTCGCCAGCGGCACCGTCCAGCGCAGCGTCACCTCGCGCGTCTCATCGGGGGGCACCGGCACGAATGTGCCGAACCAGTCGTATGGTCCCTCGGTGCCCACGTCCTCGATCGCGGCCGGCGTGCCCGTGACCTCGACCGAGGCGTTGACCGTCCCCGGCGGCGACAGTACGCGCAGGTAGGCACCGTACTGCCCGTCGATCATCAGGCGGGACACGAGGTCGGGGTCCTTCCCCGCCGCCCATTCCGAGAAGGGGTTGTCGTAGCGCAGGTGCAGCTCGTGCCGCGCGTCGCCCAGCGCCCCGACATCGATGTGGTAGGTGCCCTCGGGGAAGATGATCAGGTTGAGTTTCGTGCTGTTGAGGCTCGCCTCGTTCATCTGGACGTAGTCGCCCGCGACCGGCTCGAGCCGGCCGCTCCAGCCGAGCTCCGTGATGAGCGCCTGCTCCTGCTCGTCGAACATGAACACCTGGATGTGGCGCTCGTTTCCGAGCGTGCTCAGCGTCTCCGCGAGCTCGTCCCAGCGGTCGGTCGGCAAGTCGAGCACGTCATGCAGCATCAGCGCCGCGAAGTCGCCAACGGGCGCCTTGCGGTCCGGCTCCTCCTCGTACGGCCGCCTCGAGATGCGCTCCAGCTCGAGGACGGCGTTGTCCGCATCGAGGGTGAGCGTGCCGAACTGCTGCGTCACCAGCTGCTTCGGCCCCGTCACGCGCAGCAGCCCCTCGAGGACGTCGAGGTCCACCGTGATCACGCCGTCGACGTCCTGCGGCCCCCACGCGAGCTCGTAGAACTCGAGGGCCTGGCGCGACCACGTTGGGAAGTCCGGGCTCCAGTTGCTCGTCGGCAGGTTCCAGGAGAAGTGCTGCAGCAGGTACCGCTGCAGCGGCCCCGGCGGCTCGATGTACGCCCCGCCGAGCGAGTCCCACTGCGGCTTCCACTGGCCCGCCCCGGTGAAGTCGACCTCGCCCGGGCGGCCGTTCGTGACCTCGATGACACCGGCGACGCTCACGAGGCCGCCACCGGGCAGGATCTCGGCGTTGTTCAGCGCGATCAGGAGGTACCGTCGTGGCTCGTCGAAGCCCAGCGCGGCCGGCAGGACGTCTCGCGCCTCCACGCCGCGCCGGACGGCGCTCGCGAGCTCCGGCAGACGCTCGTCGAGGCGCGTGCGCGCCGCATCGAGCGGTGGCAGGAGGGCGCCGTCCCCCAGCTCGATGCGCTGGTCCACGAGCCGCTGTGTGAGCTCGTCCAGGCGCAAGAGCTGCGGCTCGAGGTCCTCGAGGAGCTGGACGCCGATCTCGGTCACCGGCACGTCGTGCTCGTCGTCGCGGAGCTCGACGATGCGCTCACCGACGTCCAACGCTTCGAAGCCGAGCGAGACGATCGTGCTCGACATATCGACGAGGACGTACGCGGCCTCGACCTGCGTTCCCGGACCGGGCATGTGCCGCGCGAGCTGGAGGAGCGGGTCGCGGTCCATGTGTCGTGCGGCCCGCTGCGAACGTGTGTCTGCTGAGCCCAGCAGCTCGCGGGCGCCATCGAGGTCCTCGGCCTGCACGTCGACGCCGACGGCGCTCAGCTGCGACTCCACCGCCAGCAGGTCGCTGCGGGCGCCGAGGAGGCTGCGGTACAGCGTGAGGTAGTGCCAGCCGGCGAGGGCGACCAGCGCCAGCGCGATGGCGGCGGTAGCGCCCCATGCCCCCCGGTGCGATCGAAGTGCGCCCACGGCTCGTCCCTGTCCGGCGCGCCGAGGCCTCCGTGCCTCAGACAGAACACCTGCGAAGAGTAGAGCCAATACCGAGGCCCGCTCGGGCCGTCCGCTCTACAATCGATCCAATGGCGCAATCCATCGTCCACCGCCTGAGCGCCGCGCTCAATCGAGTGAACTCCCGACCTTTCCTCGCGGGCGTGGGCTCCGCATTCGCGCTCATGGCGGCCCTCGCGGTCATCGCGATGCTCGTCAGCTCGATGAGTCGCTCACCTGAGTCCACCGTCGAATCACGCTACGCCGACGCCCTCGCCGCGCGTGCGCCCCTCGAGGCGACCGCGCCGCCGGCCGTGGCGTCGGTCCTCGAGCGCGCCGAGGCGCAGCCGACCGAGGAACCCGAGGAGCAGTTCCTGTCGCCAGTCGAGCGCATCGCCATCAAGTCGATCGGCGTCGATTCGCAGCTCGTGCCGCTCAACATCACACCCGATGGCTACATGGACGTTCCGAACTCACCCGAGCTGGTCGCCTGGTACGACTTCACCTCGAAGCCCGGCCTGGGCGGCAACGCCGTCTTCTCCGGTCACGTCGACTACCACAACTACGGCCCCGCAGTGTTCTGGGACCTGCGCAACCTCGAGGCCGGTGACGAGATCGAGATCGTGCTCCGCGATGGCACGGTCATCCACTACGCGGTGACCGCGCTGCAGTCGTTCCCTGTCGACAACATCGACATGGCCGCCGTGCTCGCGCCGACCGCTCAGGAGTCGATCACGCTCATCACCTGCGACGGTGTCTTCGACGCGGGGCACTACGATCAGCGCCTCGTGGTCCGCGCGGTTCGCACGACCGCCGAGGGCGCCTCCTAGCGCACTTCGCCCGTCAAAGCTGTCTGCTCGAGGCCGATTCTTCGCTCGAAGCGCGTTCCTACACTGAACAAGCAGCCCCATACGACCGATACACATGGTGCGACGCTGCTGCTCCCTGCCGCCCTCGCGGCACGTGCGGTCGCTCGCCGGCGTGTTGGCGCAGCAGCACGCCCACGGATGTGGGGACCGCCATGCGACGGATCGCCGTCGTCTCCCGTGACGAATCGATTGCCGGGCGCTTCAACGAGGCGTTCGAGACCATCGATGTCTCGCCGGAGCAGTGCCCCGTCACGGACTCGCGCTCGCCCGACGCCTACGTCGTCGACGCCAGTGACGCGGACCGCCTCGCGTTCGTCGAGCACCTCGCCGAGCGCACCCAGCAGCCCATCGTCGTGATCGGCTCGGATGCGCCGGAGCACCTCGGACCCGCCTACCTCGAGGCCGGGGCGGACGCCTTCCTCGCGGGCGACGCGCCCAACGATGAGTGGCTCGCCCGCCTGCGCGCCGTGACCCGCCGCGCCGCCACCCCCAGCCCCTACGAGGAGCACGTCGACTACCGCGCCGGCAACGTCGCGATCGTGCGCGACAGCCGCAAGGTGCTCGTCGACGGCCTCGAGGTGCGGCTCACGCGCACCGAGTTCAACTTGCTGCTCGCGCTGGCCGAGCGGATGGACGAGATCGTCCCGCATCGCAAGCTGATGGCCGAGGTATGGGGGCCCGAGTATCTCTCGGCGCGCCACTACCTGCGGGTCTACGTCCGCCGTCTCCGCGAGAAGATCGAGGCCGATCCGGAGCGCCCGGTGCTCCTCGTCGCGCAGCGCGGCGCGGGCTACATGCTCCGCTCCGTTCCGGCCGAGGCGCCACAGGACGACGACGAGTAGGAGTCCCTGACCGCGTTCGAGTCGCGGTCGCAACGAAATCGTCTGAGCGCCGACACACGGGCGCAGCCTAAACGAATGCAACTCGTCTGCCGATAGTCAACGTAACGAGTCGTTCGGAGCCTTCCCAGGCCGCCCGGATGAGCATCGTGACCGGGAAATCCAGACACGCGCGCGCGTTGGTCCCTCGACCGGCGAGTCAGCGCGAGGAGTGGCGTAGGCAGGGCATATGGCAGTCATCGTCGTCGTCGATGCGGACGAGCGTCACCGCCGGCTCCTCGTCCGTCAGCTCCAGGCCCACGAGTACGTCGTCGAGGAGGCCAACAGCAGCCTCGATGCGCTGCGCAAGGTCTACGCGCTCCACCCGGACGCCGTGATCCTCGACGCGCACCTGCCCGGGATGGACGGCCAGGATCTCACCCGCGTCCTGCGCGCCATCTCCGAGGACGTGGCGATCATGGTCCTCGCCCGCGAGGGCGACCCCTCCGAGGCCGTGCGCATGCTCGACGTCGGTGCGGACGACTACCTCGTCTACCCGTTCAGCAGCTCCGAGATCATCGCCCGCGTGCGCGCCGCCATCCGTCGCGCCGGGCGCCAGACCCAGGCCGGCGAGGACCGCCTCGTCATCCGCACGGGCGACATCACCATCGACCGCGAGGCGCGACTGGTCTCGAAGGCCGGGGACGCCGTGCAGCTCACCCCGACGGAGTACCGCCTCCTCGAGACGCTGGCGCTGCGCGTCGGCAAGGTGGTGCCGCACCGCTTGCTCCTCAGCTCGGTCTGGGGCGACGAGTTCGTCGACGACACGCACTACCTGCGGATCTACGTCGGCTACCTCCGGCGCAAGCTCGAGGACGACCCGTCGCAGCCGCGCTACCTCCTCAACGAGTGGGGCACCGGCTACCGCATGGCCGCCATTCCGCCGGTCGACGCCAGCGGCGCACCCGTCCCCGAGGTCGAGGAGGACGAGCCGCTCGAGCCCGTCTCGCTCGCCGAGCGCCAGCGCCGGCTCGCCTAGCGCCGCCGGTCTGAGGTTCGAAGACAAATCGAGGCGGCCGACCGGCCGCCTCGATTCACGTCTGTCGGGGCTCGACGGAGTCCGGGCTATTCGCGCCGGATCTGGTAGATGCGCCCGCCGATCGCCGCCGCGGGGATTCCCAGGGCCGCCAGCAGCGACAGCATCAGCACGAGGTTTGAGTCGAGCCCGCCGAACATCGAGGACGATCCCCCCTCGACGCTCGATGCGTCGCTCCCCGTCCCACCGGAGGTCGTCCCACCGCCGCCATTGCGGTCGTTCGGTGCGCCGGCGACCACGAGCGCCTGCTGCAGCGGCGTGTCCGAACTCGCGAGTGCCCGAGGCCCGCTGGGCACGGGTGTCGGCGTCGGCGTGACCTCGTCGACCGTGTCCTGCACCTCGTTCGTCGAGCCGCTCGGGCCCGCCAGCGTCAGCGAGGGGGTCGACGCCGGCGGCGTGACGACGACGGTCCTCGTCGGCTGTGGTCCCCGTCGATTCGGGTCAGGCGTGGCCAGGACGCCCGCGAAGGGCGTCGCGGTCGTCGCGTTGAGGGTGGGTGTCGGCACCGGGCTGGGGGTGCAGTCCTGCGCGACGGCATCATTGGAGCCATCGCTTCCGCCGATGAGGCGAGGCAAGGTCGTCGTCGTCTCCGTCGACGCGGGAGTGTCCGTCGCAGCGGGTGTCTCGGTCGAAGCCGGAGTCTCAGTAGACACGGGGGTCTCGGTCGAAACCGGCGTCTCGGTAGACACGGGAGTCTCGGTTGAAACCGGTGTCTCCGTTGAAACTGGCGTTTCCGTGGACACGGGCGTCTCGGTCGAGACGGGCGTTTCCGTCGAAACAGGAGTCTCGGTAGCCACCGGGGTTTGGGTCGCCGGCGGCTGCGTTGACGTCGGGGGCGGGTCGAAGATCGGTGGCTCCTGGGTCGGAGGTGGCCCGGCGACGACCGTCGAGGTCGGGGTGACGCACTCGAGCTCATCCGGCGTCTGCGCATGCGCACCCGCTGCCGGCAGCACCGGCACCACGAGCGCTGCAATGAGCGCGGCAGCCAGCAATCGAGGCGCGAAGGTCCAACGAGGCGTCACAAGCGTCCCTGCTCGCACTGCACCAACCGGGGGAGCCGGTGGACCGAGTCTATCATTCGGTTCTCAGACGATCCTGTGACGGAGCGACAAGTTATTCACAGCCCGGCCGCCTCTTGACGCAGGGTCCCCACGCGTTCAGATGCCATTCTGACACCTCCCCATCAACTCCCGACGCCTGCGCGCCGATGATCAGCCATGGCCTTCCAGCGCGCCCCGCTCCCCGACGAAGAGCCCGAGGTCGTACCGGCCGCGCGAGGCGCGCACCTGCGCCTCGTGCATAGCGTCGACACCGCCCTCGAGGCCTCGACCGACGACGCTGCCGCAGCGGCGGCCGGCGTCTTCACCCGTGCCGTCGAGGACACCCGCAACGCCGCCGCCCGGGGCATCGTCTTCGGCCTGGCGATCGCCCTCGTTGGCTTTTGGGTGCCGGCGATCGCCGCCGTCGCCTACCTGCTGACGCGCTGACCGTTGCGCGCTCGCGCCAGCCGGCGCGCATCGACAGCGCGTCACCGACTCCGCACACTGACGACATCGAGATCGAGCCGCCCCTCGAGGTGAGGCGGGGCGCTCGCGAGTCCGTCGCCGGAGGTCCGATGCCGCTCCACGGTCCCGCCCTCGTTACCGGCGCTGCCGGCTTCATCGGCGGCACGCTGGTCCATCGTCTCGTCGCCGAGGGCATCGAGGTCACCGGCTTCGACCGCCATCCGCCCGCTCGACCGCTGCCAGAGGCTGCACGCCACATCGAGGGCGATATTCGCGATCCCGCCTCGGTGCGCGCCGCCATCGAGGCCGCCCGCCCCGAGGTCGTCTACCACCTCGCAGCCCAGACGTCCGTCTCAATCTCGATGCGCGAGCCGCGGCTCGACATCGAGTCGAACATCCTCGGCACGCTGAATGTCGCGGAAGCCTGCATCGAGGGCGGTGTGCGCCGCCTCGTCGCCTACTCCTCGGGCGGGGCCATCTTCGGCGAGCCCGCGTCGCTGCCTGTCGCCGACGACGACCCGAAGTCGCCACAGTCGGTGTACGGCGTCTCCAAGCTCGCGGGCGACCTGTTGCTGCCGCTGCTGGTCGAAGGCTCCGACCTCGAGGTTTCAGTCGTCCGCCCGGGCAACGTGTACGGCCCCTGGCAGGACCCCCACGGCGAGGCGGGCGTGATCGCCATCTTCGCCATGCGGATGCTGGCCAATCAGGACGCCACGATTTACGGCGACGGCAGCCAGTTCCGTGACTACGTCTTCGTCGACGATGTGGTTGAAGCAACCGTTCGCGCCGCTACCCGCACGCCCGCCGCCTGCATCGTCGCCACCGGCACCGGCACCTCGACCCGCGAGATCTTCGAGGCCGTGGCCCGCGCCGTCGGCTATGAGCGCCCTCCGGTCATGGCGCCCGAGCGCCCGGGCGACATCCACGGCATCGCTCTCGACGCCTCGAGGGCCCGCGAGGCGTGGGGCTGGGCACCCGAAACCTCGTTCGAGGACGGTGTGCAGCGCACCGTCGAGTGGTTCAGGACCCGCCCTGCTTAGCAGCTTGCTCGGCGCTCAGCCGCCGGGCCGCTCCGCCGAGCGCAGCATCGAGGCCCAGCCCGGCCAGACCGTCGCGACCTCACCGCCCGCGAGCTCCAGCACGTCCTCGATGAGGGCCCCGACCTCGACGTCGCTCAGCACGCGCTCCGGTTCGCAGCCCCACTGGCAGGGCAGCGACTCCGTCACGCCCCACAGGCGGCAGATCAGCGGCCGCAGCGGGTAGACGCCGCACAGCCCGCTCTCGCGCTCGAGATAGGGGCAAACGAGGTCGGCATCGGCCTCGCGACGGCCGGCCACCGAGGCGATACGGTCCGCCTCGAGGCCTGTCAGGACGATCGGTCCGCACGCCGTGTGGCAGAGCCGCCGGCAGTCGATGCCCGGCAACGAGGCGTAGATGCGCTCCAGCGCCGCCAGCACGTCGCTGCTCGCTTCGCCCATGTTGGGGCCCTACCGTCCGATGCGCGCCCGATTCGTTGACGCCCTGTTCTTCGCCATGATAGGCATGCGCCCGGCACGACCCGCAGGCGCCTACGGAGACGAGGTGACGGTTGCCCCAGCCACTCGCCGGGATTCGAGTCATCGAGGTCGGTGGGGGCGCCGTATCCGCCGCCTCTGCGACCAAGACCTTCGCCGACTACGGCGCCGAGGTCGTCGCCGTCGAGCCGCTCACGGGCGGCCTCGTACGGCGGTTGCCACCGTTCCCGGAGGACGCCCCTCGCCTCGATGCCGGCGCGTTCCACCTGGCGCTGAACACCGGTAAGCGCTCGATCGCCCTCGATGTCGAGACCGCCTCCGGCCGCGAGGTGCTCACGCGCCTCATCCGAGGCGCCGACCTCGTCGTCATCGAGCAGCCGCCCGCCGTTGCCCGCCGGCTGCTCGACCTCGTGCCGGACGACGGTCCCAGCACCGTCACGATCTCTCCGCACGGCCTCGAGGGCCCGTACGCCGACCGCACCGAGAATGATGCCTCGGCGTTCGCGTGGACGACGCGCATGCACCTCCATGCCATCCCGGAGCGCCCACCCCTCCGCTACGCGCCACAGCTCGCCGCGATTCAGGTCGGCGGCACCGCCGCGGCGGTCGGCGCCGCTGCCGTCTGGTCGAAGGAGCACGGCGGCGAGCGACGCAATATCGAGGTCGCCGCCGTCGAGGCACTGGGCGGCAACGTCGACTCGTTCTTCATCACCTGGTCCTTCACGCAGGTCGAGACCGCTCGAGGTCCGGGCCAGTCCCACATCGCCTACCCGGCCGGCAACTACCGCTGCAAGGACGGCTACGTCATGTTCGCCGCCTCCGGCCCGCGCTTCTTCGAGCGGCTCTGCCAGGGCATCGGTCACGCCGAGCTGCCGACCGACCCGCGCTTCGCCGATCCGCTGCTGAAGGGCGAGCACTGGGACGATTTCATGACCTACCTCGGGCCGTGGCTCGAGGCGCGGACGAAGCACGAGGTGTTCACGGAGCTCCAGGGCTTCGGCGTGATGGTCGCGCCCACCCTCGAGGTCTCCGAGGTGCTGACCGACCCCCAGGCCGTCGCGCGCGGCTCCTTCGTCGAGCTCGAGCAGCCGGGGGTCGGCACGATCACCCTGGCCAGCGCGCCGTTCCACCTCGACGAGGCGTGGGAGGCGCATCCGGCGCCCCGCCTCGGACAGCACACCACCGAGCTCCTCGATGCCGCCGGCTACAGCCGCGACGAGCAGATCGCCCTCTTCCGCGCCGGCGTGACGGGATAACGCAGATGACCTCGCAACTTCTCAAGGGTCTCAAGGTGCTCGAGCTCTCCGAGGTCTGGGCGGGCCCGATGGCCGGCTCGCTCCTCGGCGACCTCGGTGCCGACGTGATCAAGGTCGAGTCGTACCCGCGCGCCTCGCAGACTCGACCGACCGTCGACAGTCCGATCTCGAAGCCGGGCGAGGGACCGCCCTACGAGCGCAGCCCCATCCATCACCTCCCGAACCGCAACAAGCGGAACATCGCCATCGACCTGCGACACCCCGACTCCGCCGAGGTCTTCAAGCGCCTCGTCCGCTCCGCCGACGTGCTGTATGAGGGCTACTCGGCCGGGACCATCCAGCGCATGGGCTGGGGCTGGGACGTGCTGCGCGAGATCAACCCGAGGCTCGTGATGGTGTCGATGCCCGGCTGGGGCGTCGAGGGGCCGTACCAGGGCTACGTCACGCTCGGCTCCGGCCTCGATGCCTCGGCCGGCCACACCTCCGTGCGCGGCTACCCGGGCGACCCACCCGAGGAAACGAAGCCGATCTACCACTCGGACGCCACCGGGGCGCTGACGCTCGTCTTCGCCCTCGTGACGGCGTTGCGGCGGCGAGAGCAGACGGGTGAGGGCCAGTACGTCGACCTCTCCCAGATCGAGGTGCTGGCGTGGCAGCTGCCCGGCATCTACGCCGAGTGGACGATGAACCACCGCCTGCCGAAGCCGCTCGGCAACGCCGACCCGCACGTCGTCCCGCACGATGCCTACCCGGCGGCGGGGGAGGACAAGTGGGTCTTCGTCGCCGCCGAGAACGATGCCCAATGGGCCGCGGTGGCCGAGGTCGCCGGGCACCCCGAGTGGGCCGCCGACGGCCATGCGTGGGCCTCCATGCCCGGGCGGCTCGGCGCCCGCGCCGAAGTCGATGCCGCGATCGCTGCCTTCACGAGCGGCCTCGAGGCCTCCGAGGCCGCCGACGCGATTGCCTCGCGAGGTGCGATCGCCGCGCCCATCGTCGCCCCTGCCGAGATGCTGGGCAGCGCGCAGCTGCAGTCTCGCAACTGGTTCCAGCTCATCGATCATCGCTACGCCGGGATGAACCTCATGCCCGGGTTCTTGTGGGGGATCGAGCCCGACGCGCCCTCCTGGGATCTTCCGTGCGGCCTCGTTGGCGAGTTCAACCACGAGGTCCTGGCGGAGGTTGGTTTCAGCGAGGACGAGATTGCCGCCCTCGAGGCCGCGGGGGCGATCGGCGACCATTACGATTGACCGGCGCCCCCCGAGGCGCTCTTGTCTGCTGCTTCCCCGTCCCCGATGCTGACGGGCGTCCCGAGGGAGGACGCCACATGCCACTGAGCGCCTATCGCGTCATCGACTTCATCTTCGAGGACGTGGACACGCTCCCGCCGGACGCCTCGCTACGCTCGGTCCTCGAGAACATCGGCGGCACGAAGTACGACTGCTACATCATCGTCGACCCCGACGAGCATCCCCTCGGCATCGTGACGACGAGCGACATCATCCGCCGCTTGCTCGCCGAGGAGCCCCTTGGCGGCGACTACCTGAAGGCGATCCTCGAGTCGTCCGAATCGGCCATCGAGTACGTGCGCGAGGCGCAGCGAGCACACGGCCGCACGGTGGCGGACGCCATGACCTCTCCCGTCATCACCCTCGACGCCGACGACACGCTGCGCCGCGCCGCCGAGATCCTGTCGGAGCACCACTTCAAGCGCATCCCCGTCGTGCGCGACGGCAAGCTCGTCGGCATCTTCCGCGCCGTCGATGTGATCGGCCCCGCGCTCGATGTAGTGGACAGCGCCGTTGAGTAGTCTGGCGGCGTGACCCTCGATCTCGTTCGGGTCGTCGTCGGGCTGATCCTGCTGCTGGCGGGCGCGTGGCTCACCGTGCGCTCGGCCGCCTCGCTCGCGGCGTCGTTCGGCATCAGCCGCGTCGTCATCGGCGCCACGGTCGTCGCCTTCGGGACATCGGCGCCCGAATTTGTCGTCAGCCTGCTTGCCGCGTCGCGAGAGTCCTCCGACATCGCCGTCGGCAACGTCCTCGGCTCAAACGTCGCGAACGTCGCGCTCGTCCTCGGGCTCTCGGCCGCGATCGCGCCGGTCGGCGTGAATCAACGCCTCGTGCGCTGGGAGATTCCCGTGCTGATCGCGGGTACGGCGCTGACGATTGCCTTCGCCGCCAGCGGCCGCATCGGTCACATCGAGGGCTCGGTCATGTTCCTCGGCCTCATCGCCTTCGTCGCGATCTCGCCACGGCTGTGGCCCGAGGCCGCGGCCGCGATCGAGGCCGAGGCGGCTGAGGCCGCGCGCCAGCTCACGCCGAGCACGACCGCGCGCCTCACCGAAGGCGGGATGCTGGTGGCGGGCCTCGCAGCGCTCACGTTTGGGGCCGACACCGCCGTCAACGGCGCGGTCGGCATCGCCGAGCGCGCCGGGCTCTCGCAAGCCGCGATTGGCGCCACCATCGTCGCCACCGGCACGAGTCTCCCCGAGCTCGCCACGAGCGCCGTGGCAGCCTTTCGGCGCGAACACGAGATCGCGGTAGCGAACGTCGTCGGCTCGAACATCTTCAACCTGCTGGGCGTGCTCGGACTGACGTCGGCCCTCGTGACGATGCCGTTTGACCAGGAGCTCTTCCAGTTCGAGGTGCCGGCCCTCGCGATCAGCACCCTCATCCTCGTGCCGCTCGCGTGGCCTCGCTACCACATCAGCCGCATCGAGGGCGTCGTGCTCCTCGTGCTCTACGTCGTCTTCATCCAGGGCGTGCTGCTCCGAGGCGTCTGACCCGCCCGGTGTCTCTCGAGGGCGCTCGTTAAGTGGAGGCCGCCGCCCGCCGCCCGGCGCGCCACGTGGTGAACAGCGTCCGGCTGCCGACGTACAGCACCACGACGCCGAACACGCGGCTGAGCGTGTCCGCGCCGATCTGGCCTGCCACCCACGCCGCCAACAGCGCCGCGCCAACCGCGAACGGCGTCACCCACTTCGCCACCTCGAGATCCACGAGGCCGCCTCGAAGGTTCGCCGTCGTCGCCGAGATAGCGGTGGGAATGATCACCACCAGTGACACGCCCTGCGCCACGTGCTGCTCCTCGCCGAGCAGCAGCACCAGCGCCGGCACGAACAGCGTGCCGCCACCGATCCCCAGCAACCCGCCGAAGGCGCCGCCCGCGAGGCCGATGAGCAGCGCCGCGATCACCGAGCCATCGAGGTCCATCGCTAGCCCCAGACCAGCAGGCGGATGCCCACGAACAGCAGGAACAGCGCGAACACCATCCGCAGCCGCCGTTCGGGCAGCTGGCGCATGGTACGCGCGCCGATTTGCGCCCCGACGATCGCCCCGATCGCCAGCGCACCCGCGAGGCCCCAGTCCACCTGGTCGCGTGAGAGGTACTGCGTCACGGCCGAAAGTGCCGCGAAGATCACGATCACGAGGCTGGTCGCATGCGCCCGGTGCTGAGGCATGTGCAGCACGCCGGTGAGCAGCGGCACCATCACCGTGCCCCCACCGATGCCCGTCAGGCCCGAGGCGCCGCCGCCCGCGAACCCCGTCACGATCGACCGCCAGCGCTCGTTCATCCGTGCCTCCGTCCTCGGATGCCCGAGTGTCGTCCTCGCCTGCGCGCGGCGCAAATCGCCCGTGCGGGGGACTCCCGATGACCGGGTCGCCAACCCGCTCGTACGGTGGTGCCGCGGCACGTGGAGGTGATCGCATGCCTCGGATCCGCACGCTTCTGGCCCTCGGGGTCCTCGCCGCCGGCGTCCTCGGTTGCGATTCGGCCGAACGCGACGACACCGGTGAGATCGTGAGCGCGGGCAGCGTCTCCGCCTTCGCGATTCGCGTCGGAGACTGTTTCAACGCGCCGACCGGCGACGAATTCGCGTCGCTCGACGCCGTCCCGTGCGACGAGACGCACGACGCGCAGGTCTACACCGCCTTCGACTACCCGGCCGAGGACGATGACGGCTTCCCGGGCATCGACGCCTTCGAGACCTACGCCGCCGATCCCTGTCTCGCCGACTTCGAGCGCTTCGTGGGCATCGCCTTCGAGGACTCGCGCTACGACGTCCGCACGATGTACCCGACCGACCTCTCATGGCAGAAGGGCGATCGCGAGATCCTCTGCTTCCTCGTCGACCTCCGCCTTCGGCCCCTGGTCGGCACCGCTCAGGGCAGCGCGCAGTAGCGCCACACCGTTCGAGACGGCCTTCCGAGGCAGTTCAGCGCCCGCGCGCCTTGTTGGCGCACCCGGTACGTTGTCTACCGTCCCACCGACTCCGGAGGTGCGCGTGTCTCGAGGTCGATGGTTCCCGTGGGCGATGGTCGTCCTCGGCGTGCTCGCGATCGCGTGTTCCGGCGCAGAACGTGACGACCGCGGCGAGATCGTCGGTGCCGGCGACGTCTCGGCGTTCGAGATGCGTCTCGGCGACTGCTTCGACAACCCCGAGGACCCGACGGCGCCGGTGAGCTCGCTGGCGGCCGTGCCCTGCGAGGATCCGCACGACAATCAGGTCTTCGCGCTGATCGACTTCCCCGAGGGCGGCGACGCCTTCCCCGGCGCACAGGCGATACGTGACTTCGCCACCGACGCCTGCCTCGAGCAGTTCGAGCCTTTCGTCGGCCGGTCGTACGAGGAATCGCGCTTCGACATCAGCGCGCTCTACCCCTCGGCCGAGTCGTGGGACCAGGGCGACCGCGAGGTGATCTGCGTCCTGCTCGACACGGCAGGTGAGCCGTGGACCGGTACGGCCGAGGGGCGCGCGGAGTAGCCCTCAAGGGCGCTAGCTCGAGGCCGCGAGGCTCGCGACCAACTCCCGACGCTGCACCTTGCCGTTGCGCGTCCGCGGCAGCGCGTCGACGAATCGATACTCGTGCGGCCGCTTGTACCCCGCGAGGTGCTGCGAGGCATGCGCGGCCAGCGCCTCCGTGGTGAGTGCTGCGCCCGCTTCATCGGGGGTCCGCACAACGCAGGCGGTCACGATGGTCTTCGCCTCATCGAGGGTGATACCAACGACCGCCACCTCGCTGACGCCCCCGCACGAGGACAGCGCCGCCTCGATCTCCACGGGTGACAGGCGGTAGCCGAACGACTTCATGACGTCGTCGGCGCGGCCGTGGAACCAGACGTAGCCATCCTCATCGAGGACGGCCATGTCCCCGCCGACGAACCAGTCGCCGCGCATGACCGCGGCCTCCTCATCGGGCCGTCGCCAGTAGCCGAGCATCAGGCCCGGGTCCGAACGATGCACCGCCAGCAACCCGACCTCACCGGCCGGCAGCGGCTCATCGCCGTCCTCCTCGGGCAGGATCGCCACGCGCCGACCCGGCTGCGGCCGCCCCGGCGATCCGAGGCGGATCGGTGTCACCGGCCCGCTCGAGATGTACGTGCTGACCTCGGTCATCCCGAGGGACTCGAAGAGGTCGGTCCCCACCCGCGCCCGCCACTCCTCGAGGAGCGACGGCGGCATCGCCTCGCCGGCACACAGGCCGTGCCGCAGCGAGGCGAGGTCGCCGTTCTCCGGCGAGCCGTACTTGAGGATCTGGCGATACACCGTCGGCACCGCCACGAAGATCGTGACCCCGAGGCGCTTCACCAGCCGTTGCCACCCTGCCGCCTCGTACGTCCCGCCGAAGAGCACGGCGTGCGAGCCGGCCGCCCACGGGTCCATGAGCCCGACCCCGAGGGTGTACGACCAGTTCAGCGTGCCTGCGTGCAGTGTGGTGTCGTCCGGACCGAAGCCCTGCCACCCCTCGCGCATGAGCGCACGTCCAAGGATTGAGCGCTGCGCGTGGAGCACCCCCTTCGGTTTCGATGTCGTGCCCGAGGTGTAGATGAGGAACGCCGGCTCCTCCGCCTCGGTCTGAGGCAGCGGTCCTGGCCCATCGAGGGACGCGAGCTCGCTCGCTTCCACCTCGATGCCCGTGAACCCCTCGAGGCGCAACTCTGGCGTCGCGATCAGCCCGCGCGCCTCGGAGTCCGTTAGCAGGAACTCGGCCTCCTCCTCGGTCAGCTGCGGTGAAGCGGGGATCGGCACGAGCCCCGCGACGTTCGCGCCGAAGAAGGCGAAGGCGTACTCCGCCGAGTGCGGCGACCGCACGAGGACGCGGTCGCCCCGCTCGAGGCCACGCGCCAGCAGTCCGCGCCCGATCGCCTGGACGCGCTCCCACGCCTCGGCGTATGTCCACGAGCGGTCCATCGAGGCATCGTCGTAGTCGAGGACGAACGTGAACGCCGCCCGCCCCGCCGAGGCGGGGTCGTTAGCCCGCTCCTCGAGGCACGCGCGTGTCAGGTTCAGCAGGTTGCTCACGGCTCTCTCCTCGCGGCGCAGTCTACCGGCACGCGCCCGCCGGGGACGCCAACTGGAGGCCCGACGCGAGGAGCCGAGGTAGAAAGAAGCGAGGCGGCTCGCGCCGCCCCGCTCATCGATCTCCCGCGAGCCTCGAGGCTAGATGGGACGGAACACCGGGATCGGGATGTCGCCCGAGTCCTGCTTCTCGTAGTCGACCTTGACGCGCTGGCCGATCTTGATGTCCTTCGTGGGGTCGTCGACGCCGACGACGTTGGTCAGCATGCGGAAGCCCTCGTCGAGGTCCACGTACGCCACCGCGTACGCGCCGAGGTCCGAGAACGCAGGGTTCCGGTTCTGGCGCACGACCGAGTAGGTGTACACCTCACCCTCACCCTTCGAAGTCTTCCACTCGAGGTTCAGGCCACCGCAGTCGGAGCAGATCAGCCGCGGCGTGAAGATGATCTCGTTGCAGTCCTTGCACTGCAGGTACTTCAGCTCGCCCGCCTTCACGCCGTCCCAGAAGGGCTGCGTGTTGGGCTCGGGGAACCGGGGCTGTGGTCGGTTGGGCATCTGTTGTCTCCTCCGATTCCTCGAGTTAGTCCTTGGCCAGGATGACGGTGCCGCCGGTGTGGTTGCCGCCCAGCAGGCCGCCGTTGCCGTGCGCGACGGCGAGCTGTGCGTTCGCCACCTGCGAGGTCGACTCGCCGCGCAGCTGCCGCACCGACTCGAGCAGCAGGAACAGCCCGCGCATGCCCGGGTGGTTGGAGGACAGGCCGCCGCCGTCCGTGTTCACGGCCGGCTTCAGCGGGCTGTCGAAGCGGAAGCGCAGGTCCTTCACGAAGTCCTTGATCTCGCCCTTCTTACAGAAGCCGAGGTCCTCGATGCAGGTCGCCACGGTGATGGTGAACGAGTCGTAGATCATCGCGATGTCGATCTCGTCCGGCGAGACCTGTGCCTCGCCGAAGGCGATCGGGCCGGACTGCGCGCCGGCGCTCGTGGTGATGTCGCCGCCGTTCTCGCGGTACTTCGTCGCCTCGCCGGTCCCGATGATCCACACTGGCGGCTTCTTCGTCCCGCGCGCCACCTCGGGGCTCGCGATCACCAGGGCGCCGCCGCCGTCGGAGACCATGCAGCACTCGAGCAGGTGCAGCGGGTCCGCGATCACGCGGGAGTCGAGCACGTCCTGGACCGTGATCTCGTTGATGCCCTGGAACTGCAGGTCGGTCATCGCCTTCACGGCCTCGGGGTTACGCATCGCGTGCGCCCGGGTCGAGACGGAGATCTCGGCGAGGTCGGCGCTCGTCGTGCCGTAGTTGTGCATGTGCCGGTGCGCGACCATGGCGTAGTTGGCGATCAGCGTCGAGCCGTAGGGGTCCTCCATGTTCCCCTGCCAGTTCGGCGCGCCC